>CAYQUX010000006.1:100733-165838 GCA_964420995.1 uncultured Leptolinea sp. | reverse complement strand
AAAAGACCCCTTCGGAATGGTTTTGCATCTCATCCAGAATATCCTTCAGGATTGCCTGTATCTGTTGATCTTTATCTGGACGAATACCATTGAGGCAGATGAGATTGACCTGGCTTCCAAAGCGTCCTGGTTTGGCTGGTTTATGGGCGGACTGGCTGCCGTGGTTGCCGGGTTTGTTCTGGCCGCTGAAAAACGGGATGATGGAACCTCTGACAACGTGTTTACCGGAGAGTGGTTATTGCTGGGCGGTGCTGTATTGCTGGCTGGCGGGTTGCCCGTCTGGATCACAGACCGGCAGGTGATTGTCGGGCAATGGTCCGACCGTTTCTCCCTGGGACCGATGTTTGGCGTGGTGATCATTCTGGTCACACTGGCGTGCCGGTTGGGATACCGCCGACTGCAAAAGTCCGCGTTGCTCGGTTTGCTGCTGGCCCTGTCCATTTCCATGCAGATCCGCACAGTCAATCGCTACCGGTTGAATTGGGACATCCAACGGGATTATTACTGGCAGTTTTACTGGCGTGTTCCTGCCATGAAACCTGGAACAGCGCTGTTCGGGACAAAAATGCCCTTCGGGTTGATCGCCGATTATTCGGTCAGTTATGCCATGAATGCCATCTATGCGCCGGATATGACATCAGACCAGATTCCCTACTGGTTCTTTAGCTCCATGCGCGCGTATGGAAATGATATTCCCGATTTTGTACCTGATCTGCCGGTAAAGTATTCCATTCGCAATATAAAATTTACCGGATCAACCTCCAACGGCATTGTTCCCAACTACAAAGCCGGTCAGGCTTGCATGCGCATCCTCAGACCGGAAGATGAATTCTCACCCTTGATCACTTCCGCGGAGGCCAAACTCGCGCAGATATCCAACCTGGAGCAGATTTTGCCTGAAAACCCTGACCCTCGAGTCTCGCCGGAAGGTATCTTCGGCCCTGAACCGGAACATGACTGGTGTTATTACTATGAAAAAGCCGATCTGGCCCGCCAGTTCGGGTGGTGGGATGATATCGCTGACCTGAATAAAGCCGCTTCGGAAAAGAACCTGACACCGGCTGTAGGCATGGAATACGAACCCTTCATCGATGGGCTTGCCAACAGCGGAGACTGGGAAGGCGCGTACCAATTAACGGTAAAGGCAAACGAGCTGACCGAAAACATGGGCAAGACGCTATGCGCCGATTGGAAACGCCTGCAGGCGGTTGCCCGACAAAATGAAGCCGTATCACAACCCTGGGTTGAGCGCGTAAAGTCTGAACTTGAATGCCCGTAGGATAGGCGTTCAGACAGTCAGCTTATTCAAAAGCTCGTTCAATTTTCCGGCAGCATTCTTGATGTGATACTGACCGGCTATCGTCTCAAACGGCGTGGGCAGGATGGTTGATCCTTTCTGTTTCGCGTCGATGAAGACAGCCAGTTCATCCGCGATTCCTGCTACATCCGTGGGATCAACTACCGGGCAACCTAGTTCGCGGATGAGATCAGCGGCGCAACCCTGCAAAGGGGTGATACCCAGTATGGGTTTGCGGAAGGCAAGGTAATCAATAAGCTTGCTGGGCAGAAACACACTGGGCGAGTCTGATGGTGAATCGATGACCAGCAGAACATCGGCTTTCCGGCAGAATTCCTGGCTGTGTTCAAAAGTCACTGCGCCTTCAAAGTGGACGATATTTTCCAGGTTTAACTGCCTGCATATTTCCATCCCCTCGGCCTGGCCTGGTCCCACAAAACGCAGCCTGAATCGGTTCACATAACGAGGGTCGGCGTTCAACCGGCTGGCAGCTTCCAACAGCGTTTGTGGTTTGCGCCGGCCGTAAAAGTTGCCTGTATAGACGAATTCGACCGGAGAATTACCGGTATCCGTGGGGTTTTCCATCACGGCAGCGTCTGTTTCATAGCCGTGGGGAATGATTACCGCTTTTTGTTTCCATTCAGCCGGGTAAAACTCCATGGTCAGGTCGGCCGTCTGCTGTGACACAAAAACAACCGCATCGGCGTGTTCGATCACTGCGCGTTCCATGGCGCGCAATTTCTCTTTAACGCGGGAAGAACTGTTGACATAGGGATTTTCAACCCATGGATCGCTGAAGTGGGCGATCCATGGCAGGTTGGTGATCTCTTTAACCTGTAATCCCACCAGATGATCCGTCCAGGGCTGGGCGAAACTGACCAACGCATCAAATCTATGTTTAGCCACCAGCGATTCGCATTTTCGAAATGCCGCGTTCTTCCAGACCCATTTGCCATCTGGCATGATATTCAGCGACGGGAAAAGGCGATTCAAACCGCGTACAAGAATCCAATCTTCCAGCGATGGAACTGGATGTTTGCGTACCTGTCCACCAGCCGGACGTTCCAATGATACATCCAGTGTGTGAACGCCTTCGCGGAAAGAGTCGGGGTCAACGCAGACCACGTCGGACTGCCAGCCCGAATCTACCAATGCGGCAAGCAAGCGGGAAACCTGGATGGACCGCGGCATGATGATGGGCGGCATGCACCAGGAAATGGCAAGCAGGTTCTTCATCCGGCTGCTTCCTGCCCGCATATTTCCAAGGCCTGAGAATATGTAAGGGAGGGTATACCCGATTCGCCCAGGGTTGTGATGATTTCCCGAAATGCGGGGTCATCACTCACATGTGATGGATCAACATAAATATTCAGAAGACCGCATACCTTCCACTCGCGCAATTGCCGGATGGTTTGGCGCAATATGGTGGAAAAACGCCCAGAAACCTTGCGATTTGCCGGGTTTTCAATGTAGGAGAATGAATCCAGAATGGAAAAAGGTGCCAGTGTGCTTCCAGAAACGGGGAACTCCGGCCAGTTGTACTTCCACCAGATCGGTCCATGCTGAATGTTTTCGAACGGTGTTGTCTGGGTCGAGTAATATTCCTTCAGATTCCGAAGAACAGGAAGGATCAGGTTCTCTTTCATTTCCATAGGAACCATTCCAAAATGCGGGGCGCGAAACCCGGCCGGCTGTCTTCCCAGAACCTTCAGGACGGTATCATGCCCCTTGCGGATATCCTCCTCAACTGCGGCAGGATCCATATCCGCGTAGAAGGTGGTTGATCGGTAAACGCCATCTGTCTGTTGCGTATGGGGTAGATACCCATGGTTAAGAAATTCAGCGCCCTTTCCCGCAATGCTTTTGTATATTGCCGGATTTGCCTCCAGCATGGTCCCGGGAACCGCGTAGGAGCGTTGAATATTTTGTTCAAACAGCCATTCATCAATCACCTGTGCTGCCAGCGCGTCATCCGGGGTGTCACAATCAAACGATAGGAGCAGGTAGAGACGGTCAAATCCCTGTTGGCGTGCAAGCGAGCTGTATCGTTTCCAAAAAACACCGGGGAACAAACGCCCGGCACGGTCAAGTAATTTCAGGTGCAAGGGGATTCCGTTCACGCGGACTTCCCTGCCACCAGGTAAATTATTGGCTTCATTGGATTCCAGTATTCAAGCCAGTACATTGTTTTCACCAGCCAAGTCAGATGGTACCGGTTCAATGTTTCCAGTTTTTGGCGCAGCCCGGTTGAATGGATAACCTCGGGGTGATCCAGTTTGTAGTTGCCCAGAATGATGGACTTGAAGCCGGTTTTCCGCAGGGCGGACTCGATACCCCAGCTCGATACATAATGAATATCCTCATCAAAGAAGGATGGATTCAATCCACGCTTGATCAAGTATTGATGCGCCCATCGTCGGGGGAAGAAAGGGTACCAGGGTACGTGATAATGTGCTTCCTGCCGGAAGGAGAAATAATTGGGCGCGATGGCAATAAACGTTCCACCGGGTTTGAGCAGACGGTACGCTTCACTGATCAGCAGGCGAAAATCAGGGACATGTTCCAACAGATTCCAGGCAGTGACCACGTTGAAATGGTTGGCGGGGAGACCGGTATTTTGCCCGTCACCCAGATGGAAAATCTCATCGCTTTTGACCTGGTTGTCTTCCGTTTCCAGGCGCCGGCGGGCGAAACCGATGTCATAATCGGCGACATCGATACCTTCCGCGGCTATCCCGGCATTGCGGCAAACCATCACAAAGGAGCCGTATCCGCAGCCGATGTCCAGCAGATTTTGTCCAGCCCGCAGGCCGGTGACATCCTGCACCTGGCGCAATTGGGTTTCGGCCAGCTCAAAGCCGGCATAGTCCTGAAAATGGCGTTCCATGTGTTCTTCGGTGAAAATGCCGGTATATTTTTCGCGAATATGCCGGCGGATATCAGCTTCCAGTGTTTTATTCATTGGTTCCTGTAAAAAAGAGGTCATTTTAGCGTGCATATAATAACGTATTTAACGTTCATCCTAAAAGCGGTTTGATCATTCTTGAAAAACTAAACCTGTATAGCGAAAAGAGCGTGATCGCGTATGTTATGGCTGCTCCGGCTATTAAAAGAAATAGATTGACCAGGTTGAACTGAATGTAGTTACTGACTATCACCAACACAATGGTCATAACAACGCCGGCAAGGATGTATCTGAAAATATTCGCGTAGTCATAAAGTTCGCTCTCTTTAAATCCGGTTGATGGGATCAAACGAATCAAAAGATAGTCCATCAATGTGTAGGTTAATGTTGTATTAAGGGCGGGGGCAAAGATACCCAGATAGGGAATGAGAATGTAATTTGACCCCAAATTGACCAGCGCGCTGATGGTTGTGATGAGGAATATGGTTCTGGGTTTTTGATACACGTACGCCATATAAAGAATTGGCGCGCAAAATTGGGAGATAAAAACTCCCAGCATGATAAATAGAAAAACGTGTAAGGGGATTTCAAAAACACTCCTGCCAAAATATCCCAGGGTGGGCGTTCCTATAACGAGAAGCCCGAAAAAGGCAGGAATTCCCAGGGCTGCGTATGCATTGGAGTATCTCTTGCTCACCCTGGAGAGGCTGGAGGGATCATGTGAATTTTTATAGGTGGCAATAAGAGGATATAACATTGACCAGAAAGGCGCCCCCAAAGCAAGCAGGACGTTCGCCAGTTGATACGCCGCGCCATATACACCTACAGATACAGAATCTGTGAGTGCGCCCAATAGAGCCCTGTCGCCGTTGCTCAGAAATGAAACACTCAGACTGGAAGCTACGATGGGAAGTCCCCATCGGATGATTTTCATCTGTTCTTTCAGCGAGATAAAATTTCCGAACAACTCGACTTCCCTGACAACCAGCAAAAAAATGAACATCCCCAAAAAAGAAGCCGCCCGCAATATCACCGTTAATTGAATAATTTGAAGAAGGTTTCCTCCGGTGGTCAGAATAACTGAAACGCCCGCGACATAAATAACCGCCTGCATGATCTGCGAGATTGAGTACGCGACCATTCGTAACCTGGCGCGGAGGAAATCGCGGATAACCTGTTCAAGACCAGAGAACAGGATCAATCCAAAACCCCATTGGATGACCGCATCTGCCCATGTAACACGAAAGAACAATTGGTTAACCTGCGCTGGAAGTAAAAGAAAAACTGACCCCACCAAAATGGATGAAACTGTCACCAGAAAAATTGAAGACCTAAACCTTGCACTCAAAGTTTTTATTTCAATATTTCCGGAATACTCCCTGATCACAAAAAAGCCCAGACCCAGACTGGCCAATGTCAACAAATATGTAGAGAGTGTCTGTATCTGTGTATTGACCCCGTATGCTTCCGCGGAAAGATACTTGATCATCAGGGGAAATACAATAAACGAACTGGCGCGGTTTACAAATTCGGAAGCAAACCGGGAAACCAGACTGGCACTGTGTTTGGGATTGGGAATTCGGACTGACATAGATATTAGTTGTAGATTACGGGTATCTTGTTTTGCCTGTAATGGTTTTCGTAGTATTGAAATGCAAAACGGTCAAGAATCGTACCACCACAGCCTGTGTAAAACATTCTGAATAGCCCATCACGGGTTTTGTAAACGTATGGGTGGGCAACTTCATGGCGTTCTTTAAGGTTAAATGGGTTGGGTGCCAGAACAGGGCCAACAAACTCCCAATTCAATGTGTCTTTCGATACAGCCCTGAATATTTTGTCTTTGATGGGCATATTGTTTGAACCACGGAAGTACATATTCCACACATTATTGATCTGAATAACGCTGGGATTATTGGCGACAAAACGGCATCCTTTTGCGCCATAATTTATGCGAATGCCCGGCTCAATATCCCAAGACAGGCCATCAAACGATCGTGCGCTGCAAATATTTTGTTTGTAAACCGAATCGCGGTAGACCGAAAAGTACATCCGGTAAGTTCCATCTGGCAGAACGATAATCGAGGTATCACTGATTCCATCAACCAGATCTTCGGTTTCAGTGAACATCTCAACAGAAATCCGCGCACCTGGTTCAATGCTCCAGGTCAGGCGATCCTTTGAAACGGCTGAATAAATTCCGGTTGGTTTCCCATTTTGTTTGGCAGAAAAGTAAAGTCTCCACCCGGAAGCAAATCTCCTGACAAAAGGCGCGCGTATTTGTGAAAACTCACCACCCTGTTGATCGCTTGAAAGAATGATCTGATTTTTCCCTTGCCAGTGTAATCCATCATCCGATATGGCTTTTTGAATACAAGTATGCCAATTATTTTTTAACCGTGTGGTTGTATGAAAATACATCTCGTGTTTACCGGCCAGGTCATCCGGTTGGTGAAGAAAGCAATAAAAAGCGCTGTCAGCCTGAATGCAGCGGTTTTTTTCCAATCGAATACCCTTATCGCGTGTCCAGGTAATACCGTCTTCCGAATGTGCGCTTAATGTTCGATCACTGGGGATGTATAGAGAGCGAAAAAAGTCTTTAATGGAATTCATTCAGGTTTCACCGCTTCAAAGATTCTCCATATGCTGTATTTCGCCTGAAGAAACATATATACACCCAGAAAATCAAGAATGCGTCGTTTATAGCCTTTGGTCATCAAGGTATCCAAGTGAGAGGTGATCTCCTGTGCCTTAAAACCCTGATCGCGTAACCATCCAAGTAGTTGTTTTTGAGAAAATACATGATGGGTTAGTTCCCAATCTCGTTTGCGCTCCCCGCAATTTCGGTCAATTTCTTCCAGAATATCCTTCCGGTAGGTGAAGATGGTCAGGCGCCCGCCCGGGCGTAAAACCCGGTACGCTTCTGACAATGTCGTTTGCGGTTCAGGCATATAGTCAAAGGCGCCTTGATTGAACACAAAATGAAAGGAGTTATTGGAAAAGGGCAGTTTATTTGAACTGCAATATACATCCAGGTCATGATCCGTCTGGTATAAGGAGTTATAGATGTCGCATCCTGTATACACACCGCCCAGATTCTGGATCAACTTCCTGTACATTGCCCCACCACAACCGGTTTCCAGCACGGTACTACCGGGTTGAATGGCTCGGGTAAAGTAATTTTCAACGAAAGGGTAGCAGGTTCCTTTTCCCACAGCAGTCCTTATCGGATTGTTTTCCAAAATCCACGAAAATGATAGAGTGCCGGCCGGCAAAGGATTCTTCCACGATACAGCGGAAACAAATCTCCGCCAAAACTCTTCTTAAAATCGGTTAGTCCTTTGCGTTTTCCATCCAATTCACCGGGGAAACCTTCACCGCTTTCGTATAATTGCATGTCATTTTCTTTTGCCCATTTTATGGCTGTCCAGTGCAGCAGGTTGTTAACTCCCGTGGTGGCTTTCCCTTCACCGGCGGCTGTCCAGCCCGACACCGCTTTTTTGTAAACCGCTTCATTATCTGCCGCTACAACTTTACCTTCCAATTCGGCAAAGAATACAACGGATTTGCCGGAAGATACGAAATCCTTCCAGATGGCTTCGAAGTACGCGTATGGATGCGGTGTTACTCCGGTTCTATGGTATGTACGGCAATGCAGTTGATAATACGTTTCCAGGTCGTTTTCCACAGCCGCCTGTCTGACCGTGTATCCTGTTTTTTCTGCCTTACGGATGTGCGTTCGGCAATATCCATCCATGTTGTTCCATATGGAGTCTGTTGTCTGGTTGAGGTCAATCAAGTAGGTTTGTGATGGGGTGTTCTCGACTCCCAGGTAGATCAACGGATTGATTCTTGATGCCGCGGGTTCTCTGAGAAAAGGCGTTAGGGGAGATAAATAGAAACGAATCTCTTCGGCTGAATTCTTTTTTCCAAGTTCCCGAATACTTTGGATGGCCAGTTCAGCTACCACATCCATCTGTTTTTGAGTTAATTGAGGATGAAATGCTATACCCCCCATGGATTCAAGCGAACAATTCTTGAACAGTTTTAAAAAAGGGCGGTCTACACGGTGCAGGGGGACAATAGCTACAATTTGGCCGCTTTTTTCTTCATCAATGAGCGCAAAGCTCATATCGCTCTTCCCGGGCCATGTTTCGATGGCGTCCTGCATATCAAAGGTATGATACAACCACGCGTATGGTGAAGCCTCGGCGAATTGATCCCAGAGAGGTTTTGTGATCTCCTGCCGCGGGCGGAGAGTCAAATTGTTGAGTGCAAATTGAGGGGCGAAAGAAACATCCATTGGATGGTATTATAAACGAACCAATTAAGTGAATCCGACCTGGTTCTTGTTCGGAGATGTCATAATAACTGAGGTTTTACATTGACGAAGAAATTGCTTGTAATTGTGAATTACCCCGTTTCTGCCATTCTGAATAAAGGTGAATATCCTCCTGGTTATTACAATCCAGGAGATGTTTTTGATGAGATTCACATCCTGACAACGGTTTTGGATTCCGTGAATGTTGAAAAAATGCAATTTACGGGGGGAAATGCCCGCGTCTTTGTCCACTCCATTCCCGCGCCATCTTTCAAAAGTTCGCTGGGATGGCAGCCGTTCCTGCTGAGGAATTGGGTAGGTCGATGTATGAGCCTTGTAAAAGGCATCTCACCTGATCTGGTGCGCGTGCACAACAGCTTTATTCAAGGGTATCTTGCGTATGAGATCAAAAAAGATCTTCGCATTCCTTACGTTTTGTCTCTTCACGGTGTATGGGACAGGGATGATCTTGGCACCTTTACTCAAAAGTTTATTCACATCTTCCGCAAGAAACTGGAAAAGATTTCCCTGAAGAATTCAGACGCAGTTATTGCAGTGTACAGCCCTATTGTCCGTTACGCGAAAGAATATGGCGCACGTAATATTCAGGTGATTTACAATGCCGTGGGTGCTCGAAATATCCCTCGCAAAACGAGCTACACGCTTTCCAATCCACCAAAATTGATCACCATTAATAGAATGAACCGCGAAAAGAACCCTGAAAATATTGTGCGGGCTGTCAAGGATATTGATTGCGAGTATTACCTGGTGGGAGATGGACCTTACCGCCAGAAGATACAGGATCTGGTACATGAACTCGGGTTGGATGAGAAAGTTAGATTTGTTCCATCCATGCCCAATCATGAATTGCTGAAAATGTTAACCGAATGCGATCTTCTGGTTTCCCATTGTGATTACTGGGGAATATCAAAATCTCTGATCGAAAGCGCGTTGCTTGGTATTCCCATTGTCATAAATGATCTTCCTGCTGAAGCAAATGGGGATTTGCAGGGCGGTTGGGTTTCTTTATGCAGCAATACTCCCGAAGATTACAGGCGGGCAATCCTTGATCTTCTGGCAAATTCAGAAAAACGCCGGTTGCTTGGGACTACCGCCAACCGCCATGCGGCTGAAAATTTTGATCCGAATATTTTGATCGATAAAGTGGCTGCTATTTATCGAGACCTGATGGTTTAAAATTACCGGGATTAGATCCAATTTTTGAGGCGAAAGACCTTGATGAAATTAATTAGCATTGTTGGTGCCAGACCCCAATTTATAAAAGCCGCTCCTGTGGGGACAGAACTCGCCAGGCACGGACATAAAAATGTTCTAGTTCACACGGGTCAGCATTATGACTACAAATTATCGAAGATCTTTTTTGACGAGCTGGGAATTCCTGACCCCGATTACAACCTTGAGGTTGGCGCCAATACCCCGGTAAATCAGATCGCCGCGATGATGCGGGAGCTTGCACCGATCCTTGAAAAAGAAAAGCCGGATTGTGCAATCACCTATGGTGATACTAATTCCACATTGGCTGCCGCGATCACCCTGGTAAAACTGGGGGTGCCTATTGTCCACATTGAAGGCGGCGAAAGAAATTTCACCACTGATTTGCGAATCGTGCATCCCTCAACAATCCCGGAAGAATCCAACCGCGTTCTGGTTGACCGGATAAGCGAAGTTATTTTTTGCGCCTCCGCACGGGCTGTGGAGAATCTAAAACATGAAGGCATGGAACGGCATGTTTATTTTGTGGGAGATGTGATGCTCGACACATTTTCACGCATGAGCCAGATGGCGGCAACCCGTTCTGATATCATGAATCAATCTGGCTTGAAAAAAGGTGAATATATACTCGTAACCGTTCACCGGGCCATAAACACTGACCAACCTGAAAGACTCAAGGCGATAATTCAAGGCCTGTGTGAAAGTGATATTCCGGTAATCTTCCCAATTCATCCCCGCACCCAAAAAGTAATGAATGAAACCGGTCTTATGGATGCAATCGCTCATTCTTCAAAGATAAAAATTATCAATCCGGTTGGTTATTTTGATATGCTTGAATTGGAAAAGAACGCGAGGACCATCGTTACAGATTCAGGAGGGGTAACCAGGGAAGCTTATTTTGCCGAAGTACCCAGCATCATTGTGGATGACACCACAGCATGGATCGATCTCGTAAATTCCGGGTGGAGTCACCTGGTTGGAGCGGATGCGGTAAAAATTGGCGCAGCCATACGATCAAATTTGGTGCCATCGACACACAGATCAATCCTGGGTGAAGCCAATTCAAGCGTTCTGATAACAGAATATTTGGAAAAATGGCACAAATCAAAGACCACTTCCAGCCACAATGGTTGATTTTGGATGTTTGCTCAATATTTATCGGGCTTCCTGCTTGATCCAGAATTGGAATGAAAACAAACTCCTGTAATCTTCAAAAACCTGATTTTCGGGTTATCGGTCTGATTTTTTTATACATATCCGGTTTATTGATCTTTCTGGAAGTGTGTTTCCATATCCCTGCCGTGGTGGAGCGCATTTTTTCACCGGCTCCCGGGTTGTCGTATGCCTATCCAGAAGTTGGCCTTAAATTTAAACGGTACTTCGCGTTGAATGATGTGAATTGTCTTTTTCTGGGTAATTCAATCGTTGATCAGGATATGGTGCCGGAAATTATTGAAGGCAGCCTCACGAAGGAAGATGCTGAACCTGCCGTGTGTATGAATTTTGGTTTATCTGGGGCGACGTTTGAATCCTCCAATAAACTGGCGAACCTGGTATTGGATTGGAAAGCTCCGGATATTATCGTGCTGGGAGTATCTCCCATCGAATTTGACCCCGCCGCAAAGAATACCCGCTCAATGACAGATCAGCCTGTGTTTTCTTCGGACGAGGGGTTTGATTTTATCCGTTGGTCCATGCGGTCTTTTCGACTTCCCTGGTATTACTTTGGTCTCCTTAACCGGAAAGACCACGAATTTCTGGTAACCGAAGCCATGTATGACGCATCAATGACTCCCAGAGGATTATCAGTGTCTCCCGGGGATGGAGATTCAAGCCTTGATAAAGACCGGTTTCTTTTACATAACTATTCGATGGACCAAACAGCGATTGATCACCTGGTAGTACTACTTGAAAAGGCGCGAGTTAAGGGGACAAAAATGGTCATTATCGAGATGCCGATAAAACCATCGTATTTACCCGTTTTAGTTGAAGGCGGAGAGGCCGCCTATGAGAATAATTTCATCGCGCCAGTACAGGCAATTCTTGAAAGACATCAGGTTCCGTTCATCCGCACCCGAAATACAATAGCGGATTTGAATGAAAACAGATACTGGAGAAATGAGAATCATCTAAATTATCAGGGTGCGGTCTTGTTTTCAAAGTTTGTTTCTGAAAGATTCCTTGAACAGGGGTATAGATAAGCTTGGAAATTGTCTCTTGGTATTTTGCCGGGTTTGTTCTGGCCGCGGTCATCATCTTCCATCTGGTACCGGATCGATGGAAACATATATGGCTGCTCTTCAGCTCCTATATTTTCTATTTTCTGCTTGATGTACGATACGCGTTTGTTCTGGGATTGATATCACTGGTCAATTTTCTCGCAGCGCAAATTACCATACAGAAGAAAAACACGGTTTTTTCAACCTGTATGCTGATTGGCAACATTCTGGCTTTTGGATTGTTGAAATGGTTGACCAGCCCGTATATCCAGACACCGGGGGAAGATGCGATTGGCTGGATATTGCCGGTAGGGTTCTCATTTTATATCCTGCAATTGATCAGTTTTCAAATGGATGTTCGGTTAAAGCGTCTTTCCCATTTGCCTTCCCTGATTGACTTTTTACTTTACCTGGTTTATTTCCCAAAGTTGGTTTCCGGACCCATTGAAAAACCGGGTACATTTTTCAAACGTCTGGAAAATCTTCAAACTGTAAATAATCAGCTTGCAGACCGGGCACTGGGGTTGATCTTGAATGGATTGATTCGCAAGGTATTAATCGCGAATATGTTGCGAATCCTTGTGCCTCCGTTGTCAGGCCCTGATCCGCAAGTCTCCTGGTTGTCTTTTTTTGTTTTTGGTTTTCAACTCTACAATGATTTTCTCGGTTATACAGATATTGTTCGCGGAGTAAGCCTGCTTTTTGGTATTGAACTCACACAAAATTTTCAACAGCCATTTTTGGCGAGGAATTTCTCGGAGTTCTGGTCGCGCTGGCATATTTCCCTGACGACATGGCTTCGTGAGACCATCTATTTTCCCCTGGGAAGAAAACTGGGAAGGCTTACCTCAACCGCGGGAATTGTACTGGCCTTTGTGATTCCTCCATTGCTGACAATGCTTGCCAGCGGGTTCTGGCACGGCGTCACTCTGGGTATGCTATCCTGGGGAATTGGGCATGGAGCGCTGCTTGTGATGGAGAGATTGAGCTACCAGATATTTCCGGGGTTGCGGCCTGATCGATTAAAACTACCCATCCAATGGCTCTTCCGTGTATTAACATTTCTGATCATATGTTTCACCTGGATCCCATTTACTTTTCAGGGATTGAATCAATCCATTCGTTTCATTGAACACATGACAGCGCTGCCGTTGATTACAAAACATCTCTCTCCTGTTGTTCCTCTTCTCCTGGTGTTGCTTTCATTTGCACTGGACATTGTTATACAAAGAAGCGGAAGGGATCTCTGGTGGCAAAACCTTCCGAAACCAATGGTGGCGCTTTATGTCACAACATGCCTGATTTTACTGACTGCCGCGTTCACATATCAACTACAGGAACCTGTGATAACATTTATTTATCAAGGATTTTAGGTAAGGGAAATCGGATAATCGTGTTCTCAAAAGTTTGATCTTGTTTCTTCTTGTCCTGATTGGGCAGTTGTAATAATATGATTTATGACAGGAAACAAGGATAGTAAGGTGACTGTAAGCGTATAAATTCTTTTTACAGGGAGACGTTATATGGTTAACATCGGCGTCATCGGGTATGGTTACTGGGGCCCAAATTTGGTCAGAAATTTCGCGGAGACAAAAGATGCACAGGTTGTCTATGTTTGCGACAAACGAACGGATCGGCTCAATCTCGTAAGATCGAGATACCCGTCAGTTCAGGTTTCTGAAGACCCTGTAGATCTTATTAATTCACCCGACGTGGATGCTGTGGTCATTTCCACCCCGGTTTCCACGCACTTTGACCTGGCTATGAAGGCCTTGCAAATGGGTAAACACGTACTGGTGGAAAAACCCATGACCAGTACCGTTGCCGAAGGCGAAAAATTGCTCGAAGCCGCGGCGCAAGTGAATAAAGTGGTCATGGTTGATCACACATTTATTTACACCCCGGCGGTAATGAAAATCAAGGAACTGATCACCAGTGGTGAAATGGGGCAGTTGCTTTACTATGATTCAGTGCGCATCAACCTGGGATTATTCCAGCATGATGTGAATGTGCTTTGGGACCTTGCCGTGCATGATCTTTCGATCATGGACTTTATTCTGGGAGAGCAACCCGGTGCCGTTTCCGCGACCGGTATCGCCCACCTTAAGGGACAGCCGGAGGACATCGCGTATATAACCTGCTATTTACAGAATAATCTGATCGCGCATTTCCATGTCAACTGGATGGCTCCAGTCAAAGTACGCCGAACACTCATTGGAGGCGACAAGCAGATGATTGTCTACGACGATATTGAGCCAAGTGAAAAGATCAAGATATATGACAAGGGAGTCAGCCTGACAGACGGGGCGGAGGGTGTTTATCAGATGCTGGTTAGCTACCGTAGTGGGGATATGTGGGCTCCGCATCTGGCCACGACCGAGGCTTTAAAAACGGAGGCAGCTCACTTTATTGATTGTGTGGTAAACAACCGCAAACCGCAGACTGATGGTGAGATGGGGCTGAGGATTGTGAAAATTCTGGAAGCCGCCAACCAGTCCATGGCAAAACGCGGGCAACCTGTTCAAATTGATTAAGTTAGCGGAGATACTTAAAAATGACCATTCCATTTGTAGACTTGAAAGCACAGTATCACAGTATCAAACCTGAAATCGATGAAGCTGTCGGTCGGGTGCTTGAATCGTCACAATTTGTCCTGGGTGCAGAGGTTTCGGCATTTGAAAAAGATTTCGCGGCCTTTTGCGGTGTGGAAAACGCGATCGGCGTAAATAGCGGCACATCTGCCCTGCATCTGGCTTTGCTGGCAGCCGGGGTTGGCCCCGGAGATGAAGTCATCACGGTTTCATTCACGTTTGTAGCCACGGTAGCTGCCATCTGCTACACCGGCGCGAAACCGGTATTTGTGGATATTGATCCACACTCATTTACCATGGATGTGAAAAATATCGAAGCAGCTATCACTACAAAGACGAAAGTGATCCTGCCTGTGCACCTGTACGGTCAGTGCGCCGATATGGACCCCATTCTTGAAATTGCCCGCAAACACAACCTTGTGGTGA
The DNA here is from genome assembly GCA_964420995.1 of uncultured Leptolinea sp. Taxonomy (GTDB): domain Bacteria; phylum Chloroflexota; class Anaerolineae; order Anaerolineales; family Anaerolineaceae; genus Leptolinea. The sequence continues at coordinate 150,846 of CAYQUX010000006.1, read as the reverse complement.
TTGAAGATTCCGCTCAGGCGCATGGCGCTGAATATAAGGGCAAAAAAGCCGGATCCATGGGCGATATGGGTTGCTTTAGTTTCTATCCTGGCAAGAATCTGGGCGCTTATGGCGAAGGCGGCATGATCACCACCAACAACCCGGAATACACCCGCACAATGCGCATGCTGCGAGATTGGGGTGCTGAAAAGAAATACCAGCACGTGTTGAAAGGATACAACTATCGACTGGAAGGTATTCAGGGTGCCATTTTGCATGTCAAGTTAAAGTACCTTGAATCCTGGTCTGAAGCCCGCCGGAAGCATGCCGCACAATACACGAAATTGCTAACCGGCAGCAAGGTGGTTACCCCTGAAGTGATGCCCTACGGGAAACCTGTATTCCATGTGTACGCTGTACGCACCACGAATCGTGAAAGTCTTATGACGCATCTCACCAGTGTTGGCGTTCAGCATGGAATTCATTATCCAATTCCGGTTCATTTATTGCCCGCGCATGCCGATCTTGGTTATAAAGCGGGTGATTTTCCTGAATCCGAGAAGGCAGCCAATCAGGTGCTTTCCCTGCCCATGTTCCCTGAACTGACCGATGAGCAGATTCGCGTTGTGACCGATGCCATCAAGTCATGGAATGAGAATTAGCGTCTAATTCCAAATGAATTCGAGATGGCGAAATCGGCATTTTCCTTCCGGTTTCGCCATTTGATTTGTGTGTGATCCTCTGCCTGCGGCATACAGAAAAATGTATCTTATTGTGATTACCCGGGATGAGTATCAAATCAGATGCAGGTTGGCCTCGTAATCCTGTCTCTTAAGATACAATCACACCAGATATTCAAAAACTCTTCAGGTGAAAAATTTTGAAGAAAGTCTTATTTCTTACCCGCTCATTGAACGTGGGGGGCGCGGAAAGACAACTATTAACACTGGCTGAATCGCTGGATCGACAGAAAATTGATCCGGTTGTTGTAACCTTCTATTCGGGGGGGAAGTTGCTGCCCGAATTTCAGAAAAAGGGGATTCGAGTGATTGCTGCCGCGAAAAAATCACGCTGGGATGTGCCTGGATTTTTGCTCGCTCTTTGCAAAATCTTCAGACAGGAAAAACCCGATGTGATCTTTTCATACCTGGTTGCGGCAAATATCATGGCGATCATTTTGAGACCTTTTTGTTCAATTCCCCGCGTGATTATTTCAATCAGGCATTCGTACCTTCGAAAAGAAGATTATGACATGCTGTCAACTGTGCTTTACTGGGTCGAGGATCATATTGCCAGATTTGCTGATACCATTGTGATCAATTCGTATATTGGCGCGTTGAACGCGATAGGGCGCGGTATGCCGGTGGGAAAAATCCGAATTATTCCCAATGGGATACTGACAGAGGTTTTTATACCCGCGGAAAACAAGAATACGGCTGTGCGAGCTAAACTGGGATGTGTGAACGGTGAAATTCTTATGGGATTGGTAGGCCGCCTAGATCCGGTAAAGGGCCATGCATTATTTGTCGAGGCAGCCAGTCTTGCTTATGCAGCCAATCCGATACTCCGGTTTGTTTGCGTCGGAGATGGTCCGCAGGAATACCGGGATAACTTGCTTAACATGATCCATGAAGCAAAACTCGATGACGTTTTTCACCTGATCCCGGCGGAGACTGACCCGGTTCCGATTTATAATGCGTTAGATGTTTGCGTCTCCGCTTCCATTGGCGAAGGATTCCCGAATGTCATCGCAGAGGCCATGTCTTGTGGAGTTCCCTGTCTTGTCACCGATGTGGGTGATTCAAACCAGATAGTCGGTCAGACTGGTTTGGTGGTTCGTTCGGGTGATGCCAGAGCGCTGGCCGATGCCATTCAAGAAATGGCCGGATTAAGAGCGGAAAAAAGAGCTGAAATGGGTAAGGCTGCCCGTGAGAGGATCGTCACAGAATTCAGCGTACAAAAAATGGTTGAAGCCTCAACCATTGAAATACTAAAATAATGGGATGAAAAAGTTGGAATCGCAGAAAAAAAACGATTTTTTCCGAAAAGCAGAATTTGAATACCGTCAAGCACGGATAGACCATAACGAACAAACAGCTCGCGGCCTCGATCGATGGAAGGGCCTTGGTGGGTATTATCACCGCAGATTACACGAGATATTCAAGTTCCTGGTCTCGCCGCATCAAAAGATACTGGAGCTGGGATGTGGACAGGGAGATCTGCTGGCATCCTTGTCTCCGGATTTTGGAGTGGGGTTGGATTTCTCCACAGCCATGATCAGCAGAGCCAGACAACGTCATTCCGACTTGAATTTCTTCCTTGCAGATGCCATGAATATCGGCATGGAGGAAAAATTTGATGTCATTATTCTCTCTGACCTGTTAAATGACCTCTGGGATGTGCAGGCCGTGTTTCGCGAGGTACGGCGGCTATCACATCCACGCACCAGGGTAATTATCAATGTATATAGCCGGCTGTGGGAGGTTCCCCTGGGGTTGGCTGAATTTCTTCATCTGGCCAAACCCACGCTCTATCAAAACTGGTTGACAGTGGATGATATATCCAACCTGTTGCATTTGGAAAATCTTGAGACAGTCCGTTCATGGCAGGAAATCCTCTGGCCGGTAACGACTCCGTTGATCGACGCGTTCTTCAATAAATTTCTCGTCAAACTCTGGCCATTTAATGAGCTGGCGTTAACCAACATGATCATCGCCCGGCCGCAGCCTGATCCGGCGGCAGAAAAGAAGCCCGTTGTATCTGTCATCGTTCCGGCGCGCAATGAATCGGGTAACGTTCCGGCGATCATGCAGCGCGTGCCCGAAATGGGTGCCGGGACGGAGATCGTCTTTGTGGAAGGCAATTCAACCGATGACACGTTTGAAGCCATCCAGCGTGAAGTCGCCGCTCACCCGGAACGACGCTGCCAGGTATTGCAGCAGACAGGCAAAGGCAAGGGGGATGCTGTCAGGCTGGGTTACAACCACGCGGAAGGCGATATTTTTATGATCCTGGATGCCGACCTGACGGTTCCACCGGAAGATTTGCCGCGGTTCTATGATGCGCTGGTACAGGGCAAGGGTGATTTTATTAACGGCGTACGCCTGGTTTATCCCATGGAAAAACAGGCCATGCGTTTCTTTAATTTTCTCGGCAATAAGTTCTTCTCATTAACATTTTCCTGGCTGCTAGGCCAGCCGATCAAAGACACGCTCTGTGGAACCAAAGTGTTACGAAAAGCGGATTACGAACTCATCGCGCGTAACCGTTATTACTTTGGCAACTTCGATCCTTTTGGTGATTTCGACCTGCTTTTTGGTGCTGCCAAACAAACGCTGAAAATTGTTGACCTGCCCATTCGGTATCGTGAACGCACGTATGGCACGACGAACATACAGCGCTGGCGGCATGGTTGGCTCTTGTTAAAAATGGTGGCATTTGCCGCCAGCCGAATCAAGTTTGTGTAAATGAAACCGTTGAAGGTTCGCACACGGGAACAGCAATTCCTGGCTGTCCCCCTGGCAGTCGGATTCTTAACCGGTCTGGGCGCGATGGTCTATCTGTTCTCCATTCCGGCAGACCCGAAAAATTCGGTTTTATTGGGTTTTTCCCTTTTTCGACTGTTTGAGGGATTGGGGTTGTTCGCGGGATCACTGATTCTGGCGTTTCTTCTGGTCACTGAATTACAGGAACCTGATCTGGCGATAAATATGTTTTCCCGGCTGAGGCTTAAGGAACGCCCACACTGGATTCTGGCAATTGCCTGGATCATACTTGTGTTGCTCCTTATGGTAATGGCTTCCGGGTCTTTCTTGTTTTCAGACCAGGCTGTGCTTATCGAACGGCTGTTGCCTGTCTTTGTGTGGGCAGGTGTTTTTCTCTTTTCTTCCATTCTCATGTACCTGTTTTATTCCGGTAGATCCCGTCTGACTGAGAATCTTAAATATCTGGTCAAAACAGGTATGATCGGCTTCCTTCTGGCTTTTATTCTTTATATGCTCGCGTTTCCCGCCACAGCCGGATTGATTTTACGAAAAGGCAGCCTACTCTTCCCGCTTGTGCTACTGCCAATGATGTATCTGTCTTTCAAGCGGCGCGACATTTGGGGCGTTGCGGCTGTCTCTGGATTATTCCTGTTACTGATTGGCGGCTCATTGATAGGTGTCTGGGCAAGCGGCCTTACCGACCTTAATATTGTCGCCGGGCTTCAACCATTCAATGACGCCAATGGTTACTATCACGGAGGCCGGCTGTTAACTCAGGGGCAGGCATTTCATCAATTTTCGGCAAAACGTCCATTATTCCCTGCCTTGTTCGGTGTGCTTTTCTGGTTGAGCGGTGAAAACCTCCAAATTGTAATTGCCGCGTTCAGCCTGATCATCCTTTTGTCTATTCTATTAGTTTCGTTTGAGGTCAACAAAGAAACAGGCCCAATGGCTGCCGCGTTTTTTGGTATGGGTCTCTTTCTTTTCATCCGGCGGTTTATCGGGTCAACGATGAGTGAGATCATCGGTTTGCCTCTGGGCACTGTCGGATTTGCTCTTCTGTGGAGCGGGGCTTCCCGGAAACGGTTGGCAGATGCCGCGGCTGGTATGTTGATGCTCAGTCTTGGTTTATTATCCAGGGCGGGGCCATTTTTTATGCTGCCAACCCTTATCGTTTGGGGGGGACTGGCTTTTCGGAAAGAAGACCAAAAGTATAACTGGCGTTCTGCGGGTATCCTTGCCGCTTCTTCGGCGTCTGCCTTCGTTATCCATTGGATCATCTACTCTGTCTTCGCGGGTATAGACAGTTCGTCCATGTCAAATTTTTCATACACGCTGTATGGATTGGTAACCGGCGGCACAGGGTGGAAACAGTACGCGGTTGATCACCCGGAACTTTCGAGCATGGCGGAACCTGCTTTATCGCAGACGATTTACCGGTATGCCTGGGAGGCGGTCACAACCAACCCGGCCAATACGCTTATCGGCGCTCTGCGATACTGGGGATACTTTTTCTCTTATGAATGGTCAGGATTGTTTGGTTTTATTGAAGGATCATCTTTGCTGGAATCACTCATGGGACGTGGTGTCATCGCGTTCCTATCCCTTCTGGGTATCTTCCGCATTGTGCGAAATCTGCAAAAACCACAATATTCGATGATCCTCATGGGTATTGCCGGAATACTGCTTTCAGTCCCATTTGTTCCAACAATTGATGCGGAAATTCGAACGTATGCAGCGGCAATCCCCTGGTTCATTGCCCCGGGTGCTGTGTTCCTGGGAGAATGGCACGCAGGACAGTCTGGCAGGCATGTTGTCGAACAGACTGATAAGCCATACGGCGCGTCACGAAGTGTGTGGTCATTTTCCATCCTTCTGGTTGTGCTGATCTTTCTCGCTCCATTGATCCTGCATTCGGCGATCAAGCCTATTGAACTCCCGGTCAGCAACCATTGCGCGGGTGAACAGGGTCAGGTTATCACACGAATTTCGCCTGGCACCTACATCAATGTTGTTTCTGATACTTCAAGACGGGAATCCCTGGTTCCCGACCTACGGATTTCTGATTTTTCTAAAAGTTTACATGACGCGCCTATGTATGACCTGGCAAAGGTTCTTCTTGCCATTAAACCCGGTTATTCCTTCTTCACCGGTTTTGACAAAGTCAGCAATGATTTTATTCACATCACCGCCCCAACCGATCTGTTGAAATCCAATTCCGGCTGGGTGGAATTATGCGGGCGGAAAGATATTGACCCGTCCGGGTATGAAATCTTCCAAACAGAATCTGTCTGGAATTTGAATTCTCATGGCGAATAAAAGTATGGTTCATGAAGAAGTAATTCCGGTAACTCATATCATCACCGGATTGAATACCGGCGGCGCTGAAACCATGTTGATGCGTCTGTTGAAATATGTTGATCAGTCTCGCTTCCCATGCCGGGTGATCTCATTGACCAGCCCGGGGCCAATCGGACAACGAATCGAAGAGACAGGAATTCCGGTTCTTTCCCTAGAAATGAAACCCGGGCATTTTTCTTTCAGCGGATTTTTAACACTACTTCGCGAATTAAAGAAGTCGCCTCCCGTGATCATTGAAACCTGGATGTACCATGCCGACTTGCTTGGCGGACTTGCCGCAGCATTTCTGCGGCCGGTAAAGGTAATCTGGGGAATCCATAACAGTACATTGAATCCACAGAAAACCAAGCCAGGCACTCGTGCTGTTGTGCGTCTTAACGCATTCCTGTCCCGCTTCCTGGTGGACCGGATCATTGTCTGTTCCAAAACCGCTCGTCGCATCCACGAAGAAATCGGTTACCGGAAGGATGGGTTTGTTTATATCCCCAATGGTTTCGAATTATCAGAATTCCGTCCGAACCCTGAGCGGAGAAAAATAATCCGACAGGAACTGGGAATCGATAAATCAGTCCCGGTAATCTGTCTCGCCGCCAGATTTGATCCACAAAAAGACCACGGCACTTTCTTCACAGCCGCCGCCGGTTTATCAAAAAAACTTCCCGCAGCCCATTATGTGCTCTGCGGTGATGGTATTGAGTGGGGAAACAATCTCTTGACATGCATGATCCCGGATGGTTTGGATAGAAGTAATGTCCACCTTTTGGGGCGCCGAATTGATATGCCGGCTGTGTATTCAGCCTGTGATGTTGCGGTCCTTTCTTCCAGTTTTGGGGAGGCTTTTCCTCTGGTTATTGGAGAAGCCATGTCCTGTGGTTTACCCTGTGTGGCAACGGATGTGGGGGACACCGCGGAATTGATTGGAGGAACCGGACTGGTTGTCCCACCTGATGATCCGAAACAACTGGAAGAAGCCCTGTTCAAATTACTGACTCTGGATGTTGAAATTCGCCATGAATGGGGGCAAAAAGCCCGCGAGCGCATTCAAGACAATTTTGATATTAATTCCATCGTCAAAAAATACCAGGATGTCTGGTTGGACATTGCCGGTTAGCGTTTTATTGAAAAACAGAGGTCAAACAGGGTGATTAATTTTGAAAATAATCGCTGGTATACTCGTTGAGAGCAACGCGCTCGGAACTTGATGAACATGAACCAATCAAAGGATACGAATGTGTGGAATAACCGGATTTCTTGATACCAGAAAAGATTCAACGACAGCGGAAATGATTGCCGCTGTAACCCGCATGTCAGATGCCATTATCCATCGCGGGCCGGATGACTGCGGCGAGTGGGTTGATGCTGCTTCAGGAATCGCGCTCGGGTTCCGCCGGTTGGCCATTGTTGACCTGACTCCCACCGGGCATCAGCCGATGATCTCGGCCAGCGGCCGGTACGTGATGGTTTTTAATGGTGAAATTTACAACTATGCCGAAATGCGCAAGGAACTGGCTGCAAAGGGAGTCAATTTCAGAGGAACTTCGGACTCCGAGGTCATGGTAGAAGCCATGGATGCCTGGGGAGTTGTCCCATCGATCAAGCGTTTCAATGGACAGTTCGCTTTCGCGCTATGGGATAGAACAGAAAAAGTTTTACACCTTGTCCGCGACAGGGTGGGGGTCAAGCCCATGTATTACGGCTGGTTTGGTAAAACACTGCTCTTTGGCTCCGAATTGAAATGCCTGCGGGCATACCCGGGGTTTACCGGTGACATTGACCGCAATTCGCTCGCTCTATTTGTGCGCCATAACTATATTCCGGCACCGCATTCCATTTTCCAGAATGTTCACAAACAGATTCCCGGCACTATTCTGACCTTTCCCTTTGATCGGCCGGGCTATATTCCAGAACCAGAAGTATTCTGGTCAGCAAAACAGGCTGTGGAAGGCGGTCTGTCAAATCCGTTTACCGGAACAGTTGAAGAAGCGGAAACACAACTGGAAACCCTGCTGCGCGAATCGATTCGCCTGCGTATGATGGCGGATGTGCCGCTCGGAGCGTTTCTTTCCGGCGGGGTTGATTCTTCCACAGTAGTGGCTCTCATGCAGGCGGAGAGCAACATACCGGTAAAGACGTTCACCATCGGTTTTCACGAAGATGAGTACAACGAAGCGGAATATGCCCGTAAAGTAGCCGCCCACCTGAAAACCGAACACACAGACCTGATGGTGACACCCGAAGAAGCTCAGGCTGTCATTCCTTTGCTGCCTGCGTTGTACGATGAACCTTTCTCAGATTCTTCCCAGATTCCAACGTATCTGGTTTCCCAACTTACCCGCAAACATGTAACCGTCAGCCTGTCAGGTGACGGCGGAGATGAATTGTTTTCAGGATACAACCGTTACTTCTGGGGCAATGACATCTGGTCCAAGATAGGATGGATGGGTAGTGGATTGCGCGGCACTATGGCCGGTGGAATGCGGCTGCTTTCTCCTTCGACCTGGGACAGCGTTTTCCATACATTGAAACCGATCCTGCCGTGCGCCCTGCGAGTTCCCACTGCGGGTGAAAAGATGTCCAAAATTGCGGATGTTGTGTCCGTTGATTCAGCGCAAAGCCTGTATTACCGACTTGTTTCCCACTGGAAATACCCTGATCAACTGGTCCGCGGTGGCAAGGAGCCCCTGACTCCGCTTACCAACCGTTCAGACTGGCCGAATATACCGGATTTCACCCGCTGGATGATGTATATGGACCTGATCACCTATTTACCGGATGATATTCTGGCAAAGGTGGACCGCGCCAGCATGGGTGTGAGCCTGGAGGCGCGTGTTCCATACCTGGATGATCATCGCGTGATCGAGTTCGCCTGGCGTCTGCCGATGCGAATGAAGATACACAACGGGCAGGGGAAATGGATCCTGCGGCAAATTTTATACAAACATGTTCCTCGGGAGCTGATCGAACGTCCTAAGATGGGATTTGGTATTCCGCTTGATTCTTGGCTGCGCGGCGCGTTGCGAGATTGGGCGGAAGATTTGCTGGATGAAAGCCGCATGCAGGCGGAAGGTTTCTTTGACACCGAAGCCATCCAGAAGATGTGGCGCGATCATCTTGCCGGCACGCACAACAATCAGTACTATCTGTGGGATATTCTGGTTTTCCAGGAGTGGTTGCGGGCTCAAGTCCCCCAGACTCAAATGTGAAAACGCTTTTATTCGCGAATACGGCCTGGTATCTCTATAATTTCCGCCTTCCGCTGGCTGAAGCTCTTCGCGCGGAAGGTTTTGAGGTTGTCCTTGTTTCTCCCGGTGACGAATTTTCAGCCCGTCTAACTCAGGCTGGATTTCGATGGATTGAATTTCCCTTTTCACGAAAGGGCCGCAACCCGATTCGCGAGTTGACGACAATCCTGCGGTTAATACCTCTTTACCGTCAGGAGAAGCCTGATTTTGTCCACCATTTCACCATCAAATGTGTTCTCTACGGTTCAATTGCCGCCAGAATCACCGGTATAAACCGGGTCATCAATTCCATTACGGGGTTGGGTTATCTCTTTATTGGTAATTCAACGGGGCAGAAGTTGATCAGACCACTGATCCGGATTCTTTACCGTCTGGCTTTAAGAGAAACACGGGTGATTTTCCAGAATGCGGATGACCGGGGGCAGTTTCTGTCCAACCGCCTGGCAACCCTTGATCAGACGACCATCGTGCGCGGCTCTGGAGTGGATGTGGAACGATTTGTTCCAACTCCCGAACCACATGATCGCATGCAGATCCTTCTGCCTGCGCGCATGCTTTGGGATAAAGGCGTGGCTGAATTTGTGGATGCCGCGCGGAGCCTGAAAAGGGAGTTCCCGGAAGCCCATTTTATGCTTGCCGGTGACACTGATCCTCAATACCCGGCGGCTGTTCCCGAAAGTTTGTTGCGTGATTGGCAGAGGGAAGGGGTGATCGAATGGCTTGGCTGGCAGGGAAATATGCCTGAGGTAATTGCAAAATCCAACATTGTCTGCCTGCCATCCTACCGCGAAGGTTTACCGAAGACGTTAATCGAAGCGGCCGCCTGTTCCCGCCCGCTGGTGGCGTTTGACGCTCCGGGTAGCCGGGAGGTGGTTCTCCCCGGAGAAACAGGTTACCTGGCAAAATTCAAAGATGTGCCTGACCTGATCGCCTGTTTACGAAAATTGATCATGAATCCGGATGATAGAAAACGTATGGGCGAAAACGCGCGAAAACTTGCAGAGTCTGAGTTCTCGACCCGGCGGATCATTCGTGAAACTCTGGAAGTTTATAGTAAACTTCAGGGGGATGGATATTTGAGATGACAGCAACCGCTTTTCAATATTCCGGATTATTCCAGGCAATTTTGGTCAGCCTGATTTTAACTCTTGGTACCGGCTATCTTGGAATTGTGATCGCCCGGCGCACCAAATTGATGGATTTTCCTGGAGCGGCGCCCTACAAACAACACAAAACCCCCATGCCCTATGCCGGCGGCATCGCCCTGATGCTCTCATTAACCATCCTTGTTCTGGTTACCGGCCTTTGGCGGGACACAAAGATTGCACGCATGCTGTTGGGAGCGGTTTTTATTTTCGGCTTTGGTATCTGGGACGACTTTAAACGACTGGGCGCGTTGCCTAAATTCCTCGGGCAGCTCGCCGTAGCCATCTTTCTGGTCAGTTCCGGGTTATCCATAAAAATTTTCGAATCTCACACATTCTTCCTCGGAGGATCAGGTCCACTTTTTGTCTGGTTGGACTATTTTCTGACCATCTTCTGGATTATTGGCGTGACAAACGCGTTCAACCTGGTCGATAGTATGGATGGTCTGGCGGTTGGATTAAGCGGTTGGGCGTTCACATTCTTTATGCTGGCCACGATGGATTCAGGGCAGAACCTGCTTTCTGTAACCAGTGCCATCCTTGTGGGAATTTGTCTGGCGATCTACCTGTTCAATTCCATTCCTGCGAAAATGTTCCTGGGGGATTCCGGCGCGCAAACACTGGGCTATCTGCTGGCGGTCATGGCCATTTATTACAATCCGGTGGATAGCTTCCAATCATCTTCCTACCTGGTTCCCATCCTTCTTGTGGGGGTTCCCATCTTTGACACCACCATGGTGACGATTTCGCGATTTCGTAGGCGGGTGCCATTTTATAAAGGTAATCGCGACCACACGTACCACCGGTTGGTGGCTCTCGGTCTGGAACCCGGTCATGCGGTCTATGTGATGCACCTGGCTGCACTTGTTCTTGATTGCCTGGCTTTTATTGCGGTAGGATTACCTCCCATCTGGGCAAATGGGGTGCTGGTGCTGACCATTCTCATGGGGATTGGGCTTTTCTTCTTTTTCGAAAAGAATCAGAAATAAAGCTGTGTGAAGAAGTTATGCGACCTGACCTCAGCGAACGATTGATCCGGATTGGAAACCGGTGGTTGGCTCCGGTTTTCCTGGTCATTGCACTGGCCGGTTCAGTTCGCGCTTCCCTGGACATAATAAATCTGCCGGGTGGGTTTTCCATGACCCGAATTCTGCTTATTTCCATTCCGACCACAGGGGGATTGGCCAGCCTTGTTCTAATCTTTCTTTTCGTTCGGGGTGATCATTCAAAGATATTGCGATTTAATGAGCGCCTTAATGGTCTAACCCATGACCGGAGGATTAATGTTCTATTACCGGTATTATGGATTATCTTCTACGTTCTGGCATTTCTTCCCGAAGATATTGGCCGCTGGACCGCAATTTACGCGCGCCTTGAGCCAATCTTTGGATTTTTCTTCGTAATTATTTCGATTACATGGCTTTACTGGCTCTTTGTTTCAAGGCAGCGGGAAATAACCCTTGTAAAAGAAGGGAAACATGCAATCACAGCGGCATTGACCGTTTTCGTAATTTTTGTGTTGACCATCCTCGTTATATTTTTCACCGGTATGGGAATTGGTCCAGGAACACAATTCTGGGGAAAGGCCGGTGTACCAATCCTTCACTGGCAAATATGGATCGCGGGTGGGATGGCGGTAGTTTGGATCTTCGCGCAACAAAAAGAGAATAGACTGGCTTTCATACTTAATAAGGATTTTCTGGTAATCGGACTGTTCTGGATCATTTCCTTTTCCATCTGGCAAAATATTCCGCTGGCCGTCAGCCGGTATTCGACAGCCATTTACCCGCCAAATTTTGTCAGTTATCCTTATTCAGACGCGGCTGATTATGCTGGTCAAGCCGAAGCCATTCTGGTGGGGAGGGGCTTTCCATACGGTTTCATTGATAAACCACTGCACCTGGTCTTTCTGTCGTTCCTCGGATTGCTGGCCGGAAAAGATTTCGGTTTGATGATTGGATTTCAGGTGGCTGTTCTTGCCATCATCCCGTCACTGGTCTACCTTCTCACCTCAAAAATCGCTTCACGACCATCCGGAATATTCGCCGGCATTCTGTCACTATTCATGCAGGCCAACAACCTCTTGCTTACCAATCGCATCCAGATGACGAATGTCAAAATGGCTATGTCGGAATCGTTGACTTGCCTGATGTTGTTGCTGGTCGCATTGGCGATTTGCTCCTGGTGGAAGAATCCCAAAGCAGGCTGGGGCTTTCCCGCTATGGCGGGCGCTGTACTGGGACTTGCCTCATTGGTGCGCTTGAATGTCCTGGTTATTGCTCCCTTTGTCTTTTTCACCTGGTTGATCTCGTCTGGGGTTAAAAACCGGAAGGTATGGAATTCCGCCGTCATTTTTACGGTATTTTGTATACTACCTCTGGTTCCCTGGAGCATACGCACCCAGGTCGTTTTGCACAACCCGATTGAATTTGTAAAAAGCAAAACAGAGGGAGTTTTGCTTAATGAGCGGTATAGAAATCTGATCGATAATAAAGAAGACACTCCCCCCATTCCCACGAATAATCCTTCAAATGGAGCTGTGTCAACACCCAAAAGTAAAGGGATTACGGCGCTTATTGAACCCATGGTGAAATCCGGTTTTCATAACCTGGTGACTGTGGCTCTGGTTTTGCCAGGTTCTACCGCTCATTCCGGATTGGATGAGACCGTCCGATTGCCATACTGGGATCAGGAATGGAATGGGACGTTCGCCCCCGGTGGATTATTGGTTCTATTCTTAAGCCTGCTGGTTGTGGTTCTGGGCTTTGCTGTTGTCTGGAAAAAATATCACGTAATTTCTTTGATCCCTTTCCTGATCCTGTTTCCTTATTTATTGGCCAATACTCTGTCACTTGTCTCCGGCGGGAGATATATCGTCCCGGTGGATTGGGTTTTACCAATATATTACGCGATTGGACTGACGGTCGCGATTGACTGGTTGTTGCAACCCGTGACGGCAACAAGCCGGACATTCATACCATCTACTGATATGCACCGGGAAACACGAACCGGCAACTTCAGCATCAGGATCGGGTTAGGAGTGGTGCTGGTGATCTCCCTGCTGCCCATGGTTTTAAGTTTTTCCATCCCGGAAAGATTCTCTACCGTCGAACCAGAGCAGGTACTGGGAGAAATTCGATCTTTGGATATCACCCTCCCCGAAAACATATCGGCGAATGATCTTGAAATGTTTTTATCTGAAAAAGATTCCTCATTCAAGTATGGAAGAGCTTTGTTCCCACGGTGGATGAGATCTGGCGAAGGCGATACAGCAGGAGCGGGCTCTGCTTTCAGCACCCTGCCATTTGATCATCTATCGTTTACCATTCTGTCAGATACAGCCTATCCATTCGATGTGGTACTGCCAATCAATCAGCCTGTAGACTTTTTCCCAAACGCAACGGATTCCATAATTGTCGGTTGCAAAAACAAGGCGTACTTCGACGCCATCCTCGTCATATTGAAGACCCCCAATCCCGTGGTCTATTACCGCCCGGATGTTACCCACCTCACATGCCCGTTACCCCCACCATGAAAAAGAATCCCCACATTTTTTTATTCTTCCTGCTATCCTCAATTGAAGCGATTGGAGCCGCCTTTTGGCTGGTTTCCCTGCCTGCCGAATCCGGCAATGCGCTGGCGTTTGGGTTCTCATTGCAGCGCTTGTTGATGATTGCCGCGATGATCATTATCGGTTTTGCCTGTTTCGTATTGCTTTATTTCATCGTTCGTAAATCAGATTTCACCGCCAAAATCGGAGTCATTTTTAAGAATAGCTGGCTGGTAAATATTTCGTTTGCCTTATTATTGATCTCTTGGGTTTCGATCTTCCTGCCGGATTACCAGTGGGGTCGGTTTGCAGGATACAAAAGCCGTCTCTTTCCGATCATCGTCTGGTTATTACTGGTCGGCTTTCAGGCTTGTATTTCGGGAATACTACTGCAGAAGAAGAACCTTGCCGACTCGATCAAAACTGTGCTTTCCGCACAGCCCGGTTTGATGAAAAGCTGGATAGTCTTTTCAAGTATTTTGACCGGTTTGCTCCCGTTGGTCGCCTTTTTTCGAATTGGTCTGATCCCCGATATTATCTACTGGAACAATATAAATGTGCCTTTGTTGGGGATTCAAGTTTTCGGTGTGGTTATTTTCTCTTTCATTTTTATCAGGCTTTTGGCAGGATCGGGTTTTTTTCGAGGAGAAAAACGGGATGGATTCAGCCGCCTTTTCCCTGACCTGGTCATTTTTTTGCTTATCTGGGGTTTGGCAGTAGTTCTGTGGACACAGACAGAAGGTCCGCGCAGCTATTTCGCACCCGGGCCATATCCCCCGAATGGAGAAAGCTATCCATTCTCTGACGCCGCCGGATATGATATGGCGGCGCATCTGGCTGCCATCGGTGGTGGATTGGGAACAACCACCTATGTCGACAAACCTTTATACGTGGCGTTTCTTGGCATCATCTACCTGCTCGCCGGCAGCCGAATGAGCGTGGCCGTTGGTATGCAGGTTGCCGTTATTGCGCTCCTGCCGGCTATGCTCTACCTGCTTGGAAAAAAACTGCATAGCCGTCTGGCAGGTTTGATTGCCGCAGGTTTGATCATTTTCCGGGAAATTAATAACATAGACGGCACGTTATGGGTGCTTTCAGCCAATTCAAAAGTGTTTATGACCGAGACGATGGTCAGTCTGCTTCTGGCTTTCTTCGTATATTTTCTTACAGCCTGGGTGGATAAGCCTGAAAAATACTGGTTCCTGATGGCATCCGGCGGATCACTGGGATTGGCCGGGTTGGTGCGGCTAAATCCGTTTATTCTATTGCCATTTATCCCTGCCGCCATCTTTTTCCTTTTCTGGAAGAAGTGGAAGAAAATCCTAATTTACAGCAGTATTTTTGTCGCATTCTTCGCCGCCTCAGTTCTGCCATGGATGATCCAGTCTTACATGGTTCACAATAATTTTATATTTTTCACTTCAACTGTTCGATGGGTCGTATTGCCGCAGCGGACTTTTTATGCCTTAAACCAGCCAGCGTCTACTCCCCCAATTGAGGTCACGCCGACTCCAGCACCACAAAAACAAACCGCAACATTGTTGCCATTAGCACCCACCGCTGAACCAGCCCAAACAGCCGCGAAACCGGTCGACAGGACATGGAATAAGATCACAGGGGTCAGTCGATATGTGTCGGCCCATTTTATGCACAATCTGATCAATACGGTGGCTGTTTTTCCGACACGATTGACATTCGATTCACTCGAAAAAACCATTAAATCCCCCGGTTCCTTCTGGGACCCGGAATGGAACGGCAATCTTCCTTCGGGTGAAGCCGGTCTTTTGTGTGCGAATCTGGCGGTCATCGCGTTGGGTTTGGCGGTGGGTTGGTCGCGCCGGCGGTGGGCGGGATTGGTTCCC
This sequence comes from uncultured Leptolinea sp., assembly GCA_964420995.1. Classification (GTDB taxonomy): domain Bacteria; phylum Chloroflexota; class Anaerolineae; order Anaerolineales; family Anaerolineaceae; genus Leptolinea. The sequence goes on along the minus strand of CAYQUX010000006.1, from coordinate 135,222 downwards.
GCTGGTTTCCTATTGATTTACAGTCTGGCTACAGCAGCGGCACGCACATCCAGCGGCCGATACTTCCTGCCGGCTGATTGGGTTGGTATTGCTTATTTTTCTCTTGGAATATCTCAATTGGTTTGTTGGGTTTCCCTCTGGTGGCGCGGAAAAGATCTGGAGGGTGGCGGTGAGAAAAAAAATAAGCAAGAGCGGATTTCGATCGGAAAATCTGCCCTGTTGTTGGGTTTGTTTGTTTTTATCGGTTCGACACCGATTTTGCTTGATCGACTGATTCCCCAGCGATATGCTGCCATGAATAAAACCAGTATGATCGACGCACTGGAGGAAAAAGGTGTTTTGGCTTCTCTCCCGATCAGCAAATCTGATCTGATCACATTTTTGGATTCCCCGGATGCTGTGATTTATCACGGACTTGGGTTATACCCACGTTTCTATGAAATGAATAAAGGTGAGCCGGATCAATTCTCTGAAGCTCGCGGTTTGCCGTACCCGCGACTCGTTATTACCGTGATTGGACCTGATTTCCGAATTAATGGGATATTGCCACTGCAAAAAACGCCTGATGAATTACCAAATGGTTCAGATGTGATCGCTATTGGCTGTAATGGAAATTTGAATATTGATTGGTTCGCTCTGGTGGTTGAAGGTCCTCAACCACAGATTCTATTGCGCAGCCCGCAGGCTGAATGGACCTGTCCGGCCAGAGTACCGGTCTGTGATGACAACCGCAACTGTCAGTGAAATTCCTCCTGCCTAAATATGTTTTCTTAATGGATAGTCTCTTCGTGTCAGTGAAGGTTTTTTCCCCGTATTCCGACACGCATATTAAAAACCTTATTGGAAAACCTGGTAAATACAGGTAGAATACCCCATCTGAAATAAGGAAATTAAATATCCGTTTTTCGGTAATTGGTCGGGTTTTATGTCCGACTTGAAAAAACTATGTGTCGGGAAAAGCCCTGATTTTCAACAATGGGTTCATATGGGATTAGAAAAATTGTCTGCCAGCACAACTCAAGAAACAACACCGCAAAAAATAACCTGGACTAAACTCGTCCTGTTTTCATCAATCTGGATAGTAATTATTCTTGTGGCGTTTGAAGTTTTTTTGCGTTTCTTTATTTCGGGGGTTTCTCCTGAAAGTTATTTTTCCCCCGACTTTGGCCCTCGACCGGTTGGTGGCAGCATAGTCAAATATGTGCGTGAAGGCAGCGGCACAATTCGTTACAGCGATTTCGGCGAAATCGCCACGCCATATCAGGGTGGTCCAGGGGTTGTTGTTTTTGGCGATTCGCAAACTGCTTCATACCAGGTTAACGATTATCAAAATTATGTTTCCGTGGCTGAACAGGTTCTTTACGACAGAGGGGTAAATGTGGATTTGCGCAATTTCGGATACCCGGCTGGTACTCTTGCCGATTACGCGTATCTGGCAAGCATCACTACATCTGAAATGAATGCCGATGTGGTTGTCATTCAAACGTCGCTAAATGATTTCCTGGGAATAGGTGGACGGGAAGGGTATGTGCTTTCTTCCATCGGTAACTATTTTCAGAAAAACGAAGACGGTACCATAACACTGGTTCATAAACCGATTAAGGATAATAACGCTTTTTATAAACCGCTTATCACAAAGTCCGCATTACTCAGTGCCAGTCTGGATCGCTTGCGTCTCTTCAGGACTGTTTTAAACAATAGCTTTGGAAAACAGAAAGATGCCGGTGATGCCAACATGATCGATCCGGCTGTTATGCGGGTCTCCCAGAGCGAAAAATTCCTGGAAAATTACAAAGCTCAGATTACCGCCTTGCATGAGGCGTATAAAGGCCAAAAGGTCGTCATCGTTTATCTGCCATTCGTACCCTCCATTGTGGGCGATGAAGTAACCCTTGAAAATAAAGATTCAGACCTGCTGCTTGAGGTCATCAACCAGTTCGACGATTGGTATGTGGTAGACCCATCAGATGAATTCAGAAATCTCTGGTTGGAGCAGAAAAAATTGCCGCGCGGCTTCACAAATTCTGAGCCGGGGACAGGCCACCTTAACGTGGATGGGCAGGCAATTGTGGGGCGCCTGCTCGCGGAAAAAATTGCGGAGGCCGTGCAATGAATTTTGCCTCTATTCCGTTTGCCGTTCTTTTTCTCCTGGTTATTCTGGCATTTGTTCTGATCAAGGGACGCACGGGCCGCAAGTATGTTCTGCTGGCTGCCAGCCTAATTTTTTATGCCTTTTTTGACTGGCGCTGCCTCATTCTGGTATCAGCTTATTCTGCCCTGATCTATTATCTTTCTCTGCGAATTCTGGTTGAATCGCAAAAAGACAAGCACAAAAAATGGCTGATTGCTGGAATCATCATCAGCCTGTTATTCCTGGGATTTTTTAAATACTATAACTTTTTTATCGACAGCCTGAATGTATCATTCGCCTCCCTGGGCTGGAGACTGCAAACGCTTAACTTCATCGTACCACTGGGAATTTCATTCATCACCTTTGAGGGATTAAGCTATCTGATCGATATGCAGCGGGGTTCCACCAAACCGGCCAGCACCTGGGTGGATTTCGCGCTGTTCATGGGTTTCTTCCCCCGGGTTGTGTCAGGTCCGATCGTTCGAGCCGCGCAATTCCTTCCGCAAATGGAAACCGGGATAGTTTTCAGTTCCCAAAATGTTTTGGTGGGATTTCAAAAGATTCTGACCGGCTGCTTGAAAAAACTTGTTGTGGCAGACAGCCTGGCCATGATGACCAACATCCTATTCGCTTCACCATCTGTTTTTTCTTCGACCACAATATGGATCGGAGTTCTGGCCTATTCCATCGAGATCTATTTCGATTTCTCGGGTTACACTGATATGGCTGTCGGGATCGCCAGAATTCTCGGGATCACACTGCCGGAAAACTTCAACCTGCCTTATACGTCCCAGTCTGTAACCGAATTCTGGCGCAGGTGGCACATGACCCTGTCAGCATGGTTCCGCGATTATGTCTTTTATCCTCTGGAGCGCAATCGATCCCGTAAAGCACTCCCTGCCATCTTTCAGCATCTGAACACGCTGATTGTCTTTTTGCTGACCGGACTGTGGCATGGTGCGAGCTGGAATTTTGTGCTGTGGGGCGGGTTGTATGGCCTGTACCTGGTGATCGAACGCGTCTTCAACCTGGGGAAAACATCAACCGGAAAGTGGACTTCCCCGTCGAATTGGATCAGGGCGCTTGTCATCTTTTTGGTGGTCAGTGTTACCTGGGTGTTTTTCCGGGCTCCAACATTTGGTTCGGCTGTGATTGTCCTGCAGAAGCTGGTATTTATAAACCGCGTCGGGTTGGATTGGTTTTTCTCTCCGGCTGTTTGGGTCATACCACTGGTGCTCTTTGGCAGTTTTATTTTACGGCAGATGGATTTCCACCTTCCCGATCTGTCGCCGAGAAAAAGCTTCACCTGGGCCCTGTTTTTCACGGAAATTTTGCTAATTTTCTTTTTTGTGACCACCGATTCCAACCCATTTATTTATTTCCAGTTTTGATCCATCAATCCAGGAAAAGGGAGAGGGGCGCTGGACATCAGGTAGTCATGATATATAGTGCATATGTGCTATATCCTGGCATAATTCACCCGTCTTAATCCCTTGACCGATCAGCCTGCCGGTTTTATAATTCAACAATTGAATTTAGGACGGCGCTATGGGACTCATCCCCGACCCCGCTAGAGACCTTATACTTTTAGAACATATAGAACAGAATCCGGATGCCACTCAAGCCAGTCTGGCAGCCCAGGTGGGTGTGGCTGTTGGAACAGTAAACTGGCATCTTAAACGGCTTGTTGCCAAGGGATATGTAAAGGTCAGGCATGCCGAACGCCGCAAGCTGCGGTACATCATCACCCCTGATGGTATCGCCCTGCGGGCAAATTTGACCATTGACTATATTCAAAATTCCTTCAAGCTTTACCGGCTGGTCAGGGAACGCATGGAAGTGTCTCTGCGCGAAGTACGCGAAGCCGGGTACGACCGGGTAACCCTGGTTGGCGAAGGCGACGTGGCTGATGTTTGCCGGTTAACCTGCGCTGAAAAAGGGATATCCATTCATGATGATGGCCGTCTGCCCAGGTTAACTATTTCAGGACTTAAGATATTCATCGAGTGGCCGGATGGGAACCAACCTCAATCTCCGGTTTCACATCAGGATAAGCAGATAGACTCCCTGGAAGGAGATATTCAGTAGATATGACATCGAACGCAAACCAGGATTTTTGGAAAACCAAAAAAGTGTGTGTTACCGGCGGTGCCGGTTTTCTCGGATCATTTATTACCGAAAAATTAAAAGCCCGCGGGGCGAAAGAAATATTCATACCCACCATTGAAGAATATGATCTGGTCAATGGAGATGATGTCCGCAAGGTTCTTGACAGAAGCAAACCGGATATTGTCATTCACCTGGCGGCACAGGTCGGTGGTATTGGCGCCAATCGTGAACATCCGGCTGATTTTGTCTACAGCAATGCCATGATGGGATTGCAGTTGATCCATGAATCGTGGAAACGGGGTATCGAAAAATTTGTCTGCCTGGGCACCATCTGCGCCTACCCGAAATTCACGCCGGTTCCGTTCAAGGAAGAAGACCTGTGGAACGGTTACCCGGAGGAGACCAATGCTCCTTATGGGTTAGCGAAGAAACTTCTGTTGGTACAATCGCAGGCCTACCGCCAGCAATACGGTTTCAACAGTATTTACCTGCTGCCAGTCAACCTGTACGGACCGCGCGATAATTTCCGGCTGGAGAGTTCTCATGTCATCCCGGCATTGATCCGCAAGTGCGTGGAAGCCCGGGAAAAGGGCGCCGAATCGATTGAGGTTTGGGGTGACGGCTCCCCAACGCGCGAGTTTCTTTATGTGGAAGACGCGGCCGAAGGTATTCTCATGGCTGCGGAAGGTTACAACGGCCCAGAACCGGTTAATCTGGGTTCGGGCAACGAGATCCCTATAAAAGACCTGGTTAACCTGATTGCCCGCTTAACCGGCTTTAACGGCAAGATCATCTGGGATACTACCAAACCCAACGGCCAACCGCGCCGCGGACTGGATACAACCCGAGCCTGGGAATATTTCGGTTTTCGCGCTCAGATGACCTTTGAAGAAGGTCTGCGCCGGACAATCGACTGGTATCGTCAGAATAAAAACAACATCAAGTAGAGAGTATCGGGTAACAATGTCGTCTGATAGCACTTCTCTGGTCAAAGTTGAAGCCCCGCGCTCTGTGGTTATCAAACCCATAAGCGGATGGGCGGCGTTGAATTTAAATGACCTGTGGATTTACCGCGAACTGGTCTATTTCCTGACCTGGCGCAACTTGAAAGTCCGTTACAAACAGACGGCGCTTGGCGCCGCCTGGGCAATTTTGCAGCCTTTTCTCACCATGGTCGTATTCAGCATTTTCTTCGGCAACCTGGCCAAGGTGCCATCTGATGGCGTCCCATATCCCATTTTCTCCTATACAGCCCTGCTTCCCTGGACGCTGTTTTCCAAAGCGTTGACTGACGCAGCGCATTCCCTGGTACAGAGCAGCCATATGATCACCAAGGTGTATTTTCCGCGCTTGATCCTGCCGCTGGCTTCCATTCTCTCGGGGCTGGTGGATTTCGCTCTGGCGTTCATCGTGCTTTTCGGTATGATGCTCTTTTACGGAATACTGCCAACCGCCAATGTGTGGACGATCATCCCATTCGTGCTGCTTGCGCTGGTCACCGCGCTGGGTGTGGGCATCTGGCTATCGGCCATGAACGTGCTTTACCGCGATATTGGGTATGTGCTTCCATTCCTTACCCAGTTCTGGATGACCTTGACGCCCATCGCGTATCCGGCCAGTCTACTGCCCGAAAAGTGGCGGTTGATCTACGCGCTTAACCCGATGACAGGTGTGGTTGAGGGATTCCGCTGGGCATTGCTCGGCTCTACCGCCAGCGCCCCGACAACCATGCTGGCTGTCTCGGCGGGAATTTCATTTTTGATCCTTATCTCCGGCCTTTTCTACTTCCGCAGAATGGAACGGCGCTTTGCCGATATGGTGTAACCCATGAGCGATATTGCCATCCACACGGAGAATCTGGGTAAACAGTACACCATTGGCCAACGGCCGGCGGCGTACACCACATTGCGTGAAACGATTTCAACAGCGTTTTCTGCGCCTGTAAAGCGACTTGGATCGGGGCTGCCTGATAACAAATTCTGGGCATTGAAGGATGTTTCGTTCGATGTGCACCAGGGGCATGTGCTGGGTGTCATCGGTCGAAACGGAGCCGGGAAAAGCACTCTGTTGAAGCTGCTTTCTCGGGTTACCGATCCCACCGAAGGCAAAGCGGTAATCAATGGACGTGTTGGTTCTTTGCTTGAGGTCGGTACGGGGTTCCACCCGGAACTGACCGGCCGGGAAAATATTTCCCTCAACGGCGCGATTCTGGGAATGAAGCACGCCGAAGTGCAACGGAAATTTGACGAGATCGTCTCTTTCGCTGAAGTGGAGCAGTTCATCGATACGCCGGTCAAACGTTATTCCAGCGGCATGTACCTGCGGCTGGCATTTGCCGTGGCAGCCCATCTGGAACCTGAAATCCTGGTGGTTGACGAAGTTCTGGCCGTGGGTGACGCGGAATTCCAGCGCAAGTGCCTGGGCAAGATGAGCGACGTGGCCCATCAGGGGCGCACTGTATTATTTGTCAGCCATAATATGTCTGCCATTCTGCGCCTTACAGAAGAGACCATTGTTATTGAGAAAGGCCGCCTGGCCATGCGGGCACCCACACCCCAGGCGGTGGATTATTACCTGTCGGCCGGTTTCTCGCAGGAAGGTCAGCGCACCTGGCTTCCGGATGAAATTCCTGCGGACGCGGCGCCCTTCAAGCCGGTAGCCATTCGCGTGCGAAATCCCAAAGGTGAAATTGTGGATACCCTGCGTTCAACGGAACCGGTATCCATCGAATTGGAATATGAACTGGATGCCCCCATCACCGGTCTTCGTGTGGGCATCTATCTGTTGACCATGCGGGGAGAATATATCCTGACGTCTTTTGATACGGATGATCCCGCGCAATATGACCGGATTTCCATTCGACAACCTGGAAAATATAAGAGCCGGTGTACCTTGCCGGCAGACATGTTGAATGAAGGCCGTTTTATGATCGCGGTGAATGCCAGCACCTTTCGAGTAAAGCGGTATTTTCAGGATGAACAGGCCCTTACCTTCAATATTGACGCAGCCGGCGCCCCCGGCATGCAATGGCCAGAACCCCGTCTGGGACCGGTTCGTCCTCGTCTGACCTGGGACATTGAGGTGGAGTAAAAATGGCAGCGGCAGCAGCAGGAAAAGATGTGGTCAAAGAAGTACTGGGTCAAATTCCATTCACCGTGGAATTGTACTGGCTGCTCAGGCAGCGCGGGAAATCAATCAACAGTCATTTCAGCCTGCGGCATCTGCAAGATGCCCTTCCCGGGTTGGTGAATGACGCGCAGGAATTAAGGCAGAACGCGCCAGACGGCAAAAAGATCTTTATTTTTGCCACGCTGCATTACTGGATTGAACATGCCGCACTTACCGGCATTTCGTTGGCCGCGCAGGGTCATCATGTGACCCTGGGGTATCTGGCCCATTCAGACTGGCAAAAACCCATCACTCGATTTGACCTGCGCCGGCAGGATTTGTACGCGCGCAAGGTATTAAGCCTTGCGGAGCCGGTGATGAAATCCATTTCGTTTGTCAGCGGGAAAATCCCATTCGCGCCGGTTTCCGACGAAATCGCGAAGCTGGTTCAGCAAGTCAGCGAATTTGACACTCAGTACTCGCTGCAAGTGGAAGAAGTTGATCATAAAAACGACGTCTACAAATTACGCAAAGAACGTAATGAAGAGACGGCGCTGGCGGCATATTCGTATTTGAAAGAAAATAAACCCGACCTGGTGATTGTTCCCAATGGAACCATTCAGGAACTGGGTGTGGTGTACCGGGTAGCCCGGTTATTAAAGATCCCCGTGACTACCTACGAGTTTGGCGACCAACGACAGCGCATCTGGCTGGCGCAAAACAACGAGGTGATGCGTCAGGACACGGACGCCATGTGGCGGGTCAGACAAAACTATCCGTTGAAAGATGAGCAAATGGAACGCCTGCGCGCCATGTTGATGGCCAGGCAGCACGGAGCCATGTGGGAAAACTTTGCCCGCCAGTGGCAGGGTACCCCTTCACAGGGTGGCGCGAAAGCGCGGGAAGCCCTTGGTTTGGATGAACGCCCGGTGGTGCTGCTGGCCACCAATGTGTTGGGCGATAGTTTGACTTTGGGCCGTCATCTTTTCAGCAGGACTATGGCGGAATGGATCAGCCGCACCGTGCAGTATTTTGCCGGTCGGCCCGACGTGCAACTGGTCATCCGCGTTCACCCCGGCGAGGTTTTGACCCACGGCACATCCATGGTGAAGGTGGTGCACGAAGTCTTCCCCAAGCTGCCGGAACACATCCGCCTTATCGGTCCCAGTGAAAAGGTGAACACATATGATCTGATCGAAGTAGCTGATGTCGGTCTTGTTTATACCACTACAGTAGGACTAGAAATGGCCATGGCCGGAGTTCCGGTGGTGGTGGCCGCGTACACGCATTACCGCAATCGCGGTTTCACGCTTGATCCGGAATCCTGGGTGATGTATTACAAAACACTGGGGCTGGTTCTGCAAAATCCGGCGGCTCACCGTCTGAATCGGCTTCAGATGGAAAAAGCCTGGCATTACGCCTACCGCTGGTTCTTTGAATTTCCTTTGCCTTTCCCGTGGCATCTGGTACGCATGTGGGATGATTACAAAGCCCATCCGTTGAAAAGCGTGCTCGGGAAGGGAAATAATTCTGAGTTTGAATCGACATTCCGGTACCTGACCGGCGAACCAATTAACTGGTCGCAGGTGGATGCCGGGCAGGAGCAATAGTGGATAATCAGGAAGTTAAACAACAGGTCCGGGCGTTCTATGACCAGGTTGGTTGGAAAACCGTAAGCGAAGGGATTTATCAAAACGCCCGGTATGAAGACCTGCGGCCTGTTTCGCGGGAATATATTCACCGCTGTCATTTGCGTGTGAACCGTCATTTAAATTCAACCGGTGACATTCTGCTGGATGCCGGTTCGGGTCCGGTGCAATACCCCGAATACCTGACGTACTCGGAAAATTATCAACACCGCCTGTGTCTGGATATTTCCATTCTGGCGTTGAAAGAGGCTCGAGCGAGACTGGGTGACCACGGCCTTTATGTGGTTGCCGATGTGGCCAACCTGCCATTCAAACCGGAGTCGTTCGACGGCCTGGTTTCCCTGCACACGTTGCACCACCTGCCCCTACCGGATCAGAAGAAAGCCTATGTGGAATTTCTGCGTGTGCTGAAAAGCCAGCGCACAGCCGTGGTTGTAAATGGCTGGACGGATTCACCTTTGATGCGTTATGCCAGACCTACCGTACGTTTCATGGAATGGGTGGGAAGCTTCTTCGCGAAAAAGCATGTTGAAGACAGGGAAACCGCGTTGAAATCTGCCTGCTTTGGCGTAGAACCCCCGCGCAAAGAACCGGTCGGCACGTTTATCAAGAAATTCAGCCCGGAATGGATGCAGGCTGAGATCGCGCCGCTCGCGCGGTATGAAATATTCTGCTGGCGCAGTGTGAATGTGCGCTATCTGCGGGCGGTTGTGCATGCTGTGTTGGGTGGTAAATTATTCCTGAAACTCCTGTATTTCCTTGAAGAGAAATTTCCTCGATATTACGGCGAAAAAGGGCAGTATCCTTTGATCGTCCTGCACAAATAAGGCGTTATTGCCAGAGCCTGGAGAAAAACATGGATTGGTCCAAACAAGTTGTACTGGTTACCGGCGGCACCGGTTCTTTTGGAAAAAAGATGATCAAAATTTTGCTGGAAGAATTTCATCCAGCCAAGATCATCGTCTACAGCCGCGATGAATTGAAACAGCACGAAATGCGCGTGGCAGGATACGACCATCCCAGCCTGCGGTATTTTATTGGTGACGTTCGCGATCAACAGCGCCTGCGCAGAGCCTTTAATGGGGTCAACCTGGTAGTGCATGCCGCCGCGTTGAAACAAGTGCCTGCCTGTGAATACAACCCGATGGAAGCCATCAAGACCAACATACTTGGGTCCAGCAATGTGGTGGACGCTGCCCTGGATGCCGGTGTGGAGAAAGTCATTGCCCTGAGCACCGATAAAGCGGTTAATCCGGTCAACCTGTACGGGGCAACCAAACTGGCCGCTGAAAAATTATTCGTGCAATCCAATGCCTATGCCGGTGGAACGGCTACGCGGTTTTCCTGTGTGCGCTATGGAAATGTGGTCGGCAGCCGCGGCAGCGTGGTGCCCATCTTTATCAAACAGCGCCAGAACGGCGTTTTAACCATCACCGACGACCGTATGACCCGTTTCTGGATCTCACTGGAGCAGGGTGTTCGCTTTACCCTGCGCTGCACTGAACAGATGTTTGGCGGGGAAGTATTTGTCCCCAAGATACCCAGCACAACCATCACCGATCTGGCCCATGCCATTGCCCCGCAGGCCAGAGTGAATATCATAGGCATTCGGCCGGGAGAAAAACTGCACGAGGTGTTGATCTCGGAAGATGAAAACCGCACCACCATTGAACTGGACGATATGTTCGTGGTGCAGCCAGCGGAAGCCCTGTGGTTCGGGCACGAATGGGAAAAACGTGGCAAAACCCTGCCAGCGGATTTCCGGTATGCGAGCAATACAAATGATCAGTGGTTATCTGTGGAGCAGATAAAGAAATTGGTCGCGCCGTTTGAGACCAATGGAGACGCGGGCACAGCGGAATGAAACGACTGCTGGTAACCGGGGCGAGCGGGCTGCTGGGCATAAACCTGGCGTTGCGCGAGTCAACGCGCCGGGACGTGATCGGCGTAACCCATTCGCATAGCCTTTTAGGCGTGCCATTCCCGCTCCATTCAATTGATCTTGCTTCACAAGGCGCCATAGACAACTTGTTGAATGAGTCTCAGCCGGATGCTGTCATTCATTGCGCCGCCATGGCAAATATTGACGAGTGTGAAAAATCACCCCACCAGGCCGAACAGGTGAACGCGTTGGTTCCAGGAAGGCTCGCTGCGGCCTGCCGTAATCGGTCCATTCGATTGGTACACCTTTCCACAGATGCCGTATTTGACGGAACCCGCGGAAACTATTTGGAAACGGACACGCCCAATCCGCTTTCCGTGTATGCTTCCACGAAGTTGAAAGGCGAGAAGGAAGTTTTGGATGCCTGCCCGGAAGCCGTGATCGCGCGGGTTAATTTTTACGGTTGGAGTCTGACCGGGAAGCGCAGCCTGGCGGAGTTCTTTTTTAATAATCTGGCTGAAGGTAAAACGGTTAATGGTTTTACAGACGTGGAATTTTGCCCGTTGTTTGTTGATCATCTGGCGGAGTTGTTGATCCGTCTGGCAGAAGGCGATTTCAGCGGTATTTACCATGTGGTCAGCCCGATCTCTTTGAGTAAATTTGAATTCGGGTGCAAAATCGCGGGTATGTTTGGATTTGATAAGAACCTGATCACCCCTGTATCTGTGATGGATGGCGGTCTGACAGCCCGCCGTTCACCCCGTTTGACGCTAAACACGCAGAAGCTCCATGAGGCGCTCAAGCAGGAGATACCCGGAGTGGATGAAGGCATCAGAGCATTCGCCAGGCAACAGATGGAAGGATACCCTCAGCAGTTACAGTCATATTTGAGACATAATTAAGACCACGGAGGATTCGATATGGAAATCCGCATTGGTAATCACCTTATCGGGAATGATCATCCCACCTATTTCATCGCTGATATTGCGGCCAACCATGACGGCAGTCTGGAACGCGCGAAGTTGTTGATCCGCCTAGCCAAAGATGCCGGAGCAGACGCGGCCAAATTCCAGAATTTCCAGGCGCCAAAAATTGTGTCGGATTATGGTTTTAAGTCCATGGGTGGGCAGGTTTCCCACCAGGCCAAATGGAAAAAATCTGTTTTTGAAGTTTACAAAGACGCTTCAGTGCCTTTCGAGTGGACACCCATCCTAAAAGAGGAATGTGACAGGGTTGGGATCGATTATTTCTCCTCCCCTTATGATTTTGAAGCCATTGATTACCTTGATCCTTACGTGCCGGCGTATAAAATCGGTTCGGGTGACATCAACTGGCCGGAAGCATTGGAACACATGGCTCGCAAGAATAAGCCGGTGCTGCTGGCTACCGGCGCTTCGGATATCGGTGATGTGCAGCGAGCGGTGCGTATTCTTCTGGCTATCAATCCGCAGCTCGTGCTGATGCAATGCAACACGAATTACACGGCCAGCCTGGAAAACTTCAATCACCTGCACCTGCGTGTGTTGACCACGTACCACAGCATGTACCCTGATCTGATCCTTGGCCTTTCGGACCACACTCCCGGACACGCTTCCATTCTTGGCGCGGTGGCGCTGGGCGCGCGGGTTATTGAGAAACATTTCACCGACGATAATCTGCGTGAGGGTCCGGATCACGCCTTTGCCATGAACCCGAAAAGCTGGGCCGATATGGTGGAAAATACCCGCCAGTTGGAACGCGCGTTGGGGTCGGGTGATAAGTTCGTCGCTGAGAACGAGAAACAGACGGTCTACCTGCAGCGCAGGTGTGTACGTGCGGCACGTGACCTGAAAGCCGGTGATGTCATCACACGTGAAATGCTGGATGTATTACGTCCTGTTGCGTCGGGTGCCATTCTTCCTTTCGAAATGGATGCGGTGATAGGTACCAGGGTTCTGGCCGACATGCCGGCTGGTAAAGAAATCTGCTGGACAGACCTGGGCAAGGTATAACACCCGACCATGCGACTTCTGTATGCTTCCCGCGGTTTTGGCGTGCATGACGAGCGTTTTCTTCGCGCTCTGGCCGCGTCCGAAAATGAAGTGTTCTTTCTGCCGTTGACCCCGGCTTCCACGCCGGGTCTCGCCATACCGCCCAACGTACGGCAGATTTTCCAACCAAATGATAAGGAAACCACCACCCATACCATTGGCAGCCTGCTCGACCGCTGGAAGATCGATCTGGTGCACGCCGGACCGATGAATGATGTGGCGCGTGTTTTTGCTTTCACCGGGTTTAAACCGCTGGTTGGCATGTCGTGGGGATTTGACTTGCTGTGGGATGCCAATCGTGACCTGATGGTATGGATGGCAATCAAGGAAGCCCTCGAGCAAACTACCGTCTTTTTCTGTGACGCTCACAGCGTGGAAAGAATGGCCACTCAGGACTTTGGTTTCGATCCTTCCCGCATTGTGGTTTTTCCCTGGGGAGTTGATCGTGATTTGTTCTTCCCCACAGGGGCACGCGCTGGCAGAGCAGCCAGTGAACCGCTACGCCTGTTCTCCAACCGCGCCTGGGAGGAACAGTACGGTGTGGATGTGCTGGTGGATGGACTGATCCGGGCCGGGAAGACCGGGTTTACTTTCAGGGCTGTGCTGGCAGGCGATGGCTCCATGAAAACGGCTTTACAGGAAAAGATTCGCCGATCGCCCATTTCACGGCAGGTTCAGTTCGTCGGAAGGATTTCGCAGACCGATTTGCCGCATTATTACAACGACGCCGATGTGTACATCAGCGCTTCCCATGTGGATGGTTCATCCCTGTCGCTCATGGAAGCCATGTCCTGCGGAGCAATCCCCGTAGTGAGCAACATTCCCAGCAACCGTGAGTGGGTTGAAGATGGTGTCAGCGGTTACCTTTTTGAAGATGGCGACGACCTTCATCTGGCTTCCCGTCTGCTGGCACTGGATAAGGTGCGCTCGCAACTTCCGGCGATTTCTCGCCGGGCTCAAGAAGTAGCGGAAGAGAGAGCCGATTGGGCAAAAAATCAACAGGTTATGCTTAAAGGGTACAAGCTGGCCATGCAGATCCACCGGGACCAGGGATTGTGAAAGTGAAGCGGTCAATTTCCAGGTTGGATTATGTGATTCTGCTGGTACTGGCCATGACCGGTCTGTGGATGGCTGCTGCCTCGGTGAATAAACCCGTACACCCCGCGGAAGACGCAGCCATGCTGATGCGCTACTCACAGAATCTGGCTCAAGGACATGGCATCGTCTGGAACATCGGCCAGCCGCCGGTGGACGGCGCGACTGACTTTCTCTTCATGATCCTTCTGGCCGGATTGTACGCGCTGGGTGGTGGACTAGAATCCACCGTCCTGTGGGTTGGGGGCATCGCCCATGGTGTGACTGTCCTGCTGGTTTATTACGGCATCCGCCGTCATTTCAATGGCGGGATTCTGGCAGGATTTATATCTGCGGCATTTCTATTATGTGGTCCTGGTTTGCGATACGCGGAAGCCAGTTTTGGTACCACCTTCTTTGCCCTGTTTGTTTGCCTGAGCTGGCTGACCGCGCAATCTGCCGTAAAGAAACCAACATCCATCACCCGCGCTTTCGCCTTTGCGCTAAGCGGCCTGCTGATGGGTTTGACCCGGCCGGAAGGCGTGTTAATCGCTGGTTTCATGCTGCTGGCTGTTCTTTTAAAGCTGGGCTGGAAGAAATCCAGCCGCATTCTGATCATTTTCTGTGGCGTTTTCCTCATTCTGGGCGGCGGGTATTTCCTGTGGCGCTGGAATTACTTCGGACACCCATTACCCAATCCATTCTATAAAAAGGGCGGCGGCAGCCTCTACACAGACAGCCTTCAGGAAGCCTGGAAGGCATTGCTCGAGCTAAGCTTTCCCTTCTGGCTGGTTTATGCGGTTGGTCTTGTCAGTTTAGTCTGGGCTGGGGTTGAACGAACCGTCATTGGCAGCGGTTTGTGGCAACGCATCTCCGCGTTGCTGCTGCGCCTGGTGGAACCTGCCTGGCGCGGATTGATCGTAAAAGTCTCCGGTTGGGCGGGATTGGTCATGCTGGCCGGATTTACCATGGGATTATTTCGACAATCTTCCAACTTGCATAAATCGCTGGTATTAGGGCGGTATTCCCCCTCCTACGCGGGATTGCTGCTCGCATTGCTGGTGACGGGGCTGATCGCTTTGACTGCCGCGAAATGGCTGCCTGCCAAAAGTGAAGGCATACAGAAAGCCGATTCTGAGGGTGGCAGGCACAACCCGCTTCAAATCCGCGGTGTGATGCATGCCACTCTATTTATGCTCATCCCAATTCTGGGATTTACCCTGATGTGGGTGTTGTTGTCAAATGAAATGAATTACCTGTGGCGCTTCCAGTATCCTATTCTGGCAGTAGTCTTGATGGGCTGGCCGCTGGTGTTGAAAGAACTCTGGCTGGCTTTCAACATTCCGGCACTTGAGGAGTGGCCGCTTTCACGGCGCGGTATGACTGTGCTGGCAGTCATCCTGCTGGGAGCCGGTTTGGTATTTTCCCAGACGGAACGCTGGAAGATCGCGTATTCTGCAGATGGACGTTTCGAAGTGGCGCAGTATCTGTCACAATTCGCAAACCGGCAGTACACCATCGCCACCACCGAAGCGGGGCTGCTGCCATTATATTCCGACTGGCAGGCAGTGGATACCTGGGGACTTAACGACGCCTGGATCGCCCGTAATGATGGGATCACGGCAGACTATCTGGCGAAGGCCAACCCTCAGATCATTATGTTCCACGCGGACTTTTCTCCCATTCTTCCCCGTGCGGAAGCCGGAGATGCCTGGAGCCGCATGACCTTGACGTTGGACCGTTTTGCCAGGGAAAATAATTACACGCTGGCGGCTGTTTATGGTGACAGCCCGGCGGATTCCCATTACTATTATGTGCGCCCCGATTTTCCGGAAAGCGCGGAAATTGTGGCCTTCATCCGCCGTCTGGACGGTGGGAAATACCACTACGGCGCACACACGCTGGACTATAGCCAACTGCAATGGAAAAAGGAAAAGTAATGCCCGAAGAGATTCACACCGTTGCCATTGTGCAGGCGCGCATGAGTTCAAGCCGTCTGCCCGGCAAGGTACTTAAAGATATTGATGGAAAACCGATGATCGCCCATGTGGTGGAACGTACCCGCCGGGCAAAAAGCGTGGATTTCGTGGCCGTTGCCACCACCACCGACATGGCGGATGACGCCGTGGAACGCTGGTGTAAAGATTCACAAACGGCCTGCTATCGTGGAAGCATGTTCGATGTGCTGGACCGCTATTACCAGGCGGCGCGGTTGTATGCGGCCGACATCATTGTACGGGTGACGGCGGACTGCCCGGTGATCGACCCACAGGTGATTGATGACACGGTGTCCGCATTCCACGCTCACAACGCGGATTTCGCTGCCAATCGCCTCCCTCCTCCCTGGGGACGCACTTTTCCCATCGGCCTTGATACGGAAGTGTGCAGTTTTGCCGCGCTGGAACGTGCCTGGAAGGAAGCCCGGGAAGCCCACGAACGTGAGCATGTGATGCCCTATCTGTATGATACTCCCGGAAGGTTTACCATTTACCAGTTGAATACATCCCCGGATTGCGGCGGCCTGCGCTGGACGGTGGATACACCCGAAGATCTGGATTTCATCCGCGCGGTGTTCGCGTTGCTGCCGGACAGGGAAAATTTCACCTGGCAGGATGTGCTTGCCGTCACGCAGGCACACCCGGAACTGAATGCCATCAACGCGGAAATCAAGCACAAAGTGTTCGATGACGTGGATGCGAGGATAAAGAAATGATCTCCATTTTCACTGCCCCGAAAGCCTTTACGGATGATCACATTGCCGTTATCCAGCGTAACGCCATCCGCTCATGGAAAGCCATTGGCGCGGAGGTCATCCTGGTGGGTGACGATGCCGGCGTGGCGGAAGAAGCCGGGGCGCTGGGTGTCAAACACATGCCCCGGGTGAAACGTAATTCGTACGGTACCCCGATGATCGATTCGATCTTTGACCTGGGACGGCAGGCGGCCACGGGTGAATTGCTGGCGTGTATTAACACGGATATCATCCTGCTCTCCGATTTCAACCGGGCGGCTGAACAGGTCAGTCAGATGGCGAAGGAATTTCTCATTGTCGGCCAGAGATGGGATCTGGACGTACGGGAGGAGATGGATTTCACCGGTGATTGGGAGGAACGGCTCCAGAATGAGATTAGAACCCGCGCCCGGCGCCACCCGCGAGGCGGCAGCGATTATTTTCTTTTTTCCAAAAATGTGTTTCAACACATGCCACCGTTCGCCATCGGGCGGGCCGGTTGGGATAACTGGATGATCTACGAAGCCCGCCAGCGCGGTTGGAAAATGGTGGATGGCAGCGAGGATATCACCATCATTCACCAGGATCATGATTACCATCACCTGCCGGACGGCAAGCCGCATTACAAATTGCCAGAGTCTTTTGAAAATGTCAATGCCGGCGGCGGAAAACGTACCGTTTTTACCCTGGATGATTGCGACATAATAATCAAGGGCGGCCAACTGGATTACTTCCCTATGTCGTGGAAAAAATTCTGGCGCGAAGTCGAGATCATCCCTCTGGTGCGTTGGCATTCACAGCGGCTGGCGAATCTCTTCTTTGCCATCTTTCACCCCCAAAAAGCCTATCGGGAATGGCGATCAGGGCGTAAGGCCTGATCACGCGTGGTATAAATTTGATCTGGAGAATTGAGATATGCGAGTTGGACAGAATCCGGCCAAGTATGTGAAAACCGTTGCAAAACCGGAACGCATCACCGTAGCCGTATTGAATTACATTCCCTTCCTGAGCGGTTTTTACGCGGAAGCGTTGGATGTGCTGAAGGTGTGCCTGAACAGCGCCCGCGTAGATGCTGGTCTGCCGTTCGATCTGCTGGTTTTCGACAACGGCTCGTGCGAGGAAGTCAAGAACTTCCTGATCAATGAGCAGGATGAGGGGCGCATCCAGTACCTGTTCATCTCGGAAAAGAATCTGGGCAAGGGCGGGGCATGGAACATGATGCTGGCCGGCGCTCCGGGTGAGATCATCGCCTACGCGGACAGCGACTGCCTGTTTTATCCCGGCTGGCTGGCTGAATCGGTGAAGATTCTTGAAACCTACCCGAACGTGGGCATGGTTACCGCCCGCCCATTCCGCACTAACGCTGATTTCTATACCGGCACAGTCGCATGGGGCGAAAAACAGGGAGTGGTGCAGCGCGGACAGTTCATTCCATGGGAGACTTTCCTGGAATTTGACCGCTCCATCGCCCAGACGGATGATGAAATCAAGAAGCATTACGAAACCAGTGAAGACGTTTGCCTGGAGTACAATGGCGTAAGAGCGTTGGCGGGCGCGTCGCACTGGCAATTCACCGCCCGCAAGGATGTGCTGGCGCAGTTCCTGCCATTCGATATGGACCGTCCGATGGGGCAGGTCAAACAATTGGATCAGCGTGTCAATCAAGCCGGTTACCTGCGCCTGATGCCCGTCAAACCGTTTGCCATGAATATGTCGAATACCCTGCGCAATGTGCCGGGTATTGATCCGCAGGGGAGTGACAAATCTGTTCAGCCTGCAAACCGCAGGCTGCTGCTGGATTTTCCGCCCATCAAGAAATTCCTGCTATCATTTTATGATGCTATTTTCCGCTGGTATTATGACCGCCCGGCGGCGAAATAAGGAGACCCGTCCGCATGCCGGATAAGAAAACCGTATTCATCAGCGCCGACCACGGCCTGGCCATCGTTTATTTTTTACAGAGCGATGTGGTGCCCACATTGTTGAAAGCCGGCGCCGAGGTGATCATCCTAACCGATGACGGACTCAAGGAACAGATCGAAAGACGTTTTGGGCAACCGGGTGTGCATATTGAAGGCCTGCGCATGAAGCAGTGCCGTAAATACGGCGATATAGTCGATCCATCTGCGCAGTGGTGGCTGAACTTCCTGCGCAGGGTGGGGGCGTCCAATCGTATCAATGTGGAAGCCCTGACCAGCCATGTGCGTCAGGTGGATGTGGAAGCTTCGAAACGCCGACGCACCATCATGCCGTTCATGAAGGCGGCCGTTGGCCTGATGCGTCGTTCAAAACTTGCCCGCCGCTTGGTTTACCGGGCTCAACTGAAATATGACCCCAGTCTGTATACCGACCTGTTTGAGAAATACAACCCCGATCTGGTAATCGCCAGCACGCCCGGGTGGCGGCTGGACCGCTACCTGCTGCGTCAGGCGGCCAGCCGGGGTGTTAAAACGGCTGCCGTGGTGGTGGGTTGGGATAATCCCAGCAGTTACAGCCTGCCCGGCGCGCCGGTGGATTGGATCACCTGCTGGTCGGAACTGCAGAAACAGGAACTGGTGGAAGGTGATGACTGGCTGCCGGAACGGGTCAACATTGGCGGGATACCATCCTACGATGGATATTTCCATCAGCAATGGTTGATGAGCCGCGAAGAATATTTCAAACTGCACAATCTCGATCCGAAGCGCAAGCTGCTTTCATACGCCAGCAGTTTTATTACCTTCTCCCCCAACATTCAGAACATCGAAGCCCTGGCACGATTGGTATCAAACGATCAACTGGCCGAACCATCACAATTGCTCATCCGGCTGCACCCCAACCATTTCATGAGCGAACCGTTGTTCGCCGCGGAACGAGAGCGCGTGCGGGCGATGGTTAAAGAACTGCCGCATGTGCATCTGGTGGAACCGGTACCGCTGGGCGGCGAGCTGGGGTATTACTCCGGCGAGGATATGCCGGAAAAAACCTCGATGATGGCCTATTCGGATGTCTTCCTGACCGTTTATTCAACCATGGTGGTGGAAGAAGCCATTCACGGGCGGCCGATCGTGGCGGTGTGCATTGATGCACCGGGCGGGTGGAATCAACCCGGACGTTTCTCGCTGCCGCTTTCACAGATTGGCGAGTGGCCCACCCATCAGCGCTTCCGCCAGGCCGGGGCGGGACTGGTCGCGCTCAATGAAGCTGAACTTCAAGACGCGATCAACCTGTACCTTAAGAACCCGGAGGCTCATCACGAACAGCGTGAGAAATTCATTCACGACGAAGTGACTTTTACTGACGGAACAGCCGGCTTGCGAACGGGAGAGTTCCTGGTTTCTTTGCTGGATAAACCCAAACCGGAGGATTTTCGATGAAGTTCCTGATCGCGGGTTTTGGTTCCATTGGACGACGTCATCTACGCAACCTGCGTGCGCTGGGTGAGACGGATATCGTCCTGCTGCGTTCACACAAATCCACCCTGCCGGATGATGAGATCGCCGGTCTGCCGGTGGAAACGGACATCACGGCGGCATTGGCTCACCGCCCGGAGGCCGTGATCATTTCCAACCCGACAGCGCTGCACCTTGACGTGGCCATCCCGGCGGCGATGGCGGGTTGCGCCATCCTGATGGAAAAGCCGATATCACATTCACTTGAGCGGTTGGATGAATTCAAATCTGCCGCAAAAACTGGCGGCGCGGGTGTTTTACTGGGCTACCAGTTCCGTTTTCACCCCGGCCTGCGTCAGATCAAAACCTGGCTGGCGAATGGGATGATCGGCCGGCCGTTGTCCTTTCGCGCGCACTGGGGGGAATACCTGCCCAACTGGCACCCCTGGGAGGATTACCGGGCCAGTTACACAGCCCGGTCAGACCTGGGCGGCGGCGTGGTGGTGACCCTCAGCCACCCTGTGGATTATCTGCGCTGGCTGCTGGGCGACGTAAAATCCCTGTGGGCGTATTCCGGTTGCCTGAGTGACCTGGAATTACAGGTGGAAGATTACGCCGAGATTGGAATGCAATTTGTCAAGGGTGTGACCGGCAGTCTGCATCTGGATTATTTCCAGCAGCCGCCTTCGCACACACTGGAGATCACCGGCACGGCGGGGCGCGTCACCTGGGACAACGCTGACGGCACAGCCCGGTTGTTCACCCCCGGCAACGGAACATGGCAGGATGTGGACTTGCCTGCCGGTTTTGACCGCAATGATCTATTTATCGCCGAGACGAAGCATTTTCTCGATATTATAGAAAAGAAGGCAAATCCAGTTTGCACTCTCGCCGACGGTGAAGCCGCCCTTAAAATCTGCCTGGCGGTACATCAATCGGCTTCAACAGGACAGATGGTCGCACTCTGACGTTATGAAAGCGAAACAGCCCCTTATTCAGAAATGGTTCCCTTACCTTGCGGCAGGTTATTTTGCCCTGCTGACGGTGGTGATGACCTGGCCGTTGGTTACCCGGATGAGCAGCCAGATGATTGGTCAGGTGGGGGATAATATTTATTTTGTCTGGATGATCGGCTGGTTCAAGAAGGCGCTCTTTGACCTGCATGTCAATCCGTTCAACGTGTGGTTCCTTAACTATCCTGAAGGGTGGAGCCTGGCGTATACGGAGATCACACCGTCACAGTTGCTGCTGGCTGTGCCCTTCAGCCTGATTGCCAGCCCGACATTCGCCTACAACATGGCACATTTGTTATCGTTTGTGCTCAGCGGTCTGATCATGTCGCTGTGGGTGCGACGGTTGACGCATTCTACCGGGGCGGCACTGCTGGCTGGCACGGCTTACGCGTTTTTACCCTTCCATTTCGCCCATTTTCTGATCGGGCATTTGAATCTGTCCGGTTTGCAATGGTTCCCGCTGTTCTTCTGGGGGTTCTTTGATTTGCTCCTCTGTCATGCTGAACAAAGTGAAGCATCTCGCTCAGCCGGGAATGACCATGCAGATTTAGTAGATACCCGAAAGGCATTAAGAGATCCTTCGCATTCGCTCAGGATGACGAAACAACGTCATGCTGAACGAAGTGAAGCATCCCATACATTCAGTAACGTATCTTACGGCGAGAAGGGCGCCATTCTCAAAACAGGTATCGGCCTGGGCTTGATTGCCCTGACCAGCCAGTATTATCTGTACATGACTCTTCTGATTGCCGCCTTTGTATTCGCGGTCTATGTCCTGTTCATTAACCGCCCCATACTTCGACAAAAAACCTTCTGGCGCGGCTGGATGATAGCCGGTCTGGTCGCCCTGCCGTTGATCGCCATCGCGGTGGCTCCATACGTCAGTTTGGCTGGCAAAGGGGAACTCCCCAACCGCGAACTGGGAGTTGTGCGTCCCTATTCTGCCGGACTGACCGATTTTCTGCTGCCGTCCACCGACCATTTCCTGTGGGGCGCGTGGGTGGGTCAGCATTTCAATCGCGACATGTGGGTGGAAGGAACACTTTATATCGGGATTGTCACCTTTGTTCTGGCGCTGTTTGCCTGGTTCAACCGCAAAAAGCATGAACATCAGACGCTGCTGATTCTCATGCTGGCCGGCGGTGCTCTGGCACTGCTATTGGCCATGGGGACGGATTTACACTGGAACGGCGCTCCGGTGGAAATCCCCACACCTGAGTTCCTGAAGAATCTCATTTCCCGCCCCACTATTCCCCTCCCTTTGCCGGGGTGGCTGTTGTTCAAGTATTTCCCGCTGTACGCGAAGCTGCGCGCCTTGATGCGTTTTGGCATCTTCGTGTTATTGTTCTTCTGCGCGGCGGCCGGAATGGGGGCGGCATATTTGTTGAAACAAACCGCTCCTAAATGGAAAAATGCGGCTGCAGCCGGTTTGATCCTGCTGGTGCTGTTTGACCTGTACCCGGGCACTTACACCGAATTCACCTCGGTGCAGTCCCGGCCGGTGGATAATTGGCTGGCATCACAGCCCGGTGATGGAGGAATGGTGCAGATGCCATTTTCCATTGCCGAAGACCAGGAACACACGTATTACACCTTGGTCCATGGAAAGCCGTATGTGGGCGGCTTCTTTAATGCCTTTCCGCCGGCGCAATACAAACGCATCAAACCGGTATTGATGAATTTCCCGGACATGGAAAGTGTCAACCTGTTGCGTGAACTGAACGTTCGCTGGGTGCTGGTTGACCCTAATCACTATCCCGATTGGGCAACCACAAAAGCTGCCATTGAACATTATGGATTCACTCTGGAAGCCGAACCTGGCGGAATGGCTGTGTTCACCCCGCAGGTGGAAAAATGAAAATCCGAGAAGAGAAAGTGCTGGTCTGCCTGGCTGCCTTTGTGGGCATTGCCCTGGCGATATGGAGCACTCATCTTGGTCCGGGCGTTGGCGGTGACGCGACCATTTACCTGACTTCGGCGCAAAATCTGGCCAGAGGCATCGGATTGGGGTTGGTACAACCGGATGGTTCATTCCGCCTGCTGCCGTACTCCGCGCCGCTCTTTCCATTGATTCTCACGCCATTCGCGGCGCTGGGCATTGACCTGACCATCGTTGCCCGCTGGTTGAATATCCTGTTATTTGGCAGCCTGATACTGCTGGTCGGTTTCATATCGCTGAAATTGGTGGAAAGCAGGACGGAGGGCATTTTCCCTGCCTGGCTGATCGCCTGCTCCCCGGTGCTGCTGCCGATATATTCCTGGGCGATGGCAGAGCCGCTCACAATGATGCTTGGATTTGGCGGGCTGGCGCTTGTATTAAAAAATCTAGAAACGAAACCAACCAACCGTATTGGATGGCTTGAGGTCAGCGGATTGATGTTGGGATTATCCGCGGCAACCCGTTATTCGGCGGCGGCGTACCTTGCAACCGGACTTCTCCTGTGCCTGACGCAGTTGAAAACGCCCTTTCGCGAGCGACTTCTGGCAGTTTTCCGCATGGGCTTGGTTGGGATCATACCCCTGTCGATTTGGATAGTCGCCCAAATAGGTCAGACAGCGACAGTCAGCGCGCGTACCATGTTGACGATTAATGAAATGGGTTTCCGTTTCCAGATCTTCTGGCCGCAATTGAACTCCGCGCTGCTTTTCTGGCTGCTGCCGGCATCCGCCCAGGGATCACCGTCAATCATTGGCTTGATCATGAGCAGCCTGCCTGTAATTTCGTTGGCCCTTCTGGCAGCCCTGACGTTGTGGGTTGCGCGGAGGTCACCGGATGCCAGGATTAATCACTGGGTTTCCGCGTTGTGGATTTTGGCCGGTATATATGTTGCCATTTTGCTGGCAGTTTACCTGACCACGTATCCTCCGATAACCATCGATAACCGAATGCTTTCCCCCGCGCACATTGCTTTTCTTTGGATAGCCGGGTTGTTGCTCATCGAGTTGTTAAAAATTGATCTGGTCAGACCCCTAAAAATAACCTGCCTGGTGGTCATGGTTGGAGCGATTGGCTGGTACGGTATGCGCACCCTTCGCATCGTGCGACAAAATTCCCAGACGGGATTGGGGTATAACGCCGTGAGTTGGCGTCAATCCGCGGTTATCGCAGCCTTAAAAGCCATTCCC
This sequence comes from uncultured Leptolinea sp., assembly GCA_964420995.1. Taxonomy (GTDB): domain Bacteria; phylum Chloroflexota; class Anaerolineae; order Anaerolineales; family Anaerolineaceae; genus Leptolinea. The sequence continues at coordinate 110,998 of CAYQUX010000006.1, read as the reverse complement.
GAGAGTCAACCGCTGGTGACCAATGAGACCATGGCTGTGCTTTACCTGACCGGTCGGGCAGCCAAACCGGTGGCGGAGATATATTTTGATAAACCGGTTTATCCCTTCACCCGCTATGGTGACGGCCCCGCCGGGATGGACCCGGCAGAGGCGGAATTTAAAGAAGCAAAAAGCTTGCTGGTTTTGTTCAATACGCTTGCCTACCAGTTGCATCCCATTTATGGGGATCAGACGGCGGAACGGGTAAAAGTGTTTTCAGATGGTCTGCGGGTGGTCGCTTTTGGTGAAGACGGGGCAATGTACCATTATCCGTTGGATTTTTCCAATCCAAACCCTCAGGCAAATAAATAACCCGATCTCAATAGCTCACGAGACCGGGTCTTTTTTCATTACTGTAAAAGAGACTATTAATTCTTGATCTTCTGAATGATCGGAAGGATACTCTTTTTTATATCCTCATCATTTTTCGGTGTCGGGATGTTTTCCGCGAAGAACCAGGTTTCCTCGTGGACGATGGACTCTTCCAGTTCCAGAGTCTTGTATTCACCCAGCGTTTCCAGTTCCAGGCAGTCCTTGTTTGTCCAGCTTTGCAGGTTTGTGCCAAAGTCGACATACTCGGCGCCGGGAATGCGGTTGAACAGCTTGATGAATGTGGCGTGCTTGAACACACAGGCAGCCCAGCCGACCTCATTCATCACCGCGATCTTGGTGGGCAGGGTATTGGTTTCCTGGCGGATGAGTATATAGTCATCACCCCAGGTGAAGCGCGGATCGGTCATGCGGGTGTACGGCCAGATGGCCATGCAGTGCGAGGGCAGGAGGAGGCCGGGGGTGAAATCGCGCGGGGCAACCGGCAGAACAGCCACACCACCGGCAGCCATCACCGACAGGCACCAGGGCGCCAGTTTGACCGGCCAGAGACCGCAATTTTGAATGGTATGGCGGACGGTCACTCTGGGTTCTTTTTCATCCATGCGGATTTCCATGGTCTTTTGAATACCCGTGGTGGTTTCCACGGCTGAAGTCAGGCGCACGCCGTCTTTCAGTTCTTTCACTTCCAAAGGGAAATTATCGGGGTAGTACGTACGCCTGGCCAGCTCGGGTGCCGCCCAAAGGCGGTGACCGCCGTAGCCCATGTATTCCTTGCCGCCTGACTGACCCATTTCAGCCGGATTGTTGTAGAAGAGGTTTTCCTTTCCACTGAAACCACCGGAAACAATCCGCGGGCCGACGTCTGTTGTCGCGATTATCTGGATCACTGAGTTGTCCAACTGGATGCAGTTTTTCCAGCCGCCAAAGGCAATTTTTTCAATCTTCATGGTTTTTCGTCCCTCTTGGAATAGAATGGTCTGATATTAAAGTCCATTATAATTACCTTCGTCTTTAATGCGAACCAATGAGGAAACACTTGCGTCAAATTAAGAGTTTTGCCGGGAAAATTCCGGTCAAATATCACACATTTTTCTATATAGTTTTTTTGTTGCTCATTCTGGCAGCCGGTGTGTGGGCATTGATCTATGCCACACCTTACGGTCCCGGGCTGATCAATGATTCGGTGGTATATATCGGTGGGGCAGAGAATATCCTCGCGGGAAATGGCTACAGCCGTACGTCCGGCGGTGGCGAGATTAAACCACTTACGGTCAATGTGCCGTTGTATTCCTACACTCTGGCAGCCGTGGCAAAAACCGGCCCGGACCTAATAAATGCCGGCTGGTTAATCAGCCTGGCATGCCTGGTTTTGAATGGATTATTGAGCGCGCTGCTGGCTATCCGCCTGACCGGTTCAGAGGTCTGGTCGCTGATCTCAGCCCTTTTGGTGATCAGCTCAGATTCGATCCTGCGTGCTCACTCGTTCGCGCTCAGCGAACCGCTTTTCATCAAGCTGATGCTGGTATCACTGCTGATTCTGTCCCATGCCGTTGAAAAGAAATCCTGGTATTTGCCCGCCGCGGCCGGGTTGGCGGTCAGCCTGGCGTATATGACGCGCTATATCGGATTATCGCTGCTGGCAACCGGTGTGGTCGCATTCTTTCTGTTCTCGCCGGATTGGAAGGAACGGATTCGCAAGATCGCGTGGTTTTCAGGGTTTGGATTGCTGGGTGGCATTGCCTGGTTTGCCCGCAACCTGATGGTTTCTGGCACGGCAGCCAACCGCAGCCTGTTATTTCACCCGCTAACCTTAGATAAACTTCAGGAGGGTACCCAAACCCTGCTGACATTCCTTTTTCTGGACCGACTGGATGTGTACGCCTTCCTGCCGGCTTTCTGGAATGGATTTGCGATTACATTAATTATTGGCCTGATCGCGCTTGTTTACTATTTCTGGCGAAACATCCGGAAATCTCCCAATAGGGCAGACAACCAGAAAACCCAAACTTCATTGATCATCGCCCTGCAATCCGTTTTTTACCTGGTGGTACTTTTGCTTTCCCTTACGTTTCTGGATGCCAGTACCGCATTGGAAAATCGTATTCTTGTTCCGGCGTTTGTGGGTTTGATACTGGTGTTTGTGTTCTTGTTAAGCACTCTATGGACGGGCAGACAACCATTAGCTTCATGGGCAGCCGCAATTATTTTATTGATTGCCGTACTTTCCAGCCTGTACGACGGCAGGCGTACCGTTATTGACCTGCACACGGATGGGCAGGGATATGCCAGCGCGTACTACCGTAATTCACAGACGATCGATGCCCTCAAACGTATGCCGCCTTCCATCATCTGGACGAACCGCGTGCCAGCCGTAAATTTGCTGGCCGACCGGCCCGCCTATGCCCTGCTGGCACCCATCGATCCGCTGACCCGCCAGAAACGTCCGAATTATGACAGTTCACTCCAGGGGATCAGAACGTCTGTTTTGGAGGGAAACGCCATACTGGTTGTTTTTGAAGCCGGGCAGGTACTTGATGATCCGGTAGAAGGGCTGTGGCTAAAAGATTTGACTATGAACATTCCAGCCGTGTTTGAATCGGAGGATGGAATGATATTCGCCGTGAAAGAATAGAATCAGGAAAAACCATGGAAAACATACTTGATAAATTTCGTATGGAAGGCCAGGCAGCGGTGGTTACCGGCGGAGCCGGGCTTCTGGGTAAAGAATTCAGCAAAACCCTGGCACAGGCAGGCGCCGGTGTGATCGTTGCCGACCTGAACGCCGAAGCTGCTGAAGCTGTAGCCGCAGAAATTCGCGCTGCCGGGTTCAAAGCCGTTGGAGTGGGCGTCAATGTAACGGACGCGTCTTCCGTAAAGAAGATGGTGACCGCCACGATTAAGGAATACGGGCGGCTTGATGCCCTGGTATGCAGCGCGGCAATGGACCCAAAGTTTGACCCGCAGCATGCCGGACAGAACCGCAACACATTTGAAGATTACCCGGTCGAATCCTTCCGGCAGGCTCTGGATGTAAACCTTACCGGGTTGTTCCTGTGCGCGCAGGCGGCAGTCATCCCCATGCTGAAGCAGGATCACGGCTCGATCATCAACATCTGCTCGACCTACGGCCTGGTTGGCCCGGATCAGCGTATTTATATCAAACCAGATCAACCGCAGCAGTATAAACCGGTGTATTACTCGGTGACCAAATCAGGTGTGCTGGGGTTGACCCGCTATCTGGCGACATATTATGCCGGCCGGAACATCCGCGCCAACGCGCTGACCCCTGGAGGGGTGTACAACAACCACGATGATTTGTTCGTCAAAAACTATTCCGCCCGTACCGTGCTTGGACGCATGGCTCACAAAGATGAAATGAGCGGCGCGGTACTCTACCTGGCTTCAGACGCGTCATCGTATATGACCGGTTCGAACCTGGTGGTGGATGGAGGTTGGACGGCATGGTAAAAAAGCCGGAAGTTTTGGCCATCATTCCAGCGCGCGGCGGGTCAAAAGGCATCCCGCGCAAGAATATTCGTGATTTTGCCGGCTATCCGTTGATCGCATACAGCATCGCAGCCGGTTTGCATGCAGAGACTGTGACCCGCACCATACTCTCAACGGATGATGAGGAAATCGCCGAGGTCGCGAGGGAGTGCGGCGCGGAAACCCCCTTCCTTCGTCCGGCTGACCTGGCTTCAGACAACGCGTTGGATTTGCCTGTCTACCAGCACGCTCTCAAATGGTTAAAAGAAAAAGAAGGTTATGAACCGGACGTGATCGTCCAGCTGCGCCCTACCTCACCGGTACGCCCGGTGGATTGTGTTGACCGTGCAGTGACCATGCTTCTGGAAAACCCCGGCGCGGATTGCGTGCGCGGTGTGGTTCCGGCGGGGCAGAATCCGCACAAAATGTGGCGGCGTGATGAGACCAGTGGTCAGCTTTCCCCTTTGCTTCAGGTGCCCGGAATTGCCGAGCCATACAACGCTCCCCGACAGGTATTGCCGCCCGTCTACTGGCAGACCGGCCACATTGATGCCATCCGACCGGATACCATCTTAAAAAAGAATTCCATGACCGGAGATCACATCCTCGGTATGGTGATCGATCCGCAGTACACCATTGATATAGACACACCCAAAGACTGGGCGCGTTCGGAATGGCTGGTTTGGCACGGCGGTCTCACCTATGTGGATCCGGCCAGAAGACCGCGCCGGCAAATGCCTGAGAAGGTCGACCTGATGGTGTTTGACTTTGACGGTGTGATCACCGACAACCGTGTCTGGGTGGATGAAAACGGCTTTGAACGTGTGGCGGCAAATCGCAGCGATAGCCTGGGAGTGAGGCTGCTTTCGGAGACAGGTTTGGAGATGATGATCCTCTCCAGGGAAGTCAATAAAGTTGTCGCAGCGCGGGCGAAAAAAATGGGAATCCCCGCAATGCACGGAATTAATGATAAAGTTACTACCCTGCGGAATTTGTTGAATGAACGGCAAATCCCAGCGGAAAATGTGGTTTATGTAGGCAACGACACCAATGACTTGGGTTGCTTTCAATTTGTCGGGTATTCGGTTGCCGTGGGCGATGCCCTGCCTGAGGTGAAAAGGGCGGCTGACCTGGTGTTATCCCAGTTCGGCGGGCGCGGAGCGGTTCGTGAAATTTGTGATCTGATATTACAGGCAAAAAAATCAAGAGGTTGATCATGACAAGAGAATTACAAATTGGAAACAAATGGATCGGAGACGGCCATCCCACCTATGTGGTGGCTGAAATTGGGATCAATCACAACGGGGATCTGGAAAACGCGAAGAAGATGATTGACGCGGCCAAACATGCCGGTGTGGACGCCGTCAAGTTCCAGAAACGCACCCCTGAAATTTGCGTGCCGGATAATCAGAAGAACCAGATGCGGGAAACGCCCTGGGGTTATATTACATACCTTGACTATCGATACAAGGTGGAGTTTGGCGAGAAGGAATATAAAGAAATCGATCACTATTGCCAACAGGTTGGGATCGATTGGTTTGCATCCGTCTGGGATGAGACTGCGGTGGATTTCCTGGAAGCCTTCAACCCCATCTGCTACAAGATCCCGTCGGCGTCATTGACGGATTCCGGTCTGCTCAAAAAAATCCGTTCCACCGGCCGCGCGGCCATTCTCTCCACAGGAATGTCTACCATGGAGCAGATCCACACGGCTGTCAATGTGATCGGGTTGGAGAAGCTTATCATCACGCACGCCACCAGCACCTACCCCTGTGAACCGGAAGAATTGAACCTGCGCATGATTGATACGCTGCGCAAAGAATTTCCCTGTCCCATCGGATATTCCGGACATGAGGTAGGGTTAATTCCCTCCGTTCTGGCTGCCGGAATGGGCGCCTGCATGGTCGAACGCCATATCACGCTGGATCGTGCCATGTGGGGCGGTGATCAGGCGGCTTCCGTTGAACCCAGCGGTTTTGAAAGATTGGTAAAATATATCCGCGTTGCCGAACAATCGTTGGGCGACGGTGTCAAGAAAGTTTACGACAGCGAACTTCCATCCTTAAAGAAACTTCGCCGGGTTCAGAATTAACCCGGTTGAAGATAAGTGAGAGAAACACATGATCCACGGAATTCACAGCTTTAGCACCATTCTGGGCAGACCGGCCCTGTATCTCGACCCCAGTTCGGGCAGTTTTATCCTGCAGGTGGTTCTCGCCGCGTTACTGGGCGGGGGATTTGCCGTAAAAGCCTACTGGAAAAAGATCAAGGCTTTTATCACCAGAACCCCGGTGGAAAATTCTGACGAAGAGGATTCTGACGAAGAATCCGACTAGCGGCATCTGGTTGAATGACAACACAAAAATCTGTTAAACCACGGAGAAATAACGGTCAACCGTGGTATTTCCATCCCATACTGATCGGGCTCTATCCCATTCTGGCGTTACTGGCGGCCAATATCAGTCAGATCCGGCCGGAAGCGGCCGTGCGATCTTTTCTGGTCAGCCTGGTCTTCGTCATGCTGGTGTATCTAGTCAGCTTTCTTTGCTTTCGAAACAGGAATCTTGCCGCTGTTTTCTCCTCTTTCTTTTTCCTCATGTTCTTCACCTATGGACATGTGTATGCCCTGATTGAAGGGAAGGTGATCGGCGGGTTGGATGTGGGCCGGCACCGCTATCTGGGAGTACTCTGGATTCTGCTCTTCCTGGCTGGAAGCTGGTTGATTTTTAAGAAAGCTCGCAAGGCAGTCAACTTTAACCGTCTGCTGAACACGGTTTCCATTATATTGCTGATCTTTCCGATGTATCAAATCGGTGAGTTTGAATTCAGGGCGGCGCGGGTGGCGGCCGGCGGAGGCAGCGCCAAATCGGCTGCCATCACGACTGGATCCGGGAAAAGCCTTGATCCGGATACTCTCCCTGATGTGTATTACATCATTCTGGACGGTTACAGCCGGGATGATATCCTGAAGGAACTTTACAACTACGATAACTCTGTTTTTTTGTCTGAGTTGCGCGACCTGGGGTTTGTCATTCCGGATTGCGCGCAAAGCAATTATGCCCGCACGGCATTGTCCATATCATCCGCGCTGCATATGGATTATGTACAGAATTTCAGCCCGTTGATCAAACAGGGTGACCAGAGTCTGGACATGCCGGTCTACCATGATTACATCAAACACAGTCCTGTTCGCAATTATCTGGCTGAATTTGGTTATAAAATGGTGGCTTTTGAAACCGGATATTTCTGGAACGAAGTTACTGATGCGGATGTGTACATTGTGGCAAATGACAATCCTCTGGAAAAGGTCAAACAGGGTAGAGATGTATCGGAGTTCGAGATGATGTACCTGCGAACCTCCGTTCTGCGGGCGGCGGATGAACTCAAATCAAAATTTACCCAGAAAATTGTTGAGAACATTCGCACACCCGAAGAAAAACACCACGACCAGGTTATCTTCGCGCTGGACCAACTCGAACAGGTTCCCAACCTGCCTGGGAAGAAATTCGTGTATGCTCATATCCTCGCGCCGCACGCTCCGTTTGTGTTCAGCCCGGATGGGCGCTATATCTCCAATGGCGCGGTCATGCCAGGTTATCTGGACGCCATCTCATATGTCAATTCCCGGGTGATTCCGATCGTCAAATCGCTTATTGCGAACTCGAAGGTACCCCCGGTGATTATTTTACAGGGCGACCATGGCTGGGATGAAGAGCACCGCATGCAGATATTTAACGCCTATTATCTGCCGAACGGCGGCGGGGCAGATGTGTATCCCACCATTACACCGGTTAACACTTTCCGGTTGGTATTCAACCGATATTTTGGTGAATCATATCCTTTGCAGGATGACATTAGCTATTTTTCTCATGGGTTGACCCCCTATGAGTTTAAGATCACTCCTTTTACCTGTTCGAGCGGCAACCCGGCGCCTGAGAAATGACCGCATGAAATTGGACCTCTCCATTACACGCAACAGGGAACGCTTGCAGCGGGTGCTTGCCCGACGCCGGCTGGATTCGCGCGTGCGCCTGCTGGGAAAAACAGTGGCAGAACATTCTTCCATAAATCCGGAGGCCAGACCGGTCATTCTTTTCAACGCGTCCACCCGCTTGAGCGGGTTGAGTCTGAATGCCGCCTACGAACTGCTAACCGGTTGGGCTCTGCAATTGGCCGGTGTTCCAGTAATCCACTTCGTGTGCCATGAGGGTTTATCGCTCTGTGTACTGGGTACGGATAGAGAAAAACCAGAAAAACGCCCCCCCTGCGCGGCTTGCAAACGACAGACCGCTGTAAACACCACCGGCGCAAAGGTTGTTCCTTTGGAACCCGTGGAAAACCCGGTTCTGAAAAATATTCTTGAAAAATCTTCCCTGCAAGACCTGATGGATTTTTGTTATGAGGGGATTCCCCTGGCTGAATTGGTACTGCCTGCTTTGCGATGGATCCTTCGCCAAAACAGGCTGGAAGATGACGCAAGAACGCGCTACCTGTTGAGGGAATACATAATCTCAGCGTATCGAGTGGTGACACAGTTCAGTAAATTGCTGGATGATCTTAATCCATCTACTGTAGTCGTATTTAATGGTCAGTTTTACCCTGAAGCTTCAGCCGCGTGGGCTGCCCGTAGAAGGGGCATCCGTGTGATCTCACACGAAGTTGGTTTGATGCCTTTCACGGCATATTTCACCCCGGGTGAAGCAACCGCCTATCCGATTGATATCCCGGAAGATTTTGATCTTTCGGCAGCTCAGAATACCCGGTTGGACGCATACCTGTCCAAACGCTTTCAGGGTGATTTCAGTATGGCCGGCATTCGATTCTGGCCGGAAATCAAAGGACTGGATGAGGAATTCCTGCATCGTTCCTCCGCGTTCAAGCAGATTGTCCCCATCTTCACCAATGTGATCTTTGATACCAGCCAGGGACACGCCAATACCCTGTTCAGCGATATGTTCGCTTGGTTGGACGCCTTGCTGCCCCTCATGCAGGCGCACACAGAAACGCTGTTTGTCATTCGCGCCCACCCGGATGAAAAGCGACCGGGGAAGGAGAGCCGTGAAACTGTGGCGGATTGGGTGCGAACCAGCGGCTGCGACCGGCTTCCCAATGTAGTGTTTGTTGATTCCACCGAACCATTCAGCTCGTATGACCTGATTCGCCGCTCGAAATTCATTCTTTTCTATAATTCGACCATTGGATTGGAAGCCAGCATCATGGGTATGCCCGTGTTGTGCGGCGGAAAAGCCCGATTCACCCAGGTTGATTCTGTGTTCTTTCCCGCATCGGCAGACGACTATGTGAAAAAGGCGGAAGAGTTCCTGACCGCACGCAGTGTCAAGGCTCCTGCCGAACACCAGCGAAACGCGCGGCGTTTTCTGTATTACCAGATTTTTCGATCGTCTTTGCCATTTGATGCTTTCCTGGTGGAAGATCGTTTCTGGAAGGGTTATGTTAACCTGCGTCCGTTTGAAATTGAAGCGCTGCGCCGTGAAAACTCTCCAACTATGGATACAATATTACGGGGTATCCTGGAGAAGGGAGATTTTCTCCTGCCGGAATGAAACCGACCTGTTCGATCGTCATCCGTGCCTATAATGAAGAAAAACACATCGGCCGTTTGCTGACTGGAATATTCCAGCAAACGGTTCGTGATGTGCAGGTTATCCTGGTCGATTCCGGTTCAACCGATTCCACAGTGGAAATTGCCGGTCAATTTCCGGTGGAAGTGGTGCACATCAAACCTGAGGATTTCTCCTTTGGTTATTCCCTGAACCAGGGGATTGCCCGCTGCGATGCTGATCTTGTCGTGTTTGCCAGCGCGCATGTTTATCCGGTATATCCGGATTGGCTGGCAAAACTGATTCACCCGTTTGAGAAACCGCAGGTGGCCGTAACGTATGGAAAGCAGCGTGGCATGGAAACCACGAAATTCTCCGAACATATGATTTTCCAGCAATGGTTCCCTGACCATTCCATAAAGCGTCAGGACCATCCTTTCTGCAACAATGCCAACGCGGCCATTCGAAGGGAGTTGTGGGAGAAGCATCCTTATGATGAAAACATCCCCGCGCTGGAAGATCTTGCCTGGGCCAACTGGGCACAAAAACAAGGCTATCAAATCGCTTATGTCTGCGAGGCGGAAATCATTCACGTCCATAATGAGACCTGGCCTGGGGTATTCAACCGTTACCGCCGTGAGGGCATGGCTTTCAAGCGTATTTATCCGCAGGAAAAATTCAGTTTTTGGGATTTGATCCGGTTGTTCTTTGTCAATGCTTTTCATGACCTGGGACAGATCGGGAATCCGGTGTTTTCCCCCTCGACAGGTGCCCCCTTGAAAAGCTCCCCCTCGACAGGCTCGGGGAGCGAAGTAGGGGTAGGCTCCCCCTCGACAGGTGCCCCCT
>CAYQUX010000006.1:0-100633 GCA_964420995.1 uncultured Leptolinea sp. | reverse complement strand
TCGACAGGCTCGGGGAGCGAAGTAGGGGTAGGCTCCCCCTCGACAGGTGCCCCCTCGACAGGCTCCCCCTCGACAGGCTCGGGGGGCGGAGTAGGGGCAGGCTCCCCCTCGACAGGCTCGGGGAACGAACCGTTGGCAGGCCCGGGGGGCGGGCGAGCGGAAATATGGAAACGGGTTTATGAGATCCTGCGATTCCGCTGGGCGCAGTTCCACGGAACCTACCTGGGATACAGGCAATCTTCCAACCAGATGACCTGGAAGTTAAAACAGACATTCTATTATCCCAAAGGCACCATTACGCCATTGGCAGGTAAAATACGCGATGTAGAACCCATTTTTTATTCCGAATCTACCGGTGCCAATCCCCGGGGGAGGTCAGAATGAGTCTTGAGAATATCGTAGCCCTGGTGCCTATGCGGCACCATTCACAAAGGGTTCCCGGAAAGAATTATCGAATACTGGCTGGAAAACCGCTGTTCCATCATATCCTTGAAACTCTTCTGGAGGTCAAGGAGATTTCAAAGGTTGTGATCGATACGGACAGCCCGGATATCCGCGAGGGAGTAGCTCAAAAATTCCCTTCCGTGGATGTCCTTGAACGGCCGGAACACCTGCGCGCGGATGATATTCCGATGAATGAAGTCCTTCTGTATGATACTTCACGCTATCCGGCTGACCTTTATCTGCAAACTCACAGCACGAATCCTCTGTTGACGTCCGCGTCTGTGCGCTCGGCAGTGAAATTTATGCAGGCGAATTATCCGGTGTATGACAGTCTTTTTTCTGTCACACGGGTTCAGCGCCGGTTGTATGATGCTTTGGCACGGCCGCTTAACCACAATCCAAATATTCTCTTGCAAACCCAGGACCTTCCCCCGGTATATGAAGAGAATTCCTGTATCTACATTTTCTCCCGGGATACGATCGAAAAACGGCGCACACGCATCGGCGACCGGCCGCACATGTTTCTGCTCAATCCAGAGGAAGCCTGGGATATTGATGACGAAATGGATTTCCGTATCGCAGACCTGATGATGCAGGCACGCTGAACCATTTATACCATTTCAACCAACCCGCCTTAATGGATTTTTTCTCCATAAAGGTATAATTTCAATCGGATTATGCCATGACAACAATTTTGATCTCTGCTCCATATATGATGCCGTCCATTTCCCGTTTTACCGGGATCATTCAGCATTTCGGCTGTGAAACCATAGTTGCCGATGTCAATGAACGCTTATCAGAGGAAGAAATTCTGCGGTATGCCGGACAGTTTGACGGGGTGATCTGCGGTGATGATCGCTTTACGCCACGGGTAATGGATGCCTGCCTGCCGCGTCTGAAGGTCATATCCAAGTGGGGAACCGGCATTGATTCCATTGATAAAGCCTATGGCGAAAAGGTGGGAATCACTGTTCGTAACACGACCAACGCCTTTACCCTGCCGGTTTCTGACACTGTGCTGGGGTTAATGCTCAGCTTTGCCCGCGGTATTCCCTGGATGAACCGGGATGTCAAGAAAGGCCTTTGGTCAAAATATCTTGGCAGGTCGCTCAGTGAATGCACTCTGGGAGTCGTCGGTGTTGGCAACATTGGCAAAGCGGTCATTCGCCGGGCTCGCGTGTTTGGCATGAAGATTCTGGGGAATGATATTGTTCCCATCGCGCCTGATTTCATTCTTGAAAATGGCGTTGAGATGACCTCCCTCGAAGATTTGCTGAGCAGGTCGGATTTCATTTCCCTGAATTGCGACCTGAACCCCACCAGCCTGCACATCATTAATCACCAGAGCATGGAATGGATAAAACCCGGGGCCGTGTTGATCAACACGGCACGCGGGCCTCTGGTGGAAGAAGCCGCACTGGTGGAAGGATTAAAATCCGGACTGCTGGGTGGCGCCGGTTTTGATGTATTTGAAGTCGAACCATTACCCAAGGATTCCCCATTGCTGACCTTTGACAATGTGCTGCTTTCCGCGCACAATTCCAATGCCAGCCCGGCAGCCTGGGAACGCGTCCACCGTAATACCATTAATAACCTGCTGGCTGATCTGAACATCCCCCATGATGATCTGGATGTTGTAATGGAGGAGTCGTTAAAATCGATTTCACAGGGTTCTTCAAAGGGATAAAAAATGACTGAGAAAAAACGAACCATGTTGATTACCGGCGCAGCCGGCGGCATCGGGCGGGCAACCGTCCAGTTGTTCTTTGAATCAGGCTGGCAGGTTATCGGGGTGGACCGGGCTGATTTTGGAGAGGAATTCCCGAAGAACGGCCTGTTCATTCGGGCGGACATTTCTGACCCAGCAGCCATGGATGTGATATATGGTAACGCCAGGGAGTTTTCTCCCTCACTGGATGCCGTGGTCAACAACGCTGCCTATCAGGTGAACAAACCGCTGATTGAAACGACCGTGGAAGAGTGGGATCTGGTCATGGCATCAAACCTTCGTTCAGTATTCCTGGGAACGAAACTGGCCGTCCCTCTCTTAAAGGCAGCCGGGGGAGGAGCCATCGTAAATGTATCCAGCGTGCATGCCGTGGCAACGTCAGTAGGTGTCTCAGCCTATGCCGCCAGTAAAGGCGGCCTGCTGGCCCTGACCCGTTCCATGGCGATTGAATTTGCCGGCATCAACGTACGGGTGAATGCTGTTCTGCCCGGAGCGGTGGATACTCCCATGCTGCGAAATGGCATGAATCGCGGCCACGTTGGCGGAGGAACACTTCAGGAGCGGCTTGAGAACCTGGCGCGTAAAACAGTCAATGGACGTATCGGGCTGCCTTCCGAAATTGCTCATGCCATTTATTTCCTTGCAGACAATACCCAATCCTCATTCATCACCGGGCAGGCGATGGTTGTGGATGGCGGCGCGACCGCCCGGTTAAGCACTGAATGAGCAATCTGCGCGAAACGATTAAACATAGTCTGCCTGCTCCCGTGCTGAACGGCCTGAGGGAAACGCGAGACGTGATCCAACGCTGGCAGCAGTGGCCTTCCGCCACATTCGATCCACGGCGGCGGGACAGTATTGAGAAATTGGCTGCCCTTAAAGACAGCCGCAAGGGCGAACGTTGTTTCATTATTGGCAATGGACCAAGCCTGAAACAAATGGACCTCTCCCGGTTGAAAAATGAGAATACCATCGGAATGAACCGGTTCTACCTCATGTTCCCCGAATTGGGATTCAAGACTACGTATTTTGTGTCAATAAATGACTTGGTCGTGGAACAATGCGCCGCAGATTTGCAGACGCTGGATATCCCCACGTTCATCTCATGGCGGGGCAGACAATGGGTAAAGCCCCGGGATAACCTGTTTTATCTCTTTACCACCTATACCGGCCCCAAATTCGCTCATGATATTTGCGGGAGGTTGTGGGAAGGCGCCACCGTGACCTATGCCTCCATGCAGATTGCCTTTTACCTGGGATTCAGTCAGGTAATCCTCATCGGTGTGGATCACAGCTTCGCCACCAAGGGAAAACCCAACACCACCGTAGTCAGCCAGGGTGATGACCCGAATCATTTTGCCGGGAATTACTTCGGCAAGGGCTTCCGTTGGCAATTGCCTGACCTGGATACCTCGGAAATGGGTTATATCCGCGCGCGGGAAGCGTATCGTCAGGCCGGTCGTGAAATATTGGACGCCACGGTGGGCGGAAAATTAACTGTCTACCCAAAAGTGGATTTTAAAAGTCTGTTCAAGTCATGAGTATGTCCGAACAGCCCCGTGTAACTATCGTAACCCCCTCGTATAATCAGGCCGCTTTCCTTGAGCAGACCATCTGCTCTGTTCTGGAACAGGGGTATCCCAACCTGGAATATTTTGTGGTGGATGGCGGCTCCACGGATGGCAGTCCGGCAATTATTGAAAAATATGCCGACCGTATCGACTGGTGGGTTTCGGAAAAAGACATGGGACAGGCGGAAGCCATCAACAAGGGTTTCGCCCGGGCGACGGGGAAGTATATCGCCTGGTTGAATTCCGATGATCTGTACCAGCCGGGAACCATCCAGTCGGCGGTTCAAATTCTGGAAGAGAATCCAGACGTCTGCCTGGTCTACGGAAACGTGTTATCCATTGACGGAAATGGAACGCCTTTCAACCTGATTACCTATGATGATTGGTCGTTGGCTGACCTGATGAGTTTTAACATCCTCGGGCAGGCGGCGGTTTTCATGCGGCGGTCAGATCAGCAAAAAGCGGGGAATCTTGACCTGTCGTACCGTTTTCTCCTTGACCATCACCTCTGGCTGCGTATAGCCCAATATGGAAAGATGATGTATGTTCCCGAAACATGGGCATCTGCCCGAATCCATGCCGGGGCAAAGAACGTAGCTCTGACACGAGTCTGTGGTCAGGAAGCCTATCAACTGGCCGCGTGGATGCCTTATCAACCCGGGCTGGCTGCTTTATACAAGAAAAATCGACGCCGCGTGTGGGCAGGCGCCAACCGGATGAACGCACGCTATCTGTTGGATGGTGGTGAACCCTGGAAAGCCCTGCGGGCCTATTTCCGCAGTTTCATGCAATATCCTCCCATTGCGTTGGTGGAATGGCGGCGAATTGGATATGCCATTGCCAGCCTGGTGATTAATGTGGATACTTTTAAACAGCGGTACCTGGAACGCCGGAAAGCGAAATTGTTCGATGAAAACGGTTCCGAAGATGAAGAAAAGGGCGATAATCGCGATGCCGCAGACTGACACAGCCTTCTCACACCGCCTGTTTGAAAAATCCGCCTGGTTGCGCCGGATCACCATTGTGCTGTTGGTGGTTCTGGCACTGGTCATCCGGTTCTATGACCTGGATGATCTGCCGCTGGATTTCCATTCCACGCGGCAAATGCATTCCGCCTTGATGGCGCGGGGAATGTATTATCAAACCCGGACGGATATTCCCGACTGGCAGAAAAACCAGGCTTTGCAGCAATGGAAGGCGGAGGGGTTGATCGAACCGCCCATTATGGAAAGCTTGTCATCACTGGGGTACCAGCTTGCCGGGAACGATGACCTGCGCATTCCGCGTGTCATGTCCATTTTCTTCTGGATGCTGGGCGCGCTGCCTTTGTACTGGCTGGCGCGCGGATTGATCGACAACAATGGGGCGGTATTCGCACTGGCGTTTTACCTGATCCTGCCGTACGGCGCGCTCGCCAGCCGCGCCTTCCAACCCGACCCATTGATGGTTTCCGCCATCCTGTGGGCTGTCTGGGCTGCCTGGTGCTGGTCTGGCCGGCCTGGATGGACGTGGGCAATCATCGCCGGATTGCTGGCCGGGCTGGCTGTCTTGATAAAATCGGTCGCGGCATTCTTTGTAGCAGGCGCCTGGGTGGGATTGTTGTTATCCACCCGGGGGATTAAACGAACTTTTACCGACAAATCCTTCTGGGTTGCCGTTATTCTGGCCGCGCTGCCCTTCGCTATATTCACCTATTATGGTTTAAAGATCAGCGGGGAACTGGCCGGACAATTCAGTCTGCGCTTCTTCCCCAATCTGTGGATCGACCCGGTCTGGTATTTGCGATGGAACGGAGAGATCAGCAGCGTGGTGGGCTTTGAGTGGTTCCTGGCTGCGCTGGTTGGCGTTTTCCTGATGCGTACACCATCCGGCCGCTGGATGATGGTAGCACTCTTTGCCGGGTATTTACTCTACAGTCTCGCATTACCGTACCATGCCATGACCCATGATTACTACCAGGAACCGTTGATCCCCATTGTCGCCCTGGGGGCAGGAGCCGTTCTTTCCGCCCTGGTCGCCCGCATGGACGGTCCACGCTGGCTATTCACCGCGGCTATTTTGGGAGTTTTCATGTTCTGGGTGGGCATCAAAGCCTGGGATGTACGCGTCACCCTTAAGCGTAATGATTACCGCGGTGAACCCACTCTATGGCAGAAACTGGGTGACAAACTGGGGCACGATTCCAGCGTCCTGGCTATCACCCAGGATTACGGATACCGTCTGGAATACTGGGGCTGGTTAACCCCACAAAACTGGATGAATTCCGGAGATTTCATGGTGCGTGAATTGGCCGGGCAGGAATTTGACCGCGCTAAATTATTCAGGGAACAGGTGGAAGGTAAAGACTATTTCCTTGTGACCGCGTTTGATGAATTCAACAGTCAGGGTGAGTTCAAGAAAATGATGACGGATGAATTTCCCATAATTGAACAAACGGATGATTACATCATCTTTGACCTTACAAATCCCATGCCAGCCGCGGATTCCCCGGGAGTGAGCCAATGACAATCCTGACTCCCTGGTACAGGCGAATTTCCTATCGGCAGGTATTGCTGGCGTTGGTCGTGCTTTTGGGATTTGGGATCCGCGTCTTTGACCTGACAGACCCGCCGCTGGATTTCCATCCCACGCGCCAACTGCGGTCTGCTATTCTGGCCAGGTCTTTTTATTATCAATGGGATGCGTCTGCTGACCCCGCGTTGCGTGAAAAAGCCATTAACATGGGGAATTCACTGGAAGTCTACGAACCGCCCATTCTGGAAGCTCTGACAGCGGGTGTTTACCTGATCGCAGGGCAGGAGATCTGGTGGGTCTCACGTGTTTTAAATGCCTTATTCTGGAGCATTGGCGGACTGGTGTTGTTCTGGATCACCCGCAGGTATTCCGGCTTCGCGGCGTCTCTGGTTGGCCTTGCTTTTTATCTTTACCTGCCATTTTCGATCATAGCCAGCCGGTCGTTCCAACCGGATCCATGGATGGTGATGTGGTTGTTATTGGCCATGGCCAGCCTGCTGCGCTGGATGGATACCGGCCAGTGGGGTGATGCCATCATTGCCGGTCTGGTCACCGGAATGGCGATCCTGGTCAAGATGATCACCGTTTTCCCTCTGGTGTTGATCTGGGCGGCCGTCATTCTCACCCAGCTTGATTCACCGGCGCGCTACAAGAATGCCCGTTTCTATACGGCAATTGTGTTGGCGGCCATACCATCCATTCTGTTCTACATCATCAATCTCGGCAGCCGCTCAAGCGGATTCTTTTCATTCTGGACTGTCGCCCTGTCACACCTGGTACTGGAATCGAATTTCTATGCCGATTGGCTGGTGATGCTTCATAACCAGTTTTCGCTGAGTAATATCCTGATATCTTTGTTGGGTACCATCATCGCGAAGCGTGAATTAAAAGCGCTGCTGGTTGGTGGATGGACCGGATATTTTATCTATGGCCTGTTTTTTCCCTACCAGATGGTCACCCACGAGTACTACCATCTGATGGTCATCCCGCTGATCGGGCTTTCGATTGTGTCTGTTGCTGAGGCCGTGTACGAGCTGATTCTGCCGCAGTACTGGTTCTGGCGGCTGGCGGCGGCAGTTGTGCTGGTCGGTTCCTGCGGCTACTGCCTGTATGTAGGACGTTCCGTATTGATCGCCCGCTCCTATGCCAACGAGCCCATCGCATGGAAAAAGATAGGGGACGCTATACCGGGGGATGGCAAAGTCATCGCCCTGACCAGTGAATATGGCAACCGCCTGATGTATTACGGCTGGCGGGGGATTGCCGGTTATTGGCCGGATAGCGGTGACCTGCGGTTGTTCAGCCTGGCGGGTACAGGCCCGACGGATTTTGCCAGTTACTTCAAGGATAAGACCAACGGAATGGATTATTTTCTGGTAACCATGTTCTCTGAGTTTGACGCTCAACCAGACTTGAAAAATGAATTGATACAGAATTATCCAGTCCTTGGTGAAGGTGATGGTTATGTGTTGTATGATTTGCGTGAGGCAAGGACCAAATGAGTTTTGAGTGTGCGCTTCCGCTGGTATCCATTGTCACACCATCTTACAATCAGGCTGAATTTTTAGAGCGTACCATTCTGTCGGTGTTGGAACAGGATTACAAAAATGTCGAATACATCATTATTGATGGTGGATCGACAGATGGCAGCCAGGATATCATCCGGAAATATGAAGACCGCATTGAGACCTGGATCAGTGAGACGGATAGCGGTCAGACGGATGCCATCAATAAGGGATTCAGTATGGCGCATGGCCACATTCTAGCCTGGTTGAATTCTGATGATACCTATAACCCCGGTGCGATCCGGGAAGCCGTCGCTTTTCTGCAGGCTCACCCGGATGTCGGGCTGGTCTATGGAGACGCGAATTTTGTCAATTCACATGACGAAAAAATTGGCTCATTCCCGGCCGCGCAGACGGACCACTCACGCCTGCTGCGCGGGTATGTGCATGTTCCGCAGCAATCCGCGTTCTTCCGGGCGGAATTATGGAAAAAAGTTGGCCCGCTTGACCCCACCTTTTTCTTTGCCATGGATTACGACTTGTGGGTGCGCCTGTCAAAACTATCACGACTGGTCTACATCCCCGGGCGTGTTTGGTCGAATTTCCGTTTGCATGATGATGGCAAAACCATAACGGCGGATGACCGCTGTTGGCCTGAGATGCTGCGGGTTCATCGCAGAGAAGGCGGCTCGTGGTTTTCGGTCATCCAGATGAAATATTACCTGCGCCGCATCCTGTCACCCCTGATCAATCGACGGCGAAAGGCCATGTTTACGCATACAACTTGATTGAAAATACTGCGTAAATAGTTATGATGAAATAGGAGACATCAATAATGGAAAATAAGCCCAATAATGGTTTGACACCTTACTCCGGTGGTTTCTTTCCAGAAATTGGCCTGCGGATCAAGCTGATCTTGAAATTGATGGGAGACCGCCGGGTAAACATTTTCCTTAAAGCAATCCCGATAGCTTCGCTGGTTTATTTATTGTTCCCTGATCTGGCCATTGGCCCGGTGGATGACGCCCTGATGACCTGGCTGGCTTCATACCTGTTCGTGGAACTCTGCCCTGATAATGTGGTAGAGGAACACATGAACCGCCTGCACAGCGTTGTGCTTCCCGGGGAGGAACCCGTTGACCCCAAACCAGCTGAGCCCAGGGTAGATGTTGTGGACGCCGAATTCCGGGATGTAGATGAGGAATAGTGTTGATTTGAAAAATAATTACCGGACCGTAAGGTCCGGTTTTTTTCTTAATGTATAGCGTATTTGGATTCAGCTATTAAGCGGCGGTATAATGCAATTATTCGGATACAATTGGTAATGTTCAAATTGGAGGCAGATTGTGGCTGAAAAAAACTGGCTGACAGAAAAGGTCAGGTTTTGCGAACACGCCGGGTGTGATGTTTCACTCGAAGCCGGAGTTGTCTATCCGGCAGAGCATTTGCCAGACCAACCGCCGCGCGTAACAATACACCGCTGCTCACAGGCGGGTTGTTGTAGTGACGACCGTCCGGCCTGTGTATGGAACGGTACAAACCCGATATATGACCCGTTCGCAGAATAGATCCCCTGATAGAATTTCAATTATTTTACGAAACAAGAATAAAGGGTATAAATTTAAAAAAAGTTACCTTCTCCCAGCTCGAAGAGATGGGGGAAGGCCGGTATGGGGGTTCCGGTTGAATCAGAATCATAACGGCAGATAAATTTACCGAATAATTTCTCCTCCATTTTTTAAGACCGAAAATGGAGGAGTGAAAAATTCTCTATCAGTTTGCCTAATTGCGCAAACTGTGTATGGGCGCGGGGATCTTGCCGCCAAATTCCACGAACCGGCTGGATTTGCCCACATTGCGTACCGGGGCGATGGCACTCTCACCGAATAGCCCGCCAAATGAGACCATCTCACCGGCTTCCTTGCCAGGCACGGGGATCAGGCGAACGGCCGTAGTCTTGTTATTGATCATGCCGATGACCATTTCATCGGCCATGATAGCCGATATGGTGGCGGCATCCACCGAACCGGGGATGGCGATCATATCCAGACCCACGGAACACACACTGGTCATGGCTTCCAGTTTTTCAATTACCAGACTGTCATTCTTTACCGCGGTGGCCAGTACCTGGTCTTCGCACACCGGGATGAAGGCGCCGCTCAACCCTCCGACGCTCTGGCTGGCGAAGGCGCCGCCTTTCTTTACGGCATCGTTCAACATTGCCACGATGGCGGTTGACCCGGGCGCGCCAACGGCATCCACACCCAGTATTTGAATAATCTCACCCACACTGTCGCCAATGTTTGGGGTGGGGGCGAGAGACAGGTCCACCACACCGAATGGAATACCCAATGTTTTTGCCACCTGCCGCCCGATGAGTTCTCCGGAACGTGTCACCCGGAAGGCGGTACGCTTGATCTCTTCCGCCAGGTCGTGAAGGCCGAGATTTTCCCGCCCTGATTGGGAGATTTTTCGTTCCAGCGCGCGGGCGATTACACCCGGGCCGCTGACGCCCACATTGATCATGACTTCGTGCTGTCCCAGGCCATGCACCGCGCCGGCCATAAAGGGATTGTCTCCCGGCTGGTTGGTGAAGACCACAAACTTGGCGGCGGCAAATCCACCGATTTCTTTGGAACTTTCTGCCAAATCTTTTACTGTCTGCCCAAGAAGGACGATGGCGTCCATATTGATGCCATATCGCGTGGAACCCACATTGACCGACGCGCAGACTTTTTTGGTCTGACTTAACGCGGCCGGAATGGCGGCGATGAATTCCCGGTCCCAAAAGGTGATCCCGTTGGCCACATCCGCGGAAAAACCGCCCAGAAAGTCCACGCCGGCCGCCGCGGCGGCTTCATCCAGCGCAAGAGCCAGGTCCACGAAACCGGCGGAGTCGAATCCGGCGCCAACGTGGGAGATGGGTGTGACGGCAATGCGTTTGTTTACCACAGGAATGGCATATTCACTACTGATGGCTTCGCAGGTGGACACCAGTTTAGCCGCGTGGCGCGCGATCTTTTCTTTGATCGCCGTGCAGGTGCTGGTTACATCCGCGCGGTGGCAATCCAGCAGGCTGATGCCCATGGTCACGGCGCGCACATCCAGATTTTCCTTCTGGATCATGTCAACGGTATTTAGTATTTCATCGGAATGGATCATTGGAATAATTCCTGGTTAAGAAGAAAAGGATCAATGAATGGGCAGGTTAATCTCATTGACTGCCCGGAAGATGTTGTAATGCTGCAGAACGACACGAAGTCCCTTGTCGTTGGCAAATTCCGTCAATTCCTGTCGGACTGATTGTATGGCAGCGCATTTACTCAGGTCGGTGATCAATATCATCACGTATTCACCGTTGGAGCTGGTGGTGGATAGGTCAATGATGTTGATGTTGTGCTCGGCGCAAAAGGAGGAGACAGTGGCCACAAATCCAACCCTGTCAGGTCCGGTGGCGGTGAGCACATAAGCGTTTTCCGGAATAGATCTCCCGTTGGAGCGGGCTGGTGCATCCACTCCTTTCACAGCGACATCAATGGCGGTCTCGCTGTGAGCGTCCACTTCTGCCAGGCGGCGTTCGATGTCTCTCTGGTTTACTGTGGAAGGGAAAGAAGCCAGAAGGATCATTGTGAAATAGTCGCACAGCACACTCTGGCGGATATCGGCGATATTGCCGTTCAGATCGCAAATGGCCTGCGAGATTTCATACACAATTCCCACCCGGTCGCGTGACATGATGGAGATGACAAACTGATGCTGTTTTGAATTCATGGCGTTGTCCTGACTCGCTCGAAAATATTAAAGGCTGATTATAAAGGTTAACCCGGTTTCAGACTTCCCGGATTTGGATAATTTTCATTTGGGAAAATAAAAAAGCCAAACTTGCAAATGACCCCCATCCCGGCCTTCCCCCATCTTGCAGAGATGGGGGAAGGTGTCTTTTCGTATGCTTGCTTTTCTATGGCATTTTTCGATAAGGATTTGGTTCCCTGCTTCTGAATCAGTCGATTAAGTTAATGATTAATTACCGGCAATTTATCGGATGATCCCCATTTCTTTTCCGACTTTGGCAAAGATCTCCAGCCCTTTATCCAGGTCGTCACGACTATGCGCGGCTGAGATCATTACCCGGATGCGCGCCATGCCCTTCGGAACAGTGGGGAAGCCCAGTGCCATGGCGAAGACCCCGTTCTCAAACAACGTGCGGCTGAACTGCTGGGCCACAGGGGCTTCACCCAGCATGATCGGGGTGATCGGGGTAGTACTCACACCGGTATCGAAGCCGAGGGTTTTCATTTCGGCTTTGAAGTAGCGGGCGTTTTCCCAGAGGCGGTCCACCAGTTCGGTGGATTCTTCCAGCACGTCCACTGCGGCGATACAGGCGGCGGCATCCGCCGGGGTGACCGCCGATGAGAAGAGGAAAGGCCGGCCGCGCTGCCTGAGCCAGTCAACAATCAGCGGTTTCCCGGCTACCACGCCGCCCATAACCCCGAATGCTTTAGACATGGTTCCGACTTCAATATCCACCTTGCCATGCAGGTGGAAATGGTCCACAATACCCCGGCCGCCGTTGCCCAGAACGCCTTCTCCGTGAGCATCGTCTACCATCAAGAGAATGTCGTGTTTTTCCGCGATCTCATAGACCTTGTCCAAAGGAGCGATATCGCCATCCATGCTGAAGACGCCGTCGGTTACAACGAGCGCCCGGCGGTATGTACCCTCCGCTTCCTTGATGACTTGCTCTAGCGATACCGGATCGGCATGAGCGTAGCGGATGATCTTCGCGCCGGAAAGCCGGGCCCCGTCAATAATGCTGGCGTGATTCAGCTCATCGGAAAAGATAACGTCTTCCTTGCCGACCAACGCAGGGATGGTGGCCAGATTGGCGCAAAATCCAGACTGGAAGGTAATGGCGGCCTCCACTTTTTTGAAGGCGGCCATGCGTTTTTCCAGTTCAAGGTGGATATCCATGGTGCCGGCTATGGTTCGCACAGCCGCCGGTCCCACGCCAAAACGATCGGCTGCTTCTTTGGCTGCTTTCACCAGGCGGGGGTGATTGGCAAAACCCAGATAGTTATTGGAACAGAAATTAAGCGATTTCTTCCCATCCACCACCAGCCAGGCCCCCTGTGGACTGCTGATTGTGCGGATGCGGTTATACAGGCCCGCGTCTTGAAGTGCACTTAGTTCATCCTGTATCCAGTTCAATCGGTTTGCCATAAATTCTCCTAGGGTAATGGTGATTTTTCCTCAGCTATTGCTTGTCTTGATCAGATGAAAAGTGGGAATGTCCGTGCGGAAAGCACCAACGCGAACAATGGCAGGATCAACGCGGATCCGCAAAACGGCAAAAAACGCCGGAGTCCCACGGCTGGTTCCGCTGCTGTTTCGTTTTCAACCGGTGGATTGGAATTATTATCTTCAGCCGGCTGCAGAGCGTCGTCAACTGCGGCAGGCGCGGCAGCCTGCCCGGCCTGGAAGGTTTGAATGGCGTCAATAAAGAAAAGGCCCTGGTTGATCTCTTCACCAGCCGGAAAACCAAAGGCAAAACCGGTGATCTGACCGGGTTGATTGAAGGTCGAACCGCCGTCCGTTTCCCATTCCACGCGTTTGAAGTCTGACCATCTGGATTGTATGGTCACCCATTTGCCGGTTGTATCCGGCAGGGGGATCACCCGAGCGTAGGTGGCGCGTTCACCGTTTGGTCCGGTAAAGACATCCATGTGAATTTCGGTGCCCGGTTCATCAACCCGCAGCATGAATTGCACGCCGTCGCTTTTACTCAGATCGCGCGGGGCATCGAAGAAGCTCGAACAGGTGGCCCAGCTGCCAGCGGCAACGTTGAACACAATTTGCAAACTGCTCGAACCCGATGCGGCTGCCGAGGAATTGTTCTGGCAATCCAGCGCTGTTGTCTCTGCTGCTTCATCAATCGAGGCTTCCCAGACGGGTTGCTCTACTTCGAAATCGAACAACATCCCACCTGCGGTAAGCGGCGCGGCAGGAGGAGCCGGCTCATTCTGCTCAACGTCCGGTGGCGCAATCGGGGCGGCATCCTCTGGCTGGGCCGGCGGGGCTGTCGCTGCCGATGCTTTCCAGTGGTTATAAAAAGCGTTAAGCATTGGCAGGAATTCGGTTGTGGCTTTCTGGTTTCCCTGGCGGTTGGGATGATCATCTTCTGAGGGATAAAATTCGGTATTTCGCTTGTCTTTAATTACATGCTCTACAGCGCCATTTACAATACGGTGATGGTTGTTTGGCCCGGTCAGGATGTTGTAAAAATCAAACACGGCTACATTGGGCTGGGTGTAGTTGTTTTCCTTCAGCCAGTTGTTAACCAGCCACAGGTTGAAGGCTCGTGCGTTCGCGGCAACCGGAGAATTGATCAATGGCGGAGCCGTGATCACCACAAAGAGCTTGTCTGGCCGGGTCTTGAAGTATTTCAGGATTTCGTTGTAGACGTATTTCGCGTTGCCTATAGTCAGATCAGAACCGGGCGTGGGCGGATCATTGGGGCTGCCTTCAAGAGCGGAATTGGGGAAGCAGGATTTGAAGAGGATGACCTGATTTTCTCCCCCGGGATTCTGAAGAGTGCGCTCAAATGGTGAGTGCACTTCACTTTCCTTGAAAACCGCCTGCATGATCCTGTCAGTATTATCACTGGCAAACCATTCCATCCAATTGGGAATGTCTGTACGGTCGCCGATGGAATCCGGTCCCCAGCCATAATTCGTATCGCTGGGGAAATAGTTATTGGCTTGTAAAGCGCGAGCCAGTCCCCCGTTCTCATCGTTTAACCAGTTTTCACCGGTGGAATGGTGAATAAAAATCAACCTGACAGGTGATGGCGGCGGATTCGTGTCCACCGCCTGTATTGCCGGTTGGAGGGGTACGGCCGCGCAAAGTAAAACGACTCCTACCAGACATCCAGTAAGGACCCTTATCAATTTCATTCGCTACTCCTTTCCCCATGATCATGGGGTTATTACATGCATGGTCCACATGTCATGAGATGGGCTAACGAAAATCTGAATTGATTATACAAAGGTGATGGCTTGAAATACAAACGTGATTATTAAAAGAACCTCTTCACAAATTGAAGTGAAGAGGTTTTAAAATTAATCAAGTTGGGAGACTAGAGGATCAAGCCCATTTCCACGAGAATATTACGGATTCTATCTTCCGCGCCGGGTTTTATCTCGACGGCGGTGGTGCCGAAACTTTCACCGAGGAAGCGTGCGGCTGAACTATCTTTCAAACGCCGCAACACCATGGGGTCGCTTACCCGCAGCAGGGTAACCTCGCCAATGCGAACCTGCGAACCGGTCTGTTCCCAGGCATGCAGCGCGTTGCGCACGTTGGGTGGAATGGACCCTCGGGAATATTTATGCAGCATCCGTTCCAGCATGGAAGGTGTGAGACCCTGTTCCTGCGCTGTGGCCAGCCCCGAAGCGGAAATTCTGTACAGGTATCCTTTGCCCTGGTATTCCACGGGTTGCGCGAACCGCGCGATCTGGTAGCGGGTGGCCAGATTGAAACGGGGAGGCGCCAGGATTTCTCCAGAACGGTTGATCTGCAGCGGTGTACTGTTATCCTTGGCTTCAATGATCTCCATATCGCCGTTAATGGCAGGCCACCAGGGAGACAGGCGGAAGCGCACGATGCCCGGTGTGGGGCGGGTCAGCTCCACCAGTCCCAGCCAGTACATAAGACCGGTGATATAGAAGCGCAGAAGCGCGCCTTCCACACGATCCCAGCTTTCGAAGCCCTTAAGGTATTCACCCGTCCGACCTTCGCGGATGAACCATGAATCATATTCTCCGCCGGAGCGTTGGAAGTCTGGGTCTTTTTGTTTCGCGGCACTGACAAACTCAGACAGGTCCATCCAATCATCACCTGCCAGAGAATTGACCAGTTCGATCACACGTTCGCGAGTGTCAATGGGGTCATTGACCCAGGTGCCTTCAAATTCCAACCCGCGCAGCATGCGCAGTTCGTTGAATTCCATTGAACCCCGCCAGGCCTGGATCAGGATATACAATGCCTGAGGCCGTGATGATTCAAGGAATCGGCGGATGGCTTCGGGTTGGATTTTGTTCTGATCATCCAGACATTTCAGGCAGCGCAACCAGGCCACCAGCACGGGGGTGGGAACCGCGCCACGGCGCGGCGGCAGGTCTTCCACCTGCTCTCCAGAGCGCAACGCGGCCAGAACCGTACAGGCCTGTTCGAGCACACCATCGCGGTAGAACCAGATGCGGCTTTCCTGCGACTGGGAAGAATACGACGGTGCGCTGGGTTGTTCTTCGCCTTCCAAATCTGTTAAGGCGGCATACACTTCGTCAGGCAGATAGATCGTGTCTTCAGGCCGACCTCCCCCGCCCAGGAACGCACGGCCGATCCATCCCCGGTACCAGAGAATTTCGGCGACAGAAATGGGGTTGAGTTCGGGGTGCTCGCGTTCACGCCTGCCGACACCCATGGTACGAATTTCGCCATACGTGCGCTCAAAAATGGTGGATGAAACGCGGCCGCGTTTCTGGATCAGGGCGCGCAACGCTGCCTGAGCTTCCGCAGGCAGTTCGGCAGCCAGGTTTTGAACTGTTTCTACATCAGAGGCTTTGATCTGCAGCGCGGCAAGAATGCTTTCGCTGTCATCCGGCAGATCATGAATGTCCCAGGAAGAGGCGACAAATTTAAGGAAGCCGAGATCGGCATCTTGGAGGGTTTGGGTTATATCGGGCACGGTACCTTTTTTTAATTTATAAGATTAGATTAATCGCTTCAGGAATTACTTCGATGCTCAATTCTTTGATGTGGGAGCTAAAACCGGCAAAAATTTCTCCATCTGCATGGATCCAAAGGGGATTGTTTGACGATAAATGAATTTTCTTAAATGTGCCGGTCTTTACATAATTTAACCCGGCATGCGTTCCCTTCAGAAAGTGAGGAATGGCTGAAAACATTTGTAAACGGGAGATTACATCGACAATGGTGTAATTCAAAAGGCCGTCGGTTTGACTGGCATTTGGAGAGAGAAGAAATCCGCCTCCTTCCCGCTGACCATTGGTAACGGTAAACATCAGCGTTTCTTGTTCAAATGTATTCTCATCCATCGTACAGGTAACTTTAAATGGATAATAGTTCTCTACCATTGTACGAAAAACTGCCAAAAAGTAAATCATGAATCCCTGAAAAATTGGAACTTCACGGGAATGAAAATTCACGGCGGAATCAAAACCCATGCCCAACGTGTTCATCCAGTATTCTTTCCGTCCGCTTTCATCCTGCACACTGGCTATGTCAATTTTTTTGGGGGTACCGGAGAACACTTTCCGTAACGCCTCTTCCGAGTTGCGTGGAATATTCATCGTACAGGCAAAATCATTCCCTGAACCAACCGGAACGATTCCAAGCATGGGGCGTTTTTCCGCTGGAATAGCCATCAATCCGTTGATCACTTCATGAATGGTGCCGTCGCCGCCCATGGCAACCACTGTCTTGTATCCCTGTGCCCCGGCTTTTTCGGCAATTTCTGAGGCGTGCCCTGGGTATACCGTTCCCGACCAATCCGCCCCGCCCAGTTCATCCGCCACACGACGCAACGTGGATGCCACCGGCCAGGCGCGGCCAAGATTTGCAATGGGGTTGAAGACCAACAGGGTCGTATGCTGCATTCCGATTTTTCTCCCAGAAAGGATAATTTTCTATTATACACGCAATCAATTTGACCAAACCCTTTCTGAACGGTATAATTTTCGAGTAATGCATTCTTATTGATAGGGGCGTTATGGCGCTGCAAGGAAATCTTAGAGACTTCCCATTTGCACAACTGCTCAATCTGGTTAATTTAGCGCGTAAAACCGGCATGTTGGAGATAATCCAAAGGGGTGAAACCGCCCACGTTTATTTTCGGGATGGCAAACTGGCCTGCGCGTTAACCGGTAATGAGGATTCGTCTCTCGCGGCGGTGCTATATCAAAACCAGCGCATCAGTCCAAACTTGTACAGGGCGATTAAGAGCAAGGGTGGTGCCATCTGGGACAAAGAACTTGGCCTTCAGTTGATCAATGCCGGGTTTGTGTCCCGTGAAACCATCCTGAACAGCCTTCAGCAGCATCATGTGGCCATTATTCGGCGCCTGTTCACCTGGCAGGAAGGCGTTTTCCGCTTCATTCCTAATGAGCCGCCGCCTGAAGATAAAATCGCATTGAATATGGAACTGGAAAACCTCATCATGGAGGGTTCGCGGCACATTCAGGAAATGGAATTGCTCATGGAAGAAATTCCAAATCTGGATGTCTCCCTGAAGTTTTCGGAACGCCCTGAAAACAACCTGCGAAAAGTCAACCTTACTGTGGAAGAGTGGAAGGTTGTTTCGTTTGTCAATCCCAAGAACACCATCCGGCAGATCGCCCAGGCAACCTCAATGGACGATCTGCAAATTCGTCGCGTTGTCTATGGATTATTACAAGCCGGTCTTGTCGAAATTGTCAGGGTGACAGAACAGTCCCATCCAGCGCCCGTGGCACAATTCCTGCCAAACCAATCAAAGGAAGAGCAGAGATCTTTGGTAAACCGGTTGATCAACCGGATCAGGGGGTTGTAATTTGGCCGGAACAACATCAGGTATTCAGACTGTAAAAATGGTGGTAACCGGGCCATTCAATGCCGGGAAAACTGAATTTATTCGTACTGTCAGTGAAATAGAGGTGGTGTCAACCGAACAGAATATCACTTCAGACAGCGAACGGGTAAAAGAGACCACTACGGTTGCGCTTGACTTTGGCCGTCTGACGATCGACAAGGGACTGGTGCTGCATTTGTTCGGCACACCCGGACAGCGGCGGTTTGAATTCATGTGGGATATTCTGGCAGAAGGTATGCTGGGATATATTCTTATGGTTGACAGTACCCGGCCGGAAACCTTCCGGGAAGCCCGCTATATTCTTGATGCGTTCTCTGATCATTCGGATACACCTTATGTGGTGGCCGTAAACAAGCAGGATCTTGAGAACGCCTGGGATGTGGAAGATATTCGCCACGCGCTGCGTTTGAAAGATAATGTTCCGGTTCTTCCCTGCATAGCCACGGAAATGAAACCGGTTAAGACCATCTTGCTCAACCTGTTGGATATTATTAAACAACGGCTGGATGAGTAGAATTACCGGGTTTAGAGGTTGGATATGAATCAGAACTCCATTTCTCCAGAATTGCTGGAGATTTTTCAACAAGGTCTGGGAGAAACTCTAACCGCGGATCAAAGTCGGGCGTATTTGTCCACTGCGGATCTGCGCTCTTTTACCCTGACGGCAGCGGCTGCGCGGGCGATGGAACACCTGGGCAATACCACTGCCAGCGGGCTTTTTTTCCGGGCAGGAACGGCAGGTTTCAAGTTACTGGTCAGGAAACATGGTAAGGCTGCCGGTATTGACAGTCTTGAATTCCGCATGCAACCGCAGAGAAAACGTTTGATGGATGGTGTTCGAAAAATCCTTGCCCTGCTGGTTTCCTGGAACGCGGCAGAAACTTCACTGGATTGCCTTGATGATAGTGTCAGAGTGACACTATCTTCCAGAGGGGAAGACAGCGGTTCTACTGAGGCATTTATATGCCATCACTTTATCGCCGGGTTGTTCCAGGAGTTCCTTTACTGGGCGGGAGCCGGGAAACAATATCCCTTCCAGGTGAAACCGGGTGAAGAAACTGGAAGACTGGTTATTTGCTTTCAGCTTCAGCCAACGGACTGACCGGTTCACTGGTTTGGGTGCGGTTTACGATAAATATTCCCGCAAAGACCAGTAATCCACCGGCAATCTGAAAAATACTCAGACCTTCTCCTGCGATGGGGATGGCCAGCAGTGCAGAGATAACCGGAGAAGCGATCATGGTCGGGGAAACTATGGCCGCCGGGATGTGCCCGAGCGCGTAGGTCATACAGAAATAGCCGCCAATCTGCGAGATCACTCCGGCGGCGATAAACATCAGCCAGGTTGAAGCCTGATAACCTGACAGCGGCGCGCCGCTAACCAGGCAGATCACCAGCAGGGTCATCGCGCTGCCGGCGGCGATGAGCGCGGTACTGGTCAGGGCGTCCACCCGCGAGCGTGATTTCTGTGTGATCAGGTAATAGCCGGCAAAAAAGAAGGACGAAAGAAGCGCCAGCGCGTCACCCTTACTGAATGCAGGATGAAGGAATAAATTTGATCCGAATACAAAGATCATCCCGGCCATCACCAGAGTCAGACCGACCCAGAATTTTCCCGACAGCTTCTGTTTCAAAAAGAGCCAGGACACCAGCGCCACCCAGACCGGTGCGATGAAGTTGATCAGATTGGCGTTGGCAATGCTGGTATAGGCAACGGCGGTGCTCCATGTGCCGTGATCCAGAGCGGTAATGAAACCAGCTGCCAGCGGTCCAAGCAGCCAACGACGATCGATGGCGATCTTTCCTCTTGATCTGATGGCAATAATGGGCAGCAGGATCAGGCTGGCAGTAGTCATGCGGTAAAAAGACAGGACCACACCCGGCGCCCCGGATGTGCGTACAAAAATGGCGGACAGAGACAGGCACAACACACCCAGAATCAGCGCCAGATAGGGTAGTGTTTTATTTTGTAGGGGCATGTAGTTAGATTTTCCAGTCAGGCTAGAGTGATTTCAGACCGGCCAGGTTTTCAGCAATTCAGGTAGTTCAGACAGGTTTTCAATGATCCGGTCGGGCAGGATGATGGCTTCATGCGCGCATGTTCCCGCCCGATCCACGCGCCGGGTGATCCACACATTGTGCATGCCCAGATTTTTGGAACCCAGAATATCCGCGCCAAGCGTGTCACCGACCATAACCGTTCGGCCGGGTTTGACGGACATGGTTTCAAATGCCATCTCGAAAATGCGCGGATGCGGCTTGCGTATTCCCGCGGCTGCCGAGGTGTTGATGTAGCCAAAAAATGAGCGTATGCCTGCGTTGTCGATTAACACCTGAACATCCCAGTCGTCACCGGCATTGGAAATGATACCCATGAGATAACCATAATCTTTCAATTCCTGGAGTGTTGTGTGGGCGTCTGCTTCCACTTTCCAGCAGGCCTGGGTGACGGCATACAATCGGGCAAGATGCGGGCGTAATTGTTGCTCGCTCAGATTGGCAAAACCCTGCTTTTCCAGAACGATGCGTAATACCTGTTCGGTGGTGAATTCGTTAAGTTCGATTTCCCGTTCAGTGTGGTAGGCTTCCAGGCGGGAAAGGAATTCCGACAGGAACGCGTCTTTCTGAATGGCAAAACCACCTTCCAGCAATGAGGCAGCCAGTTCCTGGTAGGCGCGTGCCATTACATCCGGCAGATTCCCTTCGAAATGGATCAGGGTACTGCCCAGATCAAAAAAGATGACATCGATGTTCGGGTTTTTCATAACCCGATAATTCTAATCGCTTAATATCCTTTTTCCGGGTCAAACCTGTTAAACAGGGGGGCTTTCTCCAGATAGCGGCGGATATTGGTACAGAAGAGGTCGACAGCCCGATTGTTGTAATGAGGGCTGACACCGCCAACATGAGGTGAGACGATCAGGTTGGGCACTTTCCAGAGAGGACTGCTGGCTGGCAGGGGTTCCTCGGGATACACATCAACCGCCGCTCCAGCGATCACTTTCTTTTCCAGAGCTTCCTTAAGTGCGGAAAGGTCGGTGACACCGCCGCGGCTCAGGTCGATAAAGTAGGCAGAGTTCTTCATGGCGGCAAATTCTTCGGCGCTGAACACATTGCGGGTGGATGGTGTTAGGGGAAGGGCCATCACCACGAAATCACAGTCACTTAACATGGAGTTCAACGCCTGGATCGGGTATAAGCGGGTGAAGAAATCTCCTTCAGGGTCGCCGGTATCTTGTGGGATATACCCTTCATCCTTCAACATTTTCAGATCACGTTTTGCTGCAAGGATGGTAACCTGGAAGGGCTGGAGCAGGCGGGCAAGTTCACGGTTAATGCTTCCATAACCCACCAACCCGACGGTGCTGCCGCGCAGTTCGAGATGTTTGTAGTGTTCCCAACGTTTATCCGGCCAGTTGGCTTTACCCTGGTTTTCGATCATCGTCTTAACGTTTGCGCCGAGGCAGAGCATCATGGTGATGGCGTATTCCGCCATCTGGAGAGCGTTGGCGCCGCTCATTGTGGTGGCGGTCAGGTCGGGTTTGGTGAAGATTGGTTTGTTGATGGCGTAATCAATCCCTGTGTAGTGGAACTGGATCCACTTTAAATTGGGCACCTTGGATGGGTCAGGCAGAACCGAATCGGTGTAAAGGATCTGCGTGCGCGCCCAGACATCATCGGGGATCTCATCGGGTTGATGTGCGCGAATGGCAGTCACTTTCAACAGAGGGGAGATGCCAGAAATCTGCTCGATCTGTTGCTCGCTAAACGGCATGGTGATTAAAACTTGTTGAACTTCAGATGTCATTTGAGATATATCCCTTCCGGATCAAGGTCTTCCCGCAAAATGCGGATTTCTTCCATATTCGGCGGTTCTGTCACTGAACCGCATTGCTCACAACGTAAATTCCAACCTGTATTGGCCACGGCTTCATCCATCGTACGGCCAGGGTGTAGAGCGGTGAGAATCAATTCACCGGTTTGATCGGGTTGCAAAATGCCGATATCTGTCACAACAGCCTGTGGGCCCTGACCGCGCAATCCAAGCGCGTCCCGTTCCGGTTTGCCGGAAAAGAAACCGGCTGAGGTTTGAAAATCCACCTTCTCGGGGAAACGGCGCTTCTGGTGTGGAGTGATGATATAGCAACGGTTGGCCCAGGCGGCGATCTCACGTGACCCGCCGGACCCGGGCAGGCGGGTTTTAGGCTGCGCGTAGTCACCAATCACAGTCGCGTTGATATTACCAAAGCGGTCAATCTGCGCGCCGCCAAGGAAACCCACATCCACGTTCCCGCGTTGCAGGTAAAGTGTGAAGATATCATACATACTGCACACAGACGCGGCGCCTGAAACCAGGGTGGGGTCGCCAATGGAGAGCGGCAGCCTGGCAGGTCGTGCGCCGATTACCCCGGCTTCGTAGATCATCTGGAGGTTCGGGGCGTGTGTACGCTGTGCCAGGTTGCAGGCCAGGTTGGGGAGGCCGACGCCCACGAAAACCACGTCACCATCTCGCAACAGCCGGGCAGAGTTGACGATCATCAATTCGGTGGAGGTGTACTCAGTATTGGCCATAATTCACCGGTACGCTC
Organism: uncultured Leptolinea sp.; assembly: GCA_964420995.1. Taxonomy (GTDB): domain Bacteria; phylum Chloroflexota; class Anaerolineae; order Anaerolineales; family Anaerolineaceae; genus Leptolinea. The sequence continues at coordinate 77,633 of CAYQUX010000006.1, read as the reverse complement.
AATTTTTCACTGACTGCCAGCCTTGAATGGGTGGCGGCGCCCAGTTTCTTCCAGTATTCCTCCCGGTCCGTTACGCCATAAACCCATTCGTTCAGGTATTGTTGGACGCTTTCAGGTGTTTCGCTGATCCTGTCCCATTGCAGGTAGAACTCATTGTCGCGGTCATAGTATCCTTGCGTGTAGCTGGGATGGCTGCAATATGGCACATGGCAAACGGCGTCCACGATCAAGTCGGGGATGATGGTCCGGTTGGGGTCCGAACGGATCACCTCTTCAGAAACGACTTCTTCCACGGTAAGGATGACATGTTTTGCCGCGAAGGCGGCTTCTTTTTGCTCTCCCAGAATACCCCATATCTGCGCATTACCATTTGCGTCGGCGCGCTGCGCGTGAATGATGGCCACGTCCGGGCACAGGGCGGGGACGACCACAACGGATTCCCCGGAATAAGGATCGGTGACACGCTTGAAATTTGGATTGACTCTTTCAAGGTCAAAGGCACCAGTCTCGTTCATCGGTAGAAAAGGTAAGCCGGATGCACCGGCCTGCAATCGTGTGATCATGGCGAAATGGGAATACTCTTCAATGCTTACGGTGCCTTTTTCCACCAAAGTGCGCAGGTTTCGTAATGAACCGACGCCCGGGTTCCCCATGTATGAGAAGATAATCTTACTGGCACACCCGGCGGCAGCTATTTGCTCATAGATCAAATCAGGCGTGGCGCGTGCCAGAGTCAGATTTCTGCGTCCCTGCCGTATGATTTCATGCCCGGCGGCAAAAGGGATCAGGTGAGTAAACCCGGCCGCGTAAACCAGGTCTTCGTCTTTTACATACTGAGTTATGGCTTCTTTGAGCGAACAGAGTTTGCTCATGCCCTGCCTCAGGCTTTGTGGATGTGTGTGCGAATCTGTTCGTGCATGTAAAGCTGAACGTAATACAATCCGCCGGCATTCTTTCCACTGGAGCCTGATCCTTTCCAGCCGCCAAAGGGTTGGAACCCGGGCCAGGCACCCGTGGTGGCGCCCTGCGGGCGATTGGCGTAATTTACACCGGCTTCAATTTTGTCAAAGAATTCGGCGACCTCGCCTTCATTCCCGTAAATACCGGCTGTCAGACCGTAGGACACATCGTTGGCATATTGAAGCGCTTCCTGCAGGTTCTTTACCCGGCCGATGGTGGAAATGGGCAGGAACATTTCATGTTTCCAGAGTTTGTGGTTGTAAGGAAGATTATCAACCAGGGTGGGGGCGCAGAAATAACCTTTTCCCAGCGCGCCATCTGTCAGAACCTTGCCACCGGTAAGTATCTTGCCGCTGTGTTTCAGGTCATCCACAAAGTTCTGGTAATCATTATAGGAATTCTTGTTGACCACCGGTCCCAGTGTGTTGGTTCGTTCTGTGGGATCGCCAATGGTCAATTTGTTTGTGGCTTCCACAAGTTTAGCCACCAGGGCATCGTAGACTGCCTCTTCAATGTAAATGCGGGAAGCTGCGGAGCATTTTTGCCCCTGAAGACCAAAAGCCGAGCGGATGATGCCGGTGACGGCAGTATCCAGGTCGGCATGACGGGTGACGATGACCGGATTCTTTCCGCCCAATTCGAGAATGGCCGGGCGCACCCACTTGCCCGCGGCGAAATCCCGATAAAGTTTCATGCCTACCGCTTGTGAACCAGTAAAGGTCACCCCGGCTACATCCGGGTGCTCAATGAGCGCCTGCCCTAGGGTTGCCCCTCCGCCGGTGACGTAGTTGAAGACCCCGGCTGGAAGACCGGCATCGCGCAAACATTCCGCCAGCAACCGAACTGTCCAGGGTGTGTCAGTCGCCGGTTTCATCACCACAGTGTTCCCTGCAGCCAGCGTTGCGCCGACAGGCCCACCGGTAAGCGCGCAGGGGAAATTGAACGGGCTGATCACCAGCCAGACGCCATACGGTCGCAGCACCGAGGTGTTATCTGCCTTATAGCCTGCCAGCGGGTCATGTCCCATTTCGTACACAAAGCCTTTATGGGCTTCCATTTGGTCACAGGCGTAACGGATGAGGTCTGCGGTCTCCGCAGCATCACCCAGGGCTTCCATGCGGTTCTTGCCGACTTCCATGGCCATTACGGCACCAATATCATAAATGCGTTCATCCATCAAAGCGGCTGCCTTGCGCAGTAGTTCCACGCGTTTTTCCCAGGGGGTGTGCGACCAGCCCGGGAAGGCTTTTTTCGCGGCGCCGATGGCCTGATTGGCAATGTCAGCACCGCCTTTCTGGAATATTCCGAGGACAACATCGGTGTTTACGGGAGAGCGGTTTTCGAATTTTTCATCGACTTTGATCTCTTTCCCGTCGATAAACATCGGGTACTCTTCACCCAGGTGCGCTTTTTTGGATTTCAGGGCTTCTTCAAACCGGGTATGCAATTCTTCCGGGGGATTGAACATGGTCGCGTAGGTAAGTTTAAATGCAGAGGATCCAGTCATCGTTTCAAGCCTCCAATATATATTAATAGATAAGGAACTAACCTTGAGTATATCCAATGGGGTGATTCTAGTCAAAACCCAAGCTGGAATCCCAGGACGGGATGGCACCCTGGAAAATGCTTCGTTCATAATTGACAGCCAGATTTGCGTGTATCCATGGCTTACATTAAACTAATTGTCATGGGAAGCGGTTACCAAACCTATATCGGGATCGATGTTCAAGCCATACAGAAGCCATTTTTTTATTACTCCTTGAATGAGAGTCTTGAAATTTTGGCCTGCGGTCATGGACGGCTGGGGGATGTGCTGGCCTATCTTGCCGGGCAATCGTCCGCGTTGGTGGCGGTGAACGGGCCGATATGCCTCGACAGGTCTGACGGACTGATCGTTCAGGGAGGTTTGTTTGACGCGGAGCATTCGCATCCCGGTGAGAACCATCGGACAGGTGACATCATTCTGAGTACCCGAGGATTCCCGTCGGTTCCAAATTTGCATGAAGGCAAAAAACTTAATGTTTGGGTGGAACGCAGTCTGGAGTTGACAGCCGGCATTCGGCAACTGGGCTATGAAGAATGCCATGCCGGACAGCCGCGGACTTATTTTGAAACACAGAGCGACGCCGCGTACTGGTTGGCTACCGGTTCAGTACCCTATGATTCACGCTCTCTGGAAGGGCGGCTGCAACGGCAGTTGTTGTTGTATGAGTTTGGCTTTGCTGTAAAAGATCCCATGTCATTTCTGGAGGAATTTACTCGTTTCCGACTGCGTACTTCACAGATCCCGATGAGTCAGATCATGCCGGCGCATGAATTACGCGCGTTAATTTCTGCGGCTACTGCATGGCTGGCTGACCGTAGGCCTGAAGCCGTGGATCATATGGGAGAGGTTCGCAAAGGGGAGATCATTCTTCCACGCGATTTTTCCAGAAAGTAATCACTTAACGCTCAATGGTAGCGTTAATTTTCAGGTCTTTAATTTCCATCCAGGCTGGTTGTGGATTGGATTCTGTTCCAAATCGCACAATACCGCTGGCTGAAAAGCAGGCGTACTGATTGTCCATCCAGACAACCAGACCCAGTGGGGGATGTGGAGATAGGTGGGTTTCAAAAACCGTCTTCTCATCAATCTGGAAGGATGTTGTATCAGGATGCCAGTCCAACCGATATGTGTGCCAGTCTGTTGTCTGGATATCCAATGGTTGATATGTATCACGAATTATTTTAGAAGCCGTCCTGCGAACCAAACGCGCTAACGGTCTCATCGGTACCGCAAGCATGGCGGGTGCCGCCAGTGGAAGCAGAATGTCGGGCACGCGCGCTGAGGCGAAGACAGCGGCCGTAAAACCAATGGCGGGGGTTCTTGATTGAAAACTCAGATCGTTTAAAGCAGAACCGAAAAAGAACCAGGCAGTCTGCGGCAGGGCAGGCAACCGAAAACCGGAACCTTTTATACCAATCCCCGCGGAGAATGGATCATTCCAGAGACCAAATCCCCAGGTTCCGGGAAGGTTCTCACTGGATACTCTGGCCGATAACGAAAGCGTTGCCGGTGGATTGTACAGAAATTTCTTGCGGGGCAGGTTCGAATAATCATCCAGTTGAGACAACCGATACTTGCCGGATGTCCCTGCAGGAACAGTCAGCCTCGTAATGGATTCGCGGGTTTCGACCAATCCACGGGGTCTGAGTAGGGGTAAAACGTCAGAATCATTGCGACTATGACCAATCACATTACGATCATAGTACAAAACTCAGACTCGTATTTATCATTTCAACCAACGGCAGATGCCCTGGAGAGCATGGATTGTTCTTCAAAAGAGAATATCTTGTCCAGGTCCAACAGCGTGATCAACCGATTATCCAGTTTTGCGATACCGCGAATGAAGGATGTGTTCACCGAGGAGATCATTGGCGGGGTGGGCTCAATGGCTTCTTCCGGGATACGCATAACTTCAGATACTGCGTCCACGATCATTCCAATCTTCGATTTGCCGATGAAAACATTGACGATCCTGGTTTCTGAGGAATGTTCGTTAACGGGAAGACCAAACCGTTTACGCAGGTCAATGATTGGAACAACGATGCCCCGAAGGTTGATGACTCCTTCAATAAAGGTGGACACCTGTGGCATTTTTGTTATCGGTTGCATTTTTATAATGCCTTCCACGGCGGAAATGTCTATCCCGTAGTCCTCTTCAGCCAATTCAAAAACCACAAGTTGTTGTTCCATTAATACCTCCTGTTTCATATTCCGAGTGATTTACTTCCATATACCAAAATTCCGGCCATGAAAGGATTACACAAAAATAACCGGCGAACAGAGATGAATATTGATTTTCAACATATAAATTATCCTACTTTTTCCTCTGCCATGCCGTAAAAATCAGGTCAATTTAAATTGTTTGACAATACTTTCCAGCTCTATCGCAAGGTTTGAAAGATCTTTTGCTGAAATGGATACCTCTTGAACCTGGGCGGTCATTTCTTCTGTTGACGCGGATACTTCTTCGACAGCAGCGGAGTTTTCTTCAGACACAGAGGCGATGTTTTCTATGGCCTGAGTGACTTCGGAGGAGCTATTGGCCATCTCAAGAGTCGCGGCGGTGTTCTCCTCGACAACTCCTGAGACAGCGTCAACCGCCACAACGAGTTCACTTGCCGAAGATGCCATACTCTCGGCTCCACGGGCCGCTTCTTGTGCCCGCGAGTTAACGTTTTCATTGGTTGTGAGTATTTCCTGAAGGGCGGCACCTGACTGGTTGGCGAGAAGCACGCCGTTTTCCACTTCCATTGAACCTTTATCCATAGCCGCCACTGCCTGAGAAACCGATTGCTGAATATTGCGGATCAAGTCTGCGATCTCTTTGGTGGATGAAGATGACCTTTCCGCCAGTTTGCGGACTTCATCTGCCACCACGGCAAAGCCCTTGCCGGCTTCACCGGCCCGCGCGGCTTCAATGGCCGCGTTTAATGCCAGTAAATTGGTTTGCGAAGCGATATCTTCAATGGTGGTGACAATATTACCGATCTCGTTTGAGCGGGTCCCCATTTCCTGTACTTTTTGAGCCGATAGGTCAACCGCCATTTTGATGGATTGCATACCGGTCAGTGTCTGATTGACGGAAGCCGAACCCCGGCGGGCAGCATCAGAGGCGGCTGTCGAGCCGTCCACCATCTCTCGTATGTTATCTGTCACCTGGGCAATATCTTTGGATAGTTGATTGGTCAGGTTAAACGCTTTGGAGGTGGCCGCCGCCTGATCCTGAGCCCCTTTGGCCACGCCATCAATCGCACGGCCCATTTGTTCAACCGAGGAAGCTGTTCGGTTTACAGCCTCTGATTGCTGGGTGGTTCCTTTGGCGATCTGCTGGATGGTTGTGGCAATCTGGCTTGTCGCCTGGCTGGATTGATCTGAGGCGCTCGCCAATTGTTGTGACGCTTCCTGAACATGCACTGTTGCCCCGGCTACATCCGTAATAGTGGCATTAAGCGACTCTACCATGGATGCCAGTGTGCCCCCCAGTTTGTCATCCGGTGATTTCGGTTGAATTTTCAAAGCGAGGTCTTTGTTGCTGATCGCTTCGGCGGCGTTTGCCATCTCAATGAAATATTTACGCGTTCCAATCACCGACCTGGAAAGGTCCCCAAATTCATCTTTTCTATGGATCAATCCATTGCGTGTTTTTTCGTCCACCACAAAAACTGTGCTGCCGAGCATCAATGTTTGCAGGGCGGAATCAACAAGCTTTAAGGGGGGGATAATACTTTGATAAATAAGGTAGATGATGATACAGGTAATTAAAATACAGACGAGAATGCCGCCGAGTAGTATCGTCCGGGTCTGGTTGAATCTTTGCGTGGCCGCCTGAAATTCCTCATCAGCCTGGTTCCGATTCAACTCCAACATTCGGGTGAGATTTTCTTCCAATACCCCCTGAGTCGTAAACATACGCCCACCTGATGAAAGACTGGCCACCGCCGAAGAATTATTTCTGTATGCCAGAAAAGACATGACTTCGATGGCAGACGCTTTGTATTCTTTCCAATTCTTAACGAAATCTTCAAATTGTGCCGTCACTTCACTTGAAAGTTGCTGCCCTTTGATCTCTTCAATGATGGAATCGACATCGCCCACCCGGGCATTGAAATCGGAGAGGATATTCCCGGCTTCCTCTGGCATGACCAGATATTTAAAGAAATCCCCCCTGATCTGGGAAATATCCGCGCTGACAGCATCCATCTTTTCAATGATCACAAGTTGCTGGTTGTACATCAGGTCGAGATCATTGTTTACATCCGATATGCCACGGTAACCAAGAATGGCAATAACCAGCATTAATAAAATGATTATTCCATACCCGGCATATAATTTTCGATTCATTCGAAGATTGTTGACAAAATTCATGGTCCCTCCACATTTTTTCTTCTGTCAACGTTATCGGCAGAAATAATGCCCCACAATGTTCAGGTTACTCACACGGATTAAGCTTATCCCCGGCGGGCATGTTTTTATGATATGACAATCCGGATTAATATCCAGTAAATGTCACATGTAAAAAAAATTAATAATGCTCATTTTCTTCGTTGACCCGCGATAATCAGTCTTCCGCCTGTCCGGGCGGACATAGCCAGCCTCTATTTTTGGTCTGTCCTTCACTGTGATCTTTTATGGCCGTGTGAGATGCTTCACTACGTTCTGCATGCCGTTTTGAACCTTGCGCGCAAGTTTTACCGTATATAGACGTAGGTATCTGCAATATGGTTAATCGTTCGCATCCATTCGCTATCCGGTACCCATGTGTTTCGTTTTATAATACCTGACAAGAATGCATTTTCATTTCCATCAGGAGAAGGCCTTATGCTTGACATCAACCTCATTCGTGAAAACCCCGAAATTGTTCGCGCCGCTTTGAAGCTGCGTCAGATGGATACGGAGGTTGTTTCACGTATCCTGGAGATTGATCAACAGCGCCGCAGCCTGTTAACCCGGGCTGAATCCCTGAAGAGTGAACGCAATACGGTTTCAAAAGAAATTTCTCAGGTCAAAGATGCGGAACAGCGCAAGGTGAAAATCGAGGCCATGCGCGTGGTGGGCGACCAGATTGCCGAACTGGATGAACAAATTCGCAAGGTGGAAACCGAACAGACCGAGGTGCTCTCCGGTATTCCCAACCTGCCGGCTGAGGATACCCCGGTGGGGAAGGATGACACGGAAAACATCGTTGTTCGTGTGATTGGCGAAGAGCCTAAATATGATTTCACCCCGCTTCCTCACTGGGATCTGGGTCCAAAACTGGGAATCATAAATTTCGACCAGGGCGTGAAGGTTACCGGATCACGGTTTTATGTTCTTTCCGGAGCCGGGGCGCGGCTGCAGCGCGCGCTGATCGCCTACATGCTCGATCTGCACATCCGGCAGGGATATCGCGAACAGTACCTGCCGTTTATGGTCAAGGGCGACGTGTTGTACGGATCCGGCCAGCTGCCCAAGTTTGCCGACAACCTGTACCGTGATCATGAGGAAGATTTCTGGATGGTGCCTACGGCGGAAGTACCGCTGACCGGCATTCACATGAACGATGTAATCGAAGACGCGAGCCTGCCACTACGTTACACTGCCTACACTCCCTGTTTCCGCCGTGAAAAAATGAGTGCCGGGCGGGATGTACGCGGCATCAAGCGTGGTCACCAGTTTGACAAGGTTGAAATGTATATCTTCTGCCGGCCCGAAGACAGCGCCGGAGAGTTGGAGAAGATGGTGGCAGACGCGGAAGCGACCTGCAAAGGACTTGGTCTGACCTACCGCATCAAACGCCTGTGCAGCGGAGACCTGGGATTTAACGCCCGTATTACCTACGACGTGGAAGTCTGGGCGCCGGGATGTGGGGAATGGTTGGAAGTATCCTCGGTTTCCAATGTGGAAGATTTTCAGGCGCGGCGGGCAAATATCAAATATAAACCGGCCGATGGTGGCAAGAACCGCCTCGTCCACACGTTAAACGGGTCCGGTCTCGGGTTACCGCGTACGTTGATATCCGTAATGGAAACCTACCAACAGGCGGACGGAAGCATAACTGTACCCGAGGTACTAAAACCCTGGATGGGTGGCATCGACGTCATCCGCTAAACAAAGAAAGAGATGTGAATGAATAGTGTCGCACTGGCTCTGTTTCAGGCCGTAATATTTACCGTCATGGTGGTTGGTTTGCTGAGTCTGCTCACCAATATGGTGCCGGGATTGGTAATTATCTGGGCCGGGGCGCTGGTCTATGGAATTTATGAAGTTATCACCCAGACGTATACCGCAGGCGGGATCATACTATTTGTGTTGATCACCGGTTTCATGGCCTTCGGCAGTGTGGTGGATAACATCCTTATGGGGGCGACAGCCAAGGAAGCCGGCGCGTCATGGCTGGCCATTGGTCTCTCGATGGTCGCCGGTGTGCTGGGCAGTTTCATTCCCTTTTTGTTTCCCTTTGGCGGGCTGATTTGCGCGCTGCTGGCCCTTTTTCTGGTTGAAGTGATCCGCCTGAAAAACTGGCGCAAGGCGATAAATTCTGCAAAGAGCATGGCTGTGGGTTGTGGATTTTCCGTGCTGGCACGCTTTGGTATTGGCGTGTTGATGATCTTGTTCTGGTTGGTTTGGGTCGTGATTGGATAATTCTTGAATGCAAAAAAAAAACCATCAACGTTCTGGTTGATGGTTTTTTGATGGTGTGTCTTATCTCTTATCCTGTCAGTCTGCTCTTTGACCAAGCATGGAATTAAGGTTGAGAAGCGCGGCTGCTGAATCTCCGGCCATTTTCAACCATTCCACGATCTCGCTGGCGTTCTTTTCTTCTTCGATCTGTTCGTTGATGAACCAGTCCAGCATACTCTGGCTGGCATAGTCATTATCCTTGACGGCGATGCCATACAACAGATTGATACGGGCGGTCACGCTCTTTTCATGTTCCAGAGCCTGCTCAAAGATGGCCAGAGGTGATTTAAAGTCTGATGGCGGCATTTCAATGGCTTGAAGGATTACCCGGTCACCGCGATCATTGAGGTACTCAAAAAATTTCAATGCGTGTTCCTGTTCCTCTTTTGCCTGCAATCTCATCCAGGTGGCAAAACCAGGCAGGTTCATTGACTCAAAATAGGCGGACATGGATAAATACAGATATCCTGAATAGAGTTCCAGCTTGATCTGGGTATTAATTTCTGCGGCTAAATTCTTGCTTAACATATTTATTTACTCCATGGTTATTTGATGGTTGCCCACATTGCGAAATTTGGACATTGTGGATGCGTACTGTTTACATTAAGTAGTATATGAAAAAAACAAAAACAATCAAGCAAAGATGAAGAGTTGTCCCTTCTTGATTGTTATTCAGGTGTCGTAAATGACCCGGGTATACCTGTGAGAAGGTATCAGAACTTCGTTTATCGGGCGCGTGAAGCCAGGTAGAGGGCGATAGAGCCGGATACAGCCGCGTTCAATGATTCGATCCGGCCGGTCATGGGGAGGCGGGCAACAACATCACAAGACCGGCGCACCAGCGGACGCATTCCCTCCGCTTCACTGCCCACCACCAGCGCCAGTCCGCCGTCCAGGCGCAGGTCGGAGATATCCTGCGAATCTTCCGCCGCGTCCAGACCGATCACCCAGACATTTGCCTGCTTTAATTCGGATATGGCTTGCGCCAGGTTACCGGCGGAGATGAGCAGGTGTTCGCAGGCTCCCGAGGAAGCATGCACCACCGCCGGGGTGACGCCGGCCGCGCCATGCGGAGGAATGACCACCCCGTGGACGCCGAAGGCTTCCGCGGAGCGCAACAATGTCCCCAGGTTTTGTGGATCTTGAAGTGTATCAAGGATCAGGATGAAAGGTGCTTCTTCTCGGCGTTCCGCGCTTTTTAAAATGTCATGCAGATCAACATAGGGGTAGGGCGCCGTTTCAAGGGCTACTCCCTGAGGATTGCCCCCCAGCGAATCGATCTTTTGCCGGTTGACGCGTTCAACGGGAATCTTTTTCTCTCTGGCAAGCGCCATGATTTCTGAGATGACTCCCTTTTCCTCCACGCCAACAGCCAACTGGAGACGGAAGCATTGCCGCCGGTGAGCGGACAGGGTTTCAAAGACCGGATTGCGACCGGTAATCCACTCTCTCATGGAGATCAGGCTTTATGCCAGGTGGTGCCGTCTTTGCTGTCTTCCAGGATGATGCCCATGCTGGAAAGACGGTCGCGGATCTGGTCGCTGAAGGCGAACAATTTTTGTTTACGCATTTCTGCTCGCAGCTCGATCAGGTAATCGATAAACGGCGCGGCGGATTGATCATCTCCAGATTCTTTCTCCAACACCAGACCGAATACACCGGTCAGTTCTTTCATCACCGCTTGAGCCGGCGCGAGGACTGTGTCAGTCGCGCTGTCGGCACGCGCCTGGTTGATCACACGCACCAGGTCGAACAGGTTGCCCAGCGCGCCGGCGCTGTTGAAATCGTCATCCATGTTTTCAATGAAGGCCGCCCGGGTTTTATCCGCCTGGTCATTAAGAACTTTTGAAATTTCCCCGGAATCATTGGAGGCGCCCGGCATGGCAGGCTTCAGCGCGGAACGGAGGCGTTCCAGCCCCTTATCGGCCTGGCCGATAACGTCATCGTTGAATGTCAACGGACTGCGATACCCGGAATTGAGAACCATAAACCTCAGCGTGCTGGCAGAATGTTTGGAGAGAAATTCATCGATGGATATCAGATTGCCGATGGATTTCGACATTTTCTCGCCGGAAAGGGTCAGCATGCCATTGTGCACCCAGTAGCGTGCAAATTGTTTTCCGGTGAACGATTCACTTTGGGCAATCTCATTTTCATGGTGCGGGAAGATAAGGTCATTACCGCCGCCATGAATGTCGATCTGATCGCCCAGGTGCGTCAGATTCATGGCCGAGCATTCGATATGCCAGCCAGGCCGGCCGCGTCCCCAGGCGGTTTCCCAGGCGGGTTCATCCGGCTTGGCAGATTTCCACAGGGCGAAATCCATGGGATGTTCTTTGCGGTCATCCACATCGATACGCGCCCCGGCCTGCATATCTTCCAGTTTGCGGCCAGACAACCTGCCGTAATCATCATCGCGGGTGACGCGGAAATAGACATCGCCGTCTTTCGGGTAGGCATAACCTTTATCAATCAACCCCTGGATCATCGCAAGGATCTGCGTCATTTCCTGCGTGGCGCGAGGATTGAACGTGGCCGGGAGGATATTCAAGTCGGAAAGATGGCGGCGAAATTCTTTGATGTAACCTTCCGCCAGGTCAAAGGGATCCACTCCCTGCTGATTGGCGCGATTGATGATCTTGTCATCCACATCGGTGAAGTTCATGACATGGTTGACCTGATAACCGCGGAATTCAAGGTAGCGGCGGATGATGTCAAACACCAGAGAAGACATGGCATGCCCGATATGGGCGTTGCTGTATACTGTTGGTCCGCACACATACATGCGAACTTTGTTCGGTTCGATGGTGATGAAATCATCCTTTTTACGGGTCAACGTGTTATAGATTTTGATACCCATGATGCTTCACTCCTGACTGGAAAACATACGATCCTCCGGCCGGGCAAAGATCATTCGCCCGGCGGCGGTCTGTAGTACTTTGGTTACCACCACATTCAATTGTTGATTTAGATTGCGTTGACCATTCTCAATGACGACCATGGTGCCGTCATCCATATATCCAACGCCCTGTCCCGCTTCCTTGCCTTCCTGAATGACGCGAATATTCAGAATCTCACCGGGAAGAAGAACAGATTTTACCGCATTCGCCAGCTCATTGACGTTAAGGATGGTCACGCCCTGTAATTCGGCCACCCGATTTAAGTTGTAATCGTTGGTCAGAATGGGGCTGCGCAATTGTCGGGCGAGGGTGATCAGCTTGTCATCCACCTCGCGAATGCCTTCCACATCAATGTCACTGATGCGCACGGGAATGGTGGGTTCCTTCTGCAACTGGGCGAGCACTTCCATACCGCGGCGGCCGCGCTGGCGGCGCATACTGTCGGCGGAATCGGCAATGTACTGTAGTTCGTTCAGGACAAAGCGGGGAATCAAAAGAGAACCGGGGAGAAATCCGGTTCGCGCGATATCGGCTATCCGGCCGTCTATGATCACGCTGGTATCCAACAGAATGGTGCGGCTTTCCGCCCAGCCGGCTCCACTGGATTCACCCGGTCGTTCCGAGTTCTGATGCGGAAACACACCATGCCAGACAGAATAGAGATCATTCTGGCGCATCACAAACACGGAAATACCCAGGTAACTGAATGCGAGCACGCCGAGGAAGGGTAACACTTCACCGAAAGGTTTGGGCAGCATGGATAAGGGGAAGGAAGACAGTGCGGCAATGATCAATCCACAAACCAGCCCGATCAAACCGGCGAAGAGCGTTTGAGGCGAGACACGTCCCAGCAGGCTTTTCAGCCCGCGAATGGGACGGGTGGTGACGTACGGCGTGAGAACCAGACCGGCCAATGCGCCCACCAATCCGAATGTGAACGTGTACTGTTCGACATTTAGTGTCTCAGAACCGTTCACCGGTACGGCTATCTGCCCCAGTGAAGAACCCCAATAGACGCCTAAAATAGAAAAAGCAATCATTCCAATGAGACGAATCAAAAAATCAGAGCTCATCGAGGTCTCCTAAGAGGGATTTTGTTAATGTTCAGAATGAAAAATAAATAATAACAACAGAGAGATAATAGCATTTATCTGATAAAGGGTCAAATGAGAAGATTTTTCATTTTTTCGCGCGAAAAATTGACGGCCATACTACAATTAACCCATGAGTGATCTGATACCCGGCAGTCTACTGCATAAACGATATCGCATCCTGCGGACGCTGGGCAAGGGCGGCATGGGGATGGTCTACCTGGCGGAGGATGGCACGCTAAATAAGCAGGTGGCCATCAAAGCAAATTTCAGCTTGGGCGAAGACAGTGCTGACCAGTTTTTGCAGGAGGCGCATTTACTGGCAGCGCTGCACCACGCGAACCTGCCGCGAGTGACTGATTATTTCATCGAAATACCCTACCAGTACCTTGTTATGGATTACCTGCCGGGGGATGACCTGCAAACCCTTCTGGAACGCGAAGGCCGCCAACCTCTGGAGAAAGTGCTTGTCTGGGTAGACCAACTGGCAGACGCGCTCCAGTATATGCACAACCAGACACCGCCGGTTGTCCACCGCGATATCAAACCGGCCAACATAAAATTACGAACAGATGGAAGCGCCGCGCTGGTGGATTTTGGAATTGCGAAAGCAGCCGAAACTGCTCAAAAAACTGCCGCCGGGGCGATGGGTTTTACGCCCGGGTTCGCGCCACCCGAGCAATCTGGTGGGGGACGCACCGGTCCCTTTTCTGATCAATACGCGCTGGCGGCGACATTGTATACCATGTTGACAGGCATCCGCCCGGTGGACAGTGTGAAACGGGTACTGGAAAACGCGGTCATACCACCCGCCCGGGAATTATTACCCGGTTTCCCGCAAAATGTGTCAGACGCGTTAAAAAGAGCCCTGGAATTGCGACCCGAAGACCGGTTTGATTCCGTGCGCGATTTTTTGGATGCGTTAAAAGCCCCTTCCTTCCGCTGGTCGGGACCTTTACCCCGTGTCGAATCGCAGAAACGACCAGCCTGGTTTTACCCTGCCATAGGTCTGATCGTGTTCCTGGTGATCGCCATTCTGGGTGTTTCGGCTGTCGCTTACTTTCAACTGATCAAAACCACTGATGCCACAGAAGCGGTCAGCAACACGGCTGTCAGTACAAAAGAGGGATTATTTACCATAACCGCGCCGGTCAACTTCCCATCGTCTTCGGCAACCCTGAACCCTACATTGACGGCAGAACCAGCCGATCCAACAGCGTCACCAGAACCCACCCGGGTTTTGCTGGCTTCCGGGAAATGGCTTGCTTTTATCTCAAACCGCGGGGATGGAAAGACCGGGCAGCTTTGGCTGGCAAAGATCGGGTTGAACAATGACGGCAAACCCGCTCCCATAACCGCCCGCCAGTTGACCAATGGTGATGGCGAAAAATTCCGGCCAGCCTGGTCACCGGATGGAAAATTCATCCTGTATTCCGCGCCGGCAGCCAGCGGGGCGAAAACGGATGGATTGGATATCTGGAGAATTCCGGTTGAAGGCGGAGAGCCGGTGGATCTGTCCAACCGGCAGGGGGATGAGCTTTATCCGGCATGGTCGCCGAAGGGAGATCTAATCAGCTTCACTTCCGACAGCCGTGAGGACGGCGTTCTACAGCTCTATACTATGGATACTGGCGGCGAAGAAAAAACGCGCATCTCCACTGATTTTGAGGAAATGCAGGGTATCTGGCCGCCAGACATGCGGGTACTATTCTTTGTGATCCATGCCAACAATAATTATTACTTTTTTCAACGTGCGTCTGCCAAAGACTATAAAACTCCCCAACCCTATGACACAAATCAGATATTCGGGCGTCTCGGGCAGGTGACCGATCCGGATTTCTCGAAGGATGGCAGCCTGCTGGCTTACACCCGTTCTAAAGGCCGCGATCGCCGTATAGGTGTGGCTGAGTATGCGGCTCGCGGTGCCGTTTCGTCTCTGATCACCACCACCGGTAAGGATTATGATCCTTCCTGGTCGGCGGATGACAAATGGATCGCGTTTACCTCGGAACGGGATGGAAAAGCACAGATCTATATCATGACTGCCGCGGGGCTGCTGCAAACGGATATCAGCCCTTTGACGGCGCAGGATTTCGATCCGGCCTGGCAGCCGTAAATCAATCCGGTCGGGTGGGGCGTGGACGCTTCTGCTGCGGCTTCTTCTTGTTCACCCTGTGTTTGCGAACACTGGGGGTTGGTTTTCCGGCGGTTGGATTAAGCAGAAGATTTAATTGGAAAATGGCCTGCCCATCATATTCACGCCGGCCGCACACATCACATACCCAGGCGGGAAAATCAGGCACGGTAATAAGATCTTCATTCAACCAGGTCAGGTAGGTGATTTTTCGGTAGTGCATGATGCCTGCCTGGCATTCAGAGCAGGGGATACCCCGGGTATGCGGGTCGTCAGGCATACAGCCTTCCTTTCTCTGGTTCACTGAAATTCAAAAAACCATGGAAAGATAGACAGTCTTTCAAGGTGCTTCTCCCATGACTGTGTCAACCATACCCGGAGCTGTCAGGACCCTGGCATTCTGAAACGGCCAGTAAATAGCCAGGGCTTTTCCCACAAGTTTGTCTACGGGAACAAATCCCCAGGAATGCGAATCAGAAGACTGGTTACGGTTGTCGCCCAGCACAAAAACGGAACCCTGAGGGACGTCCCACACACCACTATAGTTGGGCGCGGCGGCTATATATGGCTCATCCAAAACCTGCCCATTGACACTGACCGCGCCGTGCTGAATTTCGACCTGGTCACCCGGAAGACCAATCAGGCGCTTGATGTAATCTTCACTGACGGAGTGATGGAAAATGACAATATCTCCGCGATTCATTTCACCTGTCTTGTAGGCCATCTTATTAACCAGCAAAAATTGGCCGGGTTCCAGTGTCGGGCGCATGCTGATATTTTCCACCCGCACACGGGCTACGACAAAATCGATCATTCCGTACAGAATGCCGGCAAGTGCCAGTGTTTCGATCAATTCGATCAGGAACGCGCCCATTGGTGTATGCCAGAATACCGGCTTTACTACTGGTTCTGTAATTGGGTTATCCTGCAGAGGTTCTTCGCTCTGAAGGGGAGAGTAATTATCCATCATATCTACTACGATTATATGTCCCGTATGAAGTGTCTACAAGCCACCGTACGGGAACTATCCTTGTCTTGAGGTTTGATCCTTATTGTACAATCTTACCAATCGATCCCATTCCGGGATTGAGAGGGTTTCCGCCCGACGCATGTGGTCGATGTCAGCAAGCTTCAATAGTACCGCAATTTTCTCTGTTGATAAGGCCAAACCGGCAGAGAGGGAATTGCGCAGGGTTTTTCGCTTTTGACTGAAACCAGCTTTGATCAGCCGGAAAAAGGCATCCAGTAATTCCGTTGGTATGCGTGGTTCTGGCAGAATATCCACCCGCACACAGGCAGAATCGACATTGGGAGCGGGATAGAATGCTCCGGCCGGTATGCGCCCTGTCACAGCGGCATCACCGTAAACTTGCACGCTCAGCGCCAGCAGGCTCAGATCGCCCGGTCTGGCGCAAATGCGGTCCGCCACTTCCCGCTGAACGGTTAACAAAAGGCGGGCTGGTTTCACGGTCGTTTCCAGCAGCCGGCGGATCACCGCGGATGTGATGTAATACGGGATATTGGCCACCACATAATAGCCGTCTTCCAGACGCAAATCGCGCAGATCGATATCCAGAATATCACCTTGGGTGATCTGCACATTGCGGCAGGGTCTCAATACCTCGGTAAGTACCGGTATCAATCCAGTGTCCAGTTCAATGGCCGTCACTTGCCGGGCTGTTTCGGAAAGCACAAATGTGAGACTGCCCAGGCCGGCGCCAATTTCCAGGACGTCTGTCTGTTGAGTTACACCGGCTGACTTGACGATCTGTTCCAAAACGGTTTTGTCCAGCAGGAAATTTTGCCCAAGAGATTTACGTGGTTTGATATCAAAACGCTTCATCAGCATATGGAAGTCCGGATATGCAGCGCTCATGGCAGCACCTCGGGGACGTTGGCCGGAGCCGGATTCAAGAAATACACGGTTACGGTTTGATGCCAGTTGACAAAATCCTCTTCGCCGTACCCGAGATCAATCCAATACTTGCCGGGGATACCGCCGCCCGTATCGGCAACAGTACCGACGCCGTACCCGGGGATATAAATTTGCGTTCCGGCGAATATCCTGTACCATGCCGGTGTGACCGCGATCACACCTTTGGCCAGCGGCGTTCCGCTTGCGGTACCCGTGCTGCAATGGTCGTAACCCTGGCGGCAGGGCGAATAGGATGTGATATACACATCCTCCACGCGGTAGTAATCCAGAGATTCCGCGCCAATATCCACGTTTTTTACCACGGCCTTTGTACCCACATTGGTAATCTGTTTAACAGGTTCCCGGACCATAACCGAACCTTCGATTTTACGGTCAACTTCCTTCCCGTTTGTGAAGGACACACGTTCGCGCAGTATTTCCAATCCATTTTCGCCGGCCTGTACCACTTCACTCTTTCCCTGTCCAAGCTCTTCTTTGTATACCTGCTCATTTTCAAAAGCCAGGCTTTTTCCGGTAAGAATGATTTGCTGATTGTTCCGTAAAATCTGTATCGATTGTCCCACCGGAACCGGTTGATCGGCGGCTGGTTCGGTGCTATCCAGCGCGGTGAGAGCGTAACCGGATTCAGCCAGCGCGGCTTCCACTGTGGCTGCGGAGGTGCGGATGCGCCTGGTTTTTCCTCCATCAACCACAAAAACAGGGATGGCGGGATGTAGTTCCGCCCGAAGATCACCAACCAGGAGAGTATCCAGGGGAGGGTCGATTCGGTCAGATTGAGACAGTCGGTAGCCGGCGTCCCATAGCGCCTGACCCAGTGTGGCGGCTGAACTGAAAAATATCTTTTCCCTGCCATTCTCGAGCAATGTCACCCGCGCTGACGGGATCAATTGGATAACCCGGTTGGTTGTTTTGATCAATTCCTGGTCGGGTTTGTAACGCTGACCGTCAACCAGTATCTGGTCCCCGGGGTATAGATGGATGCCGGCTTCCTGAAGAATATTCCCCGGGCGCAAATCAGCGGAGAACACCACAGGCATACCACCGGTGGAACGCACGAGAATGGTGCTGGCAGGCAGGTCGGGATTGGGATTGGTGGTCAGGAGCCACAATCCAATCAGGCCAATGCCCAAAAAGATACTGGAAAGGGAGATGGTCTTCCCGTGTCTGGCAAGCATATCTGGCATTGTAACATGCCCGAGAATCAATAACACCCGGATCACTCCAGGTGTTTGGTGCCGAGACTGGGAATCGGACCCAGGACACCACAATTTTCAGTCGTGTGCTCTACCAACTGAGCTATCTCGGCAAGTGGATGTATTCTACACGAGACATCGGGGGGTGTCAAGCGATTACTTTTTCTTCCATACCCTTTTTAGTGCGGAAAGCATCTCACCGGCATGCTGATATCGTTCCGCCGGGTCATTCCTTACCGCCCGGTCAACAATTTCGGCCAGTTCGCGGGGAATGGTAGTGTCACGCCTGGCAATGGGGATGATATCTCCATTCAAAATGACATCCAATGGATCTTTACCATACGAGAAGTTACGAGGGAATTCTCCGGTCAGCAGGTTGTATATGGTGGCACCCAGCGCCCAGATGTCTGTTTCAGGCCGGGCATACTTGAAATCCACCACCTGTTCACGCGGGGTATAAGGGGAAGAGCCAGCAGCCATTCCAGTGACAGTCATTCCGCTCAGACCATTGGATATAAAACTCTTTGTCAAACCGAAGTCCGAAATCTTCGTAACCAGGCTGTTATTGGCACTGTGCATCAGTATGTTCTGGGGTTTCAGATCGCGATGGACGCGTCCTTCATTGTGCGCGATGGTAAGGGCTTCCAGAACCTGCAGCATGGAAAGGATTAAAATGTCAGGCTGAATTTTCCCGCCCCGCCGTAATGATTCAAGGTTGCCGACATTACAGTATTCCATCAGGAAATAGAAAATGCCATTACGGCAGCCAGATTCATAAAACTCCATCAGATTATGATGTTTGGCTTTTTGGACGTCACTGGTCTCCTCGAGAAAGTGCTCCTGCAGGGCGGTATTGGCCGCCGTTCTGGGTAGCATTAACTTCAACGCAGCCTGTTTTCCCGTGGATCGATGCATGATCTGATAGGTGGCGCCAAAAACTCCTGCCCCAAGGACTTTTACGATATCGTAGTCTGAAAATTTGACGAATTCATCACTGAAGAAACCTCGCCGGGTTTCAGTCTGAGTCGACCGATTCTCGTTAAGGAATTGCTGCAACAGGTCAAACGGGCTGGCCTGCGCGGATTTCTGACAGCTTTCGCAGATATATGTGCCTCCGCGTGCCGCACCGATTTCATTTGAGACGTTGCGGCCGCATTTCTGGCAGCGCACAGGATTGGTATTCAAATCAGGAGTCTGGATGATCATCGTGAAACGGGTATCACCGGTGGTGATCACGTCACCATTTTTTAGATCAACCCATGGAAATTTATACAGGGCAATTGCTTCTTCGGGAGTTTCATTGGCACTTCTTCCCCCAACTTTCTTGCTATTTATGTAGGTGCCATTCAGACTGCCCAGGTCTTGTAACCGGGCATGCGGTGGATTCACTTCAAGAATGAAGTGATGCCGGGAAAGAAAACTGTCATCTTCAATACACACATGACAATCCCCCATGCGCCCGACCATAAATGTGTCATGGTCTTCGTAGGAAAAAACTCGCTTTTTACCTGTAGTACTGGAAACATCAATAATGACTTTGGCTGTCATAAACCCTTCCCCTCCGGGGTATGAGCTAATTAAGTGTAATTGTATCCGGATTTGACCATTTATACCTGACTGACAGGAAATTAATCATGTGTTTAATCACATTTTCCATTTTTGTTTCTTCCCGAACGTATAATTCTGTGGATTTACCTCGCAAATGGATTACATTTTTTTGTCAGGAGGACAGTGTGTCGCGAGTAGGCATTCACGAATACAAAGAGAAGAAAATAATTGAGGTTGATTTATCAAAATGCAGTCCTCAAGAAACCATAACCACCATCAATGAAGCAATCGCGTTAATCAAGACCCAACCGAGAAATTCAGTTCTGCTGCTAACTGATGTGACAGACGCTGTTCAGAATAAAGACTCGGTGGCGGCGATCAAGGATTTCGCTCTCTCTAATGTTCATTTTGTAAGGGCGTCAGCGGTTGTTGGCGTGGATGAATCCAAGCAGCCGGTACTGGCTACAGTCAGGTTCTTAACGCTGCATGAAATTAAACAGGCATCCAACACGGAAGAAGCCAAAGAGTATCTGGTTCAAAAATAGGAATCAGGTAACAAAAGTTCCAGGATATATTCATTTAATGGCTGAACACAGGGGGGTGTAAAACGGATTAAATAACCTTGCACAGGGTAATTTAAACCGAATATTTGCGTCAGCCGCCTGCATGAGAAATAATGGAATGGGTATTAATCACAAAGGTAATTTGTTCCAGTTACATTCCCGTGGAAACATGAGGTCGAATCTGAAAATGATCGGGGTAACGAATGACAGCCGTAGGTGAACAAAAACCTGTTGAAACACATAGCCAGGAAAAGAACTGGTTCCTACCATGGAAGAAACCGGTTATTTTGGGATCCATGGCATACATCACTTTACGGCTGTGGAATTCGCTGGTCCTGCTCCTTCTGAATTTTTTCCCTCCCGGGGTAGTGCCCTCTGATCCCGCTGTCAGGGAAACGCTGTTCCGGTTGCAGGATGCCGGATGGTTCAGCCATTTTTTCCTGGCACCCTGGTATCGTTGGGATACCGTGTATTATCTTGAGATTGCCGGGAATGGGTATTCCCGCCCATTTCTGACAGTCTGGCCGCCGTTATACCCGGCATTGGTCCACCTGGTATCAGAATTGGGGATACCGCCGATGGTCTCTGCCATTCTGGTGAGCAATCTTTCTGCCATACTGGTGTGTGCACTTCTATATCGCATAGCCGAAGAGTTGTCTCCCGGTTGGGGAGTGTCATCCGTTCGCGGTCTGCTCTTGTTTCCCACGGCTTTCTTTCTCGTTGCCGGGTACTCGGAGTCTCTGTTTCTGGTGTGTGCTGCGGCTGCGATCTGGATGGCGCATCGTGGACGGTTTGGATGGGCAGGGGTATGGGCAATGCTGGCGGCGCTGACCCGCTTGCAGGGGGTAATTCTGGCCGTTCCAATATTCTATGAATGGTGGATACAACATGGCATTGGACTGAAGAAAAATATTGGAACCAGAAAACTTGCTTTTTTGAGCGCAATTTCTGGATTCCTGCCGGTGTTGGTCACAACGATCTATGTGCTCTATGTAAAATTTGGTCTGGGATTTGCCTGGCCGTGGGAGACACTTGCCCTTCACTGGGGACAACACACCGGTTGGCCTCTGGAAGGTGTGGCGGGAAATTTTTCATCCCTGCTGGGATTGCGACAGTTGACCACTCCCATTAACCCTCTGGCACAGGGCGCCGATCTGATTCTGTTATTAATCGCCATAGCCAGTCTGGTGTTGATACCGGTAAAAAAGTTGCCCATACCGTTTTCTTACCAGATCTATGCCTGGCTGGGATTGGGATTGTTGCTTATCAAGGTGGACAACCAGGGATTGCTGGTTAGCGCCTCGCGGTACATACTTGGGCTTTTCCCTGTGTTCTTTTCACTGGCCGGGCTGCTTCAAAAAATACCCTCCCGATGGAAGGTGATCCCATCACTTGTTCTGGGATTAACCTCACAGGCAATACTCCTTGTGTGTTTTTCCTGGTGGATATGGGTAGCCTGATTTCTGCGTGATATCATAAGGACGGGGGATTTATATCCACGAACTGGAGGATGAATGGGACATGAACCCATGAAAATATGCGGTTTGACTTTCGCCTGTACCACGGCTAGAATCAAGATATATCGCTGGTTGACGCTGGTTGGTCTTGTTCCTGCAACGGATATGACATGAGTAAATGGAATAATAAATATATTATTGGCCTGACCGGAAATATTGGAACAGGTAAAAGTGAAGTCAGAAAAATTTTGCAATGCCTGGGCGCATTGGGGATTGATGCTGACTTGATCTCACGGAAAATTATGGAACCCGGCGGCCGGGCGTATAGCCAGGTGCTGGACCATTTCGGCTGGGATTTCATGACGCCTGACCAGCGTTTGGACCGGGCTGCTCTGGCAGCCCTGGTGTTCAAAAATCCCGAAAAACTGACAGAGCTAGAGAAGATTATTCACCCCCTGGTAAGTGAAGAAGTGGAACGAATCATCCAGGAATCGACCATTCCCATCATTGTGATTGAGGCCATCAAACTCATTGAGTCCAGACTCGTTGACCAGTGCGATGCTCTCTGGGTGACCAACGCGCCCCAGGAGATCCGACTGGCGCGATTGATATTGTTCCGGGAAATGACCGAGGATGACGCGCGTGCGCGTATTCACGCTCAACCTCCCCAGGAAGACAAGCTGGAACAGGCTGACGTGATCATTCAAAATGATGGGACACTGGAAGACCTGTTGATCCAGGTAAAACATGCCTGGGAAACTGAGGTTCCCGAAACATATCAACTGGCTGTCCAGGAAGACAAAAGTGTCTGAATTTCTCAGTCAAATCCTCTTTTTATTACAGCGATTGAACTGGCTAAGCCTGATCGACATATCGCTGGTTACATTGATCTTCTTCGCCATTTTGCTGGTGGTGCGCGATACACAGGCGGTCATTTTGTTGCGCGGAGTGGTGTTGATCATTATTGTGATCAGCCTGATGACCAGTCTGGTCAATCTGCCCGCGTTTTCCTGGCTGATCAAGAACGCGCTGCCGGCGCTTCTACTTTCAATCCCGGTCATTTTCGCGCCGGAGATCCGGCGCGGGCTGGAAAAACTAGGCCGCGCGGGTGGGCCTAGAGTATTCTCGCAGCCCGCTGTAGAAGGCGTTGGTTCCCTTCAGCAAACAGTGAAAGCTATTGCCACCGCCTGCGCCCGTCTGTCAGCACGCCAGCACGGCGCGTTGATCATTTTGCAGCGCAGTGATTCTTTGCGCGATTATATTCAGACCGGTGTGGTGTTGAATTCCAGAGTGTCCCCTGAAATGCTCATGCAGATTTTCTACCCGAATACCCCTTTGCATGATGGGGCTGTGATCATTTCCAATAATCTCATCGTGGCAGGTGCCTGCGTCATGCCGCTATCGGCTTCGGGTATTCTGAACCGCACCCCGGACCGCCAGATGGGTTTGCGGCACCGCGCCGCCCTGGGTATTTCTGAAGCCAGCGATGCCGTGGCTGTGGTTGTTTCTGAAGAAACCGGTTCCATATCCATCGCACATGGCGGGCGGATGATCCGCCGGCTTGACAGTGAGCGGCTTGAAAATATCCTGATGGCATTTTACCGGCCGGAAGACAATGCATCCCAGAATTCTGGATGGTTGAAACGTATCCTGAGAATCCCATCCATTCGGCAGCCAGAGGAATAATTCTTAAATGGTACAAAAAATCACGCGCCATATACCGACCTTCCTACTGGCTCTCGCTTTGTCCATTGCCGTCTGGATTCTGGCAATCACCGCGGCTGATCCGGCGGAAGTTCGCGCCTTCCCATATCCAATCTCGGTGGAGATCATCGGGCAGGATCCAACCTTCCTTCTGACCAATGAGCCTGCCAAAACGCTCACTCTCAACCTGCGCGCGCCACGTTCTGTGTGGACCAATCTGATTTCTGATCATTCCTCTGTGAAGGCGTTGGTTGATCTCTCGGGTCTGTCTGCCGGGCCGCACACGATACCTGTGCAGATACAAGTGATGCAGCGGCCAGTGGAAATTGTCAGCTACGCGCCCTCCAGTGTGGATGTCACTCTGGAACCCTTGCTGAACCGCTCCCTGCCGATCACGTTGACCTTACGAGGCGATCCGGCTGTCGGTTTTCGGGCTGAAACACCGGAATTAAACAAGACAACAACCACAGTCAGCGGTCCAGAAAGCCGGGTAAAACGTGTTCAGGAAGTCCGGGCAATCCTCGATCATTCTCAGGCGCATGAGGATATTGAACAATCCGTAAATCTACTGGCGTTGGACAATAATGAATTGCCGGTCAGCGGGGTGACGTTGAATCCTGACCGCGTTGTCGTAAAAGAGAAGATCATTCAACGCGGCGGTTATCGCAATGTGGTGGTTAAAGTGGCCACAAGCGGAAATCTGGCCAATGGATATCGCCTGACAAATATTTCCGCATATCCACCGTCTGTGACGGTTTTCTCTACCGATCCGAAAGTGGTCGATAGTCTCCCCGGCTATGTGGAAACCGCTCCCATCAGTCTGTCAGGTTTAAAGGATGACAGGGAAATCCGGATTTCTTTGAATCTTCCTCCGGGAATCTCGATAGTTGGAGACCAGACTGTGAATGTTCAGGTGGGAGTTTCCACCGTTGAGAGTAGTGTGACGCTAAATGGCATGCGTGTTGAGATTGTGGGCGGCACACAGGGTCTTGAAGCCAGTGTTTCGCCGGAGTATGTGGATGTGATCATTTCCGGTCCAATTCCCCTCCTAGACAGCCTGAAAGCCAGCGATGTTCGGGTTTATGTGAATATTGCCGATGACCCGGAAGGAACCTATCAGCGAATACCGCTGGTTGAAGTCAAGATTCCGGAATTGCAGGTGCAATCCATCCTTCCCGGATCGATTGAAGTGACAATAACGGGTAAAATATCAAGCCTTATTAAACCTGAAGAAAAAGGCCCTGCATGACAAAACCTGTTGTTGCCCTGGTTGGGCGCCCCAATGTGGGCAAGAGTACCCTTTTCAACCGATTTTCCGGTGAACCGCGCGCTATTGTTGATGACGTTCCCGGGACCACCCGTGACCGTTTGTTTGGTGAATCCCTTTGGAATGGAATTTCCTTTGATATGATCGACACGGGAGGGATTGATCCCTCCAGTTCACGTAAAGATCCGTTATCCATTGGATCATCGGATTATATTAAACAGATCCGTTCCCAGGCTGAGATGGCTGTTCAGGACGCGGATGTGATTCTATTTGTTACAGACGCAACCTCGGGTGTTACCCCGGCAGACATAGAAGTGGCTGAAATGCTGCGCCGCTCGCAGAAAGAAGTGGACGGCCGCTTTATGCCGCCCGTGTTGCTGGTGGTAAATAAAGCCGATTCCGCCGGCTTACGTTCCAACGCGGTTGATTTTCATGAACTGGGTATGGGTGAACCCTACCCGGTATCCGCGCTGCATGGAACCGGGACAGGCGACCTGCTGGACGCTCTCGTGGCGGAATTCCCTGAGGCCGTGGAAGAGGTGGAAGACGATTCCATCAAGGTGGCCATTGTAGGCAAGCCCAATGTGGGGAAATCCAGCCTGTTGAATAAACTGGTAGGTGGCGAGCGGGCGATTGTAAGTCCAATCGCCGGCACCACACGCGACGCGACTGACACGAAGATCGACTATAACGGGATTGAGGTCACACTGATCGATACCGCCGGTATCCGGAAACGGGGTAAAGTGGAACCCGGCGTGGAAAAGTACAGCGTGATCCGCTCCATGCGCGCCATTGAACGCGCGGATGTGGCCATTCTGGTATTGGATGCCACGGAAGGCATCAGCGCACAGGACGCGCACATTGCCGGTTACATTGTGGAAGCCTGGAAAAGCACGGTTGTAGTGGTAAATAAATGGGACCTGGTGGAAAAAGATACCTACACCATGGCTCAATACACAGCCCAGATCAGAGAAGACCTGAAATTTATGGACTATGTGCCCATTCTTTTTATCTCGGCCAAGACCAATCAGCGCGTCGACCAGGTGATGCCCATGGTGATCCGAGTTCAGGAAGAACGTCTTGCCCGCCTGACAACGTCACAATTAAACCGCATCATCCAATCAGCGCAAGACGCGCATGCCTCTCCCGGATTACATGGTCGATCACTTCGCCTGTATTATGGCACCCAGGTGCGCAGTGACCCACCAACCTTCCTGATCTATGTGAATGATCCTTCACTGGCTCACTTTACCTATATTCGTTACCTTGAAAATTCAATCCGCAAAGATTACCCGTTCATCGGCACACCCATCCGGGTGATCCTGCGGCCACGGCGATAATGATTAAGTAAAAAAAGGACAGATTGAATCTGTCCTTTTTTGTTGTCTGGATCAGTAACCGCTCTTGATCTCGGAACCTTCCATGATCTTGACACCGCCGCTGGTGCCAATTCGGGTGGCTCCCGCTTCGATCATTGCCAGCACATCATCACGCGTGCGCACCCCACCGGCGGCCTTGACACCCATTTTCGTCCCGACAGTTTTCCGCATGAGGGCAACATCTTCAACCGTGGCACCGGCCGTGTTAAACCCGGTGGATGTTTTGACAAAATCAGCGCCGGCCTCTTTACATAACTCGCAGGCTTTCACTATTTCTTCTTTTGACAACAGGCAGGTCTCCAGGATCACCTTGACAATGGCATTATGGGCATGGGCGGCTTTCACCACAGCCGCGACGTCATCTTTTACCAAGGTGAAATTGCCCGATTTCATGGCACCCACATTCAATACCATATCAATCTCGTTCGCGCCCGCGGAAATCACCTGTTCCGTTTCATAGGCTTTTACAGATGACAGAGTGGCACCCAGTGGAAACCCTACCACGCTGGCAATCCTGACATTCGTTCCCTTTAACAACCGGACGCAATCGGCGATATACGCAGCGTTTACGCAAACCGCGGCAAATTTGAATTTTTTTGCTTCTTCACATAACGTGGCAATTTGTTGAAGTGTAGCTTCCGGCTTCAATATGGTGTGATCAATATAACTGGCAATCTCTTCCGAAGTCAACTTAACAGCCATTCGATTATCCTTTTCCAGTTGGGGTATGTTTTTTATTCTATCCCCGCGGTCCGGGTGTGTCAATTTGTGGCTTTAAAGAAAAAACCTCTCAAACTGAGAGGTTGGGGTTACTTAAGAGCCATGATTATTTCAGGTCGCGGTACATCCACATCAACTGCCAGACACGGACGGCAGCTTCTATCTGGATGCGGAATGACATTTTGGATTGCCCAAATCGCCGATCGGCGAAGTAGATCGGTATTTCTTTGAATTTAAAACCCAACCGGTTGGCCACGTAGGCCATTTCTACCTGGAAAATATACCCATTGGAGCGGATGCGTTCCAGCGGCATGGATTTCAGGGTATGACTTCTCCAGATGCGAAATCCACCTGTCACGTCTCTCAGATTCAATCTGAGAATGGTGCGAGCGTAGAAATTGCCGAAGCCGGAAAGCGCCTTGCGCCAGAACGGCCAGCGTTCATCCAGTTTTCCACCGGGAACATAACGGGAACCGAGCGCCATATCACAGGTTTCAAGGGTCTGCAGGAGTTCTGTGATTTTTTCAGGTTGATGCGAAAAATCAGCATCCATCTGCCCCACGGCTTCCGCACCGTTTTTCATGGCGAGTTGAAAACCCTGAATATAGGCTGTTCCCAGCCCCAGTTTTCCGGCGCGATGCAGAACCTGCACGCGTCCGTTGTATTGTTTGCCCAGCTCTTCTGCCAGATTTCCCGTCCCATCCGGGCTGTTGTCGTCCACCACCAGAATGGTTAGATCAGATACGGGAAGGGAAAAAACTCTTTCCATCAGAACCGGCAGATTTTCTGATTCGTTATATGTAGGAATTACTATCGTAGTTTTCACTGGCTATCCAGATTTTAAGAGAAATTTGTTCCAAAAGTGACAATACTCTATCACAGCGATTAACCAGTGTCAAGAAAGCCCTGCGGGCTGAGGTCTTTTATAATGAGGGGGTGAAACAAACCCTGTTGAAGTTCTCGGTTGTAGCGGCGATTGCCCTGTGGGGCTGGTTTTTTGTTGTCGATGTTCGCTTGACCGCCATGCAGCGCCAGGCGGATCAATACCTGGCGGCGCGGTTTCCGGCCGAGGCCGAGATTCTATACCGTCAGGTCATGCGGATTGAACCGTGGCGTGACTTGAATTGGAATAGTGTGGCGGTGCAATATCTCAATCGGCGGGAGTCCGACAAAGCCATCCGGCTGTTGGTCTCCTTGTCCGAAGAGGGACGGTTATCAACGGACGGGTGGTTGATCCTGGCGGAAGCATACAAACAAAACGGACAAACGGAAAAATTGGAATCGGTTTTCCAGAACGCACGATCTTACGCGAAGAAAATTGATGAAGTCACATCCATTTTGCAGGCACAGGTAGTTTTTTACCGCTCCCAGGGAGATTTCAGGTCTGCCTTGACCTGCCAGCGGGAGCTGGCTGAGCTTTTTGTCTCCGAACCCGGTCGGGTTATGGAAGAAATTTTGCTTCAGGCGCTTTTCAACCCAGTGGCCGCGGAGTTGGAATGGCGATCCATGGAAGACAAACCAGTATGGTTCGCACAATGGGGATCCACACTGCATACTGTGCTGAATGAAACGGATGACAATCGTAAATGGCTAATTCTTGGGCAGTCATACGGGACGGCTGGTGAATGGGACCTGGCTGAATATTCTTTTGCAAAGGCTTCCGGGTCTGCTTCATCATATGCTGAAGCCTGGGCACTACTGGCGGAATCACGGCAGCAGCAGGGAAAAGATGGAAGCAAGGAAATAAACAGGGCTCTGGAGATTGATCCAGGATCACCGGCCGTGCGCCTGACTGCGGCGCTCTACTTCCGACGGCAATCAAACTTCAACCGTTCCATCGAAATGCTTGACGCCAACATCAGGGAGAACCCTGATGAACCACTGTGGTACCTTGAAATGGGCCGCACACTGGCCGAAGCCGGGCGGTTTGAGGACGCGTTGACGGCCTATCAACAGGCTGCCCGAAAAGATCCCAAAGGGGTCGCCAACCGCCTGTCCATAGTTCAATTCTGTGTTCAATACAATTACCGGGTGAATGACATTGGACTGCCGACAATTCAGCAGGCGATGAAATTGTCACCTGAATCAGTTGAAGTATTGGACCTGATGGGACAGGTTTACTTCGCGCTTGGAAATTATCCTGAGGCCGGGGGAATGTATAAAAGAGCGCTTGACATGGACAGGGATTACGCACCCGCCTGGTTGCATACGGCTCAACTGGCGCTGGCGGAAGGTGATTCTCCGGCAGCCAAAGACGCGCTTGAAAAGGTTACCGCTCTGACAGGGAACCCCACCGAAAGCCGCCTGGCTGCCCGGCTATTACAGCAGTACTTTCCAGGATCTGCCGGGAAAAATCAAGGTGTACGGTGAATATGTTAAAATTCCTGCCAGATTATTAAACCTCTTATCAGGTAGAAATGAACATTTTCTTTGATACGGTTGGCTGCCGGCTAAACCAGAGCGAAATTGAACGCATGGCTCGCCAGTTCCGGACAGCCGGCCATCATATTGTGGCTAATCGGTCTGATGCTGACCTTATCGTGGTGAATACCTGCGCGGTCACATCCCAGGCCGCGTCCGATTCCCGGCAGAAAATCCGTCAGGCGGCGAGAATGGCACCAAACGCGCGCATTATTGGCACCGGCTGCTGGTCTACCCTAGAACCTGAGGAAACGTTGTCTCTCGCTGACCAGGTTCAGGTGGTAACCAATGGGGAAAAAGATCTGCTTGCCGCCCATTTTCTGGGGATTGACCCGGCGGATATGGATCGGACTCCCATCGAACGGGAAGTTCTGCCGGGGGCTCATCACCGCATCCGGGCATTCATTAAAGTGCAGGATGGATGCGACGCGCACTGTACGTTCTGCGTCACACGTATCGCCCGTGGAAAATCACGCAGCGAACCGCTGGAACAAATCATCGCGGATATTCAATCGGCACTGGATGGCGGTACGCAGGAAATTGTCTTGAGCGGAGTGCAATTGGGCTCCTGGGGTAGGCACCTCCCTTCGTCTGTCAATCTGGCTTACCTTGTACAAAATCTGCTGCGTGAAACTGACATTCCCCGGTTACGATTTTCGTCCATTGAACCATGGGATATGGATGAAGAATTTTTCAATCTTTTTTCTGACCGGCGGATATGCCGCCACCTGCATATCGCTCTGCAATCGGGATCATCTTCCACCCTGAAGCGCATGGGGCGGAATATATCCCCCGGTGAATTCAGACAAAAACTTGAAAACGCTCGAAAAATTGATCCCCTCTTTTCCATTACGACTGATATCATAACCGGTTTTCCCGCTGAAACAGAATCGGAATTTGAGGAAAGCCTTGAATTTATCACGGAAGCCGGGTTTTCAGGTGGGCATGTGTTTCCGTATTCAGCCCGTTCAGGGACGCCGGCAGCCGTGATGCCAGGTCAGGTACAGTCGAAATTACGCAAGACAAGAGCCGCCATTGTTCGAGATATTCTTTCTCAAAGCGCCTGTCAGTACCGTCAACAACTGATTGGCAGGCGCGGACAAGTATTGTGGGAAACGTCAAAAACCAGAGGGAAATTCTTTTTGCTGGAGGGGTTATCGGCCGAATATGTGCGGGTTACTGCCATGTCGGCGGAAGAACGTATCAACGTCATTGATAACGTGAGATTTACCGGCCAGACCGACACTGGATTAATGGCTGAATTTCAGGCATAGAAAGACCCGATTTCAGCAGGAACGCTGGAATCGTGTCTTATTTAAACAATCTAGAATTTAATTGTTGCGATGGTTTCTTTCAAGACACTGGCCGAGCGATTAATTCCAGCGATCTCTTCCTCGTTCAAGTCAAGACGGATGGTCCGTTCGATGCCGCCCATATCCACAACGCTTGGCAGGCTCAGGTAGACATCTTTGATGCCGTAATAATCTTCAATATAGGTGGAAACCGAAATGACCGTTGCCTGATCGCGCAGTATGGCCTCAACAATGCGCATCAAACCGGAGGCTATGGCGTAATAGGTTGAGCCTTTTCGAGAGATGATTTCATATGCCGCGTCACGGGTCTGTTTGAAGATGTCATCCAACTGGTCCATTCGGCAACCCATATTGTTTGCCGCGCAGTATTCCGCAAGGCGCATTCCGGCAATATTGGCCAGTGACCATACAGGCACTTCGCTATCACCATGTTCACCTATGATGTAGGCATGCACACTGCGCGGGTCAACTTCAAATCGCTGACTGAGAAGGTACCGGAAACGGGCGGTATCGAGTACCGTTCCAGACCCAATAACCCGGTTGGCCGGTAACCCGGAGAATTTCCACGAGGCATAGGTGAGCACATCCACCGGGTTGGTGGCCACCAGGATGATACCTTCCGGATTGTTTTTCACAATATTTTCGACTATGGAACGGAAGATCGCCGCATTGCGCTGGATCAGGTCAAGACGAGTTTCACCCGGTTTCTGCGCGCTTCCGGCTGTGATTACGGTGATGGCCGCGCCGGCACAGTCTTCATAACTTCCCGCCCAGATGCGGGTGGGTGAGTGCATGGGGATGGCATGATTGAGGTCCATTGCCTCACCTTCCGCTTTACTCGTATTGGCGTCAATCAGCACGATTTCGGAAGCCAGTCCGCTGATTAGCAGGGAATAAGCAAATGTGGCGCCTACATTTCCCGTTCCGACAACGGCTACTTTTCTTGGTTTGTGAATGGTAAGTTCCATGTTATTCCTCCAGAATGATCTGATGTTTTTATTATGCGGATTTATCGTGTCTTGTCCACCGATGGACTCGGGTAAATAGGACAAACAATGTCTATTATAGTATATTTATAATAAATTTATATGATTTATTTGGTGATTATTCAGTATGTTTGTATAATAAATTCGGTATTCTTAACAAATTCCTATATCGAGCAATGCAGGAAAGGGGTTTTATGACAATTCCTCCGGCTACCGCGCAGATTTGGAAAGACCTTTTATTGCGGAACAGAACATTTGATTTCGATTTTCTTGCCCTGAAACTGCTATTGGGAAAATTGAGTATGGATGTGGAACATGATCCATCACCGGCGAATATTTTGCATTGCGCTGAATTATTGCACGACCTGCTGGAAAAGAATGCGAATTTGCCGTCAGCCAAACGCGATATTCAAAAGTTATGCGGATAGGAGCGGATCATGAACAGGGTCTTATTTTCCATTGATGAAGCAAGAGAAATGATCCGACGGGGGTATCACATGATTTTCGCGGGTGACGAATCGGCGATACGACAATTACCCGCAGGCCACTGGATTGCCGGAACAACCCCCTATTTTATGGGTGATGATGGCGGAGTGGTTTCAAAAGAGAAAATTCTGGTAACCGGCATACCCGGTTATGTAACCGGAGTTAAAACCCATTTTTATGATGCCACGACAATTGCCAATGTGTATGCGGATATCCCGGAAAATGGATTTGGATTTATCTTAATCCCGGCTTTTTCGGATATTCACATGGCCTTTTCTCTCAAAGCGCCTTCTTTTCCAGGTTTCGCGACCAAACCTCTACTGGGTTGGATTACCGGAGTATTGCTGGATGACCTTGGCAAGAATACGCCCAAAGTGATTAATGGTGAAAACCTGGATTTCGTTGGCGATAAAGCCATAATGCTGGCGGTTTCCCTGCCGCCGTCAAAGATTGCTGATATCAGTATCCTGAATATATTTAAGCAGGGTGATGGCGACACCATCACTTTTGATGCGGATGGTTTTTCTGCCAGCAACGCCAGCATTAATGATTCAGTCAAAAACTTCGCGGATTACATTCTCGAAAATAACATTGATACCAAACTGCCGCTGGTGGCCGATTATGGCGGCGCGACAATAAACATCAGCATACAATCCGTGGATGCTGATAAGCATGAAGTGGCCTTTTACGCGCCGGTTTTCAAGAATGTGCGCTATCGATTCGCGAAACCCGTGGGGAACTACTTCCGCGAATTCATGTCTGAGGTGCTGGTGGACGACTTTGAACAATTTTCCACCGCCAACATTCAAAACGAAAAACATATCCTGTTTTCCTGCAATTGCATCTTGAATTTCCTTTATTCCAACCTCGAAGGACTAAAGACTGGAGAAATGCTGGGGCCGATCACATTTGGTGAGGTGGCTTATCAACTGGTGAATCAAACCCTGGTTTATTTGACCATATACAATCAATGATTCATTGTTAATTCCGGTCAATATTGAAATAACCAGAACCCCGGTTTGCATCGGTTTTGGTTCTATAATCGTACATAATGATGATGATATTTAAGGCCGCAAATTTCTCCTCCCGAAAATTTGTGGCGTCAGGGTACAGGATCTATTCGTTTACAAAATGCCTCAATCGATGTTAATTATTGGCAGTGGCGCGTTGGCCTGTCTGTTTGCCGCAAGGTTGGTTCGCGTTGGGTACCCGGTGACCATGACCGGGTCCTGGGAAGCTGGAATGAACGCGATCAGGCAGAATGGCGTTGGCTTGATTGAGCAGGAAGTCCTGTCGCGTTATCCTGTTCATGTGTTGGATATTTCAAAGCCATCGAGTGGGTTCAGAAACGCGATAATTCTGGTAAAAGCGTATCAGACTCGAAAAACACTGGAGCGTATTCGCCCACACCTTCATGCAGAAGGTGCGGTACTCTCACTGCAAAATGGACTGACGGCTCGTGAAACGATGCTCGCCCAGTTAGGCGAAGAACGGACAATTTCCGGGATTACGCTTTGCGCGGCGGAGCAGATCGAGCCGGGTGTGGTTCGCCACAACGGCGGCTCAGCGATCTTTCTTGGTCAACATCAGGGTGTTGAAACCTATCATACCGCTTTCTCATCGGCCGGTTTTTCTGCAAGCGTGACAACTGATATCAGTAGAATGATCTGGGAGAAAGCTATCTTGAATTCCGCGGCAAATCCTCTGGGAGCTATCCTGCGGCTTCAAAATGGGCAAATGGCCGGGCTGCCGGATGTGATGAACATAATGGAGGAGTTGATCCAGGAAGCCTGCGCAGTTGCTTCTGCGGATGGATGTGATTTTGACCCGTCCGCTATCCGGCAAAAAATGCGACAAATTCTGGAAGGTACAGCAACCAACCGGTGTTCGATGCTTCAGGACATTCTCCATCAACGCGAAACAGAGGTTGAAGATATTAATGGCGCGATTGTCAATCTGGGGAAAAAATATCGAATACCCACACCTGTTCAAAAAACGATCTGCCAACTGGTACGATCAATTCAAAGAGAGGCTTGAATCATGGAAATTGTTCGCACATTGGATGAATTATGGAATGCCCGAAAAAGCATGAATGGAACGATCGGTCTGGTACCGACCATGGGTTTCTTGCATGCCGGGCATATTTCACTGGTGAAAAAAGCCGTGAGCGAGTGTGACCATGTTGTGGTCAGTATTTTTGTCAACCCGACACAATTCGGACCAACCGAGGATTTCGCCGCTTATCCACGTGATCTTGATCGCGATTCGGCCTTGCTACGGGAAGCCGGAGCGCACCTTGTTTGGGCACCTTCAGAAGAGGTAATGTACCCGGATGGTTACCAAACCTATGTGACCGTGGAAGAGATCACAAAAGTTCTGGAAGGTGCCATGCGCCCAACTCACTTCCGGGGGGTAACCACCGTTGTGACCAAATTGTTCAATGCTGTGCAGCCTGATCGGGCGTACTTTGGACAAAAAGATGCCCAACAGGTGGCTGTGCTGACTCGGATGGTACGAGACCTCAATTTCAATCTACAAATGGTGGTTTGCCCCATTGTCCGCGAGCCGGATGGCCTGGCGCTCTCCAGCCGGAACACGTATCTGGATGCGGCACAGCGGCAGACAGCCCTGGTTCTTTCGAAATCACTTCGCAAAGCGCGAGCCGAATTCGCATCGGGCGAACGGGATACGCGCAAAATTCGTTCTGGCATGGATGCGGTTTTCGCGCTGGTACCAGGTGCGAAGGTTCAATATATATCCATTGCCGATCCTGAAACTCTGCAGGAGATCGACATGATCAAAACGCAGGCTTTGGTCTCCATGGCGGTCTATGTGGGGAAAACCCGCCTGATCGATAATTCCATACTGGGCAAGCCTGACTCGGGTCTCGATTAATAATGACACACTATTACGACAGAAATTACCCGTTTAATCACCCGATGAATCTTGATGACAGTGTCTGTTGAATGTATAATCAATCGCCTTATGGAAACATTGCAAAAGGATTTTGGTTGGAGAAGAAGAGCCTGATTCAGGCGTGATTATGAATATAGAAGAAGACAGCGGGACTACCGTTTTACGTCATGATTCAAAGTATGAGCCTAATAAGACAATTCAAACATTCTTATTTGGTAAACCGCTAACCACAGCATCTGAAGTTGACCAAACCATTGGAAAAGCAATTGGTCTGGCAGTTTTCTCCTCGGACGCGTTATCTTCTGTGGCGTATGCGCCTCAAGAAATGCTGATCATCCTGGCCGCGGCCGGAGTCACTGCATTTAATATCTCAATACCGCTGGCTTTGGCGATATGCGGTTTGCTGGCCATATTGATTTTTTCCTACGAACAGACGATTCACACCTACCCGAACGGTGGTGGTGCGTATATCGTTTCAAGGGATAACCTGGGTGAATTACCCGCTCAAATTGCGGCGGCTGCGTTACTGACCGATTATATATTAACTGTGGCTGTCTCAGTTTCGTCCGGGGTGGCACAAATAACATCAGCCTATGTGCTTCTTTATCCATATCGGGTGGAGATTGGCGTTGCCATGGTTATTTTGATCATGCTGATCAATCTTCGCGGGGTAAAGGAATCCGGTAAAGCACTTGCCATTCCCACATATTTTTTCCTGGTTACAGTTGCACTTTTATTGGGGTTTGGTTTTTATCGATATTTCACGGGTTCCCTGGGGCAAGTCGTTGCTCCTCCTATGGATATCCTTAATGAACATAAGATATTACAACCAATTACTCTGTTTTTGATCCTGAAAGCTTTTGCCAGCGGAACCACCGCTCTGACCGGGGTTGAAGCCATATCCAACGGGATTACCGCATTCAAGGAACCAAAGAGTGAAAACGCTGGAAAAACATTGATCATGATGGCTGTGATCCTTGGAACCACCATGTTTTCCATAACATATCTGTCTAACATAATTGGCGCGCTTCCATCTGAAGAAGAAACCGTCATTTCGCAACTCGCAAGGACTGCGTTTGATACACGCGGGATTTTGTACCTGATGGTTATTGCTGCCACTACCATCATTCTGATCATGGCGGCAAATACCGCTTTCGCCGGTTTCCCGAGGTTGAGTGCGATGGTCGGAGAAGATGGTTTCTTGCCCCGCCAATTGGCTTTTCGGGGCAGCCGCCTGGTTTACTCACGCGGGATCGTGGTTCTTGCCTTAATCGCATCTTCATTGATCATAATTTTCCAGGCGAGTGTTACCAAGTTAATACCCCTCTATGCCATTGGTGTTTTCCTCAGTTTCACATTATCCCAGGCAGGTATGGCTCATCGCTGGTGGAAATCTGGAAAGCTAAAACCAGGTGAAGAGATCAATGAACGTGGATCCATCGTCCGTTTTGACAGGAACTGGCTGTTTAAGATGATCGTGAATGGCTTTGGTTCCCTGTGTACGGCCATTGTGATGGGTGTCTTCGCGATCACAAAATTTACGGATGGAGCGTATGTTGTAATCATTCTGCTCCCGCTGCTTGTTTTTTGTTTCTATGCCATCCATACACACTACAGAAAACTCGCCAAAAACCTGTCACTTGATGGATTTACAGCGGGTAGCCGGATAGCGCGCCACAGGGTTGTTCTCCCAATTGGCGGGGTGCATCGCGGCACACTGGCTGCTCTGCGGTATGCCAAGACATTGTCAGATGACATTACCGCTGTCCATGTATCCATTGATGAAGAAGAAACCAGGAAAGTCCAACAAAAATGGGAAACTTGGGGTGATGGAACCCGTCTGGTGATCCTTGAATCTCCTTACCGGGTTTTTATTGAACCTTTGTTGAAATATATCGATGAAATTGATGTCAATCGTCAACCAAATGACATCATCACCATTGTTGTCCCCGAATTTGTTCCCCGGCAGATGATGGCCAATGCACTTCATACGCAAACAGCCATGGAATTGCGTATGGCTTTGCGATTCCGCAAGG
The DNA here is from genome assembly GCA_964420995.1 of uncultured Leptolinea sp. GTDB lineage: Bacteria > Chloroflexota > Anaerolineae > Anaerolineales > Anaerolineaceae > Leptolinea. Next base: position 40,417 of record CAYQUX010000006.1, on the reverse strand, counting down.
ATATCGTTATTACTAATGTCCCTTATCAGGTGGACTAGGGAGAAGAAAATGAGAGTAATTGTGATTGGATGCGGCAGATTGGGTGCCGAACTGGCGTATAACCTGTTCAAACGCGGCCACGAGGTCTCTGTCATTGATAATATCCCGGCGTCTTTCAATAACCTCCCGGCTGATTTCCAGGGAAGATTAAATGAAGGTGAAGCCCTCAGCCAGGATGTATTGCACCGGGCGGGTATTGAAAAAGCGGATGCCGTGGCAGTTGTAACCAATTCAGACGCGTTGAATGCCGTGAGTGCCTATGTAGCAAAAACAGTTTATAAAGTACCCAATGTGCTGGCTCGAAATTACGATCCACACACCCGGGCGGTTTTTGAATGTTTTGGTCTGCAAACCGTAAGTTCCACAAGTTGGGGCGCCCAACGGATGGAAGAATTGATCTTCCACTCTGACGTGCGTACGGTCTTTTCCGCGGGTAATGGTGAGATCGAATTGTATGAGATCGTGGTGAACAACCATTGGGACGGCAAGACATTCAACGACCTCATTGATTGTGAAGATTGCCTGCCGGTTTCGTTAACCCGTGCCGGAAGGGCCACCATACCCAACCGGGATACCGTGATTCACAGCGGGGATGTGGCTTTGATTAGCGCGACGTTTGAAGGCATTGAGAGTTTGCGCCGTCGATTGATGAACGTGGATAAGCAGGAGGCCTGACATGTTTGTAGTTATTGTTGGCGGCGGCAGGACTGGAACCCAACTTGCCAAAACTCTAATCCAGCAGGAGCACACGGTTCACCTAATCGAGAACCGTACCGAGATCCTCTCCATGATCCATCGCGAATTGCCCACTGAAGGGATCTTCCAGGGCAATCCGATCGATCCTACCGTGCTTGACCAGGCAGGCGTGAAAAACGCCGATGTTCTGGCAGCGGTTACCACCCGTGATGAAGTTAACCTGGCCATCTGCCACTATGCCCGCCTTAAATATAATGTGCCCAGAACCATCGCCCGCGTGAATAATCCGCGTGATGCCTGGCTGTTTGGTAGCGTGTTCAGCGTCGATGCAGCCGTCAACCAATCGGCCATCATGTCCCACATCATTGAAGAAGAAATGTCGATGGGCGATATGATGACATTGCTCAAACTTCGCCGCGGTAATTATTCTCTGGTAACTGAAAAGATTCCCGAAGGCGCGAAAGCCATCGGCATGATGTTGAAAGATTCCGCGCTTCCTGAACACTGCGTGATCGCCGCGATCATCCGCAAGGGTGAGGTTGTGGTGCCCCGCGGTATTTCTGTTTTCCAGCAGGATGATGAAATTCTGTCTGTGACAGATCCGGAAGGCGCAAAGCAGCTTGCCGAGTTGTTTGACGCGCCCAAAAAACCGGGCAAATAACATTGTTGCCGGTGCCAGAGCGGGGTCGATGAACTTGACTGCCTGCTTTCCATCGGTTACAATGCTACCTCTTATAATGAAATAAACCAGCTACCATCATGGTTTGAAAGGGTATAGCATGACCAAACGGACATATCAACCAAAAATTCGCCGCCGTGTGCGCGTTCACGGCTTTCGCTCCCGCATGGCTACAGCCGATGGACGCGAAGTGTTAAAACGACGCCGCCTGAAAGGCCGCCATTCATTGACTGTCTCAATGAATAACCATGTGAAACGGATCCGCTGGTAAAGCGAGAACCCGGACGCTTTTGTTTTTTCTGCAGAATACAAAAGCGGATAAAGACCATGTCGACATTCGGGAAGTAAGGTAAATGGGTGAAACGTAGGTTTCGCCTGACCCGATCCAATGATATCCGGCGGGTGCGGCGCAATGGAAAATCATTTGCCCACCCGCTTGTGGTTTTGGTTTTACAGAATTCATCGGAGATTACACTACGCGTTGCCATCATTACCGGAAAATCTATTGGTGGAGCGGTGGAACGGAATTTGACCCGCAGACGTTTGCGAGCCATTTGCGACGAACTGATACCCGAAATGACCCGGGGATTTGAGGCACTATTGATTGCCCGGAAACCCTGCTCACTGGCATCATTCGTAGAACTAAAACAGGCAGTAAGAAACGTTTTTCTTCGGGCAGGTCTGATCGTTAAATCCAATGAATAATGAGCCGGAAGTACTCCCACAATATCATGACGAGAAACGGGTGCGTGATATCCCCATCACTTTACCAAATCTTCCAAGGATCGCACTGCTGGGCCTGATCCGCGGATATCAGGCCGTAATAAGCCCGATGATGCCTCAGAATACCTGCCGTTTCTATCCCTCCTGTTCACATTATGGTTACCAGGCAATCTACAAATACGGTGTACTAAAAGGTACCGTAATGGCGGTCTGGAGGGTGTTGCGCTGTAATCCGTTTAACCCCGGCGGGTATGATCCAGTTCCATAAGAGATTATCTGCGTAATAGGTAGAATCCATATGCAAAAAAGTAAATTCCTCCTGATCCCGATTTTCCTCCTCCTGGCTGTTACCCTGTCAGCCTGCTCGGGAGCCATCCCTGATAAAAGTTGGCCCGAGAGTCTTGTCGCGGGTGAAACGATCTATACGGCTTCGGGATCGTTTGTCTACATGATCAATGCCGATACCGGCAAAGAAATTGATCCCAAACACTTCCCTGAGAAAGCGGAAGGCACAATAGCGTTTGGGGCAGCCCCTGTACTTTTGGACGATCAACTGCTTGTCAGTGATTACGTTTCCCAATTGAGGTTGCTTTCCAGTGACTTGACGTCTCAATCAAAATTGATCAAAGATGCCACCGGGCGTTTTATTTCTTCACCGACCATTACAGATGAACAGATTCTGACCGCCAATGCCGATCATAATCTGTACGCGTATGATAAAGACTTAAATCTGAAATGGAAGTTTTCGGCGAAAAACAGTATCTGGACCCGGCCGGTTGTGTATGATGATTTGATCTTCGTTGCTTCCCTTGACAAGAATGTTTATGCCCTGCGTGAAAACACAGGGAAAAATGGCGCTGATGTGGTCTGGTCAAAAGACCTCGGCGGTGCCGTATTCCTCAGTCAGGCAATCGATGAAAAAGGCAACCTGTTTATCGGTACCTTGAATAATGAGATATTCTCGATTGATGCCAAAACCGGAAAGATAAACTGGCAGGTGAAAACCAGTGGAACCGTCTGGGCACCTGTTGCGATTAAAGATGACAGGCTTTACGCCGGAGACCAATCAGGCAAGGTATTCGCGCTGAGCAAGAATGACGGCAGCCTGGTCTGGGAATATGATGCTGGATCACCTGTAATTGGCAGCGTTGCACTGTACGATGACAGATTGTTTGCCGGAACAGAAAAGGGTGAAGCTTTGAGTATTGCCATTGGTGACAATCCCAAATCCCGTCTGCTCTGGACACAGAACGTTGGTGGTAAACTTTATTCCACACCCGTTCTGACAGATACATATGTGGTATTTGGAAGTTACGAAAGTGATAAAACTCTGGTCGCATACAAATTCAACGGCGACGCAGGCTGGACCTTTACTCCCTCCAAATAGAGGATACTATGTGGGATGCTTTTGTTGGTTTCATGATTAACGTTTTGCTCTTTATCTACGGATTCTTCGGGCAAAACTTTGGTATCGCGATCATTCTTTTTACGCTGGTCGTCCGTCTGGTCACCCATCCTTTGACTGTTAAACAGATGAAGGGCGCTTCTGCCATGCAGGAGATGCAAAAAGATAAACGGTGGATTGAAGCCCAGAAGAAATACAAGAATGATAAAGAGAAATTGTCACAGGAGCAAATGAAGCTCTACAAGGAGCTGGGTGTAAATCCCTTTGATAGCTGCCTGCCGACATTGATCCAGTTGCCCATCATTATTGGCCTTTATCAGGCGGTGATCCAGGCTTTGGCTGCCACTCCTTTTGATCTGGTTCAATTGACGAATAAGATCTATTCCGGATGGCTGAACATCAGCCAGTTGTTCCCTCTGAATAATCGATTCTTATGGTTGGATCTTAGCAAGCCTGATCTCCTTAATCTACCCGGTATTCCTTTTCCGATACCGATTCTCGCCGTGCTGGTTGTGATCACCACGTATGTTCAATCCAAGTTGACCACTCCGCCGCCGGCCAGCCCGAATGATCAGAGTGCTCAGATGACCGGAATGATGACCATTTATATGCCCCTCTTGATGGGTTATATGGCATTCACCCTGGCGTCTGGTCTGTCGTTGTACTTTGTCGCGTCCAATATAATTGGTATCGCGCAATATGCCATAATGGGCAAGGTAAACTGGAGTAATTTATTACCTGTAAAGAAACCTGCCAAAGCGTGAAATAATTTGGACCTGGGAGCGAACATGGGACAGGAAAAAACAACACTAGAAATCATCGCCCCGTCGGTGGATGAAGCAATTTCCCGGGGAATTATTCAACTGGGAATTGCGCGTGATGATGTTGATATTGAGGTCCTTGATTCTGGAAGTAAAGGCCTGTTTGGTCTGGGCGGGCGTCAGGCCCGTGTTCGATTGGTGATGAAAACGGAACCGGCAGGCGAGATCAAAACCTCCTTAACACCCGGGACTGTTGAAAAAAAGATCGCTGAAGCATCCGGTGATGAAGATGCGGTTCTGCGCACCTCACGAGAGACAGTCAAGGATTTGTTGGAAAAGATGAAGGTCTTTGCCAGTGTGACCGCACATTACACCGAACCTGTTGAACCGGGTGAGGAACGCCAGGTACTGGTGGATATAAATGGCGACGATCTTTCCATTCTCATTGGCCGGCGCACAGAGACCTTGAACGCGCTGCAATACATTTCCAGTCTGATTGTCAGCAAAGAGTTGGAAGAATGGGTCCCCCTGGTGATAGACATTCAGGGATACCGTTCGCGCCGTACCCGCCAATTACAGCAACTGGCCCGCCGCATGGCAGATCAGGCAGTGCATACGGGAAAACGGCAGACACTCGAACCCATGCCGGCGAATGAACGCCGCATTATTCACATGGAACTTTCTTCGCATGCCCAGGTGGTTACGGAAAGCACGGGTGATGAACCCAACCGTAAAGTAACGATCGTGCCAAAAAAATAACACCATTTGGTTTATGGAGAATACGGTATGCATCCAACTCCAGAAAAAGTGACATCTCATCGACCGCTTCGCGCGGTCGATATCATTATCAAGAAACGCGACGGACTGGAATTATCACGTGAAGAGATAGATTTCTTCATTAATGGATATACCACCGGAGAAATACCTGACTATCAGGCTTCCGCTTTTTTGATGGCCATTCTTTGGCGCAGCATGACGGATCAGGAATCAACCGATTTGACCATGGCCATGGCGCACTCCGGTGAGGTGTTGGATCTAACCCCCATCGTCGGCAAGGCGGTGGACAAACATTCAACCGGCGGAGTGGGCGACAAGACAACGCTGGTCGTCGAACCGCTGGTCGCTGCCTGCGGTCTGAAGGTGGCCAAAATGTCTGGCCGCGGACTGGGGTTTAGCGGCGGCACTCTGGATAAGCTGGAATCCATTCCCGGTTATCGGGTTAACCTGACTCGCACCGAATTCCTTGAACAGGTGCAAAAAATTGGCATCGTACTCTCGGGGCAGAGCGCTGACCTGGCCCCGGCGGACGGAAAATTGTATGCCCTGCGAGATGTAACGGGTACGGTGCCATCCATTCCATTGATCGCTTCATCCATCATGAGCAAGAAAATCGCGGCTGGTGCCCATACCATCGTGTTGGATGTAAAGATCGGTAATGGCGCTTTTATGGAAACGCTGGCAGACGCGAAAAAACTGGCTGAATTGATGGTGGCCATAGGACGGCTTTCAGGCCGAAAAGTGGTAGCCATGCTTTCGGATATGAATCAGCCTCTGGGATGTGCTGTGGGTAACGCGTTGGAGGTGGTCGAAGCCATTGAAACGCTGCATGGTTCGGGACCGGTAGATTTCAAAGAGCATTGTCTTGAAGCGGCGGCTTACCTGCTGTATTCCAGTGGAAAAACCGGTTCGCTTGAAGAGGCTAAAAAACTGGCCGAAAAAGCCCTTCTGGACGGGACAGCGTATGAAAAATTCCGCCTGCTGGTGAAATCACAGGGCGGAGATCTGTGCGTTGTGGATGATCCATCCTTACTTCCAAAAGCCAATGTGATCCACACAATAAAAGCAGAAAAGGGCGGGTGGATTGCCGGTGTGCATGCCCGGACCATTGGAGAAACAGTCATTGCGCTGGGCGGCGGGCGCGCGAAGAAGACAGATCCAATAGATCATTCAGTAGGCATGGTGGTTCATATCAAAGTCGGCGACCGGGTTGAAGCGGGTCAACCTCTGGCGACCATTCACGCCCGTAATGAAGGCGAATTTAATCTGGCCAAGGACCGGATTTTCCAGGCGATAAGCTGGAGTGACCGGCCAACTGAACCTTTGCCGCTCTTCTATGGCGTCGTTGAATAGGCAAAAAATGAACTTTGAATCACGAGCTGAGTACCGAAATCGAATTGAACGGGTGGTCGTTTTCATCAATGAGCACCTGCACGAACCGTTGGACCTGGCGCGGGTGGCTGTGGAGAGTCATTTTTCATCCTATCATTTCCATCGGATATTCCATGGCGCGATGAATGAAACCCCGCAGGAGTACATAAACCGACTTCGGGTGGAACGGGCTGCCAATTTACTGATGAAAGCCCGAAATATGTCCATCACAGAAATCGCGTTGGCCTGCGGATTCTCATCATCTTCCACATTTTCAAGGGCATTCAAACTATACTTCGGCGTTTCCGCCAGGGAATATGCCAATGGTCGTCACCTGCGGTCGCTGGCGGATGCCTGTAATTCTCAAGTATGCACCATGGCGGTTGATGACCGGCCAAAATGGGATGTCAAGGTGCGAAAAATACCTGCCCTGCATCTCGCGTATCTGGCTTATTTAAAAGGCTATTCATTGCCTGAAATTTGTCAGACCTGGGAACGCCTTGACCGCTGGGCGGTGGCCCATTCCGTTTATCGAGACGATACGCTGCGTATTGGAATATCACTGGATGATCCATTGATTACCCCGGCGGATAAATGCCGCTATTTGGCCGCGATCACCGTGCCCGATTCCATCCAGAAAGACAAAACAGTTGGCACAATGGACGTCCCCGAGATGACCTGCGCCATATTCCGGGTGTCCTGTCTGGCAGATCAGATTCAAACGAAATACCAATCCATTTACCGTGATTGGCTGCCCGACAGCGGAATGCAGCCGGCGGATTTTCCCTGTTACGAGGTCTACCTCAATTCCCCTGAGCCGTTGAATAATGGTCTGTTTGAAATGGATATTTATATCCCGCTAAAGCCCATCTAGCCATCGCAAGATTCGCAAAATATATCCCATGATTTGGCAAGACATTCATATTCCGTTGATCTATCATAGTGGCTGATCAATCACAAATGGAGGAATGAATGTCAACCCAGAGCAGTATACCTGTCAAATTTCATCATCTTGTTTTACGCGGTTCCGCGGAAGAAATCGGCCGAAAACAGGGCGAATTGATTCGCTCCATCCCGCCGGCGATGGGTTTCTTTGGATCTGGACCGCTGCCCGGAACATCCGCGCCGGTCGACCGCAGTATCAAACTAATGGAGCAGTATTGTCCCGGACTTGTGGAAGAATTGGCCGGTTTCAGCTCGGCTGCAGGGTTTCCACTGGAGAAACTGGTGTACCTGTCCATAACGCATATTGGTGGGAATCATTGCAGCCACTTTGCCATGCGGCCTGAAATGACAGCCAGCGGTCATGTGCTGGTGGGACGTAATTATGATTTTGGAGAAAAAATTGATGATCTGAAATTGACCACGATCTTCCCGGAAGGCCGATATGCCAGCACGGGGTTCCCTACGCTCTTCTTTGGGCGCAATGATGGCTTGAATGAAAAAGGTTTATCGGTCACCATGTCAGCCGGGGGGATGCCCGTGGGAATCATGCCGGGGCAGCAGCCGCCCATCCAGGAAGGTCTGCAATTCTGGGCCGTCATCCGCACGCTTCTGGATACGTGCAAGACCGTGGCTGAAGCGGAAGAGCGCCTCGCAGATATTCCCTGCGCGGGCAACCCGATCCTGATCCTGGCGGATGCCGGAGGGAACCTGTCGCTGGTGGAAATTCACGGGCCGGACAAGAAGATCATCCGTGCCAGCCAGAGCGAGCCGTACCTTGCTGCCACCAATCATTACCAGACGGACGAGACCAAACGGTTGGACGCGACCTGCATGGTGCATTCTGATACCCGTCTGAAGTCCATCCGGCACTTCATTGAAGAAAAACGTGGAAGCATCTCGGTTGAGGATATCAAGGCGTTCCTGGGAACGATGTACCCGGAAGGACCTTGCGCGCACTTCTACCCGGAATTTTTTGGTACCCTGCATTCCTGCGTGTTTGATCTTAATGAGTGCCGCATGGAGGTAACGTTTGGGTCTCCAGCGAGAGAAAATTGGCACCGGATTGATTTCAATGACCCCCAGCCCGGAGAATTTGATGTAATGTTACCGGTGGAACACACCACGGCAGATTTCTGGAAGCCAGCCTGAACCGGATAACAACCATCTACTATGAGAGGAACTGGTACACTTTTCCGGTTCCTCTTATTGATTAAATCCCATTTGGCGTGTAAACCGAAAAACAATTTTTACTGGTTTTTGCCCGATACATGGCGTCATCCGCGCAACCTACCAGTTTGTTGGATGTGGTTCCATGCTGAGGGTACAGGCTGATACCGATGGATACACTGATTTCAGGGGTAATGGGATAAATGTTGATCCCCTGACTGACTTCCTTAACGATGCGTTCTGCGATCTGAACGGCTTCTGTTTCATTTTGGATCGATTCCATGAGAACAATAAATTCATCTCCACCAATGCGCGCGACGGTATCCAGATCACGGACATGGTGTTGTAATTGGTTGGCAACCTGTACCAGGATCAGGTCACCGGTAGCATGTCCAAATGTGTCATTAATATCTTTAAAATTATCCAGGTCTACAAATAGAATAGCCACCATGAATCCATGCCGCTGGGCCCGGTAAATAGCCTGATCCATGCGGTCAAAGAGCAGGTAGCGGTTGGGCAGAGAGGTGAGCACGTCGTGGGTGGCCAGGAATTGAAGGTCGTTCTCCACCTGTTTAATTTCATTGATCTCACGGGTTATCCCGAACAAGCCGAAGATTTCACCTTTTTGATTGCGCAGGGGGTGTTTGCTGGTTGAAGTCCAGTTCTTGGTGCCGTCCGGGCGGTCAAAACACTCCACCATGCCGACGATCGGTTGGCCGGTTTCCAAAACCCGGAGTTCTTCGATGCGGGTTCTTTCCCCGAACTCCTGTCCGAATAGTTCCACATCGGTTTTACCGATGATTTCTTCGGGAGTTTTCCCGATGGAATTAGCCAGCCGTTGACTTACTCGGATCAACCGGGAGTCTCTGTCTTTGAAATAAATGCTGTCTGAGATGGTTTCCATCAATGACTGAAACAATAGATTTGCATCATCGAAATCGTCCGGAACGTCCGGGTTGTGAGCATTCTTATTCATATCAGCCAGCTTCTTAATTAGAGCGAGAGTAACGCAAATGCTAAAATGAGAATTTAGTTTTTAGTATCCCCATTGGTTAGCATAAGGTTATTATACAGTTGTGGTTCTATCTATTTCAATAGTAGATTTCCACAACCTGCAAGCCATATTTTCATAATAGCATAATAATACTCCAATTTATGTGTGATGTATCCTACCATGATACTTATTGTGATACCCATACAGAGATTTTTTTTGGAGCCGGTTTTGTTGACCCGCTTCTATTTCTGTGGCATAATCATGTTCTCAAATGCTTTGATGGAAACGAGTATGCCTGCAAGGCACGGTCAGCGAACCCGGGTTTGGTGAAAGCCGGGAACGGGCGACAGGCAGAAAATCCTTCCGGAGCAGCAAGCTGAACGGGTTTCCCCCAGTAAGTGAGCCGTAATCGCCAGACGTTACCCATGGCGCGGAGATCATCAAGACAGTCTCTGACCGAGCGCCGGTCATCAAACCGGAAGCAGGGTGGTACCGCGGGAATTCCTCCCGCCCCTGAATGGGGCGGGAGCTTTTATTTTCTGGAGGCCGGATGTTTAAAAATGTAACCCCCAAAGTTGATGTAGTGAAAATGGAAGAAGCCATCCTTCAAATGTGGAAGGAAAAGGACGTATTCCACAAATCCGTGAAACAGCGCGAAGGCAACCGCAAGTATGTCTTCTATGAAGGCCCACCCACGGCAAACGGCCATCCCGGTGTGCATCATGTGCTGGCGCGCTCTTTTAAAGACATGTTCCCGCGTTACAAGACCATGCGCGGTTTTCACAGTATCCGCCGCGGCGGGTGGGATACCCACGGTCTGCCGGTTGAAATTGAAGTCGAAAAGAAACTGGGTTTTACCAACAAACAGCAGATCGAAGCCTACGGCATCGATAAATTCAATGAACTTTGCCGTGAATCCGCCTTCTCCTACATTCAAGAATGGGAGAAGATGACGGACCGCATGGGTTACTGGGCGGATATGGAAACAGCCTATGTGACCTACAAGAACAGCTACATTGAATCCATCTGGAATATCCTCAAGAATTTCTGGGACAAGGACCTGCTCTACCAGGGTTTCAAAGTCGTGCCCTACTGTCCGCGCTGCGGTACACCGCTTTCCGACCATGAGGTCGCGCTGGGCTATGATGACGCGGAGGATCCCTCCATCTTCGTGCGCATGCGCCTGATCGATGAGCCGGACACGTCCCTGCTGGTCTGGACGACCACTCCCTGGACTCTGCCGTCCAACGCGGCGGTAGCCGCCCACCCGGATGTGACATATGCCGTGGTGGAACGCGCTCTCGAAGACGGCCGCAAAGAAAAATTGATCCTGGCTGAAGCGCTGGTCGAAAAGGTGCTGGGAGATGAGGCGTACACCATCGTCAAACGCATGACCGGCAAGGAATTGGAAGGTAGGAAATACACCCCGCTTTACAGTTTCCTGCCTCTGGACAAACCGGCGCATTATGTGGCTCTGGCCGATTATGTTTCCACGGAAGACGGCTCGGGTCTGGTACACACCGCCCCGGCGTACGGCGCGGAAGACATGCTGCTGGGGCAGAAGGTTGGTTTGCCGGTGATCCAGGCAGTCGGCGCTGATGGCAAATTCCTGCCGGAGGTTAAACCGTGGGCGGGTATTTTCATCAAGGATGCCGACCCGCTGATCATGGACGAACTCAAACAACGCGGGCTGCTCTTCCGGCGCGGTACGATCGTGCACACCTATCCCTTCTGCTGGCGCTGCAAAACACCCCTGTTGTACTTCGCCCGCAAGACCTGGTATATCCGCACCAGCCGCCTGAAAGACCGCCTGGTCGGCCTGAACAATACCATTAACTGGTATCCGGGTCATATCAAAAACGGCCGCTTTGGCAACTGGCTGGAAAATAACATTGACTGGGCGCTGGGGCGAGAGCGCTACTGGGGAACCCCGCTGCCCGTATGGCAGTGCCAGTCGTGCAGTAAACAGGAATGCATTGGCTCTGTGGAGGAGCTATCCATAAAGTCGGGCCGCGACCTGAAAGAATTGGATCTGCACCGTCCGCATGTGGACAGGATCACCTACACCTGTCCGGATTGCAAGGGGACCATGCAGCGCGTGCCTGAATTAATCGATGTCTGGTTTGACTCTGGCTCCATGCCGTATGCCCAGTGGCACTACCCATTCGAGAACCAGAAGGAATTCAAGGAACAGTACCCCGCGGATTATATCTGTGAAGCGGTGGATCAAACCCGCGGCTGGTTCTACTCGCTGCATGCCATCAGCACACTTCTGAATGACGAGGTGTGTTTCAAGAACGTCATCTGCCTGGGGTTGATCCTGGACGGTGAAGGACAGAAAATGTCCAAGTCCAAAGGCAACGTGGTCAGTCCCTGGGATATTCTGGATGTGCACGGCGCGGACGCCTTCCGCTGGTATCTTTACACGGCCAGCCCGGCCGGCCAGGAACGACGTTTCTCGGCGGATCTGGTGGGCGAGGTCATTCGTACCTTTACCCTGACCCTGTGGAATACCTATTCCTTCTTTGTGAATTACGCCAACCTGGATGGCTGGAAACCGGAAAAGAACGCGAAGGTAGAGTACAGCCATCTTGACAAATGGCTGCGCTCCGCGCTGCACACCCTGGTGCGCGACGTGACCAATGCCTACGAGAATTATGACAGCCTGTCAGCTACCCGACCGGTGGAGGTATTTGTCGATCAGCTTTCCAACTGGTACCTGCGCCGCTCCCGCCGCCGTTTCTGGAAGACCGAATCGGATGCGGACAAGCAGGCCGCGTATGCCACGCTGTACGAGGCACTGGTCACGCTGAGCAAACTGCTGGCTCCGGCTATGCCATTCCTCGCGGAAGAACTTTACCAGAACCTGGTGCTTTCGTTCGATTCGTCGGCTCCAGAATCCGTTCACCTGGCGGATTGGCCGGAAGTGGATACGGCTGTTGTTAACGAAAAACTGAACCGCGAGATGACGCTGGTGATGAAACTCGCTTCCCTGGGCCATGCCGCCCGCAACAAGGCTAACCGCAAGGTACGCCAACCGCTGGCCGAGTGCGCGTTCTCGCTGGGCAGCGCGGAAGAAGGACGTATTCTGACACAGTACGCCGAAATCCTCACGGATGAATTGAATGTCAAGAAAGTCCGCGCGTTGAACGCGGCTGGTGAGGCGGTCTCTTACTCCTTGAATCCGCTCCCCAAACAACTGGGACAGAAATACGGAGCAAAATTCCCGGCCATCCGGCAGGCCATTCTGGCACTGGAACCGGAATCCGCGGCAAAATTGCTTCTGGATGGGAAGAATGTGACCGTGAAAGCCGCCGGTGAAACCTTTGACTTACTGCCGGAAGAGATCGAAGTCCGTGCCACCGCCCGGGAAGGTTATGCCGTGGCCAATGACGGCGCCACCCTGGCCGCTCTGGTGACCGATCTGAATGAAGATCTCATCCTTGAAGGTCTGGCGCGAGAGGTCGTGCGCCGTGTGCAGGACTTGCGGAAGACCGCCGGACTGGAAATTTCCGACCGTATTCAGGTGCAATACACAGCCACGCCGCAGCTGGCGAAAGCCGTGGATGCCTACCGCGACTACATCTGCGCCGAGACGCTCACTGTGAAACTGGCTTCAGGAACACCTTCCGCCGGAACACATGTGGACACGGATTCCTTTGATGGCGAGACCCTGACGGTCGGGTTAATGAAAGCCTGATCAAAATCCATTGAAGATACGCATTAAAACTGGCCGATCCCTTTCCGGGGCGGCCAGTTTTTTGTGAAAATGATCAAAATATGCTCTTTACAATTAATAATGGGTGGTTACACTCATCTTATGGACGCGAATCTGGATCAGTACGGATTGTCCAAGTCGCGCAGACAGTTGATGATTGCCATGGTAACCTGGATGGCCGGGTGTGCCACGTACGGTTGGTACCTGTCAAACCTGACTTCTTTTGCCAACGCCAGATGGCTTTCCGTCATAAGCATGGCATTGGCCATTCCATTCTTTGTGATTGTATACATCAATCTACCGCAAAACCGCCTGGCATCTTTCGCTGTCATCAATCCCCGCATTGAATTTCCCGTTTGGGCGCAAATCTTTCGCGCATTTTGTCTGGCCTGTCTGGCAGGGTACATTTTTACGCCATTTATGTATACCAACCTGGAGTGGATTCCCGGCATCTTTCTCCTCCTTTCCCTTGCAGCCGGTGCGGTTGGCCGGTTTCAGACGGTGTTCACCGGGCGAAACTTCCTGCTGGTAGATTTTCTGTTTGGTTTGCTTGATGTTTGCGGACTGGTGATCGGTTCCTTCAATCTGGTGCTCGCTGACAGAGCATCGCCGGTGGTGTTGGCAGTGGGGATTATGGCGCTCATTTTTCCTGCTGGAGACTGGCTGGTGCTCAGGGTGCGTAAACGACCTCACAATCTCGCAGGGAACCCATCACTGCGATTATTGTCAGGTATGTTGATCGGTTACCTGGGTGCGGCGCTCCTACCGATCTTTTCCATAGAGATCAATTCAATTGCCGGGGTGATGCTGATCGCCGTCACGGCTGTCGTCTACGCGCGACAATACTTGAATGGAAAAGATGGGGAAAAAGCCGCGAGCCGATGGGGAAAAATTTCGAGCAGTATTCCATTCCATTTGATTCTTCTTCTGGCACGAATCGCGGCGGGTTTTCTGGTCATGCTTTCACCACTTTTTCCTACGGATTTTTCGAACTTTCCCATTTTCATGTTATGTTTTGCCGCCATTCTCGGGTTAATCCCCCGGCTTTGCTTTCTGGGGATCATGGGATATACCGGCCTTGCCATGTCAACTTCGGAAACTGACCCGTATTTTTTGCTGGCTTTTTGTCTTTCAGAGATTTTGGTCGTCCTTGGCGGCGGTGGTATTGCCCTCTGGTCGCCGGAAAAGAACTGGCTGAGAGCCTACGCGGGGGATATAGAGGTGAAACAGGAAGAACAATAACCGCCGGTGGTAAATAACATCTGGATAATCCGGCATTCCATGGATTGTTATGAAAATCAAGTTTTGCCAACCTGCTTCCATAAAGTGGAGATAAGGTAAAATTCATCCGCTGTTATGGGAGATTACCTTTTGAATAAAAACGCAAAAAACTACCTATTTCTATTCCTGGTTGCAGGATCTATAACTGGTCTGGATCAATTAAGTAAATGGTATGTTCGCTCATCGCTTACTCTGGGGTCGATCTGGTCGCCGTGGGATTGGATGACGCCATACGCGCGCATCGTTCACTGGAAGAACACCGGTGTGGCGTTTGGCATGTTCCAGGGGATGAGCACAGTGTTCGCCGTACTGGCGGCTGTTGTCAGTCTCTTGATTATTTATTATTACCCCAGAATAGCCGGTAACAACTGGATATTGAAGACGTGCCTCTCACTTCAACTGGCCGGTGCTATGGGTAATTTCATCGACCGTGTCACCGTTGGTTATGTCACAGATTTCATTTCCATAGGCAATTTCCCGGTATTCAATGTGGCTGATGCCAGCATTTCAGTCGGTGTGGCCATATTACTGGTGTATGTGTGGTTACAGGATCGCAGGGAAAAACAAAACCAACCAGAACCTGTAGCTGAAGAACCAATGGACGAATTTACCCCGGGAGAGGATTAATCCCCCCGATGGAGAAGACAAGTCTCTTCACCTTTTCAGACACACTACCCCGGCGACTGGACATCTTCCTGACCGAACAGGTGCCCAACCTTACACGCTCACGAATTCAAAACCTAATTCGGGATGGGCATGTATTGGTCAATGGGAGTGTTCCCTTTAAAACGGGACAGATGCTTGAAGGTGGGGAAGAGATTCAGTTGACCGAACCTGAAGTTGAACCGTCCACAATGAGCGCGGAAGATATTCCCCTGGATATCGTTTTTGAAAATGATGATTTGTTGATCATCAACAAGCCGGCCGGCATGGTGGTTCATCCGGCTGTTGGGCATGCCAGTGGAACGCTGGCGAACGCTGCCCTTTACCATGACCCTGACCTGGAGGGAGTGGGTGGGGAAAAACGACCCGGGATTGTTCACCGGCTGGATAAGGATACCTCCGGTTTGATCGTTGTGGCAAAAAATGACAGCGCACACCAGTGGCTGCAAGACCAGTTCAAAGACCGGACGGTCGGAAAGACCTACCTCGCGCTGGTGGATGGACATCCACCCACGCCAAACGGCCGCATTGAGGCTCCCATCGGGCGGGATCCATCTCACCGGCAAAAAATGGCGGTTACCCCGGAAAGCCGGGGAAGACCCTCGGTAACCGAGTATTTCACGCGTGAATCCTTCGCGGCTCATACATTGCTGGAAGCTCATCTGTTGACAGGCCGCACCCATCAGATCCGTGTGCACCTGGCGTTCATCGGTTGCCCGGTGGCTGGCGATACTGTTTATGGGCGAAAGAAGATCACCCTTCCGTTGACCCGGCAATTCCTGCATGCCTTTCGCCTGAAGATTTGCCTGCCGGGCGAATCCGAGCCGCGGATATTTGAAGCTCCGCTGCCGGCCGAGTTACAGGTCTGCCTTGACGGGCTGCATCATTCTTAAGGAGATGCCGTGACCATTATTGATCTGCGCAGTGATACTGTAACGCAACCCACACCCGAAATGCGTGAAGCCATGGCCAACGCTGAAGTAGGGGATGATGTATACGAGGAAGACCCCACCGTATATCGCCTTCAGGAGCTTTCTGCCGAGAAACTGGGAATGGAAGCCGGTCTTCTGGTCAGTTCGGGAACGATGGGAAACCTGATCGCCACTCTGGCACACTGCCAGCGGGGTGATGAGACCATCATGGGGCATCTGGCGCACACCTTTCTTTTTGAACAGGGAGGCATCTCGGCGCTGGGCGGAGTTTTCCCTCACACTGTACCCAATCAACCCGACGGCACGTTGAAATTGGACGACATTGAAGGCGCCATTCGAGGAGAAGACGTGCATTTTCCTGTCTCGAGATTGCTCCTGCTGGAAAACACGCAAAACCGCTGCGGCGGCGCTGTTTTAAGCGCGGACTATACGCGTAAAGCGGCGGAGCTGGCATCCAGGTATCAACTCAAACTCCATCTCGATGGGGCGCGCATTTTTAACGCGGCTGCCGCGCAGGGGGTGGATGTAAAGGAATTATCTGTACCGGCGGATTCCATCACATTCTGTCTGAGCAAAGCGCTGTGCGCTCCGGTTGGATCGGTGCTGTGCGGATCAAAGGACTTCATCTTCCGCGCCCGCAGGCTGCGGAAACAACTTGGCGGAGGTATGCGTCAGGCCGGTGTTCTGGCCGCCGCGGGGATCATCGCTCTTCAAAAGATGTCTCTCAGACTGGCAGAAGACCACGCGCGCGCCCGTAAACTGGCGGAAGGCCTGTCAACCATGACCGGCGGGACCCTGGATTTTGGGCTGCCGGCCAGCAATATGGTCTTTATCACCCTGAAATATTCAGTCAAGAAAACCGCGCGGCAGGTAGCCGACGCGCTGGCACAGGAAGGTATCCGGGTTGGTGTGGTCGGGGAACGACGATTCAGGTTGGTCACACATTACTGGATTGATGACACAGCGGTGAATAAAACGTTGACTGCATTTTCTCAAAATCTGAAATAAGTATGCGGCTGCATACTATAATGCTTACAAATAGACAAACTCGAAAATGAGGTGAATAAAATGAAAGAGTTTTTCACTTTTGAAGAAATCGATCTGGCCGCTAAAGCCGTTCAGAAAAAGATGCATTACAAACCACGCGTTGCGCTGATTCTGGGCTCGGGGCTGGGTGATCTGGCAGATTCCATCGAAAATCCGGATATCATCCCTTTCAAAGATATTCCGAACTGGCCGGAAGCCACCGCGCCGGGGCACGTCGGCCGTCTGGTGGTGGGAAAATTGGAAAACCAGGAAGTCATGGTGTTGCAGGGACGACTGCATTATTACGAAGGGTATTCCATGGCGGAGGTCACATTACCGATCCGGGTGATGCAGCGATTGGGAATTGAGATCCTGGTTTTGACCAACGCCGCGGGCGGCGTGAACCAGAAGTTTTCCCCCGGCGACGTGATGTTGATCACCGATCATATCGGTATGGTGACCATGACCGGATTAAACCCACTTCGCGGCCCCAACCTGGATCAGTTTGGCGTTCGTTTCCCGGATGTCAGCCAGGTGTATGATCGAAAATTGCTGGCGCAGGCGCGTAAGGCGGCAGCCGATTCTAAAACCCCCATACAGGAAGGAGTTTACGTCAACCTGTCGGGGCCTTCATTTGAAACACCGGCTGACTTGCGCTTCCTGCTGGCCATCGGAGCGGACGCGGTAGGAATGTCAACCGTACCAGAAGCCATAGTGGCGGTACATGGCCGTACCCGTGTGCTTGGCCTTTCAGGGATCAGCAATAAAGCCAGCCTGGATGGCTCAACCATAACGACCGGAGAAGAAGTTTTGGAGGCGGGGAAGGTTTTGGTTCCAAAGATGGAGCGTATCATCCGCTTCTTCCTGCGTAACCTGGAATAAGCTTGCCGGGATTGGCATAACCCTTGCAGACAGAGTGTATTCCGTGAATCGGACGGCGTATTTTGCATTTAAACCTCCACCTGGGAAATTTTCACTGGCATGATTGAAACACTGGGATTCCTGACCAAATATGAGGTTTGGATTTATATTCTGGCAGGGGGAGTAGGCCTGATCTATTTTCGCAAGCTTGTGCTGGCATTGCAGGAACGCCGCGCGGCTGTATTCGGGCTGGAACGTGAGAATGCCAATCGTCAGCTAGCATCCGCCGGTTCCATGTTGGGCTTGATGTTCCTGCTCTCGGTTGGAGAATTTGTGCTGGTGACATTTGTCTCGCCATTTCTTCCACAACAGAAGATACTGCCAACACCCACGTTGGATCTACTGGCCACCCCAACGGTTACGTTACAGGCGCAAGCCGCCTCACCTGGCGCCGGCGGTACAACAGCCACGCCGGTACCGGCGCAATCGAACGGCTGCATACCCGGCCAGCTTGAATTCACCAACGTGGTACCGGGTCAGGAATTCAGCAAAACTATACGGCTGGAAGGTACCACCAATGTGCCAGGTTTTGGATTCTATAAATACGAATATGGTCAACCGGGGCAGGATAACTGGGTTACCATTGCCGCAGGTAATGAAATCAAGATCAAAGCAGAAATTGGAACATGGAACATCACCCAACTGCCGCAGGGCGATTATGAATTACGGCTCGTGGTGGTTAATCAGCAAAATGAGTCAATGCCGCCCTGTGTTGTGCCCATTCGAGTGGTATCACCGTAGTTCCTGGAGGATCTGTAATGCCAGAAGTTGAAATTCGACCAGCCGTGATCAGTGACCTGCCGCTTCTCAGTAATATGGAACATCATTACCAGACCAATCGTGTCTGGCAGATGGAGCGTTCCATCGCAGATGGACAGGTTCGTATTCAATTTCGAGAAATATCTCTTCCTCGCAGCATCCGGGTTGAATACCCCCATCAACCCAATCTGGTAAACAACAATACTTATGCTGTGATCCTTGAAGCTGTATTGAACAACGCTCCGGTTGGCTATATCACCATCTGGGAGCAACTGGCATCCAACGCCGCATGGATCAGAGACCTGGTGGTTCGTGAGCGCAGCCGCCGGCAGGGGATTGGTACGGCGTTAATCCTTGCCGGCCAGGAATGGGCTGGTCGTAAACGCCTGAAACGCATGATCGTGGAAATGCAGAGCAAAAATTATCCGGCCATCCGGATGGTTAAGAAGCTGGGATTTGAATTCTGCGGTTATAACGATAATTATTTTGAAAACCAGGATATTGCCATCCTGTTTTCACGACCGGTAAAGGTATTGACTTCCTGATCCATGGAACCCTGGGTAACCGGTCTCCTCGTCTTCTTTCGCACTACAAGCCAGATTCTTTCGGCTGGTATTGCCATCACGGCTTTTTCTCTTCTCCTATATGGGCTGACCTTCAACCTTCGTGACCGGGTAGCCCGCATGTTTGCCCTGATCATGATCTCCGTGGCGGTCATCTTTACGGGCGAATCTCTGGCCAGCACATCAACCGCCGCCGTAGAGTCGGAATTCTGGCTGCGTTTTTCGTGGGTGGGGATCACTCTTCTACCGGCTATCTACCTGAATTTTTCGGATGCCATCCTGGCTACAACCGGACGCCCCAGCCGCTGGCGGCGTAAACTGGCCATCCGTACTGCCATCATAGCCAGCCTGGTGTTCCTGATAGCTCTGCCAATGGGTTTTCTTGTGGGTGAATCAACATCCGAAGTGGCATCCGCCCCACATTTTCAGCCAACGATCCTGACTGGTTTCATGCTGCTTTATTACGCTATCGCCATGGTAATGGCGTGGATCAATTTCATCCGGGCGTACTTGCGCACGACCACTCCCACCAGCCGACGGCGCATGGGCTATCTGGTTACAGGCGCGCTGGCACCGGCACTTGGATCATTCCCCTTCCTGTTATATAACTCCCAGGTCGCTCTGGAACATTCGCTCGCATTCTGGACGATTTCTGCGATCAGCAACCTGATTGTAGGGGGGCTGATCGTCATGATGGCGTATGCCGTGGCTTTCTTTGGCGTTCCCTGGCCTGATCGGGTGGTGAAAAGCCGACTTATAAAGTGGATCATTCGCGGCCCGGTAACAGCCATTATTACACTTGGTCTGGTTACCGTTGTGCGCCGTGCCGGAAATCTGATGGGCGATCCATATAGCGGCCTGGTTCCATTCACCATGGTATGTTCTATTTTGATCTGTGAATATGCGGTAACACTGCTTTCGCCCTTCTGGGAAAGACTGCTCTTCCATGGGAAAGACCAACAGGATTTGGAATTCATAAGTAATCTGGAGCAGAGTCTGGTTACCCGCAACGACCTGAGCCAGTTCCTGGAGATGATCCTGGCAGCCGCGCGCGATAGATTGCAGGCATCAGGGGCTTTTGTCGCAGCCATCAATGGGGGAAGTATGGAACTGGTGAAAACCACAGGCCGGGTGGAAGGGCTGGAGGAAAACGAAAATCAGGGTGAACTGGCAGACCTTGTGAGCCGTTCTGAAGACTCTGAAGGAATTTTTGAATGGAAGGGAAACCTCATTCTTCCACTATATCAACGGGTGGGGGAAGGTGACCTTGAATTGCTGGGGTTGCTGGGTGTTTATGGAATGAAATCCCAGCATCTGGAAGCGGAGCAACGTCTCAGCCTGGAACAACTGGCCGCCAGGGCGACCGTCGCGTTACGCGACAGGCACATTCAACAGCAATTGTTCACCGCATTCCAACGATTAACCCCGGATATTAATTATCTATCCGAGTTGCGCGCGGCCGGGCGTTATGAACCGGAACATGTACTGGATATCACTCAGCCAGTTGAAGAAGATATGACCGCCTGGGTGCGGGATGCTCTCACCCATTACTGGGGCGGGCCTCGTCTGACTGAGAGCCCTCTCTTGAATCTGACTGTAATCCAGAATATGCTGGAAGCCTACGATGGGAATTACTCTAACGCGCTGCGCGCCTTATTAAAGACAGGCATTGAACGGATGAAACCGGATGGGGAGCGCCGTTTTACCGGCGAGTGGATTCTTTACAATATTCTTGAAATGAAATTCCTTGAAGGCAAAAAAGTTCGTGAAATTGCCACGAAACTTGCAATGTCTGAAGCGGATCTGTATCGCAAACAGCGTGTCGCGTTGGAAGCCGTGGCAAAAGAAATTTCACAAATGGAAAAAGACGCCAGGGACAATCATGCAAAATGAACATTTGTAATAAAAATTGTTCATTATGCGCTATAATAATTCGGAGTTTTTTACTGCCTTTATCGTCTTTGGAGGAGAACCATGATGGGGAAACCACAACCTGTTCCGGTCGAAACATTCCAGGATGAAATGGATGAAGGCTGGTGGGCCGCCGTTCTTGCGGACGAGGAAAGTTCCTCCAGTGAAATTTCGGATTCAATGACCTTCTCTGGCCGCCAGTCTGAACTGGTTCTGGTCGACTGGGAACGGGCGAAAACGGTCTATGAAAATGACGAGATAATCGACCTCCAGGTCTATGGATACAACCGGGGCGGCCTGCTTGTTCAAAACCAGGGCATCCAGGGATTTGTCCCTGTTTCCCATCTGGTTGACATGCCCTGCGGGTTGGATGAAGAATCACGGAAAAAGACGTTGGCAGAATACATCGGCCGCTCTTTAAACCTTAAAGTCATCGAATGTGAACCATCCCTCGACCGGATCGTTCTTTCAGAACGTGCCGCGCAAGCCGGCGAGGGCAGACGGAAAGAGCTCTTTGAAAGCCTTCGCATCGGCGATGTCGTCAAGGGAAAAGTTACCAACATAACCGACTTTGGGATTTTTATTGACCTTGGCGGCGTGGAAGGGCTCATTCATGTCTCTGAACTTTCCTGGGGACGTGTACAGCATCCCGGTGATATTCTGGCTGTGGGTGAGTGCGCTGAAGCCATGGTATTACAGATCAATGAAGATACCTCGCGGGTTGCCCTTTCCTATAAGCGGTTGCAATCCAATCCGTGGGATGTGGTTGCTTCCAGTTATAGCTCTGGCGATGAAGTGTCTGCGGTTATCACAACCATTACCCGCTTTGGCGTTTTTGCCCGCCTGAGTGAGGGTATTGAAGGCTTGATCCACATATCCTCCATTCAAATGGAAAACCCCAATCAGTCACTGGAAGATGTTTTTACTCCAGGCTCACCTGTCAGGGTACAAATCTTGCATATAGATCCAGACCGGCGTAGACTCGGCCTGGGATATATACAAAACTGATGAATTCACTTATTCCTGAAGACGACAATCCCTCTGGTGAACTTTTTCCAGACGGGGTGGATGCAGCATCCCTGCCGCCTGACACTGATGAAGAAAGGCAGGTGGTATTTGACTGGAAGGGGAAGGACGGTCTGGGGATCGCTCTGGTCATTTTTAGCCTGCTAATCCTATTCGGGCTTACGCAGATCAGCACAGGCGCGTTTCTTACCCCCTTTGTTCAGTTCCTTCGCCGCTGGTTTGGGTGGGGGAGTGTCTTGCTGGCATTACTGTGCGGCTATGCCGGAGTGATGATGCTGCGGCAACCGCATGGCACCAAATCATATCCCTTGATGCAAATTCTGGGCGCAGAAGGGCTTATATTTGCCCTTGTCGCCCTGCTGTCCATCTGGGGAGGCAACTCGGTGGATCGTGCCGGGATGGGTGAGGATGGTGGACTGATCGGCTGGGGATTGGCCCGCATGAGCCAGTTCATCTTTCCCGGGTTGCTCAACGGATTGGTCTGGTTTGGGTTGTTGGCACTATCGGCTATAGCCACATTCTGGCCCATTCGACGTGTGGTGATCGAAACTGTAAATAAACGTATACTCCCGGTAAAACCAGCACGCAATAAACCCGAACCATCGAAAAAGGAAGAAAAACCGGAGCCAATCGAACATTCTCTTTCAAGCCTGGCGGAATTATTGAAAAAAGAAGATGAGGAAGAGTCGCAGGAAAAAGCTGCCACACCTGCCTCCCTGCGGCCTAACGCGCGTCCGGTGAAAGCCGACCGCCTTCCGCCGATCAATCTTCTTTCCCAGGAACAATCCGAGCGTATTGATCCGCAAACGATCCATCAACTGGCGGAGCAAATTGAAACTACACTGACCGAATTTGGTGTTCCATCTACTGTCACTGGCTACCGCATCGGTCCAACGGTCACCCAATTCGCAGTTGAACCGGGTTTTATTGAAAAAACCGGCATGGACGGAAATATCGTGCGGCAGAAGATCCGGGTGGCACAAATTTCAGCACTATCGCGTGATTTGGCACTCGCCTTAAAAGCCAAACGCCTTCGCATCGAAGCCCCCGTACCCGGTCAGTCCTTTCTGGGTATTGAAATCCCCAATTCAAATATCGCAGTCGTTCGCCTGCGGTCGATTCTGGAGTCAGAACCGTTTCAACGGATGACATCACCATTGACGGTGGCGCTGGGTAAGGACGTGTCGGGCAATCCGGTGGTGGCCGACCTGGCCAAAATGCCGCATTTATTGGTGGCGGGGACAACTGGTTCGGGGAAATCGGTGTGCATCAGCGCGTTGATCGCCTGTTTGATCATGAACAACGCTCCGGCTGACCTCAGGCTGGCCATTCTGGATCCCAAAAAGGTGGAGTTGATCCGCTTCAATGGATTGCCGCATTTACTCGGGCAGGTGGAGACCACCGTGGAACGCATGCTGGCAGTACTGCGCTGGGCAGTGGTTGAAATGGAAAACCGTTACAAACTACTGGAAACGCAGAAATCGCGGGATATTGACGCGTTCAACCGCAAGATGCAGCGCAAAGGGATGGAAACCCTGCCGCGGATAGTTATTCTGGTGGATGAAATGGCCGACCTCATGATGGCAGCGCCCGATCAAACCGAGCAAAATGTGGTCCGCCTGGCACAAATGGCACGCGGGGTGGGTATACATCTGGTTGTAGCCACCCAGCGTCCGAGTACTGATGTATTGACCGGGGTGATCAAAGCCAACTTCCCGGCACGAATTGCCTTCACCGTGGCATCTTCCACAGATTCGCGGGTTATTCTGGATACCAACGGGGCGGAATCCCTGCTTGGCCGGGGTGATATGCTTTTCATGAATTCGGATGCCGGCGCGCCGCTGCGTTCGCAGGGTGTTATGGTGACAGACAACGAGATTGACAAGATCGTGACCTTCTGGAGAAAGATGCTTCCACCGAAGGAATCGGATAAACCGGAAGAATGTCCGTGGGAAAACCTGGTTCCCAACAGTGACGAACTAAACACTGACGCGCTGGTGGAACAGGCAATCGAAATGGTACGTGGGATGCAAAAAGCCAGTGCTTCCCTGCTGCAACGAAAACTGCGCATAGGTTATCCAAGGGCTGCCCGTCTGATGGATGAGCTGGAAAACCTGGGAGTCGTTGGTCCGTTAAATCCTGGCGGCCGCGAGCGTGACGTGCTGGTCAGCCGGGATGACGACGCTGATACACAGGAAGATGGACACAATCTTTAATGCCTGCATCACAATAGGCATTGCTTGACAGGATTTACGGGGTAGGATAGCATAAGCCATCCTTAATATGACACATCAGGTAAACACTGTGGAACAGGCAAGTCAAACAACCCCTAAATCACTGGAAGATCATTTACGTTTCTATTCAAAAGGAATACTGGATACCATTGCCCGGTTCTTTTTAAAACTGGGAGTTCATCCAAACACCATTACCATTCTTGGTCTGGCGGGCAATTTTGTAGGCGCCGGACTTCTGGCATACGGGCATATTGTCGCCGGTGGGATTGTGGTGCTTTTTTGCGGCCCGCTGGACGCGCTGGATGGCGCCATTGCCCGTCAGCGAGGCGACCCGGATAAATTCGGCGCGTTTGTTGATTCTGTCACAGACCGATACTCTGAACTGATCATCCTGGGAGGTTTGCTGGTTCATTTCCTCACCATCAATGATACGTTGAGCTGCGCGATTGTGTTTCTGGCAGCCGCCGGATCTGTGCTGGTTTCATACGTCAAGGCGCGTGCCGAATCACTGGGATACACGGCAAAAGTTGGACTGTTAACCCGGGTGGAACGCTACCTGGTACTGGCTCCTCTGCTGGTTTTCAATTTGCCTGTCATCGCGATCTGGATCATTGCAGTTCTGGCCAATTTTACGGCGCTTCAGCGGATCTGGTTTGTACGCCGGCAGGCGTACAGCGAAGTAGACTCACACAAGTAATTTTGAAAGGTTGGTCAGCATACTATGTCTCTGGGTTTCCCGATCGGTCCTCTTTATGTCCATTATTATGGAATCATCATTATGGTTGGCGCCATGCTGGCTGCCTGGATGGCTTCGCGGCTGGCGGTCAAATACGGTCAAAACCCTGATGTCATCTGGGATGCTCTTCCGTGGTTGTTAATCGCCGGAATCGTGGGCGCCCGCCTGTGGCATGTGTTGACTCCACCGGCATCCATGCAGGCACGCGGTTTGAGCACCAATTACTACTTCAATCATCCGCTTGATATATTGGCCACCTGGAATGGTGGACTGGGTATCCCCGGCGCCGTAATTGGAGGTTTGCTGGCCTTATATATTTATTGCCGGAAAACCAAAATCAATTTCTGGATCATGGTGGATATCATCGCGCCCGGTCTGGCACTTGGACAGGCCATCGGACGCTGGGGTAATTTTGTCAACCAGGAACTCTACGGCGCTCCCAGTACTCTTCCCTGGGCAATCACCATTGACCCGGCATTTCGTTTGCCAGCCTACCAGAATATTGCCACCTACCATCCCCTCTTCCTGTATGAATCCATCTGGAATCTATTGAACATGGGGCTGCTGCTCTGGATGGGAAAGAAACTCTCCCGAATTCTACGTCCTGGTGACATATTCCTTACGTATCTGGTTTTTTACCCGACCGGCCGTTTTTTGCTGGAATACCTGCGGCTTGATCCTTCTCCCGTTGGTGGATTAAACATCAATCAGACAATTATGGCGGTCACGGCGATTTCTGCCAGCATTGCGCTGCTTGTCAGGTTGCGCAACCGCCCATTAGAATTAACTTCTGACGTTGAAGGTGATACAGCCATTGCCCGGGAGACGGAAGACACTCTATAATTGACCTACCCTCAAAAAAGAATGGGTACGGTATGGAATGATATTCGCTGAAAACCTCAGCAAACAATTTGATGACCTTCTCGCCGTAAATCACATCCATCTGGATGTGGGTACAGGCAAGGTTTTGGTTTTGCTTGGACCCAACGG
Organism: uncultured Leptolinea sp.; assembly: GCA_964420995.1. Lineage (GTDB taxonomy): Bacteria > Chloroflexota > Anaerolineae > Anaerolineales > Anaerolineaceae > Leptolinea. Next base: position 14,100 of record CAYQUX010000006.1, on the reverse strand, counting down.
TGCCGGGAAAACGACGACCGTGCGCATGTTGACCTCTGTCTTGCGGCCTACATCCGGTTCCGCGAAAGTGGCCGGATATGATGTGGTCATGGATGCCCGGAAGGTGAGGGCCAGTGTGGGTGTCCTCACGGAGCATCACGGCCTGTACGGCCGGATGAACGCGCGTGAATATTTGAAATTCTACGGAAGTCTGTATGACCTTCCCGGTCAGACCATTGAAAAACGGGGTACAGAGTTGTTGGAGACGTTTGGCTTGCTGTATGCCGCCAATAAACGACTGGGAGAATATTCCAAAGGGATGCGCCAGAAACTCGCGCTGGTACGGGCCATGCTGCACGACCCACCGGTTTTGCTACTGGATGAGCCTACGTCTGCCATGGATCCAGAAAGCGCCAAAACCGTGCGCGACTCCATTCAAAAACTGAGAAACGCCAGCCGGACAATCCTGCTGTGTACCCACAACCTGGCGGAAGCAGAGCTGCTGGCTGATCAAATTGCCATCATCCGGCGCGGGAAGATCATCTACCAGGGAAAACCAGCCAGTCTGAAACGAGAACTGCTGGGTTCTCCTATCTATGAAGCCAGACTGGCAGAAAACACCGACGGTTACTCACCGGTGTTACCACCCGGAGTTGAATTGATTGAACGGGGGGAAAATATGCTTCGATTTCGGATTCAAGATCCCAGGGCTACCAATCCAGATCTGATCGGTGATATTGTTCGTGCGGGGCTGCCTGTGATCTCCTTCCATGAGGTACCGCGAAGTCTGGAGCAGGCATACCTGGAAGCCATATCCAGAAATCGGGAGGACATCCATGGCTAGGTCACTCCGCCCGGTGTTTGTGATTGCCGCGCGCGAGGTCAGGGACCAATTCCGCGACTGGCGGATCATCTTTCCGATCATTGGGCTGACCGTTCTTTTCCCGTTCCTGATGAATTTCACCGCCAGCCAGATGCTGGGATTTGTGAATCGTTATGGGGCATCCATTATCGGTGAACGATTGATTCCGTTCCTGCTGATGATCGTGGGTTTTTTCCCCATTTCTGTTTCCCTGGTGATCGCGCTTGAATCTTTTGTTGGCGAGAAAGAGCGCGGGAGCATTGAGCCGCTGTTAAACACACCGCTCGAAGATTGGCAGTTGTATCTCGGTAAACTGTTGTCTTCCACAGTGCCGCCGCTGTTTTCCAGTTACCTGGGGATGACGGTGTATGTTGCCGGCCTGGTTATTTCAAAAATTCCCATTCCCAACCCGCAGTTGATGATCCTGGTTATCTGCATGACCACCATTCAGGCGTTCCTGATGGTTGCCGGAGCGGTGGTTGTATCGTGCCAGGCTACATCCGTCCGTTCGGCCAACCTGCTGTCCAGCTTTATTATTATCCCGGTGGCTTTCCTTATTCAGGGAGAAAGCCTGGTCATGTTCTGGGGGAACTACGCCACCCTGTGGTGGGTGGTTTTCGGGCTTAGCGTGTTTTCCGCGCTGTTGATACGGGTAGGACTGGCACATTTTCAGCGGGAAGAGTTGCTCGGGAGGGAAATTGATGTTCTCAATTTCCGCTGGGGGTGGCGTATCTTCCGCAGTCAATTCACAGGCGATGCAAAGAGCCTGGGTGAATGGTACAGACGGGTGATACCGTCCACCGTAGCACGAATGCGTTGGGCAATTCTGGTGGTCATTCTGGTTTCAATAGGTGCCGTTTTTACCGGAACTTATTTGCCGAACATTTTCCCGGTTAAATTGCCCGAAAGCGGGAGCGACTATGCCCAGAAAATCCAGGCACTGCTGAAATTCTGGCCAATGTTTTCTCTGGCTCCGGCGGTATCCATCTTGTGGCAAAATATCAGGGCTTTGCTGGTCGGTATGCTGCTGGGTGTCTTCTCGTTTGGAATTCTCGGTTTGCTACCGTTATTCATCACGCTTTCCATAGTTGGTTATCTCTATCAAATTCTTATGACCAATGGACTCCCGGCGGGTGTACTGTTGATCGGGATGGTTCTTCCGCACGGTGTGGTTGAAGTACCCGCCGCCATTCTGGCAACCGCCGCCGTTATTTACGCGGGAGCAAAGATGGCAACACCTTCGGCAGATGAAACCTTTGGTGAAACGTGGGTGCGCTCCCTGGCGGATTGGGCCAAGGTCATGCTGGCGGTGGTTATCCCGCTGCTGACACTGGCTGCGGTCATCGAGACCTGGATAACCCCCCAGATCGCGATGGGATTGCTTAAATAATTCCTACCAGCCGGCCAGAAAATCTGACCATTCCTGGTTATCCTGAATGTGGTGGCCGAACACATAAATCGCGCTGGTGGGTGGTTCCTTTGGAACGCGCAATAACCGCATACCGGCATCTTCCAACTTTTTCCCGCCCTTATGATGGTTGCAGCTCGCGCAGGCAGCCACGACATTCGTCCAGGTATGTTCACCACCCCGGGACCGGGGAATAACATGGTCAATGGTCAATGTCGATGAATGTTTGCCGCAATATTGGCAAGTGTAATTGTCCCGCCGGAAGACTTCTTTTCGGCTGAGCAGACTCCTCGGACGCGGGCGCAGGATCATTTTTTCCAGACGGATAATGGATGGGATCGGATAATCCTGATGGATGGTATGAATCACCCCTCTGCCATTCATCACCAGTGAGGCTCTTTCAGCCAAAATTAACCCGATAGCCCGCCGTGTATTGCAGACATTGATCGGTTCAAAATTAGCATTAAGAACCAGCACCAGTTTATTCATTCTTGCTCCCTGGTCTGGATTATAGCACCGGGTTCAAGAAAGGATTGTTTTCTTTCAGGAATTGCTTTCGTTTGAAATAACCACAAACCCGCTGCTGTTTTCACCGAAGGCGATTTTCCAGCCCGAGTTCGGTGAAAACGCCTCCAGGGCGGTACCCGGAAAAAACTCATTCAAATGGTCTGTAATGATTTGTCTATCCTCAGGACCGTAAGTATTATCATCAACGCTCGCCAACAGGTGGAAACGTTCGAACTCGTCAATAAATTCGATCATATATTCGCAGACTGCCCGGATGGTCCGGGTTTTGATTAAGGGGGTAGGCAAGCCTTCTTCCAGTGAGAATATGGATTGAATACCCAGAATGGATGCCGCTTTTGCCTGGGCGGAATCCACCAGCCCGATGGGCACAAGCGGATTAAGATCTGGGAGGATGACCGTTGTGTAGATGGTGGAACAGGCTTCACGAATTTCCTGTTCGATCACGGCTCCGTTCAAGCCTCTCGCGGCCATGGCAGCCGCTTTTTCAACCAGGAAGCCCGTGCCGATACCGATGCTCAGCGAATCAATCATGATGAGCCGCTGCACCGAGGAACTGTCTTTAAATAGCCTGAGAACCTGTCCGGGGAGCGCGGAAAGACAGCCTGATGAGAGAATGGCAATCACACTGCTTGAAACCTGACTGGCTTCCAGAAACAGGGATTGGATCTCCCGATCTGATTTTGACCCTAACCGAAAATCCGATTGATTGGTTTTTTCAGCCGACAGCAGGGGAATCACCTGCACCAATTCCTTGCCGGGAAAGGTGGGGTGGATGAATTGCGCGGCAGAGTCGGTCAGGATGGTGATGGGAGGCATGCTTGTTATTCAATCATGAAGATGAACTGGTAATGGGGCTGTCCGCCTTCATGTACTTCGATCTCATGATTGGGGTAGGTCTTGCGGATGTCATCTGCGATGCGATTGACATCATTCTTTGCGATGTTGGAACCGAAAAACATGGTAATCCGTTCCCGGCTTTCGGTATCGGCGCTTACCAGCAATTTTTCACATGCTTCTTCCAGAGTGGACGACGCATTGACCAGCTTGCCGTTTAACAGGGCAATCACTTCGCCTGACTTGACATCAACACCGTTGATCTCTACCGTACGGGTGGCTACAGTAACCTCACCCGTCTCAACTTCATGAATGGCTTCATTCATTTCATTAACGACATGCTCAAAATCGGCGTCACCCACCAACCGGAGCATGGCAGAGAGTCCCTGCGGGACGGATGTGGAGGGGATGACGGAGACTTTCTTTACGGTTACAGAAGCCGCCGTCTGTGCGGCCAGGACAATATTTTTGTTATTGGGCAGAATGATCACTTTATCGGTGGGGAGGTTTTCGAAAGCGTGAAGAATTTCTTCCGTTGATGGGTTCATCGTCTGCCCGCCTTCCACAATGGCGGCCACACCAAGGCTGGCGAAAATGCGGGAGATACCTTTTCCAGGAGAAACCGCGACGACAGCAATGTGCCCTGGTTCGACCGGCGTCAGGCTGATCTTCTGTTCAGCGCTCTCCTGCCGGTCTTCCATCTGTGCCAGCAGGTTTTCCATGGCGACCTTGGTGATGGTGCCCAGTTTGAGGGTGTATTCAATGGGTTCGTATTTTTTATCGGTGGCCACGTGGATGTGCATGCGGTACATTCCATCGCCTTCGCCAACCTGAATAGAGGTTCCTATTTCGCTCAACCCGGCGTAAAATTTTTCCAGATCCAGCGGCTCACTCGGGCGGAAATCGACCACAACTTCGTAATCCTGACCGGGTTCCACTTCTTCTATTGTTTCATCCAACTTCATGGAAGCCAGCGGCTGCACGGTGGTCAGGGCGGTCTCCAGTGGAAGACCTTTCAGGTGGCGCTGCATGCCTTCCAGCAGGAAGAAGAGTCCTTTGCCGCCTGAATCGACAACGCCGGCCTGTTTAAGGATGGGAAGAAGTTCGGGGGTATGCTGAACAGATGCATCCGCCGCGGTCACAATGCGATCGATCATTTCAAGCAGGTCATTGGTTTCTTCTGCAATCTGCTTCGCCGCAACAGATACATCTTTAATAACCGTCAAGATGGTGCCTTCGACGGGCCGGACTACACCCTTATAAGCCGTAGCGCGGCTTTCTTCCAACGCGCGGGCAAAGATATGCACATCCATGGAATCAAGATTATCAAGACCGCGGGCGAATCCGCGCCAGATCTGAGAGAGAATGACGCCTGAATTGCCGCGGGCGCCCATCAGAGCACCCTGGGCAATGGCATGCGCCATTTTTCCGATATTTTTCTCACCAGAAGCCGTGATCTCACTGTAGGCTGCCTGCATGGTTAATAGCATATTGGTGCCTGTATCGCCATCTGGAACAGGGAAAACATTCAGCGCGTTAATCGTCTGCTGGTTTGTTTTTACCCATGTCATGGCGGCTTCAATTAGTTCTTTCAATCCCTGACCATCAATGGTTACACAGGTCTTTGGCGACTGTGCGGTCAACACAGATATATTATCCAAGTCTTTACTCATAGAGCTCCTAAGAAAACTGAAGATGGCGGGATTAATCGGGATTGCTGATGCGTAATCCGCGAACATGAATATCTACACGGCTTACAGGTATACCCAGAGTCTTCTCCACCTGATAGGCAACATTATCGGCTACACTGCTGGAGACAGAGGTAATGCGGGTACCATATTCTATGATAGTATAAAGGTCGATTTTAATACTCCGACCGTCAAAATGGACTTCCACACCCAGTGTGGGATCTTTCACCAAAACCTGAGCCAGACCTTCCACCAGGTTTTTTGCAGCAAGCCCCACAACCCCATAAGACTCCAACGCCGATTGACAGGCAATGGTGGCAATGGCATGATGTGAGACGTAAATGTTTCCGTATTTGTTATTGCTTTCGCTCATGGACGATACCCTCTCTTATATACTTAACCAAATTTCTTGAGCAAAGATACGATTTGTGGTAAAATGCGATTTTGCAGTATCCATTTCTGCAGTTTGCGATCATGGTTTGAAAGGATTTCAAGATGGCACGGTGTGAATGTTGTGGGAAGACGACTACATTTGGTCACAATCGAAGTTTCTCCCAGCGCGCCACAAACCGCGTTTTTCGCCCCAACCTTCAGAAGATTTCGGTCTATGAAAAAGGGCGCAAAGTTCAGATGGTGGTTTGCGCACGATGCATTCGGACAATGGTAAAAGTTTCATAATAGCCATTCGTTCATTGCGAATTTGAAGCAAAGGTCACGGCATGGGCCGTGATTTTTGTTTAATCCACGGCTTCGCGAAGCGCTTGAACTCCTTTTTCAGAACCCTGGGGATATTTGAAAATTGCTGTGGCAGCTACAAAAATTGTGGCGCCAGCCTTGTGTAAAGCGTTGATGTTTTCGGCGGTAACGCCGCCATCCACCTGGATTTGCGCGTTCGGATTAATCGCATCCAGGAGTGCGCGCATCTCTTTCACGCGCTTGTACGTTTCAGGTTGAAATACCTGCCCGGAATACCCGGGATTTACGGACATTAGTAGGACATAATCAACCAGATGAACAACGGCTGAGGCTGCCTGAATGGGTGTTCCAGGATTCAAGACCAGACCGGTCTTTACTCCCAATCCTTTAAGGGATTGCAGTGTGCGATGAATATTTAGATTCCCTTCAAGATGCACGGAAATGCAATCGGCGCCAGCCCGGACGAATGGCTCGATAAATTTGTCCGCGTTGTCGATCATAAGGTGAACGTCAAGGGGGAGACGGGTGATGCGCTTGCACGTTTCAACCACAAACGGTCCCATGGTAATGTTGGGCGCGAAGTGACCGTCCATTACGTCAACATGGATCCAATCCACACCGGCTTTTTCAACCGCGCGGATTTCTTCTCCCAGTCGGGAAAAGTCTGCTGAAAGAATGGATGGTGACAGGATGATGGTCATGGGCGTTACCTATCGTTGCATGGCATTAATGATCATAAAAATGTACGTCCAGTAGGGAATCAATCCGCCCACCGAAACAAAAGCCAGAAGCCCCAGTCCGATCGTGACCCAATCAACCCCGGGCTTGTTGATGGAAAGATTATGGATAATTCTTTCCGGCAATGGTGAGGTGTGGCGATGTGTTCGTGGAGCTGAAACCGGCCTTGATTCCATTGGTTCGGCGATGTGAATCTCGGGAGCAGGTTCCTGTATCCGACCGAAAGTGGAAAGCACCTGCCCGAATTGATCCGCGCTGCGGTAACGGGCGGCAGGTTCCTTTGCCAGAACTTTGAGCAAGATTCGTTCCAGTGAGGCGGGCAGGGCGGGTTTGATCTTGCGGGGAGGAACCGGCGGTTCGTCCCGGTGCAGACGGGCCAGCTCTGTGGCTGTATCTGCATTTAGCGGTAGTTGGCCTGTCAACATCTCATATAAAACCACACCGAGCGAATAGACGTCAGACGCGGGAGAAGGTGCCGCTCCGGATGCCTGTTCCGGAGAAAAATACTGGGGAGAACCCCAGACCACATCACTTTTTTCGTCCGGATGTATGCCAGCCAGAGCGCGGGCGATCCCGAAGTCGGTCACCTTTAACTGACCTTCCGGGGTGACCAGCATATTATGTGGTTTGACATCGCAATGCACAATGCCGGAACGATGGGCATGTCCCAATCCGGCGCAGGCCTGCAAGATCAAAGGAATGGCTTCTTCCAATTCAAACGGTCCGTGCTTGCGCATCACCGTTTTCAGATCGGTTCCTGGCACAAATTCCATGACAATGAACAACCGGTCATGATCCAGACCGAAGTCGTGTACGGTAACTATATTGGGGTGCGAGATATTCGCCGCGGCACGGGCTTCCTGCCTGAACCGCTCGCGGAAGGTTTCATCTTTACCGAAATCAGGCCGGAGGACCTTAATGGCAACCTGACGTTCCAACATTAAATCACGGGCGCGGTAAACCACAGCCGTCCCGCCGCTCCCGAGGGTTTGCAACAACTGGTACCGGTTTGAGAGAACCGGGTTTGTGGAAATGGGAGAGGTCATCTGCGGCGATTATAACATGCCACCCTGATGGGCTGCCGGCCGCCTATTCATAGGTATAATTTATGTTATGAAAATAAAACAGATCCTTTCCGAAAATCCAACAACCATATTGCTCATTGCCGGAATTCTGGCAGCCGTGGCGCATTACGCTCACTGGGGTGATTCCTGGGTGTTTTTGTTGGCCGCGCTGGGGGTGGTGCCGCTGGCAGGGTATATTGGTTCCGCCACCGAGGCGCTGGCGCATTACACCGGCCCAAAAATCGGCGGTTTGTTGAATGCTACCCTGGGCAATGCCGCTGAGCTGATCATCACCCTGGTTGCCATTCGCGAAGGGTTGCTGGAACTTGTGAAGGCATCCATAACCGGTTCCATTATCGGGAATCTTCTTCTTGTAATGGGCATGTCCATCCTGCTGGGCGGCTTAAAAAATGGAATACAACGTTTCGACCGTAAACAGGCCGGAAATTATTCTGTTCTTCTGGCCCTGACCATTCTTGCTCTGGTGATACCCTCTTTCTTCGGCCATTCCCTGGGCGATGAAGGTTCTGTTGGAGTGGAAACGCTGAGCCTGGGCGTTGCCGGTGTGATGATTGTGCTGTATGTGCTGGGTATCATTTTTAGCCTGAAATACAGTGGATCGCCCATAGCAGCCAGCCAGGATGAAACCAGCCATACTCACCCGACCTATAGCGTTTCCGTCGCCATCATCATTCTGGCGGGAGCGACCCTCGGGGTGGTGCTGCTCAGTGAACTGCTGGTCGGTTCAGTGGAAAGCGTGGTCAGCCGGTTTGGATTGTCTGAATTCTTTATTGGGATCATTCTCATTCCCATCGTGGGTAATGTGGCAGAACATCTGGTGGCGGTGACATCTGCCATTCGCAACAAAATGGAACTGAGCATGGAAATTTCGCTCTCTTCAAGCCTGCAGATCGCCCTGTTCGTGGCACCGCTCCTGGTTTTCATCAGCCTGGCTATGGGGCATCCGCTAACCCTGATGTTCAATCCGTTTGAACTGGTCTCGTTGGGAGCTGGCGTGGTGATTGCCGCACTGGTTTCCATGGATGGCGAATCCAACTGGCTGGAAGGATCTGCTTTACTCGCGGTTTACCTCATACTTGGGCTGGCTTTCTTTTTATTGCCCGCGGGAGCCTGATGAGACAATCTTCAGGAGTTGGCTTTACACCAGGCATGCTGGTCGCCTCAATCTTTTTTGGATTGATCTTAATGACTCTGTGCATTGGGACTCTCTTGATCTTTCGGCCTTCCTCCGGCGCGGCTATCCCACCGGCGATATTTACCGTTATCCCCGCGCCAACCGCGACAGTTATCCTGCCTACCGAGACGATCCCCACCCCCACCCTTTCACCGGAAGAACTGGCCACTGGGAAAATTGAAATAGGTGTCATTGTGCAAATTACCGGCACGGAAGGCGCCGGGTTGCGCCTGCGTGCCGAGCCGGGTGTTTCTGCCGCGCCTGTCGTGCTGGGTAAAGATGGAGAACAATTCCTCGTAAAAGACGGCCCTTCCCATAAGGATGGATACAACTGGTGGAAATTGGAATCACAAAAGGACGCGTCCCGCTCAGGCTGGGCGGCGGCAGATTATCTCTCTGTGGTACAGGAGCAGTAAATGTTGCAGGACCCACCAAAGAATATCACCGCAAAAAAAACCACCCGTAAGGTTATTGTGACCTGGCAGGATGGACATGAGAGTGTTTATCCATTTCATCTCCTGCGGGCAGGCTGCCCCTGTGCTGTCTGCCGGGGAGGTCATGAGAACATGAAACCGGATCCAGACGAAGCCGTTTTTGATGTACAACTGCCAGATTCGCCGGCAACTCAATTGGTGAATGTGGAAGCCGTGGGTAATTACGGAGTAACCTTTGTGTGGGGTGATGGCCACCGGGAAGGAATTTATAGCTGGCATTACCTGCGGGCATTGTGCCCCTGCCAATCCTGTCGAAGTAAACACCGGGAAAATTCTTCCAGGTGAATCGGGTAATGCGGCGGCTGAAAGGTTGCGTGCCTTTCGAGATAACCGTATAATTATCCATCTGTTCAAGGTGTGATTTCAGCATTCAGGTACTAGGAGTAAGGGTCTGGAAACTCAAGGATATCCACCGGATGAAACGACCTGGCAGGAAACGGAAAAACCGTTACTTGCCGGTTCCATACTGGCAAATCGGTACCTGATCCAGGATGTGATCGGGGCTGGGGGAATGGGATCGGTCTACCGTGCCCGGGATATGCATTTCTCCAATGCCATTAAGCTGGTTGCCGTCAAAGAAATGATCAACCAGACGCATGATCCAAGTCTGCGTCAGACCATGCTGCAAAATTTTGAACGGGAAGCCAATATTCTCGTTTCGTTGAATCATCCATCCATTCCCAAAATCTATGACTTTTTTGAAGTTAATGAACGGTATTATCTGGTACTGGAGTTCATCGACGGTAAAGACCTGGAAGCCTATCTGCGCGATCTAAAAGGATTCATTCCTGAAGAACAGATCATCGGGTGGGCCATAGAAATGTGTGATGTACTTGAATTCCTGCATTCACACAAACCGGAACCGATTATCTTCCGCGATGTCAAACCATCCAATTTGATGGTCAACCGAAACGATCACATCATCCTTATTGATTTTGGAATCGCGAAAATTTTCAAGGTTGGGCAAAAAGGGACAATGATCGGCACGGAAGGTTACGCCCCTCCTGAGCAATACCGCGGAGAGGCCAATCCCACTGTCGATATCTATGCCCTGGGGGCCACACTTCATCACCTGTTGACGAAGAAGGATCCGAGGATCGAGGCTCCCTTTACATTCAGTGAGCGTCCAATTCGCCAGTTCAATCCATCCATATCATCCGAACTAGAAGCGGTGATCAATACCGCGCTGGCCTATAACGGAAAAGACCGTTATCCCACCGCGGCTGCCATGAAAGAAGCCTTAATGGCTGTGGCCGGCCATAAGGGCATCCAGACGTCGCACCGTATCCTTTCTGGACAGATAAGCCTGGCACCAGAATCCGATATACGACCGGTTTGGACGTTTGAGTGCGAAGACGAGATTCGGGCGACCCCTTTGATTGACGGCGGTCTGGCCTATATTGGTGTGTATGACAATAATATGTACGCGCTTGACGCGACCAGTGGTGAGTTCCGCTGGAAATTCGCGACTGACGGTGGGATTGTCTCGCAGCCGGTCATGCACGATGGCAAGCTGTTGTTTGGTTCTGAAGACCGGCATGTGTACGCTGTAGGTGCCAGAAATGGCAAAGAAGCCTGGAAGGTGGACGTAGGCGGCCCCATTCGTAGTTCCGGGCGCATCGCGGAAGGCCACATTTTCATTGGTTCGGATGACGGATACCTGTATGCCATTAATCTGACCTCCAATAAAGTCTCATGGAAAGTGGAAACTCAGGACGCAATTCGCTCCACACCGTTTATTACGGAAGATTTTATTTACTTCGGCAGCGAAAGTGGTGAATTAACCTGTTGTGATTTCCGCGGAACAGTCAAGTTCCGGTTTACCGCCAAGAGAGGCATCACCTCTTCTCCGTTGATTGTCAATAACCGTATCTTTTTTGGTTCCGTAGATTCCACATTCTATGCTCTCGATGCCAAGACAGGCTGGACGATCTGGCGTTTTCGCATGGGCAAAGGATCGGTATCATCGCCCTGTTCGGTGGATAACCTGCTTTTCTTTGGTTCGGCAGATGGCAACATTTATTGTCTTGACGGCGGAAACGGCCGGGAGGTCTGGCGGTACAAAACCGACCACCAGGTAAGCGGTTCACCTGTGATTTACCGCGATAATTTGATCTGCGGATCGGCAGATGGGATTCTCTACTGTCTGGAATTTCGTTCGGGGCGCATGCGTTGGAAGTACCCGACTCGCGGCCCAATCACAGGGACTCCAATCGTGTATAATGACGTTATATATTTTGGTTCGGTGGATCACACACTCTATGCCCTACCCGTATGACCCAATCTCCCGGAATAATGGAAAAAAACTATGAATTTGGGTCGAATATTTCGAAAAAAGGATGACACCGGTGATATGAGAACAACCCCGGTCACCGAAGAGACTCCAAAATCTAATGTCAAAACCCGTGAGCGGCACCAGATCGGGCATTATCTATTTGGAACCGCGCAGTCCGTCGGCCGTCAGAGGGATCATAACGAAGACGCCCTGTTCGCGTTAAGCTCGGTTCTCAGGGAAGGTAATTCCGAATTTCCGTTTGGCCTGTTTATTGTGGCCGATGGAATGGGGGGGCATCAGCATGGTGAAGTGGCCAGCGGTCAGGCTATTAAGGCATTAAGTACCTACCTGCTGGATAAATTGATCGTGCCCATGCTTTCTGGCAACGCCGGGTCGCTTGATACCAGTTTGCAGGAGTTGATGGAAGAAGGTATCGCGGCCGCGCAGGACGCTGTCGTGCTGGCTGCGCCGGGTGGTGGAACCACATTAACTGCCGCGCTGGTTCTGGGAGATCAGGTCACCATTGGCCATGTAGGTGACAGCCGGGCGTATTTCGCGGCGGCAGATGGTGAGATGAAAGAAATTACCAAGGATCATTCTCTGGTCAAACGATTACTCGAGTTGGGCCAGATCTCTGAAAAAGAAGCCAGTGTTCACCCGCAGCGCAATGTTTTATATCGCGCGGTGGGACAGACTGAACCCTATCGACCGGATATTGAGACTTTGACCTTCCCTACCGCTGGATCTCTTATCATTTGCAGTGATGGACTCTGGGGAGTTGTCGGAAAGAATAATCTACAGAAAATCCTCCGAAAAGCCGGCTCTCAGATGGAAATTTGCCAGAAAATGGTTGATATGGCAAACCAGGCTGGCGGACCAGACAACATCACTGTGATCGTTGTTCAGAATTTTGACTGATCGGAGAAACCTTAATGGGGGCTGGCCTTTTTGAAACGCTAGGATTGCCGAATAATGCCTCACCAGATGAAATCAGGCGGGCGTATTTTGAGGCTGCCCGCAAATTGCACCCTGACGCGAATCCTTCACCGGATGCCGCGAATCAATTCATGGCAATTCAAAAAGCATATGACGTACTCTCCAACCCCGAGAAACGGATAGATTACCTGATTTCACAGGCGATCAGTGAAGGCCGCGCGCCGGTAATCACCCAGTCGCAATATTCCATGGATTCCCTGCAGACAATAGAAGAAGAACAATATGTTTACGCTCTTCTGGAAATACTCACCAACGAAGAAGCCAAAGCCCATGTCATGCCGACCAGCAATATCTGCCTGACTATTGACCGCTCCACCTCAATGCAGGAGAAGCGCATCGATATGGTCAAGAAGGCTGCGTATGAATTGATGAAGCAGCTTCGTCCGGAAGACTGGGTCTCCATTGTTGCCTTTAGTGATCGGGCGGAACAGATCATTCCACCGACGCGTGTCAAAAAATCCATGCTGTCTGATTCCCGTATTGCCACTCTGACTACCGGCGGGGGGACCGAAATCCTCCGCGGCCTGGAATGTGGATTGGAAATACTGGAAAAGACCGGTGACATGGAAACGAATCGTCATCTTATTCTGCTGACAGATGGGCATACCTACGGGGATGAGGAGGAATGCTACCGTCTGGCTCAGCGCGCGGGTGAGAAAGGGATCATCATCGACGCGCTGGGATTCGGCAGTGAATGGAATGATGCCTTTCTGGACCGCCTGACCGGACTGAGTGGTGGAACAGCACGCCTGGTGGTTTCTCTCGATGATTTAAGAATGTTCATCCGCAACTCGGTGGCGGCTTTAAGCAAAGTCTACGCGGCCAACCTTAACCTGCGGCAGGAAGGATCTCCACTGGCAGAACTGGTGGATATTTTTCGAATTTCACCCGATTCATCTCCCCTGCCCATGGAATCGCAAATACGGTTGGGAAATTTGCCATTCAATGACCGCATCAAAATTTTGCTTGAATACAAGATCGCGCCAAAGCTTAAAGAAGGCGAAACAATAACCATGCTGCAGGGTACTTTGTTGATGGACATTCCCACACGCAAAGACCCACTCAATCGAATTGAGATTTCCCTGCGGAGGACAGTACGGGAAGAGACCGAAAAGTCAACTCCGCCCCGTGAATTGGTGGAAGCGATTGAAAAGCTGACTCTTTACCGGCTTCAAGAGAAAGCCAGGGTAGAGGAAGCCGCAGGTGATCATGTGAACGCCACCCGGCATCTGAAAAACCTGGCAACCCGACTTTTACAGAAAAAAGAAAGTGATAGCCTGGGAAAAATGGTTTTACTTGAAGCCGAAAAAATTCAGAGCGGCAAAGGATACAGTCCTGATGCC
>CAYQUX010000005.1:0-185769 GCA_964420995.1 uncultured Leptolinea sp. | reverse complement strand
TGAAAGATGTCTGACCGCTCCCTATTGGAACTGGGGACCCATTTACGCAAAGATCGCCCAGGGCGTGAATGACAAAACATACAAAGTCGGCTGGGATTACTTCGATGCCGATAGCGGTGGTCTGGGTTTGTATGGCTTCATGGAAGGTCAGGAATTGACCAAAGGTCTGGCTGATCTGGATCCCGAAGTTATTGCTCAGGTTAAAGATATTTTGGCCAAGGCTGTCAAGGGTGAGTTCACTCGCTTTGATGTCTTCTCTGGCCCGATCAAAGATAACAAGGGTAATGAGATTATTCCTGCTGGTGAAAAATTCGAACAGGCTGATCTCGATCAGTTCCCTCCAGGTGCAGAAGGTTTGAAATGCAAGTACTGCATGTACTGGTGGGCTGAAGGCGTCACTGCTGAATTGCCTGAACAGTAAATCAATGCAGAATTGCTGGAAGATGGATCAAACAGATCCATCTTCCAGCACAACCCTTATTAATCAAAATGCTTGACTTTATTCCGAAAAATACATTCGGAAAAACTGTTAATTTCAAGAGGTACGATGGATCCATCTGTCAATCAAAATGACCTCAGTGTCAGTATGCAGGGGATTGTGAAGCAATTTCCAGGCGTGCTGGCAAATGATCAGGTAGATTTTTATCTTAAGCAGGGTAGTATTCACGCATTACTGGGGGAAAATGGCGCGGGAAAAAGTACATTAATGAATATTCTGGCAGGGTTGTACTCACCCGATGCTGGAACCATAAAAATCAAAGGAAAAACCGTTGTTCTACATTCGCCGCGCCAGGCAATAAAATATGGAATTGGAATGATCCATCAGCATTTTATGCTGGTGCCATCACAGACTGTAACTGAAAATGTATTGCTTGGCCTGGATGAGCCGCGATTTCGGATGAATCTTGGAACATATGATGAGAAAATTGCCCGATTGAGCGAGCAATACGGAATGATCGTATCTCCAAAATCGAAGATCTGGCAATTGAGTGTTGGAGAACAACAGAGAGTTGAAATTTTAAAAATGCTTTATCGGGGTGCTGATGTGCTCATCATGGATGAGCCAACGGCCGTCCTGGCGCCGCAAGAGATCGACCAACTCTGTGAAACATTAAAGACAATGGTCAAAATGGGAAAGTCAATTATCTTCATCAGCCACAAGCTGAATGAAGTTATGAATATTTCTGATGAAATTACAGTTTTACGAAAAGGTAAAGTTACGGCAGGGGGAATAAAAACCAAAGATACCACCAAGGAAGAATTGGCCAGATTGATGGTCGGGCGTGATGTTTTCTTTCAACTGGAAAAGAAAGCCACCAAACCGGGAGACGTAGTACTGGCCGTTGAGGATGTGTGCGCGGAGAATGATAAAGGTCTGCCTGCGTTAAGAGGTGTGACTATGAACATTCGCGCCGGTGAGATCGTTGGACTTGCCGGTGTTGCCGGGAATGGCCAGAGTGAGCTGGCTGAGGTTGTAACCGGACTGCGTCAGGCGACCAAAGGAAAGGTCATCCTGCAAGGGCAGGATATCACGACAAAATCCGCGCAGGGTCGCATTAAGGTCGGAGTATCTCATATCCCTGAAGACCGTACACATGTTGGCACTGCCCCCAACCTTAGCATTACAGACAACGTAATCATGAAAAAATACAACCAGGCACCCATAACTCATGCCGGGATGTTAAATTCGCAAATCGCCGAGAAATATGCAATTGATCTTAAGAATATCTATGACATTATCGCTCCATCCACGCAGACACCCGTTCGTTTGCTTTCGGGAGGCAACCTGCAGCGTGTGATCCTGGCGCGTGAGATTTCCACCCAGCCAACATTGATGGTCGCAGTACAACCCACTCGAGGACTGGATGTCGGCGCCATAGAAGGTGTTCAACGATTATTGCTGGAGCAACGCGCAACCGGTTCGGCTGTACTTTTAATTTCGGAAGAACTGGATGAATTATTCGCGCTAAGCGACAGGATTTATGTTTTGTATGAAGGTCAGGTTATGGGTGAAGTCATGGATAATGATGTGGAAAAAATCGGTCTCATGATGACCGGAACAAGCATGGCAAAGCTGAAAACCCAAGGAGAAGAAACCCATGCCTGAACAGGAGACTCTTGCGACAAAAAAGAATTATAAGTTCCCCTTTACCATCAAGGTGGAACCCCGTCAGGCTGACGTGCCTCGTTGGTACCCGCTGGTTTTGTCATTGGCTGCCATTGTTGTGGCCTTGTTGCTGGGAGCTATCATTCTGGCACTGGTTGGCAGCGATCCGTGGAAGACATACGCACATATCGCAGACGCGTCTTTTGGCAGTGTCGGCGTCTTTTCAGATACCATGGTTAAGGCTATTCCTCTCATCCTGGTCGGCCTGGCCTGTTCTCTGGCTTTCAGGATGAAATTGTGGAATATCGGCGCGGAAGGGCAATTCTTTCTGGGCGCATTCGGGGCCAGCGCCATTGTTTTAATCCCTGTTTTACCCAAAGACGCTCCGAAATGGCTGTTCATTCTGGTAATGGCTCTGGCCGGCATGTTATGCGGCGCCTTGTGGGGATTTATTCCCGGATATCTGAAGGCAAAATTCAAGGTAAATGAGGTCATCTCAACATTGATGATGAACTACATTGCCATCGCCTGGAATAACTATTTTATCTATGCCGTCTGGTCTGAAGGCGGCTTTCAAATGTCGAAAGTATTCCCAAAGAATGCCTGGCTGCCACGTCTTTCCGAATATGCCGCATCAGTTCCTGAATTCAGGGGGTTGACATTGCATCTTGGGCTTGTATTTGGGATATTAGCCGCCATTATCGTATGGGTAATTTTATACCGCAGCAAATGGGGATATGAAATTCGCCTGATCGGCGATAATCCTCGAGCCGCCCAGTACACGGGGATTTCCATTACCAAAAACGTGGTGTTTGTGATGATGCTCTCCGGCGCGTTGGCTGGCCTGGCCGGTATGTCGGAAATCAGCGGTGTGGTACACAGGCTCCAGGGTACCATTTCGCCGGGATATGGTTTTACCGGGATCATTGTTGCATGGCTGGCAAAACTGAATCCCTTTGCGGTAATACTCGTTTCCATACTCTTTGGTGCATTGATACTGGCCGGGCGTGAAATTCAACCGTCAGGGGTTCCCAAGTTAATCCAGGGAATAATTCTGGTTTGCCTGATTTCATCAGATTTCTTAATGCGCTATCGGGTGAGTATCCACCGGGTGAAAGGTAATTAATCACATGGATATTATTATTGTTCTTCAGGCTGGTGTTGCGACCGGGACGGTTCTACTTTTTGCCACGCTGGGTGAAATTTTCGCAGAACGCTCGGGCGTGATGAATCTGGGTGTGGAAGGAATGATGCTTCTCGGCGCGATGAGCGCCTTCAGTGTGACCCTGGCTTCTGGCAGCCCCTGGTTGGGGATTCTGGCGGGAATGTTTTTTGCCGGGCTTATCAGTCAGGTTCACGCCTTTATCAGCATTACCTTACAGGCAGATCAGGTGGTCAGCGGGCTTTCGCTTACTTTTCTGGCAACGGGGGTAAGCCTGGTTTTTGGAGAAGGATTGAGCAAGGCAGGGGCCGTAAATTTGCTGCCGATTTTTTCAATCCCTCTGCTGGCAGACATACCTGTTCTTGGACCAATATTTTTTAAAGAACAAAGTGTAATGGTGTATATCGGGTATATTCTTTTCCCGCTATGCTGGTACTTTATTAATCGTACCCGCCCCGGGTTGCACCTGCGCGCTATTGGTGAATACCCGGCCGCGGCCGATGCTCTAGGCATTGATGTCTTTGGTTTGCGTTACCTTTATGTTTTTGTTGGCGGCACACTGGCCGGATTGGCTGGAGCGACCCTGTCTCTCGCCATTTCTCCCGGCTGGTTTAGTGACCTGACCACAGCCGGTCAGGGGTGGATTGCTGTTGGGCTGGTAATCTTTGCCCAGTGGGATCCGCTAAGAGCCGCCTTTGGTTCCTACATTTTTGGAGCATTGAGGCGATTAATCCTTGATATTCAGGGACCACAGGTAATCTTCGGGATCGCAAATCCATTCTTTTACAATCCATACTATGGCTTTTTTCTTCAAATGCTCCCGTATGCGTTTACGATCATCGTTCTGGTTCTTGGCTCACGAGAAGCGATTCGCAACCGAATAGGTTCACCGGCCGCGTTGGGTTTGCCATATATTCGTGGACAAAGAGGTCTCTAGTTTTTTCCTCTGAGCCGATATGGGAACAACAAGGCAAAATACTAATTGGAAACACACAAAACCGTTGTATAATATTACAAACAAGACGTCAGACATCAGACAGGTAGATATGAAAGAATTTGCCGGATATCGATGTTCGCTGTGTGGAGCTGAATATGCTCCAGACCAGATCACCTATACATGCCCCAGGGATGGCGGGAATCTGGATGTCGTTCTGGAATATGACGAAATACGCAAAAAATTTCAGGTGGAAGATATCATCTCGCGAGATGATCCATCCCTCTGGCGTTATCTGCCATTATTGCCAGTTAAAGATCCAGGAGGCGAGGGGACACCCTTGCGAATGGCCGGTGGAACACCGGTATATTCACCCCCGGCCTTGAAAAAGGAATTGGGCTTGCAATCATTATGGATCAAAGACGAAGGCAGAAATCCATCCGCCTCTTTTAAAGATCGCGCCAGTTCTGTGGTGGTTGCCCGTGCCCGGGAAATCAAGTCGGAGGTGGTAGTAACGGCATCAACGGGGAACGCAGGCGCCGCACTGGCCTGTATGGCAGCGGCAATTGGTCAAAAAGCTGTCATATTCGCGCCGAGAACAGCGCCTCCGGCAAAAATCGCGCAACTGATCGTGTTTGGGGCGCAGGTCATTCTGGTTGATGGGAATTATGATTCCGCGTTTGACCTGACTATTGAGGCATCACGCGAGTTTGGCTGGTATTGCCGTAACACAGGTTACAACCCGTTCACCGTGGAGGGGAAAAAAACTGGTAGTCTGGAGATCTGGGAACAGGTATTGTTGAATCTGGATGACAAATCGCGGCCAGCGTGTATATTCGTCTCTGTGGGAGATGGAAATATCATCTCCGGCCTTCACAAAGGTTTGAAGGACCTGCAGAAACTGGGCTGGCTCACGCAGATGCCAAAAATCTTTGGTGTTCAGGCGGAAGGTTCTGCCGCCATCGCCAATGCTTTCATGGCGGGAAATGAGAACATCATTCCCATTTCCGCGACAACACTGGCAGACAGCATCAGTGTCGACCTGCCCAGAGACGGTGTAAGAGGCGTAAGAGCGGCAAGAGAAACAGGCGGCTCCTATATTCTCGTATCCGATGACGAGATCATCAAAGGCATTGCTGATCTTGGGAAGGTTGGAATCTTTGCTGAACCTGCAGGATCAACAGCCTATGCTGGTTTGAAGAAAGCGCTGACGAAAGGGCTGGTCACAGAAAATGATCCGATTGTTGTTGTCAATACCGGAAATGGCCTGAAGGATATCAAATCAGCCATGCAGGCTGTTCAACCCGCACCTGTTATTGAGCCCAGTATGCAGGCATTAAAGAAACACCTGGGAATTTAGAGAGAAGGGGATCGGAATTGTCAAAGCAGCCAGAATTTTCCATCGTTGTTCCTGTTTTCAATGAGACTGATTGTTTACAGGAAATGCACCAACGAGTGTCTGAAGTAATGAACTCGACGGGTGAAACATGGGAAATGATCATTGTGGATGATGGCTCGCGGGATGGGTCAACAGAGCAAATTCGCGAGCTGGGACGAAAATATGTCTATGTCAAACCGGTGATTTTTGCCCGTAATTTTGGGCACCAGATCGCGGTGACTGCCGGGTTGGATTACACCTGTGGGAAAGCCATTATTATCATCGACGCGGACTTGCAGGATCCACCGGAGGTTATCCTGGATCTCATAGCGAAATGGCGTGAGGGATATGAGGTCGTTTATGCCATCCGGGGTGAGCGTGAAGGGGAAAGCTGGTTTAAAACATTCACGGCTTCCTTTTTCTACCGGTTGATACAAAAAATAACGGATGTGAAAATTCCCCTGGATACCGGTGATTTCCGTCTAATGGACCGGAAAGTCGTCAATGTGCTGAATTCCATGCGGGAAAAACACAGGTTTTTGCGAGGGATGTCAGCCTGGGTGGGATTTAAATCCGTCGGGGTGACGTATAAGCGCGCCGCCCGTTACGCGGGTGTCACCAAGTATCCTTTGAAAAAAATGGTCATGCTGGCTTTGAACGCCATCACCGGCTTTTCATATTTTCCCCTGCAAATGGCAACATATTTTGGTTTTTTTGCGGCCGGAATTAGCACGATTGCCATTCCCGTGGTCTTCATCATGCGCATCGCAGGATCGCAAGCTTTCTTTGGACAGGCATCCACATTACTGGCTGTTCTATTCCTGGGCGGCGTGCAATTGATCAGCCTTGGAATTCTCGGAGAATATATCGGCCGGATTTATGATGAAGTAAAAGGCCGGCCATTATATATTGTTAGTGAAGCACCGGTAAAACCATCTGAATCTGAGTAAACAGGAGATTAGAAATGACAAAAATTGACTTGACCAGGCATGCTGACCGGCTCGAACGGGCTGTAAAGCGAGCAAGGGAACGCAATATCATCATTCCGACTTTCGCGCAGATGAAAAACCCGGCACTTATCCCGGACAAGATCAAAGCGGAATTAAAAAATATCGGTTTATGGGATGTTACCGCGAGAAACCTGTTCCGTATTCATTGGCGTAATGAACCAGTTGCCAAAGGTGGTGGTTTCGGTGGTGTAAATTACATTGAATTTCCCTCCAGCCTGACAGGCACAAAAGCACGAATTATTGCGTTGGTAGGCAAATGGTTCCCAACAGGCGCACATAAAGTTGGTGCGGCTTTTGGTTGTCTTGTTCCACGGTTGGTTACCGGCCAGTTTGATCCGACCACTCAGAAGGCTGTCTGGCCTTCCACGGGAAACTATTGCCGCGGCGGTGCCTATGATTCCACATTGCTTGCCTGTGAATCCATTGCCATTCTTCCAGAAGGAATGAGCAAGGAACGCTTTGACTGGCTGCAAAGTATCGCTGGAGAGACCATAGCCACACCCGGAAGTGAATCGAACGTTAAAGAGATTTTTGACAAATGCTGGGAATTACGCAAATCCGGTCAGGATTTGATGATCTTCAATCAGTTTGAGGAGTTTGGCAATTATCTGTGGCACTATGAGATCACCGGACATGCGATGGAAGAAGTCATCAAGAAGGAATTGCGTAAAGGTGGCCGTATGGCCGGTGTTGCCCTGACAACAGGTTCGGCGGGAACCATCGCCTGCGGTGATTACCTGAAACAGGTATTCCCCACTAGCAAGATTATTGCCAGTGAAGCGCTTCAGTGCCCGACCTTATTAATGAACGGATTCGGCGCGCATCGCATTGAAGGAATTGGTGACAAACACGTTCCCTGGATCCATAATGTAAAGAATTCCGACATGATTGTGGCGATTGATGATGATGCTGTGGTCAATATCATGCGACTTTTCAACGAACCGGTTGGCCAGGAACATTTAAAGAAACAGGGCGTTCCCGAGGAATTGGTAAACCAACTGGATCTGTTAGGTTTCTCGGGCATTGCCAACGTCCTCTCAGCGATCAAGTTTGCCAAATACGAAGGGCTTGGTGAAGAAGATATTGTTATCACCGTGCTAACAGATTCCATGGAATTGTATTCAAGCCGTATCGACGAATATCGTCAGTCGTTTGGTGAATTCACAGAAAACCATGCGGCTGCCGCATTTGACCATAATTTGATGGGTGTAACGTCTGACTACTTGCTGGATATGACCACAATGGATCGGAAACGTGTTCATAACTTGAAATACTACACATGGGTTGAACAGCAAGGCAAAACGTACGAAGAAATTCTAGCCCAGTGGGATGATGAGAATTACTGGACAGAAATTCAGAATCAAATTCCAGAAATTGATGCTTTGATCGGCGAATTCAATGATCGAGTAGGCTTGTTGAAATCCTTGTAGTCTTTTTACGCGGCACCATCACAAAGCGGAGAAAAAAATGCAGGCAGTACCGGAGGAATCTCTCATACTTGTCAGCATACTGCCAGAACAACGTGATCTGGAAATAGCCCGCCTATTGGGATGGTACCGCATCCCTCTAAAGTCGGCTCCAAAGGTTGTCGATGTAGATTTTCTGGCTTTTTATCAAACAGGTGCTTTTGGAGAAGAACATCGCTGGAAGATTGAATATATCTGCCCGGTACGCGGCCATGAACTGGTCACCCGGGCAGAATTGTTTCGTGATGAACCCGAGCATAAAAGAGCCAACGAAGAATACTTTAAAATCAGCCTGGGAGGTCTTGAGAGGCTGAATAAACCGATAGTGGCAGGGAACTGGAAACGAGTAACTTTTCTTTACACAATAGGTGAATTGTTGAATCGTGCCGCGACAATCAATGAACTGGTTGTGGGTTCTGCAAGCAGGCAGGTTTTGTGGCAAAGCCTGCGGGAAAGATTGACTACTGAACAGCAAACTGACAGAAAAGGCGAGCAGGATTTCTTTCAGGACACTTTTTCGTTTGAATCACTTTTACAATGGATGGACATTCCGGCCCGAAAAAGTAATACTGCATATGGAATAAGTTCAGATGGAGGCTTCAATGAAAACCGTGATTAAAGGTGGCACAATCATTACTGCTTCAGAAACCTATAATGCTGACATTCTCATTGATGGAGAAATTATTCGCAAGATTTCCTGTGAAATAGATGATCCCATCGACCAGATTATTGATGCGACAGGGAAGTACGTTTTACCCGGTGGGATTGATGTACACACCCATTTTGCATTACCCATGATGGGTACAATTTCTTCGGATGATCATTACTCTGGTCATAAGGGTGCCGCATTTGGGGGAACCACCACAGCCATTGACTTTATATCACAGGATTTTGAAACTCTGAAAGAGTGCGTTGACGCGTGGCACCAGAAAGCCGATCCGTTGGCGGCGGTTGATTACTCATTCCACATGAATATTACTCGCTTCAATGAAAAAATCGGGAAAGAAATTCCTGACCTGGTAAAAAAGGGGATCACCACACTTAAAGTATTCACTGCTTATAACAACCGCCTGCGATTAATGGATGGAGAAATATTCCAGGTTTTACGGATAGCCAAGAATGCCGGTATGTTAACTATGATTCACGCGGAGAATGGCGATGTAATTGAACTGTTGACTGGAGAAGCTCTGGCATCCGGCAAAACATCTCCGGTATGGCACGCGCGAACAAGGCCTTCGTGGGGCGCTGTTGAAGCGGTATTACGCGGGTCTTCCCTGGCAGCGCAGGCCGGCGCGCCATTATATATAGTGCACATGAACGCTGCAGGTGAGGTGGATCAACTTGAATACGCCCGTAAAAAGGGGTTACCGGTTATGGGTGAAACATGCCCTCAATATCTATTTTTTACTGAGGAAAACCTTCAACAAAAAGACGGAGCGAAATGGATTTGTTCTCCACCCATGCGATCAGTGGAAGATAACAAACGATTATGGGAAGGGTTGGAGGATGGCAGCATAAAAGTCCTGGCGACAGACCATTGCCCATTTTTCTTTGACGGGACAAAACCAATTCAATATGAAGGTGAATCCGTTGCCATTCCAGGTAAGGAACTGGGGAGAGATGATTTTACAAAAATCCCCAATGGACTTCCGGGTGTGGGTGACCGGCTGCCTGTTCTATGGACAAAAGCGGTAAACAGTGGAAGATTGTCTGTAAATGATTTTGTGGCAATTACCAGCACTAACCCCGCGAAAATATTTGGTATGTATCCAAAAAAGGGAACGATTTTGCCCGGCAGCGACGCGGACCTTGTAATTTGGGATCCGGAAAAAGATGTCGTCTATAGCAAAGACCTTGCCAGGCACCGAACGGATTATAATCTTTACGAAGGCTGGCGTTTAAAAGGATACCCGGAAAAGGTCTTGTTGCGAGGTCAAGTTATTGTCGACGGGAATACCTGGTATGGAAAAAAAGGACAGGGCAAGTTCATCCGCCGTAAACCTTTTTCCGAAATATTATGAAGCGTCAGTAATAGATCAGTGCCTGGTTTTATACCAATACTTATACTTTTAGGCGCGGCAGTGGCCGTTGTTGTATTGAATTACGTTCCGAAGGGAACGGGAATTGCCTGGCTTGTTGCCATTTTATCTTCAATGGCTGCCTGGGTTTTCACCCTGATCATCAGATCACAATTGCCTTTCTCTTTTTCTGATCAGCTCTTATTAAGTCTGGGTTTAACTGGAGCCTTACCCTCGTTTCACTTTGATATTATTGCCTGGCCTATGATTATGACAGCATGCGCCGCAGTAAATGGCGTATTGATCGTTTCCTCGGCAAGAATCGGTTTGGATTCAAACGAATGGGAATGGGCAGGCATTTTATTATTGGGCGTGTTGGGAATATGTGCATGTCTTTCAGATAACATACTTACATCCATTGTGCTGGTTGGATTATTCGATCTGATTGATTTGCTGATCGTACTTACCCAAAATGAAGATACGGAAAACTCGGACAACAGTCTGGTGCATTCAACCTGGCGACTGATAAGCATCATTCTATTAATTACTGCCTTCGCCTGGCAATTGTCATTTTCCGGCTTTTCGGATGCATGGAAATCAATCCAACCCGGACCAGGAAATCTAATTCTGGCAGCTTGCATCCTTCGATTAACATTATTCCCTTTTCTGAAAATAACCGGTTATCCCAGGTCATCGAAAAACGGAATTTTGGTGATCCGGTTTGTTATTGGTTTTCTTATCACAGCCTCGATGCTGCTGAAGATGTCATACCAATTATTAGAATCAACGGGTATTAATCTATTACTGGTTTATTTATGGATTACGGCGCTGATTTCATCCGTATGGTTGTTACGTGATTCGGACGAACATAGGGCTATAGGGTGGCAGGTATTTGCCGGTAGTATGCTTTGCGCTGAATTTATGTATGGGTTTTCCGCATCAGGCATTGTGTTTTCCTTCACTATTGTCGCATTAATTCAAGTTTTATTACTTGTTTATCCCGTTGGAAGATATTCAAAAACTCTTGGTATTCTGGGCGCGGCAGGTTTCACTGGTCTACCATTTACACCAAATAACACGGGAATCGACGGATTTTCATGGAATGGTACCATCCCGGGCTTCATTTTTTTGTTGCCCGCCATTCTGGCCTTTTGGAGCTTTTTTCGTGCCCTGTTCCTGAAAACGAGCGTGGAAAACCTTCTGGCCGAACGATGGTCCAATTTCATCTCACCATCGGGTTTGATTATTACCGTGTTAACTCCCTGGATACTGGCATTTTTATGGCTTCCCAATCCTTTTATATTTCATCTCTCCATTCAGGGATTGATAATTACGTTTGGTGCTGTCGGCCTTTTCATTGCTGAAAAACTTAATCTTTTCAATCTTGATATCCTGATCAAAAGGGTTAGTCATTTGTCCAACAGGTTAGGTGACCGAATTGGAGTAACTCCTAATAATTTCCCCGGCTGGGAAGTTACAATTTTGAACATTTTGCAAAAACCGATCCTTTTTATTGCAAATTTGTTCGAAGGAGATGGTGGAATAATCTGGGCGGTTCTATGTCTTGTACTGGTTGTGACTATCTTGAAGAGTTTTGGACTCTCGTAAATGCTCCCTAATATTTCAATTATCGCTGTTCTCAGTCTTATTGTTGTTACAACGATTTTGTTCGTTCTGAATCAATGGCGTTGGTTATCAATTGCCTGGGTAATTCAGGTGTTTTGTGTGTTTTGGCTTACTACTCTTTCATGGACATATGTGGAGAGTGCTGTCAAACTAATTGGCGGTTGGATAGCTGTCGCCATTGTCAGTTCCACGCACCCTGATTCTATCCTTGAAAAGGATACTCCTGATGTAACATCAGGGTTCGGGTTCCGCTTTCTATCCTCCGCGATGATCTGGTTGGTGTCTTTTTCGATCACCCCGGTGATTGAAAATTTTTTCCCGGCTCGTATTGAGATTATCTGGGGCGGTGTAATTTTATTCTGCAGCGGGTTGTGGCAGGTGGGACTTTCAAAAAACATCATTCGTACCATAATCGGATTGATCACCCTGATCAGCGGATTTGAAGTCCTTTACGCTTCCGTTGAAAGTTCGATACTGGTGTCAGGTGTATCCACATTTCTGACAATTGGATTGTCATGGTTGATTGTCTATTTTCACACAAGTTCCATGGAAGGTGAGCCGGTATGAGCGCCCCGATCATCTGGATAGGTTTTCCCGGATTGGTGGCTGTGTATCTGTGGTTTACGAAGGGGCATGAACGGCGTACCCTGTTCACCGGACTTGGCGCGTCACTCTTTTTTGTTATCACAAGCAGCCTGATTCCCATCGGTAAACCAATTTTTCAAATTGGCGAGACAACCCTGCAAATCTCACCAACGTTGGGATTGCTGGGGCGGAGCTTTACCCTGGGAAATGGAGACCATGTGTTTGTAGCACTGGTCTTTTTGATCCTATTTTTATTTCTTAGTATGTCTTTTGTTGTAGATATTCCAATACGATTTGTCCCAATCGGATTCCTGCTGACAAGTCTATTTCTGGCAGCGTTATCGGTGCAGCCTTTCTTATACGCCGCTCTATTTCTTGAAATTTGCGTGGTCCTTTCCGTGGTGCTTGTTTCCAAATTTGGTGAATTGCCTTCTACAGGAGCGATCAGGTTCCTCATATTTCAATCTCTGGCAATGCCATTTATGCTGGCTTCCGGGTGGGTTTTATCGGCTGTTGAAGCCAATCCCACCGAGACCAGGTTGATAATTCAATCTCTAATTCTTTTAGGATTGGGTTTCTCATTCTGGCTTGGCGTTTTTCCATTCAATAGCTGGATGCCCCAGTTATCCGCTGAGAAGTCTCCCATTAATGTTGGTTTTATTTTGCTTCTCTTTAATACGGCTACCCTTATCCTTGTGATCCGGTATCTTGATGGGTTTGTCTGGCTAAGTGATGATGCAAGAATATTCGTTGTCCTTCGGTTTATGGGCATTGTCATGTTGGTAAGCAGTTCTCTGCAATACCTGACAGAGAAAAACATCTACCGAACGACTGCCTTTCTTGTTTCCTATGAAACTGGATTATCTTTAATCGCGTTGAGTTTGAATCAGATTAACGGATGGAATGCTTTTATTTTGTTGTTCGCTCCACGAATTTTTTCCATCGCTTTATGGGTGGTACTTCTCACTTATATTCAACAAAGCCAAAGGCCGGGTGATTCTGATGGAATGAGAAAAATCGATCGATGGATTTTGCCCGGCTTTGCACTATCTGCATTCACAATTGCCGGTTTTCCATTGCTTCCAGGCTTCATTACCAGATTGACAATTTTTACAAACCTTGGGAAAGTCGATCTCCCTGGATTAGTCTGGATTTCGGCAGCCAACGCGGGGTTTATTATTGCCAGTATTCGGTTTATTCTACGAGTTCGTAAGGATCACCCGATAGGGATCGATTCGGAAATGAACCGTATTGAAAAAGGGTACTTCATTTTTCTTTATCTGTGCATCACACTTGCCGGCTTATTTCCACAATTTTTCTTGCAAGGGTTTCTTTCGATGCTGCAGGCGTTTCCAAATTTAAAATAGAAGAATACCTGAATGGTATAATTTTTGAAACCATTTGGAAGGAACAAGCATGGATTTAGAGCAGCTAAATAAAAAAATTGAATGGCTTGATGAAGAACGCCGCAAAGACAAAACAACCATCGCCATGCTGGTGGAACGTTTAACTGTGGTGGAAGGCAATGTTTCAGGCGCGACTCAAGATGTGAAAGCTATCCAAAGCGAAACCAGCCGACTTGCAACAATTGCTGCAAGGACAGAACAAATTCAGAATTCTGTCAGTACATTAAAGGTTGAGTTATTAAAAAATATTGAATTAAGTGATAAAGCCAGATCTGAGGCTGCCCGGGATACAGAAAAAGTCAGATTGTCAGAAGTAGATTCAATTAATAAAACCATTGCAGAAATAAAGAAGAAGCTGGAAACCTTATCAGAAATTAAAAGAACATTACAGGTGAGGCAGGAAGAAGAATTCCGTCTAAACCGGGTTCTTGGTGAAACCGATAAAAAAATCTCAGAGATTTCACATGGAGACGAGGAATACAAACGATCATTGCGTTTACTGGAAGAAGGCCGCCGGCAGGATTCCAAACGATTATCTGACCTGCTGGGCGAAGTAACGGCAATACGCAAACGACAGGATGAACAACGTGGAAAAGTAGATTTGACCACGGATTCAACCAGAAAACTTGAATTGCGTGTAGCAGAATTACTTGCAGCGGAAACCGAAAGGCGACAACAGGTAAATTCTTTTATCGAAAAACAAACCTTGCAGCAGGTGGAACGAGACCGTATCTGGAAAGAGTGGCAGGATCGCTTTTCCGCGTTTGAAAAGCAAACCACCACAATAGACACTCAATTACAAAATCTTGATTCGATGCAGAGAGCAGTAAAACGATCACAAGATTCTTTTGACGAAATCACTCAGAAATTTGATCGCCGTATTAATGAAATCACAGAAATGTCTCGAATCAATGAAGATCGGTTCAGACAAGAATGGGGAGGATTTAAGAATGACGATCAAAAACGTTGGACGAATTATTCATTAAGTCAGGAAGAACAGTTCCGCGAAATCCTTCGGCAACTTGAAAAATACCAGGACAGGTTGGCAAAACTGGAAGACCTTGCCCAGGATATGAATGATTTATTGACACAGGTCAATGAAGAGACACAAAAACGTTTGCAGACCATGGTAAATATGACCCACACATGGGCAGAAGAATTTAACCAGATCACAAAAACAAACGGATAAACCATGAAGGTTGTGGGAACAGCCGGCCACGTAGACCACGGGAAATCTTCGCTGGTTAAGGCATTGACGGGAATAGATCCTGACCGGCTGAAAGAAGAAAAGACCAGGGAGATGACCATTGAGTTGGGTTTTGCCTGGTTTAATCTTCCCAATGGCGAAACGGTCAGCATTATTGATGTTCCCGGGCATCGGGATTTTATTGATAATATGCTGTCAGGAGCTGGAGGAATGAATGCTGTGATTTTTGTCATCGCAGCCGATGAAGGTATTATGCCTCAAACCAGGGAACATCTGGCAATTCTCAATCTTCTGGGAGTCTCTGCAGGAATTATTGCTCTGACGAAATGTGATCTGGTTCCTGATTATGAGTGGCTGGAACTCATCAAAACTGACATACGAAAGACTGTAGAGTATACATTTCTTCAAAACGTTCCAATAATTCCTGTTTCTTCAAAAACGGGTTCAGGATTGACTGAATTAAAAAGCACATTGCAGGAAGTTTTATCGGGAATTCCTGAAATTTCATGGAAGAATACCCCAAGGCTAAGTCTTGATAGAGTCTTTTCGATTAAAGGATTTGGAACAGTAGCAACAGGAACTTTACTAGATGGGAGTCTCACTGTGGGAGATGAGATAACCATTCTGCCTTCGGGCAAACAAGGACGCATACGGGGAATTCAAACTCATAATCAAAAATTGGAAAGAGCTTTACCAGGTTCGCGCGTGGCGGTCAATATTTCGGGATTGGATGTAAAGGACCTTCACAGGGGTGATCTTCTCACGACAATGAAAAATTCTCCCCCATCCTTAAGGATAAATGCCTGGGTGACGATTCTGCCTGATGTGCATAGAGGATTGGCACAAAATGATGAAATCCAGTTGTTCCACCTTGCCGCGAAAAGAATGAGTAAAGTACGGATTATTGGAAAGGAGAAGCTCGAGGCTGGTGACAACGGGTATATGCAAATTGAATTCACTGATCCTTTGCCCGCAGAGAAGAAGGATCATTTCATTATTCGTTATCCCTCGCCAGAGAAAACGATAGGTGGCGGAATCATACTTGATACAAATGTATCAAGGCGATATCGCCAGAAAAGTCATGCCGACCTTGAGCGGATCAGTATTCCTCATTCAGGATCATCAGAACAAAAGTTGGAATCACTGATCTCTGTCAGGTCATGTATTCCGGTAAAAGAGATTCTTGGAGTTGCTGATGTTAAAGAAAAGGAATGCATATCCTTAATCTCATCCATGATTTCAAGAGGCAGCCTTATTGACCTTTCTCCGGATGAGGATGAAATCCTCAATAAATTTGTAATAACAGCAAATCGCTGGGCTATAGAACTTGATCGAATACTCAATATCCTCTCAAATTTTCACAAAAAGTACCCGCTACGTATTGGCATGTCAGGAGAAGACTTACGCGGAAAAACCAATTTAGAAAAAAAAGATTTTGAACAAATACTCAAGAGAGCTAAAAGAATCGAAAACCTGGTGGAAGAGAATGGATTTCTCCGAGAGACTGATTTCAATGTCGCATTGAAGGAAGACAATTTGAGGAAGATTTCAAAATTTAATGAACTCTGGAATGAAAACCCCTTTTCTCCGCCAGGAGTTGAGCTGGCGAGAAACGTTCTGAAGGATGATTTACTGAGATATCTGATTGACTCTGGAGAGGTTATTCAGCCTTGCGAAGATGTAGTCTTTCGTCAAAAGGAAGCCATGGAAATGTGTAATTATGTTATCAAAACAATATCAGAGAATGGGAGCATTTCCGTTGTCGAGTTCCGAGATCAGTTTAAAACCTCACGCAAATTCGCCCTGGCATACCTTGAGTACCTTGATAGAAAAGGTGTGACTGTTCGAGAGGGAGACGCGCGTATATTGAAGAAAAAAGATCAATAAATGATTAAGATGAATTCCGCCTTTTTTCCACCCGCCTGCTTAAGTATCTCCCCCAGATTCGCTCGATAGACGATCTCCCCTGGAAGTGTCAGATCACAGGCAAGAACGGCTTTCCTGCCGGATCCAAAGGCTTTGATGGCATCGCGCAGAACGGTATCCATTCGATAGGGAGTATCCATAAGAATGACCGGGATATGCAATTTCCGCAGGTATTCAAGCATGGCCAGACGTTCATCTGGCTGACGGGGCAAAAAACCGGCAAAGTAAAACTTAAAAAGGGGATCATCCAAAATGGATAGGGCGGCAGTGAGCGATGATGCCCCCGGAATGGGAACAACCCGCGCGCCAATACCAAGCGCACGTTCAATGATACGGGCTCCCGGATCAGAGAAGACAGGCGTACCGCAATCTGTGATCAACGCGAGAGTCGCGCCGGATAATAGTCGTTCCTGAATTTGATCACCAACCTGGGCTTCATTGTGTTCACTGGCAACCAACCATTCTTTGACCTCAATTCCAATGCTTCGTGCCAG
Organism: uncultured Leptolinea sp.; assembly: GCA_964420995.1. Lineage (GTDB taxonomy): Bacteria > Chloroflexota > Anaerolineae > Anaerolineales > Anaerolineaceae > Leptolinea. The sequence continues at coordinate 168,450 of CAYQUX010000005.1, read as the reverse complement.
TTTGGAACCAATCTTGCGGTCTTCACAAATTACCGCGTCTGCATCTCGTAGAATATCAACCGCGCGCAACGTAATGTCGCGGGGATTACCAATTGGCGTTGCCACAATATAGAGAATACCCAGTTTAATATTTCGTAAATCCATAATTGGCCTTATTTCCGGGCTATCCGTACTATACCTTTACGCGGGGAGAAAAGAAAGGCGATCACAAAGAACAGAGTGGAAACCAGAACGATTGCCGAACCCGAGGCAATGCTGATGTAATAACTGAGATAAAGCCCCAAAATGCTGGAACATATACCAATAAGGACAGATAAAGCCATCATACGCGAAAGTCTGTTGGTTAATAAATAGGCTGTGGCAGCCGGGGTGACCAACATGGCAGCTACCAATCCAATTCCCACGGTTTGCAATGAGGCAACAATGGTCAGGGAAATAAGTATGAGCAGGAGCATTCGCAGTCGTTCAACGGGAAGTTCCAGGGTGGTGGCAAGAACCGGATCGAAAGAGATGATCTTAATTGGTCGATAAAAGACCAGAATCAGACCGATGATCACCACAGCCAGAACGGCGATCTGGACAAGATCGGAGGCGCCAACACCCAGAATATCTCCAAAGAGTATATGGCTAAGGTCAACGGCATACGAACGGATTGTGCTGATAATGGCAATTCCAAGCGCGAGCGCGGCAGAAAATAATACTCCGATAGCCGTATCCTCTCGAATGGTTCCCCGTCGGGAAAAAAAGCCAATCCCCAGAGCAACAATTATGGAGGCTGCCAGGGCCCCAAGCATTAAATTCCAGCCAGAAAGGTAAGCAATGGCAATTCCAGGCAAGATCGCATGAGCCAGCGCGTCTCCCAGAAAGGCCATGGACCGCAATACGACATAGCAACCAATCATGGAGCATACTGTGCCAACGATTACCGCGGCCATCAGGCCGCGTTGCATAAATTCATAAGACAATGGTTGGGTGATCCACTCGATCATGAATGTTCCTCCACCCGCTCTTCCGGAGGGCAGCAATGATCAACAACCACGGCGCCTTTCAGCATAAAAAGCTGTTCTCCAAAAGCCGCAATCAAATTCTTGCGATTCATAACGTTTTTGGAAGAACCATAAGCAATTAGACGACGCTTAAGGAGAATAACCGCTTCAAATCTCTTGGCGGCCATATTCAGATCGTGTGTGGATACCAGAACAGTCACATCCTGCCTTTTCAATTCATCCAGCAGGGCAAATGTGGCCTCTTGAGTGGAGAGATCGACCCCGTTGAAGGGTTCATCCATGAGAAGGATGTGCGGTTCCTGGGCAATAGCTCGCGCCAGAAATACTCGTTGTAGTTGTCCACCGGATAGTTCGGTTAAAGAAAGACGAGATAGTTTTGTGATATTCAATCTCTCCAACGCTGCATCGACCATGGCATGATCTTTTGCACTGGGTTTTCTAATTAGACCATAGTGACGGTACCGGCCCATCATGATTACTTCACGAACCGTTATGGGAAAACGCAAATCAACTTCTTCGCGCTGGGGAACATAGGCGATACAATAATCTTTCCCTTCCAAAGGTTGCGCGTGAATCTTGATGCTGCCGGTGTCTGGTGTAACCAAACCTACCAGCGCCTTAAACAATGTGGACTTACCAGCGCCATTTGGACCGACAACCGCCACATGTTGACCGTGGGGAATGGAGAAAGAAACGTGGTCAAGAGCAGGCCAATCGCCATAGATGACACTGACGTCATTGAAATCCAGACTGGTAGAACCAGTTAAAGTACCTGAGTTGTTTTCTATGAGATTCTCCAATAAGACGAAAAAATTTCAAGGGTTATTATTGAAAAACATTATCATTATCGTTGAAAGCTTTGACTTGTCAAGAGTTTGATAAAATAGATTTTTGGAAAAAAACAAAAAGAAGATACCAAAATGAAAATCAAACTCAGCCAGATTTCGAAAAATTCCGCCATTGTGGCTATCTTCTTCCTGGCCGACAAGGGATTGGGATTATTGCGTCAGGTGATTATTGCCCGGCAGTTTGGACTTTCGCAGGAACTTGACGCGTTCAATGTGGCGAATAATTTACCAGACATGTTGTTTGCACTGATTTCTGGCGGAGCGCTGGCGATGGCTTTTATCCCAGTGCTCACCCAGACGATGACGCTCGAAGGTCGTGAATCCGCCTGGAGACTATTCAGCCGGATCGCAAACCTGGCATTTATTGTCACCGGTGTTCTGGCTATTATCATCGCCTTTTTGAGTACTCAACTGGTTGACTGGCAGGTTGGAATAGCCCCAGGATTTGATAGACCACAGCAACTCCTGGTAGCCGACCTCATGCGCCTGAATCTGATTGCCACGGTCATCTTTTCCATCTCCGGGCTCGTGCTGGCCGGTTTGCAGGCCAACCAGCATTTCCTTCTTCCGGCGGCCGCTCCGTCTCTTTACAATATCGGGCAGATTTTTGGAGCACTGATCCTGGCTCCTTCAACCGGCTACCGCATAGGTTCATTTGTGCTGCCAGCGTTTGGAATGGGGGTTCACGGGTTAGTCTACGGGGTTATTATCGGAGCATTATTACATCTCCTTATACAGGTTCCAGGATTGATAAAATATCACTTCCACTGGGAGCCTGGCATTCATTTGAGTGACCCGACTGTTCGGCAGGTTTTGACCATTCTTGGGCCGCGCCTGATTACCATGGTCTTTATTCAACTAATTTTTATCGGGCGAGACAATCTGGCCAGCCGACTTCCCACCGGATCTGTATCTGCCCTGACATATGGATGGATGTTCTTTCAATTCCCCGAGACATTTATCGGGACCGCCATAGGGACTGCCATGCTTCCAAGTCTTGCGGAACTGGCAGCCAGAAAAGACTGGAAAGAATTTTCAAGAACGATTGAAAAGGCCATTCATACCCTGATTGTTATAACCATCCCGGTCGCTTTTATACTGGCCGTGGGGCTTGGGGGGGTAATCTCTTCCGTATTCCATTTCGAACCAGAACAGACTGACCTTGTTCTATGGGTCACCAGAGGGTATCTACTCGGTCTGGCCGGTCAATGCGTACTGGAAGTGGCTGTACGCAGTTTCTACGCCAAGAAGGATGCCATCACCCCATTATGGGTCGCGGGATTGAACCTGGTTGTTTTTATTGGACTGGCCGCTATTTTATCAAAACAGTTTGGAGCGCCTGGAATAAGTCTGGCTGACTTTTTCGCCTATACATCTGAATCGATCCTGTTATTATGGATTTTTAAACGGCAAATAAAAGAGACTGTGAGTTTTACAAAGACCATTCCCCGGGGCATACTGGCGGGAGGGGTGGGAGGTCTTGTGGCGTTGGGCGTGCTTTTACTTCTGCAGAATTCCATACCAGCTCTTTTGACATCCCTGATTTCGATGGCGTTGGGGACTGCCGTAACCATACCTTTTATCTGGACAGAATTGAAGCAATTAACACGCTTGTGATATGAGGTTATAATTCATACCATGGCAAAGAAAAAATCAGATTTGACTAATCCACCGGATATTTCACCGGAAGATACTTCTCCCATCGTTGTTGATCCTTTGCATGAAGGAAAAACCATGCAAGTACGTGTAGCACCGGGAACCACCAGACCGGTACCCGAAAGATCAGCTTCGTTGGATGAGACTCAGGCTGTTCTGCCTGTTGAATCAGATGTGCGATTGGACTTCCCTCCACCTGTTGATCCTCCCACTCAACCCAATTTGGTAAACAAACCAAAGCGTGGTCTTTGGATTCTGGTTGGTTTATTGTTACTGATCCTGGGCGCCGGCGTTGGAGGTTGGATTGGCTACAATTCAGCCGTAAGAGCCCGCCTTGCCGAACAGAAGAACAAGATAGCCCTGGTTACCACGACTCAATTTCAACTCGCATTAGCCGATCAGGCTGATGGAAATCTGGAAACGGCCAGAAAAAGGCTCGAATATATAGTCCAGTTAAATCCAGAATTCCCCGGAGTTACAGAAAAACTGGCTGAAGTAATGATGGCACAGGCGGTGATAACCACGCCAACCCCGATTGTCGCTGAACCAACACCTGTTCCCACCAAAGATACGCGCAACACCGAAGAATTATTCGTTCAAGCCAGGCAACAGGCGGCCAATAAAGAATGGGTTGCCGCATTAAGCACGCTTGACACAATTCGCCAGGTTGACCCGACCTACCGGGCCATTCAAACGGACGGGCTTTACTATATTTGCCTTCGCAACCGGGGTATCAACCGGATCAATACCGGCATGCTTGAACAGGGAATTTATGACATCACCATGGCCGGTCAATTTGGGCCATTGGATAAAGAGGCCATTTCTTACACTCAAACCGCGAGCTATTACTTAAGCGGTGTGGCTGCCTGGGGTGTGGACTGGCCGAAGGTACTTGAATTCTTCGGACAATTCTATGCCGCGGCACCGGGTCTGCGTGATGCTTCAGGGATGACCGCCGCGGAACGTTATCGAAAAGGATCCATCCTTTATGGTGACGAACTGATGGGTAAAGAAGATCCGTGCAGTGCTGTGCAGCAATATCAGAACGCCCTCTTACTATCGACTGATGAGGTTACCCAGGGAAAATTGTCGGAAGCAACCAATAAGTGCTCTCCTCCCACTGAAGAGGTGATACAACCAACCAGTGCCCCCCCTGAAGTAGTCACAACAGAACCACCAACCGACGTAATCACTACTGAACCTCCACCTGCAACCGAAACCACTGAGCCAGCACCCTGAGAATAAGTATTATATTATATAGATTTTTTCGCCATCAAGTCATAGGCCATTGCGCCGGTGACCTGTACGTCGCAAATCTCGCCTACGGGTAACTTGTCTTCCACAATAACCAGGCCGTCAATCTCTGGCGCGTCACGATAACTGCGCCCGACAGAAACGCCGTTATCCGTTCCTTCCACCAAAATGGAGAGTTGTTTTCCCACCAGGGTTTGATTTTTTGCCAGGGAGATGCGTTCCTGCTCGGTCATTAACAGGTTGTATCTTTCATCCTTGACTTCCTGGGGTATGGGATCACCCAGTGGTTCGCTGGCAGTTCCCGGTTCAAATGAGAAGGTGAAAACACCCACCCGGTCAAACCGGATTTCACGGATGAAATCAAGCAGGGTTTGGAATTCTGTGTCTGTTTCTCCCGGATATCCTACAATAAAGGTGGTTCTTAATGCGATATCCGGGTTGGAGGCGCGCAGATTCTCTATTGTTTTATATACCCAGTCCATATTGGAAGGGCGTTTCATGCGTTTAAGTGTGTCCGGGTGGGCATGCTGAAGGGGGATATCAAGATACGGAAGAACGACCCTGCCTTCGCCCAATTGCGCGATCAAACGATCTGATACCGCTCCGGGGAAGGCATATAAAAGGCGCACCCAGGGAATTTCACGCGATGTTTGATGTATCTTTTCCAAGAGGTCAGGCAGAGCGTCCTTCATGCCTAGATCGCTGCCATAATCTGTCACATCCTGGGCAATAAGGTTGATCTCCTGTATGCCGTTATCTGCTAAAAGCTTGATTTCATTCAGAATTGAATCAATGGGACGGCTGATCGCGGTTCCTTTGATCAAAGGTATGGAACAAAACGCGCAGAGTCTGCGGCATCCGTCCGCGATTTTGACATAAGCGCTGGTACCCTGAATTGCGACCCGGGGAACACCTTTTTCATCTGTTCCTATGGTAGGGACATCCGGTAAATGATAATGGGGTGATTGGCGATTCGAATCATTACGAATGGCATTGACCACGTCGAGAACATCCATCCACCGGCGGGTTCCCATGATACCGTCAAGGTTGGGTACTTCACGTACAACCAGGTCACGATCCCGCTGAGTAAGACAACCCGCGGCAACCAGGATTTGACCTGGTTTTTTAAGGGAGGAAAGACGAATTAATTCATCGAGTGATTCTCTGCGCGCGGGAGAAATGAATCCACATGTATTTACAAGCAAGACATCAGCGCGTGCCGGTTTATCAACAGCCTGGTAACCAGCCCGATTGAGCAAAATAGCCATGGATTCGGAGTCAACCGTGTTTTTCGCGCAGCCGAGTGATTCAATATAATAGGTTTTTTTTGCGTTTTTCATGGAATAAGGGGGGTGACCGTAGGAGGAACTGGAGTTGACGTTGGCCGCAAAGTAAGAGTTGCCATTGGTGTACTGGTGGGAAGAGTGGTTATCGACAGCGTGGGCGTGGTTATTCCGTCCTTTGAAAAAACCAGACGGAGCGGTTGCCCGGACAATCCAAGGGTACCCAGATCCCTCTGGTTGTAATAGATTTGCAAGGCAGCCGCATTTCCGCTGACTACTTCGATACGCTCATCTGATGTGAAGGGATAGGCATTGCCGGGAATCGTCCGGCCAACGAAGACAACTTTTTTCCCCGAAGTAACCTGTAGAAAAACCCGTTGATTTGGAACTATATATACCTGCATGGAGGCTTTTCCAAGGCTGGGAACTGGCGGCGTAGGTGAGCCTCCGGCAGCTGCACCTTCCTCCTGAAGTCTGCTGGTGGGAATTTGTCCAATTGCTTCCGGATTTCGAGCCACATCAGTGGGTTCTACTGTTCCTGTGGATTGATTCCTCAACTCAGTCGTCGGGTTTTGTGCCAGAACTTCGGCAATGGCGGGTGGTTTTGCCGATGTATCGCGCCGGGACGATAGCACCTGGCTTGCAGACCAGATTCCAAAAACAACCAGACCAATAATAGTAACGCTGCCGATTATGAAATCGACCGTAAGAAATCGTTTTATCCCGGTCCTTTCTTTTACCGGCTGTTTGGTTTTTACGGTTTTTTTCTGTGTTGACGGTTCAGGCGTCGGAGGTAATAGTTCAATACGGCGCTTTTGCAGCGCTTCAGCAAATACCCCCAGCAGCATATCCGTATCGAGATTGAGAAAGGAGGCGTACCCATTCAACAGGCCGCGAGCCTGGACCAGTGAAGGAATATCATTAAAATTACCCGCCTCCATATCAATCAGATATCTAGAGCGGATATGGGTAAGTTTCTCAATGTCCTCCACGGAAATGTTGAGGCTGGTACGGCAACTTCTCAGTTGCTGTCCGATCTGGAGGAACAGGTCCTGGGATGTGATGCGCGACTCTGCCGTTGATTCAACGTCTTCATCATTTGGTTTTTCCGGAACTGGATTTTCCATAGGAGAGGAATCCGAAGAGGATTTCTCTCCTATAGAATCCATATCACTGGAAGGTTCATCTGATGATGATTTCTTTTTTCTTTTGGCGGACGGTTTTGAAGTTATTTTATTCGTGTCTGCGGCAGGAGCCGGTGATTCCTGGAGCGGTTCATCTGGTTTGCCTTCAAGGAGGTTGAGAAAAGTTTGCGGAGATAGATTCAACCAGCCGGCGTAAAGGCGAATGAAGCCTTTCACCTGCACCATGGACGGTATATCAGTAAACCGATTTTCTTCAAGCGCTTCCAAAAAGAATGGGCGGATATGCAGCGCCCGAGAAACATCCTCAATGGATGCGTTCCTGGTAAGCCGCGCCTGTTTAAGTTGTTCTCCGATAGTAAGTGGCATGACGACTATTTTACTCAAAAAAAACCGGCCAGCCAGGCAATGCTGGTACTGGCCGGAGGAAATTCAAAAAGTCGATGGTGGAAAGATCAGGCAGCGGTTTCTGTTGTTTCTGCAGTTTCTGCAACAGGTTCAGTAGCAACCTCTTTTTCGGGAGCGGCGGCAGCCGGAACAGCTACTGATTCGCCTTCACGATGCACGATGACCTTGATTTCAGGAACCAGATCCATTGTCAGGCGAATGCGGGCTTTGTGTTCACCCAGAGTACGAACGGGCTGGATTTCTACCGCGCGACGGTCAATATTGGTGCCGACCTTGTTATTGATGGCATCGGCGATCATCTGGGTGGTGATGGAACCGTAGAGCTTGCCGGTTTCGCCGGCTTTGCTGGCGAAGGTCAAAACCAGACCGGTGATTTTTTCGGAAACACCGCCCATCTCATCATTTAATTGAGCGCGCCGAACAGCAGCCTGTGAACGAATGCGATCTGCCTGGGTAAGTGCTCCCATGGTTGCCAGAACAGCCAAACCCTGGGGGAGGAGGAAGTTGCGTCCGTAACCATCGGCCACACGCTTGACGTCACCCGCGCGCCCAAGTTTGTATACATCTTTGATCAGTAAAACTCTCATTTCTCTAATCCCTTTCCAACAAAATGTCATTGATCGAAGGGTACTACGATCAACGCGAAGTAAAATTTTACCAGTATGTCAGGATACAGTCAAACAAATTCAGGATTGTACAGACTATTTATTGAGGATAATGGTAAAAAAAGAAAAACTCCTGTTTCTTCATTTTTTGTGGTTTTCAAAATTCCTGTAATTTGAGCGTATAACCTGTCAACACATATCTGATTGGGAACAATACAAAGTAAAGTTCGTGAAGGTTCCTCATGGTTTTCCATGTTGTCTCCATGTCAGGTATAAGGGGAAAATCTTCCTGTAATGCCAATTTTTCCTCCATTTTCGCTATAGCAATTCCGGCCAAAACCGTGATGTTTCTTGCACCTACTTCATTCAAGGCATTTGTAACTTCATCAAGAAAATCAAGGTTTTAATAGCAAAAGGATCAGGAACATCATTCATTCTCCTCAGGATTTATGATTGTGATCAGGTGTGAATCTGTTACAAATGGCAGGTTGGTTAGATTTATAAGAGAGGGTCCAAGTAATATCCCGACCAGTAACTCACCAAAAACAGACGGTTGCCCAATACGAGTGCTGAGATGTCCGGCAATTTTTGCGGCTGATTATATAATTATTAAGGACATAATAAGCTGAAGAAAATCTGACATTATGGTCTCGAGTTTCCCTGAGGATTTTGAGAGAAATTTTTCTACCTGATATGGATATACTAGTACTTAATGAAGATGAGGATTACATGAATCTTGAGGAACGAAGGAAAGCCTGGCTGGAAAACCGCTACGCGGCATCCGTTAAAAAAGCTCCAGAACGAAAGGGAAAGTTTAAAACCAGTTCGGGTGTAGAAATCCCGGCGGCAGTCATTCCAACTGAATTCGATTACATGACCCAATTGAATTTCCCGGGCGAGTTCCCTTTCACTCGTGGTGTTCAACCTTCCATGTACCGCAGCCGATTCTGGACAATGCGCCAGTATGCTGGATATGCTTCCGCGGAAGAATCAAACAAACGATACCGCTACCTGCTTGATCAGGGGCAAACTGGACTTTCTGTGGCGTTTGACCTGCCAACACAAATTGGTTATGACGCGGATGACCCCATATCCGCCGGTGAAGTGGGCAAGGTTGGGGTATCCATTTCCTGCCTGGATGACATGGACAGGTTATTCGATCAGATTCCGCTGGATAAGGTTTCCACCAGCATGACCATTAACGCGCCGGCGTCCATTCTGCTGGCCATGTATGTGGCGGTGGCAAAAAAGCATGGCATTGAAGAGAAATGCCTGCGGGGAACCATTCAAAATGACATTTTGAAGGAATATATCGCGCGTGGAACGTATATCTTCCCTCCGAAATCTTCGATGAGGTTGATCACGGATGTTTTCAAGTATTGCACCGTAAATATCCCGCACTGGAATACCATCAGCATCTCGGGTTACCATATTCGTGAAGCCGGTTCAACCGCAGTTCAGGAAGTGGCATTTACCCTGGCTGATGCCATTGCCTACGTTGAGGCTGCCATCAAGGCGGGACTTGCAGTGGATGATTTCGCCTCACAACTTTCCTTTTTCTTTAACGCGCACAACAATTTCTTTGAAGAAATCGCCAAATTCAGGGCAGCGCGGCGGTTATGGGCCCGTATCATGAAAGAACGTTTTGGCGCGAAAGATGAGAAATCGTGGATGCTGCGCTTCCACACGCAAACTGCCGGCTCCACACTGACAGCCCAGCAGCCTGAAAACAATGTGATCCGGGTAACCTTGCAGGCACTGGCGGCGGTGCTGGGAGGAACACAATCTCTGCATACCAACAGCATGGATGAAGCTCTCTGGCTGCCAACTGAGAAATCTGTGCGCGTGGCACTGCGGACCCAACAGATCATCGCGCATGAATCAGGTGTGGCAGACAGTGTCGATCCCATCGCAGGATCTTATCTGGTGGAACAAATGACTGATGAGATTGAAAAACAAGTCGTTGCGTATATTCAAAAGATAGATGAAATGGGAGGCTCGCTGGCGGCCATTGAGCAGGGATATATTCAGAATGAAATCCAGAATGCGGCCTACAATTACCAGAAAGAGGTTGAAGCAAAGCAACAGATCATCGTGGGTATTAATGATTTCAAAACTGATGAAAAAATAGAACTTGATCGGCTGAAAGTTGATACTTCCATCGAACACACACAAACCGTTCGGCTGGCAACTTTGCGGAAAAACCGTGATGTGCAAAAAACATCAGAATTGTTATCCCTTTTGGAGCGCACTGCCAGGGGGTCTGAAAACCTGATGCCGGTTTTCATTCTGTGTGTTGAAAACAACATAACGCTGGGTGAGATCACCGGTCAGTTGAAATCAATCTGGGGCGAATATCAACCCCCAACTTTCGCGTAGAGGTTGCCATGGCCAAAATACTAAGAATCCATCACATTGGTATTGCCACATCTGACTCAGAAGCAGCGGCCGAATTCTGGCGTGACAGGCTGGGATTGACTGTAGACCATGTTGAGGATGTCAGCGCGCAGAAATCACAGGTAACATTTCTTCCAGTGGGCGAGAGCGAAATTGAACTGGTGAAACCCACGTCAGTGGATTCTTCGGTGGCGCGGTTTATCAATGAACGCGGCGCGGGAATCCATCACCTGTGCCTGCAGGTGGACAACATTGTTGAAATGCTGGAAGACCTGAAGGAAAAAGGAGTACGGCTGGTCAATGAGACGCCGTTACAGGAACCCGGCCGCCTTATGGCTTTTGTTCATCCCAAAAGCACGGGGGGGGTGCTTGTGGAACTCTATCAGGTGCTATAAAGAAACCTGGTTTCTTTAGTAAGCCTGATTTAGAGAACCGTGGTTGTCTCTAGAATCCGGGTTTCTTCTTTTTCGGCAACAGCCAGTCCTTCATCCACATTGACGCGGGAAAGAATTGCCGCGCCGATAATGAAGAAGATGATCAGTGAGACAATGCTCAAGCGGCTTTGTCCCACGTACTGGCTGACAATAGCGAAGACAAACGGACCGGCGATACCGGCAAATTTCTCACTGACACTGAAGAAACCGAAGAATTCCGCGGATTTGCTTTTCGGCATCAAGCGGCCAAAGAGGGAGCGGCTGAGAGCCTGGCTGCCGCCCTAGACTGTGGCAACTGCAAATCCCAGCGCCCAGAAATGCCATTCCTCCTGCATGAAATAGCCAAAGATGGCAATACAGGTGTAGATAAGGAGACTGAGATAAATGGATTTCTTGGTTCCAATTTTCTTTGACAGCCAGCCAAAAAGAAACGCGAATGGAATGGCCACAAATTGAACCATGAGAAGGGTTCCGATCAGGGATGTTTGACCAATTCCGATCTCGGCGCCATAAATTGTTGCCATCTTGATGATGGTGCCAATCCCGTCATTGTAGAACCAGAAGGCCACCAGAAAGAGAAAGAGCTGCTTGAATTTGGTGATCTCGCGGAAGGTATGTGCCAGGCGGCTGAAACTGGCCTGTATCGGGTTGAAGTGCTCCTCACCGGTTAAAATGCGACGTGGCGGTTCGGGGACGTACAGGAGCAGGGGAATGGTAAAAACCAGCCACCAGACGGCAACCGAAAGAAAACTGAGCCGGGACATAAGTCCAGTCAGCTCTTTGGGGGCCAGCATGATCATGGCAAGGTTGATGGCGAGCAGGATGCCGCCGCCCAGATACCCAAAGGCGTACCCTCTGGATGAAACCTGGTCCATCTCTTCGCCCTGGGCGATATGAGGTAAAAGGGAATCATAGAAGACAAGTGAGCCGGCAAATCCGATCTCTCCAAACACATAGAAAATGGATGCCAGCATCCAATCACCTTCACCGACGAAAAACAATAGTCCAGTGCCAATAATGCCGATGAACGCGAAAATGGACAGGAGACGCTTTTTTGACCCATTGAAATCAGCCATGGCGCCCAGAATGGGGCTCAGAATGGCTGCCGCGAGCAGCGAAAGGGCGGTTGTATATCCCCAGTAGGCTGTGGCAATATTTGCTGGCAGGTTCGCGGCTGCCACACTGGAATAATATACCGGCAATACCGCGGCCATAATGGAGGTCGCAAAGGCGGAATTGGCCCAGTCATACATCGCCCAGGCATTTACGATCTTGCTATGTTTTTTATCCATGATTGCCATGCTCCTGGAAGAGAATTACATGATTATACAAGAATCCGGTAGAATTGGGATACTCATTTTCGAACAAATGATTTATTATAGGATGTTGCGTTACATGTTGTTAAAAACTATTTCACAGGCAATTTGTCTAATCAGGTGAACGTATGTCACAAAATGTAATCCGGGTTATTGGTGCCAGAGAGCACAATTTAAAAAATATCACGGTTGAAATACCCCGTGACAAACTGGTGGTGATAACAGGCCTTTCAGGATCAGGCAAATCCTCTCTGGCGTTCGACACCATTTTCGCCGAGGGGCAGAGACGCTACGTGGAGTCGCTTTCCTCTTACGCGCGTCAGTTCCTGGGACAGATGGATAAACCGGATGTCGATTCCATTGAAGGACTATCACCGGCCGTGTCCATCGATCAGAAAGCCACATCGCATAATCCACGGTCAACCGTTGGTACAGTGACGGAAGTATACGACTACATGCGCCTGTTGTTTTCGCGTGTGGGTATTCCACATTGCCCGGTTTGCGGCCGGGAAGTGCAGCGGCAATCCGCGCAGGAGATTGTGGACGCGGTGCAATCGCTGCCAGATGGATCACGTCTGTTGATTCTGTCGCCGCTGGTCAGGGGGCGTAAAGGCACTTACCAGACGATCTTTGATGATATCCGTAAGATGGGTTTTGTCCGCGCCCGCGTAGACGGCGAAGTAATGAATCTGGAAGATGAGATTACCCTGGATAGATTCAAGATTCACACCATTGAAGCGGTTGTCGACAGGCTGGTGATCAACCACCATGCAGATGAAGCCGAATTGAGATCCGCTGCCTCACGTTTGACGGATTCCATAGAAACAGCGTTAAAGATTGGTGAGGGATACCTTACCATCCAGAATTTGAGCACGGAACCGCCTACAGATCTGTTCTACAGCGAACACCTTGCCTGCCCGGAACATGGCGTCAGTTTGCCGGAAATTGAGCCGCGAACATTTTCCTTCAACACACCTCATGGCGCCTGCCCGGATTGCGAAGGCCTGGGCAGCAAGCTGGAGATCGACCCGGATTTACTCATTCCTGATAAGGAGCGATCTTTTAAAGAAGGCGCGATCATTGCCATGGAATGGGCCAACAGCCGGGAACAGGGTGGTTATTACTGGCAGATGCTCGAAGCTGTAGCCGATCACTATGATATTGACCTGGACTGTCCTGTCAACCAGATATCCGAAGAGAAAATGAGACTTGTTCTGTATGGCACTGGAAAACAGGAAATCACCATGAACATGGTAGGCCGCAACAATGAGCGGCACACGACCTTTGAGACATCATTTGAAGGCGTAATACCCAATCTGGAGCGGCGCTACCGGGAGACATCTTCTGAATTTATTCGCAGCCGGATCAGTGAATATATGTGCGACCGGCCATGCCCGACGTGCAAAGGAACGCGCTTGCGTCCTGAAGCGCTGGCTGTAACAGTAAATGACAGGAATATCGTAGAAGTTACCGGGTGGCCGGTATTGACCACCCTGAACTGGATTGTGCAATTAATGGATGATGACTGCTGCCTGACAACGCGGCAGAAAACCATTGCGGAACGGGTATTAAAAGAAATTCGTGAACGTCTGGGGTTTTTGGTTGACGTGGGATTGGATTACCTGACATTACGCCGGCCGGCAGGTTCACTTTCTGGCGGCGAAGCCCAGCGCATCCGACTGGCCACGCAGATCGGGTCACGATTGATGGGTGTACTGTACGTGTTGGATGAGCCATCCATCGGCCTGCACCCGCGGGATAATGACAGGCTGCTGGCCACGCTGCGCGGCCTGGTGAACCTGGGCAATACCGTTCTGGTAGTCGAACACGATGACGAAACCATCCGCTCTGCGGATTGGATTATCGATCTGGGTCCTGGAGCCGGGGAACATGGCGGTAAAGTGATTTCTGCCGGCACGGTAGACCATATCCTGACGGACAAGAATTCCATTACCGGAGCGTATTTAAGCGGAAGGAAGAAAGTACCCATTCCAACCGAACGCCGGCAGGGCAATGGTAAAGAACTGATAATCCGCGGAGCCAGGGCCAACAACCTTAAAAACCTTGATGTGCATATTCCGCTTGGTGTTTTAACCTGTATCACAGGTGTATCCGGTTCAGGGAAAAGCACATTAATGGTGGATATTCTATACGCTGAAATGGCCCGGCAGCTTTATGGGTCGCACACCCAGCCAGGTGAATTTGACCGATTGGAAGGGATGCAGCACATTGACAAGGTGATCAATATTGACCAATCACCTATTGGACGAACTCCACGGTCCAATCCAGGTACGTATACCGGTCTGTTTGACGAGATCCGGGCGCTCTTCACGGAATTGCCGGAAAGCAAGATAAGAGGATACAAGACCAGCCGATTCTCTTTTAACGTGCATGGAGGCCGCTGTGAAGCCTGCCAGGGGCAGGGACAACTGCGTATCGAAATGCAATTCCTCCCGGATGTGTATGTTCCCTGTGATGTGTGCCATGGGGCGAGATTCAATCGTGAAACATTGCAGGTGAAATTAAAGGGAAAGTCCATTGCCGACGTTTTGGATATGACCGTGGAAGAAGGGCTTGAATTCTTCAGCAACTTCCCGAACCTGGCGAACAAATTGAAAACGCTTATGGATGTGGGACTCGGATACGTCCGCATTGGACAACCGGCTCCCACATTATCCGGTGGCGAAGCGCAGCGTGTCAAACTGGCAAAGGAACTATCAAGGCGTGCCACAGGAAAAACCATGTATGTGCTAGACGAACCATCGGTGGGTTTGCACGCGGCTGATGTTCACCGTTTGATTGAGGTGCTTCAACGCCTGGTGGACAATGGAAATTCCATGTTGATCATTGAGCACAACCTCGACATAATCAAAGTTGCCGATTATATTATTGATCTGGGACCAGAAGGAGGCGATCGAGGCGGTGAATTGATCGCGACGGGAACCCCGGAAGACGTGGTAAATGTGGACGCATCGTATACCGGAAAATTCCTGAAACCTCTCCTATCCCGGACACGGCTATGATGACTCGCTAAATGCTCCAGAATCAGGTAGAATGCCTTAAGGCTGAGTAGATTTTGCATCGAAAATCAGGGATGACCGGTTTTGACTAATCGGGAATTCCAGAAGAAATGGGAAATCCTATGTCTGGAAAAGAAAATCCACAAAATGTTATTGATTCGTACAGAAAACGGCAGCAAACCATGCCCCTTTTCATTGGTGGTTTGGCCGGTGTATTGATCCTGGGCGGCGTGCTTCTGCTTGTCTACTGGCTTTCAGGACCCAACAAACCGGCCTTCTCATTCCTGTCAACCAGTACCTTAACTCCTACGATGACATTTACGGCATCCCCGGTACCACCGACCGAAACACCCACATTGAGCCCGACACCATTGCCCACTGAACCTCCGACGGAAACAGCCACACCAAGTGGACCGTTTGAGTATACGGTGGTGGAAGGGGATTATTGCGCGAAGATTGCCGAACAGTTCAACACGGAAGTAAGAGCTTTAACGCTGCTGAATCCGGCGCTGGGATCCACCTGTAATATTCGTGTAGGTGAAAAGATTTTGATACCTCAACCAGGCGCGATATTACCTACCGACACCCCGATCCCACAGAATATCAAGGCGGGGACGCTTATTGAATATTCCGTTTCACCGGGTGACACGATTGGCAAGATCGCGCAGAAGTTCAACAGTATCCCGGAAAATATTCTGACTGCCAACAAATTGAAGGATGCCAACCTTATCTATGTTGGACAATTACTAAAGATACCGGTCAATATCGTCACGGTGGTACCGACAAGGCCAGCCACCATTACCCCCGGCGGAACACAGATCGGCGGAACCAGACCAGCTGCCACCGCGACCGCTACCAAAGCGAACTAGAAAAAATTTAATCCCATTATAGAAAAAGGGCGGGTGAAAACCCGCCCTTTGGATTATGACCAATCGATTTTATCTCCCCCGTCTTATTTTCTTGCTGTGTGCTGTTTTATTACTGGCCGCAGTAATCATGCTGCATGGACCAAGGTTTTGGGCTCTACCCAATCCGCGGATTGAACCGGAATCCGGGAATACTATCGGGATATTGACAACCATCGAAATTCACTTTCCTCAGGAGATGAATAAATCTTCCGTGGAAGAAAAGATTTCCTTCATTCCGACGGTTGAGGTCAAGAAGAACTGGAGAGGGCGCACCCTTGAAATAATGCCGGTTGCCAGTTTCCCCATGGAGACTGATCTGACCATTCAATTGAATGGCGGGGCAATCAGCCTGGATGGTAAAACGTACAAGGCAGATTTGAAATGGACATACAGAACGCGGGCCCCGCAGATCGCGTATCTTGGTACGGCGACCACTTCACCTGAGGTATGGCTGGTGGAGACGAACGGACGGAATCGTCGGCAAATCACACACACAAGCGGAAATGTTACAGGCTTTTCACCCATACCCGATGGATCGGGATTTTTCTATAGTGTAAAGAATCCCAGGGGTGGTTCGGACCTTCGCAGAATTGACAGGAATGGAGACGTGGATTCCATTGCCCTGGAATGTGGAAAAGATACCTGTTCTGATCCAATTGTATCAAGGGACAGCCGTTTGATCGCTTTTTCCCGGTTGGAAAAACCGGAAAATGGAACTGGAAATGTTAAGCCGCATATTTACACGGCGATCATCACAGAAACGCAACTGAAACCAACCCCACTGGTGGGAGAATTCGCCCCGGGCGGAGAATTGCCTTCTTTCTCACCAGATGGTTTGAAAATTGCTTATTATGACTCTGGCAGCGTAGGCCTGAGGGTGATTAACAAAGCCGGGGAGAATGATTTTCTTCTGGGCACCAAACGACCGCAAACCGCATCATGGTCTTCGGATGGATCAACTCTGGTTTTTGTTGATGATGAATATGGGAATGAAGGCGTTTATTCAAAGGTATATTCACTTGATCTGATATCCAGCACGATCAGTGAGCCTCTGAAAGGCATTCTAACGGATGTGGAGTTGGGTGAACCGGATTTGTCTCCTGATGGCCGGCTAATCGCTTTGGGAGTGAATACCCTGATCGGATCTGCCACCCGGCAAATGGGAGTGATCGGTCTGGCTGACAGGTCAGTCAGGATGGTCACAGAGGATTTCACCCGCACTAACGCGGCTCCCATCTGGCGGCCTGATGGCGGGGCTCTGACATTCCAGCAGGCTCAAATTGGAGCGTCCGGCGCGAAGCCTGTAGTACTGGTTTGGGACGCGAAATCGGGTGAAGTGATCCAGGCAGCCAATGACGCGGCCATGCCCACGTGGTTGCCATAAAATACTTGCCGGATTCTGGTAGGGAAAAACCACGACCCGGACACAGAATCCCCCCAACCCCCCTTCCGGACGGGAAAGCACCGTCCGCAAAGGGGACAAAAACAGAGCTGAGAAGCAGGAAGGATTCGTGTCTACCGGGGCAGAATCACGGCCCGGGCACAGAATCCCCCCAACCCCCCTTACGGACGGGAAAGCGCCGTCCGCAAAGGGGGCAAAAAACAGAGCAGAGAAGCAGGGAAGATTTGGGTCTGCCGGGGCAGAATCGCGGCCCGGGCGCGGAATCCCCCCAACCCCCTTTCCGATCGGGAAAACGCCGCCGCAAAGGGGGCAAAAACAGAGCAGAGAAGCAGGGAGGATTCGGGTCTGCCGGGGAAGAATCACGGCCCGGGCACAGAATCCCCCCACCCCCCTTCCGGACGGGAAAGCGCCGTCCGGAAAGGGGACAAAAGCAAAGCCGGGATGAGAAAACGGTGTTTGCAAGATAGGCAATAATAAAGCCGGGACGGAAAAAACGCCGTCTGAAAGGGGGTATTGATGATATTGCCCGGATTGGACTCTTAATGGGATTGAAGGAAAATGCAAAATGACATTTTGCTGCCAAAAGTATCAGGTCAATTGGTTTCCAACGCCAGCCTTATTTCTTCGCGGACGGATTCGTGAGGTTCTGTTTTATAGTACGCGGAAAGGATTTCACGCGCACGATGTCCGGGTGTTTGTCCCAGAGCCCACGCGGCGTGGGAGCGGATCAATGCGTCGGGTTCGCCGCCTAAAAGATATTCCAACGGATGCAACGCACCCTCGGTGTGATAATTCCCCAGAACAACGGCCGCGTTACGCAGCAACCCCCTTCGGCGGGCGCGCAGCAGGGGGGACGCGCCAAAGCGGGCGCGAATCTCTGCCGCAGAAAGCCGCACAAGTTCACTCAGGTCGGGGTACGCGTCGATCAGGTCACGCGGACGATACTCGGGCAGTACATCGCTGTCATCAACCCGCTGGTTCCAGGGACAGGCTGCCTGGCAGGTATCACAGCCAAACAGGCGGTGGCCCAGCGCGGAACGCAATTCGAGAGGAATGGCTCCCTTGTTCTCAATGGTGAGGAAGGAAAGGCATCTGCTGGCGTCAATGGTGCGGTCAGACCGGATGCAGCCTGTCGGGCAGGCATCCACACATTTTTGGCAGGTACCGCAGCGTTCTGGAAAATCCGGGTTGTCCGCGTCCAGTTCAAGCGTGGTGAAGATTTCCGCCAGATTGAAAAAGGATCCCTGTCGGGGATTGATGAGCAGGGAATGCCGCCCTTGCCAACCCAGGCCGGCACGGTGCGCCAGTGGTTTTTCCAGCAGCGGTTGAGAGTCAACTGCCACCCGGCTCCGGGTCGACGAACCGGCTGCTTCTGAAATAGCTTGAATGAAGCGATTCGCGCGCTGGTTGAGAATGTTGTGATAATCATCACCACGGGCAAACCCGGCAATTTCTCCGACCAATTTGCCGGTACGGGGTTCAATCTGCACCGAGGTGTAACGCGCCCCCACGACAATAATCGAACGCGCGTCGGCCATAAACAATTGTGGATTGGCGCGGGTCTGAACAGCCTGATCATTACACAGGTATTGCATGTCAGCGTTCAATCCGGCATCCAGCCAACCCTGATAAAAATTGAACTCATCCAGTGGGGATAGGTCGGTCACTCCTACGAGTGAAAACCCGCACTGATGGCCGAGAGTCTGGAGTGTTTCCAGTGATAATGAATCAGGCATGTGTTGATTATACGGTACCAGGATCAAAAAAACGGAGGTGCGATTTTACGCGCCTCCGTTTATGATCAAACATTTATGAACGATGACGTCTATTTCACGGTAAAGGCAAAATTGAACTTCATCAACACAACTTTGTCGTCATTGTAGAAACGCCAGTAACTGACATAATTGCCCGGTTCTGTCGGCGCGCGAAAATCAGCCACCACTGTGTATTCTTCTCCAACGCTCAAAGGGGGCATCATGAGGGTTTTGAACGTGCGACTTTCGAGACCGCCCCAGTATGTGATGTAGAAATCGCTCCACTTGCGGAAACCGGAATTGCGGAAGGTCCATTTGACATCGAAATCCTGACCGGGGGCCATGATTGTGCCATCACCCGGGTTTTGCATGGCCAACACCACTTTGTCGGTGTAGGGTGTTTTGGTCCAGGTGGGATACACCGTAATTCCAGACGGGTTGGCCGTGAAGGTGGAAAGAGGCGCCGCGGTTGCCACGACAGGCGCTGTCATGGTGGGAACGGTGGGAACCAGGGTTGCTGTATCCATGGCAGTGGCCGTTGGGGCGGAGGTGGGAGTGGCTTTGGGAGCGTCAGCCGTAAGTTGAGCAACCAGTGTAGTGTAGATCTCCTGCTTGATGGCCGCCACATCCACGGTAGGGGCGGGTTGCGGGGTGACCGGAGCGTTGCAGCCTGTCATGGAAAACAGGCTGACGGCGATCAACAATAACAGAATACTTCTGTGTAGTTTCATGATCTGATCCTTATCGGGCTATTGTATGGTCAGGGTGATGTCAAACTTGCCAACATTCACCCCGTCCTTACGCTGCAACACCCAGAGGGAATAGACATCACCGGCGGTTGTGGGCGCCACGCAATCCACAGTGAAGTCAATGGATTTATTGGGCGCGATATCTTTGGAGACCGGGTAGGTATTTTGCGTGGCCAGTTGGACGCCGGCATAATGCTTGAAGGAATAGGTATTATCCCAGGTGGTCGTGCCAACGTTGGACAGTTTCCAGGTGATGCGGAACTTGCTGCCGGCTTTGATGGTGCTTTTGTCAGGGGGCGTGTTGCTGACCCACTGTAACTTATCCGGAACCGGGGCGATGTAGGTGCCGGCAGGAGCAGCGGGAGCGGCGGGAGCCAGTGTGTTTACCGTACCCAGGGTGGGGACGACACCCGCCGCGGGCAGGGTGACAAACGCGCCTGCCGGAGCGCCGGGTGTTTCGGCGCCGGGAAGCGCCGGAAGAGCAGGCAGTGAGCCGTCTGTAGGAGCGGCAGCCGGATCCATGGTGGGCATGAGATTCGGATCCATGGTCTGGGTGGGGGGCACTGCAATGGAAGGAACCGGGCGATTGGCGGCGTCCAGAGTGATCTGGGCGACCACGGTCTGCGCGCCGGAGGTGAACACCAGGTTGGGATCCACCGTGGGACCCTGGTCAACCGGGGCGGGCGCCGCCGGGGCGCCGCCGCAGGCGGATAATACGAAGAGGTTGATGATCAAGATTGAGATAAGGAGGATTGTTTTTTTCATCGACTTATCCGATATTAATAGCATTTGGAATTTCCATTGATCGAGAACATGGTGATGGTGATTTTGCCGGTCCCGGTAAATGTAATTTCTACCTCGTGGGAGTCTTGATCAGGTTCTCCAAACCATCGGGAACCGCTGGTTGTAACCGAAATATTATCCATATTGTCAACATCGACTGTGTCATACGTGACACCAAATGTACCGGTAACACCGGTGGTGGTATCCGCCGTCCAGGTCATGTAAACCTGGCCGCCCTGGACATCGACTGCTACAGGTCCACCGGCTTCATCCACGCCGCGCGAATCGCCGCCCCAGACATAGTTTTTATCGGAGCAGGGATCGGGAGCGCCAGTGGCAGTTGGAACTGTGCTGCTGCCGGATGAGCCCTGTACAACATTGATCGTCAGGTCGAACGATTGAAAATTCTGCCCTTCGGCGTTGGTGATCACCCAGCGGGTGTCATAGGTTCCGGGAGTGGTGGGGGCAACGGCCACCACGGTGAGGTCAGCCATCGCGTTGGGAGCAACCGAGGAGGGCAGGTTATACCCATTCGCGTTGGTGGGCAGTTTATTGGACGCGGAGTAGAAGCGGTACACATAATTCTGGTTCCAGGTGGTGGTACCCACGTTCTGGAGCCGCCAGATGATATTGAAGGTCTGCCCGGTCTTAACCGTGGCGTAATCCGTAGGAGACTGGGTAACATAGGCAGCCTTGTCCGCGCCGGAATAACCCTGCGTGGTAGAGGTGGCAAGCGGAGGCAGGGTGGCCAGCATGGGCAGGGTTGGCAATACACCACCCAGTGGGGTAAATGTGGGAATCGGTGTGTTGGTGGCTGCCGTGGTGGGGGTCAACGTGGGAGCGTTCATTGTCAGGTCGGCCACCACGGTCATGGCTGCCTGGGTGAAGAGCAGATTGGTGTCTATGGTCGGCACAACCGGGGTGGGCTGGACTCCACAGGCGGAAAGAATTAAAGATAAAAGAAGCAGGGTATTCAGCCCTAAAACTCTCATTTTAAAATTCATTGTATTTCCTCCGAATTTAAATTCAGTTCCATTATAACGCCAAATTTAACCATGCCGGAAACGTCAGATGGCGTCCTTCTTGAGGACGTAATGAATGCTGATAGCCCGCTTGCCGCAGTGCGACGAAACGACAGTCCCGTTGGTGGCGGAGAAAAACTCCTTTACCGGTAGAATCTTTCGCATTTCATCGGCGAGAAAGACGTAATCTTCATCGCAATAATTGCCTGACATGAAAACACGGCGGGTGTCAATTCTGGCGGCGTCCGCGCGAACTTCATCCAGCAGAGCCTGAAGACCCTTGTCGCGATTGCCGCGGATCTTCTTTTTCACGCCAAGCGAGCCATCGGGTTGCATGTAGATCATCGGTTTAATCTGCAAAAGGCTGCCCATCACATTTTGCAGCGCCGAACAGCGTCCGCCCATGTAGAGGTATTCCAGCGTGTCAACGATGAATACGGTGCGCACGCGGGTGCGAAATTCTTCGATATTTTCGGCAATCTCGCCTGCCGGGAATCCAAGGCGGGATAACAGCGAGGCTTCAATGACCTGTAAAGCCAGACCGGACGACAGGCTGAGCGAATCAACCACTTTGATTGTCCGCCCGGGCAGATCGGCAGCAGCCAGGCGGGCGTTCTGCACGGTGGCGGAAGACCTGGATGAAATGCCAATAAAAACAATATCGTCATCGGTTTGTTTGAAAAACTCGACAAATTCTCCCGGGGTGGGTGCTGCGGTCTTGGGAAGCGTGCCGGTTTTTTCTATCAACCGGTACATCTCTTCCAGATTCAGGTCAATGCCGTCGCGAAAAATCCGGTTGTCGAGGTGCACGGTGAGCGGAATCACGGAAATGTCGAATTCATTAAGTAACGCTTTTTCCATATCACAGGTGCTGTCTGTAATTATCTTGACCATCGATGATTTTCCTTATGACGTTTTGTTAAGAAGAATTGTTCCAGTTAGTGAGCCGGAAATAATTGTAATTTAAAACCAGCCCCGTTTCTTGAAAAAAACCAGCATGCCTGCCACTATAACCGCGAACACCAGCCAGAGCAGCGGGTATCCAAACGGCCAGTTCAATTCCGGGAAATACTTGAAGTTCATGCCGTACACACCGGCCAGAAAGGTTAGCGGCAGGAAAATGGTTGAAACGATGGTCAGGGCTTTCATGACTGTATTCAGCCGTAATGAGGTGGAGTTTAGGTAAATATCCACCGCGCCGGAGACGATATCCCGGATGGATTCGCTCAAATCCTGAATGCGAACCAGATGATCGTAGATATCCCGGAAATAAATACGGCAGATTTTGTCGATCTGTGGAAATTCGTCTCGGCTAAGCCGGTTTACCAGTTCACGCAGGGGGCTGATCACCCGGCGAAGAGACATGACCGAGTGTTTCATGGTGAGCAGACGTTCCAGCGTGGAGGTCTCTGGATTGGATAACACAACATCCTCTAGCCATTCGACAGCTTCGTCCATCTGGTCGAGCAGGGGCATATATTCATCCACCAGGGTATCCAGAACGGCATGACAGAGGAAGTCTGCCCCACGGCTGGCCATGCGGTCATCTTTGACCAATCGCTGCCAGACGGACTGGATGCAGGGCATGGAATCATCCGTGAAACAGGTCACCAGGTAATTGTTTCCCAGGTAGAGGTTCAATTCGCCGGTTTGAATATCTTCAAACTCAACCGATTGTCTGATGGCATTGGCGATCATAAAAATATAGCTGTCAAAGTCATCCACTTTGGGTGTTTGATAGCCTATACTGAGGCAATCTTCGATGGTCAGTGGATGGAATTGAAAAATGCTGCCAAGTACCGCGTGAATCTCATCGTTGGACGCGTTTTCCAGGCTAA
This sequence comes from uncultured Leptolinea sp., assembly GCA_964420995.1. GTDB lineage: Bacteria > Chloroflexota > Anaerolineae > Anaerolineales > Anaerolineaceae > Leptolinea. The sequence continues at coordinate 144,624 of CAYQUX010000005.1, read as the reverse complement.
CCCACAGAAATCCGCGCGGTTTTTTCAATAATCGCGAAATATCAGCCTGTGAAATTGTTTCAGGCGGTAATCCGGGTTCAAGTCTGACGGCATTGATCATTAGGGCAAGTATAGCAAAAATAGTCCAAAAGTTTAGGGGAAGAAAACAGCGCTACTTCACATTCTTATTTACAACGACATGAATGCCGTAATACCCATCCACAGCCTGATCCAGCCAGTAGGTGGTACCGGCTCCATAATCGCTCAACCCAAAATGATTGTGAACTTCAGGCACCTGAACGCTGGTTTTACCGGCAGCTCTGGCTTCGCGGATCAAGCGGTCCGCGCGGTCAAACACCGTGGCGAACCGCCGGTAATCTGCGCTCACCGCAAGGACTTTCTCAGTAACCTTGAAGGTATACCCAGAGTAGAGGATGAGAAGTACCCAGAGTGTTGACTGAACAAGGGAAGCTGATAATTTAAAAGAGGTTAATCTGGATGACAGCCAACTTCCAACGAGAAAACCCATAGTGGAAACATAAATGCACAGGATGACCGTCGGTAGGATCACAGTGCGGTCAGGCGGGGCAGACGACATTCCGTACGCTGCCGGCACATAGCTGCCAAACAGCAAAACAGCGGTGAGCAGAGTAATGGCAATAAAGGAACGAAAAAATGTGGCGAAAAGGGGGTGATTGACATCAACGCAGAGTAGTTTTTCTGAAAAACCATGTTTTGCGCATAGCCACGCACACACGAATGAAGAAACGAACAAAACAAAAAGAGAGAAGGTCAGATCGGCAGAACCGAAGATCCGGAGAAAAAATTGGGTTGTGGAGTTCGCCGCAATTCGAGCCAAACTAAAGATGTCGGGCGATGGTGGGAAATACTGTTGGCGAACACTGTTTCCTGGAGCGGCAACCGTTACTGCCATGGCAGCCACTGAAAGCAACAATCCGATGACTGGCGGCGCGAAGATGTTGACACGCGGAGCCGCAGATTTCTCTAACCAGACAAACAGAATGAAAAAAAGAAATATGGACGTTTGAAGTGCTACGTAGGTTTCACCAAAACCGCCGGCCAGGAAACTGAGCAATGCAACGATTGCCAGCCATGCGGGTGAGACTTTACCATGTGACCGCCTGCGTAGATAAATAAGAATCGCGGCAAGAAAAGCGGCCGGAACCAGAGGAAAGATCAACGAGCGCATTCCCTGACCCCAGTACAACGATTGCGGCAGATCAGGTGTTATGGAAAAAGCCGCGACCAGAATTGACGCGGGCAGAAAAGCGGAAACACCCAGTCGAAAGACAAAAGGCTGAACCCGCAACAATTGCCATGTCAGAATTGATGAGCCGGCCAGAAGTAAAAAGAGCGTGCCGCCTGTTTCCCAGCGCAAGCTGGATGGTCCCAGATACCCAAACAGGCTGTCAAAAAAGCTGGCAGTGAAACGGCCTGACCAGTTGACATACCAGTCCCATGTAGCGCCCAGCAGGCCTTTATTGACAGCCAATGTGGCAGAACTAAAGTCATCGGCCACATAACGGCTGAACCAGCCGATATACGCGTGAGCAGATAACGTAATGACAGGCAAGGTAAAGAAAGCCAGATACCCGTGTGATAGCATCCACTCCAGCGGCTTGCTTGCTGCCAGCAGTAATATGAAAGCCAAAATAAGTGTTAATGAAACCGTAAAAATCCCCTGAACAAGCGGGCGACGGACATCCAACGGGTAACCGGTGAGCAGGTATGCAAACGGTTGCCTCACCAGCCAGACTATGACCAGACTGACGCCAAGGGATGTGAAAACTATATTGATGGATGGAATACGCGGTAAGGAATGTTTTTCGGGCATGAAAATTTGTCAGGCATGACAGAAATTTTCGAAATCATACCCGATTTTGTGAAAAACGTGGTTAGAAGGTAAAAATGTTTCCCAGTACCAGCCAGCGGAAGCGAAAATGGCGTTTTATTCGGTTATTACTCTTGAAAAAATCAGAAGAGCCCCCACTCACCACCAAGTCCCTCTTCCATCATGGAGAAATCCCACATTTCCATGCCCAGGTCAATATGAACAGGCATTTTTAAGGCTTCCTCCGCCTTTTGCCGGGCGGCATCCAGTATGGCAGGGCCATAAGGGCAGAATGGTGTGGTGAGGATCATCCTTAACACTGCAGAATTATCAATGATGGTCAGGTCACGAACCAGGCCGAGCTGAAGGATGTTTAAATTAATTTCCGGATCAACCACCTGGGAAAGGTTTTCCTTAAGGGTGGGCATGAGGTCCGGGTGCGTGGATTCCGCCTGCCAGATGGGTCGATTGGTTCCCGGGATGGCGTTTGAGTTCATCATGATGCACCTTCCAGTGTTTCTTTGGATATTCTGTACACACAGCTCGAGCCGCCATCAAGAACACAACTGACCTTTTCCACCGGAATCTTCATAACCCTTGAAATGAGAGTTTGGTCAACAGAACAGATCTCTGGATGAGTCTGACCGATGTGATAGTACGGGCAGCCATTCTCATAAATATAGTAATGTGAATCTTTCATCTCCCAGCCGACAGAAAATCCCTGTTTCTGGAGTGTTTCCTTAATAAAATCCAGTTTCTGTTCAATTGTGTAGCCATTAGTTTTTTGTTCGTAGTTTTTTACCAGGTTCTCCGCAATATCGGTAAAGAAACGGTTGATCATTGAAAGGGGAAGTGTCTCTTTCATTTGGTCAAGCAGGCGGGAGGTTAATTCAAAATAGCGGTTGGGAAAACGTTCCAGCCCTTTCTGACTGAGAGAATAAACCAGCCGGGGACGTCCCACACCGTGGCGTTCTTCCTCACTTTGAACCAGACCGTCCAGGAGAAGGCTGGTCAAATGATGACGCACAGAAATGGAATTTATTGAAACCGCTTCCGCCAGATCATTGATCGTGGAATGCGGTTTTTCCATAAGAGTTTGCAATATTTTTTCACGGGTACTCATAAAAACCTCAAAATCCGGGAACCTGTTTGGATTAGTATAGCATGAAGAAATTAATTTAGTCAATATACATGATATTTATACAAATAATTAATAGACAACAAAAATTATCAAGAAACAAGACTCTTGTTGCGATAGTCAATTTTCAACGTTAAAATAGAAAGGTATTCCCAAAACATAAATAATCATAACAGAAAGGAAGATGGGACTATGAACTCTAACCCATCCTCGAGAGGTTTGCTTTTATATCCTGCCCTGCTTTGCATCTGGCTGGCAGTTTCTGTTGCGGCTTTGTTTTATGCAGATCTTCGAATAGCCATGGCAGGAACCCTTGTGCTGGCTGCACTATCTGTAGCCGTGTTATCCGTTTTTTCAACGGCTCTGGTTTGGGGTGTTTCCGCCATTACGATTATTGTGTTCGGGGTCATGATCAATGTGCTTTTCGGAATTCGCCCGGAAACCATATTGACCTTTATCACCTTTTCCACCGCGGCCATCGGAACGGCCATCCTTGCATGGAATACCAGCAAGCAGTTTACCAATGCAAACCGCCAGGTGGAACGCGATCGCATTATGATCGAGGAAATGCGCATCAATGACCAGAAAACTGGTCTGATGCGCATTCATTATGCCCGGCGGGCGTTATCCAATGAAATTTCACGCAGTCTGCGGTATGGCAAAAAAATGTCCTTGATGTTAATCAAGATCAATCACTGGGATGAAATGGCAGAAAAAATCGGTCTTGAGTCTCGCGAAAATCTGCTCGCAGACATCTGCGAGACGATGTTCAACACTGTTCGCAATGTGGACACGCTATTTATCAATATTGACAAAATTGGTGTCATTCTGCCGGAAACAAATAACGTAGGCGCTGAAGTAATCGCTCGCAGGCTGGTGGAGCAGATAAAGAAGAAAACCAAAGAAGACCTGCGAATTGGAATTGCCGGCTTTCCGGATGACTCTATCGTGGAAGATGATTTGATCAACAAAGCCGAGATTGCCATGCTCACATCCATACGGGAAGACCGCGATATCAGTTATTACGCCTCGCATGTGGACACCGGTTTAAGTGACAGCTTTGAAGCCAGTTCGAAAACCCTGGAAGAAATCAAGCTGAACGATAGCATAGACGATGATCCCAAGCGGCTAAAGGCTGGTGAAACTCTTATCCGGTTTGATGGAGTGAACAACCTTAGTGAAATTGAAATTTTACAGATTGCATTGGACAATGTTACAGAGATAAAAAGCACCCGGTTAATCGATTTTGCTGAAAATGAAGTTACATTTGCTGTAGAGGCACCTGAAACGAAACTGGCGGAATGCATGTTGACCAAACTGGACTTACCCAATATCACCATCGCGGAGAAGGGTGATGCGATTAACGTGATGTTGGATACATCTTCATTGACCAGATAGTATTCTTAAATCGGAAAACATGAAAAAGACCAACCAGCAGGTGTCTGCCGGTTGGTTTATTGCTGTCATAAATTATATGAATATTATTATAAATATTGACATAATCCTACTAAAATGGTAGACTTTAGGCAATCTTAAACAGGTATCAGGAGCTTTATCTGATGAGTGAACTGGTTATTAGAAACCTGCACGTTCAAATTGAAAACAAGCCTATTCTTAAAGGTTTAAGTTTAACTGTACCTCAGGGTGAAGTGCATGCCATTATGGGACCTAACGGTACCGGAAAATCTACTCTGGCAAACACGTTGATGGGTCATCCATCTTACACAGTAACAGAAGGTGAGATTCTCTTCAAAGATCGAAACCTGCTGGAACTACCCGTCGAAGAACGATCCCATCTCGGCCTATTCCTGGCATTTCAATACCCGGTTTCCATTCCGGGGGTGACTGTGGCGAATTTCCTGCGTACGGCGGTCAACGCGCACCGTAAGGCTGTAAACCCGGAAGACAAAGGCATACCCATTCTGGAATTCCGCAAGGTAATGAAAGAAAAGATGGAGATGCTGAAGGTTGATCACGCCTTTGCGGGACGATACCTGAACGAAGGCTTTTCCGGTGGTGAAAAGAAGCGCGCGGAAGTGCTGCAAATGGCCATGTTGAAACCAGAGATCGCCATTCTGGATGAAACGGACTCAGGTTTGGATATAGACGCTCTGCGAATAGTGTCTGAAGGTGTGAACACTTTACGGAGTACAGAACTGGGTGTTCTGGTGATCACTCATTACCAGAGAATTTTGAACTACATTCGCCCGGATGTGGTGCATGTAATGATGGATGGTCGGATTGTAGAGTCGGGCGGAGCTGATTTGGCTCTTGACCTTGAAGAGCATGGTTACACCTGGGTGCGTGAGAAGATGGGCAACGGCGAGCTGGTATAACCGTTACGTATCTTTTTTTATTACTGACCGGAGAATCATAATGAGCAATGAAACAGAGGCTCAATTCTTAAATGAACTAGGCGATTACCGCTATGGGTTCAGCGATAAAGACGTGTCTGTTTTCGAAACCCGGCGCGGCCTCGACCGGCATGTTGTGGAACAGATCTCATCCATGAAAGGTGAACCGAAGTGGATGTTGGACTTCCGCCTAAAAGCCCTGGAGCATTTTGAAAAACGCCCCATGCCAAAATGGGGAGCCGATATCGGCGGGTTGGACTTTGACAGTATGTATTACTATGTCAGGCCAGCGGAAGCGGAAGGAAAAACGTGGGATGATGTACCCGATACCATTAAAAATACCTTCGAAAAATTGGGCATCCCCGAAGCAGAACGCAAGTTCCTTGCGGGCGTGGGCGCGCAGTACGAATCGGAGATGGTTTACCATTCCATTCAGGAAAATCTGCAAAAAATAGGCGTGATCTTCCTGAGCATTGAAGAAGGTCTTCGTCAATACCCGGATATTTTCAAAGAATATTTTGGAACGGTCATTCCGATTGAGGACAATAAATTCGCCGCTCTGAACAGCGCGGTTTGGTCCGGCGGTTCCTTTGTCTATGTTCCAAAAGGTGTCAAGGTTGAGCTTCCCCTGCAGGCTTATTTTCGAATGAATCGGGCCAACCTTGGTCAATTCGAACGCTCATTAATCATCGCTGATGAAGGCGCGCAGGTTCATTACGTGGAAGGTTGTACGGCACCGCAGTACACCACTGATTCCTTCCACAGCGGTGTGATCGAAATCGTTGTCAAGAAAGACGCACGCGTGCGCTACACAACCATTCAGAACTGGTCCAATAATGTATACAATCTGGTGACACAACGGTCCATAGTGCATGAAGGCGGCACGATGGAATGGGTGGATTCGAACCTGGGGTCCAAAGTGACCATGAAATATCCTTCCTGTTACCTGGTGGGACCGGGGGCGCGGGGCGAAATTCTATCAATGGCCTTCGCCGCTAGAGGACAACAGCAGGACACTGGTGGAAAAGTGATCCACTTTGCGCCGCATACCAGCAGCAAGATCACCTCGAAATCGATCAGTAAAAATGGCGGCAGGGCTTCTTATCGTGGTTTGCTGAAGGTTTACAAGGGTGCGGAGGATGTCAAATCCAACGTGGTGTGTGACGCGCTGCTTCTTGATCCAGAATCACGGTCGGATACGTATCCGTACATCGAAATTGACGAAGACGACGTAACTATCGGGCATGAGGCCAGCGTCAGCAAGATCGGCGAAGAGCAGCTGTTTTACCTGATGAGCCGGGGATTGAGTGAAGAACAGGCCACCACCATGGTGGTATCCGGTTTTATTGAACCGCTTGTCAAGGAATTGCCCATGGAATATGCCGTGGAAATGAACCGACTCATTCAATTACAGATGGAAGGATCAATCGGTTGATCCATACGCGGAAAAATGGTAACTAATTATGACTGAAACCCCTGTAATTATTCGGCGTGGCCGGAAACCTGAAGCGGCTGTCTCAACCTCGTTTGCCTTCACAGACGTAGATTTCGACTCCATTCCCACTCAAATTGAATTAAAGGACTTCCGAAAAAAGGCGTGGGAAATCTACAAAACCCAATCACTGCCTTCCATGAAAGATGAAGCCTGGAGGCGGACTGACCTTTCGCATCTTGATCCGGCACAGTTCTGTCTGGCAACCAATGCAAAAAGTCTTTCCAACAGGAGTGCGCCAGGTGAAATTCTGGCACCATTGACTGACAAAGAACATGCCGGGCAGATCGTTTTATCAGGGACTGAAACTTCCGTGAGCGTTTCAAGTGAACTGGCAAAGAGAGGAGTCATTTTTAGCCCGTTTTCAAAGCTTGCCAAAGAAGGCGTGAAAATCCTTGGACAATATGCCGGCTCAATTATCAAAGCAGAGGAAGGTCTCTTCCCTTCATTAGCCCAATCGATGGCCGGGGACGGCATACTGGTTTATGTTCCGAAGAATGTTAAAGTAGACCAACCCCTGCATAGTCTGTTATGGGCTGCTTCAGAAGGGGCTGCCTGTTTCTCGCACGTAATCGTGGTGATGGAAGAAAATTCTGAACTGACATACATCCATGAGAGCGCGTCACCGGAGGACAATTCAAGGCCGGCCATGCACGCCGGTGTCATGGAAATCCATGTTGGACCGAACTCGCGTCTCCAATTCGTTGAATTGCAATCCTTCGGTAAAAACGTCTGGAATTTCTCCAATGAACGGGCCAGGGTGGAAGCCAACGGATCCATAGAATGGACTTTTGGAGCGATTGGCAGTAAGGTGACAAAAAACTTTACCGATCTTGACCTTGCTGGAGAAGGTGCTGTTGGAAAAATGTCCGGGTTTTATTTCACAGATGGATCCCAGCACCTTGATCATGACACCCAGCAGAACCACCTCGCTCCGCATACCACCAGCGATCTGCTCTTCAAGGGCGCGTTGTTAGAGAACAGCCATTCCATCTGGCAGGGCATGATCTATGTGGCCCCAAATGCCCAGAAGACGGATGGATATCAGTCCAATCGAAATCTGGTTTTGAGCAAAAACGCGCATGCCGATTCCATCCCCGGGCTTGAGATACTGGCGGATGATGTGCGATGCACGCATGGCGCTACGGTAGGAAAGATAGACCAGGAAGAAGTGTTCTATCTGCAAAGCCGAGGCATACCGAAAAAAGAAGCGGAAAGGCTGATCGTGGAAGGTTTCTTTGACCCTATCATGCAACGAATCCCATTTGAGGGCGTGAGGAACCGTTTTCAACAATATATTCACAACAAAATGGCCGTTTAAAAACAGCTATGGTATGATGAATTGTTTAATTTCTTGATTTACAGGAGCAAAAGTTGGCATCTGTACCGTTTATGAAAGACCCAACACCGGAGAATAACTTTGACGTCGGAGACACTGTGGAAGTGCTTGCCGATCATGATAAAGGTGGAGATCGTGTTCGCGGTTGGGTGCGCGGCATTGTCGTCCAGGTGGACGCCAAAATGGTTGCCGTGCAATTCCGCGGAAATGTGTATCTGACGGATGGTTGGATGGTACCTGACCATATTTTATGGTTCCCCCAGAATTCTCCCAATTTACGCGCTCCGGCCAAATCCAAGAGTGGAAAATCTGTCGCAAACCACGCAGACCTTTTGTAAAGGAAAGAATGTCCTTTGACTTCTCAGCACTGAAGAATGATTTCCCCATCCTGAAGCGGGAAGTGCACCCTGGTGTAAGGTTGGTTTACCTAGACTCCACGGCATCAACCCAAAAGCCACAGATCGTCTTGGATGCCATGGATGAGTATTACCGCCAGCATAACGCAAACATTCACCGCGGGGTGTATACCATTTCCGAAGAAGCCACGCAAATGTATGAGAATGCGCGGAAAAAGGTAGCCGCGTTCATTCACGCTCCTTCACACAAAAACATTATTTTCACTCGAAACACGACGGAATCACTCAACCTGGTGGCATATGCCTGGGGAAGAAGGTATATGCAAAAGGGTGACCATATTCTTCTGACGGAAATGGAACACCATTCCAATATCGTCCCCTGGCAGATTCTAGCCGCTGAGAAAGACCTGGTCATTGATTTTATTCCCGTGATGGAAAACGGCTTGCTGGATTTGGAAGCCTACAAGAGACTTTTAGAAAGAAAACCACGGGTTGTGTCCTTCACACAAATGTCCAACGTACTGGGGACAATCACACCGGCCAAAGAGATCTCCGCGATGGCGCATGAAATTGGAGCGCTTGTGGTTATTGACGGGGCGCAATCGGTACCACACCTACCCGTGGATGTTCAGGATCTGGATGCTGATTTCCTGGCTTTTTCCGCGCATAAAATGTGTGGGCCAACAGGTATTGGCGCCTTGTTTGGAAAATTTGACATATTGAATGAAATGCCGCCGTTCATGGGCGGCGGTGACATGATCCGCAAGGTTACCTTCGAAGGTTTCACGACGGGGGATGTGCCGTCAAAATTTGAAGCTGGAACACCGGCCATTGCTGAAGCTGTTGGATTCGGCGCGGCCATAGATTACCTGGCCGGCATCGGTATGGAAGAAATTGCCCGGCATGAGCAGGAGATCGCCCACTATGGTCTTGAAAAGTTGGAAGCAAGTGGCGGAATCAAAGTGATCGGTCCGCGCACAGGACGCGGAGGTGTACTGGCATTTGAGCTTGAAGGAATTCATCCTCATGATATTGCCCAGATTCTGGACAGTGAAGGGATTGCTGTAAGAGCCGGCCATCACTGCGCCCAGCCTCTGCACCTCAGATTTGGGTTGCCCGCCACAACGCGTGCCAGTTTCTATCTGTACAACACCAAACAGGATGTTGACGCCCTTATCAAGGGTTTGGATAAAGTCAAGAGTACATTCGATTGAATCGGTGAACTATGGACGACCTGTATCGTGAGATCATCATTGAACGCTACAAGAACCCCAGTTATCGTGGGGAGCTTAATCCGAATGATTACAGTTATGAGGATGAGAACCCGGTCTGTGGTGATCATATCCGCATAGATTTGCGGGTGGATGACAGCGGAAAGATCACCGACGCGAAGTTCAGCGGGCATGGTTGTGCCATTTCTCAGGCATCCGCTGACCTGTTGATCGAAGCAATCATAGGAAAAACCCTTGAGGAAGTGAAACAACTCGGCAAACAGGATGTATTGGACCTGTTGGGTATCGATTTGGGCGTCGTTCGCTTGAAATGCGCGCTGCTGCCTTTAAAAGTGATTAAAGCCGGGGTATACGGTGTGGGAAAAGAAACCGATTCTTTGGACCTCGAGTAGAACATGGAAGAGATCGAATTTTTAGAGATAGCATCGGAAGAAGAGTTGCCGGTAAATGAACGACTTTTTCTTGAAGTGTCAGGCCAACCGGTGGTTGTCTTTAATATTGCCGGCCACCTGTACGCAATTGGAGATGTTTGTACACATGACAACGGCCCGCTTGGCGAGGGAGAGGTGATTGATTTAAACATTGCCTGTCCACGGCACGGCGGAAGGTTTGATATCCGAACCGGGAAAGCCACCCGATCACCGGCCTTTCGGGACATACCGTCCTACCCGGTAAAAGTCGAAAATGGCAAAGTATTCCTTGGAATAAAAAAATAACCTCCCGGATCGGGAGGTTATTTTCTAGCTGGCAAAACAACCAAATTTCCCAATAACGCGCAGGATGTCAAATCCTTCCGCGTACGGGCGTTCAGCAATGGCCCCGTACCGGATCAGCGTGGATCGGGTGACCTCGGAGTTGAAGTAATACCGGGCCGCGTAGGTCTTGTATTCCATCAGCGCTTCAATCTTCTTCTTGACCTCATTTTCTGACACTTCCACCAGGAAATTTGGGAAGAAACCAAAACTGGAGCGAATCACATCAAACCCCAGCACAGTTGTGCCACGGAAGGCGCGCAGGGCTTCTTCCGTTACGGTCCCGTGGTCTTGATGGATATCAGCGCGGGTATGTACAAAGACGATATCCGGTTTGAACGTGCGATTCAACTGGATCATGTATTCCAGGATTTCCTGGCGGGCGTGGGGAAAGCGGCGGGTCTCAAACTGACCCAGAATGACCTTTTCTCTGGGAACACCCAGAATAGCCATACTGGCATAATGCTCTTCAACGAGATTCAGAAGATCAGGGTTTTTTTGGTTATCTGAAAGTGTGACACAGCGGATATCGGTTTGATTAACGATCTGCGCGATTAATGCCCCACATCCCAACTCAATATCATCAGGATGGGCGCCAAGGAAACAGATGCGTTTACCAAAAAATGACAGCGACTCGTTCATGGTTATTTCGTGGCGAGGAAGCCGCCCACCACTTTGGTCATTACAAGCTTGCCGTCCTGCTGGATGCGTTTTTCAGCAACAGCTTGAATTTTCTTCATGATCTCTTCAAATTCCTCTTTGCCATTGAAGAAGCTTGTCCAAAGTTTTCGATCTTCAGATAAAGAAGCGCGGGTGTATTCAATGAACGGTTCCGCTGTTTCAAAGGTTAGCGGGTTTTCAAAGATATGAATATCAACTTTGGAGAAAGTTTCTCTCATACTGGCCAGAATTCCGCTTTCGTAGCGGGAACTGCCGGGCATGGGGGGAATGACCTTTCCCGTGGCTTCACGGATTACATCGTAGAAAAGTTGTTTATTGGTTGGCATAGGGCCGCTGGAGAACAGGCGTCCACCTGGTTTGAGTACGCGGTGCATTTCGCGGATCGTGAAGGGAATATCTTCCGCGTAGTAGATGGCGAAACAGCAGGATTCGAAATCGAAGGTATTGTCAGGCAGTTCAAAGCGTTTATTGAAGTTCAATGGCATAAAGGTAACGGCATTATTGATCTTCTTGTTCTCTTCACGAGCCTGAGACAGCAATTCATCGGAAACATCACCACCAGTGATCTTCGCGTCACCGTTGAGATATTTGTAATAGGAAAAACATTGTTTTCCCGCGCCGCAGCCAACATCCAGGATAACGTCGCCTTTTTTTAATTGGATCAGGTCCAACATCCAGGTATCAATATCGCGACCGCCGAATTTGTTATGAATATCGATGCGTTTCAGCAGATCGCTTGTGGTCTCCTGGTAATCAATTTTCATGGAAGCCTCTCTACTAAGGGGATTTTTTTCAATACAAGAATACAAGTATAAATGACGATACTTGAAACTTCAAGAACGGTTCAACAAATCCGCGGGAGCATTTCACCCGACAATACATCCAATAGGCGGGTTCCTCCAATAGCGGTTTTCATAAGGACCTGTCCCGGGTGAAGTTCCTGAACAATTCCGATGCGCTCGGCGTTTTTGCCATATTGATTGCCGCGCAATGCTTGAAGAGCCGCGTCTGCTTCCTCCGGTGCGACAATAACGATGAGCTTGCCCTCATTGGCAATGTACAGGGGATCGAACCCCAGCATTTCACAGGCTGAACGCGTAACCGGGTGAACGGGAATGCTGTCTTCTTCCAGAAGAATACCTGCATGACTTTGATGCGCGATCTCATTCAATGTGGTGGCCAGTCCGCCGCGGGTCGGATCGCGAAGCACATGAGTATGCGGTGCCACTTTAAGCAGGTTTTCAATGAGATGGTTTAATGGCGCCGTGTCGGAAGAAATTTCAGCTTCAAATCCCAGTTCTCCACGGGCGGATAGAACAGCGATACCGTGATCTCCCAGATTTCCGGAAACCAGAACCACATCACCCGGCCGGGCATACTGGCCTCCGATGGTTGCAGAAGCATCCAACCAGCCGGCTCCAGTGGTGGTGATGAAAATCTGGTCGGCGCCGCCTTTTTCAACAACCTTGGTGTCGCCGGCTACCAATATAACCCCGGCTTCTTCTGCCGCTGTTTTCATCGACTGGATGATTTGTTTCAGGGTGGACACGGGCAGACCTTCTTCGAGTATGAAGCCGGCTGTTATGTATAGCGGTCTGGCACCAGATACAGCCACATCGTTGACCGTCCCGCAGATGGAAAGGCGGCCGATATCTCCGCCGGGAAATATGATGGGTTTTACGATATGAGAATCAACTGAAAGAATGAGACGACCAGCTTTCCCCGAAAAATTGGGTACAGCCAGTGAAGCGAAATCGTTGGCCTCATTTAGCGCTGGATTGCTGAATGCCGGCTGGAAAACCGAACGGATCAAATCGGCGGTCATTCGACCGCCGCTGCCGTGGCCCATTACGATCTGTTCGATGTGATTAAGTGGAACGGGACAAACCGGTCCTTCAAAGGAAGGCATATTAACGGTCATGCTGATTTTTCCTCCATTCCGGTTCTTGCACGACCGTAACGCAGGTAAGCCGCGCAGGCGCCTTCAGAAGAGACCATGGTAGCCCCAAGGGGATGGTCCTGGTTGCATAGTGTGCCAAATGCCGGACACTCGGGTGGTTTTTTGATGCCCTGCAGAATCTGACCGGCTATGCAGATATCTGATTCACGGGTATGGATATCGCCGACATCAAAGCGTTTCTCTGCGTTGAACTCTGAATATTCTGCCCGCAAACCCAGTCCGCTCATGGGAATTTCACCAATACCGCGCCAACTACGATCACACGGCTCAAACACTGTACGGATCATTTCCTGCGCGGGAACATTCCCATTTTCCGTGACAACACGGGTATACGCGTTTTCCACGGTATGGCGGCCGGATTCAAGTTGCTTTACAGTCATTAGAATGCCTTCCACCAGATCCAACGGTTCAAACCCGGTGACCACGATGGGAATTTGATACTTTTCCGCGATCGGCGGGTATTCCCATGTGCCCATTACGGAACAAACATGTCCGGCGGCCAAAAAACCCTGCACACGGTTATGAGGTGCGCTGAGAATCGTGTGCATGGCAGGCGGGACGCAAACTTGAGAAACAAGGATGGAAAAATTCTTCAATCCTAACGATTTTGCCTGAATAACGCTCATCGCGTTAACCGGTGCGGTGGTTTCAAAACCAATGGCAAAGAACACCACCTGCTTTTCAGGATTAGCGGCGGCCAGTTTCAGGGCATCCAAAGGGGAATACACAATGCGTACCTGCCCGCCGGCCGCTTTAATGCTGAACAGGTCGCGATTTGATCCCGGAACGCGCATCATATCACCAAAGGTGGTAAAGATCACATCGGGTTGTGAAGCGATAGCCAGGGCTTTATCAATCAATTCAAGAGGGGTAACACACACCGGGCAACCGGGGCCGTGAACAAGTTCGATTTTTGCGGGAAGAAGTTCGTCCAATCCATAACGGAGAATGGCATGTGTCTGACCACCGCAAATCTCCATGATCGCCCATGAACGGGTGGTGATGCGGTGAATTTCCGCCAGGCTGGCCTTAACCAGATCCGCGTTTCGGAATTGATCCAGCATAGCGAAAGTGTCTAAGGTCACAGGGTATCTCCCGCGTCCAGTTCGCTTTCAATTTCTCCAAGCTCACGTAACGCATCAAGCGTTTCCATGGCTTCCTTTTCACTCAGAATGTTCAGGGCAAAGCCGGCATGCACAATGGTGAAATCACCTACCTTGGCTTCGGGTAACGCCTGTAAGCAGGCTTCACGTAAGACACCACCGAAGTCGATCTTACACATACGCATCCCTGCTGTATCATAAATTTCAATAATTTTTCCGGGAACTGCCAGACACATTTAAGCCTCCTTATTAATAAACCTGGCCGCAATGACGGCCTGACCCAATGACACACATGCATCATTGGTGGGTACTCTTTTGTGAGTTAGCGTCTTAAAGCCATTTCCTTCCAGTAATTTTATGGCTTTTGTCAACAAAAGAACATTTTGCCAGACGCCTCCGCTTAACGCCACTGAAGTAATTCCGGTTTCATCACGGATGATGCGGCTTATGATAAGGCATAGGTCTGCTACCGTGTTATGAAAACGTGCCGAGATTACCGACACAGGAACTTTTGCTTGAAGATCGGCCAAAATGGACGTAATAACCGTTCCAAACTTGATGACATCATCTTTCAAAACGAATGTGTACGCCCTGGTTTCATTCAAGTCAGCGCAGGCTTCCAATTCTATGGCTGCCTGGCCTTCATAGGTAACCTTTTGACGAATTCCCAGGATTGATGATATTCCGTCAAATAATCGTCCCATGGAAGAGGTTAGTGGTGAATTGATCATTGCGCTCAACTGGGATTTTATGACCGCCAGTTCAGCATTTGAGAAATTTTCGACAGGAGAGAGGTGAAGCTCCCAGGGAATATTACAGGTGTGTAATATCGACAACGCCGTCCGGGCTGGTGTTCGTACGGCAATATCACCACCAGGTAGAGGGAATTGTTCCAGGTGAAAACGCCGCTGGTAACCCTTATATCCACCAACCAAAACTTCTCCGCCCCATATTGTGCCATCCGTTCCATAGCCGGTGCCGTCAAAAGTCAGCCCGATAACAGGGTCATCGGTTTCAAAATTATTGTCCAGTAGGCAGGCGGCGAGATGCGCGTGATGGTGTTGCACCTGAACAAGGGGCAGATTTTCCTGCTGACTGCGCGTCTGGGCATAGCCTGTTGAAAGATAATCGGGATGCAGATCGCAAACAAGAAATTTTGGTTTGATCCGGAATAAATTTTCAAAATGAACAATAGCTTGCTCGTAAGATTGAAGTGTTTCGTAATTTTCCAAATCGCCAATGAAATGGCTGTGGAAAGCGTATGATTCCCGTGTAAGGGTGAAATGGTTCTTCAACTCCGCGCCGGCGGCAAAAATTTCAGGAAGCGGGAAAGGCAGGGTAAGCGGGTCGGGAGCGTAACCACGCGAGCGTCTGATAAGGTAGGGATTATGGTTGACAATCCGGCAGACTGAATCATCCACTCGCATATGAATACCGCGATTATGGGTGAGAAAGGCGTCTGCCAGGGGTGAAAGCCGTTCGCTGGCATCGGTATCATCATACGCGATGGGTTCTTCGCTCAGATTACCGCTGGTCATCACCAGGACATCGGAGAAACCATCATCGGGTTCCAGCAACAGGTAATGCAGGGGAGTATAAGGCAACATAAAACCCAATGATTTTTGCCCGGGTGCCAGTTCTTCTGGAAGGGTGCAATCATTCCGTTTTTCCAGCAAGACAATGGGACGTTGACGGCTTTCAAGTAATTCCTGTTCTTCAATTGAAACATGGCAATAGCGGTGAATGGAATCGAGTGAAAAAGCCATCAACGCGAAAGGTTTTTCGACACGTTTTTTTCGATGTCTGAGTTCACGCACTGATTCAGAGTTGGCCGCGTCACAGGCGAGGTGATAACCGCCCAGACCTTTCACTGCTAAAATCAGGCCTTTGCGAATTGCCTCACGAGAGGAAATCAACGCGTCTTCATCTGACGTGATTTGTTTTCCGACTTCGAAATATTTAATGGATGGTCCGCAAACAGGGCAGGCTACGGGCTGGGCATGAAATCGACGGTCAAGTGGATTTTCATATTCGCTGCGACATTCCGGGCACAGAGGAAAATCCGCCATGGTAGTGAAGGGGCGGTCATAAGGAATATTCTTGATAATGGAAAAGCGCGGTCCACAATTCGTACAATTGATAAAGGGGTAACGATAGCGGCGGTTGGCTGGATCAAAGAGTTCACGCAGACAATCCGGACATATGGACATATCAGGAGAGACCGGAATAAACTGATCGGGGTCTGAATGACTTTCAATAATCGAAAACTGCGTATAGACACCAGCGAGGACCGGTTTTGCGGAAAATTCATCAATACGGGCCAGGGGAGGCGGCGAGCTCTTCAATTCATTAACAAATTGATCGAGTGTGGAGTTTGTTCCATTGAGTTCGATATCCACACCGTTTGATGTGTTGCGTACCCAGCCGGTAAGATGATTTTTTACCGCCAGTTGGTAAACAAACGGCCTGAATCCCACTCCCTGCACGATTCCGCGCACATGGATGGCTAGCCCTTTAACGTCTTCCATTGAAAACCTACTTGCGGTTTAATTTGACTCTTGCTTCCAGCCAGTTTAACCAGTCAGCAACGCCCTCTCCTGTGACGCAGGAAATGGGAAAGGTCGTAAGACCAGGATTTAGCATTTCAACACCCTGTTTGAAATACTCGGGACGGAATTTGATATAGGGCAGTAAGTCCATTTTATTCAGGATTAACACATCAATGCCGCGATATATGGCGGGATATTTATAAGGTTTGTCATCCCCTTCGGGAATTGAAGCAACCAGAACATTTATGTCTGTTCCAAGATCGAAAGCCGCCGGACATACAAGGTTGCCAACGTTTTCAATAATCATCAAATCAATGACATCCAGGGGGAGTTGTTGCATTCCACCGGCAACCATGACGGCATCAAGATGGCAATCTCCTCCAGTATTAATCTGAACGGCGGGGACCCCCACTTCAGAGACTTTATCGGCATCAATGGTGACTGCCGCCGTATCTCCTTCGATCACACCCAATCTTACGCGGTCTTTTAATCCCTGGATGGTCTGAAGGATGAAACTGGTTTTTCCGGCACCGGGAGATGCCATGAGATTTATGGAGAAAATACCCTTGTTTTTCAAGAAAGAACGATTTTGAGCGGCAAGCTGGTCATTGGCGCTTAATATTTTCTCTACTACTGGAACACGAACGGACGTCATTCAACCTCACTTTTCAATTTCAATGCTGTCAACAAAGAACTCTTCCCCCGCCAAAATTTTTATATCGGGACTCCCGCAATGAGGGCAGGGTTGTAGCGCTGAGTCAATCTGATATTCGGTGGAGCACGTGTTACAGATCAACAAAGCGGGTCGGCGTTCAAAATGTAACACGGCATCCTTGCAGATACTATCGTTGCTGATAATCTCCCAGTAGAACTGGACAGAATCATCCACAATACTGGAGAGCTTGCCTATCACAAGGTTAATACAGGTTACTTTTTGAGCGTCAGATTCCCGAGCGTATTTTTCGGAAATCTGCAAAATAGATTCAGTTACGGCTAATTCATGCACAGTGCAATTATATCTTTGTTTTTCCCTGAAAGTAAACGAATTAGATATAAAACGTAGACTTTATTTCATAACACATTATTGGATTATTTCATGTGCATATGATCAGTATTCTTCTTTAACCAGACTTTTTAACCATTCCACGCATTTATCAATGGCAATTTCAGTCAGGAAAGCCGTCTGCGGGGAAAGGTGCTGGGTGAATCCAAACGCGTACCCGCGAACTGAAAGCAGGTATGCTTGAGGCCTGATGTTGTAAAGGGTGCCGGTAAGATTAAGACAGGCTTCTGCCGTCATGTGATGGGTGAATGGCGACGTCTGGAATTCACCGGATACTTCACCAAATTGAATGTCATTGGGGATGTCACCGGTATGTGCGTCCACGAAGCAGACATTCTGATATTGTGAAAGCGTCTCAGTTACTTCCGGATTTAATTGTAATTGAAAAAGCAGGTGGGGAAAATCACCTGTGATGTCAAATGGTTCTTCCCAGCTTTCGGGAACCGCTCGTCCAAGCTTTTTTGCAATTCCGGCCAAAATATGCCAGGCTACGCCATCATCCTGGCGGTCTGGATTTCCATAACCAACAATTATTGTAGAAGGAATATTCATAAGTCAGATTTTAAAAGGGCGATGCCAGTGATTACGGCACCGCCCTTTTGTTACTATTTATTTTTGATCAGTCGCGCTTTAATGACTGAATGGTTTTGCCTTCAGGATCGACGATGTCCACAATCATGGGCATTTGACCAACGGCATGCGTGGAGCAGGACAGGCAGGGATCGTGCGCGCGGACGGCTGCTTCAACACGGTTCAAGAGACCTTCGCGGACTTGCTGACCGGAAATGTAGGTTTTGGCGACACTGTCTACCGCATTACTCATAGCCCAGTTGTTGTGGCCGGTGGAAACGATCAGGTTGACCTTTTCCAACTGGCCATTTTCATTGGCTTTATAGTGATGGATAAGCGTTCCGCGGGGAGCTTCAATAATGCCGACGCCTTCTCCCTTGAAATCCTGCTTTGTATTCATGATGTCAGTACTCATGATATCAGGGTCTTCGAGCAGCATGCGAACACGTTCAATGGCGAACAGGGTCTCGATCAAACGGGCATAATGGTAAAGAAGGGTGTTTTCCACCGGCTTACCATTATTGATTTGTTTCCATAGTTTATGTTCTTCGTTGGCCATGGGTGTTTCGATGACGTCAGACGCGTTAAGGCGGCCAAGTGGACCAACGCGGTAAACACCTTCGGGGTAACCCATTTTTTTGTAATACGGGAATTTGAGGTAAGACCAGTTTTCCACGTGTTCAGCAATAATATCGAGGTAGTTCTTGCCTTCAAACAATTCCAACTGACTTCCATTACGATCGACAAGGCGGATTTTGCCTTCATACAGCTCAAGACCGTTCTTCGGAGTAACCAGCCCGAAATAACCGGTGGGGAAAACGCCAAATTTATCGATGTCTTCCTTGTTGGCTTTTGCCCAGTCCTTGATGATCTGCAAACCGATTTTGGTAGTGGCAATCTGCGCGTCAATGTCTTTTAGAATGGCATCGCGTTCGGAGGAAGTAAGGGATTTGTTTACACCGCCGGGAACGGCAAAGAGCGGATGAATACGGCGGCCGCCCAGGGTGGAAATTATCTCCTGTCCCCATTTACGCAAGTTGACGGCCTTAAGTGCCAATTCAGCGTTTGCGCCGATGACACCGACTACGTTGCGCACGGCGGGGTCGGCGTCAAACCCCAGAAGCAGATCGGGTCCGGCCAGTTCAAAGAAATGCATACCATGGCTCTGAACAATCTGACCCATGTGCATCAATTCACGCAGCAGAGATGCGGGGCGCGGCGGAGGTGTACCCATTACAGCGTCTCCGGCTTTGGCGGCAGCCAGATGATGGCTCACCGGGCAGATACCGCAGATGCGCGGGGTGATGTACGGCATTTCGAAGACCATGCGGCCTTCGCAGAATTTTTCAAAACCGCGGAACTCGTTTACATGCAGGTAAGCACGGGAGACGTCACCCTTATCATCCAGGTGAATGGTTACCTTGGCATGGCCTTCAATACGGGTGACCGGTTCAATAGTTATTTTTTGAGCAGGCATGATTTGTATCTCCTATTTTTACCTTTAATGCCAATCCAGCAGGTCGCCTTTGATTTCAGGGCGGCGTCCCTGAGCCAATTCGCTCAAGACATAGTAGATCACTTCCGGGCTGGGAGGGCAACCGGGGACAAAAATATCGACGGGTACCACATCCTGCAGGGCGCGGACTTCTGTTGGTTTTGCGAGTTCCGGATCTGACGGAATGGCGCCGCTTGAATCAGTGGATTCGGTTTCAACATAGGCGCGGCGTAAAGTTTCTTCCAGTGTGAAGAAATTCCGCATGGCTGGAACACCACCGAATACAGCGCAATCACCCAATGCGACAAGCAACCCGCAGCGGCTGCGCATGCGATGGGCAACTTCCTCGTTATAGGAATTGTTAATTCCGCCTTCGAGAATACCGACATCCACGCCGCTCTCATCCGGTTCTTTCAAGTCTGTGATGGGTGTGGCTCGAATGTCAGTCAGTTCAGCTATTTTTATGATCTTTTCGTCAATATCCAATAATGACATATGACAACCAGCACAACCCGCCAGCCAGTCTGATGCGATTTTTGGTTTTGCCATGTTTACTCCTTATTAATATCCTAGATATCAGGATTCAACGATATCCGCGGAAGATACACGTGATTTAATGGATTCTTTCCACGCGTCGTTTGTATTTACACCAAGACTGGCGGCGATTGATTGCAATGCCTTTTCACTGGTCACCACACCGGCGGGGGCGGTGAGAGCGGCTGTTGATTTTTGCAGACGACCGTCCAGGTTGATGAAATGGCCAGTCAATTCGGCCCACATTTCAACCGGAATAACCACATTGGCTTTGGCGGTTAATTTCGAATGATAGGTGGCTCCGACGGCAAGGAATGACGCGCCATCCAGGTTCTTGAGTAAGCGCTCTGATGGCTCATCATCGCCAATGGCGACAAAGAAAGCCTGGTGTTTTCCGGCCTCAAAGGGCTGATCCAGGTGCAGTTGTGAGGCTGCCAGACTGTTGGCTTTGCCTTTGGTGCTGATGATCGAGGAATTCTTGACGGCTTTAGAAAGGTCCACCAGCGCGGCGACAGCGGCTTTACCTTCTTTGGCAGAGAATTTCCGTCCAAAGATAAAGACCGGGTGTTCGGCAGCGGCAAGAAGTTCACCAGCCGCAGCCAGATCGGTATCATTAATGCCAAGTTTGGAAGCCATGTCAGATACATTCTGTTTCTTCACAGCGGCTTTCAGGGCTGCCATGAGATCCACCTTAGACCCTTTTGTTGCCTTAATACGAACATCAGCGAATGGATCGAAGCCATTTTCTTCCGGATCGATCACTATCATCCTGGTTCCGCCGGGAAGAAGTCGTTTCACCAGGAAGCCGAGTACCTGATGATTTGTGTATAGATCGGAGTCGACAACAACCACACAATCAGCGGTATCAAGAGCGTCGATCTTGCCTTCAAAGGACCCCTTATTTTCTTCAGCAAGAGCGGCAGAAGATACGGTTGGCCAACCTTCTTCCATTGAGGTGACCATCCCGCTTTTTAATCCATCAGCAAAGACCTGTTTGAAGAGAGAGAGAGATTCAACAGACAGGCGGGTGGAAGCAATGGCAGCAACACCCGAACCATTTTTTCCGGCCAGCGGTTTGAAAGCAGCAGAAATCGCGTCGATAGCTTCTTCAAACGTGGCGGCTTTAAGTTCATCATTCTTACGAACCATGGGGGTCAGAATACGTTCGCGTTTTTCTTCCAATGGGATAAAGCGGCCGGTCTTGCACAGGACACCGCCACTGGGACCTTCGCTCCAGCGGCCTTCCACACGGACAAGTTGATTGTCTTTAACACCCACATTAATCGCACAACCCACTGAGCAGCCAATGCACACAGAGGGAACCTTGTTGATCTGTGTGTCCTTCCCGCGGTAAGCCGATTGGCGGTCAATGAGCGCGCCTGTCGGGCAGACCTGAACACACGTACCGCAGGATACACACGAAGATTCGCCAATGGGGACGCCGTAATCGGCCACAAGATAACTCTTGGCGCCGCGTTCTTCAAAGCCCCAGGTAAAATTGCCAACCAGTTCGCCACAGGCACGGACACAGCGACGGCAAAGGATGCAGCGATTGTTATCCAGAATGAAATACGGACCGGATGCATCCACGCCAAAGGTGGAGAAATTCGGTGACAAAGGCCAGTTCGTCATGCCTTCACCATACGCGGCATTCTGAAGTTCGCAGTCGCCGCCAGATTCCTGGCAGAATGGGCAGAAATGGTTGCGTTCGCTGAAAAGCAGGGTTAACACGAATTTTCTGGCTTCTTTTACGCGATCAGTAGTTGTTTTGACAACCATTTTTTCGCTGACCGGTAATGTGCAGGAAGGCTGTAATGTTCTAGCGCCTTCCACTTCCACAAGACATAAACGGCAACCTCCATAGGGAGTTAATTCCGGGTGGTCACAGAGAGTCGGAATTTCAATTCCGGCGGACTGGGCAGCCCGTAATACCGTTGTCCCTTCTTTTACTTCAATGTTCTTGCCGTCAATGGTTAAGTTGACCATAAGAAAACCTCTCTTTTTCGAGATTACTGTTTATGCATGAACCTTATGTCCACTCATGGAACAAACTCCAGAGGGACATACTTTGAGACGAATATGCGCCTCAACTTCCGCTCTAAAATACTTCAAAATATCCCTGATCGGAGTACCGGAAGTTTGCCCGAGTCCGCAATTGGAAAGCTGGAAGAGATTGTCGCTGATCGATTCCAGATCATCCAGATCGTGTATTGAGCCAACCCCTTCGGATATCTGATCGAGGATTTCATACGCCCGTTGGTTTCCAATACGGCATGGGGTGCATTTTCCACAGCTTTCAACACGGAAGAAATTCATCAGCACTTTTGCCAGGTCAACAACGCAGGTATCCTCATTGCAAATGAGCAACGCGCCTGAACCCAGCGCAACACCGGCTTTGTTGAATGAGTCAAAATCCATCGGGGTATCCTGCAAACTTGCCGGGATTATGGAACCGCTCGAGCCGCCGGTTTGCGCCATTTTGAAGCCAGATCCATTCTTCATCCCTTTCCCGTAGATGGCAATCACTTCACGGAGGGTGATACCCATGGGGACTTCAATCAGGCCGGTTACATTCACATTCCCAAGAATGGTATAGACTTTTGTTCCAGGACTGCTGGGTGTTCCAATGGATTTGAACCAGGCAGCGCCTTCGCGTAGGATGGCCGGTATATTGGCCAGGGTTTCAACATTGTTGATTAGAGTTGGTTTGTTCCACAGCCCATTGGTTGTCGGGTAAGGCGGCCTTGCCCGCGGTTCACCTCGATTGCCTTCGATGGATTCAAGCAACGCAGTTTCTTCACCACAGATGTACGCTCCCGCGCCGGAATGAAGATGAAGTTCAAAAGAAAATTCGGAATTAAAAATATTCTTACCGAGAAATCCCATTTCCCTGGCAGCAACAATGGCCGCTTCAAGGCGTTGCCGCGCAAGGGCGTATTCACCGCGGATGTAGATATATCCTTCAGACGCACCAACGGCATACCCGGCTATGGTCATGGCTTCCAAAATGGAGAAAGGATCACCTTCCAGGATTAATCGGTCTTTAAAGGTTCCTGGTTCGCTTTCATCCGCATTGCAGACAACATACTTTTGATCGCCATTTGCCTGGGCAACAAATTTCCATTTCAATCCGGTGGGAAAACCTGCTCCTCCGCGTCCACGGAGGCCAGACTTCATTATTTCGTCGATGACTTCAGAGGGTTTCATGCTGGAAATGATTTTTCCGAGCGCCTCATATCCATCATGGATTATGTATTCTTCAATATTACTCGGATCAATTATTCCAGCCCGCTGTAAAACGATGCGGTTCTCAGCCGGCAATGTTCCCTTGCGGGAACTCAACCAGGCAATCCTTCCGGAAAGCTCGCGGCTGGAAGCCAGTAATTCACTGGCGACCCGTCCTTTGTAAAGGTGCTCTTCAACAAGATGGTGAACATCGTCGGTTTTTACTGGTCCGTAAATCGCGGCTTCAGGATAGATAATGACCAGCGGAAGGGCGTCATGCCGTCCAACATCGCCAACCATGGTCAGCGAAACTTCTTCAGCTATCCCAAAAGCGTTCAGTTCCTGTTGAATCTGTTCGAAAACTTGCCGGGCTCCCCGTTCCATTGAGAGCGGGTCACTGGAAACCAAAACCATGGATCGGTAGGCTTTCATTGTGCGCTCCTATTCGTATCGGGCTAATATGGATTGAAGTTCGCCGGGAGTGATATTTCCGTAGACTTCATCATCTATGGTCATCACCGGACCTACACCGCATATCCCAAGGCAGGAAGTCGTTAGCAATGTCCATTTTCCATCCGGACTTGTTTCACCCGGTTTCAATTGGACCTGTTTTTGAAGTTCTTCCCAGACTTCCTTGCCACCAACCACGTGACATGGCGCGCTTTCACAGAATTGGATCACATGCCGACCGCGCGGTTTGGTGGAAAGCATCCGATAAAAGCTGGCTACCGAATATAGCTGGCTTTTCGGGGCTTTCAATAACCTGCTTACCTCGTCCAGCGCTTCTGGAGGAATAAACCCGAGTCTCTTATTGATATCGTTAAGGATCGGTATCATTTCTTCACGTTTGGCGCCGAAGGCATCAACAGATGCCTTTACTGCTACTATGACTGAATTTGCCACATCACTTTGTTTGGTATTTGGAACCATACTTCCTCCATATTGTAGGAACGATGCGAACAGCATAGAAAGCGTAACTGATTTTACGAAAGTCTCAGCAAGTATTCAATTAAGAAAAATTGCTACTTCACCTCCACAGCGTTAAAGTTACATACCTGAGCGCAGATACCGCAACGGATGCAAATATCTGGATCAATTACGTGAGTCTGACGGCGTTCACCGGAAATGGCATTGACCGGACAATTACGTGCGCAGACTGTACACCCGGTACAGACGCCATCCGTAATGGAATAATGTATCAAAGATTTACACACTTTCGCCGGGCAGCGTTTTTCGTAGATATGCGCTTCGTATTCATCACGGAAATGCTTAAGTGTGCTGATGACAGGATTGGGGGCACCCTGTCCTAAACCGCAGAGAGAGGTTGATACGATCTCTTTGCAAAGGTATTCCAATGTTTCAATATCGCCGTCTTTGCCTTTTCCATCGCATATGTTTTGCAGAATTTCCAGGATTCGACGTGTTCCGACACGGCAGGGGGTGCACTTGCCGCAGCTTTCATCCTGGGTGAACTCCATGA
Organism: uncultured Leptolinea sp.; assembly: GCA_964420995.1. Taxonomy (GTDB): domain Bacteria; phylum Chloroflexota; class Anaerolineae; order Anaerolineales; family Anaerolineaceae; genus Leptolinea. The sequence goes on along the minus strand of CAYQUX010000005.1, from coordinate 119,470 downwards.
AATAGCGGGCAATATCGACCATACAGGTTTCGTCGTCGAGAACGATAAGACCGCCGGAACCCATCATGGCACCGGCAGAGATTAATGATTCATAATCCACCGGCAAATCGAGATATTTCGCGGGCAAACAACCACCCATGGGACCACCGATTTGCGCGGCTTTGAATCCCTTGTCGTCTTTAATCCCGCCGCCGACTTCATAGACCAGTTCGCGCAGGGTGATTCCCAGCGGTACTTCCACCAGACCGGGCTTTTTCAGATCCCCGGCCAGAGCGAAAGTCTTGGTGCCTTTGCTCTTATCGGTGCCCAGACTGGAATACCAATCAGCACCTCTAATAATAATCTGGGGGACATTGGCATAACTTTCGACGTTGTTGATGTTGGTGGGTTTGCCAAATAACCCCTTTACCGCCGGGAAAGGGGGCCGGGGGCGGGGTTCTCCGCGCTTGCCTTCAATTGAAGACATTAGGGCGGTCTCTTCACCACAGACAAAAGCGCCGGCGCCCATACGTACTTCCAGGTCGAAATCAAAGCCGGAGCCAAGAATATTTTTGCCTAACAATCCGAGGCTGCGTGCCTGTTCAATGGCGATATTCAGGGTCCGCACAGCCACTGGGTATTCCGCACGGCAGTATACGTAACCCTGGCTGGAGCCGGTGGTATATCCGGCAATGATCATGCCTTCAAGAACAGCGTGCGGATCGCCTTCCAGAACACGGCGATTCATGAACGCGCCGGGGTCACCTTCATCTGCATTGCAGACGGTATATTTGGGGGTTTCAGCGCTGGCACGGGCAAACATCCATTTCTTGCCTGCCGGGAAACCCGCGCCGCCGCGGCCGCGCAGGCCGGAACGCAGTATTTCATCAATAACCTGGTCCGGGGTCATTGATGTCAGTACTTTGGCAAGAGCCTGATAGCCATCTTCCGCGATATAGTCTTCAATGTTTTCAGGATCAATCTTGCCGCAATTGCGCAGCACAACGCGAAGTTCTTTGGGCGTTGGTGCGGATAGCTCTTCATCAGTGGCTTTTTCATTTTGAATGATAAATTTACTGGCTACACGGCCTTTAAGAAAATGTTCTTCCACTAAAAATGGAACATCATCAACCGTCAGACCACCGTAATGCACACCTTCAGGGTAGACCATTAACTCCGGACCTTGGGCGCATCCACCAATACGAGATGTTTCAAGAACCTGGACTTCGTCAATCAATCCCTGGGCTACAAGCTCATCCTGCAAAGCATCCATAACTTCGTGAGCCCCTTTTTCAAGGCACTCCGGATCAACACAAACCAAAACATGAGAACGAAAATACTTCATTGGAAAACCTTCAATAAAAAAATATAGTAAAAACTAGGCTTGAATTACGTGATCTTTAACAATTTTTCCCTGGCCAATGTGTTCAATCATGATGCGGCGAGCCACTTCGGGAGAGACCTTACCATAGGTAACTTTGGGTTCAGATCCAACAGTAACCTGGACAATCGGTTCTTTTTCGCATAGACCAATACAGCCGGTCTGCGAAACAATAATGCCACTGATATTGTCTTTTTCGATGATATCAAGGACGGCTTTCATCGTTTCGCGGGCGCCTGCTGCAATACCGCAGGTTCCCATGGCGACTGTTACCTGTGCTTTGCCTTCCGCTGCTTTAACTTTGCGTTTCTCAAGAGCTTCTTCGCGAATCTTCTTTAAATCTTCCAGTGATTTAATTGTGGTCATCGTCTCTCTCCGGAAAATGGGGTTCTTTCAGGCGTTACACTGAATATTGTTCACGCCTGATTCGAAAAAATTGCGCAAAAAATTTAACACAACAGGTTCAGTCAAAGAGACTTCCTGTAGTTCATTTTTAATGGTTTCATCATCAAGAAAGAATTCTTCTTTTCCAACAATATAACGGAAGATGAAATGGATGCCCGGGTGGGCGATCATTAGATTCATGAAGGTTGTTGAGATATCACCCAAAGGCATTCGGTCAATGTGACTCCTCTGGAAATCCACAAAGACTTTTGTTCCAATTCCAGATTTTGAAGTGATGGTAAACGAACCTTCACACAATTCTGCCGCCTCTTTGAGAAGCGGTATACCCAGACCAACCTTGCGGGTGGTTCGGGAGGTGACAAATGGATCGATAACACTTTTTACCATTTCCTCAGACATGCCTTTGCCGTCATCTTCAACACTCATAGTTAAACGATCATGGGTAAGGTCTTCCACAATCTCAATGCGGATGGTCTTTGCATCGGCCGCAGCGCTGTTTTCAGCTATATCCAGCAGATGAAGAGCCAATTCGCGCATCGGGAAAGTCCTTATTCCTTTTCGGGCTGGATGGATTTGATCAATTGCGGGAATTTATTCGGACGAACGCGTCCGTGTAATTCCTCATCAATGACTACGACCGGAGCCTGGCTGCATGCACCCACGCATCGGCAGACTTCCAGGGTGATCTCTCCGTCTTCTGTTGTCTGGCCGGGTTCAATACCCAGAACCTGTTTGGCTTTTTCAATAATCTGGGGAATTCCGCCAACATAACAGGCTGTACCAAGGCAAAACTTGACGGTGTGCTTGCCTCTTGGACTGGTGGTGAAGAATGAATAAAACGAGACTACACCATGTACCTGGCTGACCGGAACACCGAGTCTCTGGGCAACGTATGCCTGCATTGTTTTTGATATAAAACCGATCTTGCCCTGAAGTTCGTTCAGAACAACCATGGTTGCGCCGCTCAAATGTTTGTTGCGGTCAATTACTTCATCGATTATTATCTTCAGTTCGGGTTTTGCAAGGGGATCGTTTGATGAATTGCTGGTCTTAATTTCTGCCATAACAGGCTCCAATAATTTATAGAGTCTCCTCTAAGATTGCATTTTAATACCAATACTCTCCAAATTATACACTTCATGTTTACAATCCTGCTATTCAATGAAAACAGGTGCAAATGTCATTGAAGAGTTGGAAAGATTGTCATCAAAAATGTCTACGATCAGGGCAAGAATTCTCACCGATTTAGTTGATTGATTTTACCTCAACATGTGATTTCTGTCACAAATTTGGGTGACTAATTTCAAATAATCTTTCATCTATATGTTGAAATGACAGGTTTAATTCAGAAATCGATGGGTTTTCCATGGTGAAGACGTTGACCCCAAGGAATTCATTCAGGCGGTGCGCGTCTCCGCTTTGGATTAGCGTTAATCTTTTTAATTGAGGAAATTCCAGGTTTGCTTTTTCCGGTGTGATGTGCCGCGAAATCTCCATTACCCGGTGGTGTTCAAGCTCTTCCGGGATCATCCCGAGAGTAGGCAGCAGTCCAAACGCCTGGCGATTGACATGTGCCGGGATTAAAAGACCATTCAGCCGGTTCACCAATTCACAGGCCTGCTTTATGGTCAGGGAAGAGGAAGTGAGAAGAAGCTGGTCTTCACGGCGGATGAATTCGCCCGTTGAATCGACAACGAACTGTTCGCCAAAGAAATCCGGTCGATTGGAAAGAGCGGGCAAACATTTTGATACCTGTACCTGCATTTCATTTAGCTGCTCGAGAGTGTCAAACAAACAGAGTAGATGTACTTCTTCACGACTTTGCAGTTCCATACCGGGAAAAACATGAACTCCGGTTCCCCGGGCAGCTTCCATGACCGCGCCGACATTGGCCGACGCGTTGTGATCTGTGATTCCAATAATTTGAATCCCTCGATCCAACGCCTCTTGAACAATCAATGGAGGGATCATCTCCACTTCAGCGCATGGCGACAGGACAGTGTGAATGTGTAATTCTGCCCGAAAGGTTTTGAACGGACTCACGGGTTGCGCAAACCCATCTCCCATAACTGCCCGATCATGGAGAAACTCGATTTCGGTGTTGACAGAAGAGTTACACCTTCATCATTTGCTTTCTGGATGGTGTTTTCATCTGGCATGGCTCCTTCCGTGATGATGACGGCTGTCAGTTCAAGAAGAGCGGCAACAGCGACAATATTGCCATGCGCTTGAAGTGTTACCCAGATTCCCTGTTTGGGTGCGCCAGCCATAACGCAGCTTAATAAATCAGAGGTGTAACCAAAAGACGGTTCGATGGAGGCAAAATCTTTGGTTTCAGTCAGTACTTTTAATTCCAAACTATTAATGATTTCTTGAATATTCATTTCATTTCTCCGACGGATTAAGATTTTGATCTCCGAGTATCTCTTTACTCTCCAGGTTTATTTTCATTTTTAATCGCGTGCCTTTACCTGGTACCGATTCAAGTTTCATGCTATCCACACAACGGGCAATATTTGCCAACCCCATCCCAGCGCCAAATCCCAATTCGCGTATTTCCTCTGGAGCTGTGGAATAACCCGGTTTCATAGCCTGTTCAACATCCGGGATCCCCGGACCATCATCTGTAACGTCAATGGTGATCTGATGAGGCTCAATTTCAACGCGAATAATGCCGCCATTATTTGTGTGGATGATGAGGTTGATCTCGGCTTCATATATAGCAATGGAACATCGCCGGGCGATTTGCGGGCTGGCGCCAAGACGCAGTAGAGCTCGTTTGATGTTACTGGATGCCGCACCCCCATGCACAAAATCGTGTTGCTTGATGTTATAGCGCAGGATGAGGCTGGTGCGGTCCGATTCTATATCTTCAAAGAGATGAGACGCGCGGTATCGGCGCATCTCTTCTTCCTGAGTTTTGGACTGCAATACTTTCAATAAGCCGCGGGTGATATCCCCCTTGGTAATAATCCCGGATATTTTACCTTCGGTGTCCACAACCGGTAGGCGGCCCACACCGGTGGCCACGAAGATTTTTAATGCTTCAACCACAAGATCAACATCTTTAACGGTATATGGGTTTGGTGTCATGTATTTGGTAGTGAAGGCATTCAGATCACCTTCCATTAGGCAATGGAAAATGTCTTCCATGCTGATCACTCCAATAAGGTGATCATCATCGGTGACCGGCATACCAGAAATCCCCGTCTTGCGGAAGATTTCCACTACATCTTTCATCTGCATATCGGGAGAGGCGGCACGCACATCGCGTGTCATCACCTCGTTTATGCGTAATTCATAGGCCAATTCCTCCGACCGTGTTATGCTCTCGGCCTGCTGGTCGGTTAACACAACCGTTGAACGAATGGAATTCGCACTCATTGTCAGCTTTTATGAGATTTCATCGCAGTTGCAATCGCCATCAGCAACAGATGATTCAAAACTCTTTAATCCATTTTGGTACAAACGCCCGCAAAGTTCAAACATGCCAAATGGACTTGTGATCAGAGGGATACGTTCCCTGTTAGCCAGATCGATGGTTTCCTTGGGGGGAAGTTTTCCTCTGACAAGGACAATGGCGGCCACATCAGCCATCTGAGCGGTGCGTACAACCTGTGGATTACACAGACCTGTTAGAAGGACAGCTTCTGGTTGTATGGATGCCAGAACATCACTCATTAAATCGGCACCGCACCCACCTTTTATTTCCCTGCTCAGGTCGGCGTCAGTATTGATCAGGGTGCCATCGATTGTTTTAATCAGTTCTGTAGCATTCATGGACTTCTCTTGGAAAATATTTTATATATTTTGAAATTTTACACAAGTTTATCATGTGAAGCCAGAAGTATGTTGATTTAATTCGAGAAAACAGATATGGATTTACTGATATTAAACGAAACAGGAAAAACATGGTTTAATAGTCAAATTCCCACACTATCGGAGACTCAAATGAAACCATTGATACAACCAGTTAAAGGCACAAGAGATTTTTATCCGGAAGAGATGTCAATCCGGACCTGGTTATATCAACAAATCAAAATGGTCAGCTCTTCCTTTGGATATGAGGAATGGGAGGGTCCGATACTTGAACGGTTGGAACTCTACGCGGCCAAATCGGGAGAAGAGCTGGTTAAGGAGCAATCGTTTGTCTTTTCGGATCGCGGCGGCGACCAGATAACCCTGCGCCCTGAACTGACCCCGACTCTCGCGCGTATGATTGCCCAAAAGCAGAACGAACTGGCATTCCCGGTACGATGGTGGTCTTTTGGACCGTTCTGGCGTTATGAAAGACCGCAAAAGGGACGCACCCGTGAGTTTTTCCAGTGGAATATTGATTTGCTTGGCGTAGATTCACCGGAAGCGGATGCTGAACTTGTGGCTGTGGCTGCCAGCTTTTTCCAGAGCGTCGGTCTAACACCTGCGGATGTAAAGATATTCATTAATAACCGCCGGCTGATGGATTTCGTTCTGGGCGAACTGGGGATTGCCGTGGAAAAACGGAAGACAGTATTTCATGTGATTGATCGGCGTGACAAGTTATCACCAGATGCCTGGAAAGAATACGCCATTGAATGCGGATTGACAGAAACACAATTTTCAAACCTTTGTGGAATCCTGGCAGATAAAGAATTATGGAGGAAATCAGACGAACTGGTGCGATTCTTCGAAGTGCTTGAAGCCATGGGATTGCGTGAATTTGTCGTTTTTGATCCACAAATCATTCGTGGTTTGGAATATTACACAGGAACGGTTTTTGAAGGCCGTGATGCTACCGGTGAGGGGCGCGCCGTATTTGGCGGCGGACGGTATGACAACCTGGTGGGAGATGTGGGAGGCAGCCCTCTTCCTGGTGTTGGATTTGCCATGGGTGATGTTATGGTCACTCTGCTTTTACAAAAATACGGGAAGCTTTCATTGAGGCAGGCGATTAATAAATCTGTACTGATGACTGTCTTTGATGAAAATTTGCTGCCTTCATCGTTTGCTCTTGCGAACGAGTTACGCAAGGCCGGAATTCAGGTGGTGACGTATCCGGAAGCTGTCAAACTGCCAAAACAATTGAAATTTGCTGATCGTAAAGGTATACGTTTTGCTGTGATTCAAGGTCCAGATGAAGCAGCCTCAGGTATGGTGACGATAAAAAACCTGGCTTTGAGGGAACAAAAGATGGTTTCCAGTAAGGAAGCCGCGAAGACAATCCTTGAAATGTTGGGATAAGGAATGCTTGCCCGTGTTGTAGGGCTGTGATAAAATAACCCGCGTTTATGGTGGCTGTAGCTCAACGGCAGAGCGCCACACTGTGGATGTGGATGTTGTGGGTTCGAAACCCATCAGCCACCCTGAAAGGCAGGTTCCAATTGCGAACCTGCCTTTTCTTATATATTATTCTTATGTTGAATACGCTAAAATAAAATATCCTGTTTTGTATTCAGGAAATTATTATGATCAATGTGGTTATAGTTGATGATCATCCGATTGTCCGGGCGGGTATGAAAGCCATACTTGATGGTACGGGTGATATTCATGTTTTGGCAGAGGGAGGATGCGGGGAGGATGCCATACTGCTTGTAGAACGCTTTATGCCGGATGTACTGGTTTTGGATATTGGTTTGCCCGATAAGAATGGACTGGAAGTGACCTCCAATCTCCAAAATAAAAATCCGAAAACAGCCATCCTTATACTAACCGCCCATGATGATCCTCAGATGATTCTCTCGATTCTGGAAAACGGCGCGGTTGGCTATATCCTGAAGGATGAAGCCCTTGAGACGCTTGCCAACGCCGTACGGGCCGCCGCTCGCGGAAAGAGCTGGTTGAGCCCATCCATCGCCAGCCAGATTATTCAGAAGGTCGTAAAACATGACCAGGAAAGAATTAATTCTGCCTGCTCAGGTTTGAGCGACGATGATTTGACGCCCAGGGAATTGGAAATTCTTCAGCTTTTAGGTCAGGGATTGGACAATACAGCCATAGCGGATCGCTTGACTTTAACAAAACGGACAGTGCAAAACCATATCAGCACGATCTATTCGAAGATGGGGGTTAAAACAAGGGCGGAAGCCATGCTTTATGCCATTCAACATGGCATTTCCCGCATAACCTAAAAAGTGATTGTTCGGGTGAACACATTAAAAAATGTATGGAGTAATTTGGGGACAGGATTTCTGATAATCCTTGTTATTGCTATTCCTGCGCTTATGGTTTTCGTGACCTATTATGAGTGGAATACTCCGACCATGGACTTCTATCTCGATGCCCCCGGTTCTTCCACTGTCCACTATATCATCGAGCGTGGAAAAGCGGATATGGCCGGGCTTGAACCCGGCGATGTACTTCTCACTGTGGACGGCGTTGCATTTGAAAATTGGTGGTTTCCAGAAATACCCCGGACACATGACGTGAAATTGGAAAGAAGGGGGGCTATTCTTTCATTGCAAATTCCCGCGGTGCGATTGGTAACGCTGAATTACCTGGCGTTCATCAGCGCGCTGCTGGTTGCCTTATCATACTGGGGAATTGCGACATTATTATTAATACGCAGGTTCTGGAATCTGGAAATTCGTGTCCTGTATGTTCTGGCAACATGTATTGGAGCGCTGGCGCTCATCATTTTTTCATTTCAATTCCCGTGGAATCCACCGGTTGAATTAATGCCAATTGCCAGAGCTTGTTTTTGCCTTATCCCGGCCATCATTCTGCATTACGTTATCAGCGCTCCAATAAAACTCGGCGACGGATTCAAACGAGTATCCTGGCTAACCATTCTCTATGGTTCAGCCGTTTGCATATTACTTTACTGGCTTTTTGACTTGCCATGGTACAGGCAAATTGTTAGCGTTTATATCAGTCTGGTCACGAGTCTGACTGTTGCAATGATGACATATGTTTACCGGTATCGCACATCCATTGAACAACGTAGAAGAACGCGCGTGGTCACATTTGGTGCGCTTGTGGCAGTCGCTTTTCCGATTCTTTTCCATTTAATTCCCAAAGCGTTAAATTCGCCGATATACCTTCCAGAATGGATGGCTGTATTGTCTCTGATCGCCGCGCCGATAAGTTATCTCTATGCAACACAGCATTTTAATTTATTTGGTATTGACCGGATAATAAACAGGACCCTGGTATACGCTTTTCTGTCAAGCGGGATATTTGCTGTGTATTTAATACCGTATGTTTTTATATTTCAAAACATACCTGATGACTCATTTATTCAAATTTTTACTTTCTTTCTGTTGACATTATGGATTGGGTGGACTTTTAACGGAATTCGATCTGGCATCCAACGTCGAGTGGACAAGCTTTTTTACGGAAGTTGGTATGACTATCCCTCAGTGATTGAAAACATCAGTAACAAGTTGGCGCGAAGCACAACCAGAGAACAGATACATGATATTTTGACCAACCAGGTTCCAAAAATCATGCGAATAAAGGAAGCGGGATTATGGATAAGAAGCCAAAATGATGGGTTACCTTCCATACCCAGAATGGATACACACTTCAGATATATATTCCAGACTGCTATTCCTGCACAGTGGACTGTTGAATCACATTCTGATGGAGATGACCTTTCCAATGTAGACATTCGCATTTTGAACACGATCAGTCAACAGGCGGAAATCGCATTAAATAACGCGTTGACCATAGAGACGCTGCGAAATCAATTGGATGAAATCAAAGCCAGTCAGGATGCATTAAACCAAACACAAAGGCAATTGTTAAGATCGCGTGAAGATGAACGCGCCCGTCTGGCTCGTGACCTGCATGACAGCCCCATTCAAGCTCTGGTTGGAATGAACATCCAGATTGGTTTGCTAATAAACAATAAAGATTTGGATCCACTATTGACTGAATCTTTAACAGAGATGCGAACAGAAATCCGACAACTTTCAAATGAATTACGGCAGGTCTGCGCGGATTTACGACCCCCAATGCTGGACGCGATCGGATTAAGTGCCGCGCTGAAGTCATTGTTTATGGAATGGGCAACCCAAAATTCCATACAGGTGACATGTGACCTGTGCGCTGACGCGGTACTGCGTTCATTGCCTGGTGAAGTGAGTGTGAACCTTTACCGGGTGGCACAGGAAGCACTCGTGAATATTGGAAAGCACGCAAAAGCAAAAAACGTATCCATATCTCTGGCCTGGCAGGAAAGGAAATTGTTCATGATCATAAAAGATGATGGAATGGGTTTTTCCGCGCCTGATACGTTGCATGGATTGACATCCAGGGGACATTTTGGGTTGGTTGGAATGAGAGAGAGGGTGAATCTGATTGGCGGCACATGGATGATCGATTCAAAACCTGGTAGTGGTACAACAATTACAATCACATGGCAAAATGAAGAGAAAGCGGCACGATAATGCCTCTTGATAAATCCGGAATTTCAGATTCTCAACAAGAGCTGCCATCAGGAAAATTGAACTTTACTTCAGTGGCAAAGTTGGCTGCCATTACATTGATGAGCTTCCTAACCATTTATGGTTTGTTGGAACTTGTGTTTTTAACCAGGGAAGACAGAAAAGAACTGGGAGTGATACTGACAAAATCCGAAATAAGACCGATGCCTGAAGAGGAAATCAAAATTCGAGGATTTCCCAATACAAAAGATAATATCCATGTTTTTAATGATCAACTGGCCACCTGGCAAATGACCGAGGAACAATTCAAATTTTCTGCGACACACTACGCCGGAACACAAAAAGTGTTTGCCTCAGACGCGCGCCGCTTGAGAGCACATAACCCGAACTTTATCGTGTTGAATTATCGGTTGGGACTGGGATTGGGTTATCAAAAATTAAATGAATCCTGCCAACCGGGTGGAAAATGGATTGAGGTAATTGAGGGAGAAAAATGGATCCGGGAATACCCGGAAGACCCAAAGGAAGAATGGTTTTATGAAATCGGTGATCAGCGTGTGATATTTTGTGATTGGGGTTGGTATCTAATGGATATTACCAATCCTTCATGGCGTGATTACTGGAAAACGGAAGTTCTTCGACAGCTTCTTTCAAATAAAGCGGATGGTTTGTTTGTGGATGGACTATTCCCGCCGAATTTCTATGGGAATGATAGATTTAATCCAAAACTGCCCTTAAATGATGACACTTTTGAGCAAAAATGGGCGAGAAATATTGAAAGTTTTATCGCCTTCGGGCAATCCGGCGATCTCCAAAATTATCATTTCATACCTAATGTTGGCGAATGGGTTACCGGCAGAGATACCACGGATTATGTTTATGTGGATGGCGTAATGGTTGAAGGATTTTCCCGCTGGTCGACGGGTGAATACTTTTCATCCGTGGATGGTGATTGGCAGCTCCAAATGGATCGAATACTACGCCTGGTCAATCTTGACAGGGTGCTTCTACTCCAACAATATGTCAAGGAAAATGATTTATCTGACCGCACTTTTATTCTAGGCAGTTACCTTTTGGTTAAGGGAAATCAGACGTTTTTAAATTTTGAATACTCCAGTGAACCGGAATGGTTTCCAGAATACGAGATACCAGTGGGTGAATTTTATGGAAGTATTCCCACATCAATAAGTTCGCTATGGAAAGATGATTGGGGAGTATATTCTCGTACCTACAGCAACGGTCTGATTCTCGTAAATCCCTCCGAAGAGGAGAAGAATATCGTCTTGCCACGGAGTTATCATCAGGCTATTCCCTATGGGGGAGGCATACTTCCCGAAAACGCCGATACGTCACAATGGGGAATTGATTACGCGATGATAGACAACATTTCTCTAAAACCACACCAGGCTGCCATTTTGATCGAAAACATTCCTGAATAACAGTATTTGTTATTACCTTGAGAGAAAAACCGGTACTGCGGTACCGGTTTTCTTTATTTAATTCGGTACCAAATTGGTACTTCAAAGCGATGTCCATTTTATTAACTTTTTGTACTATGTGAATGGAAATCCTTCCACCTTTCTCTTTCCCATTATTAAAAATGAACCGTGTGTTGATTGTAGATGACCAGCCTTCCTTTCGACGACAGTTGCGTCAATTGCTTTCTTTCGCGGGTTTTTCGGTAATAGGCGAATCTGGAGACATTTCCACGGCACTCAAACTTACCCGGGAATTTCAGCCCGACCTGGCTGTAATCGATGTAATGCTGCCGGGGGAGAATGGAATGGTTGGAGCACGAAAATTACGCAGAATAAAAAAGGATCTACGTGTCATTCTTGTCAGCGCTCATCATGACAGCGCAGAGTTGCTTTCAAATTCAGCAAAAAATACAGGCGCAGAGGCATTTATCCCAAAAGATGAACTGGATTTGAATGTAGTCAAAAAATGGATGAATAAAGAAGAACAAGAAGGTTTGTAATGGAGGAAGATATGAAAAAAAGACAGTTATATAAACAGAAGCTGTTCCTGGGTTTGATTGCATTTATTTTTCTGGGCTTGACATCCTGCTCGGAAGAGGTTCTTTCCAGTCCACGAACATGGATTGATTCGCCAAGAGAAGGCGCATCGATTTCACCAGATAAGCCTATAAATGTGAAATCTCACGTCTTCGCGCCCGGAGGAGTGGCCGAAGTCGTACTCTCTGTGAATGGAGAACCATTTCGACGAGATGTGCCTGAGAAAAGCGGGTCAGATTTTTTAGCCATTCAACAGGAATGGAAACCCGAAAAACCAGGTGCCTATGAATTAAAAGTGCAGGGTTTTGACGCGCAGGGGAATGCGGCAGATCCCGCGACTGTGAGAATTGTTATCGCGGGAAAAACAGCAGTAGAAATTGTCGAAAATGTAATCAGTGTCACACCTGTAATCACGGACACTCCTACCCGTGTCAATACATTTACTCCAACCAATGTAATCTCGGTGACACCGGTTATCACGAAAACACCCACACAACTGCCCCCGAATAGCACTGTCAGCTTCTATGCCAAACCCGACGTGATTAACGCAGGAGCTTGCACCAATATCTACTGGAGCGTAAATAACGCCCAACGGGTAATTTTTGGAGGTGTGGATCAGGCTTTCGATGGTTCGTATACCGCTTGCCTGTGCAAGAATGAACTCTACACCCTGCGGGTTATCAATCTGGATGGAACTGAGATCAGTAAATCTTTGACCGTGACCGTAAAAGGCACCTGCGCGACTGACACCCCATTCCCTGAGGTACAACCCGTCCAACCCATCAAACCGGTTCAACCGATCAAACCTGTTATACCCGTAAAAGACACAACACCGCCCTCCGTACCTATTCCAGCTGTTCCAGCCAATGGATTGAAAATTGCCTGCCGGTCAACTCAAACGCTTGCATGGCAACCTTCAACCGATGATATGAGTGGTGTGGCCGGGTATTATGTAAAACTGGAAATACAGGTGAAAAAGGGCACATGGCAGTCAGCCGCCGGGTATGGGCCCGTCAGCGGAAAGAGCGTTAACGCGAATGTACAATGTGGTGGAATTTATCGCTGGATGGTAAGGGCACAGGACAAAGCGGGAAACGCGAGTAACTGGTCTTCTGCCTCAACATTTTCCATCGCGCTGGATTGAGATGGAGCAAGGAGAATAAAGATGAACAACCAATCTTACTCGCGATCTTTAGAGCAGAAGACTACAATGCAAAAGTATGGCAAATGGATTGTTGGGCTGGGCGTGTTCGGAGTCTTGGCGCTGATTGTGGTTATTCTGGCATTGGCGGGCCTGGTCTATATGAAGGGAGAAGCCGCTTCGCAGGGTGAGATCTTCTTCCGGTCACCCAACGATGGTGAGCAAGTTACAGCCGGACAGCTTGTTCAGGTTCGCATACTTGCCCGCGATGAACAAAAAATCGTGCGTCTTGAATTCTGGGTGGATGGAGTATTGCTTGAATCCCAGACCAGTAACATTCCCGGAGGTATCAATCCGTTTCCGTTATTGACATCCTGGCAGCCTAAGCCGGGCGCACATACACTCATTGCAAGGGCGTATAACAGCAAGGATCAGACATCACAGACAACAATTCATGTGGAAGCCGGTGCGGTGTCAGATCGTGATTCTGATGATGTACTTGATCCTGTGGACGTTTGCCCGGATCAGGCCGGAAGCCCTACCGCAGGTGGATGTCCTGATCGTGACCGTGATGGAATTGCCGATTCGGCGGATGCCTGCCCGGATGTAGCCGGAATCCCAGAAAACGGGTGTCCGGCATCATCCGTGGGAGATCGGGACGGCGATGGTGTATTGGATACAGTAGACGCATGTCCCGATGAACCGGGTGCTCCAGTAGCTGAAGGATGTCGGGATACCGATGGTGATGGTATTGGTGATTTGACAGATGAATGCCCGGCAGAAGCCGGAGGCGAAGATGGCTGTCCGGTTCCCGGAGATATGGATGGTGATACTGTGGTAGACACCGCTGACGCCTGCCCGCACGAATGGGGACTGCCCGAACATGCCGGCTGCCCTGATAGCGATGGCGATGGTGTCATCAATTCGGAGGATGCCTGTCCGGCTGATCCGGGAGAAGTTGGCGGATGCCCCGAAGCGGGTGACGGAGCGCCATCTGGTGGCGGTGATGATGGTTCCGATGATGAAGGGGTTTCCGGTGAAGAAGATGGTCCATTCGGAGATATGGGAGGTGAAGAAGCCGTTGAACTCGTCAGACTGGAAGCGTTGGAATTTTCTGTAACTCAGGACTACGATGAGATCTATTGTTACGCGGGTCTCGTGGGGGAAGGTATGGAACAGTATGGACCATTTGACTCGCTTGGGATGCATTACTGGGATATTGTGGAATACCTTGGTGGAGAAAATGGCCGAACTTTTGGTCTGCCGTTGGACAGCCCATTGCAGCTTCACGTAGAATGTGTGGGTAACCGGGGCGATACTGATTCGTTCATTCTGGGTTCATTTTCCCGGACATACAATTCATCCCAATGGGATGGTCATGAAATTGAAGTAGATTCTGGCCCATCTGGTGACCCGGGACATTCGTTTAGTGTAAAATTCAGGCTTTGTCACAGAACCTGTGAAGATGCGGCGTACCCACCTCCGTCACTTCACCGCGCACTGATAGGACCTTTTCATATCGATTACCTGGTTTGGAACTGGGACGGTGATCTGGATGACATCAACGGATTTCGCCTTTATGTAAACGGGCACCTCAGAGAGGTTGTCCATAATCGGCACGCGACCCGAATTCGATTGTTCGAATATATGCCAGATTGTGGGGAGCATAATGTATACACTGTCTCAGCTTATCATTTTGGCATAGATGGTTTTCGTGAGACGCCCCAGAGCAATGTTGTTTCAATTGATGGCCCGGCCTGTCCGCGTAGTTATAAAGTAACCTTTGATGGACTCCAGGTGAGTGGATTGCATTATGATGGCGGTGGTGGTCCGGCGTTTGGTAACTTCTGGGCCTCAGGAAGCGATACCCGGAGCCTGGAATTCGACGGCGGCTCATGCTCATGGTTGTTCGGCTGCCGTGGTTATGAGATTGAGGAAGCCACAACGAGTATTGCTGATATATTTAATGCCATAAACTTGTTCCGAATGGTTTGCATCGGGTTTGGATGCGCTGAAATAAATGCTCCGGCACAAGACTTTGTCATCGTAGAGGTGGGTGAAGGCGAAAACCTGAGTTTTGGTGGAGATATCTGGTATGAACCTGAACACGGTGGAGATATCCGCTTATTCCATGATCAATATACACTCCCGGTAGATGAACCAATGCCGACCCATCATGTACTGGAAGATTCCAGCGGATACGGAACATTCCAACTTAGAGTATTGGTCGAGGAGGTGGAAGAATAGATTCTCCGGTGATCCGGTTAAGAGTGGTGTCAGATACCTGGCATCACTCTTTTTTTTCCATAAAATTTTCTGTATGTAAGGTTATACTGATGTGGTGGATGATGAAAAACCAAAGGTAACCATGGGAACCAGCTCAAAGGTCGCACTGATACACTGTTGTTCATATGAAATTAAAGATGTGCGCAATGCAATTTCCGCCGGCCTGGAGTATCTGGGCGGGGTTGGAAATTATGCTCGACGGAGCGAGAAAATCTTGATAAAACCCAACCTGCTTGTCGGAGAGCCCCCGGCGAATTGTGTCAATCCACATCCAGTCTTATTTCGGGCTCTGGTTGAACAGATTAAAAGTACGGGTGCGATCGTGTCATACGGAGATTCTCCGGCGGTGGGGCCGACACAACTGGCCGCCAGGCAATCCGGAATGCTGGCAGTTGCGGAAGATCTGGGTGTGGAACTGGCAGATTTTAAAACACCAAAGTTAGTGAATTTCCCTGAGGGAAATTTAATTAAACATTTCTCGATTGCCACAGGCGCATTAGAAGCTGATGGAATCATCAGTCTCTCAAAAATGAAAAGCCACGCATTAACAAGGATAACCGGCGCAGTAAAAAATCAATTTGGTTGTGTGCCTGGCGTTTTGAAACCTGAATTTCATACCACACTCCCAAATCCATCCTTATTTTCACAAATGCTCGTCGACCTGAATCTACTTTTAAAACCTCGGCTTTATGTAATGGACGGTGTGATGGCCATGGAGGGAAACGGCCCACGCAACGGCACTCCCCGGCAAATGAATGTGATTTTGCTCTCATCTGATCCTATCGCTCTGGACACGGTCTTTTGCCGGTTGGTAAACCTGGATGAATCTCTGGTGGAGACGATCAACTTTGGCAACCAATATGGTTTGGGCAGCTCAAATGTTGAGGTTTTGGGGGAATCCATCGATGCACACCGTGCGGTTGATTTTGTGGTCAATCGTGATCGCGCGATGATCACAGATAATCAGGGAGCATTCTTTTCAAGGTTTATTCGCCGGTTTATTTCTCCGCGGCCAGTGATAAACGAGACTTTGTGTATCAAATGCGGCAAATGTGAAGAGATTTGCCCCGCGGTACCAAAAGCTTTAAGCTGGAAAAATGGAAAGAAATCACCCCCTATTTATGATTATGCTCAATGCATTCGTTGTTATTGCTGCCAGGAGACCTGCCCGCATCAGGCGATTTCTGTAAAATCGCCATTTTTGGGAAAATTGATCAAACGATAAATATAGAAAAAGAGGATTCCACGTATTCAAGCATGGAATCCTCTTCTTTTAAAGAAATTCAATGGCTATTCTTTTACCCAGCCAAGGCTAACCCGGCCGCGTTCCTGTTCAATGCCCAGAATTTCGACGTTAATAATATCGCCAACTTTCAAGACAGTACCGAAGGGGATTTGCGATTTGTGCAGGAGACCGTCATGTTTAACACCGATATCCACAAAAGCGCCAAAATCAACAACATTGCGAACGGTTCCCATTAAGGCCATGCCGGTCAATAAATCTTCCATTTTTAGCACATCGGTACGCAGAATAGGAGCGGGCGCGTCTGTGCGTGGGTCACGCCCGGGACGGACCAGTTGTTCAAGAATATCCTGCAATGTTGGAACACCGCATCCAAGTTCCGCCGCCAGTTTGTTTACCGGGGTTGATTGGACCAACGCGTCCAGCACTGTTTTTCTCTCTTCCAGTGTGGAGGAGGCTTTCAATCCGGCGCGCTGAAGAACTGCCTCAGCAATGGCGTAGGATTCAGGGTGAATGGAGGAGCTGTCCAGGGGATTTTTTCCATCTCGAATTCTTAGGAAACCGGCTGATTGCTCAAAGGCTTTTGGTCCAAGTCCGGATATTTTGTGAAACTCCTCCCGAGATTGGAACACGCCATTGGTATCTCGAAAAGCGACAATACTAGAGGCAAGTTTGGGTCCAACACCGGCTACATGGGTTAACAACGCGGCGGAGGCGGTGTTAACATCAACGCCCACATTATTGACCACTGATTCCACCACACCATCGAGGGAGTGACTTAAAGCGGTCTGATCGACATCATGCTGATACAGACCGACACCGATGGATTTCGGATCAATTTTCACCAGTTCCGCCAGCGGATCCTGGGCGCGGCGCGCGATGGATACGGCGCCTCGGATGGATACATCAAGGTCAGGAAATTCCTGGCGGGCTAAAGGTGACGCGGAATAAACCGAAGCCCCGGCTTCATTGACGATAAGGTATTTTACCGAGGGGGTTCCACGGGTCAGGTCAGCGACCAGTTTTTCCGTTTCGCGTGAAGCTGTTCCATTGCCAATGGTGATCAGGGTAACATGATGCCGATTGACCATCTCTTCCAGGGTAGCGAGAGATCCTTCCCAATCATTCTTTGGCTGATGCGGGTAGATGGTTCCGGTATCCAACAATTTGCCGGTAGGATCAACTACGGCCACTTTACAGCCTGTGCGAATACCGGGATCAATTCCAAGCACGGTCTGGTTTGCCAGCGGCGGAAGAGATAAAAGCGCGCGTAAGTTGGTGGCAAACACATTGATGGCGTGCCCATCCGCTTTCTCACTTAATTCTCGACGCACATCCCGTTCGATGGAAGGCAGGAGCAGGCGTTCAGCCGCGTCCATAATGGAAAGGGTGAGTTGGTCTGAAAACGGGGAGAAAAGGTCTTCCTGGAATTCATCGTAAATGGAGGAGCGCCAATCTCGCTCTTCAACGAGTACCCGAACTTTTAGTACGCCTTCTTTTTCTCCGCGATTAATTGCGAGAACCTGATGGGGCTGAAGGCGATCAACCCGGCCCTCAAACGCATAGTACGACTCATATACCCGCTTTTCATCGGGCGCGTCCTCGATCTTTTCGGCAGTGATACGCGCCAATTTCAACGCCTTATCACGCGTGCTCTGACGGACGTTCGCATTATCACTAATAGTTTCCGCGACAATATCGCGCGCTCCCTGCAGGGCATCTTCAACCGTGGTAACCTGCTCATTCAGGTAAGATTCTGACACAATTTCTTCAATCGATTTGTCGGTCAATAACTGACACAGAATAATATCCGCCAGCCCCTGCAGTCCCTTTTCACGCGCAACCATGGCACGGGTGCGACGTTTGGGTTTGTACGGCGCGTAGAGGTCCTCAAGAGCAGTCAGGGTCTGTGCTGAGTCGATGCTGGCTTTCAACTCGTCCGTCAGCTTACCCTGTTCCTCAATGGATTTCAAAATAGCCGCGCGGCGTTCGTCAATAGCCCGCAAACGGGTGACTTCATCAGCAACAATGCGAACCTGTTCATCATCCAGCGTACCGGTCATCTCTTTACGGTAGCGGGCGATAAAGGGAACGGTATTGCCTTCATCCAGAAGGCTGATCGTGGCTTCCACCTGGAAAGGCTTGACGTTTAACTGTGATGCAATGATTTCTGAGTAGGTCATGTTTGTCAACATTCTTAATTGAGATAGGAGCGCAAAATTTTACCATGCACGAGACAGGGCATGTCAAATAATTGTGGCGATGAATTTCTTCCGAACTTCAAAGGATGGATAATTGTCTTTCGATGTCGCTCAAGGAGTGATCAGTTATTCGTAGAATTTCGTCTATTTGCTCCGACGTGATGATCAACGGCGGCGCCAGGAGGATCATATCTCCCATTACACCATCTACCGATCCGGTGCAGGGGTACGTGACCAATCCATTTTTCAACGCGGCTTTTTCAAAAAGGGATGAGAGTTTTAATTTCGCGGGAAAAGTTTCTTTTGTTCCGCGATCCTTTACCAATTCAAACCCGACCATCAATCCTTTTCCGCGTACATCACCCAACATTGGGTGGTTGTCCATCAGCTTACGAAGTCCGGTTTGCAGTTCATAACCGCGATCGGCCGAGTTTTGCGCAAGGTTTTGCTGTTCGATTATGTCAATAACCGCCAGCGCGGCCGCGCAGGATACTGCGTTGGCGTTAAGAGTGTGCCCGGCTTTGAACGGTGAGTGATTTTGTTGCAACACCGACCAGATCGAATCACGGGCAATGACCGCTGAAAAGGGTGAATAACCGCCCGATATCCCCTTGGCTGTGGTGATGATATCCGGGGAGACATCCCAGTGTTCGATACCCCATAATTTTCCCGTGCGTCCCCAACCGGTCATAACTTCATCGGCAATGAAAAGAACATCGTAGCAGGTGCAAATCTCACGGATTTTTTGGAAATAACCATCAGGGGCAGGCACACATCCCAGTGCCGCACCAACCACCGGTTCTGCGATAAAAGCAGCCACAGTTTCAGGTCCTTCCTGGCGGATCAGACTTTCCAACGCGCGGGCACAAAGTAATTTACAGGATGGATATGTCTGCTCATAGCTGCACCGATAACAAAAGGCGGGAGATATGTGGGGAGAATCAATATACATTGGTTGAAAGATACTACGTCTGCCGGTAATACCTGAAACACCTGCCGCGGAGATGGTATTCCCGTGAAAACCGCGCCAGCGTCCGATGATCTGATATTTTGAGCTTTTCCCGCTTTCAACAAAATATTGTCGGGCAAGGCGGATGGCATCATCGTTTGCGTCCGAACCGGTACAGGCAAACCAGGCACGGCTGTCATCTTTCAATTCTCCCGGAGCCAGCCTGACCAGTACATCTCCAAGGTCGAGTTGGGGTTGGTTGGTGAAGGCATGAGCCGGAATGAGTGAGAATTTCTCCGCCTGTTCGGACATGGCACGGTGAACAATACGATTGCCATGCCCGATGGAGGTTACAACAGAAGAGCCACCGGACCCGTCAATATACTTTTTTCCCACAGTGTCGTATAGATAAATACCTTCCGCATGATCAATGGTTGGAAAATCTCGATCCCAGCTACGATGCACAACATGGGTATTTGGACGGGTCATGGTTTCTCCAAAATTTTAAATTCAAACACCTCCGTTCATTATACAGAGTAATGGCAATCTGGGTCCTGCTGCGCGATCAGACTGCCAACGCATTCTGTGGAAGCATATTGGCCAAAGGATTGTTCTTCGCGACGTGCAGGGCGTATTCCACGATCAGGCCGGGGATATCGACACCGGTCAATGGCACCGTGGAATGAAACTCCATGGTATGGTTGACTTCATTCACAAGATAACCACGGTCAGGGTCTTCCAGCAAGTCAATTGCTATGGCGCCGCCTCCGACCGCGCGGGCTGCCGCCTGGCTGATGCGGTGGATTTCAGGCGTGACAGGGCAAATTTCTGCCTGACCGCCGCGGGCTGTGTTGGTGATCCAATGGGAAGAATTTCGGTAGATCGCACAAACAGTCTCATCGCCAATCACAAATGACCGGATATCACGACCTGGTTTTTTAATGAATTCCTGCATATAGAAAACAGAGTGCTGGAAGGAACCGAGCTGCTCTTTATGTTCAAGTATGGCTTCGGCGGCGTCGCGGTCATTGATTTTAGCCAGCAATCTTCCCCAGGAACCCACCACGGGCTTCATAATAATGGGGAAGCCGATTTGAACCATAGTCTCGAGCGCGGCTTCCGGTGTGAAGGCAACCCAGACCTTGGGTTGCGCGATGTCCGCGTTGTTCAGGGCAACCGATGTTGTCAATTTGTCACCGCATGTTGCGGCAACGTTGTACATGTTGACCGTCGGGATACCCCAGGAATTCAATACCTGGGTAAGGTAAAGGCCATTCTTGTATGACAGGCACCGTTCAATGACAACATCATATTGCTGCCACTGTCCGGGGTCAGATAAGAGCAAGACAGCCTGGCGGTCATCAATTTTGTCGTAGGGGATATTTCGTTTTTCCAACGCTTCAAAAATCCAGCGTTCTTCCACACGCACACGGGAATATAAAACGGCTACTTTCATGGCAAGTCTCCTGTAGTGTCAAGACAAACGATTAAGAATGGCACGGGTAATGGTGTCAGTCCGGGTTTCGGAATCCAAATTTCCGTTATTTATTGGAAGGTCATGCCTTAAGGCGAGATTCACGGCATTTTCCATCCGATTTGCTTCATCCTCCATTGACCAGACATAGCGGAAAAGCAACGCCGCGCTGAGTATGGCGGCAATGGGATTGGCGATGCCTTTTCCGGCAATATCCGGCGCAGAGCCATGCACAGGTTCTGCCACGGCAATGCCATCACCGAGGTTTATGGATGGAGCCAGTCCCATCCCACCGGCCCAATAGGCTGCTTCATCTGAGAGGATGTCACCGAAGAGATTGGTGGTGACAAGTACATCAAGTTTTTCCGGCTCGCTGATGATTTTCATGGCGGCAGTATCCACCAGAATTTCATCCACTGTGATTTTCAGGTCTGCCTCAGTCGTGACCTCGCGGACACAATCCCTAAACAGGCCATCGGAGATTGGCAGGATATTCGCCTTATGGATGATGGAAAGGCGGGAACGTTTTCCAGATTGAACGAGTTCCACCGCTTTTTGACCAATCCGGCGGGAGGCATTACGGGTGATTACCCGTTCCGCTATGGCGGTATCTCCATACAAATGCTCGCGTCCGGAATACAATCCTTCCGTATTTTCCCTCACGATGATCATGTCAATATCTGTTCGGGGAGAAAGTGACGGCAGACTGCGAATCGGGCGGATATTGGAAAAGAGGTCCAATTCCTGCCGCATGGTTATGATCGCGCTGCGGTACCCTTCGACTTTCCGCGCCGGTGAGGAAACCGCGCCAAACAAAGCGGCACCGCATTCACGAATTGTTGACAACGTTGAGGCAGGTACTGAAACACCATTTTTTAAAAAACACTCCCAGCCAGCTTCAGCCGAAATCAACTCAAGTTCCGGCAGAGCCGCCTTCATGATTTGCACAGCCGCGGGGACAACCTCTTTTCCGATGCCGTCGCCTTCAATCACACATAGTTTCGGCATTTCAGAGTTCTCCCGGAAATCGACCATTTTGCCGCACATATTCCACTACACCACCGGCGGAAATGATCTGCTGGGCGAATTCCGGCATTTGAGGAAGGTCAAATACTTGATCATTCAAGGTAAGATGACCTTTCTGCAGATCAAGGGAAACAGTATCGCCATCCTGAACGGCAGCAATTACCCGTGGAGCTTCAAAAAGTGGAATACCAAGGTTGATGGCATTGCGGTAAAAGATACGGGCAAAACTCAACGCGATGATGGCCCCCACTTTTCTGCGGCGCAGCGCTTCCACCGCATACTCGCGTGAAGAACCACAACCAAAATTTTCAAGGGCTACGATGATGTCTCCCGGTAGTGCATTTTTCGCGAAATCAGGACGAGCTTCAATAAAAGCCGCATCTGCCACATCGGCATCCGGGCGCATATAAGGCGCGTAGCGGCCGGGGACAATTTGATCGGTATCAACATCTGCACCGAATTTCCAAATTTTTGCCATGGTAGTCTCCTATAATTCCCGTGGATCGGTGATCCGGCCCCGAAGAGCTGTAGCTGCGGCTACAGCCGGTGAAGCCAGGTAGATTTTTGATGTTGGGGCGCCCATACGGCCTTTGAAATTGCGATTGGCAGTGGACAGGCAAACGTCACCATCTCCCAGCGTGCCGTTGTGACGGCCCATGCACATCCCGCAGCCCGGTGAGGTGACCAACGCGCCGGCTTCTATAAGGGCGGTCAGGCTGCCATCATTGGCAGCTTTGGCCATCTCCTGGCTGGAAGCCGGAGTGACGATCATACGAACATCCGGTGAAATGTGTTTTCCACGCAAGATGGAAGCAGCCTCCAGCATGTCTTCATGCCGGCCATTGGTGCAGGTTCCCAAAAACACCACGTCTACATGCGTACCGGCAACCGTGTTGATGTCTTGAACATGATCAACAGCATGCGGGATGGATATTTGGGGCACCAGTTCATCAAGGTTTATTTCAACCGTACGGGTATATTCGGCATTTGGATCGACAAAGAGCCAATCGGGGCGAACATATGTATCAGGCAGGTTGCCGGTTGGGGGGATAATGCCGGCTTTGGCACCCATTTCAACGGCCAGACTGGCCATTGTCTGGCGGCCGGGCAAGGGCATCCAATCAAGTCCATGATATTCGATTGACATGTAATTGGCGCCGGAAATGGTAAGAATGCGCCCCAGTTTCAAGGCCATATCCTTGATATCCACCATGGGCGGAAGTTGACCATGAAAATTAGCGCGAACGGTTTCGGGTACGCGCAACCAGGTTTTTCCAGTCGCCCAGATCAAGGCAACATCGGTGGAACCCATCCCTGTACCAAAGGCGCCAACAGCTCCATAACTCGTTGAGTGAGAGTCGGCACCAATGGCTACGGATCCTGGATAAGCGATGCCTTCTTCGACAAGAACCTGATGGCATATCCCGCGTCCAACGTCAAATAATCGAATATTTTTATCCCGGGCGAAACGCCGCACAACATTCTGGAGATCAGCCGTGCCCACGGTTGAGGCTGGTGAAACATGGTCAAAAACAAAAACCAGTTTTTCAGGATATTTGATGGTTTCTGTTTTCAATTCTTCCTTCAGAATTTTAATGATGGAAGGTGTAAGAGAATCGTGGCTCATCACCACATCCGGTTCAATAACCACGAATTCTCCCGGTCTTACCGGGCGGCCTGCTTTTTTCGATAGTATTTGTTCAGACAGAGTTTGTCCCATGTTGAAATCCTCTTTTTACGATGATCAGGCTGTTTCAAGAACGGCTTCGGCTGAAGGCTGCTCGTCCATCTGGGGATGGCGGGTTGCGTGCAGCAGACTGTCAACTTCATCCAAAGTCAATGGATGCAGGTCTGCCAGAGCTTTTACTTCCTCTGTGATCTGTTTGATCTCGACATCTGTCAATTCCAATCCCAACTGGTCTGCGCGGTATTTAATGGCATTCCAACCGGTCAAACGGTGAGCAATATGGATGTACCGTGTGAGCCCAAAATCTTCTGGTTTCAGCACTTCATACGTGGAGGGATTGTTCAGTACGGCTTTGGTGTGGATACCGGCTTTATGGGTGAAGGCGGAAAAACCGGTAATGTAGTTGTTGAACGGAATATCCACGTTGACCAGTTGCGCCACTGTTTGGTCAAGGTGCATAAGAAGCGGTAACTGGTATTTAGCCACATAGCCGGGATTCACGGAATACACCCGGGCGACCAGTCCACCCAGTGATGTGATGCCGTTGCGTTCGCCAATTCCCAGGATGGTGGTATCGATATGGGTCGCGCCAGCCTCCAACGCGGCAAAGGCATTGGCAATGGCGCAGCCGGTGTCATTGTGCCCGTGGAATTCAATATCCGCTTTGATGCGTTTGCGAAGTTTCGAGACGAGATCATAAATTTGCCGGGGATTACCAATTCCCACCGTGTCTGCGATACCCACGCGGTGTACGCCTATCTTATCAACGGCTTCATAAACCTTAAAAAGATCTTCAGGTTCAGAACGCAGGGTATCTTCCGTGGAGAAGCGCATTTCCACATTCTGTGTTTTCAGGTAATCAAAAACATTTGAAGCCAGATCGATGATCTCGTTGATGCTTTTTCCATGACTGAAATCACGTAATTTTGATGAGGTGCCAATGACCACATCCACACCTTTGACACCGGTGCCAACCGCCATTTTTACATCTTCAAGGTTGCAACGGGTGTGGGTGAGGGTTTTTGTTTTCAATCCAAGTCGCGCAATGGCCGCGCAATCACGCTCACTCTGCGGTGACGCACAGGGGGTGGTCAATTCAATATATTCCGCGCCGAAGGCATCCAACAACGTCGCGATGCGGATCTTTTGGTCCGTTGTGAAAAAGGCGTTGATGAATTGCTCTCCCTCTCTTAATGTTGAATCTATGATTGAAAATTTCTCCAGACTCATTTCTCTCTCCTTTTTGATTGATGGAAAAAAAGAGCGGATTTACCTTTCTCCTGGTAAATCCGCTCCCGAACCGTACTTTGGTACGTAACGAATTACCAGAACTATTCTGGCTTCTTATCCTTGGCAAGCTGCTTGGCGTTGGTCAAGTCAATGCAAAAATTTGATAGTTTCTTCATAATCCATTCTCCTGAGCTGCGATTTAGAGCCCCTGGATTTTTTCAAGGGATTTTTTAATGACCTGAATTCCGGTCATGTATTCTTCCAGGACGATATGTTCATTGGCGGTGTGGTCCAGGTTGGAATCCCCGGCGCTATACGCGATCATGGGACAATTCCAGACCGGACCAACGAGATTCATATCGGAGGTGCCTGTTTTTAATTTAAACCCGGGTGTACCACCCACAGAGCGAATGGAAGCCAGGAATGCTTTCACCAATGGAGTGTTTTTTTCTGCCAGAAATGCAGGCATATAATCCTGTGTTGACGTTTGAACTTCGATGCCGACTTTCTCGGCGCATTCGGAAAGCAAGTTCTCAAGATACGGTAGATCGATCTTTTGTGGAAGACGGATATTAATATCAAGCAGTGCGCTGTCTTCAAATCCATCCGAAGTTGACCGCATTTTACGAATGGATGGCGATAACTGATCAAAAACCCTGGTACGTTCGGAATTAAAATATCGTGCGGATGTCTGCAGAACGTGCCAGAATTCGAAAGCACGGTCACAAGCGCTGGTGATGCCGGAAGCGGTATGAGAAGCCGCCTGAGTAATGGCCGCCTGTGTCCAGAAGCTGCCTTTGTATCCAAGTGTGATGGATTGCCAGCCACTGGGTTCACCAATAACCACCATTTCAGGTGAAGCATAATTCTGGCAAAGGTAACGCGCGCCCCGGGAATCGCCTTCTTCGCCGACCGCACCAATAACCGTAATTCGCCAGTCTGGTGAATGCATTGCTGCTGCGGCGGCGCAAACAAAAGAGGCCAGCGGACCTTTCGCGTCCACTGCGCCTCTGCCAAATAGAACACCATTTTCCTGTCGAACTGTGATTTTCCCCGGAACTGTATCGATGTGCCCAAGCAGGAGTATTTCTCGGGAACCTGAGCCAATTGTTCCCACGGCATTACCGGCGGCATCGATGTTCGCCTGAAAACCTGATTGCTGCATTTTCTCGACCAGGAAATTAACAGCGCCGTTTTCATACCCGGTGGGGCTGAATTGCTGCAACAATCCAGTTAACAGGCTGATTGCTTCCATAATTATTCGCAGCCTTCAATGGCTGAATAGAGGACTTTTTGAACGGTTGAAACTACGGTTTCCAAGTCTTGTTTGGTGATCACCAGTGGAGGCAGGAAACGCATGACGGTCAATCCGGCTGGTAAGGCCATCACACCATTCTCCATTAATTGGTAAAGGTAAGGTGTGACTTTCTGTTTGAGCTCGATACCGATCATCAAACCTTTTCCACGCACCTCACGGATCAAAGGTGATTTGATCGTAGAGAGCTGGTCTTTGAACCAGGCTCCCAGTTCGGCAGCGTGTTCTGGAAGATGATTCTGTTCAATGAAATCAATGGACGCCATCGAAGCGGCGCAGGCAAGGGGATTCCCTCCAAACGTTGACCCATGCACTTGAGGTTGAAGATTACCCACCCGTGACGAGATTAATGTGGCACCCATTGGAATGCCGCCGGCAATGGATTTGGCCACGCACAGAATATCCGGTTCAAGGCCATAGTGTTGGAAGGCAAACATTTTCCCTGTTCTTCCAAATCCCGTCTGGACTTCGTCAAGAATGAGCAAACAGCCTTTTTCCCGGCATAGCGCCTGCGCGCCCTGCAAGAAATCAATTTTTCCCGGGTTTACCCCGCCTTCACCCTGTATAACCTCCAGCAAAACGGCCGCTGTCTGATCAGAGACAGCCTCTTCAAGAGCCGACAGGTCATTGTAGGGGATATGTTTGTAACCCGGCACCAGAGGTTCAAATGGCGCGCGGTATTTCTTTTCCCAGGTGGCGGATAATGCGCCAAAGGTGCGGCCGTGAAAGCCGCGCATGGCGGCGATGATCTCTGTACGCCCGGTAAGCAGGCGGGAGAATTTTATTCCGGCTTCGACCGCTTCTGTTCCGGAATTGCTTAGGAAAACGCGGGACATTCCAGTCAACTTGCATAATCTGTCTTCAAACAATGCGCGTTTATCGTTGTAAAACATTTCCGGGCAGCTGATCAAAGTTTGCGCCTGTTCGTAAATGGCCTTTGCGATGACAGGATTGGCATGACCAATATTGGCAGCGCCCTGCCCACCGACGCAATCAATGTATTCTTTGCCATCAGCGTCATACAAACGGGCTCCCTTACCGCGAACAATCACAACGGGGCGTTTGCTATACACACCTGATGTGTATTGGGATTCAATATCCTTAACCTGACTGGTTTCAACTGTTGGGTTGGCGTTTTCGATCAGCATGGTTTTCTCCAGAGTTACGAAATTACAGTTCCAGCGCCGGATAGAGCATTTTTCAATGGATGTTCCACTCTGCCATCGGCGAAAATGACCTTTGAGACTCCCAGGTCAAGAGCTTCACTTGCACCCAGCACTTTCTTTTTCATACGACCTTCGGCAAGAGAAAGTGCCTGTTCTAGTCCATTGCGGGGAATATGTGAAATGACGGTACTCTCATCGGGGAATTGCCGCATCAAACCCGGAACATTCGTCAGGATAATCAATTCATCGGCTTTTACAGCACCGGCAACCATGGCTGCCGCGCGATCCGCGTCGACGTTCAGGGCAATCCCATCGGGAGACATGGCCAGTGGGGATATGACCGGCGTGAGGCCGGAATGCACAAGCGTGGATAGAAATTCGCCATTCACTGTTTCGATTTTTCCCGTATAGTCATCCCGCAACATGCGCTGCCGTCCATTTTCAACAATACGAATGGCGTCTTTCCGTCTGGCAACCATCAGGCGGGCATCCAATCCTGATAGTCCGATGGCGTTTACCCCACCTTTTTGAAGGCGCTCAACCAGCAGCGTGTTTATCCGCCCGTTAGTCACCATGGCGAAAATTTCAAGCGTGGTGCGATCGGTATAACGGCTGGTATAACCGGATTGATTGGTTACAAAGCGTGGAGGAAAGCCCAATTTTTCGGATATTTCATTTGTTTCCGCGGAACCGCCGTGTACCACGACCACCGGCATATTCTGTGTTACAAGCTCCGCGATATCATTGCATACCGCATCCAATCCTACGCCCTGAGAACCGCCAATTTTTACGACAAGCATGATGTTTTCTTTTGCTCCGATGAATTAGATGGGATGCAGTCCGCAAAAACCAAGACCGGATGTTTCTTCAAATCCACTGATCACATTCATAGCCTGAACGGCCGATCCGGCAGCACCTTTCATCAGGTTATCTATAGCTGCCATGGAAACCAGATGCCCGGATTCGGGATCGAGGTCAAAACCAACATCCACAAAGTTGGTGCCTGCTAGAATTTTGGGTTCGGGTACACGGTAGATGCCGCGTTTGTCTTTCACCAGGCGGACAAATGGTTCGTTTTCCGCCCAGTCGCGATAGGCTTTCCAGAGGTCTTTTTCTGTTACCCCGGGTTTTACAAACGCGTGAGATGTGGCCAGCGCCCCGCGTACCAGATCAACAGAAGTCATGGTCAGGTGCACATTCGGCAATCCTAGTTCCTGCATCACTTCAGCCGTGTGACGGTGACCGTATGGCGCGAAAGTACGAATGACACTGCTTCTTTCAGGATGATGCGAACCGGCGTTGGGTGATTGGCCCCCTTCCGATGAACCGACTTTGATCTCGACAAAAATTGGCTGGTTGATGTCGATAAAGCCATATTTAACACCAACATACAGCGACATGATGGAGGCGGTAGCGTTGCAACCGACACCACTGATAAAAGAAGCTGCCTTCATCTCGTCGCGATGAAGCTCAGGCAGGCCGTAAACGAACTTGCCAACCCAATCCGCGGCCAGATGATCACTTTCATAGAATTTTTTATAAAGGGATAAATCCTGAAGGCGAAAATCTGCTGAAAGATCAACAATTTTTGGCGCAAGTTGGGCATACTGTTCGATATTTTTCTGCGCTTCACCGTGCGGCAAAGCCAGAAAAAGGATATCACAGGGATCCATTACCTGTTTTGAGGTAAATTTCAGCCTGGTCTGTTTACGAAGATTGGGATGCTGCTGGTACACATACTCGCCGAGATGGCTCTCAGAGGTAGCCTGGTGTACTTCGACGTCCGGATGGTTTAGCAATAAGCGAAGCAATTCTCCGCCTGCATAGCCAGAGCCACCTATTATGGATACTTTCATCTTATGCACCTACAGTATGCAAAGGATAAGCCGCGATGTTTAGCGGTAAATGGGATTCAAAAGGATTGATTTTTACGGAATTGGCTTTTCCACCGCGGGCGACATTTAATGTATAGTCAATGATCACTCCGGCAATATCAATACCGGTCACAGGTGCCAGTGTGTGAAATTCCATGGTGTGATTTACTTCATTAACCAGCAGACCATTGTTTTCGTCTTCCAGGACATCCACAGCCAGAACTCCGCCGCCTACAGCTTTGGCCGCTGCCTGACATATTTCGTGTAATTCAGGCGTAACCGGGCAAACTTCGCCCTGTCCACCGCGAGCTGTATTTGTAATCCAGTGGGGAGATGTGCGGTAAATGGCACAAATCGTCTGGTCGCCAACAACCATGGCGCGAATGTCGCGGCCTGGTTTTTTCACATATTCCTGAATGTAGAACACGGAATGTTGGAAAGAGCCTAACGTGTCTTTATGCTCCAAAACAGCTTCGGCAGCATCACGGTCATTAATCTTGGAAAGAAGACGTCCCCAGGAGCCGACAACCGGTTTAAGAACTACCGGGTAGCCCATCTCTTCAATGGCTTCAAGCGCGGCTTCCGGCGTAAAGGCTACTTTTACTTTTGGCTGGGGAATGCCGGCCCTGGCAAGAGCGCTGGTGGTTGCCAGTTTGTCTCCGCAAATCTGAGCCACGGATGCCATGTTGATCGTGGGGATTCCCCATGAGTTCAACACCGATGTGGCGTACAAACCGCGGGTAAAGGAAAGCGAGCGTTCCAACACGGCATCATATTTAAGCCATTCGCCAGGATTGGAAACATCCATCTGAATATTGCCATCTTCGATTCGATCAAAGTCAATACCGCGTTCTTCCAGATTATTCAGAAGCCATTTCTCTTCCACCCGGATGCGGGACAATAAAACCCCAATTTTCTTTGACTTTGAAAACTTGATCGATGACATGATTATTCTCCCCAGTCTTCCTGTTCCATAGGCGCAAGTTCCAAAACGAGTGGTTCAAGGCTGACCAATTCAAGGTCAACACCACAATCGGAACAAACAATGATTTCGCCCTCCATCACATCAATGAGGGTCAATTCAGCATCACATTCCGGGCAATTTGCAATAATTTCTGTTGGCATTTCTTATCTCCTGTCTGGCAAAAGGTATAAAAAAATCCCTCCGGGTTCGGAGGGATTTTGGTTTGACTTCGTCGTACAATCGGCTTATTTTTTCACCTTAACCAAAAATTACCTCTCTCCCGAGGGGTTTAACATTTGGCTTCGCTTCTTCAGCGGGGTGAAAATAAATGATTTATTAAACATATTAGGCATTAGTATACTCAGAAAGAAAGAAAAGTCAATAGTTTTAATTGATCAATTTGAAAAATTGATCTTTCTCTTTCTCATGGATGAAAGATTGGAGGGAAAACCAACTACCGTCCGGATGGATAGACCCATTCTATTCAAGTCTACGGTTCGGGTTGAAAGATATTCTCGAAGTGTGGTTATGATTGGTCGGAGATCTTCAATGGGGGATAGGCTGTTCAATTGAAGAGACAACAGGTCCAGTCCATCCTTGGTAGAAATCGTGATATCAAAATTGATCAGGTGATCAATGGCAAAAAGTATTTCATCAAATTCAGACAAATGAAAGGGAACTCCGGCTAACGCAAACGCCTGATCGACCCGACCAGTTATCCTTTCAAGCGATCTAAGTTTTGATCCACATGGGCAGGGGGAATTGAGGAAACGAGCTCTGTCTCCGGTGCGGTAGCGAATCAATGGCATTCCTTCTCTTGTCAGGGTGGTAAAAACCAGTTCTCCATATTTTCCTTCTGGCAATTGTTTGCCGCTGTTTGGATCAATCACTTCAAAAAGCATATCGGCTTCGCGTAGATGATAGCCATAGTTGGCTTCACAAAATACTCCTCCACCCAGTCCCATCTCGGTCATACCGTAATGATTGAAAACCCGGCAATGCCAGGAGCGTTCAAGTCTTTCTGCGAGAGATAACGGGACATGATCGGTTGAAAGCAGAATTGATTTCAATTGAACAGGAAAAGTATCCAAATTAAAGAGGTAGTAATTGCACAAAGCCAACACCTGGGTTGGAACACCAACCAGGGAATCCACCTGTCTGCCACTGATTATTGATAGTGTTTCGGCGAGGTCCACCACCGGTCCATGCTTGATCGGAATCGCGCCGATACGCTCCAGGCCTGTGAATAATAGGTCGCCAACGCTACCAGTAATACTATCCGGCAACAGGATAAGAACACGATCTCCGGCTTCCACCAGCGTAGACATGCCAACTCCAAAGAAATCAATGGTCAATTCCTGATCGCGTGGTGTGAAATATATTCGCTTTGGCTGGTCAGTTGTACCGGATGTCTGCATGGTGACAATTCGTGAAATATCTCCCTGAGAAACACAGATCAAATCTTTTCCATGATTTCGTATATCCTCAGCAGTCGTAAAAGGAATATCCGCGAGTGCACTAAGATTAGATATTTTCTCAGGACTTCTCAGAAGAAAATCTTTATAGAACGGATTGTTGCTGCGAACGTATCTAAGAAGATCGTTTATCTTTGATATCTGGTAATTTTCAACTGCCTGTCTGGATAATTCGTTTGTTGAACAGGATATCTTCTGGCAAATCCACTTATCCAATGGGGTGGTTTTCATGGAAGGAGTTTCATTTATCATTTACGATAAAGAGCTTTTCCGTCTTGTCCGGTCAAATTATAGGCACAGAATGGAATGAGATGGTTATCCGGGGAAACAACCATAATATAGCAATCACGCAGGCGTTCCAAATCAAGTGTCCACGCATCCTGAAAGGCCATGCCGGAAATGGCGAACAGGTGGGTCCTGGCACGAGCCAAAAAGGTATCCCATCCTCCCAGGACAGGTTTCCCTCCCTTTTTTTCTGTTTCATTTTTTTCTACCGGAGCTACCCAGTTACGGGCAACGAACGATTGGGATTTGATTCGTTCTTCTGCCGAATTTTGTGGCGGGCAACTTTTGGAGGGTAGGTCAGGTTTAATAATTGGTTTTAACTTGCCATCTGGCATGACAACTAGATTGCCGCTAAAGGAACACATTCGGTTAGGCCCGCCAGATGGTTTAAACATCTCTCTGGGTATCAGACCGTCAGTTTGTTTGTGAATGGCATTAACAACTTCGGGTAATGTTATTCGATCTGAATCAGATGGAATCGTAGAGTATCTTCCAAAATAGGATATGGGTTGAAAATGAACTCCGCGCACCACAGGGTGGTTGGCGAGAGCATAGCGGATGATGTCGCCGATATTATGGTCATTCACCCCCGGTTTAATGGTGGGCACCAGTACCACACCGATATTGAGGTCACGACAATTTTCGATTGCCTTTTTCTTGATTTCAAAAAGAGGTTTCCCGCGTAATTGTTCGTAAATCTTTTCTTCCGTACCGTCGAACTGTAAATAAACTGTGGATAAACCAGCCTCTTTCAATTTCGAAAGGTAAGCCGGATCACGTGCAAGACGCAATCCATTGGTGTTAACCTGAAAAAATGTGAATCCTTTACTACGACCGATGGCAATAATTTCATGGAGGTCATCCCGGATGCATGGTTCACCGCCGGAAAGTTGTATATTGAAAGGTCC
The DNA here is from genome assembly GCA_964420995.1 of uncultured Leptolinea sp. Taxonomy (GTDB): domain Bacteria; phylum Chloroflexota; class Anaerolineae; order Anaerolineales; family Anaerolineaceae; genus Leptolinea. Next base: position 86,100 of record CAYQUX010000005.1, on the reverse strand, counting down.
CCCTGCGGACATCAGAAGGTCATACCAGGTTTCAATTTGTGAAAGGTCTGGGTCTGCGGGAAATTTCGTTTCACCGGCAGAGGCGAAACAAACCGGGCAGACAAGGTCGCAACTTTGGGTGACTTCCAATAACACGCAACAAGGTTGTTGGCGATGATCTGGACAGAGTCCGCAATCAAACGGGCAGCCACCTCGTACCTGAGTAAATGGATTTTCAGGAAATGCCGGTATCCGAACCGGAGATGACCGTATCTGCTCAACATTCCCACGCCAGATCGGCGTTTCAAAAAAACCATGCTCCGGGCAGGATTTATGCAAAAACATCGTGTCATCCCTGATAACCCGCCATGCTTTAACACGACGCAGACAGATTGGACAGACGCTGGTCGTTTCTTCCCTGTCAATGGGATTAGAAATCGGATGTTCCGGTGAGTTCAAAGCCATTTTCGATCAGAATTTCTTTCACTTTTTGATAGGTTTCGGACACAATAATTGGGCAGCGTGTAGTTTGATTTCCAGGCTGGTTACCAATGATGTCATCACAACGGCAACCGCCGTATTTCTCCCCAATCTCAGCTTTAAACCACTTCACGAGGTCTTCAATCATAAAATCAAGACGCGGATCTTCTTCATCATCTGGATTCTTTTTTCCGGCGTATAAACCCAGCAAACAGGCACCGCCGGTCAGTCCACCGCAAAGTTCGCCGTTAAATCCCAGCCCTCCGGCAAGACCATGCATGCAACCTACCAGATCGGGATTGGTTTTTCCCTGCAATTCCAAGCCCAGAAGGATAAGTACCTGGCTGCAATAAAATCCCTGCTGTCTCAACTCGCGCATTCGATCCAGTTCGTTCATGGATATACACTTTTCTGAGCGATCAAAAGAAAATAACCGACCTTGGCCCTTGAAAGCAATAATTGAAAATTGAGAGGATTCACACCAATTTTTCCTTTATGCTGAAAGAACATAGACCAGAAATTCTCCATGGAGCCTTGATTGAAGATAATATTACCCATCAATGTTCGAAGCGCTTCGCTGTGATCCTCCCAAAGAAGTTGCTGAAGACAGGAACCTTCAACAAGTTTGCACACATCATCCTGTGACCAGATCGAATTAAAACACCCATGCGCAACGGCTGACCGCAGCGGTTGAATGAATAATGTGTTTCGCGCATAAATATCCGACAGAATGAAAAGACCGCCCGGTTTTAAAAGACGCTTAACCTCTGATAACACTCTTGCAGGATCTTTAACAACAGACAACGCGCATTCAAGGAAAATTCCATCCAGTGAATTGGAACACAATGGAATTTGAAGTCCATCTGCCTGAAAGGTATTATGATTCTGTTTTTGCCCTGCCAAAATGTTGAATGAGAGATCAAATCCAATTGCCTGGTAACCGTAGCCCTGAAGGAAATGAAGGGTTCCACCGTGCCCACAACCTATATCCAGAATCCGGTTACCTGGACTGAACTCACAAAACTCCAGAGCCCGCCGGGTTAGGTCATACCCTCCCGGCCGCAAAGTATTTTCAGGGATTCCTGGTAGGACTACCGTTTCATAAAATTTTGATGATGGTTGTTCGATCATATTGAAATAGGGCTTTATTTATCTTCCAGACTTTTTTCCACTTCGGCCATTTTCCCAAGCGCCAGACTCTCGGGAATAAACACAAGTCCGCATTTGGGGCAAACGGGAAGGTCTACTGGAAAAGCGCTTCCAAGATATTCAATTTGAACAGATTTCATGGTCAATGGGATATGGCAATGTCCGCATTGCCAGCTTTCCGCTTCCGATTGGCTGACATATTCACTCATGACCGTTCGCCCTCCACAATGGTCATCCTGTGGCTGTAAGCGTTGTGGATGGTATATGTGTCTCCATCGAGGGAATACTCCACCCAGTAGGTGACATAAGCAGGGCAGAAATATGCAAGAAGATGTTTAGTTGCCGGGTTTACCAGACTTAAACCTGTTGCACTCGCATGTCTAAGAACGTTTTGAATATCTTCTTCCAGAATCAATCTTTCTTCCAGAATTTTCTTTACATCTTCCGAGATTCTTAAATTGAAAATAGGTTCTCTGTTATCTGACATTTTTTCATCCCATACATCTTGAAGCAGACGTTTCCTGAGATTTTCGCGATTTGCATGCCTTTCAGAATAATCCGGGGGAGAATATGTAAAATTTTCCAGCGATGGGTTGAACAGAAGGTCAAGTATATGATAGGCTGGTTTCCCCTGTTTTAAGAAGAAATCCCGGCACATGACACAATAGGTTAAATAGGGATGGGGGCTTTCATTAATTCTGCGATTGATAACTTTTTGCGACAAAGGTCTGTTGGCAAGCCACATCAACCCCCCGTAACTACAGCATTCTGTTTTCTCACGACTTAACGGTAACTCTTCAATCTGGTAACCGGATGAGGATACAAGATTCCGAATGCTATCATGCAACCTGGTTTCATATCGGGTGGTACACGGATCATGGATGGCAAAGGTATGCGGCGCTAGATCTCCTGTCCTTGAAACATGGTGGGAATCAAGAATGGTCCATAAAGATTGGATACGGATATCCGGGTATTCTTCCTTGAATACCTGGTAACAGCTTGAACAGGCAATGATCAGTTCCGGTTTGCCGCAACGGGCGTATTCGGCAAGGAACTCATCACGGTCATTCTGAAAAAGCTCATCCCGGCCAGCCCAACGCGCCGGCGCACCGCAGCAACGCAAGGCCAGACCGACACTTCCTGTTTCTGAAAGTTCGGGCATTTCTCGCAAAATTTTATATAATTTTTCAACATAATCAGGGTTGGACGCGCTCAATTGACAACCGGGGAAGAATAAAAACTCACTGGATGATTTTCCCGGCGCGTTTCGCACTAATGATATGCGCTCGCTGTTGGAAAAACGCATATCACGCAGGGCAAAATCATGGGCTGATGCTGGCATGCGGTTTTGTTTGACCATCTCACGGCGGGAGTCAAGACATATCTTGCCCATATCCATATCGGTTGGACAAACTTCGCCACAAAGTCCACACAGGCTGCAAGAGTTGATGAATTGGTTCTTTCGACGTTCGCCTTTTACAATAGACAGATTATTATAAATTTCTCTGACATACCGTTTGGGATAACTGCCGTACTCCTTTAAGTATTCACAAACTTTTACACATTCCAGGCACTGGCATTTCAAGCAACGGCTTGCTTCTTCCATTGCTTCTTCTTTGGAAAAGATTTCCTTTTTACGCTCGACGGCTTTTTCGACAGAAATACCGATAACAGAGGTAAAAAGGCGTGTTTCAACACTGCCTTCTTTTATCCTGGATGCGGTCATTGATACATGCTGGAAATAGCGGTCAATTGATGTGGCAGCACGATGGCCGTCAGAAAGAATGAAAATTGGGGAGTTAAGATTGTTTCGGACGATCTCATCCTGCCCACTTGCCGAAGTGCCACCCGAAAAGATCCCGGGAATGCTGGCAGCGTAGGTGACCGGGTCAATTCTAATTTTTGTGTCACTCATTTCAAGGTTAATCATTAGTGTCGAATTGGCGCCAGTTGCAATCAAAACTGCGTCAAAGATGTTGCCGTTGATCTCAAACATTTCAGATTCAACAGGTGTTATGTTCTCAACGGCTGTATTTAATTTAATTTGAGTTCCAAGGTCATGGAATATATTGAAATCTTCAATAATTTGCTCAACAGGCAGGATTGACCTGTCATATTGGTGGAGTGATCCCCCTAAAACGTCTGACTTTTCGAAAACAGTGACCTGATATCCCTTTTTTGAAAGGTCAATGGCTGTCGTTAATCCAAACAAACCTCCGCCAATAACAGCCAACCGATTGCTCCTCTTGGGCAAAACAGGCAATCCATCTGGTTTTCCACCATACGCGACACAAGCCTTTTCAAGTTCGGCTATTGAAATGGGATCGCCGGCATCTTTTCTGACACATTTCAAACGACAGGGTTGATCGCAAATCCGGCTGATTATTCCCGGAAAAGGAATTGTCTTTTTTAATATCTTCAGCCCTGAAGAGAATTCTCCCTTTTCGATTTCAATGCAAATACCCCGCATATCCACTCTCGCAGGGCATTCAGCCGTACAGGCGGGGAAATGTTCCTGAATACATTGTTCTTCAAGCTGATGAAGATCTGCCTGATCCAATAGTCATCCCTCACATCATTAAAAATCCGTCCAGGCAATCGAAATTTTTTTCAGGTGATCCATCTTATGTAATGTTATTAACTATAAGATGAAGTGGGAGAGCCCGGCCGGAATTGGTAATTTTTTCCAGAAAGAAAACATTCAGGCAATTTCATGTTAAACATCAAAGAAGAGAAAATGACCGATAAAAGCTATATACCATCCAGCATATTTATCGATCAAAACATAACAAGGAATAATTTCATTAACATCATCATCATTTCAGCCGTGACATACTTCAACAATCCGCAACAATTCTCCGGTGGACGATTGAGCATACAATCGTCCACCGGGAAGAACTGTGATTTTGGTAGGATGGATCACTCCATCCCGTGTATATTAGCCTTTGGCTTTGAGGCCTGCCAGAACTTTTTCCGGATAGGCGGGCAAGTGGCGAATACGCACACCAGTGGCGTTATTGATGGCATTGATAACGGCCACATGCGGTGAAGTTAATGGCAGTTCACCCACGCCGGCAGCACCGAATGGACCATTTGGCCGGTCAGTCTCGAAGTACTGAATCTCAATATCATCGGGGATATCGTTGGCGTAGGGGATACCGGCGCCCATCATGTTGCTGTGTTTTTCAATATCTTCGAAATCCTCTGAAAGGGCCAGACCGATACCCTGGGCGATACCACCGTAGATCTGTCCATCCACGACAAGCCGGTTATTTATTTTACCGACATCCGCCATGATGGTCATCTTATCAACTTTGGTTTTGCCTGTCTTGGTGTTGACGGTCACTTCCGACATAAACACACCGTACATGTAAGTTGAGAAGGGTTTACCCTGACCATTGGCATCGCAGTTGGTTGCCATGGAGGCCGTCCATTTACCGGAATAGCGAAGCGGAATTTTTTCTGCGACCATCTCGTCATAGGAGCGATAAGTACCGTCCTTTTTGCGCATGGCAGCCATTAATAATTCGCAACCGGCTTTTATGGCGTTTCCAGTGACAACCTGCTGGCGTGAACCACCTGAAGGGCCGGAATTCGGGGTTATGGCCGTGTCATTCATGACCAGTTTTATCTTTGATGGGTCGATCTCAAGCGGCAGCAAAGCTGTGTGGGCGGTTCCGAGCAAGCCCATATCGGCACCCTGACCATGATCTTCCCAACTGGCATAGGCGGTAATACCTTCCTTGGTCAGCTCGATATAAACTTCCGAAGAATCGGCTCCATCGAGGCCGCAGCCGTAGATCCCTACAGAGATACCCACACCTTTTTTCAATTCTGGAGTGGATTCCTTTTTGGCTTTGGCTTTGGCAGCTTCGTACTTCGGACGCAAAGCGTCGAACATCTCGATAAAGCTGGTGACTTCCGGCTCCTGACCAGTTGGTGTTGTTGCTCCCTTGCGGTATACATTGCGATAGCGCAGTTCGAAGGGATCCATACCCATCTTTTCCGCCAGTTCGTCCATCAAGCTTTCTGAAGCAAGGAAACTCTGCGGAGAACCATATGCGCGGAATGCGGAACCCCAGACATGATTGGTGCAAACTGTACGGCCTACATTGTGAATATTCGGAATGTCGTATCCGGCGCCAACATACTGGTTGCCGCGCAGAGTCAACAGATCACCAAATTCAGAGTAAGGACCGTGATCAACAGACCAATCGCCTTCCATGGCCAACAATTTTCCGTCTTTATCCGCACCGAGTTTTAATTTCAACCAGAATGGAGAGCGTTTACCGGTATAGGCCATGTGCTGCGCGTAGTTGTAACGCAGGAAAACCGGACGTCCGGTTGCCATGCAGGCTACGCCCAGCAAAGCTTCCATGGTGGGACTGAATTTATATCCAAAGGTGGCACCGGCTGGATTCTGAACCACGCGGAGTTTTTCGGGTTCAATCCCCAGTCCCGGAGCGATCATGGCATGGTGCAGATGGATGCCGATGGATTTGGAATGAATGGTCAGGCGACCTTCATCATCATAATAGGCAAAACCAACATCCGGTTCCACGGTAAGGTGAGGCTGGCGTTGCAGATAATACTCGCCCTGAATCGTGTAATGGGCTTTTTCCATGATCGGACCGGTGGGCTGGCCTTTGTTTGTCTGCTGCTCAAAGTAGACGTTGGGGGTTCCGGGGTGGATTTCAATGGCATCGTCTGCCATGGCGGCCGGAGCACTCATGTATGCCGGTAACTCTTCCAGTTTCACTTTTACAGCTTCGGCGGCTTCTTCAGCGTGTTTCTTTGTATCAGCGCAAACTATGGCGATCGCGTCGCCATACTGGAAGACTTTTTTATCGCAAAGGATCGGGCGATCCCAACCATCGCCTTTATTTGTCGGGAAGGTTATCAAACCGGTAATGCGGTTCTTCCCTTTGACATCTTTATGGGTGACGACTTTGAAAACACCGGGCATCTTTTCGGCTTCTGAAGTATCAATGCCAAGAATATTGGCATGCGAAACTTTTGCCTGAACAAGAGCCAGTTGAAGCGTTTCGGGAGGTAATTTCAAACCAAGATCGCCGCCGTAATCCAGCGTACCCGTTACCTTGGGAACAGCAGAAGGACGTGGGTATTTACTGCCCCAAATCTTTCCATCCTTTGGCATCTGGAAGGTGATATCCGACATCTTCTTCTCGCCGCGTAACACGGCTGCCGCGTCCATGACACCGCTTACGAAGGGGATATACCCATTGCAGCGGCAAACATTATGATGCTTTGTGAACCAATCACGAACCTGCTGCCGTGTGGGATTCGGGTTTTCATCAAGCAATGCTTTGGCAGAAACCACGAAGCCTGGCGTGCAGATACCGCATTGGGCAGCCCCATGGAACACAAATGCCTGTTGTATCGCGTGCATTTTATCAGGGGTGCCAATACCAGCAACTGTGACTACAGTTGAATCGTCGGCCACTTTTTCCATTTTCGTCAGACAGGAAAGGGTAAGCTTCCCGTTCAGGATTACTGAACAGGCACCGCAATGGCCCTCATCACAACCATTCTTAACTTCGGTCATGAGGAGTTGCTCTCGAAGCACTTGTAATAACGTGCTTTTGGGGTCTGCAATCACAGTCTTGCGGACTCCGTTGATCAACAGTGTCTTTTTTTCCATATTTTCCCTCATAGATGGTTCAAATAGGAGTACAGATGGAAGCCGTTAAACAGACTTCCTGATCACGTTAAAATTAAGTTTAGCGTGCGAAAGTTGAAAGTCAATTTACTCAATCATTGAGTAACAAAATACATGACTGAATACATGAAATGACAATTACAATTTACAGGTAATGTGACAAATTCTTGTTTAACCAATTGATTTGATATGGAAAATATTATCAAGCTACAACATGAAGAGGCATTTAAAATTCTGGGTGAACCAACCCGGCTTGAGATTCTGCAACGATTAATTTCTTTCCCGGCAACAATAACACAATTGGGACAAGAATTAAACCATCATCCAGCCCAGATACGCTACCACGTTACAAGGCTGGAGAGTGTCGGGTTGGTTGAGCTGGGATTTACCAAAACAGTCAAGAACTACACGGAAAAATATTACCAGGCAACCACGAAAGCCGTATTTTTAAATAAAGCAATTTTTTCATGGCCTTCCGACAAAGGACAGATCGTCATTCTGGGAGGGGATGGACCTGCTCTGGACTTCTTGATCTCCGAGGCAAACTCGAAGATTGGGGATAATGTTTTTTGTGCCATTCCCATGGGAAGTCTGGATAGCCTGATCTATCTTCGGGAACAGTATTGCCATATCGCCGGTTGTCACTTGTTCGATCTTGAATCAAGAGAATTCAATTTTTCTTATATACGCCATCTGTTCACAATAAGAAATATGGTAGTGGTCACCTTTGGTAATCGTGATCAGGGTTTTATTTTTAATAAAAACATGTCTGATGCAATTTCCACCATCAATGACATTGTTGAAAACAATCTGAGGTTTATTAATCGAAAACTGGGGTCAGCCACTCGAATGCGATTTGACCAGATGCTTGATGAAAAGGACGTGGCTACGGAGAAAATTAATGGGTATGACCTTGAAGTACAAACCCATAACGAAGTAGGTGATTACATACTACAAGGAAAAGCTGATGTCGGGTTGGGGTTGTCTTCAATTGCCAGACAAAAGGGACTTGGTTTCTCCTACCTTTTTACTGAACGCTATGATCTGGTTATGACGCGTGATATGTATGAAACGCCCTATATTCAGTTACTTGTCAGCCTGCTTCAAGATGAAGGGTTAAAAAAGAAGATGGAAGGTTTCGGCGGGTATGACCTGTCCAATGCCGGGAAAGTAGTAACTATTTAATTCATCATATTTTTTGATTGCATAAGCTCTTTCAATTCCTGTATAGGAAAGAGCTCAGGTTTATAGCTGAATTCAATGATTGACTTCCCCGTAGAAAATTGGACTGATTTGAATGTTCCGAGAAGAATTTCAAGTTTCTCGGGCTTGCCATTGATTGACACGGTCCAATAAGGATCCCAGTTGTCAATAAAGCTTAAGTACCCCGGTTGATTTGTATCAATGGCAACAATAAGAGTTTCGCCATCATATTTCATTACTTCGTAGGAACCTGAAAATTGGTCAGAATCCGCCAAAAAATCTTCCGCGGTTTGATAATCTATGCGCGTGGAAAAGTACAACTTCTGAGTACCCTGACCTTGCGCCAGTAAGCGGTCACGAAAACGAGCTTCAAATAAGTGATCGTTGTAGAAATTCACATACCTGGCATAATACCAATCTGGAGATGGCCCCACGGAAAAACGCGGAGTAATGGAAATGGTGGTTTTTGCCAGTGTGCGGGGAAAATTAAAGGATTGAGGAATGATTTTCTCTGCGATATTAAGTCTCCCAGGAGGATTTGTTTCGGGGATGATGTCTATCAGCCATTGAAATGCTCCAATTGGCCAAAGGTCAAGAACCACCAGACTGAAAAACACGACCGGAAGAATTTGAAAGACTTTATGAGTGAACCAACCGGTTTTTATAGCGATCATTACGACTGCTATAAACATCACAGCCATGATAACAGAAATAGAATACCAACCGATTCTTGAGTCTACAAGGTAAAAACTAATTCCCCATTGGGGTGTGGGAGCGAACGTGTGCGCAAAAACCGAAAGGGATATGAGGATGGCGGAAATAAGTCCCCATTTAATCCAGGTATGGGATTGGAGTAATGCGATTCCTCCGTCCACAACAGATTTCAATCGAAAGGTCACTGAATCAATACTGGCTGCAATGACAAACGCGAAAAGAGGCAGCAACATGATCGTGAATCGCCCCCAGTACCTGAATCCATAGAAAAACGGGAAATGGTTCCATAAAAATGTGAAAATTGGGGACTCGCGATTAAAGGAGATGGAAACCACAAACGCAAACATCACTCCCATGAATATCTTTAAGGTGGGAGATAAATACCACTCTTCTGTATTCGTGTGGCCAGACAGCTTTCTCCCCGATCTTCGACTTAGGAAATAGTACAAAACCAGGCCAAGCGGCAGAATACCTATGTAATACCATCCTTCAGGTGAGGCAATGGGAGGGTATACCAGTGAACCCAGATGATCGATCCAGGAAAACTTGTGCTCTGTGGAATAAAAGAAGTCTCGAGTCCCTCTTCGATATGCCTGCAATAAGAGAAGATATACATTAAGAAAGTATGGGATTAAGAGAATGAACGGAGTCAGGAGTGAGACGAGAGGCCGGATAATATCTGATAGCTTAAACGTCAGTTTTCCAAAACCAATTACTGATCTGACCGGATTTAATAAAAAGAACAAGATAAAGGGTGACAAAATAAAAATTGAGTAGTACTGGTAATAGAGATATCCTGCCGTGATGAAAGAAAAAACAGAAAACGAAAATCCAAAATAGAAGAGAAAACGACGTTTCTTCGCAGGCTCTCGAATAATTGCGGTGAAAAAGTAGAGCAGCCAGGGCAGCCAGGCAATGGATTCCACGGCTTTTGTAAATCGAATGATTTCCGTAGGTTGATAACTGATACTGATAATTAACGCGGATATCAATGTGGCGTTTTTATTAAGGTTGAACTCACGCAGCCAGGCATACATCCCAACGCAAAAAATGGAAATACCAAAGACCGTGACCCAGCAATGGTCAAGCAGACCATAACTGCCTTTCCACCAGTAATATAAAGCGGAAAAAATATTCAGCGGATACAATGCGCCTATTTGGGGAGAAGCAAGGTAAGGAAAGCCGGCCGCTTCTGATGGAGACCAGAGTGGAATCCGGAAATGTGACAGAAAATCGATCAGATAGACTTTATAAAAATACGAAAAGGGTACAAAATCATTCCCAACGCCGTACTGATGTCCTCCGAAAACCCATAAACGCGGTGTCATGTACACAAATGGAAAAGCAAAACAGATGATCCAGGCATGGATGGATTTAATAAAATTGACAGGTTTCGAAAGGAAAGACTTCCATCCAGAGGTTATAATTTGTTCATAAATAGTCAGGCCGGCTGTCTGAAAACCAATAAGACAGACCCAGATGAATAAATATTGAAGTCTTTGGGTATATGCAGAAAATTTGATGGTTAATTCGATGGGGGGAAAGATCAGAAAAAACAACCAAATTAATGAAAAAAGGAGGATAATTTTGTTGAGCTTAATCATTTTTTGATTAAGTGCATTACGAATTGGACCGATTCTTTTTAATGGGAGAGTTAAAAACAAAGCCATCAGAGATAGCATAAGAATGGCAATGATGATTAACCAGCGTTGGGCGGAGATTCCAAGATAGGTACTTGCGCTGTTCTCACCTGGAATGGCATACGTCAAGAAGGCTGCTGCCATCCCTTCAAGAAAAACCAGAAACCACAGGGATCTGGCACGCCTGTCCGTTATATTGTTGGAATAATTATTGTGGATTTCCATTAAGAGTAGAGGTTTATTGGTTTCTTCTGGCCTGCGATTGAGCCAATTGATAGAGCAGGCTCCTTTCCAAAGAGTCAGGCAGCTTTTCCAATGCCGAGACACCTTTGGCGATAAATCCGTCTGCAATCTTATATGAATCCTCTATGACGGAACTTGAATTAATATCTTCTATTAATTTCGAGATCTCCTCTTCCTCTTTCAGACATCCATTTTTTAGGATTTTCTTTACAATCGGGTGAGATGGATATCTCTCAAAAAAGAGCTCTGATGGCAGGGTGATCAGTCCATGGCGAAGGTCTCCCCCTTTGGGTTTCCCCATGACAGATTCATCTCCGGTGAAATCAAGGATATCATCCGCAATCTGGAAAGCCATGCCAATTTCACGGCCGAAATCAGACAGTGCCTGAAGTGTTTCGGTTCCCATAGGGGTTGTATCTTTTTTCGCACCATCACTTTCAACCACCTGACTCACAATACCACCTGCTTTTGCTGATGTTTCAAATAATGATGCGGTTTTCGCATAGATACGTTTGAAATATTCATCAAGCCCGGGTTTACAACGTTTGGAAAACATCTGGCTTATCTCGCCATTTACAATAATTCGTAAGGTTTCAGAAAACAATTGCATAATATCGTTGGATTTGGTTTCAGAGGCTAATTTCGCGGCAGAGGCGAAAAGGAAGTCACCGGTTAAGACAGTTGCCCCGGCTGTCCATTGTGAATTTAGCGTTGGTGAACCCCGACGTAATAACGAGCCATCGATCAAGTCGTCATGCACGAGTGTGGCTGTATGCAGCAACTCAATCGATGCGGCCATGGTTATCAACTTCTGATGTTCGGCATTAAGACATTTTCCCGAAAGAATTGTGATGGTGGGGCGAACCCGCTTCCCGCCGGAGGATAATAATAAATTGAGCGCGGTTCCCAGGTCTTCGTGAAAATTGTTAACCTGATTCCGTATAAGAACTTCCATTTCTTGAATATCAGGTTTTACATAATTAAAAACGGACATCACGTTGTTTGGGTCAAATTGGTCCATTTAAAGATCCTGAATGCATTGCGTGTGGTTATTTCTTCTACTTCAGCAGATGAAATACCCCATACACGGGAAATTTCATCAACGATATGAGAGGTATACGCCGGTTCGTTGCGTTTTCCTCGAAAAGGTACTGGGGATAAAAAAGGCGCATCCGTTTCAACTACTATTCGTTCTCTATCAATTACGCGAAGTACTTCTCTTTTATCCATCGCGTTTTTGTAGGTGACAGGTCCTGCTATTCCCAGAGAAAAACCAAGTTCGTAAAAACACTGCGCGATTTCCTGAGGCGAACTGAAGGCATGCATGATACCCACAGGGTCGGTCAAGGAAGGTTTTCGCTCTTTTTTTTCTATCCACTTTGTTAATATTTTAACCATTTCACTATCGGCTTCACGGTTATGGATGATAACCGGTAAGTTCAATTCTTCCGCAAGTTCCAATTGAGCTTCAAATGCATTGATTTGTTGCGGTAGCTCAACATCATGATGGTACTTATCCAGTCCAATTTCACCAATGGCGACAATTTTTTCATTTCCAGCCAGTTGACGAAGAAAATCAATATCTTTTTGCTGAAAATTCAGCGCTTCATTTGGATGTATTCCAACCGCCCCAAAAAGAAATGGATCTGACTGGCAGAAATCCACAATCTCGCGGCTTGAGGATAGATCTGTTGCCGGTATGACGATTGCGCCAACACCGGCAACTTTTGCCCGATTTAGAACTTCAATCAAATCCTGCTGAAAAATGTCAAAGTTCAAATGACAATGCGTATCGACAATCACAACTACCTACGAAAGACCGGCAACTTTCAATCCGTCCTGCAAAATCGCCTGTACTTTATCTTTATGTGTGGTCTCAGTGTAAACACGCATGATTGGTTCAGTTCCAGAAAAGCGGATTAACATCCAACCACCGTCTTCCAGAATGAATTTGTAACCATCGGTAGTATCCAGCTTGACAACTCCCAACCCACCGATCGTTTTGGGCTTTGCCTCCAGTATTTTTGCTTCGCGGGATTTCCTGTCGCCAGAAAAACTGCGATCCACACGATCATAATAATGCGGCCCGACGATGGAATATAACTTATCGATCAATTCAGTCGGTTTCTTGCCGGTTTTCACCATCAGGTCAAGGAAGTAAAGACCTGCCAGAATACCGTCGCGTTCAGGAACATTGCCGCGGAAGGCAAATCCACCCGATTCTTCGCCGCCGATCATGGCATCAGTTTCTGTCATTTTGGGGGCAACATACTTAAAACCAACACCGGTTTCATAGACTGGAACGTTGTATTTCTTGCCCAGCTTATCCAGCATGCACGTTGTGGATAATGTTCGCACAATGGCTCCGCGTTCACCGCGAATTTCAAGCAGATAATACGCAAGAAGCGCATAGACCTGAAGCTGATTGACAAAATTGCCCTGTTCGTCGCCAATTCCCACGCGGTCCGCGTCGCCATCTGTTATTACAAGAACATCAGACTTAGTGTCGACTGTCTTCTGCAAACCTACATTAATGTTTGGTGGAATTGGTTCAGGACGCTTCATTTCAGGAAAAGATGGGTTTCGGGAGTTGTGAATTTCAGTTACCTGGGTTTTGCCGCCACTCAAGATGTGTGTAAACCAACCGGCACCATTTCCCCACATGGTATCCACAACAATCTTTAATCCAGCCTGTTTGATCGGTTCCACATCGATTAAATCTTTCAAATGCTCAAGATATTCTGGAGCCGGATCAAATTTTACAATCACTCCCTTTTCAAAAGCCTCTTCAGAAGGCATTCGTTTAACATCTGTCATGGAATCCGGGATGCTTTCTTCAATTTGGACCAATCCCTGGGGATCAATGGCGCCGCCGGTGAAGTTCCTGACTTTGAAACCATTGTCAGTGGGAGGATTATGCGAGGCGGTTATGTTGATCGCACCGGCTGCTTTGCGGTGAACAACTGAATAGGCAATGACCGGTGTGGGGGTGGCTCCGTCTGTGAGGTAGACTTTTAACCCGTTTCCTGCAAGCACTTCTGAAGCGGCGAGAGCGAAGTTTTCTGATCCAAAGCGTTTGTCATGGCCAACAATAAACCATTTCCCTTTATTGCCAGTCGCGATCATATAGCTGGCAAAACCCTGGGCGCATCTTCTTACATTATCAAACGTGTAATCTTCCGCTATGACACCACGCCATCCATCTGTACCAAAATGAATTTGGAAAGTCATTTTGACCTCTTCTGTATAAGAATTGTATTAAGAAGATTATATCAGTCAGGGAGCCTGTACGAAAGCTGGCTGACTTTTCTCTCATGCTATAATCTTTTTTTACTGGTGAAAAATGAAAAACCATACATATTTTGATTATGCGGCCACTACACCGGTTGATGTCGATATTCTGGCTGCCATGTTGCCTTACTTTTCCACAGATTTCGGTAATCCTTCATCGGTTCATGCCACAGGTCAACACGCAGAATCGGTTTTAGAAAAAGCCCGGGAAAAATGCGGTCAATACCTGAATATCTCACCCAAAGGCGTCATTTTCACTTCGGGAGGTACCGAAAGTGACAACCTGGCGCTGCGTGGTTGTGCCTTAATGAGGCGTAAATCGGTTGGAGCCGATGAAATTCTAATTTCTCCCGTTGAACATCAGGCAGTCACTCGTACTGCTCGTCAACTTGCGGATGAGTTCGGTTTCAAATTAACCATACTTCCTGTCGATCGCTTTGGTATGGTTAACCCAGAAGATGTGAAAAAAAGAATAACTTCCCGAACAGCCATAGTCTCCATTATTTATGGAAACAATGAAATAGGGTCCATTAACCCCATACAAGAAACAGGTAAGATTTGCCAGGAAAATGGAATTCCGTTCCATAGTGATGCGGTTCAAGCCGGAGCTCATCTTAAAATGGATATGGTGAACGATCACCTGAATTTGATTTCCATCGGAGCTCATAAGATGTATGGCCCAAAAGGCGTGGGTATGCTGGGTATAAACGCGGTGGACGGTATTTTCCCTGTGCAAACCGGCGGCGGACAGGAGTTCAATTTGCGGGCAGGAACGCAGAACATACCTTTAATTGTCGGTCTCAAGGAATCCTTCATAAAAGCACAGAATGAACTGGAGCCAAGGAATATCCGATTTACAGATTTACGGGATAGATTAATTGCCAGCGTACTTGATACGATAAAAGGTTCGTATTTAACCGGACATCCAACCCGGAGATTGCCAAATCACGCAAGTTTTGTGTTTGATGGAGTCGATGGAAATCGGCTGGTGATGTACCTTGACGCCAGGGGATTTGCCTGCTCATCAGGCTCGGCCTGTAAGGTCGGTTCACCATTTCCTTCAGATATTTTAATGGCCATGGGTTTTAATGAACAGTTATCACTAGGATCTCTCAGGGTTACCCTGGGAAAAGATACAACGGAAGAGATGATCGATTCTCTGGTTGATGCGATAAAAGAATCGGTAGAAAAAATTAGAAAATGAGCCGTTCCGAATCCAACAAAGTAGTAATTGCCATGAGTGGCGGTGTGGACAGCTCAGTGGCTGCTCTATTATTAAAACAACAGGGGTATGAAGTCATCGGGATGATGCTCAGACTCTGGACAGAACCTGAAAAGGAATGTCAGAATGCCTGCTGTACTCCAGAATCCATGGAGGCGGCCAGAAAAGTAGCGGCCATGCTGGATATCCCATTTTATGTGGTTGATTGTCGCGACTATTTTTATAAGGAAATCGTACTTGATTTCATGCAGGGGTATCGCGCTGGTATTACTCCAAATCCTTGTGTACGCTGCAATAAAATTGTTCGCTGGGGATTTCTGCTTGATGAAGCCCGCAATTTGGGAGCCCATTACCTGGCTACAGGTCACTATGCCCGGCTGGAAGCGGGGCACAACGGTAGAACCTTGCTAAGAAAAGGTTTGGATGCAAACAAGGATCAATCATATGTGCTCTCTGGTCTTAATCAACAACAATTGTCATTATCAAAGCTGCCTTTAGGAAACATGAAAAAGACCGAAGTGCGAGAAATCGCCCGTAAAAACCACATTACATCTGCAGAAAAACCGGATTCCCAGGACCTGTGTTTTCTTGCGGGGGAAGACTATCGCAAGTTCCTGCGACGAAACGCAGCCAATTTTTTCATCAGAGGGCCAATAAAAGATACCACTGGAAAAATCCTCGGGGAACACACTGGTCTGGCTGACTACACCATTGGGCAGAGAAAAGGATTGGGTGCCATCCAGGAACCATACTATGTTATTCGGAAAGAGATAGAAACAAACACACTGGTGATTGGCAAAGAAGTTGAGCTGGGCGCCGATTCATTTTTGGTAAATGATATGAACTGGATTATCGACACATCCAATGGAATACCTACAAAAACGGAGGTAAAGATACGATACAAAGCGCCTCCAGTGCCGGCGCACATTTCGACATGCGAAGAAGGATTAATTTGTGTAGAATTTGACAGGAAACTGCGTGATATTACCCCCGGACAACTTGCTGTTCTTTATGATGGTGATTTGTGCCTGGGAAGCGGATTAATTAAGCAGGTTATTTTTTCATGACCCTTCCAGCTTTTCTCTTCGGTGTTCTTGTCGCTACCTTCATGGGTGCTGCTTTTCATGTTTGGAAAGGCGGAAGCTTCTCCAAGCTATTGATTGATCTTGTCGTAAGCTGGCTTGGTTTCTGGCTCGGGCATTTTGCCGGGGTATCCGCCGGTTTGGCCATTGGCACGCTGGGACCTCTGCGGCTTGGTTCAGCCGTAATGGGGGCGATAATCTTTCTTTCTTTGGGTTACTGGCTATTTCAAGAAGAACAACCTGTTAAGTAAAAAAAACCTCCTCGTATGAGGAGGTTTCGTAAAAAATACTCTTAAATTAGCTTAACGTGTACAGCCTGCAGGCCTTTCGGACTCTTCTCAATGGAGAACTCAACCTTCTGACCTTCTTCAAGGTTCTTGAAGCCCTCGGCATCAATCGCCGAGTAGTGGACAAACACATCGGGTGCCCCGTTACGCTGAATAAAGCCGTACCCCTTACTTGTGTTGAACCACTTTACTGTGCCGGTTTCACTATCGCTCATTGGAATACACTCCTGAAACTAAGAACGGATGATGGATTGGCCTCTGTGTCTTTAACAAATCAAGGATGCCGGCAGGCTTTAAACAAAAACCCCGGCCTGCGGTTCGGTTTAACAGACCGGTTCCCTCTTCTTTGATCCAAGTACACAATCGCCATACTGAAAATATTCTATAAAATTGAATACGTTCTGTCAATAGGCACTTTTTAATGATGTACTTAACAAAAGACTTAAAAGTGTGTCTCCCATTCTTTGCAGACTTTGATAATTAACATTTTCAAGGTCATCTGAAGTTGTGTGCCAGAATGTGTCAATAATATCAATCAAATCAACAGATGGGACACCTGCGTCTAAAAATGGGACATGGTCGTCAATGATCCCATACCTGGAGGGGTTGATGAAATGTGAACCATATCCTAGGTCGATGGCCTGCGATTGGATCAATCTGTAAATACATGCATCTGAATTCTCGGGTGGTTGAATGGTCTGGTCATGACCGCCAATCATATCAAGCAGGATCAATATATCAGGCTGCCATGTGTTAACCTCAACAAATTGCCGGCTGCCAAGTATCCATTCGAATGCTGGAATTTCTCCCTGATCCTCCAGATCAAAAAACAACAATCCTATTTTGTTTGATCTTTCAGGCGGAAGTGTACGTGCAAGCTCAAGCAATACTACAGTACTGGATCCGCCATCGTTTGCGCCTGGAACTGGTTTAATTGTCAATCGCGAATCGAAATCTCTGTCTGCTACCAGTCTTGAATCGAAATGGGAGGCAAGAACTATCTCCGGGTGAGATCCATAACGGTAGGCGAAAATGTTGTGACAGGGATGAGAATTGACAACGCTGGATTGTATTTCAACCTTCCATCCATAAATTCGTAATTGCTGATGAATGAAATCAACAGCTTTTGCGTGTGCGGCAGAATTGGGAACGCGAGGACCAAAACTCTGAAGCTTTGCCAGGAGGGAAAACGCGTTATAACCACTGAAGTTTGTTTTCATTCCAGGAGGAAACGCAACAAGACCGAATAAGATCGATGTCGATAGAAAAAGTTGAAAAATCTTTAGATATATATGCTTCACGTTTTTCATAATATCCCAAGAATGTCCAGGTTTTCCTGTAAATATTGATCCATATTTCGGGCCGCCGCATCGACATACCGCGCGGCTCTTTCAGGGCGGGGGACGAATCTATCAACAAGCTCAGGCAACAGCCCAAAATTGGCTTTCATTGGTTGAAAAGATTTGGGATGATTTTCAGTTATGTAATTGTAAAGCGCGCCAATCATGGTCGATGGAGGAAAGATGCACAATTCTTTATTCAACAAATAATTTGATGCATTAATTCCCGCCAATAAACCGGAGGCAATATTCCCAAGGTATCCTTCTATACCAGTAAGTTGACCTGCCAGAAACAGATCAGTGCGATTTTTTAATTGCGATGTGGATTGCAGCAAATCAGGAGAATTCAGATAAGTGTTTCTGTGCATTTGTCCAAATCGGGCGAATTCAGCATTTTCCAAACCTGGAATTAGCCTGAAAACCCTTTTCTGCTCAGAGTACGTAAGGTTGGTTTGGAACCCAACCATGTTATAAAGTGTGGCTGATCTGTTCTCCTGGCGAAGCTGAAGCACCGCGTAAGGACGTAGATCAGTCCTGGGATCTTTAA
Organism: uncultured Leptolinea sp.; assembly: GCA_964420995.1. Taxonomy (GTDB): domain Bacteria; phylum Chloroflexota; class Anaerolineae; order Anaerolineales; family Anaerolineaceae; genus Leptolinea. The sequence continues at coordinate 67,243 of CAYQUX010000005.1, read as the reverse complement.
GACCAATTGGGCGCATAGGTCCAAATGCCAATGACTGAAAACCGCGCGAGGCTATGATTTCGACAGGAAGGCAGGCTTCGAAATAGTCTTTTTTTCTTTCTGGAATCCCAATTTCTATTTCAGATTCAAATTCCTTAAGTTTGGATCTTTTTGCGGAAGCAAGTTCAGATGCAAAGAGTTCAAATTCATTTTTGTTCATCGGACAATTAATGTAATCCGCGGTTTGACCTTTTTCCTCGGCAAATCGGGAAGCGCAGAATGCTTTGGAAAAATCGATGGAATCAAGATAAATAACCGGTGAGACAGCGTCATAAAAATAGAAGTTCTTCTGGCCGGTGAAATCCATTAGAGCAGAGGACAATGCTGGTGAGGTCAATGGCCCGGTGGCAATTACCGCAGGCTCTAAAGGCATTTCTGTAACTTCCTCGCGGATTACCTTGATATGTGTGCTTTGACGTATGGCCTGCTCAATACCTGCAGAAAAAACATCCCGATCTACGGAAAGAGAACTTCCCGAAGGGACGCAGGATTCTTCCGCGATCTTGAGTAAAAATGAATTCAATTTACGCAATTCGCTCATCAATAACCCCGATGCGCGATCCGGCAATAATGACCCGAGTGAATTAGAACACACTAATTCACCAAGCGATGGTGTTTTATGGGCGGGCGTGGAGACAGAAGGTCTCATTTCGTATAGCGTTACATTAATTCCGCGTTTTGCCGCCTGCAATGCGGCTTCACAACCCGCAAGTCCACCGCCAATGACAATCAAATCCCGGTTATTGGTTCTCATCGGGTTGTATTGTACTAGAAATGGTCTGGCACAGAACTTGCAATCTTTCCAGAGTGCGGATATACTGATTGGAAGGTAAGGGATGCCATGTTTCAAACTCACCAACAATCTCTAAGACCATTAACCACTGCTCATCTGGCCCAAACCATGACTCTGCTCAGTCTGACAACGGATGAGTTGAGGGAAAAAATCGAATCAGAGTTGGCGGCAAATCCGGCTTTGGAGTTAATTGAAGAACGACGCTGCCCGACTTGCCATCGGCTCTTGCCTCTGCGGGGAGCTTGTCCGACATGCAGTTCTCCCAAATCGGACGTAGTGGAAGAACCAATAGTGTTTGTTTCACCGCGGGAAGATTTTAATTTCAGCAGCGGTGCAACAAGCGAGGATATGCCGGAAGATAATTATTCCTCAACGGTAGAAGATTTGCCGACATTTGTGCTTCGTCAGATAGCGTCAGAATTAGATCCGCCAGAAAGAGCAATCGCCGCATACTTCCTGACGCACCTTGATGATGACGGTCTATTGACGATTAAGCTGGTTGAAATCGCGCGTTACTTTCATGTAACCCTTTCAAAGGTGGAAGAAATTCAACGTAAGATCCAACGGGCGGAACCTTACGGTGTCGGATCATGTTCTCCACAGGAAGCATTGTTGGTGCAGCTTGACTTCTTAAGTGAATCCCGGGAAATACCAGCGCTCGCGCGTTCCATTATTGAAAAAGAAATGGGGTTATTGTCGCGGCACCAGTACGCGGAACTTTCCAGAGCTTTCAAGGTGAGTTTAAGAGTAATACATCAGACTGTAGCTTTTATTACCGATAATTTGAACCCATTCCCTGCGCGTTCCCATTGGGGTGATGTAAGGCAATCCACGGAAACTCCCCCGCAGGTTTATCACCGACCTGATATTATGATGAGCTATCTCAACGATGATCCGTCAAAACCTCTGGTTATAGAGATCATCATGCCATTAAATGGCACGTTGCGGGTAAATCCGATGTTCAGATCAGCCATCCATGAAGCCAACCAGGATAAGAAGGACGATTGGAAGAATGACCTGGAGAGGGCGTCGTTATTTGTAAAATGTCTGCAGCAACGCAATCATACGATCACTCGTTTAATGCAGCGCGTAGCTTCTCTGCAGAGAAGCTTTATTTGCCGCGGAGAAAAGTATTTAAAACCGGTCACTCGTGCCCAGCTATCAACAGAGTTGGGAGTTCATGAATCAACCATATCAAGAGCCGTTGCCAATAAAGCCGTCCAACTGCCCAATGGGCGGATAGTGCCACTGGCCATGTTCTTTGACCGTTCCCTTAACGTGAGACAGGTGCTCAAAGAGATCATAGAAAAAGAAGGGCGTTCACTAAGCGACACAGAGATTTCGGAATTACTATCAGAGCAGGGATATCAGGTTGCCCGTCGAACTGTAGCGAAATATCGTGCTATGGAAGGTATCCTACCTGCGCACCTGAGGAGGCCAACGCCCGGAATTTGATGAGCGAAACCAGTCAAAATAACACAACAACCCCCACGACCATCCGCTCAAAAATTCCAGGTGTTCAGGAGTTTTCCTTCTTATTGAACGCCTTCAATGAAGCAGCGGTTGTTTTGGATTTAAGAACTCTTTATATTTATCAACCAAATCCGGCATTTATACAATTAACGGCGTTTTCGCAAATCGAATTAGCCGGGTTGTCCATCGTCGATATTTTGCCTGACTTTTCGCAAGACTTCTTTGTTTCAGGCGAACCTCTTACGGCCAGTCTTGCCAGACGTAAAAGAAATCCCATTCCGGTGATTGTTCAGGGAACAATCTTAAACGCAGAACGTACCTGGGGTTTGCTCACATTTATTCCCGAAGCCAAGCATGCCGAAAATCAGGGAGCCTGGCAATCTGATCTATTTACAGGGCTTATGGACCTGGCGACAATTCGCGAGGAGCCAGACCTTGAAAAGTCCTTATTAAAAGGATTCCAGATCACAAAGTTAATAACGCGGGCAAAAAAGATCTGTATTTATAAAGCAGACAGCCAGCAACCACGCCTTATTCGCATCTCTTTTGACCGGCAATCTGAAGTTTTTCCCGAAATTCTTCCTTCCAGCGATCTCGCTCAACTATCTTCCGTATCCATGTGGATACCCGGAAAGAAAGTGATAGGGGAAGTACAAAGAGCTGCCCTGGTGGCCAATATGAGCTATGTGGCTACCATACCATTGGGGCAGAAAAATGCTCTTTTTGGTTTACTGGTTGTGGGTGACCAGGATTCTCAACCATCAGCGCGCTTGGAAAGCATGTTGGTAATATTATCTGCTCATTTGACGGCTGCTTTGCAGCATTTCATTCTCATCGATAACCTGCGCAAGGAAGTACAGGTTCAGAAAATTACCGCGGATGTACGCGGGACAGTTTTTGAGCACAGCCAGGAAGGCATTCTATACATATCTAAAGAGCTCAAAATCATTGAGATCAACCCCGCTGCGGAATGGATGCTGCAATATGCTGCCTGGGAAGTAAAAAATCAGCCGGTGTCAAATGTGATTATTGGACCAGACCGGTTAATGACTGTTTTGGAATCATGCTGTCAGGGCATTCCAACGCATAATATGGGGAACGTGTCTGTTCATAAACGAAATGGGCAATCCTTTCCTGCCCATATTCAAGTGATCCCGGTGGTAAAGGAAAAGGAGTTTCTGGGGATAGTCATGTTCATTCGCGATATCAGTGAACATGAGCAAATCCGACTTCGCAGTCAACAATTGGAACAACGGGCATTACTTGGAGAATTCACAGCCATCTTCGCGCATGAGGTAAGAAATCCGATCAATAATATTTCAACAGGATTGCAGTTGATTTCCGCCCGGTTACCCGAAGAAGATGTTAATTTGGATGTTCTTACCAGGATGCTGGGTGATTGCACCCGGCTGGATCATCTAATGGAATCCATACTGGCTCTTTCGAAACCTCAAGAATTGAAATTGGAAAAAATTGATATCGCACAATATCTTCAAAGAATTTTAGACCGCTGGAGGCCAAGACTGGCACGAGTGAATGTGCTGCCTTTCTTTTCTGCCGCTCAAGATTTGCCAAAGATTGATGGTGATCCACGCGCGCTGGAACAAGTTTTCACAAATCTGATTTCAAATGCGATTGACGCGATGAGCCAGAACGGGGGAACTTTAGCCATTCACGTTAATCAGGATCATTCCCTGCCAAATCGTCCACAGATAGAGGTCAGTGTGTCTGACAATGGCCCGGGGATACCAGATGAAATTCGCGAAAGGATGTTTGAACCTTTTATAACTACAAAATCACACGGAACGGGACTGGGATTGGCCATAACAAAGAGAATTTTGACTGCCCACCAGGGCAATATCACGGTAAAATCTTTCCCAGGGGGAACAATATTCCACGTTTTTTTGCCTGCAAGTAGCGGAGAGTAGCATGGGTACTAATGTATTGATCGTTGATGATGAAGAAAACGCGAGAAGGAATATAGGCGATTATTTATCGGCAAAAGGATATGAAATAACCGGTGCTGGCACATTGAAAGAAGCCCGCGATTTGATCATGAATGGTGTGGGTGATGTGATTTTGCTGGATATTCAATTACCGGATGGATATGGGCCGAATTTACTTTACGAAGTGGATTCTCTTCCAGCCCGACCTCCCATCATTGTAATTACCGGATATGGCGATATAGAAACGGCCGTAGAAGCCATGAAAAACGGTGCGCATGATTTTCTAACCAAACCGGTTAAATTTCCGCAACTGGAGCAGTCCATTATCCGCGCGCAGGAAATTGTCTCCATGCGTCGGGAGCTGGCGTACCTGCGGGAAAAGCAAAAGAATGTCGATTTTGTTGTCGGCAATAACACACGTATGAAAACCGTGATTGAACACGCGCATCGGGCGGCACAGGCTTCAGTTTCAGTGTTAATCACCGGCGAAACAGGAACCGGCAAGGAAGTGCTGGCGCAATTCATTCATAAATGCGGCCCGCGGGCTAATAAACAATTCATGGCCATAAATTGCGCAGCCATTCAACCAACTGTGTTGGAATCCGAATTGTTTGGTTATGAAAAAGGCGCCTTCACCGGAGCTGATACAAGAAAACACGGTCTGATGGAAGTGGCGGATGGTGGTGTGCTCTTTCTCGATGAGATATCAAAGATGCCATTGGAGATCCAGTCGAAATTATTACGGGCCGTGGAGGAAAAATCAATCCGTAGGGTTGGCGGCACAACTACCAACAAGGTGGATATTCAGATCATTTCCGCCTCCAACCGTGATCTGGTGAAAATGATGAAAGACGGAGATTTCCGTGAAGATCTTTATTACCGGCTAAAAGTGGTAGACCTGGACCTTCCTCCGTTGAGAGAACGCAAGGAAGACATACCTGAACTTGTAGGTTTCTTCATGAGGGAACAAAATGCCCGTCAAGGACTGAATATTACGGATATTTCACCGCGGGCGATGCAGGCTTTAATGGCGTATGACTGGCCGGGAAACATTCGCGAACTTAGTCACGATATTGAGCGAGCCATGATCTTCTGCGATGACCCAATTTTGGATATTAATCACCTGCCACTTGATATAGTGAAATCGAAATAGAAACCGTGGCATATAAATTGCAACATCCTCCTGAGAACACATTTCAGGAGGATGTTTTATGTCGATCTTCTCTGTTTCCGATGTTTTTATGGCAATGGCTGTTTTTCTTTTTATTATTGGAATCTTTGCCATAGCTTCGGGGATATTTGTCCTTGTGGCAAAAGTTGCAGGTGGAGATTTGAGGACGATTGCCCGTCAAACGACCGCCCTGGCTCAAAAGGGATTGACAGAGGAAGTCAGTGGTTTGGTTGGCAATGCGACAGCTTTGATTGCGGCTGTAAATGATCTGGTGAAAACAACAACAGGGATAGGGATTTTTCTTATTCTTGTGGGAATTGTTGCAATAGGTTGCGCCATGGGTATTCTCACCCAACTTGGATAATTTGCCGGGGATGACGGAGAAAATAATGCAACCAGCAGACTTGGTTACAAAAATCAATCAAATTTTTACTGAAAAAGACGCCGCTCAATTGATAGCCGCGCTCCGCCAGGATGAACATGTTTGGCAAGCCATTCAGGATGAGACGCTGGCCGTGAAACTTGCGCAGGAATCAAACACGGATCTATCAAAATGGACTCCGGCCGCTATTTTCTGTCAGCTTGAAGAATTGTCTTCTCCTGAAAATTTACAAAATTTGAGTCTGAGCGTAGATGGAAATATAAAGCAGACTTCAATTCAAAATTACGAGACAATTTGCCGTAACGGTAAACTTCCTGAAAATCTATCCCAGGCTGGCTTTGCGGCATTGGCTTTGCGCGAAAGGCGCAAGTTGATTAAGAGCTGGGAAAATCTTGCTGAAGAGATTGAACAAGATCCCTCTCAAAATGACAGTGAATTGCTTTCGAGATGGAAAACAATTTTAGCCATTCTATGTGGCATAACACCAGATAACGAATCTCTTTTCGGTGAACTCTTGAGTCTTCATGGAAAATTGGGGAGAGAGCTGGTAAGCCATGCTGTTCTATCGAGCCCTGGCTCTGTAAAAGACAGGGTAAATATTCTTTCAAGCCTGATGATCAATCTGGAGCTTTCAGGGCAAATTGACTGGCTGCAAACATTCGCATTGAGAGGTGAATTGGCATTAAGTGAGCAACTGGCAAGACTACTTATTGCCAATTCAACATCCAACCTTTTAAATGGCTTTCTATCCACTGAAATGTCTTCACTGGATTTACCCCAGGTGGCGGCAAAGGCCGTTCGCCTCCAACAAGCCGCAACGCTATTCCAACTGGCAGGAAAAGAAATTGAAGCAGACCGGTTTTTGAAATCCGCCGCAGAAACACTGGCGTATCTTACAACCGGGCTTAAATTACAACAATCTGCTTTGCAGTCCACTCTTCCTGAAAGATCAGCAAAATCAATCAGTGGAACGGATGAGGTGGATAATGGCGTTCATTCCGGATTACAGGGTGAACTTCTACTGGCTGCGGCAACAGGAAGGTCCAAAGCCGGTACAAAAAACCTGCCTGGTAAATTTGGCAGCACGTTCAGAGATCTACACGAGGCGGCAAAGATAGCGGCGGCAGGTGACCTGGAAAAAGCAAGAATGCTGGCAGCCCCATCAGTGGAAGCATTAATGCACTTCATCTCTACAGCCAGACCAGATTACAGTCCCAAATTTCTGATTAATTGGCAGCCCGAAGAGTTTGTTGATCTTTTGATAAATTTGAACTACCTTGTCGAAGCGGGATTTGCCGTGGAATGGTTCTTACGCTTTCAACCCACTAACGCCAGATTACTGGCTTTATTGGGAGACCTGTTTATTCGTAACGATCAACCGGAAAGAGCGGCAAAGTCTTTAACGCTGGCCGTATCCCTTGAGCCGGGAAAACCTGAAAATCGCCGGTTGCTGGCAAAACTTCATGAAACAAATGGGCGATTCAACAATGCCATGGAGGAGTGGAAACGGGTTATCGAATTGGACGAAAATCCACAAATCGAAGATCTGATTCACATGGCAAGGGCGACTTTTAAGGCGGGTAAGTTTCAGGAAACCATTGAGATTTGCAAATCGATAGTAGAAAAAGATCCATTTAGCGGGTTGGTGTGTTCGTACTGGGGACAGGCAGCCGCGGCAGTTGGTGATAATGAAACTGCATCGGAACAATTGCAAAAATCAATATTACTGGCGCCAGACAATAGTGAAGTCTGGTTGGCTCTGTCAAAATTCCAAAAGCAAACCGGTGATTTACAAAAAGCATACGAAACGTTGCGTTCAGCGGAATTTTCTCTTCCCGATTCATCTGAAATAAACCTGGAACTTGCTTTACTAAGCATGGAGACGGGAAGGCCTTCGGAAGCGCTCCCTCATCTGCGACTAGCAGCCAGCAAGCAACCTGAAAATCTTGAGGTTGCCAGCATGCTAAGCAATGCTTTGGTTACACTGGGTCACAACGCCGAAGCAATGGAATTATTAAATATGATCCGGAAACGGTGGCCTGAAGATGTTGGCCTGGCGAGAACTCACGGTTTTCTCCTGCAGGAAGCCGGAAATTACCTTGAAGCCATTGAACCGTTAAAGACGGCTGTAAGAAATAACGCGGCCGATGAAGAAGCTGCCATTAAGTTATGCCTTTCCCAGCTCGAAACAAAGTTGGAATCTCTGGTTGTGGAAGGAAAAGCCCGCCCGAATATAAATCTGGCTGAAGCGGCTCAGGTGGTGACAAACCTGCTTAATAAAGTTCCCGAATCCATCCGCGGTCACCTTTTGCTTGGCGCATTGCATTACGCAATGGGGAATCTGGATGAGGCTTTTAATGAATTCCGGTCCGCTGTTGACCAGGCTTCAGCGATGAATAGCGAGAACAAATGGATCGCCCAGGGAGGTCTGGGTAGAACAGCTCTGGCACTTAATAAGCCGGAAGTAGCCCTGGCTGTATTGGATGAAGCTACGATGGAGCAGCCAAAAAACCTGCCACTCCAACGACTGCTTGTTCCTGCGTATATGAAAGCCAATCTTCCGCAGGAGGCATTAATTACGGCGCAACATGCTGTTGATATGGCGCCAGATGATGTGGAAAACCTGGTCTGGTATGCGAAAACCATGCTGGAGATCGGCAATAAAGAAGAAGCAGTAAAAACTGTTCGCAGAGCATCTGACTGCCTGCATGGAGACGCAAGCAGCCTCATCAACCTGGCCGCGCTTGGATTGGAAGTGGAAGAGCATCCTGCTGTGCGTAAATCTCTGATGGAATTAAATACAATGCCTGATGTCAATCCGGCGGATCTTGTCCGGGCGGCAGGATATCAGATTTTACTGGGTGATCATGCAGGAGCCGGTGAAAACCTTTCGAGAGCCATAAAAATGACTAATTCAAGCAACCCGAAATGGTTGTTTGAATTAGCTTGCTTGCAAAAATCCATGGGTGATGCTTCAGCGGCCCAGGAGACTGTCAGGCAGGCTATTGCCGGCGATCCTTTGGCTGCTGAAAATTGGCTGGTTCAATCTGATCTTTTCGCTGAACAGGGACGCCATCAGAGTGCCATTGAAAGTCTTGAGAAAGCCTTATCGCTATCTGGTAACGTAACTACTGTAGAAAAATCAGATCAGTCCGCTGAATCAAATTCAATATTTAGCCGCTACAGAGATATAGCTACAGCAGAAATTCACAACCGGTTTGCTGCGCTCATGTATTACATCGGTAATTTAACCGGCGCACTGGTTCACGCGGAACAGGCTCTTGAACTTGAGCCCCAAAACCTTGAATATCGGCTGCAAGCAGCCAGATTGGCGCAATCCCTTTTATTAACAGATAGGGCTGTATCACTGGCCGAAATCCCTGCGGATAAGGAACAATTATTAAATCTGGAAGAAACCGGGTCGGTGGAATGTGATATCGCGGCAGAATTACATTCCATAAAGGCGGGTTTGTTGGTCAATGAAAATAAATTGGCAGAAGCGGAAGAATTGTTCCAAAAAATCTCTCGATTGTCACCAACAAGTTTTTCTAAAGAAAACATCGAAATCAGATTGATGGCCTGTATTGGAAATCTGAACGAAGTGAAAGAAAGCATTGACAGCCATGTTGTGCAACACCTTTTGGAGAATCGGAAAACGAAAAACACACTTCAGTTGAGTGGAATATCCATTGCGGCACTCGACGCGGCGCTGGTTGTGGAACGATGGGATCTGGCAGAGAAACTCGCAGCACAGATTGTGACGAACAATGGCCTCGAGCCTGCAGCCCACCTCGCCCTGGCAAAAACACTTGTTCGGTCTGGCGAAGAATATATTATCCGCAAAGAATTGGGCATTCAGAATCATTTGCCTGAAAGTAAGATTTTGGATCAAAAACAACACGAAAGATATGAAGCGGAAATAAATGCAGTTTCAAAACAGAGCAACTCCAATGAAGTTGGACGATGGCATAAAAGAGGCCTTTTGATATACGGTGGTAAAGCTGGTTTGGATAAAGTAACCAATGCTGATTTTGTTGGTAGCGAAGATCAGGCTGCTTACCTCCAGGCATTGCGTTGTGCCGGTAGAGTGGATGATGCGATTTCCTGTGGTGAACAGTTTGAAGAATCTCCACAGTTATTGTTGCAGCTAGGGCTGGCATACGCTGAGAAGAATCCAAGAACCGGTCTGGATTTATGTCTACACTTGAATGAAATGCAGCCGGCATCACCCATTTCACTGGCTGCGTCCGCAAAACTGGCGGAATTGAGCGGCGAAACAGGAATGGCTGTAAACTTTTTGAACGAAGCCTTGCAGCAATATGATGATGAGGCCGGATGGAGAGCATGGTTGTCAAATTTGCTGGCAACCCAAAAAGATTTTGATAACGCCGCGCATCAAATGGAAGAGGCTTTATCCCATTCTCCAGAATCCTCGAAAAACTGGGAAGCTTTAGGAAAGCTTTATATTCAAAACAAACAGAATCATCAAGCCATTCACGCCTTTTCAAAAGCAGTCGAGCTTGATCCAAGCGATCCAGATGTATTACTTTCTCTGGCAAACTCCTATCGCGCGGCGGGAGAAATTCAAGACGCGCTGGATTGTATTGAAAAAGCTATTGAGCTAAATGTTAAACCTGACCGCGCGTTATTGCTTCGTGGGGAGATATCCCGAGATCTGGGGAATCTGGCAGATTCAATCGAATTCTCACGAAAGGCATTAAAAGCAAATCCAAACAGTTTGGATGCCTACCTTTTCCTGGCGCAGACTCAACGTGTGGCTGGAAAAGCTGCTGAAGCCAGCGAGACAATCGAGCAGGCGATTGTGACACTGGGGGCAAAGGTTGAGTTGCTTATTGAGAAAGCCAGGATTGTGCACTCCTTCAAGGGAGCGCGGGAAGCATTGCCTTTCCTGCAGGGACTGGTGTCACAATATCCAAAGAATGAAGAAATAATGGCAATGCTGGCAAAAGTACAAGCAGAATTGGGCGATCTGACAAATGCCGAACATACCGCGTTGGAAAGCTTGAAGGTACAGCCAAACCAGCCGGAATTGAATGTGTTCGTGGGGAAGCTGCTTCGCAAATCCGGTCAGCTTGATAAAGCCATTCATCATTTTGGTAAGGCAGTCGAGCAATCTCACCTCGATCTGGACGCAGTCATCGAACTGGCACAGACGCATCAGGAGCAGCGTGAATATGACCGGGCGTTGGAAGCATTTCAAACTGCCATACAAATTGCGCCGCGCGATATTCGCGCCTATATTGGTGCTGCGGCCATCTACCGGGAAAGCAAAGATTATTCCAGGGCGGAAGACATGCTCAGGCGTGCGGCTGAAATTGACCCGGGCAATCTGGCAATAAAGCGTCAATTGGGCGCTGTGGTTGCTTTAAACCTTGTCCATACTACGCAGGAGGCAAAAACTCTCGCATGAACATTTCAACCGATTCTTCTTCAGTCACCAAGAACCTCAGCAGAGAACAATTTTGCCAATTGCTGGATAAAGCCATACAAATACCACAACCCAGATTTGTGCGTCAGGCTGCTGCCGCTTGGCTGGGTATGTTTCCAGGTGACCTGCAGATTCAGGCGTTTATGGCGGCGGCTCAGATATTCGAAGGGAAAAAAGAACAGGCCGCGGAGATCATTAAGCATGTATTGAAGATTGATCCAGAATTCCGCGAAGGGTATGAAATTCTACTGAAATGTCTGCCTGATGATGATCCCTCTCGCGCCGGTTTGATCTCCAATAATTATATTTTGGGAGGCAAGGTAGCATTAGCTGCCGAGCAACCAGAGTGGGTCCAAAATTTAAGGGCGGCTCGATTGTCGTTTATCAATCAACAGGTTGCCACAGCCGAAAAGTATTTGCAAAAAGTGATCGGCATCGCGTCTGATAATGTGTTATGCGCCATATTACATGTGCAGATTACCCGGGCGACTGCTGACACGCAGACCGTTCAGAACCTTTCAAGCATCTATTCGCAACGATGGCCTGATTGTGTGCTTTTCTCCTTATACCTGGCAGAAGCCCAGATGGAGTTGGGTAGTGAAATGCTTGCTGTCAGTCTGCTGCATGACAGCGCGGCGAAAGACGCCGGAGGAATGGTTCCAACCAGAATCTGGGGAAAGCAGTCTCCCTATAAAACCTTGTGGCCTGAAATTTCTGATTTCATCCTGAATATCCCCATCCCCTCAACCGTAGCAGCCGCGATGGGATGGAATCAATTGGGAACCGGCACGACAACAAAACCTCCCAGTCAGTCAAGGCCTGAATACAGGCAACCTGTCAGACCTTCGGTCCCGAATGTGTCTGCGCCCAGGCCAGTAGTAAATATAATCAGTGCCGCATCGGATGCTCCGCTAAAACCCGGAAAAGTCGAAGAAAAACCACCTGTAAAGTTTGATTTCAATTCACTATTTAAACCAGTAAATGTTTCTTTCGATACTACTGCCATGTTGGACGCGGCGCAAAGGGCTGTAAGTTCGGTTTCCATGCTGATCAGCGCGGCAACAAAATCTCCTGAACCTGTTCCAGATATCCCGGTAAAAAAAGTCAAGGAAGAATTTGCAAGAGTCGCTGTCAACCTCGACAGGGTTGGTATCAATGCGTCTGATCACCGTTTTCCGGTGATGGCAATCGTTTCAATAAAGGCAGGGTTGGAAAAACAATTTGGCAGACAGACGTTATCCGTGATTGACTCGGAGTTAAAAAACCTGGCGGTTTCCATCGGGCGTTTGCCGGAATGGAGTGCAAGAGTTTTTTATGTGGATGATGCGGATAGCACAGGAAAAGCCGGGCTTGCGCCAATAGATTCAACAGATCCCTGGAAGATAAAACTTTTCCTTGCAGATCTTGATAAAGTCTTAGGCAAAAAGGGCGAAATGATTGGATCGTTGCTTCTGGTAGGTGGACCCGAAGTCATACCTTTCCACCGGTTACCCAATCCAACAGACGACCTTGATGACGAAGTTCTTTCAGACAGCCCATATTCAACCCGTGATTCCAATTACTTCGTGCCTGAGTGGCCAGTGTCACGGCTGCCTGGAGGAAATGGTACAGATGCCGGCCTGCTGCTTGAACAAATCCGCCGGCTGGCTCAAACAGTGCAAAACCGCAAGCCAGGGTTAAATTTCAACCTCAACCTGAGCCAGATTCCGGTTTTTGGGAGTCTGCAGAATCTCTTCAATCGATATGCCATTCTAAAAAGCGTGCGCATGTTCGGTTACACAGCCGAGATATGGAAGAAATCCTCAGAAGAAGTCTTCCTCCAGATAAATAAGAACCGCTCCATTTTTTCTTCACCACCTTTGGACGCAGACACCATTCCCGGTGTTCAGGCAGTGGTCGCGCCTGTCAGTTATTTCAACCTGCATGGGTTGATTGATTCATCTGAATGGTACGGACAGCGCGATATGGCCATAACGCCACAGGGTCCGGATTATCCTGTGGCCATTAAGCCCGATGATCTGTACAGATCTACCCATGAAAATGGGATAGTTTTCAGTGAGGCTTGCTATGGTGGGCATATATCCGGCAAAGGTGAAGAAGATTCCATCGCACTAAAGTTCCTGGCTACCGGTTCAGCCTGCGTGATTGGTTCAACGGCAACCTCATATGGTTCTGTCAATGTACCTTTGATAGGCGCGGATTTACTGGGTTACCATTTGCTGAAACATCTGGATGAAGGAATGGCGACTGGTGAGGCGTTGTATCAGGCGCGCCTTGATTTCATCATTGAAATGCAAAAACGCCAGGGGTATCTGGACGGGGAAGATCAGAAGACACTCATATCATTTGTTATGTACGGAAATCCCTTTGCCACTGTTCGCAGTGCTTCCAGTCTGATTAAAACTATTCATCGTCAAGTTTTGACATCTGAAGTCTGCCCTGTTTGCACCAAGGATTTTGAGGATGAATTACCAAAAAGAATGGGCGATGAAACCATGGCAAAAATCAAACAGGCGGTTGAACCCTATTTGCCTGGCTTGAACAATGTACAAATGCATTACAGCCGGGTTCATATGGAATGTAATGGAAAGAACCACAATTGCCCGACATCAGAAATTCACCTTAAAGGAAAGCCGCAGGCCAGGTCAGGTAAAATGGTTGTTTCTATCAGTAAAGCGGTTACCTGCTCAAATAGAATCCATCCGCATTTTGCCCGGGTAACATTGGATGGCAAGGGTAAAATGGTGAAACTGTCAGTTTCACGCTAAATCTAAAATAAGACGATGACGCCTTCTGAGATTTATTGAAACAGAGGGCGTCATCACGTATAATAGCGAGACGAAAAATTCTCTGCTTCAGAGGTAGATACGCATGCCAAAAAAGATGACCGGCACTGAAATTCGCCAATCTTTTATTGATTACTTCACTGAAAGAGGCCATACCTTTGTTCCATCCTCCTCATTGGTTCCGGGAGGAGACCAGACATTGCTTTTTACCAATGCCGGGATGGTGCAATTTAAAGATGTTTTCCTGGGCACAGATAAACGTCCGTATAACCGGGCGACCAATTCCCAAAAATGCATGCGCGTTGCAGGCAAACACAATGACCTCGATGATGTTGGAAGAGATGATACGCATCACACGTTTTTCGAAATGTTAGGAAACTGGTCTTTTGGAGATTATTACAAATCGGATGCCATTGCATGGGCATGGGAATTATTGACCGAGAAATGGGGATTGGATAAATCCTTACTCTGGACAACCTGTTTTAAAGATAATAAGGGCGAAATTCCAACAGATGAAGATGCGGCGGAAAATTGGAGAAAACAACCCGGGATAATCCCTGAGCATGTCCTTTATTACGGCAGAAAAGAAAATTTCTGGGAAATGGCTGAAACGGGTCCATGCGGCCCGTGCAGTGAAATTCACATTGATCTTGGTCCGGAATTTTGCAATAAAAAAGATATACCCGGGCATGTTTGCGCCGTTAACGGCGACTGTAGAAGATTCCTGGAACTCTGGAATCTGGTTTTCATCCAGTATAACCGGGTAAGCGCCAAACAACTTGATCCATTGCCTGCCTGTCATGTTGACACAGGGATGGGATTGGAGCGTATTGTTTCTGTAATGCAGGGAGTGGATTCGAACTACAAGACTGATCTACTCTCCCCGATGATGGACGAAGTTCAGCGTTTGTCCGGTCAAACGGATGAACAGCGTAATGCAAACATAACCCCCTACAGGGTGGTGGCTGATCATGTTCGCGCTGCCACTTTCCTGATATCCGACGGAGTGGTTCCGGGAAATACAAGCAGAAATTATGTTTGCCGCATGATCATTCGCCGGGCTTCCAGATTTGGGTCCAAAGTTGGATTAAACGAGCCATTTATGGCCAAAGTTGCGGAAAAGGTAATTGAAAATTATAAGGTTGCGTATCCTGATTTGCACAAAAACAAACAGACAATACTCACTAACCTTACACGTGAAGAAGAAAGATTCCAACGAACAGTTGAATCCGGATTAAGCGTGCTGGAAGATCATCTGGCCGAATTAAAAAGCACAAATAAAACGACATTAAATGGCGCTTTGGCCTTTGATCTGTACGCCACCCATGGCGTCCCCCTCGAAATCACACGTGATATCTTGCGAGAGCAGGGGTATGATGTGGATGAACAAGGTTTCCGTATAGCGATGGATGAGCATCGGTTGGCTTCTGGGGCGGGAAAAGCCTTTGGAAAAATGGGCGGCGATGACGTGGATGTTTACCGTGAAATTTTAAAGTCCCTGCAGGACGAAAAGCAACTCGGTCCACAGGGCGTAGCCTATGATCCGTATTCCACATTCGATGTCGAAGGTAAAGTCTTGGCTCTGGTAAACAATGGTGAATTGGTGACTTCGGCTGTGGTTGGAGATGTAATCGAAGTAATCTTGCCCCGCACATGTTTCTATGTTGAATCTGGCGGACAGGTTTCTGATACGGGCAGTATTCGCTCGACCGGTGACAATCCCTGGGAAATTGAAATCACTGACATGCGGAAACCTGCGGCTGGGGTGATTGTGCACATCGGCACAGTGAAAAACGGAAAACCGCAGATCGGCGACGCCATCATTGCCAAAGTTGACCTTGAACGCCGCTGGGATGTCATGCGCAACCATACGGCAACGCATTTACTTCATTCAAAATTACGAAAAGTGCTTGGCGATCACGCGAGACAGGCAGGTTCCCTGGTAGCTCCCGATAGATTGCGTTTTGATTTCACGCACCCGGAAGCGTTGACCAACCAACAGTTGGAAAGTATTGAGCGCCTGGTCAATGAAGAGATACTTGAAAACTATCGTCTAAAAATGACCACAAAAACACTAAATGAGGCGATAAGTGAAGGGGCGACAGCCTTGTTTGGAGAAAAGTATGGGGATGTAGTTAGAACAATCTCAATTGGTTATGACACGCCATTCTCCTATGAACTATGTGGCGGAACGCATGTAGTAGAGACAGGTGATCTTGGGTCATTCATAATTTCAAGCGAAGGAAGTGCTGCCGCGGGAATTCGCCGTATCGAAGCTGTTACTGGCCGAAAAGCTTATGATCTAATTCAAAAGCGTTTCCGTGACATACGCCAAACCGCAGCCATCCTGAACACATCCGTGGATGATCTCCCAACCAGAGCTCAAGCGATTATGACAGAACTGGAAGAAGGGAAAAAAGAAGCAGAAGAAATCCGTCAAAAGATGGTTTCATCGGCGTTTGTAACATTGATGGACAAAGTCGAAATGGTCGGATCCGCGGCAATTTTGTCTGTTGAACTGCCTTCTGCCAACGCGGACGCACTGCGCAGCATGACAGACACTTTCAGGGAAAAGTATGCCAGCGGAGTTATCGTAGTGGGCAGCGTACTTGAAGACAAACCTATCTTAATCGCGTCTGTTACGGATGATCTGATCAAAAAAGGTGTTAATGCAGGTGATATTGTCCGCTCAATCAGTAAGGAGATTGAAGGCAGCGGAGGCGGGCGTCCAAATCTGGCTCAAGCTGGCGGGAAGAACCCGGCTGGCTTGAAAAAAGCGCTCGAAGCAGTCATTCCACTGGTGAAAGAAAAACTTAAATAAACAAAAAGCCCGGACAGAGATTCGATCTGACCGGGCTTTTTCTATTTAATCGAATTTTCCACCACCTCAAGTAAGAGGCGAACACCAAAAGCTGTTGGTCCCTTCCCGCACCAGGGTTTTTCCGTTTCTGATTCACCAGCCGCCGCGATATCAATATGCGCCCATTGGACATTATCCTGGATGGCTTGCTTTAGGAAGATCGCTCCAACAATGGTCTGAGCTTCGCGGGGACCGGAATTTTTCATGTCAGCGTCCTCGCTCTTGATAATGTCAAGGTATTCATCGTCAAGAGGGAGCTGCCAGACCTTTTCACCAGTGTTTTCACCTGCGGTAAAAACTACATCGGCCAGAGCATTGCTGTTAGAAAGCAAACCCGCTCGAAGAGAACCCAGTGCGACTTTCACTCCGCCAGTCAAAGTAGCGATATCCAGTATGGCGCGAGGATGATACGCGTTTTGCGCATAGGCAAGAGCATCAAATAGAATCAACCTCCCCTCGGCATCTGTAGAAACAATTTCAACAGTAAGTCCATTCAAAAGGGTAAGGATATCATCCGGTCGGTAAGCATCGCCAGAGATCATATTTTCTGCGGCTGGTATGACCGCGATAAGATTTACGGGCAACTTCAACCGTGAAGCGGCGAGAACTGTAGCAAAAACGGTGATCCCACCGGCTTTGTCATACTTCATGCCCTGAATATAATCTGAGCCCTTCAATGAATATCCGCCGGTATCAAACGTGATTGCTTTACCAACCAATGCGACTGGGGAATCTGGACCAGCACCTTTGTATTCAACCAGAATCAGGCGGGGTTTGACTGAACTTCCGCGTCCAACGGCCGTTATCCCACCAGCCCCCATAGACACAAGCTGGTCATATTCAATGGTTTTACATAATAGACCAAATTCACTGGAAACTGTGTTGATGCGTTCTTCCAACACTTCAGGGTTGATTTTGTTTGCAGGTTCACGGATCCAATCGCGTGCAAGATCAACCGATTCACCGATGATTCTGGCACGACTGATCTCTCTTGCAAGATCAGGATTTTCCCGGCTGGATGGGATTTCAATTATTGTTTCTGTGCGTTCGTTATTCTTTTTTGTAATATATCGTGTAAATTCAAATCCACCGATAGAAAGTCCTTCCAAAAGAGCACGAAGGAAAGTGTTTTCTGTAGATAATGATGGTTGATCGGGAGAAAGAATTACCTGATTAACCCTGTGAGAAATGCACCAGCGGGAGAATGAAGCGCCAGCTTTTCGGAAAACATCCGGGTTTGATTTTTTCTTTTCACCCAGTGACACAAGAATCCTGGGGTTTTGACTATCTGTGGCATAGGAAACCACAGTTCCATTTTTTTTGAAGGAATAATTACCTTGTTCAACATCATCAGAAAAGGAAAAAATGAGTTTTACAGCGTTAGGAGGTGTTTGCTCAACTGAAGCAATGGACAGATATGATTTGGGAAAAAGTTCTTGATTCTTCATCGTTTCCTCATGGTTTTCCTGTAATTTCCCACAGGACAATTTCTGGTGGGCATAAGAATCTCACCCGTGGCGCTGATAAACCTTCGAGACCAAGTCCACGGACGATATAAAGCAATAGATTTCCAATCTGATACTTTCCAGATTTGAATTTCAGATTATAGAGTGAACCGGTAAAGAGCGGTCCGATTATTGGCAGGCATACCTGGCCGCCATGAGTGTGACCGGACAATTGGAGGTCGATACAGCCATCTGTGAGCAATGGCGCGATGTCTGGTGAGTGGTGCAACAGAATGAGGAATGAGCTGTCAACCTTGGTGAGGAGTGGTTGAAGTTGTGCAAAGTCCTCATGAGGTTTATGAGAACAACCAAGGCCTATTACATTGATTCGCTTGTCTTCTTTTTCCAGTGTCGCAAGCTCATTGCGAAGTAGTTTCACAGGAGTTCCCGCAAGAAGATCTGGAAAGTTCTCGGGAATATCCACAGCCGGACTGCCTGTAACGGCATAAATTCCTAGAGGTGCTTTCCATTCAGATAAAACACTTTGCAAATCTTCCCATGATTTCTTATCTCGAATGGATGAGAGGCATAAGAAATCTCCCGAAAACAAAATGGCATCCGGCGCGAGTTTTCGAATGATCTGGTTGAGGTTTTCTTCTCTGATGGAAAGACGTTCAAGATGTAGATCTCCAAGGTGAAGAATCTTAAAATGCGCGTCTGCAGGAAGTTTACCGGTAACCAGACTCTCCCTGGATACAGCAATCTTGTACGGCTCCAACCAAAACGCGTACACCTGTAGAATACATCCAAGAAATTCAAGGGGTAACCAGAAAATTGGACTCAGGAAAAGTACCGGTATCATTCGGCAGATAGCAAGGGAAAATACCTGCGGATGGATCGGTCCATATGACCTTTTGTATTTCGGCAATAATTGGATAGAAGTCCAATCAAAAATGAAAAAAGAGGTGATCCACAGACAGTTCCATCCGTTTGCCGGGAAACCCGCCAAAGCTATTAGAACGAGAATCATAAAAAACAAGATGGTTGGAATCTTTTCCAAAACCATCGCTTTTCGTAAAAGAATATCGAAAAAATTACCTTCCCTCCCGGGAAATCTTTCACGGGTGGAGAAGTCTTTTGCCTTGATCAACTTTTGAAAATCCTTTTGGTTATTATTGTTTCTTACTGGTAAAAGCGGTAATCAATTCTCGGCAAAAATCCGGAATGTCAGCAACAACGCGTCCAAACACGACATTTCGGCTGCGAATGGCGGGAAGATCCTTCCAAACAGCGCCAGCGTTAACCATATCATCACGTATTCCATCGCTGCCCGTGGCTTCCAACCCGCTGACAATCCCCGCGCTAATGCCAACCAGCCCGGCATGGCAGATCATGCCAATAATCTTATTCTGGTGATAAAAATCGGCCACAAATCTTTTAACAGATTCATAGCGGCGTATTTTATCAGGCGCCCATCCGCCCGGTATTACCAACCCGTCGTACTCCATGGCGTCTACATCATCAAAACCAATATCGGCAGTGGCTGAAAGATTGTTTTTTCCTCGGTATGTTTCGCCGCCCGCAATACCGGCAACAATCACATCGGCTCCGTCTTCTTGAAGGCGCATCAGGGGAACCCAAAACTCAAGGTCTTCAAACCCCGGTCCTACAAGAAATAGGATATGCATCCCATTCAGTTCCATGGTGACCTCCAAAAAATCAGGGAGGCTGTTATTCCAGCCTCCCTGTAATTCTACCCGGCTTTTTCCGGTATCCAGCAGCAAAGAACCAGGTCTTTTGCCGCTTTAACCTCATCCAGCCGCTTTATTGGTGTCTTATGTGGAGCGTTTAGGAGAAGCTCTGGGTTTTCATGAGCTTCACGAGCAATTGCCAGAAGCGCTTCCGCAAACGTGTCCAGAGTCTGAATGCTTTCCGTTTCGGTGGGTTCAATCATCAGTGCTTCGTGAACAATCAGAGGGAAATAATTGGTGGGTGGGTGGAAATCATAGTCCATCAAACGCTTGGCAATATCCAATGCGTGCACAGAAGGCACGTCGGAGAAAACTCCCTCCAGAACAAATTCGTGCATGCAGACCCGGTCGAATGGCAGGTGATAAGCACCCTTCAATTTGGAGAGCAGGTAGTTTGCGTTGAGTACCGCCAGTTCGGCAATTTCACGCAGCCCTTCCGCGCCATTCATCATGATGTAGGTATAGGCACGAACCATCATGCCAAATTGGCCATTAAAAGATTTGACACGGCCAATGGATTTCTTGGGCTGGTAAAACCCAAAAAGCGGGGGCATTTCGTCATTGCCTTCTTCAACAATGGTAACAATGGGACCAGGCAGGAACTCTACCAGAGATTCACATACGCCAACCGGCCCTGATCCAGGACCTCCGCCACCATGCGGAGTCGAGAATGTTTTATGAAGATTGAAATGCATGACATCAATACCCAGATCACCCGGTCGGACGATACCAAGTAAAGCGTTCAAATTAGCGCCATCGCCGTATACCAACCCTCCGGCTTTGTGCACCATTTCCACAACTTTCAAGATATTTTCGTCAAAAAGTCCCAGAGTATTGGGATTGGTAAGCATGATTCCGGCGACAGTGTCGTCGCAGGCAGTACTTAGGGCCTCAAGATCAACATTGCCGCGGGAATCTGTTGGAATACCGATAACATCAAACCCGATCATCGCGGAGCTGGCGGGATTTGTCCCATGAGCTGAATCGGGGATCAGCATTTTGGTGCGTTTATCATCTCCGCGAGATTTGTGATACGCGCGGATGATCATCACCCCGGTAAATTCACCCTGAGCGCCGGCTGCCGGTTGAAGTGTTAAACCAGAAAAACCTGCAATTTCTTTCAAAATTTCTTGCAAGTTAAACATCAATGCCAGGCTGCCCTGTTGCGCTTCGATCGGCTGTAATGGATGGCAGAACGCGAATCCGGGCAGGCGAGCCATAGCTTCATTGATCCGCGGGTTGTATTTCATTGTGCAGGAACCCAACGGGTATAAACCTTCATCCACTGAATAATTCAGGTGAGAAAGGTGCATGTAATGGCGGATCACATCGATTTCTGCAAGTTCTGGCAGTGGAAGTTCTTTGCGAAGAAAATCACCGGAAAGTTCAACCTGAGGCACATCACATTCCGGGAATTGAACGCCAGTCCGGCCAGAGGAAGACAATTCGTAAACAGTTTTTTCAGTCATTGGATATCTCCTTCAATACATCCACGAAGTAATCGATATCCTCTTTGGTATTCATTTCAGTTACAGCGACAAGAAGGTATTTCTTCAAAGATGGGTGAACTTTTCCAAGTTCCAGACCGCCAAGGATTCCGTGTTCGAGAAGATGCGCGTTAATCTCCTCAACTGGTTTGCTGCATTCAACAAGAAATTCATGGAAAAATGGCACATCTGATTTGACTTTGAAACCTTTTACCTTGCCAATTTGTTTGGCCGCGTAATGGGCTTTTTGATAGCAAAGATTCGCAACCTGGCGCAAACCCTGCCTCCCCAGTAGGGAAAGATAAACGGCTGACGCAAGGGCCATCAGCCCTTGATTCGTGCAGATATTTGATGTGGCTTTTTCGCGACGAATATGTTGTTCACGTGCGGTGAGAGTCAATACGTAACCCCGCTTGCCATCCTGATCAACTGTCTCGCCAACCAGACGACCAGAAATTTTTCGGATAAGATCCTTTTTCGTGGCAAACAAACCAAGATAAGGGCCACCCATGGAAAGGGGGATACCCAACGGCTGTCCTTCGCCTATTACGATATCAGCACCAAATTCAGACGGTGGTTTAAGAAGGCCAAGAGCGATAGGGTTGATGGCTACAGCAAAAAGTGCGCCGGACTGATGGGCTGATTCGCTTAACTTCGTATAGTCAATTACTCTACCATAAAAATCCGGATATTGAACCAAAACTATGGCTGTATCGAGGTCTATCTCTTTTTCCAACGAATTTTCAGGTTCAAGAGGATCGCTGGTGTGATCGCCCGTTATCTTGATATCTGCATAGCCCTGAGTGTAGGTGCGAATGGTCTCACGATACTGTGGATTCACAGCGGGTGAGAGAACCATTTTGTTTCTTTTTCCACGATAGTGAGCGTACGCCAGAATGATGGCTTCTGCCGCGGCAGTAGCGCCGTCATAATGCGAAGCGTTACAGGCATCCATACCAGTCAAATTGGCAATCATGGTTTGGTATTCAAAGATGGCCTGCAATGTGCCCTGGGAAATTTCTGGTTGGTATGGAGTATAGGCAGTAAAGAACTCGCCTCGACTAATGATCGCATCTACAGCAGCCGGGATGTAGTGATTATAGGCTCCAGCACCCAAAAAACAGAGCAAATCCTTTACTGAGCCATTGCCGTTTGAAAGATCACTCAGCTCAGCATTGATCTCCATCTCAGTTTTTCTTGGTGGAATATCCAGTTTGGGAAAACGATATTTCTCCGGTACAGCCTGAAAAAGTTCTTCCACCCTCTTTACACCAACTGCCCGGAGCATTTCTGCCCGTTCAGAGCTGGTATGAGGCGTAAACATTAATGGCTCCGATCTTTCAGGAACTTCTCGTAATCAGCCGCAGACATTAACCCATCCAATTCAGACGGGTCAGACATTTCAACCTTGAGCATCCATGCTTTTCCATAGGGATCGCTGTTTACTAGTTCGGGGGTTTTGGGCAGTTCATCATTAACGGCAACAACTTTTCCCGATACTGGTAAATTTACATCAGCAGCGGCTTTCACTGATTCAATTGTGGCACAGGTTGTACCTTTTTTGGCTGAATCACCTTCAGCAAGAACGACTTCCACAAACACAATATCAGATAATTGTTCCTGGGCATAATCACTAACACCGATGGTTGCAATCTTTCCATCCAATTTTACCCATTCATCAGACGCGGTAAATTTAAGATCAGCAGGGACGTTCATGTTTTTCTCCTTAAAGATTTGGGTGATTAACACACTACAGGAATTGCCAGATTATTTCTCTGTCTTTAACCTGAGAGATTCGTAGAAAACAACAACTTGCCCCTTCGGTGGAAATTTCCCTTTCCAGAGGAGATCACGATGGGGTCCTTTTTACCTGAGAGATTCGCCACTGTTTCTGAAGCAGTGGTTTGCCCCTTCGGTGCTGAGAAACTCAGTCTCTTCCCCACAGCATCTATTATTTATTTGTCATCCCCCAATACTTCTGAATAAATTCATTATAACAAAGAAGAATTTTTCAACCAGATGAGAAACTTGTATAAAATAATTCGGAGTGAGATTTTCCAGATATCTTGCATTGGAGTTATAATACCCGTTCGCCCCATGGGGCGATTTGTTTTGTATGGTGCCAGTAAGGAAAGAGACTTGTATGCTTATTGAAAGAAATGATATACGGAATGTGGCGATTATCGCGCACGTTGACCATGGAAAAACCACTCTGGTAGATGGATTACTCAAACAGGCCAGGGTTTTTCGTGAAAACCAGCAGATTGTTGAACGTGTAATGGATTCCAACGACCTGGAACGCGAACGGGGCATCACCATTCTCGCGAAAAATACTTCTGTGGTGGTTCCTGACCCAAAGACTAATACACCGGTAAAGATCAATATTGTCGATACTCCCGGACATGCTGACTTTGGCGGTGAGGTTGAACGTGTGATGAACATGGTCGACGGTGTTCTACTTCTGGTGGATGCTGCAGAAGGTCCCATGCCGCAGACCCGCTTTGTGTTAAAAAAAGCGCTGGAAATGGGCCATAAAGCCATTGTGGTAATCAATAAGATGGATCGTAAAGATGCCGAACCAGATCGCACGTTAAATTCCACATTCGACCTGTTTGTTGAACTGGGTGCCAACGAAGAACAGGCAGATTTCCCGGTCATTTATGCCAATGCGATCACCCAACAGGCAGGTGAAGTCCAGGAACTCACGTCTGATCTTCAACCACTTTTCAATGCCATTCTCAAGCATATCCCTGCTCCAAAAGTGGATATGGACGCGCCATTCCAGATGCTTGTGACCAACCTCGGTTATGATGATTACCGTGGAGTTACCGCCGTAGGCAGAATTTTTGCGGGCAAAGTAAAAGCCGGGCAGGATGTTGCCAGAATTAAAGTAAATGGCGAAATTGTTCCAGAAAAGATGAAATATCTGTATACCCATCAGGGACTGGAAAAAGTAGAAGTGGAAGAAGCTTCAGCGGGCGAAATTATCTCGATAGCCGGCCTTGAAGGTATAGGTATCGGGGAGACTCTGGCTGATTCTGCGAATCCGATCGCGTTACCGCCTATTCTTGTTGAAGAACCTACCGTAAAAATGACATTCGCGGTTAATAATTCTCCTTTCAAAGGCAAGGAAGGAAAATGGAGTACCAGCCGCAACCTTCGTGAACGGTTGTTGAATGAATTACGCAATAATGTGGCACTTAGAGTGGAAGAAACCGAAAGTCCGGATACATTCATTGTTTCGGGCCGCGGTGAACTTCACCTGGCCATTTTGATCGAGACCATGCGTCGTGAAGGCTTTGAATTCCAGGTTTCCAAACCGGAAGTCATTCTAAAAGATGGACCTGACGGCAAACCCCTGGAACCATATGAAGAATTGCATGTTGAAACCAATCAGGAGACTGTCGGTATTGTGGTTGAGATGCTCGGCATTCGTCGGGGAAAAATGCTGGATATGGTCAACACAAATGAAAACACTGTTCGATTGACATACCTGATCCCCACCCGCGGCCTGCTTGGTTTCCGATACCAGTTCTTAACAGCCACCCGTGGAAATGGCATTATGAATACCCTGTTCCATGGTTACGGGCCATTTACTGGAGCGTTTTCCACCCGTGCGACAGGATCCATTGTCGCCTGGGACACGGGGCAGACAACCACCTACGGTCTGAAGAACGCGGAGGAACGAGGCTCTCTCTTTCTGAGCGCTGGAATGGAAGTCTACGAAGGTATGGTAGTGGGGGAAAGAGCCCAACCGGGTGACCTTTCTGTGAATGTGTGCAAAAAGAAGCACCTGACAAATATGCGTTCAGCCAATAAGGATATTGAAATTCGTCTGACTCCTCCACGCAATATGAGCCTTGATGAAGCCATTGAGTATTTGGAAGAGGATGAACTTCTAGAAGTCACTCCGGTTGCGTTCCGTATTCGCAAGCGTATACTCAATACGGAAGACCGTGGAAAGGTGACCAAGAAAGCCAAGGAAGACGCAGCATAAATTTCGCGATAAAAAATTCAAAGTAACCAGGAACCGGACTCTTCCAGTTCCTGGTTTTATTCCTCCTGTTTGGGAGATTTGCTGCCTATCTCCACAAGTTGTATCTGCACCTGATATCGCTTTCCATCGATTTCCATTTTGCCATTGGCATAATATCCTTTGGATCCGGTCTTGAACTCTTTGGGTGGCAATGCCATGACATTTAATAAAGTACCTTCACCATTTTTAATTTCCGCCATTATGACCATATATTCCTCCGAAATAATTATGATATTATACGAGACAAGTTATTAAAGTCATGGTATATTCCATTTACACAGGAGAATGCTTATAAGATTATGATAATGACCAAAATGGAAAACAATAGCGCACGGCTCGTATAAACAACCGGGGGACGATACGTTAACGAGTGACGAGGATGAGGGTTCCCCATCGCAGGATGGGGTTAACCGGAAGAATTTCCGGGAAAATCGACAGATCAGCGGATGCCCTCCAGAATACTTCTGGTTTTCCTAATAAAAAACAAATCCACAGAGAACACATCTCTCAACCGTGAATGCTGCATTCAGGTAGCGTTCAATTCACCAATTGTTTTTGGAGGTTAATTATGTGCGGTATTGTTGGCTATATCGGCGGCAAAGATGCCACCCCGATAATACTGAATGGTTTACGAAAGTTGGAATATCGCGGTTATGATTCTGCCGGTGTTGCTGTTCTTGATGAAAAAAAGAAGATTGAGGTTCGCCGGGATGCCGGAAAGTTGGATAACCTGTGTAACCTAGTAGTCAGAGAACCTTTGAGCGGAAGCGTGGGTATCGGGCATACGCGTTGGGCTACACATGGTGAACCCAGTGCCAGGAACGCGCATCCGCACATCGGAGCAACCGGAAAAGTTGTGGTGGTTCACAATGGAATCGTGGAAAACTATCAGGATCTGCAAGATGAATTGCGCTCAGAAGGGGTGGAATTCAATTCTGATACCGATACCGAGACAATTGTTCATTTAATTGAACGTTTCTTATCTTCCACAGGCAATCTGGAAGACGCTGTTCGTAAGACGCTGCAACAAATTCGCGGAGCACATGGCATTGTGGTGCTTTCATCCAATGAACCCGACAAAATCATTGCCGCGCGCATTGGAAATGCCGGCGGTGTGGTCATCGGTTATGGCGAAAAAGAGATGTTCGTAGCCTCTGATATTCCCGCCATTCTGGAACAAACTCATCGCATGTCTTTCCTCGAATCAAAGCAGATGGCTGTTATAACCCGTGAAGGGGTATCGATTTCCACACTGGAAGGTGTTCCGGTTACACCGGTCATCCAAACCATCAACTGGGATCCAATATCTGCCGAAAAGGGTGAATACCGCCACTTCATGCAAAAAGAGATACATGAACAGGTACGCAGCCTTACAGACACACTGGCCGGACGGGTGGATTTTGAAAAAGGGTTAATTCAATTACCCCAATTGAAATTGACTCCCGAATCAGCCCGCAAGATAAACAAAATTATCATTACTGCCTGCGGTACAGCGAGCCACGCCGGAATGGTAGGAAAGATTCTAATTGAACGTATTGCCAGAATTCCCGTAGAAATCGACATCGCTTCTGAATTTCGGTATCGCGATCCGATCATTCAACCTGGAACGGTGATCCTTGCCATAAGTCAATCCGGAGAAACCGCGGATACACTTGCCGCCATGGAAGAAGGACGATTGAAGGGAGCAACAACATGGTCCATTGTCAACGCCATCGGCTCCCAGGCCATGCGTGTAGCTGATGGATACATCTCGATGCAGGTAGGCCCTGAAATCGGTGTGGCTTCCACCAAAGCGTTCACAGCGCCACTTGTGGATCTTTATATGCTGGCGGTTCTTTTGGCGGATCTGCGTGGCACATTACCCGTGGATCAGCGAAAGAAACTTGTCAACGACCTTCGCCTGGTGCCGGATTTGGCTGGGAAATGTTTGGAACATGAACCCGAAATCAAGAAGATTGCCCAGGATTTGAAGGAAGCGAAAGACGCGTTATATCTCGGGCGTGGTATTAATATGCCAATTGCCTATGAAGGGGCATTGAAATTGAAGGAAATCTCCTATATCCATGCCGAAGGGTACCCGGCAGGAGAGATGAAACACGGCCCTATCGCGTTAATAGACAAAGATATGCCGGTCATCGCGCTGGCACCCAATGATCCGTGGTATGAAAAGATGGCCAGCCAGATTGAACAGGCCAAAGCCAGAGGTGGCAAGGTATATGCCGTGGCAACGGAAGGCGACAAAAATGTGGAACACCTGGCAGATAGCTGCATGTGGGTTCCGCCCATTCCCTGGATGCTCAGTCCGGTATTAACCGTGATCCCATTGCAAATGTTAGCGTATCATATTGCTTCAATACGCGGTCTGGACGTGGATCAGCCAAGGAATCTGGCCAAATCTGTAACAGTTGAATAATTGTACGATAAGGTATTAGGAGAAGAGGAACGTCTAATCATGGCGTTCCTCTTTTTTCTTATGAACGTTAAAATAAACGGTATGTCCACAAATGGGTTATTGGCAAAAGTATGTAAATTGATTATTGCAAGTATGATGATCTTTATCATCTTTGCATGCAATATCATAGCTAAAACCACACAGCCTTTGATGGATTTATCTGTCACTGAAACTCCTGTTTCAGATACCATTCAAACCCGGGAACCTCTAAAACCAAACGTCTTTCCAGAAAATGGCTCGGCCAGTTACATTATCCAATCAGGTGATACTCTGCCGGCTTTGTCCTTGCGATTTAAGGTCTCTCAGGATGAAATCATTGCCAAAAATCCTGAGGTTTTTGCCAATGGCCCCTATCGAACGTTGCCTCCCGGCCAAAATGTGCATATAGATATTCCTCAGGAATTTTTAGGTTTAACTCAAAACTTAATAATTGCAGATGCGGATTTTGTCTACGGACCGAAATTGAAGGATTTTGATGCAGAAACTTTCGTCAACGAGACTCCTGGTTGGTTGAAGGTGTATGTGGATAATAGCAGTGGAAACGCAGTTGGTGGGAAGAGAATTTTACAACTCACGGCGGAAAACTATTCCATATCGCCAAAAGTTCTTCTGGCTCTGGTTGAATACCATCTTCACGGGCTGTCTGACCCCCACATTCCAACCTCTTTTTCGCTCGGGAATACAGAAACAAATAGGAAGACAATCGGAAAACAATTATCCTGGGCGGCCAACGCATTAAATAATGGTTATTACGGATGGCGCGAGGGTTTACTAACAGAATTTGTTGATGCAACAGGTGGATTCGTCCGTCCTCATCCAACAAGTAACGCGGGTAGCGTGGCATTTCAGTATTATTTTTCGCGCTTCCTCTCAGGAAGTAAGCTTGAGCATGCGCTTGGGACTGAAGGATTTCTCGCGACATACGAAAGATTGTTCGGACCGGTGGATTTTTCTATGAGTTCGGATAGTATCCTTATTCCAGAAAATTTAGATCAGCCGGCTCTGCTTATGCCATTACAACACAACGTTAAATGGTCATTCTCCGGAGGACCGCATTCTGGATGGGGGACAGGCTATCCATACGCCGCGATTGACTTCGCTCCACCGGCAGAGAAAGCGGGTTGCGATGCGTCTCCTTATAATGCTATCGCTGCCGCAGATGGAGTGATCTCCCGGGTTGATGACGGTATTCTATCCATTGATCTGGATGGAGATGGATCAGCAAGAACCGGATGGAATATTCTGTATATCCATTTAACATTGGATAAACAATTACACATTGGCGATTCCATAAAAGAAGGACAATTGCTTGGACATCCATCTTGCCTTGCGGGAAGTTCATCGGGAAGAAACGTCCATATCGCCCGGCTATACAATGGCGAATGGATACCTGCCGGGGGAGTCATTCCGTTTGTGATGGATGGGTGGACGGCTTCTTACGGTGAAAAGGAATACAAAGGTTATTTGAACAACCAGGAAAAAGAACTGCGTTCCAGCAGTAGTGGTGAATGGTTTAGTCAGATTATCATCAACAATGAATAATTCCTAATTTCGCTTCGCGTAGATGTACCCGATTCTTTCATGAACAATATTTGGAACACAGGTTACTGAAAATCCCGCTGCTTCCAGATGTTGATGCAGTTCATGGTGATTATGAGGTGATAGGCCTTCATGGTATTCCATTGTGATAAATTTGATCCGCTCCAGATCATGTTTTTTAAGAGGGAGAAGAATATCGTACTCACCTCCCTCGCAATCAATTTTCAAAACGTCGATAGTCGCGATTTTATGTTCATCTAGGTATGGAATCAATGCAACGGTATTGACCTTTGATTCAATCTGCCCGTTTGCTACTGTTCGAAATTGAAGTGGGTTTCCTGAAGAAATATCAATTGTCAGATTGCCGGGCAAAGAACTAACCGCGGCTTCAACCGGGGTTACATTTGTTAATCCGTTTAAGGATATATTTTTCTGGAAATAGCAGAAGGATTCGTTGTATGGCTCAAAACCGATGACTCTGTGCCCGGGGAATGCCGCGCCAGCGCGAATTGCGAATTCTCCAATCCCCGCGCCAATATCCACTATCACAGGGTTATCCTGTAATTTTGTATTATTAAATCGGTAGAAGTCATCAACAAATGTTTCTTTGATAGACCAAATATCCATGATGGACCTGACATGGAATGAAACCTTATAGTCTTTTAGTTGAATTTCGTGAATCTTTTTATTGGGGAATAGTATGACAGAAATGATTTTGTACGCTGGCGAAAATTTAAAGAGTATTGAGAATAAGGATTTCAAATAATAGATAGCACAGTGTAATATTCGCATGATACCCAATTTTACATCATACACATCGTTTACCACTGAATTTACAGGCCCCCATGTTTGTTCGCCAGTCCCTGCGCTCGGTCAATTCCCACGAAAAGCAGCTTTGAATTGACAATAATTGCCTGTCCATTTCGCAAAGTATGTCATTCCCCATGTGAATTTCATGAAATGGGCAATTTAAAAACGATAGAATTGGACCTGTGCTTCCGGCTTCCCAGCTGACCTGGTAGTTCCGTTGGTTAAACCACCCAACCAGTTCCTTTATGGGAAGTTTTTTCGTAATATTTTCGTTATCGTTCTTTATCAAAACCAGATCACACAAATATTCAACAGGATTTATATCTTTAAGCAGTGATGGTAAATTCTCAATTATCAGACGACACAGCAAAAAAAGAGTCTGATTTTGGTCAGGCTGATTTCTTTTAAATAACTGCACCTTGCGTCCAGCTTTTAACATGGATTCCTGATTGGGCACTTCAACAATCAAACCCATGTTGACAAGCTTGCGGAGGTGATAGCGAACAGCCGGTTCGCATAACCCGCAAGCAAGCGCCAGATCACGGGCAGAAAAAGTTTTCTTTTCCTCAATTATGGATAACAATTTTTGCGTTGTGGATGTGTTTTTTATCATCATATATATAAAATATATTTTACATAATTATACGCTTGACACGAAAATCCGGAATGATAGAATTACTCTATTAATGGATTACTATTACCCAGATAAGGAGTAATATGACAGAGGATTCGCTCAATTCTCCCGGGTATGAAGTCTCGCCTGAGTTAGAAGGCGTTGTTACGATTACAACCATTGATCGAATTTATAACTGGGGTCGGCGCAACTCAATGTGGCCCATGATGTTTGGACTGGCATGCTGCGCCATAGAAATGATTTGCACGGCGGCCAGCCGATATGACCTTTCACGATTTGGAATGGAAGTAATGCGTCCCAGTCCTCGCCAGGCAGATGTGATGGTTATCTCCGGTACCGTTACAAAAAAAATGGTTCCACAGATAGTTCGTATATATAACCAGATGGCCGAACCGAAATATGTTCTCTCCATGGGCGCCTGTGCGAACGGCGGTGGTCCATTTAAAGAAAGCTACAACGTTGTACCAGGTATCGACCGATTTCTCCCGGTTGATGTTTACATTCCTGGCTGCCCCCCAACCCCGCAGGCATTGTTGAACGGATTGATCACCCTTCAAAAGAAGGTTGACGGTGAGTCTTTGAAGAACGCTCGTTGGTACCAAAAGGAAGCCACTGCTCCCATACCCATACCAGTGCTTGGACCAGACTTGATGGATCCTGCCCGGTATGATGATATTTCCAGACTTTGCCGGTTGAAAGCCAGCGAAACGCATATGGAGGAGCCTCAATCTGAAGACACGTCCCTTGATAATTCTGAGGTGGATTGATGAGTGATCCAAGCGGATTTGAACTTGAATTTGATCTGCAATCCCGATACCCTGCCTGGGTGAAACTGGATGAACGCCCGGGGTATTGCGGATTCATAATCAACGCGGACGATCTTCTGACTTTTTCGCGAGCAGTGCGGGATGAACTTGGATTTGATTATCTATCCATGGTTACCGCTGTAGACCATTTCCCTGAAAATCTTTTAGATATTGTTTATTTGCTATATCGCACGACAGGCGGCGCTGGGATTAACTTCAAGGTACAAATTTCCCGCTCGGAGCCCCATGTTCCCAGTTTGACTTCGGTATTCCCTGGAGCGGAGTTGCAGGAGAGGGAAGTCTTTGATCTTTATGGTGTGACTTTTGATGACCATCCCGATCTTCGGCGTATTTTATTATGGGAAGGTTTTGACGGGCATCCTTTGAGAAAGGATTGGCAGGAACCTTTTTTTGAAGAAGAGACGAAACCTTTTAAATCCCGCTGGCCTGACGCTCACTTTACCTCATCAGAAGATAAAAATCCATATGGGGACAATGTAAAGTACCCCGCAGGGTTTGAACCTGACCACTGGAAGTTTACTGGAGAAGAGGCACTCTATGAAAGTCTCCGTAAAGATGCCATCTCACCATCCGGCGATATTAAAACAGATCAGCTTATAGTCAACCTAGGACCGCAGCATCCTTCCACCCATGGCGTGTTCCGCATGGCCGTGCTTATGGAAGGTGAGACCATTGTTAATTTGAAACCGGTTATGGGTTATCTTCATCGCAGTCACGAGAAGATCGCGGAAAGAAATACGTTTCTTCAAACCATGCCATACACCGACAGGTTGGATTACCTGTCTTCCATGAGCAATAACTTTGGGTATGCGCTAGCCGTAGAAAAATTGATGGGTATCAATCCACCTGAACGGGCCGAGTACATTCGAGTGATCATGGCGGAATTGACCCGTATAAGCAGTCATATCATGACTACCGGTTTTCTCCTGAATGACCTTGGAGCATTTTTCACTCCAGCTCTTTATACATTGGAAGAACGTGAACTGATACTGGATGTCTTTGAAGAAGTATCAGGATCGCGGATGATGTGTAATTATTTCCGCTTTGGTGGGTTGGCCCGCGATATGAATGAATCCGCCCTTGAAAAAGTGCGCCGGCTGGTTTTTAACCGGCTACCGAGGAAAATTGATGATCTCGACAAATACCTGACGCACAATGAAATTGTTCGATTGCGAACAGAAGGTGTTGGTGTGTTGACGGCGGATGAGGCTGCGGCGTATTCTGCCAGCGGGCCACAACTGCGTGCCTCTGGGGTACCGTACGATGTTCGCAAAGCCGCCCCATATTCTATTTATGAACGCTTTAAGTTCGATGTCGCTGTTCGGTATCACGGTGATATCTATGACCGATACCTGGTACGCCTTGACGAAATGAGGCAGAGTCTTCGTATCTTGCAACAGGCATTGCATGATATCCCGGATGGCCCGATCATGAATGGGAAACCGCAATACATGGTTAAGGTGCCACCTGGTGAAGCGTACGGACGGGTTGAAGGGCCCAAAGGAGAATTGGGGTTTTATGTGATTTCAAATGGAAAGCCCAATCCTCAACGCTACCATGTTCGGGCACCATCCTTTATCAATTTGACGTCTCTGGCAGAAATGAGCCGGGGAGAAAAGTTGGCGGATACCGTGGCAGTTCTCGGCTCACTGGATATCATCCTCGGTGAAGTGGACCGCTAGGCTGGAGGAAGTACATGAATGGAACAGGAATTGTACGCGGGTTACTGGTCCCGTTGAAGCATTTTTTTGAAACCTATATCGATGACCTGAAATGGCTCGGAAGGAAATATTACAATCCCGAGGGAATTGCCCTGCGTTCGTCAGCCGAAACGAAGGGTATCTTTTCCATACAATATCCTGAAGAAAAACTTCCTGTTCCCGAGGAGTTTCGCTTTATTCCTTTTCTTGTTTATGACGTAAACCCGGAAGGGGAAAAGTTTATTCGCTGTACAGCTTGTGGCATATGTGCAAAAGCATGTCCTACGCAATGCATCTGGATTGAGCGCAATCTAGACCCTGAGACAGGAAAAAATATTTCATCTCCCCGGCAGTACACAATCGATGTTGATATTTGTATGAATTGTGGTTTTTGCGCCGAATTCTGCCCGTTTGACGCTATTCGCATGGACCATGATTACGAATTGGCAAATAGTGATCGAAGAAAGAATAATATTCTTCATATTGAACAATTATTAAAACCGGCAAGTTACTATGCCGAAATTCGCCCACTCAATTATGCACATGAACAGTCAAAAAAAGCTGAGAAAGCAGCCGCCCGATCTTCAACTTCAGAAGAAACTGGCATGACTTCGAATTAAGGGAACTTCGATGTATAATCCTGAAACCGAAATATTATTCCCCAGCAAAGCTATTGGAAGTCTGTCCAGCCTACGTGGAAAAACCTGGCAGGATTTGGTTTCGCAGGTATTGAAAACTCCTGTACAGTCTTCTGAGCAAACGGCGTTTTTATTAATGATGATAAAAATTGGCGGGTGTGTAACCTGCAATGTTGATTCATTTCGCGCCATGCGAGGCTGCCCAGCCTGCGCCCAGTTGAATATAAAACGGTACAAAGGCACAGACGATGATCTGGTACGTTTATATCAACAGGCATTAAAAGAAACGATTTCACATTCTGAAATTTCAAAATAGAGGTTAGTGAATATGTCACCTATTTCTCAGGAACAAGTTCTTGCCGCTCTTTCAAAAGTGCAAGATCCGGAATTACACCGCGATTTGGTCTCTCTAAATATGATCAAGAACATTGATATCAATGATAGCAATGTGAGTTTTTCCGTTCAATTAACAACTCCAGCCTGTCCACTTAAAAATCAGATTCAAAGTGAAGCTAAAGCCGCAGTAATGCAGATAAATGGCGTTAAAAATGTAACCGTCAACCTTACAGCCAAAGTCATGGATGATGGCAGGGACCGTGGAATTACAGGGTTAACGATAAAAAACGCTGTAGCGGTCGCATCCGGAAAAGGCGGCGTGGGGAAATCGACGGTTTCAGCCAATTTGGCCATATCCCTTGCCAAAAGCGGTGCACGTGTAGGGTTGTTGGACGCGGATATTTATGGACCAAATTTGCCAACAATGATGGGAGTGGACCGCCTTCCAGCCACACCCGGAGAAAAACTGATCCCTGCTGAAGTCTTTGGTGTAAAACTGATGTCCATTGGTTTCCTTGTGAAGCCCGGCCAACCATTAATCTGGCGTGGGCCAATGTTGCATTCCACGATCCGTCAATTTCTTGCCGATGTAGAATGGGGAGAGCTGGATTACTTAATCATCGATCTTCCACCAGGTACCGGCGACGCGCAATTAAGTCTTGCGCAATCGATCAACCTTAGCGGCGCGGTCATTGTTACATTGCCACAGGCTGTTTCGCTTGAAGACGCCAGTCGCGGGCTTCAAATGTTCAAAGTATTAAACGTACCCATTCTGGGTGTTATTGAAAATATGAGCTATCTTGAATTACCAGATGGAACCCGCATGGATGTGTTTGGCTCTGGCGGTGGAGAATCGCTGGCAAAAGAGGCTGGTGTGCCATTTTTTGGAACTATTCCCATGGATCCGGATATCCGTAAAGGCGGTGACGCCGGCTCTCCTGTGGTAGTATCTTTACCTGATTCCGCGTCTGCAAAAGCCTTATCCGACATTGCCGGGCGTATAGCCGCCAGCTTGAGTGTTGAAGCCGCGAAGAAGACAGGTGGTATGACCATTAATATGGTCGAATAGGAGCAGTATGACGCCAACCATTGTTGGAGTTCGTTTCAATCCCATTGGAAAAATCTATCATTTTGATAGTGGAAAAGTCACAGATCTGGCACTTGGTGATTACGTGGTTGTTGAAACCAGCCGCGGCAAACAATTGGGACAGATTTCACAAATCCTTCCCGACCCGGGTAATCCACCTGAAGGCGGATGGAAGACAATTGAACGCCGTGCCTCTCCCCGTGATCTGGTAACACGGCAAAGCTGGCAATCCAAAGAACCAGAGGTTGTAGATTTTGCCAGCCAGCGTGCCAGGGAGTTACGCCTTGTCGGTGTGAAAATTATTTCAACTGAATATAGTTTTGATGGAAGCCGGCTTACGGTTTTCTTCTGTACTGAAACAGAAGAAAAAGCAGATCTTAAATCGTTGAGACAGGATGTGCAACGTCGTTTCGCGCCATCACAGGTGGATATGCGGCAGATTGGACCGCGCGACGTGGCGAAACATGTATGCGGCATAGGCGCCTGTGGCCTGGAAAAACGATGCTGCTGCCAGTTCCTGTCAGAATTTAACTCCATTTCCATTCGAATGGCAAAAGAGCAGGGGATTTCACTCACGCCGGGTGAAATTACAGGAATGTGCGGCCGTCTGCGTTGTTGCCTGGCGTATGAATTTGAGCAATACACCGAGGCAAGGGCACATCTTCCAAAACGTAACAAGGAAGTGAAAACTCCGGCAGGTACTGGAAAAGTGGTGGATGTGCGCCCTTTACAGGAAATGATCACTGTCGAAATTCCTGAAGTGGGCTATCGAGAATTCCATGTATCCGAAATATCATTCTCAACTCAGCCAGAGGATAAGAACATTGGAAAGCGCAATTGAGGATTGGACCGCCAGAAAAAAGATTCTGGTTGTCCTGGCTCATCCTGATGATCCAGAGTTTTTTTGTGGAGGAACCCTGGCTCGTTGGGCGAATGAAGGTCATATTATTCATTATTGTCTTATCACGAATGGCAATAAGGGGTCAGATGATCCCGATATCACGCCAGTAGAGTTGGCAAAACTGCGTGAAAACGAACAGAATAGCGCGGCAAAAATCATCGGTGTGAAGAGTATCGAAAACCTCGACTACGATGATGGAACATTATTAGCCGATTTGAACGTAAGGAAAGATGTTGTGAGGGTCATTCGGAAAGTCAAACCGGATATCCTTGTTTCCTGTGACCCAATGAATTATTTCCCAAACGATGGATATATTAACCACCCGGATCATCGTACTGCCGGGCAAATTTCGCTTGATGCTGTATTTCCGGCGAGCGGTAATAGAATGTTTTTTCCTGAATTGATTACCGATGAAGGCCTTTTGCCGCATTCTGTTGATGAAGTCTGGTTATCACTGACAGCTCAACCCAATATCACTCTGGATATTACGAATACATTTGACATAAAACTTCGCGCATTGCATGAGCATAAAAGCCAGATTGGTGATCCGGTTGCTTTTGATAAACGTATGAGAACTACCCGCCACACGAAAGATTCAACCGAAGAATCGCCACGATACGAAGAAACGTTCAAACGAATTATTTTTAAGAAATAATTACTAAACAAGAAAAGACATCATCTGATTGACATCCATAAAGGATAGGAATATACTTTTATTGTAATATTAATCTGATTAATAAGAGCATACCTTTTGGACACCTACCTGAATCCTTTTCTTCTATATCTAGCCAGTAAGGAACATGAAGAGGGAAGCCGTCTACCTTCCTTAACTGAATTAAGTAAAACAACAAGCACCAGTATTCCAATCCTGCGCGAACAAATGGAAGTCGCGCGGGCGTTTGGTTTTGTGGAAGTAAAGCCGAAAACCGGGATCAGAAAGAATAAATACCGGTTTACACCCGCGGTAACTGCCAGCCTCGGGTATGCCATTCGTGAAGACCAGGATTTGTTTGACAAGTATGCTGATTTGAGAAAGCATATTGAATCAGCTTATTTTGAGGAGGCAGCCGCGCTTTTAACAAAAGACGATGTCGCTTCACTCAACCAATTGATCGCGATTGCCAGAACCAAGTTAAAAAGCAAACAGGTGGAAATCCCTTTCCATGAACATCGTGATTTTCATTTATTGATGTACAGCCGGTTGAACAATCCTTTCGTCACTGGATTGTTGGAAGCCTACTGGCAAATGTATGAAGATGTCGGTTTGAACCGCTACACGGATATGGATTATCAAATCCGCGTTTGGGAGTATCACGAAAAGATAGTGGAAACAATAAGGACCGGGGAATTCTCAAATAGTAAAAAAACATTGCTGGAGCATATGATCCTCCTTAAGCAACGACCGGTTGAAAAAGGTTCCAGCCTCAATTTTGAATAATGAAGGATGCCATGAAAGAAATTGTTAATGATTTCAATCTGACAATCAGCACTGTTAATGGGTCAGGCAGCGCAACAGCTAACTCAACGCTGTTACGCGCTCTATTTCGCATGGGAATTCCTGTATCCGGTAAGAACATTTTCCCATCGAACATACAGGGTCAGCCAACCTGGTTTACCATCCGCATTAATCAAAAGGGATACCTCGGGCGTCAGGAAAAGGATGACATCGTCATCGCCATGAATCCGGCAACGATCCAAAAAGAGATCGAGTCTGTTTGCCCGGGAGGAGTTTTATTCCATGCAGACCATATCCCTCTTCCTTTGCAAAGAGACGATATTTCAGTGTACCCCATGCCGATAAAGCAGATTATGCAAGAATCGGAAGTCAATCCATCTGTGCGTGATTATGTCGCCAACATGATTTATGTTGGAATAGCCGGTGAGATGCTTGGTATCGACATGGAGCAGATACAAAAAGCGATAAATTATCATTTTAAAGGTAAAGAATCCGCCATAAAGCCCAACTGGATAATTGTCGAAACATCAGCCAAATGGGCCAGGGAAAACTTAATAAAAAAAGACCCCTACCACGTAATGAGTCTGCCCCCCATGACAGACTCAATAATGACAGACGGAAACACAGCCGCCGCATTGGGCGCAATTTATGGTGGTGTGCAATTAAACGCATGGTATCCAATTACTCCGGCAACCTCAATTTCCGAATCATTGAATGAATACCTGCCAAAACTGCGTCGCGATCCCATCACCGGGATGGATAGTTTTGTTGTAATTCAGGCTGAGGATGAACTTTCTGCCATCGGAATGGCCGTTGGCGCGGGTTTTGCCGGCCTACGCGCGATGACATCAACATCCGGCCCGGGCCTTTCATTAATGTCGGAATATCTTGGAATGGCGTATTACACAGAATGCCCGGTAGTTGTCTGGGATGTTCAAAGAGTAGGACCATCCACGGGGCTGCCCACCAGAACAGCTCAGGGAGATCTTACTCAAACGTATTTTATTAGCCATGGGGACACCCACTTTATCATTTTGCTTCCGGGGACTGTGGCTGAATGTTTTGAATTCGGCTGGAAGGCTTTTGATATAGCAGACAGGATGCAAACACCTGTAATCGTGTTATCCGACCTGGACCTGGGAATGAATGAATGGGTGACCACAAGATTTGAATACCCTGACAGTCCCATGGATAAAGGAAAAATTCTCTGGGAAGACGATCTTGAAAAGATGTTAAAAGAAAGAAATGGAGATTGGGGAAGATACCTCGATATCGATGGTGATGGTATTCCTTACCGTACTGTTATGGGCAATGCTCATCCAAAGAGCGCTTATCTCGCCAGGGGAACGGGACACGATGAATACGGACGATACTCTGAGGATAATGAAGTCTGGGATCATGGTCAGAAAAGGCTGGAAACGAAATTCAAAACAGCGACAGCGTATTTACCTCCACCAATGACTCAAAAACAGGAAAATGCCTCATTTGGCATTATGGGATATGGTTCGACCGAATTGGCGATTTATGAAGCCAGAGATTTTCTTCTTGATGAAGGATTCCGATCAAATTACATGCGAATTCGTTCCATTCCATTCAATTCTGATGTGGAAAAGTTCATTGAAGAAAATAACCTTATTTATGTTGTAGAGACCAACCATGATGGGCAAATGTGTCAGCTCCTCCAAATAACGTACCCGGCCTATGCGGACAAATTTGTAAAAATATGCCATGTTGACGGATTGCCGCTCACAGCCAGGTGGATTTGCGAATCCATAAAATCGCATCGGGAGAAATAGAAATGTCCGAACACCCTTCAACAACTCCAGTTAATGCCATTGGATTATCGCGTAGTGATTATAAAGGTGCCCCAAGTACTCTTTGCCAGGGATGTGGGCATAATTCCATCGCGAACCAGATTATTGCCGCTTGTTATGAATTGAATATTCGACCGGAAAAAACCATAAAATTTTCTGGGATCGGCTGTTCAAGTAAAAGCCCCACCTATTTTCTTGGTCATTCTTTTGGTTTTAACGGGTTGCATGGCCGAATGCCATCACTGGCGCAGGGCGCGGGTTTCGGCGACACAAGCATGAGAATTATCGGTGTTAGCGGTGATGGCGACACAGCCAGCATTGGATTGGGACAGTTTAAGCACCTGAATCGCCGTAACATGCCCATGACGTACATTGTAGAAAATAATGGCGTATACGGACTGACAAAAGGCCAATTTTCTGCCACAGCAGAGCGTGGGAAAACTCTGAAAAAGCAAGGCACCAGTCGCTATTTGCCTGTGGATATATGCATGGAAGCTCTGATCTCTAATGCTTCTTTTGTGGCGCGGTCATTTGCCGGCGATCCCCGGCAGGTAAAAGAGCTGATTAAGGCTGGGTTGAGTCATCGTGGGATCAGCGTTATTGATATTATCAGCCCATGTGTAACTTTCTATAACCTAGAATCTGCCTTGCATTCTTATTCGTGGGGAAAAGACCACGAATCGCATTTACATGAGATTTCCTTTATTCCTCCCCGTGATGAAATTATGATCGAAGATTTTGAAGAGAATACCGTGAGGGAGATTGAACTTCACGATGGGTCAACAGTAGTACTTAAAAAACTGGACCGCGAGTATGATCCAACCAACCGGTGGGATGCCATGCATATGCTGGAAGAAGCGTATATCAACGACTGGCTGATTACCGGATTAATTTATGTTGATCCTGATCTGCCTACCATGTACGATCAGTACAATCTTGTCGATCAACCATTAAATAGACTTCAGGAGAAAGACCTGAGACCTTCTCGAGAAACACTGGAACAAATAAATAAACGTTTCTTTTAGTCAAAAAAAAAGACCTCATCATCAACTATGAGGTCCTTTTGATTATTATTTGGGCGCGCCCAACGTATGAAGAAGGACGAAATTCGGCGGGCGTCTCTCACCAACCGGGAAGCCGGAGATCAAGATCACTTGCTGCCCGGGCTTCATCAGGTTTGATTCAATAATCGCGCTCTCCACGGTGGAAATCATGGATTCCACTGTAGAGGCGAAAGGAACCAGGATAGGTGTAATTCCCCAGTAGAGACCCAGTCTTTGATATGTTCGCTCATCCGGAGTAAAGGCCATCACGGGAACATTCGGTCGGACTTTTGACATTACTCGGGCTGTATGCCCGCCGCGGGTGAAAACGGCAATACAGGTGACATCGGTGTCACAGGCCAGCTCTTTCGCCGCGCGTGCAAGCGAATACGAATCATCCTGAAGACTGAGCGGGTCAGGGGTTGGTTGGCAATGCCCCCATTCAGTATCATGGGCTTCCGCTTCCTGAATTATGGCATCCATCATGCGGACGGCTTCCACTGGATATGATCCACTGGCTGTTTCTCCGGAAAGCATAACGGCGTCAGTCCCATCAAAGATCGCATTGGCCACGTCAGAAGCCTCGGCGCGTGTGGGGCGTGGGTTCTGAATCATGGATTCGAGCATTTGTGTCGCGGTAATCACCTGGCGGGATTTTTTGTTGG
Organism: uncultured Leptolinea sp.; assembly: GCA_964420995.1. Lineage (GTDB taxonomy): Bacteria > Chloroflexota > Anaerolineae > Anaerolineales > Anaerolineaceae > Leptolinea. Next base: position 25,723 of record CAYQUX010000005.1, on the reverse strand, counting down.
CCGCTTCAATGATCAATTTTTGCATGATCGGTACAGTCTGAGGCGAGGTCTCGACTCCAAGATCACCCCGGGCAACCATTACGCCATCAGCCGCTTCAAGAATGGCGTCTAGATCCGCGATGGCTTCCGGGCGTTCAAGTTTTGCAATGATCCGCACGTCAGACCGCGCCTGATTCATCTCCAAAATAGCCTGGCGAACGGTTTTGATGTCATTCGCCGATCGGACAAAGGAGATGGCGACGTAATCAATGTCTTCCTCAAGGCCAAATTTTAAATCTTCCCGATCTTTTTCTGTAAATCCGGGGATTAGAATCTGAGCGCCGGGTAGATTTACACCCTTGTGGGAAGTCAACTTACCGCCAAGCGTTACCTTTGTTTCCACTGCGTCGGCTTTTACCCCGGTGACCTGTAATTCAAGTCTTCCATCGTCTAATAAAACACGACTGCCAGTAGACACAGAACGTGCCAATTCTGGTACTTCCATGGGAATGACATGGTCAATTCCATGGGGAGATTCTGCCGCTTTGGCTGTCAGTAACGCTGTTTGCCCTTCCTTCAATTCAAGGCCTGCTTCTGGCAAACGGCCCACCCGCATTTTAGGACCCTGTAAATCCTGCAAAATGGGTATCGGCTTCTTAATTTCTTTTGCTATCTGCCTTACCATGCCAATGCGGCGGTGGTGATCTTCATGGGTGCCATGAGAGAAATTAAGGCGAACGACATCCACTCCGGCGAGGATCACTTCGCGTAGTTTTGCCTCTGTATCACAGGCCGGCCCTATTGTTGCCACTATTTTAGCTTTTCGATTATTCATTTTCATATTCTATATGTAGTGCAGATTTTTTGCTTCGCGAGTCAATTCCCCCCTGAAATCAGGGTGGGCGATTGAAATCAATGCAAGCGCGCGTTGCCGAAATGATTTTCCATACAGGTCAACCATACCATACTCTGTAGCCACATAGTGAACGTGATTTCTTGTGGTAACCACTCCCGCGCCGGGTTTTAACATGGGTACGATTTTATTGTGAATGGTACCATTTGATCCGATGGAAGAGCTGGGTAGGGCGATGATTGGCATGCCTTCTTCAGCCAGAGATGAGCCATAAATGAAATCCATCTGGCCGCCGGTACCACTGTATATTTTATTCCCGATGGAATCAGAGCAAACCTGCCCGGTGAGGTCAATTTCAATGGCTGAGTTAATGGCAACCATTTTCCTATTCTTCGCGATGGTCATCGGGTGATTAACGTATTCTGTGCGTTGAATTTCAACCAGAGGATTTCTGTCACACCATTTATGCAGGGTATGGCTTCCCAACAGGAAGCCTGTGGTGATTTTCCCGGGATGTATTGTTTTTTTTGAATTGTTAATGATCCCTTTTTCTACCAGCGGGATAACACCGTCCGATATCAATTCAGAATGGATTCCAAGGTCTTTTTTATGTCCAAGATAATGAAGCACAGAATTCGGGATATCTCCAATGCCAAGTTGAAGAGTGGCACCATCAGTAATCCGTTCAGCAATATGTGCCCCGATTTTTTCCATAACAGGATCACAGACAAGGTCTGGCATGGGGATTTCCGCGAGAGGGTAATCTACCGGGATGATAGCCGTCATTTTGCTAATGTGGACCCGGGTGTCTCCCAATAAGCACGGCATTTGTTCATTAATCTCAGCGATCATGATTTTTGCGGATTCAGCGGGGCCTTTTGTAAGGCCGCTTTCCACCCCAAAAGTGCAATAACCTTCCTCATCCGGTGGTGATAGCTGGACAAAGGCGACATCAACGGGAAGAATACCTTTCATAAAAATCAAAGGAAATTCTGACAGGTGCACTGGTGTAAAATCTGCCCGACCCTCATGAATGGCTTTTCTGACATTTGAACTGGCGAATAGCGAATTGATACGTAGGTGTCCTTCCATTTCCGGTTCAACGTATTCTGAACCAATGATGGTTAACGCCTGACAAATCTCAACATTGGATAATTGAGGGGCAAAACGGATAAGCGCAGATAATAACTCTCGGGGAACTGAGCAATTCCCCGAGAGAAAAATTCGCTGTCCGGATTTTACATAACGGACCGCATCATCTGCCGAGACTATTTTTTTCGCGTACTCGGTTTTCCAATCCATTTGCTTTTCCTGGTTAAGTTTTCAATAAAACTTTTCTGATTCTTGACATTGCCCAATCAATCGTGTTTTTGTCGATAATCAATGGAGGGGCAAATCGGATGATATGTTCGTGGGTCTCTTTGGCCAGAATACCCTCGATCTTAAGGGCTTCACAATATTGGCGAGCGCCGCCTGCTTCAGGTTTCATTTCCACTCCGATCAACAGGCCTCTTCCGCGAACTTCTTTAATTTTGGGAGAATTAATTTCACAAAGTTGATCAAGGAAGTATTCACCCTGTGCGGCTGCGTTTTCAATGAGCTTTTCTTCGACCAGTACTTTCAGAGATTCCCGGGCAATGGCCGCTGCCAGTGGATTTCCACCAAACGTTGATCCATGTTCTCCAGGGTTTATCAATCCAAGAATGTTCTTATCGGCAACAACGGCAGATACTGGATAAAAACCTCCTCCAAGCGCTTTTCCCAGAATGACAACATCAGCACGCACGTTATCATGCTGGGTTGCCAGAAGTTTTCCGGTTCGGCCCAGTCCTGTCTGGATTTCATCAGCCATTAAGAGCACATTTTTCTTCGTACAAATATCACGAACTTCCTGGATATAACCTGAAGGAGGAATGTTGACTCCTGATTCTCCCTGGATGGGTTCAAGTAAGAAGGCCACTGTATTTGGTGTGATTGCTTTTTCCAAAGCCGCCGCGTCACCAAATGGGATGGAGACAAACCCGGGTGTGTGAGGGCCGAAATCATCTTTATACAAAGGCTCAGACGAGAAAGAAATGATGGAAATGGTGCGTCCATGAAAATTTCCATCAGCAACAATGATCTCAGCCTGGCCGCGAGGTACTTTCTTGGAGACGTACCCCCATTTCCTGGCAACCTTTAACGCGGTTTCAACTGCCTCGGCGCCGCTATTCATGGGCAAGACCATTTCATAACCGGTCAATTCTGACACTTCTTTGTAAAAAAGAGCCAGCTGGTCATTGCGAAAAGCGCGGGAGGTAAGCGTAATTTTTCCGGCCTGTTCAATCATCGCTTTTAGAATTCGCGGGTGAACATGCCCCTGATTCAATGCGGAATAGGAACTTAGACAGTCAAGATATTTCTTTCCATCAACATCGTAGACCCATACACCCTCTCCACGAGTTAAAACCACATCCAAAGGATGGTAGTTGTGCGCGCCAATTTGTTCTTCGAGGTCGATGTATTCCTGGCTATTCATTATTATCCCTATCGGAATAAATTAACAAGTATGGCTTTTTGGGCATGCATACGGTTATGAGCCTGGGGGAACAATACAGAGTGTGGACCGTCGGCGACATCATCTGTAATCTCCTGCCCACGATGCGCCGGCAGACAATGCATTACGATGGTGTCCGGTTTGGCTTCAGCTACAAGGTTGGCATTCACCTGGTACGGAGGGAAGACTTTCTTACGCTTCTCGGTTTCTTCTTCCTGACCCATACTGGTCCAGGTGTCTGTATAAATCACATCAGCACCTTTCACAGCTTCATGTGGATCACGCAGGGTGCGAATGGATGCGCCTGATTTCTCAGCGAATTTTTTGCTCTCTTCAAGAGCTTTTGTAGAAAGATCATATCCCTCAGGAGCCGCGAGAGTAAAATTCGCTCCAAGTTTGGAGCAGAAATGCAATAGAGAAACGGCTACGTTGTTACCATCGCCAATAAAAGTAACGTTCAGCCCTTTTATGCGTCCAAATTTTTCAAGGATTGTTAACGCATCTGCCATACCCTGGCAGGGATGGTCATAATCGCTCAAACCATTAATAACAGGAATATCCGCCCATTTTGCAAGATCGAGAACATGTTGGTGGGCAAATACGCGCGCCATGATGATATCAACATAACCGGCCAGTACTCTGGCTACATCCGCAACGGATTCGCGCTGTCCAAGACCAATTTCATTGGGAGAAAGATACAACGCATCGCCACCGAGATGACGCATGGCCATGTCAAAACTGATTCGTGTCCGCAGGCTGGGTTTCTGGAAGATCATCCCAAGAACTTTACCCTTCAAAACAGGTTTGTTTTCACCTTTTTCCCGTCTCTCATTTTTTAATTGAACAGCCAGATCAAGTATGCTCTGCAATTCTTCTGGAGAAGAATCAGCTATGGAGATAAAGTCTTTCTTCATTGATTACTCCTTATATTTACTAATTTAGTGGTGACAGGAATTACACGAACCGCCGCTGCAGCCTCCGCAGCCGCCATGCCCACCGGACAATCCCGGGTTACTGCTTCCCGAAGATTTTGCATAGAAGTTGGACATTAATCGATGGGTGTTCTGACTTTGGCATCGGTCGCAATTGGCCGGTTTATCTGCTTCAGAAAAACAACGGCGGACTTCAAAAGTCTGCCGGCATTCAAGGCATTCATACTCATAAATAGGCATAATATTCTCCTGTAGATGATTCTACCGCCCGCATAGAGTCATGTCAATTTGATTTCGTCATCGATGAAAATCACAAAACAACATTACATACTATTAATCTAATTTTAAACATTTCTGCTTGCCCGAAAATAGGAAAAATACTATAGTTATATTATTCAAAATTATTCTCAAGGAGAAGATCATGAAAAGGAAGAGTAATGTAATTCTTGCCATTTTGGCGCTTTTGACAATTGTTTCAATTGCGGCAGCTGAACCGGCAAGAGCATTCGATGCATCAACCATCGGTACGAAAGAACATCCCATTAAGGTTTTGTTCGTTCCTTCCACGGATGCAAACGTGATCGTTACCGGCGGCGAAGTCATGGCCGAAGCTCTGAAAAAGGCTACTGGTTATGAATTTGAAGTAACTGTCCCAACTTCCTATGCCGCCACCATTGAAGAGATGTGTGCTTCTCCAGAAGATACCATGGGATTTATTCCCGGCCTTGGTTATGTGCTGGCGAATAAACTTTGTGGTGTCGATGCCGCATTCAAAGCCGTTCGTTACGGCTCATCTGTCTACTGGGCGGAATTCATTGTAAAACGTGACAGCAACTTCAAGTCCATTAAGGATCTGGCCGGCAAGAAATGGGGTTACGGCGATGTTGGTTCCACATCCGGATACCTTGTTCCACTGGCCATGTTCAAAGATGCCGGCGTTCAGCCTGGTGAGAAAGTTGCCACCGGTGGACACCCGCAATCTGTCAAAGCTGTTTACAATGGCGAAGTTGATTTCGCTACCGTTTTTTACACCCCACCATCTGTTCCCGAAGGTGTCGAAAAATGGAAAGAAGGCATGGATCCCGATATTCCTGCTGACCTGATCAAAGACTGCAAAGTGAGCGATGATAAAAAATCCCTTAAGTGCGGTGGATACAAGGTCAATGACGCCCGTGCCAATATACGTACTGAGGCTCCGGATGTAATAGAAAAAGTCAAGATTTTAGCCGTGTCTCCTTCAATTCCGAACGACACACTTTCCTTTGGTCCCAAATTCCCGGCTGAAATCCGTACTAAGATTTCGAAAGCCCTGGTGGAATTTGCCAAGACTGAAGATTGGAAGAATTCGATTGGCAAGCAAGACTTTTATGCCTGGGATGGCATTGCTGAAACCACGGATAAGGAATTTGACTTTGTCCGCATCATGGTTGAAGCCGCCGGAATCACACTTGAAAAACTCGGTGAATAAAAAACAATAAGCATGAACCGGGGTTCACAACCGTGAATCCCGGTTCTTTTTTAATTGAATATCCGGAAATTGTCGATTAAAATTGCACGTATCCTCAAAAAACAGGCAAGGCCATGGAACAACCAGACGGCACAAAGAACCAACTTGAAATTCACAAATTAATCAAGGTTTATGAAGGCGGAGTGCAGGCGCTTACAGATGTCAGTTTCAATGTAAAAAAAGGTGAGTTCCTTTCCATTATTGGTTTAAGCGGTTCAGGAAAATCCACATTATTACGGTGCATCAACCGATTGATTGATCCCACTTCTGGATCAATCCTTTTCAATGACATGCCAGTGACCGGCGCTACAGATGAAGAGCTACGTCTTATACGGCGAAAGATCGGGATGGTCTTTCAGCATTTCAACCTGGTCAGCCGTTCAAGTGTATTGACAAATGTGCTGGCGGGCCGTCTGGGATATGCCAATCCGGCATGGAGTCTGATTAATCGCTTTCCTAAAGAAGATATCGATATGGCCATCAGGCAACTTGAAAGAGTGGGAATTGCCGATAAAGCGAATTACCGTGCTGATGAATTATCCGGCGGTCAACAGCAACGCGTGGGTGTCGCCCGAGCGTTGATGCAGGATCCTGAAATGATTCTGGCGGATGAACCAGTTGCCTCGCTCGATCCCGTGCTTGCGCATAGTATTATGCAATATCTTGAAGAAATTAATAAGAAAGATGGAGTTACCGTTCTTTGCAGTCTCCATTTTCTTGATCTAGTTCACCGATATTCCGACCGGGTAATTGCCCTAAATAATGGGCAGGTAGTCTATGATGGGCTTCCCTCTGGGATCGACGACGCAAAATTTAAAGAAATCTACGGCAAAGATGCCGAGCGGGTGGGCTAAATGAAAACAGAAAAACCACAGAAAGCATCCATCTGGCGTTCTTTGGGTTTGGGAGCCATCATTGTTGGAGCCATTATTATTTATGCGTATGGTTTCCAGGTAACAAAAGTAAACCTGGAAGAAACAAAATCGGAAAGGCGCCAGCAGCAATTGTTAAGAATTATTCGAGCGCTGGCAAAACCTGATCTTTTCGAATACGAAAAACAGGAGACAAAAACGTACCTTCCCATCCAGGTGCCCTGCACTGACGGAACCATGAGAACAGGGGAGCCAGTGGATAAAACTGGCGCGTATCTTGTGGTAACACCAGCCTGTGTGCAGCCCGGGCAAGAGGTAACGCTTGAAGGATTCAATTTTCCGCCAAAGACCGGTGGACCGATAAATTTTATTCCCCCAAGCAACGTCACACTTGAGCTTACTGACATTGAAACTGACAATCTTGGCTATTTTAAAACCACAATAAAAATCCCCAACAGGCCAGAGGATGTAGTTCAAAAAATTGAAGCCATTGTCAGAACTCCGGTTGGATTACCGCACCTTACCCAGACGGCATACGACACCTGGGATAAGATCATTGAGACAATTTTCCTGGCATTACTGGCTACAACTATTGGCACATTGCTATCCATCCCAATCAGTTTCTTCGCCGCTCGCAATTTAATGAAAGAGATTGTCTCAACATTAATAGGATTATCTGCGCAAGTTATTGCCATACCTGTCGGTTTTTTCATCGGTCATTATGTGGCTGAATGGATGAGCTCCATTGGAGATGTGATCGCAGAAAACATCTGGATATCCATCCCATTGATCATCATCCTACCTTTCGTTGCCTTGCGGGCAATTAAATGGGCCATGCCGGCCGAGGAAATATTAGAAAAACCCTCGGTAAGGATCCGTTTATTGCGTGGGACTGTTCTGTCGGGAATTTTTCTGGTTTCGCTGATCACAATTTCCGTTTTGGCAGGATTGATGGATCAGGGAGGAAAATCGCTGCAGGCCATCCTGGGTGGATTTGGCTTTATAGGCCTGTTTTTGAAAAACCTGGGCGAAATCCTTCGAATGTTAATCTCCATAACTGTGGCTATAGCCGCAGCCAGTATCTTATGCAATTATGCGGGAAAAATGGGGGTAAACCTTCAAAAGAAATTATCGACTCCACAAACCAAATTGATTGGCATTTTACTGGCCATTGTTGCCGGTGTAATGATATTTGTATTATTTGGAGCCGGGGTCAACTGGATATATGAAATTGAAAATCCTTTGTATTGGGCTATTCTTCCGGGGATCAGCGGAGCCATTGCCGGGCTTCTGGTTGGAATCGCCGCAGGGAAAAAAGACCTTTTACCAATTGGTCTGATCGTTTATTACATCACCCGCACTATTTTGAACGCTTTGCGCTCCATTGAATCACTCATCATGGTTATTGTTTTTGTTGTGTGGGTGGGTATTGGACCCTTTGCCGGCGTTCTTGCTTTATCTTTGCACACCGTGGCGGCTCTCGCTAAACTATATTCCGAGCAGGTGGAAAGCATTCTCTCCGGTCCTGTTGAAGCCATTAAAGCAACCGGAGCCAATTGGGTCCAGACAGTCGTTTACGCGGTGATTCCGCAGATTATTCCCCCCTATATTTCATTCACCATGTATCGGTGGGATATTAATGTTCGCATGTCCACCATCATCGGGTTTGCCGGCGGTGGTGGTATTGGTTTTCTGTTAATTCAGAATATTAACCTGCTAAACTACCGGGCAGCTTCCGCACAGATGATCGCCATTGCCATTGTTGTGGCGTCAATGGACTACCTCTCGTCTAAAATGCGTGAAAAAGTAGTCTGATCTAAAAAAGGCAAGGTATTTGATTTGATTTCTTCCATAATTGTGTGCGCTGTTTATGTTTCAGCGCAATTACTTTCCAATATCGCCAGCCTGCAAATTGTCCAATTTGCAGGTCTTTCCTTCGATGCCGGTACATTTATCTATCCGATAACATTCACATTACGTGATCTTGCCCATAAGGTTCTGGGGTTGAAGGGGGTTCGGATACTGATCATTACCGCTGTCGCCATAAATCTGTTCATGTCAGTCTTTTTCTGGTTTGTGTCCACATTGCAGCCTGACACCGCAGCCGGCAGCAGCGAGATCTGGGGCAAAGTTCTCTCACCGGTGTGGCGCATCACCATTGCCAGTGTCTTATCTCAATTGATATCAGAATTGACAGACACAGAAGTATACAGGGTATGGGTTGACCGTATCACAAAGAAACTGCAATGGATGCGTGTGCTGGTTAGCAACTCGGTCAGCGTTCCCCTGGATTCACTGGCCTTTTCCTTCATGGCATTTTATGGAACCATGCCTGTTGAATCTGTCTGGGGAATATTCTGGGCGAATGTTATTATCAAAATGATTATTACCATAGTCAGTCTGCCATTCATTTACTTTGTCAAAGAGAGCAGTGTAACCACTAAATTATGACCAAAGATACTTATTCTATTTCTTCATCTTTCCGCGATCCGAGCGGTTTCCTTTTCTCTCAAGGCGGTCATTTATACCGCCAGATCAATCTGGAATATTCGTCTACCTATAAGAAGTTGATGGATAGCGGTTTGTACGCTGCATTGATTAAAAAAGGATGGATTATTCCTCACGAAGAGGCAAGGGATATCAAACCTGCCAGACCGGATACATCATTCCTGGTGATAAAACCAGAGAAGGTCTTTTTCATATCCTACCCGTATGAATGGTGCTTCAGTCAGTTGAAAGACGCCGCTCTTTTAACCCTTAAAATTCAGAAACTGGCACTCGAGAAGGGTCTCACCTTAAAAGATGCATCAGCGTATAACATTCAATTTGTTAATGGCAAACCCATTCTGATTGATACGCTGTCTTTTGATGAATATACAGACGGCAAACCCTGGGACGCCTATAAACAATTCTGCCAGCATTTTCTGGCACCACTTGCCCTGATGTCAAAAGTGGATATCCGCTTGAATCAACTTTTACGTGTGTATATCGATGGCGTACCGCTTGATCTGTGTTCCAAGCTGCTTCCCTGGTCCAGCAGGCTAAATCTTGGTCTGGCAACCCACATTCATATACACTCCAACGTGCAGAAGAAATATTCCAGTTCTACTGAAACCTCGACGAAAAATATTTCAGTCTCCCAAACTGGTCTGCTTGGGGTAATTGACAGCCTTCAGAGCACAATAAAAGGGCTTGAATGGCAGCCAAAAGGCACGGAATGGGCTGAATATTATGACATCACAAATTATTCATCCGATGCCTTTGAAGATAAGAAACAACAGGTTCGCTCGTTTTTGCAGGAAACGGGTGGTGGAAAGATCTGGGATCTGGGTGCCAATACGGGAGAGTTTAGCCGGGTTGCCATGGATTTTGGTTCAGTAGTCTCATTTGACATAGACCCGGCCGCAGTGGAAAAGAATTACCGGCAGATAAAATCGTCCAAAGAGGTTGGCATATTACCCCTTGTTCAGGATTTAACAAATCCAAGCGGAGGTATCGGTTGGGCCAATGCGGAACGAGATTCTCTCACCAAACGTGGTCCTGTTGATGTTGTGCTGGCGCTTGCTCTCATCCACCATATATGCATTTCGAATAATGTACCTCTGGAGTTTTTTGCCGAGTATTTGCGCTCTTTGGGAAATTACACCATCCTCGAATTTGTTCCCAAAGAGGATTCACAGGTAAAAATCCTCCTCAATACCCGCAAGGATATCTTCCCGCACTATTCGATTGAAGGCTTTGAAACGGCGTTTGGCAAATCTTTCGAAATTGTAAAGAAGCAACCACTTGAAGGCACCCTTCGAGTGTTATATTTATTAAGAAGCAGAACCAAATAAATTAGGCGATTGGAGAGGTTTATGTCCTATCAGGCTGAAATAAGTCGCGCAAACCCTACCTGTTTTTTGTTTCTCGTAGACCATTCCACTTCCATGAATGAACCTGTGATGGGAACTGAAGGGAATCCTCGAAAATCCGAGTTTGTAGCTGAAGCTCTAAATCGGGTTCTGCAGAGTCTAGTCGTTTCTGCCTCCAAGGACCTGGATATCCGCCCATATTATCAGGTTGGAATTATTGGATACGGTTCTGAAATAAGGTCAATTCTGGCCTGCGCAGATGAAGATTCCCACCTGGCCTGGATCAATGAGGTGTATGAGCACCCATTACGGATTGAAGACCGCGTACGACAGGAGCCGGATGGCGAGGGTGGGATGGTTGACATTAGCTACAAATTTCCAATCTGGGTCGAACCGTACAGCCGGGGCAGCACACCCATGCGGCAGGTTTTTGAAGAGGCATACCGGATTCTCTCTCAATGGGTTCTGGACCATCCAGATTCATATCCCCCGACAGTGATAAATTTGACCGATGGGCAATCCAATGACGGGCAAGTTGCCATCGCAGCCGAGAATCTACGTTCTCTTTCCACAAATGACGGTAATGTGCTCTTAATCACACTGCACACGTCATCACATCCGTATGATCAACCGGTTGTCTATCCCACCAGTGTTGAACAGATGCCGGACTTTTCCTCCCGGGCTATGTTTACCATGTCAAGTCAGATGCCGGCAAACCTTCGGCGTGCCGCGGAAGAAATTCTTGGTGTAGAAGTAGATCCAAACTCTCGCAGCATTGTGTATAACTCCGATATCGCCGGAATTGTCCAGGGTCTTGAAATTGGTACCCGGCCGGCCAATATCATCTGAAAAATTTGGCACCAATAACCTGGCTTTCACTATCAATTCCAAAGGCCGGAAACACAGAAGCAGAAAACGAAGATGCCGTGTTCCCGATTTCAGGTGTTGGGAAGAGTAATAATGGTTCAGCGGCTTCTTTCCTGGTGGCAGATGGAGCAACCCAGACCAGTTTCTCGGGTTTATGGGCGAGGATACTGGTAGAAACCTGCGCCAATACAAATCTGTCAGAAGGGAATTTCCTCAGGGCAGTTCGTTCCGCGCAGGGAAACTGGCAGGGAGCCATGAAATTGGTCGAACTTCCCTGGCACGCTCAAGAAAAGCTGCGTCAGGGAGCTTTCTCTGCCTTAACCTGGCTCGAGATAAAGCATTTTCCATTGCACCCGTCAAACGCGTTTGTTTGGAATGCTCTGGCTGTAGGAGATTGTTGTCTTTTCATTGCCCGCAATCGTGAATTTTTTCTGTCATTACCATTACAAGATTCCAGAGAATTTTCAAACTCCCCGGTATTAATTCCTTCGAGAAGCGAGAAAACGGACACAATAAAAGGCCGCATCCAAACGGCCAGAGGTTCCCTGAAAATGGGTGATCAACTACTTCTTGGTTCTGACGCAATCTCTTCATGGATAATGAAAAGAAATCAGAGTGAGCAATTCGAATTTCTAAAAATGCTTTTATCCATAAGGAATGGAAAGTCCACCATTGGATTTGAGCACTGGGTGAAAGATCTGAGAAAAAAGAACGAAATCAAGAATGACGATACCTCTTTGATTTTTATTGAACTGGGAGAAACAGAATAATGCCATCCCATCATTATCCTTCTTTCGCAGATTACCAGTCCGCTTTACAACACCCGGAAAAAGCTTTTACGATAAATTTTCTCAAGCAGGGATCTGTTGAAAGTGACCTCTGGGGTTTTCCACGGGTTCGTTCCGGGGGGTTTACTCTAACCTACAAAGTTCTTTACAAGGAGACTGCCTGGGCGGCCCGTTGTTTTCATCGAGGTGTTCGCGATAGAGCGATTCGATACGCGCAGATTTGCCGCGCTATCGAAACATCAAAGTTACCATATTTTGTTCCCACACAGTATTTCCACCACGGAATAATCGTAAAAGGCAAGCAATTCCCAATATCCATTCTTGAATGGGTGGAAGGAGAATCGCTGGAATCCTTTTTACAGCACAACCTTGATAACCCCGGGGCTATCTGTGAAATTGCCGAAAAATTTCGAGAGATGTGCCGCCTGCTCGAAGTGAATAACATGGCTCATGGTGATCTTTCACATCGAAATATCATCATCAAATCTGGGGAAATATTTCTTATTGATTATGATGGCATGTATGTTCCATCGCTGGCCGGCAGAAAAAGCAGCGAATTGGGGAATATCCATTTTCAACACCCCCAACGAACAACATCACAATTTAACAGTCATTTGGACCATTTTTCTTCCATTATAATTTACCTGGCGATGCTGGCGGTCGCTTCCGATCCCACATTGTGGAAAAAATATCAATCGGGCGGTGAAGGATTAATTTTCCAACGGAGTGATTTTCTTGATCCAATAATTAGCAATATGCTTAAAGAGTTGGAAAATTTGCCGTCGACAGAAAAATTCATTCCTCGATTTAAGGAAATCTGTCAAGCACCGGTTGAATCTGTGCCGTCACTTGAGGAGCTCCTTACCAATAGCAGGCAACCGGTTTCCAAGCAATCAAAATTTTTTAGTCGAATTACGCCAAATCAACAGGATATTCCTGTATTGTTTTCAGAAAACAAATTTGAAATATGTCGAAATGAAGGTGAAATAATAACTGTAATAGGGCAGGTAACAGAAGTCTTTCATGGGTATACAATCCGTGGGGAAGAACATATTTTCATCAATTTTGGTGACTGGCAGGAAAATAGTTTTACCGGCATTCTCTGGGGACCGGTATTGTCGGATGTTCAAACTATGGATATATCAATTGATTCTTGGGCGGGGCAGTGGATGAGTTTTACCGGTCTTCTCACTGTGCGGAACCAGAGACCTCAAATACAAATTGAAAACTTGACTGATTGCGTTGTTCACGAAAATGCAGATAAAGCACTGTCAATGTATAAATTGCCTGGATCAAAAAATATTGGAAAAAAGGCGGTGCCGGTAAAGGTTGGTGATGCTTCCTTTACTCAATCTTCAAGATTACAAAAAACTTCTTCTCCCAAAACAACCAATCCCATTTTGATTAAAAACCTGAATGAAATGTTCCAAACGACCATTGAACCAGGCAGGGAGGAAGTCCTTAATCAACTCTATTCAACAAAGCGATTCAAGAAAAGCAGGAAGAAGAAATAAAAGAAAAGATTTCGCATAGATTTGGTATTGCTATTCCTGCTTTCTAGATTCAAAGATATCAAAGTACCCTTTATCCAGCTCGTCATCGTTTAAATGAGCATATCGTTGGGTGACGGCAATACTTTTATGACGTGCCAGTTCCTGCGCGAGTTTCAAATTTCCAGAACTATGTAAAACCCGGGTCACAAAATAATGCCTGAATGAATGAGGGGTAATGGTTCCAACAGATTCTGGCCCAAGAATAGCTCTGACCCAATCAGCCACAATTTCACGACCAGTCGTTGTGGTGATTGGTTTTACCTTCTTGCCAGCACCTTTATCGTGACGGCAAAAAAGGGGCAGGGAAGCCAGCGGCTTTCCAGATGAACCATCAAGAATGGCTCTTGAGGCAAGATAATCCTTTATCGCTTCCATGGATCGTGTGCTAAACCGAACCACTGCCTGTCGATTTCCCTTGCCAATTACTACAGCTTTGCCCTCATTCCAATCAATATCACCACGCCGTAACCCGCAGGCTTCGTGGACACGAAAACCGGTATCTGCCAGGGTAATCAGAAAGGCTCTGTCTCTCAAATTTCGTAATTGTTCTTCAGGGGTATCACCTTGAAAATATTTTTTCGAGAGCATATGTTCTACAATAATATCAATATTATCGCGGGGGAACATCGGGAGGCGTTGTCCCGGTCGTCGTGCGCGTTGATGAATTAACATTTGAATTCGGGGCAGGTTTATGACTGAAAGACTTTCTGCCGCCAAATATTCATAGAATCGCGTAACAGCTGTCAGGTAAAGCCGTTCAGTTGAAGGCGCATGATCTTTCAATCGTGCGATCATCCAGGCGATAGCGTCCTCGGTGAGGCTTTCTACGAAGCAATTATGTGGATCAATGTGATTCTTCTCAAGAACTTCAAGGAATAACGAGAGGGCATTGCCGTATGTCAGCGCAGTATTTTCACTTCGCGCCTGTGAAACTGTTTTCAGAAAGCGTTCTACAGCATCAAAAATCATTATTTCTGTCATCCGGATGTGTATCTCCTTTTACGCATTATGTTTGCGATAATGTAACTTATCGAAACCATAAACGTATTTTATCAACTAAACCTTCAAAAATCCACTCCTGCCCTGTAATAAATGATGGATATGTTGTCGCAACAAAGTAGTCTCATTCTGGTATTTTCACCGCTAGAAAAAATATACAAGTCACCTGCTAAATTTGTTCGGTATGTGATGAATTCAATAATTATCTGTGCAAGCATTGCACCATTTCTGGTATTTCCCTGAGTAGTATTTAGTATGATTGTTCTATCAAACTAATTTATCCTGTTTCTTCATAGTTTCAACCAATCATTGTGAAGTATATGTATCTCTTATCCGGCTGAAATAATCAAAATAATTTTTAAGGTTCCTTTTTTTTAGGAAGCCATACCCCCTGCTCCGAAAGCAATTTCGTATACATTTACTCAAAAAAGATACAATTAAGGGAACAAAGGAAGTAGTAACTACAGGAGGACAGATGGAGATTCTACCGGGAATTCACCGAATTGTTGGCTTTGTAAACCAATACATTATTTGGGATAAGAAAGAAATCACACTAATAGATACCGGAATGAAAGCCAACGATAAAAAAGTACTCAAATACCTTCAAGAGAACAATCTTGACTCATCCAGATTGAGTCGAATACTGATTACACATTCTGACGCCGACCACTATGGCGCCGCCAGTTCACTAAAATCAGTCACCGGAGCGGAAATTTGGGCATCCAAAATTGAAACAGATGCCATTCGAAACGGGTCCAGTAGCCGTCCAATTATTCCCAGGGGTGTATTTAAAATAATTTTTCCATTAATAAAAGGCTTATTAACCTCACCTCCTGTGTCAGTGGATAAAATGATCGAAGATGGAGATATTCTTCCCATTATGGGAGGTATGAAGGTTGTCGCGTCACCCGGACATACACCAGGGCACATATCCTTCTTTTTACCTGATCTGCGGATCTTATTCGCAGGAGACGCGATAACATCGGATAAAGGGAAACCGGCTCCCACAGTGGATGCTACGGCTGGAAATCCAGAACAAGCCCGGGAATCATTTGAAAAATTGATGAAATTAAACCCCGCTGTTATTTGCTGCGGGCATGCCTATTTTGATTTGAGGAATTGATATGCCCGTTTTTAGTTTGCCCTATGGAAAAGAACAACTTTCATTGGATTTAGATGTGTCGTTTTCACCTGTAACCATTCTACCGGCAGTAGTATCCCCCAGTGGTGATGAAAAGGTCATCGTGAAGGACGCAATCGAGCATCCTGTTGGTTCCTTTTCATGGGATGCGGTAAAACCAACCGGGACAGTTGCCATTGCCATCAATGACAAAACCAGGCCGGTACCCAATGATGTCATGATCCCGCTAATTCTGCAGAAAATGGCTGAAATTGGTTTTTTGCCTGAGCAGATAACTTTCTTTATCGCTACCGGTACACATATTCCCATGCCAGGTGATGAATTTCATTTGATCTTACCGGCTGAAATAATTTCCAGGTACAAAATTGTCTCTCATGATTGTGATGACGCAGGAAATCTGCACTACCTTGGTAAAACCTCGCGTCAGACCTCTGTGTGGGTAAATTCGGCCTTCTTCAAATCCGATCTAAAGATATTGGTAGGCAACATCGAACCACACCATTTTATGGGTTATTCAGGTGGAGCAAAAACCGCCGGAATAGGTTTAACCGGTCGGGAAACAATTAATCAAAACCATTCCATGCTTGTCGATCCTCAGTCAACTTTTGGAGTGTATGAGACCAACCCCACCCGTATGGACCTTGAAGAAATCGGGGACATGATAAAGATCGACGCTGCATTGAATGTTGTCATGAATTCTTCCAAACAGATCATGCATGCGGTAATGGGATCACCCCGGGAAGTTATGTTAAGAGGCATTCCCGTATCGAAACGTATCTGCCAGACAAAAGTTGAGACCGGTAAATTTGACCTGGTCATCGCCTCCCCCGGCGGGTATCCTAAAGACATCAATCTATACCAATCTCAAAAAGGTTTGTCTCATGCCGCAAGTATTACCCGAGACGGTGGATGTGTGATTTTAGTGGCACAATGTAGTGAAGGTGTCGGGAGCAATAGTTACGAAGCTTTCATGGAAGGAATTACAACAACGGAACAAATCTATACGAAATTAAAACAGGAGGGCTTCCGGGTAGGGCCACACAAATCTCTCCAATTCGCCCGCGAGCAGGATCGCATCAGAATAATTTTGATCTCTAACATCTCCCCTACCCGTGTGAAACGACTTCTTCTGGAACCGGCCGATTCCATTGAAAATGCTTTCATGAAAGCGATGGCCACCCTCCCAACCTCTCCCCGTATTGCAATCATGCCCAGGGCAACCAATACCATACCTTTGATAACCTGAATCCTATGGATACGTCTCAAACGAGCCTGTTTAATGCGCAGTATGATGGAACCTCTTTTTTACTCCACGGTTCTTCAACATCCGTATTGCTTTTCCATGGTTTTACAGCCACTACACTGGAGGTAAGAGGACTCGCAGAGACTTTGCATTCGCATCTGGGTGTTACGGTATCCGCTCCCCTATTGCCGGGACATGGCACCTCACCCCAAGAATTATCCCGTACGGGATATGAGGAATGGGTTTCGGCAGCAGAAATGGCATATAAAGACCTGAAATCAGACTCCACACGGGTAATTATCGGTGGTGAATCAATGGGCGGGTTATTAACTCTACTTCTGGCAGCCAGACATCCAGAAATCTCCTGTATTTTGGCTTACGCCCCTGCTTTGGTTATCCCAGCCATGCGGGATGCGCGATCAATGCAGAATTTCATGTTTGGATCACCCAAGAGACTCGATGACACCCGTCCCGGTTATCTACCCTGGCAAGGATATCGTGTAAACCCACTAAAGGCCGTGGTTGAGCTTGGGAAATTGCAGGACGAAGTCAGAAATTGCCTGTCCCGCATCAACCAACCGATCATCGTCTTCCAGGGAAAGAATGATGAAACAATTGACAAAAAAAGCAGCACTATTGTCTATCAAACAGTTTCTTCTGATATTAAAGAGCTGATTGAGCTTGAAAACTTTGGGCATTGCTTACTTTTGGATATTCAACGAGAAACCATCTACTCTCGCACGGAAACCTTTATTAGAACCAGTCTTTCATTGGATAAAGGAAAATTTGTCAGGTAGAAATGAGTTTTTACTAATAATACGATTAATAAACTATATTACTGTTACTTCTTAACACTAGATTTTTTTCATCAGTCCAATAAAATTTAAGAAATCAAAATAATTAAATAATTTATGAATTGCAGTATCCGGTTTGTCACGGTATACTTTTTCAAATCTTAAAAAATCACTTTTATCAAGGGATACCATTGAAACAGGCGATCAGTATCAGTATCGGATCTTCCAAAAGGAACAAAAAAACACAAATCAATTTGCTCGGTGAAACAGTTCAGATTGAAAGAATTGGCACCGATGGAGACATGCAAAAAGCTGCCCAACTTTTTCGTGAGTTGGACGGGAAAATTGACGCATTCGGACTTGGGGGAACAGACCTGGGCTTTTGTGTTGATGGGAAATTCCACTCACTTAATAGTATTCGTTCAATGATCAAACCTGTCAAACATACCCCACTGGTGGATGGCAATGGTCTGAAAATTCTTCTTGAATCACGCGCTGCGGAAATCTTGGAAAAACACCTGGATTCAGGAGATAAACCTTCCCGTGTTTTGCTCGCATCTGCAGTAGATCGCTGGGGATTGGCTGAATCATTTCGGATGGCTGGATATAAATGCATCTATGGTGATGTTATGTTCGCCCTTGGAATGCCCTTCCCGGTTCGCTCAATCCAATCACTCAAGTTATTGGCTTCATTATTGATACCAGTTGTATCCAACCTCCCTTTTGAATGGATTTATCCAACTGGCGATTCTCAAGATTCAAGGAAGCCGAAATGGGAAGATTATTTCAACTGGGCTGACGTGATTGCCGGTGACTGCCATTATCTGCATAAATATATGCCTGATAACATGCGTGGAAAGATCATTGTGACGAACACAACCACGCAAAATGATCGGGATTTCTTCCAGCAAACTGGCGCCTACGCCCTGATGACAACCACACCCATTTTGGATGGACGCTCTTTTGGTACAAACATGATGGAAGCGGCAATCGTTGCGTCAGGTAATTGGAAAGGGGAAATTGACTACACGAAGGGAAGCGATTATTTTCTCTTTCTGGAGAGAATTATTCAATCCATTGATTTAGAACCTCAATTCCAGGTATTGAATCCCAGATGAACAAGTCTAATAATTATCAATCTCTGGATGTTATCATAGCCGCTGGGGGAACACCCTGTGAGGGAGAACCTCTCTTTGAAAATTGCGCCGGTAAGCCCAAAGCCCTGTTGGATTTCGCAGGTAAACCGATGATTCAATGGGTTCTGGACGCCCTTTCCGCTTCACAGCATATCAGGCGCGTTATCATCATCGGGCTGCCGCCATTCACTGACCTGCATTGTGACCACCCACTGACCATTCAGGAAACCCATGGTTCAATCCTGGCAAATTTACAGGCTGGTGTTCTGGCACTGCAAAATATGGGGGAAATCAGCTCAAAAGTGCTTTTGGTCTCATCTGATATTCCAGCGATTTCGGGTGAAATGATCGACTGGGTTATCGACACTGTTCATCGTTCGGACCATGATTTGTACTACAGCGTGATCCCACGTGAAATCATGGAAAAGAAATTCCCATCCTCAAAACGCACCTATCTTAAACTGGCCGATGTCGAGGTTTGTGGCGGAGATGTGAATGCGATTGATCCCCAGTTTGTTTTCAAAAAGCAGGATTTGTTTGACCAGATCATCGGGTCACGCAAGAATCCACTAAAACAGGCATCCATACTTGGCTTCGATACTCTTTTCCTCATTCTTTTGAAAAAAATGACCTTGCATAAAGCTGAGGAAAATATCAGTAAAAAAATTGGAGCAAGGGGTCATGCCATAGTCTGTCCATACGCAGAAGTAGGCATGGATGTTGATAAATCATATCAGTTGACGGAATTGTTATCGGTATTCCAATCCACCGGGAGAGAGAATTGATCAAAAAAATCCTTCAATATGACGCCGAACTTTCCGCAAGGCTTCGCTTATCTCAAAACTCCCCCTGGTGGAAATTGGCTGCCTTTCTCGCGCATTCTGGTGATTCATGGTTTTGGATGATTGGATTGTTCCTGTTGTGGCTTCTGGGAGATTCTTTGTGTCACAAGAATGCAGCGCTAATGGCGGCTGGTGTTGCCGGGCTTGCTCTTTTTGTTTTTGCCCTGAAGTTTACTATCCGCCGACAGCGCCCTCCAGGTGACTGGGGCGCCATTTACCGTAATACTGATCCACATTCTTTTCCATCCGGTCATGCCGCCCGGGCTGGATTGCTCGGTGTAATGGCCATGGGACTCGGTCCCCTGCTCTTCGGGTTATTGGTTTTGATCTGGGTTCCGTTTGTTTGTATGGCACGGGTTAGTACGGGTGTGCATTATCTGTCTGATGTAATCGCCGGATTAGTGCTGGGAATCATCGCGGGCTTTTTTGTGTTGGCCATATCCCCCTGGCTGATGCAAACATTTTCCGTCTTTTTTTAGGGTTAAATCAAATTTTTTTCAGAAAATTCCCTGAATAGGAACCATTGCCCCTTCCTTTTTCTAATTCCTTTGGGGGCTCGGTCATAATAAAGGTCATAAATTCGTCCGTTTGTTGTTTCCACACGGAAGTAATAACGCCCCACACCCCAGGATCCTTTGGTGGTGGCAATGGCGGCATGCGCGTCGCTCATATTGCGTGCCATCCGCCCGCGCCGGTTAAAATCCACCCATTCCAAAATCTGTGTTTTAATTGCAAAAGTAAGGCCATTCCATGTGAAATGGTCCGGACAGCGCGGTTTCTTTTCAAGCAATGGCTCCACTTTATACCCCACTGTAATTTCTTCATCGATAAAACGTGACGATTCTGCGTTCAAAGCATCCTTCTTTCAAGGATTTGATAATCAATTATGGATAACTCTTTTCTTAAGCATATCATCAAACCAACTCTGCTTTTGGATGAGGACAAAGCACGAGCGAATATCCATACCATGGCAGAAAAAGCACGTCAATCAAATGTGCTTTTCAGGCCACATTTTAAAACTCACCAATCCATAGAAATTGGACGCTGGTTTCGTGATGAAGGTGTTCATGCTATTACCGTGTCTTCCGTGGATATGGCGGAGTATTTCGCGGGTGACGGCTGGCAGGATATCACCATAGCGTTCCCTGTAAACATACGCCAGATTCAACAGATCCAGAATCTGGCCAGAAAAATAAACCTCAACCTTCTGGTTGAAGACATGGAAACGATAGACTATTTGGGGAAAAGACTTAAAGGACAGGCATCCATCTGGATCAAGATTGACTGCGGATTGCACCGATCAGGCATCCCCTTTGACCGACCGGAATTGGTAGAGCAACAGATCATGGCAGTCACCCGTTTTCCACAACTGCGAATGATTGGATTGTTGACCCATGCGGGCAATACATATGCAGCTCATTCAAAGGGAGAAATGCTGCAAATTCACAATCAAACCAATCTCAGGATGAACCTTTTACGTAATAATCTATCCATGTCAGGGTTAAAACTTTCTGTTGGTGATACACCGGGTTGCAGTCTGAGTAATCTCTTTTCCTCAGTGGATGAAATTAGACCTGGGAACTTTATATTCTATGACGCTGAACAATGGGAACTGGGGTCATGTCATGATTTGCAGATAGCGGTCTCATTAGCATGCCCCATCATTTCTGTCCACCCGGATCGTAGTGAGGTTGTGTTATATGGTGGTGCTGTTCACTTAAGCAAAGAGACTTTCATTCACGCAGGAAAACCTTCCTACGGATTTCAAGTAGAAATTAGTGAAACCGGTTGGGGGTCAATATTGCCCCAGTGCTCTATTGTCAGGGTGTCACAAGAACATGGAATCCTGGCTGTTCCTGGTGAAAGAATTCAGTCTTATCATCCGGGAGAAATTGTGCTCATCATCCCGGCACATTCCTGTCTGACAGCCCATCTTATGCGTCGCTACTGCAACCTGCAGGGAAAATCGCTCGAGATGATGCCGGTCTAACCGATCAAAATTAATGGAACCGGTGTGAAAACGAGGATAAATATTACAATAGCCAGCAAGGCAAGAGTTTTCCGTTTTCCATCCAACTCGGTGATCTGGTCAAGCGGTTCGGCGTAGAACCGGCCAAGAAGGAATATTATAGCGGCCCAAAGCCACCACCCGTTCCACATAAAACCCAGGCCGCTCAGTAAAACCAGAATTACCAACCGTAATTTTTGCATTTTCTCTTTTCCAAGGAGCACATAGACCACATGCCCTCCATCCAATTGGCCAACAGGTGTCAGGTTCAACGCGGTGACCAGTATACCTGCCCAACCAGCCCATGCGACCGGATTAAGCATTACATCGGTGCCTCCTGCTGGAAAGGGTTTCCCTGTAAAGAAGTAAATGATCCAGTAAAGAAAAGGATTCATCTCATTATAGGAAATGGGAGCTGGTAACAGTTGGCCAAATGCCAGATATTTCATAAATAGATATATAAGGCTATTGCCTTCCATCTGCAAAAAATGTCCGGCGGGTGGAGTAGATTCAAGAACATTTAGCGCGGACAATTTTAGTCCAATGAAAAGCACAGGTATGGCGACGATCAGCCCGGCAAATGGGCCAGCCAGACTGATATCAATCAACTGACGACGATTACGTGGAATTTCCTTCATATTGATAAAAGCACCCAATGTTCCAAATGGGCTCGGAGGGAAAGGAATGAAATAAGGCAGGGTTACATGAATGCCATGATGTCGTGCCATCAGGTAGTGACCGAACTCATGAGCGGCAAGAATCGTCAGCATGCTGACGGCAAATGGCCATCCTTTCCCAAAAATATTAATAATCGTCCCAGGAATTTCTCCCGTGTATGGTTGTCCCGTCCCGTAAGTAGCCCCTGTGACAAGCACGCTAAAAATTGTCAGAACAAAAAGTAAAAGGTTGATCCACGGATTTGAGGCGCCGGGTGTTTGATATCCTTCCACCAGTAATATGGTCTGTCGTCCATTATCAATTCGAAAAAGCGGTGTCAGATTATACGGACGTAAACAATCAGCCAAATCCGAATACGCCTGCTCTGAATCCTGCGACCGTAACTGTCCACGATAGCGAATGAGAAAATTTTCGTTTGCTGTTCCTGAAGTAATATCTTCAATATGGAAGAAGCGATCAACCAGCTCTTTAAGAGTCTCACTTTGTGCAGAGATGTCCATAAATCACCATGATTTTTACTATATTAGGCGGGAATGGATGGGAGTCGAACCCACCGCGGACTGCCTAACAGCCCGCCTCAAGTTTTGAAGACAGGGAAGCCCACCGGGACCTTACCATTCCCGGCTCAAGCATACTTCAGAGTTGGCACCCGGACAAGAGATTTTGCATTTATAAAAAAAAACAACATATAAAGAATTCTGTCGTATAAAGAAAGTGAATACAACATTGCCATGTTTCACCTCTTGCATTTTTTAGAGATGCTACTATACTTCTGCGCTGTTGCGAATTTTTACCGGGAAAACCGGAGAAAAAAGGGATTTAGATAGTTCAGATGGATGAGACAACAATCAATATAGAAGAGTCGGAAGCAGAAAACGAAAAGCCTCCCAGTATTACACCGCGCCCTGTCAGGGCGTGGAGAGTAGCTGTTATTGCCAATATGAAGGGGGAGACTGAACTTCCATTGGATGGTCCTGCAGATGCAGGCGCCGAATTTGACCGAAAAGAAACAATTCAAGAAATTCAATCGGCCATTGAATCAGATGGGCATACAACCGTGTTCATTCCGGCTGATGCCAATTTGCCCTTTGCCCTTGCACAAATTCGTCCTGATATCTGCTTTAATATTTCAGAAGGTTTTTACGGCGACGCGCGTGAAGCGCAAATACCAGCGTTGCTTGAACTATTTCGCATTCCTTATACCGCCTCAAGAGTACTTGCCAATTCCATTGCTCTTGATAAAACCATGACAAAGCGAATATGGCGGGATAAAGGTCTTCCGACCGCTGCATTCCAGGAATTTTTTACTGGTGAAGAACCTTTACTCCAAGGGCTCGAGTTTCCCATGTTTGTCAAACCGGCCAGTGAAGGTACGGGAATGGGGATGGATCAGGACTCCATCGTATACGATGAAACATCACTTAGAAGACGAGTTCATTGGGTGATTGATAATTATCATCAAGCAGCATTGGTGGAAGAATATCTTCCCGGGCGTGAGTTTACTGTAGCTGTAATGGGTCGTGCGGATGCAGCCCAGTATAGTCCCTGTCCATCTCAGTACGCACCCGATGGTTTCCATCGTTTTCCGCTGCTTGAAGTGGATAGTTCCATTTCGGTGACTCCGGGCGTCTATGGTCATTCTGCCAAAACACTGCACACGGGTGATGAAGGTATTCCCCAATTTATCTGCCCCGCACAGGTTAATGAACCATTGGCCACGGAGTTACAGGATTTGGCCATAAGGGCGCATAACGCAATAAACGCGCTGGATGTTTCTCGTGTGGATATTCGCCTGGATAAACATGGGATGCCACGCTTGATTGAAATCAATACTCTCCCCGGGTTAACCCAGGGATTCAGTGATCTTTGTGTGATCGCGGAAGCCGATAATTGGAATTATCGCGATATAATATTGGAAATCCTCTACCTGGGTGCCTCTCGGTTTGGAATGGTGACACCCAGTGACCAGACTTTCAGGGGCATTCCAGTGCAAATCGCAGATCTTGTTCCAATCATGCAGAACCAACACCATTCACGATAGATCATGATCCACTCCTCTTATCATGAGGAGTGGATCAAAGAAAACCCCGGGACCCTTAATGATGGGCCGGGATTTTTCGTTTCAATGTGTTTAAAAGGTGGTCAAACCTTTTAGGAGTTTCAAATAGAGAAGTCCAATCCAAATTCAGCAGTCATCAAATTAATAGGAGAGAGAAAATGAAGAAAAAGTTGTTTGTTGTTTTAGCCGCTGTAGCTGTTTTCGCCATGGTTTTGACCGCCTGCGCGCCCACAGCTACCTCGAACAAAATCAAAGTCGCCTCCGATGCAGCCTATCCTCCCTTTGAAATGGTTGATGAAAAAACCAAGGAACTGATTGGTTTTGATATTGACCTGTTCAATGCCATCGCCAAGAAAGCCGGACTGGAAGTTGAATATGTTAATATCGGTTTCGATCCTCTTCTGGCTGGTATGGCTCAATGCCAGTATGATGCCGCCATTTCTGCCATCACCATCACCGATGAACGCAAGCAGAATATGACCTTCTCTGATCCTTACTTCCAGGCTGGTCAGGCAATCACAGTCGGAATCAAAGATGAGACCATCAAGACTGATGCTGACCTCAAGGGAAAGACCATTGGTACCCAGTTGGGCACCACCGGCGACATTCTGGCCAAGAAGATTGAAGGCGCCAATGTCAAAGCCTACGATAGCGTTGACCTGGCCTTCCAGGACCTAATCAACGGACAGGTTGAAGCTGTTATAGCTGATAATGTTCCCTCCGAAGGTTTTGTTGGAAAGAATGTTGACAAAATCAAAGTTGTAGGCAGCCTGCTGACCACCGAAGACTATGGCATCTCTGTCTGCAAGACCAAGACAGACCTCCTCGCGAAGATCAATAAAGCCCTCGCCGAAGTCAAATCCGAAGGCACCATTGAAAAACTGAACGAGAAGTGGATCAAAGGTGCTGCCAAGTAGACAGTATTGTTGAATGAAAAGGCTGCCTCGCCGGCAGCCTTTTTTCTTAAAAATATCTTTCATTTTATGCTTGATGAGGTATTCATTCGAACGTATAATAAAAATGTCCCGGGGATGATCGGCTTCGACGGGAGAGGCTGGTCCCGGATGGCGAGCCGAGAGGTG
>CAYQUX010000004.1:26405-186746 GCA_964420995.1 uncultured Leptolinea sp. | reverse complement strand
ATTTCGTAGTAAAGTAGTTAGTACCTGTTGTGTCGGACGCACCAATTGTTCAAACAAAAACCATTATGGCTGGGCACTGGTCTGTTTTTTACTGATCGGAAGCCAGTGGATTTAATCTCTGGAAGGTAAAACAATTTCCGGAGAGCTTCAAGGGACTATATCTATCTGTTGCTTTTGTTCCGGCAGGATTTAATATCTGCAGGAGGCAACAATGTTTTAAGCAACACTCCCATGTGGATACACACTATGCGCTGAGAAAACGCCCTCTGTTTTTTATCAGTCGTAGTAAACCAAAAAGGAGGTGGTTGTTCGATCATTTCACTCGTAGTTCGCTGTAATGTTGTGTCGGATCACCAAATTGTTCAAATTTTTTAGGAGGAAGAGCATGTTTAAGAAGTTCTTACCATTTCTCAGCGTTGTTCTGGTGCTGACCTTTGTGCTTTCTGCCTGCGGTACTCCCACCGCCGCGCCCGCTGCACCTGCGGCCGCTGAACCCACCAAAGCCGAAGCGGCCGCCCCTGCGGCTGAAAGTAAACTGGCCGTTGGTATCGTTCTGCCCACCAAAGACGAACCCCGCTGGGTACAGGATGAAACCCGTTTCAAAGACGCCCTCAAGGCTGCCGGATATGATGTTGAGATCCTGTTCAGCCAGGGTGATTCCGCCAAAGAAGCCGCCAATGTTGAAGCTTTGATCGCCAAGGGCATCAAAGTTCTCATCATCTGCCCGCAGGACGGAAAAGCCGCCGCCGCCGCCGCTGAAAAAGCGAAAGCCGCCGGTGTGAAAGTCATCGCCTACGACCGCCTGATCACCGAAACTGACGCTGTTGACTTCTTCGCGACCTTCAACAGTTTCAATGTTGGCAAAGCCCAGGGCCAGTTCCTGGTAGACAAAGCCGGTTCCGGCAAGGGTCTGCCGCTGTACCTGTACGCTGGCGCCGCCTCTGACAACAACGCGTTCGTGTTCTTCAATGGTGCCTGGTCCGTGTTGCAGCCGAAGGTTGTGGACGGCACATTTGTGATCAAGAACTCTGCTGAAGCCGTAGCCCTGCAGGATAAAGCCGAACTGACCCGCGACGAGCAGGCCAAGATCATCGGCCAGATCACGACCAACTGGGACTTCGCCGTTGCGAAGACCCTGGCGGAACAGAACCTGACCTCAGCCAAAGCGGAGGATAAGGGCGATGTGTTCGTCCTGGCCCCGAATGATGGCACTGCTCGCTCCATCGCCGACACCTTTGCCGCTGACAAGGATGTGAAATCCTACTATGTCACCGGCCAGGATGCCGAAAAGGCTTCCGTGCAGTACGTGATCGATGGCAAGCAGTCGATGACCGTGTTCAAGGATGTCCGCACGCTGGTCAAAGATGCGATCTCCACGGCTGTTTCCTTCCTGAAGGGTGAGACCCCCGTGGCCCCCGGTAAAGAGAACAACGGCAAGATCGATGTTCCCGCGACCGAATCCGAGGTTGTGACTGTAACCAAAGACAATGTCAAAGCTGTCTTGATCGACTCCGGTTACTATCCCGCCTCTGAATTCACAGGTCTGGATGCCGCCGCTGCCGCTCCTGCCGCTCCTGCCGGCGCGCTGGCCGTTGGTATTGTTCTGCCCACCAAAGACGAACCCCGCTGGGTACAGGACGAAACCCGTTTCAAAGATGCCCTCATGGCTGCCGGATATGAAGTTGAGATCCTGTTCAGCCAGGGTGACTCCGCCAAAGAGGCTTCGAATGTTGAAGCTTTGATCGCCAAGGGCATCAAAGTTCTCATCATCTGCCCGCAGGACGGAAAAGCCGCCGCCGCCGCCGCTGAAAAAGCGAAAGCCGCCGGTGTGAAAGTCATCGCCTACGACCGCCTGATCACCGAAACTGACGCTGTTGACTTCTTCGCGACCTTCAACAGTTTCAATGTTGGCAAAGCCCAGGGCCAGTTCCTGGTAGACAAAGCCGGTTCCGGCAAGGGTCTGCCGCTGTACCTGTACGCTGGCGCCGCCTCTGACAACAACGCGTTCGTGTTCTTCAATGGTGCCTGGTCCGTGTTGCAGCCGAAGGTTGTGGACGGCACATTTGTGATCAAGAACTCTGCTGAAGCCGTAGCCCTGCAGGATAAAGCCGAACTGACCCGCGACGAGCAGGCCAAGATCATCGGCCAGATCACGACCAACTGGGACTTCGCCGTTGCGAAGACCCTGGCGGAACAGAACCTGACCTCAGCCAAAGCGGAGGATAAGGGCGATGTGTTCGTCCTGGCCCCGAATGATGGCACTGCTCGCTCCATCGCCGACACCTTTGCCGCTGACAAGGATGTGAAATCCTACTATGTCACCGGCCAGGATGCCGAAAAGGCTTCCGTGCAGTACGTGATCGATGGCAAGCAGTCGATGACCGTGTTCAAGGATGTCCGCACGCTGGTCAAAGATGCGATCTCCACGGCTGTTTCCTTCCTGAAGGGTGAGACCCCCGTGGCCCCCGGTAAAGAGAACAACGGCAAGATCGATGTTCCCGCGACCGAATCCGAGGTTGTGACTGTAACCAAAGACAATGTCAAAGCTGTCTTGATCGACTCCGGTTACTATCCCGCCTCTGAATTCAAAGGCCTCGAGTAATTCGTTTCTGGAAATTAAAGAATGGTGATGGCGAAAGCCATCACCATTCTTGCACTTTATTATCGCAATTAGGCTGGAGCAAATATGACCACTCCAATTCTGGAAATGAAGGGTATTAGCAAGGAATTCCCCGGTGTTAAAGCCCTTAATAATGTCACCTTTCAGGTTGCAGAAGATGAAATCCACTGTCTGGTCGGTGAAAACGGCGCCGGGAAATCCACGCTGATGAAAGTTTTGAGTGGGGTGTATCCACACGGAACGTATTCCGGGGATATCCTCTTCAATGGCAGGGAACAGAAATTCGGTGGTATTGCCGATAGTGAAAAAGCCGGAATCGCCATTATTTACCAGGAAATGGCATTGGTACCGGAAATGACCGTGTACGAGAATATCTTCCTGGGTCATGAGATCGGCAATGGAACTGTAATTGACTGGGACGAAACCATAAAACAGGCCGGTGAAATGCTCAAGCGTGTACGCCTGGATATTAACCCGGCTACGATGGTAAAAGACCTTGGTGTGGGCAAGCAGCAACTGGTGGAAATCGCCAAAGCATTGAGCAAGAATGTAAAACTCTTGATACTTGACGAACCCACATCCGCCCTGAACGAGGACGATTGTGAAAACCTGTTCACACTCCTGCGCGATCTAAAAAAACATGGGGTTACCTGTGTACTCATCTCTCATAAATTGAAGGAAGTCATCAACATTGCCGATACCGTCACCGTTCTGCGCGATGGAAAAACCATCTGCACCTTGAACGCCAGAGCGGGCGAAGTCTCTGAGGCAATATTGATCAAACACATGGTGGGTCGCGAAATCAACAATGTATACCCGCCCAGAGACCATAAACCTTCCGACGAGATTGTTCTGGAAGTCAAGAACTGGAATGCCTACAATACATCACTGGGCCGGCAAATCCTGCGTGATATCAATTTCCATGTCAAAAAGGGGGAAGTGATCGGACTGGCGGGATTAATGGGGTCAGGGCGCACGGAACTGGCGTTGAGCATTTTTGGGAACCCGGACCATTACCGGGTGAGCGGGGAACTTTTCCTGAAAGGAAAAAAGAAAGAGTTCCATTCACCAAGTGATGCCATTGATGCCAAAATAGCCTATGTGACCGAAGACCGGAAAACAGATGGCCTGATCCTGATTCAGGATGTCAAACAGAATATTACTCTGGCCAATCTTTTGGAGATCGCCAGCAACGGGATTGTTGATAATAACGCTGAAGTCAAGGTGGCCACCGGTTATAAGAGCGACCTGAACATCAAGACACCGACCATTGAACAGCTTGTGGGAAACCTGAGCGGCGGCAACCAGCAAAAGGTTTCTGTTGGTAAATGGCTGTTTGTCAAGCCGGACGTGTTGATCCTGGATGAACCAACCCGGGGTATTGATGTTGGCGCGAAGTATGAGATCTACACCATCATGACCCGGTTGGTAAAGCAGGGCATGAGCATCATTATGATCTCATCCGAATTACTGGAAGTACTGGGAATGAGCGACCGTATTTATGTCCTTTCCTCCGGAAGAATCACAGGTGAGTTGCCGATTGAGGAAGCAACCCAGGAAAAAATTATGAAATTGGCAACGGATTAAGGAGGCCCACCATGTCTTTCACGAGTAGTCTAAAGAAAGTTGTCGCGCAGAACATCCGTGAATACGGTATGTATATCGCGCTTTTTGTGATCATTGTGATCTTTGCCGTGACTACAAACGGCACCTTTGTTTCCGCCCGTAACATCAGTAACCTGGTGAATCAAATGGGTTATATTGCGGTTTTGGCCGTCGGCATGATGATGGTCATTGTGACCCGTCAGATCGACCTGTCCGTCGGGTTCCTGGCCGGTTTCCTGGGTGCTGTGGCGGCCATTGCCATGACGCAGTGGAGTATGCCGGTATATATCGTCATCCCCATGACCCTTTTCTTTGGCATCCTGGCCGGTTTATTGACCGGATTCATGGTGGCCAAGTTAAAGATCCCGGCATTTGTCGCGTCGATGGCCGGATGGTTGGCCTACCGCGGTCTTATCCTGTTGGTGACAGAAGCTACCGGTACGATCATCATCCCCGATGAAACATTCAATGCCATCGGCAACGGATTCATCCCCGATTTTGGCGGAGACGCCTTCCTGCCTGGAATTCATAAAGTCTCTCTA
Organism: uncultured Leptolinea sp.; assembly: GCA_964420995.1. GTDB lineage: Bacteria > Chloroflexota > Anaerolineae > Anaerolineales > Anaerolineaceae > Leptolinea. The sequence goes on along the minus strand of CAYQUX010000004.1, from coordinate 181,979 downwards.
TTGCTTGGCGTGATTGCCATTATTGCCTTTGTCTTCAATGAACTACGCGGCCGCAAAAAGAAGCAGGCGTATGGGTTTGAGGTCTTGCCGACAGAAATGTTCATCATGAAACTGTTGATCATCTCCCTGCTGGTTGGTTCCATTTCCTGGATCCTGGCCAGTTACCAGGGTTTCTCCTGGACGTTGATCATTGTTTTGATCGTGGCCGCTTTCTATGATTTTGTGGCCAACAAAACGGTCGTCGGGCGGCATATCTATGCCGTTGGAGGTAATCCCGAAGCGGCGGAATTAAGCGGTATCTCTGTCAGCAAGATCCTGTATCTTGTCTTTGGTTCCATGGGCATGCTTTCCGCTCTCTCAGGCATCCTGTTTGCCTCCCGCTTGAAATCGGCCACCACCACGGCAGGCAACCTGTTTGAAATGGATGCCATTGCCGCCTGTTACATCGGTGGTGTGTCTGCCGGCGGCGGTATTGGCAAGATCATGGGCGCCATCATCGGTGCTCTGGTGATGATGTCACTGCAGAATGGTATGCAGCTCATGGGTACCGGTATTGCCCTGCAATACGTGATCAGAGGTCTCGTGTTGACCGCGGCGGTCATTTTCGATGTGGCCACCCGCAACCGGGCCAAATAAGAGTTTTAACACTTCACCTGGCCCTCCCTTTATTTATCAAGGGAGGGCTTTTTTTCAATTTCCCGCCAATTATGCTTCTTGCATTATGTGACCATCCCCCATTGAGTTCAAGACCTCTCCTGAAAATTCGCCAGGATTACAAAGACCACGATCGGTATGATCACCAGTCCCGCCAGCGAGACCCAGAGGAAATCAAATCCGCTCTGGCCGCGAGTCATGGCAGAATAAACGATCAGTACAAGACTGGTTAAAACGCTTGAAACAATAAAGGCAGGATAAGCCGCCTGATTCCGAAGGGCAATGGCGCGTTCGTCCGTTTCGGCAAGCCTGTTGCGGCGGGCGGCTGTGGGATTCCTGCGGGCGATGATATCTTGCACGGTGGGGATGATCCCCACGCTGGCAATGAATATGCCAAGACCTTCCAGAAGGCGGGTGTCTGCTATGGTGCCGGGAACCAAAGAACGCAGCAAAATGCCCGCGATGAAAATTACCACGCCGGCGGTCAACATGATCCATCCGAAAATCCGGCGGGAATTGTCACTGGTTTGTTTCTTCATTTTCTAAATCCTCATCTTCATAAATAAAAATACTTTCAATGGGCTGTTGAAACAGCCGTGCCAGGCGAAAGGCCAGCAGTATGGATGGGTTGTAGCGACCGTTTTCCAGTGAAATGATGGTCTGCCGGGAGACGTCCACCCTGTCCGCCAGTTCCTGTTGTGTCAGTCCGGCAAGGGTTCGCAATTGTTCCAGTTTGTTTTTCATAAACTCCTTTGTAAAGCTAGCTTTACATTATTATAAACAAACGAACACAAATGTCAAGTGAGCTTTACATAACACCTGACATGAAGAAAAATCGTGTTATTTTTTTCAGGAACAATATGAATGGATTTTCCAGTGAGCAGAACTTAAATCTTGCCCTGTCTGGCAGCCAGCTCTTTTTTTCTATTCTTCTTCAGATACATGTCCTGGTCGGCAACTTTAAAAACTTCCGAAAGCAAAATACCCTGTCCCCCGGTGGCAATTCCTATTGAAAGACCGATAGTCTGGTCTGCCGGATACAATTGATTATGCTTTGCCAGAATGGCTTCCAGGCGTGTCATGGCTTGACGGGCAGCCGGTTCATCGGTTTCGGGAAGAATGACCACAAATTCATCACCGCCCATACGGGCGACCATATCCTCTGGACGAAATGCGGATTTTAGAATACCTGAAACACGTTGAAGAAGCTCATCACCGGCATTATGGCCGTGGTGATCATTCACCCATTTCAACCCGTCCACATCCATAACCAGCATGCTGATGGGAAACAAACGCGATCGCTGCAGGCGTTCGATTTCTGTTTCATAATACTGACGGTTGTACAGGCCGGTCAAAATATCATGATTGCTCTGGTAATGCAGGGAATCTTCGATTTTCTTTCTATCGCTGATGTCATGCGCCACCCAGATGACGCTATCCTCCGTCAACGGTGAGACATTGGCGGAGAACCAGTACTCCTGTCCTCCAATGGTCAGACTGTAGTCAACCCTCGTCATTTCATTGGTGGCCAGGGTTTGGTGAATGGTTCTCATAAAAAGAGAGGCAATTTCTGGCGGAAAAACATCGGTGATGGTTCTGTTAAGCAATTCTGAGGGAGGCCTGAAATACCGTTGTGAACCAGTCGGGGCGATTTCACGATATTTGCCAGAGGAGTCATATATGATAATAACGTCCGTCATGGCTTTGAAGAGAGACCGCAGTTTGTTCTCAGAAACGCGCAGGGCTTCCTCTGCCTGTTTGCGTTCAGTTATGAATCTCGCCTGCTGGATATTCTGGAAGGCGGCTTTAGAAAGCTGGGTGGAAATGGTGAATAACAGTTGAACAATGGCGGCAAATTTTTCACTATCAATACAAAGGCTTTCCCGATAGGCTCTCAATGCCTCATCTTCATTAAGATTCAATTTCTTGATGTAATCTCTCACAAGAGCTTCGTCGGAGTTTTCGGTTCGGATCTGACCGATTAACCAATTGGCCAGCACCTTGCCTTCCACCATGATAGGCGCACCCGCATGCACCAAACCAACATTTGGACAGGGAATCATCACCGTATTATCTTTGATGGAATGGCAGACTTCACTGTCAATTATTTCACATTCAAGGCCGCCAACCGGGTCCTTGCGGATGAATTCATCGCACAGGCGGCAGAAATTGCTGGCACGGGTGATCGGTTTTCCATCCACATCGGTGATTAACGAAGCCACACCATGCGCGTCGGCAAAATCATCCTGCAATTTTTGAAGTTCCTCTATATTGAACAGAACATTCAAACTGATATCACCGGGAGAATCCAACGGCCGGGTCAGCGCCGTCATACGTTCTTCCAACACCTGTTCCACACGTTTTTGGGTGGTTATGTCCTGAATGACCCCGCTTACTTTGATCGGTCTTTCTTCTGAATCAAGGATCAGGTTGGCGATGACATGAATTATGAGCGGTTCTTTATCTCCAGAACGGAAGATTTCGATAACCTCATCAAACGACACAAGATGATCCGTCCAATCACGCATTCGTTGTGAAAGGTCAGCGCCTTCTTTGATCTCTATGAATTGTTTCATATCGTCCATTGACGAGATGGCGGCTTCGGGGGAAATCCCCAGAATTTTTCGGTATTCAGGCGATGCCCAGAATTCACCCGTTGTGGTATTGAATTCCCAGCTTCCCACATGGGCAATACTCTGTGCCATGGCCAACCGGGTTTCATTCTCCCTGATGGACTGTTCCAATTGCCGGCGCTCTGTGATATCGCGCGCCAACCAGATGACGGATTCGCTGGTAAGCGGGGAGACATTTCCCGAAAACCACATCTCCCTGTTTCCAACCATCACCGGATAATCAATCTGGATTAACGAATTTGTTTCCAGCGCTCTGTGAATACTCTCCAGGATTTGCTGCGACACTTTATCCGGAAAGACATCGTAAATGGTCTTTCCTTTTACCCGCAATGGATCAAATTCACTCACCTGAGGATTGGTCGGCGCGATCTCCAGGTACTTTCCATCTTTATCTATAACCAGGACTATGTCCGTCAGTGATTGGAACAGGGAGCGAATTTTGTTTTCTGAAGCGGTAAGGGCTTTTTCGGTGTTCTTAAAGGTAGTTACATCGTGGCAAAGTAGAAACCAGCCTTCAGTGCGTTTTGATGAATCTTCGATATGGATTATGGAGACTTCGTATACGCGTTTGTCATGTTTTTCTGCGTGAACCAGCAGAGAGGATTCAATATTTTCATCCAGCGCAGAAAGAATTTCCGGCCAGTCCGCCAGAATATCCTTTACGTTTTTCCCCAGGTAATCATCTGCAATCCCAAAAATCTTCCTGCCAGCCGGATTGACATCCACCAGCCGGTAATTTTTATCGATTACAACCAGTCCATCATTGGAGGTATGGATCAGTTTGGAATAAGCGATGGGCGCAACGTCCAGCAGGTTGTAATAGAGAAATCCATATACAACCAGTATCCCACTGATGATAAAAGAAAGGGGGGTGATATCCACCTGCGGGAAGGGAGAAAAACCGGCTACTTCGACGAGGCAAATCACAATGGGGAAAAGAAATCCCAGCAAGATGATATGTGCCTGGTGCTTCCCGATTGCAGGGGCTGTCTGGGTGTATTTACAAAGGATAATGATCGCGTATAACATTAACGCAAAGGAATAGAGGGTGTTGAACCAGAACCATAAACCGCCGGAAAAAACAGAATTTATGCTTCGCATTCCGCCGAAAAACAACCCGAAATATGGGTCCGTCCAGATCAACAAGAGGGTAATTATAGGTTCGATGGCGAATAGTGAGATCTGCCGAAGTTTATAGGGCGCGCGGTGGGCAAATTTTTGGGCGAATAAGACCATTGCCGCAGGCGCCATAACCATGCCTGTATAACTCAGGTTCAACCAGATGATCATGCTGGATGTGTTATTTGTTATCCATCTCAGGGCGTACATGAATGACCAGATGGCCAGACCCACTAGCAAGGTACAGAGTTCAATTGCGCCAGACATTTTTCTGCGCTGCAGGGCCATTATAGCGAGTGTAAAAGTAGTCAGCGCTGAAACAACCAGGGCATTCGCGTAAGAAAGATTCACGGTTTTACCCCCTGGTACGATCTGGTAATCAACATACGATTAAAAGCCAGCATGTTTTTGGATCCACCCTGGCATTGTGGCTTACCATTGCCTGCGAACGGGTTGTGAGAAAAAACTTTTGGTTTCCGCATAAATCCTGTTTTTGTACGGAAATTCAGGCTTTTCTATGGAAAATGGAAACGGTGACGGCAGCCTGCAAAACTGTTTGCTTGCGTGGAGTAATAACAAGTGTACAGTAATTGCCGGAATGGAACCAATAAAGGGCAAGTTAATTTTTGATGAGGTACTGTGATCATCCTTGTATTAAATGCAAATCTCTGCACTGTCGCAGAGATTTGCACCTCAATGTACCATTAAGGTACTCCACAATCCGACCATCAGGGGGAGAAATCCTGGTGGGGGTATGGACAGATCAGGGGTATTTCTTTTTAGAAAATGTAATCAAGTAGAAAACAATACAATTTATTCGTTGAGGTACGCACATAGTACCACCTGCGAAATACCGAGTCAATTCAATATTTCACAGGCATTATACGGGATTATCCTGCGCGGCTGTTCATCTGTTCACTGTGCATTTATGTATTAGAATTGGCGGGTTATGAATCGAACCATCTTATTGATCTTTCCTTTATTGTCTCTTTCCGGTTGTTCAACCATTGGACAGGCAGTCGGACTTCAACAGAATCCGACGGCTGTCATGCAGACGTCGATTGCCCAACAGGTAGCCACGCTTGGCGCGCAACAGACGATGGTTGCCGCCCAGGTGCAGACGATGTCTGCCGCCTTGCCGTCGCCCACGACCGCGCCAACCAATCCACCGGTGCCGCCGACCGCACCTGTGATCCAGCCATCACCCACGGCCACACAGATCATCGTTCCAACCCTTACACCCGGCCCAAGCCCCACACCGGAGAATAGTCTGACGGCCAAAGGCTGGGGACAGGCGCCCATTATCCCGACGGTCAGCACACGCGCGAAAGAAATCTATCAGCGCGGCCTGTTGATGGGCAATGATCCCCACCATTTTTCCGTGGCCGGTGACTGCCAGTCGGTTCCCGAGGTCTTCCTGGGAATTTTTGATGGAGACCGCTACCGTCTATCCGATGACGACCAGTCCTTGCAGGAGACTATTAATTTCTTCCATGGTCAATTCATCCGCGACGGCGTGGCTGTTCGCCAGGGTTTTGGCATCACTTCCATCCTTGATCCCACCTGGTCTGATCCCAAACTATGCCAGCCGAACGAGATGCCGCTGGAATGTGAGTTCCGGGTAAATAAACCGTCGATACTCTTCATTAACATGGGTACGAACTGGAAAAATGCCAGCGCGGAAGCGTATGAGAAATATTTACGTCAGGTGGTTGAATACTCCATAGACCACGGGGTGTTGCCCATCCTGTCTTCAAAGATCGATAATATCGAGGGAGATCATTCCATCAACGCCGTGACGGCCAATACAGCCCACGACTATGATCTGCCCTACTGGAATCTGTGGCTGGCAGCGGACGGTTTACCTAACCACGGTCTCGATTCTGACCGGGGAGATATATACTTTTCTGTTGCTGCCCAGTACCTGCGCGAAATCAGCGGCCTGCGTGCATTAAATGCCGTCTGGCTCGGCGCACGTTGATGCGGAGGAACCATGACCACTGACCTGGCATCGCGAATTCGAGAGGCAAAACCACAGGCCGGACAGGTGGCTTTGTTCTGGCTGGGTCAGGCCGGTTTCGTGTTCAAATCTACTGGGGGCAGCGTGGTGTATGTGGACGCCTATCTGAGCCATTCCGTGGAGCGCAAATTTGGCACGCAATGGAAACGCATCATGCCGCCGCCGATGCTGGCAGACGAGGTGGATTGCGACTGGTTTGTCAGCACCCACGAACACGATGATCACCTGGATGTTGACAGTATCCCGACCATATGTATTAACAGGCGGGTACGTTTTGCCGGTCCGCGGGAATGTACGGCTTATTATCGTTCCGCCGGTATTAACGAAGAGCGATATGTGGAGTTGTACCCGGGGAAACAGGTAACCCTGGGGGATTTCACCTGCACGGCCGTGTTTGCCGATCACGGCGACCAGGCGCCAGACGCCGTTGGTTTGCTGCTGGAATGCGCCGGTCTGCGGATATATCACACCGGCGATACCGCCCTGCGCCCGGAAGAAATGCGCCCGGTTATAAAAAGTAACCCACAGGTCATTCTGCCCTGCATAAACGGCGCCTTTGGAAACCTGAATTCTGAGAGCGCGGCAAAGCTCGTGAGCCTGACCGGCGCGAAACTGGTCATCCCCACCCATTTCTGGACGTTTGTGGAACACCTTGGTAATCCGTTGGAATTTCAGCATAACTGCCTGAAGGAAGCACCCGATGCACAGGTTAAATGGCTGACCCAGGGGGAAGGTATTCTGCTTTCCGCGGCAGATTTCGCAGGTTGAGATCTGGCCTGTTTGGTGAACCTTTTCATTTATAATCGCTGAGATATGCCTATCTGTAAAAAAACTTCCAAAAGAACGGGTTTATCCGCTCTATTATTTCTGACCATAAGTGTTTCAGCCTGCTCCCCGGCAGCCGTGGTTGTCACGCCAACCACCGTTTTGCCGGCGGCCACAATCACGCAGGCTTCCACACTTACGGCTGCCATCAAACCAACCGAAACCCTATCCGCAACCGGAACACAACCGGCGCCATCAATTATTCCACCGGTGACTCCCACTGCCGCGCCCCCGGCGGCCAACCGCCCAAATCCGGAGGACTGGCAGAACTGGCCGGTTATCCCGGTGGTGTCAGAGCGGGCGAAACAAATCTACCAGGCCGGGCTGGCATCGGGAACTGACCCAAACCGGTTTTCCAAGGTGGGCGACTGCCAGGCGATCAAAGACGTTCTGCTCGGCCCGTTCGACAAACCGGGAACTTTCACGCTGCGTGAGAACGCGGATGCGCTTTATGAGACCATTGAACATTTCTCCGGCTCATTTAACCGCGATGGTGAAGCCGTTCAGGGTGGATTCAATGCCGCGTCGGAATTGACACCGCTGATGTCCAATCCGGACGTCTGCGATCCGGGTGAGACTCCCCTGGAGTGCGAAATTCGAGTGCATAATCCTTCCATCCTGTTGATAAGCCTGGAAGTCTGGTGGAATGGCCGCAGCCCGGATGTGTATGAAAAGAACATGCGCCAGATCATCGAATTTGCCATCGGGAAAGGTATTCTGCCCATCCTGTCAACCAAAGCGGACAATGTGGAAGGCGATCACAGTATCAATCTGGCGACTACCCGCCTGGCGTATGACTATGATCTGCCCCTGTGGAACTGGTGGAAGGCTGCCCAGGCGCTGCCCAACCGCGGGCTGGATCCCAATCGCCCGGATGGTTTTCACATCAGCCAGGAATTCGCCTGGCCGGAACGCAGTTTTACCGCTCTGCAATCGCTGGATGCCGTCTGGCGTGGCGTGCGAATGGAATCTACGGCGGCTGCCGCGCAGCCGACCGCCCTGGCTACGCCTGCCACGGGCGCGTTTGACCTGATCCAGCCGGAGCAAGTGACGGCAGAACCCACTACTACGGCCATGCAGCAGGGTGATCCAACGGCTGCTGCGGTGGATACCGGTGGTTCGCTCCTGTCGCCTGTTGACCAGACTGTGCTGGGCAATCCGGCCGGCTTGATCCTTCTATCCACAGCCCGGCGCGGCGGGGAAGCAATCACCCCGCTGGGAATTTTTCTCATTGATCCGACTTCAGGAACGACGTATCGGGTCGGCGCGGAAGGTCTTGTTCTACAGGCCGTTTCTCCGGATGGAAAACACCTGCTGGCCAGCCGTGGGAGTGACCTTCTGGTTGCCAGCCTGGATGGCTCGCAGCCGGTCACGTTAACCAACCGATTCTACACGCGGGTATCTCCGGCAGCCATGTGGATGCCGGATGGAAAATCGGTCGTATTCATTGCCGAACAGGACGGCGGCACGTTACTGGTTCATTATCAATTGGAAGGCAGTGCTGGTTGGAAACGTCTCTCTCCGGCCGGGATGAGCCCGGTTGCCGTGTATCAATCACAGGAAACCGGCAGTGTGTTCTGGCAAAATGGCGCCTGTCAGACAGGCGGTACATGCATCGGCAAGGGATTGTATGTTTCCGGTCTGGATGGATCCAGCGCCGAAATCCACCCGAACGCCGTGAAAGCCGAATTTTCACCCGACAAACGCTGGCTGGCGTATGAGGTACAGACCACGGAAGACAAGAGCCAGCTCAACCTGGCCAAGCTGAACATGGCCAACCCGCGCCCGCTGGAAAACATTGGCGATATTCTGCTGGATTTTTCCTGGTCGCCGGATGGGCTAAAATTATCCCTTCTGACCCTGGAGCGCAGTGATTATTCCGGGCAGTGGCTGGACGTTCGCAATCTGGTGATCACCCCGCAGGATATGGGCACCAAGATTCTGCCGGCGACCTCCGGGATGAATCCCCGGGCGGTCTGGTCGGCAGACAGTTCAAGCCTGTTGTTGACGGGTACGCAGAAGACCGCCGATGGGTATGCCATCCAGGCGCAGGTGATGGACGTTGTGTCTGGAGCGGTTCGCAACCTCTCGGACCAGACCGGATTTACAAGTCAGGATTTTATCTACACAACCCGGATTGAATGGGTGAAACCCGTCCGGTAAATATTTATTACATCGCAAGGAGTTTAACATGAGTGATTCAATGGCCGACACCCTTTCAAAGAAAATCGCGGAACGGATCTTGAAACAGCCCAACCGGGTGATTAAGATGGATGAACCGTTGATATCCAGTGGATTGATTGATTCCTTCAGCCTGGTCGATCTGGCGATCATTGTTGAGGATGAATTTGGTGTGCGTATAGATGATTCAGAACTGAACGCCGACACGTTTGACACGCTTGACGCGTTGGTGAAACTGATTGAATCACGGAAGTAAAAATTCAGCAGTAATGCCCCCACCTGCCTCCCCCGGAGGGGGAGGTATGGACTGTGAAATTATGGAAAACCCAGCAGAAAAAGTCGATCTGGCCGAAGGCGTTTATGAAGTCTAATCTTCCTGTGTAAACAGCATAAAAATGCCAGTAAATGCCTCCCCCACCGGGGGAGGTTGGGAGAGGGAGTTCTCTGTCCCCAGGTTCCCATTTCGAGAAATCTGAGACATGGCCATCTCCAATGGTTATTCGCATAGCTTTTCATTGGGGGTCTATCGATTAGCAGAAATGCCCCCACCTGCCTCCCCCGGAGGGGGAGGTATGGACTGTGAAATTATGGAAATCCCAGCAGAAAAAGTTAGCCTGCTGAGGACGTTAATAACGCCCAGCCTTCCCGAATTAACAGCATAAAAATGCCAGTAAATGCCTCACCGCCGGGGGAGGTTGGGAGAGGGAGTTCTCTGTCCCCAGGTTCCCATTTCGAGAAGCCTGAAACCTGGTCATCTTCAATGGTTATTCGCATAGCTTTTCGTTGGGAGGGTCTATCGATTAGCAGAAATGCCCCCACCTGCCTCCCCCGCCGGGGGAGGTATGGACTGTGAAATTATGGAAATCCCAGCAGAAAAAGTTAGCCTGCTGAGGACGTTAATAACGCCCAGCCTTCCCGAATTAACAGCATAAAAATGCCAGCAAATGCCTCCCCCGCCGGGGGAGGTTGGGAGAGGGAAGATCCTTGAAAGTGTATTCTGCCTGGAAATGTTCTGACGAATTCATCTTTAGGAAGCGGCTGATATGTGCTGTTTCTGTTGGGGCAAACCCCGCCTGCCTCCCCCAGAGGGGAGGAATTTTGTATCTGAAGTAAAATCGAGTGTATAAAGTCTTAAATAGAACAAACTGGAGCATATGCCTCACTGCCGGAGGAGAAATCTAGAAACTGAATTGAAATCGAGTGGTAAAAGTCGAATGTAAATAAACTGTAGCAGATGCCTCCCCCGCCGGGGGAGAATGGGAGAGGGGTTATATCATGCGCGACCATACACCGGAATCACTTAAACGAGCCAGAGCTTTACGCCGGGAAATGACATATCCTGAACAGCGATTATGGTCGGTACTCCGCGACCGCGAGATTTGCCAGTGGAAATGGCGCAGACAGCATCCGAAGGGGGTTTATATTCTTGATTTCTTCTGTCATGAAGCAAATCTGGTTGTTGAGATAGATGGCGATTCTCATGCAGATCAGAAGATCTATGATGACAACCGATCTGCCTGGCTGGAAGAACAGGGATTGCGGGTAATTCGTTTCACGAATGATGATGTGATGAAGAATCTGGATGAGGTGTTCAGAGAAATAAAGCGGGTTTATCTGGAGAGATGCCCTCATACCGGCCTTTTCCCAACGGGGGAAGGAGAAAACAGCCGGTAAAAATATGTGTTGCAATATTTCAAGATATGGAACGCAAACGCGCTTAACACAGCTTTTTCTGGATGTTCACGGGATAATGAACCGACACCTGCCTCCTCCGGAGGGGGAGGGCTGGACTGTGAATTCATGGAATAACCCTGCAGAAAAAGTCGATCTGGCCGAAGGCGATAATGGTGCCCAATCTTCACGGGTTGGCAGCTTGAATAAACGGTAATAGAGGCCTCCCCCGCCGGGGGAGGTTGGGAGAGGGAGTTCTCTGTACCCAGATTTTCATTTCGAGAAATCTGAGACATGGCCATCTTCAATGGTTATTCGCATAGCTTTTGGTTGGGGGGTCTATCGATTAGCAGAAATGCCCCCACCCGCCTCCCCCGGAGGGGGAGGTATGGACTGTGAAATTATGGAAAACCCAGCAGAAAAAGTCGATCTGGCCGAAGGCGTTTATGAAGCCTAATCTTCCTGTGTAAACAGCATAAAAATGCCAGTAAATGCCTCCCCCGCCGGGGGAGGTTGGGAGAGGGGCCATCTGATTTCTTAAGCAGGGTTAATCACTTTGCGGTATCATTGACCCGCCGGGTTCGGCTGCAAAGCTGAACCCTTATTCTGTCACCCCCCGGCAGCACCGCTCCATTCTCACAGAGCCGGGTATCTGGAGCAAAACAATATCCATGCGAAATTTTACGACCACCTTAAAAGACCATTACGAATCCCACCCTGACCGTATCAGCCTGGTGGTGCAACTGGCGGGAAAAGACGATTTACCCATCAACTACCGCGATCTGCTGCAAGGCTCCGCCGGTTGGGCAGCCCTCTACCGGGAGCACAACATTCAACCCGGCGAAGTGATCATCCTGATCATGCAACACTCTGTTGAATTGGTCTACGCGTATTTTGGTGCCATCCTGCATGGCGCGATTCCCTCCATCCTCCCCTATCTCACCGAGAAACTTTCCCCCGAGCGTTATCGTGAAGACCTGGCTTCGCTGGTGGGAATAAGCAAGCCGTCTGCCATTGTTACTTTCCCGGAATTTGAGTCGGAAGTACGCAGCGCTCTGCATAAGGGTGATTCTGTCCGCGCGGTGATTTTGACCGGCCAGGACACGCCAGTCACCCCGGATTTCTCCATTCTTCAGGGTATGCAGCGCCAACCGGAGGAGGTGGCATTGCTCCAGCACTCGTCTGGAACCACCGGCCTGCAAAAGGGCATCGCCCTGTCTCACCGCAGCGTGTTCAACCAACTGGATACGTACACACGCGAATTGAATGCCACCCCTGATGACGTGATTGTTTCCTGGCTGCCTCTGTATCATGACATGGGATTGATCGCCTGTTACCTGATGCCCATACTATTCGGCATCAAACTGGTGGTCATGTCACCCTTTGACTGGGTGCGCGCTCCTTACCGGCTGATGCAAGCCGTGACAAAATATCAGGGCACCCTGAGCTGGCTGCCGAATTTCGCCTACGTTTTCTGCGCCGAGAAAATTCGGGAACGCGATCTGGAAGGCGTTGATCTAAAGAGCTGGCGGGCAATCACCAACTGCTCGGAACCGGTACGTATTGCCGCCCATGAAAAATTTGCCGCGCGTTTTACCGCCTATGGATTAAATCCGGATGCCCTGGTGACCAGTTACGCGATGGCTGAAAATACTTTCGCGGTGACGCAATCCGGGTTTTCACGGCCGGTTACGGTTGACCTGGTCGATCGTGAAGCCGTGCAGACCGAATGGGAAGCCAGGCCTGCGGTGGATGGCCGTGACTCACTGCGTATGCTCAGCAGCGGGCAGCCGATCAGCAATACCCGTGTGCGAATTTTCGATCCACAGGGGCAACCCCTCCCCGAACGTAAGATTGGAGAGGTTGGTATTCAATCTGACTGCATGTTGAGCGGATTCTATCACCGCGAGGATTTGACCAAACAGGCTTTCATTGACGGCTGGTACCTGACGGGAGACTTTGGGTATGTGGCGGACGGAGAACTGTACGTGACCGGCCGTAAAAAAGACTTGATCATCGTCGGCGGGAAGAACATTTACCCGGCAGACCTGGAGCATCTGGCCATGGAAGTCAAAGGTGTTCACCCGGGCCGTGTGGTGGCCTTTGGTGTTTACAATGAAGAGTCCGGCACCGAAGAGGTGGTTATTGTCTCAGAGGTTGACGTGGAAGACCCCGCCGAACATGAACGCATCGCCAACGAGATTCGCAAGACCGTCACCAAAGGATCGGCTGTGGCTCTGCGTCACGTCCACCTGGTGCCGTCCAAATGGATCCTCAAGACCAGCAGCGGCAAGACAGCCCGGCTGGCGAACAAAGATAAGTACCTGAAAGAAATGGCCGCGGCCCAGTAAAAAGACATCACCCCGCTTACCGTCAGGGAAGCGGGGTGAATTTTATTGGCAAATTTGTAATTTGTTTTTTCATATGAATTTTGATATTATCAATCTGTACAAAAATTACCGGGGGGATAAAGAGATTTCCTCAACTAGGTAATTCCACAACCGAACCGTACTCCAGGAGGGATTATGCGTATCCTAATGCTCTTTGCCGCCGTCATGCAGTTCCTGAATTTCATGCCGCCCCGGCAAAAACCGGTTATAACCTTTGCCCAGAACGCGGCGCAATTGACCTTCCCCAAGGCAGCCGCGTTTTCTGCGACAGTATCCAGCGGGGAAAAAATAACCGATATTGAATTGCTCTATGGTTCAGATAAACGGACATGCAGCGATGTTCAGGCGCTTGCCATACCTGAATTTACCCCCGGTAAATCCGTCAGGGTAACCTGGAAGTGGGAGATGGAAGATAGTGGTTCCATAGCCCCGGGGTCAGAGATCTGGTGGCAGTGGCGTGCAACCAACGAAAAGGGTGAGACAGTCTCATCCGAGAGGAAAACCATTGTCTGGTTGGATAAAATCCACCCCTGGAAGGTTAAGGAAGAAAAGAATATCCGCCTTCACTATTATCAAATCACGGAAAAATTGGCCGCCGAATTTCTTCAGACCGCGCTTGACGCGCAGGAAAAATTGAAGGCGGATACCGGTATGGAAACCTCTGCCAAGGTCGATCTGTATATGTACAGGAACGCGAAGGAAATGCGCGATTCCATGCTATATGAACAGGAATGGACGGGAGGTATGGCCTTTACCGATTCCAACAAAATCGTGATCGGTGTCGAAGAAAAGAACCTGGATTGGACAAAGGCAACCGAGGCGCATGAATTGACCCATGTGCTTGTGGGGAACTTCACCTTCACCTGCCTGTACACAACCCCCACCTGGCTGGAGGAAGGGCTGGCGGTTTATGCCGAAGGCGAGCCTGATGACAGTACAGTGGAAGTTTTCGAGAAGGCGAAGGAGAACGATGATCTGATCTCCTTCAATATTCTTTCCGCCAGTTTTTCTTCCGATTCGGAACTGGCAGACCTTTCCTACAGTCAATCATTCTATATGGTGAAGTACCTGATCGAAACATACGGACGAGACAAGATAAACAACCTGCTGAAGACCTTGTCTAGTGGCACCACAGTGGATGACGCCATGATGAAGGTCTATGGTTTTGACCTGAACGGTTTTGAAAAAGAATGGCGTAAATCCATCAATGTGCCGGAAGCAAAATGGGCGGAAGAAGTTGAAAAACCAACCCCTGTTCCGACCGAAATTCCAACCATGCAGCCCATCAACAACTCGCTGGTCGCTGATACAACCGCGGAACCTGATGTTGAAGAAACCCCGCTCCCCACAGGCACGGCGGAAGCCTCGCTTCCGATCGCTTTTGGCAGTACAGGGGCGGGTGATGGAACCGTGAATTCTGCGGATTCGACCGGTGGACCATCAACCCGGGGTCCCGATATGACTCCGATCATTCTTTCTGTTCTCGGAGCGTTGATGGCCTGCGCGGCGGCTTTTGTCTTAAGCCGCTCCCCAAAACGGCGGACTGGAGTTGTTCTGACTATCACCCTTCTTATGATGGCATCCGTTGTCATGGGTGTGACTCCGGCCAGAGCCAGTTCACTTTCTGCCGCGCCGACAAAATATCCCCAATTACCAACAGCTACTCTGTTTACGCCTCCCCCGGCAGAGAAGGGTATTTACACAAATTCAGGACAGGGAGTAAAGATCGAAATTCCTCCAATTGCAAAAATCAGTACATCAAAGATATCGATGTCCTCACTTTTTGAAATTTCAATGAATAAAGGATCTGTTTTTGGCCGCATGTTTGTGAATCCCATAAGACAAGGGGATTCTCTTCAAGAAACAGCCATTGATATTCGAGAAAAAAATGTGGATGGATTAATTGATATTGAGCACCTGGTGGACAAAGAGTTTGAAATGGATGATGGGTCAAAGGGATGGTTGACCGAATCAGAAGCTCGTGTTCCAGAAGTGGTTCAAAAATTTAAAATTGGTATTGTGACAGTGCGAGGTTATACATCGAATATAAGTCTATTGATGGCATCAACTCGTGATATGTACGATTTTTCGAAAGATGCCATTTATTCACTTTATAAGACCATCGAAATAACAGCTCCGATTATTTCCGGATACTCGCGGGATGAATTGTTGATTATCGATGGAGGTGAAACGGATAATCCTTCGGAAAACGACCCGGCCACTTCACACGGTTCCGTCGGTTTTTCCACTGTCTTCAGTGGATTGGTGGCGTATGACACGAATCTGAATGTAAAACCTGACCTGGCAAAGAGCTGGGACATCAGTGAGGATGGACTGGTGTACACCTTCCATTTACAACCGGAAGCTGTCTTTCATAACCTGCGCCCGGTCACCGCGGATGATGTGGTGTATTCATGGGAACGCGCGGCCAGCCCCAAAACTGATTCGGATACCGTGTTAACCTATCTGGGGGACATCCAGGGAATTAAGGAAATGCACGAGGGGAATGCTGAACATATCAGCGGCTTGAAGGTCATTGACGAGCATACACTTCAGGTTACACTGGAGGAACCGGTTCCCTATTTCCTGTTGAAGTTGACCTACCCGACAGGGTTTATTGTGGACAGGGAGAATATTGAAAAGAGCAAAACCTGGTATCGTGTACCCAATGGAACTGGACCCTTCCGTCTTATCCGCTGGGATGCCAGGAAAGCGATATATTACGAACGGTTTGAGCAATTCTACGGAGACAAGCCAAAGCTCAAAGCCATTCTTACCCTGTTGTACCAGGGAACCAGCATGCAGTTGTTTGAGCAGGGAATCATAGATTACACCTATATTGGATATGATGATCTGGTGCGGTTCAAAGACCCCTCAGAACCAATGCACAATCAATTGAAGAGTAATACCAATATGTGCACCAGTTACATAACATTTGATGTCAGCCAGCCGCCATTCGACGATGTGAAGGTGCGGCAGGCATTCGCCATGGCTGTGGATAAAGAGAAATACATAAATGTAATCATGGAGAACGGAGCGCTACCGGCCAGAGGATTGTATCCGCCGGCGCTTCCGGGGTATGACAAAAGCAACCAGGGGCTGGAATTCAACCCGGAAAAAGCCCGCGCTCTGATGAAGGAATCGAAATACGGCAGTGGGGAACTGCCTCCGATCATTTTCTCAATATCCGGATATGGCAGTTCGGTTGGTGAAAGCATCTCCGCGCTGGCGCAGATGTGGAGAGACAATCTGGGCGTCAATATTACCGTTCAGAATATCGATCCTGAATACTATATGGATGTGTTGGACTCGGGGAAACACGGCCAATTGATCAGCGAGGGCTGGTGCGCCGACTACCCGGACCCCGAGAATTTCGCGGACGTGCTGTTCCATTCCAACAACGAAATGAACCGGGGAAATTACTCCAACCCTGATCTGGACAGGCTCCTTGAGGATGCCCGGGTGGAGAAGGACACGGCCAAACGTATTCAAATGTACCAGCAGGCGGAAGATATACTTGTCAATGACTCACCCGCCATTTTCCTGTCCCACAGCAATTCTTATATCCTGGTTAAACCCTACCTTCAGGGGTTTGTTGGAACACCCATCGATGTTCCCCTTGAACGGTACCTGTGGATAGACGCGGACAAATTTGTAGAATAGCCTGCCAAATTCAAACTCAGGAAAGAGACCAAAACCGGACGGATGAAAGAATCCGCCCGGTTTTCATTGAAATGGGTGACTGCGCCAGAGGTTAATTCAACCAGGCGGCCCGCCGGGCGGGAATCTCGTCCGCAGGATAGAGCGCGGACATAAGTCCGTTTTCACGCCGGTAAAGACGTTCCACAATATCCATCATATCCTTAATGGAATAGGCTTCGAGGATGGGCTGCTTTTCCTGGGGTGGGATTTGCAGCAGGGCGGCAGCCAGAAAGATCAGGTTGATGGGATCCTGGGGTGGTGAGAATCTCGAAAAATCCATTTCTTCCACATGGGCGCGGCTTAAACCGGATAGATACCGTTGCACGGCGTTTGCCAGCAGCCTTGATTGACGGTGCACCTGTATGAGGTTGGGCATTTCGAAGGGGTTGCTTTCCACTTCGCCGATAAGAAAAGGCTGCCGGTCGGCGTTGGTTTGCAGGATGCGGAAGCGGTCCACTCCCATTACTGTGATGTTCATCCGCCCATCTGACAGGGTTTGCGATTCCACAATCCTCCCCAGCGTGCCAACCCGGTAGGGTTCGGGGAGCGGGCCCAGCGCTTCCACCCCCTGGCGGATCAATACGATCCCGAGTAAATTGTCTCGTGACAGAGACTGGCGCACCATCTTCCTGTAACGGTCTTCAAAGACATGCAGGTGAAGCGGTACACCAGGAAACAGCACCGCGTTAAGGGGGAACAGGGGAATTTCTCTCATTCTTCTGTAATTCTAAAAGACAAGCGCGGTTAGGGGAACACAAGATATAAGGTTATGAGATTTGTCTGTAGCGTACTGAGGGCCAAACATCACATGGATTCGGTGCCCTTTCTCCTGTTTCCGAAATTTTGATTGACTTGCGCTCAATAATTGGGTAAGGTGTATATGATCCTCTATGTACCTCTCAAAGAAAGTGAAAAACCATGCAATTTCAGGTTAACCGTTCAAGCAGCCAGCCAATCTACTGTCAGCTTGCCGCCTGGATGGAAACGAAGATCAATACCGGGGAATGGAAAAGTGACCATAAGTTTCCGGGCGAAGTGGAACTGGCTCAATCACTGGATGTGAGCCGGGGCACACTACGAAAAGCCATATCCCTGTTGATCGATAGAGGGTTGGTCGTGCAGATCCATGGAAAGGGAACGTTTGTCGGACAGCCCGAGTTAGACCAATCATTTTCCGGCCATTTGAGTATCTACCAGGATCTGGTACTGCGCGGTATTCCCTTCACCACAGAAGTACTGGAACAACGTCTCATCCCTGTGCCGGAAAAACAGGCCGTGCGGTTGGGCATCCCAACGACGGAAATGGTTTTTTATTTAAAACGCTTGCGTAAGGTAAATGGAATACCACTGATGCTTCTGGAATCGTTTTTCCCCGGCAACAAGTTCAGAGGACTGCTCGAACAGGATTTTGCCAACGCGGGCCTGGTTGAAACAGTGGAACGCTGTTTTGGTATCCGTATGGATTGGGCGGCAAATACCATATCTGTTGCCCGCGCGTCAACAACCATCGCGGCGTTGTTGGGATTAAAAGTCGGAGATGCCGTCTTGCTGTCTGAGTCCATCACCTATGATGACGAGGGGAACAAAACGGAAGTCGGTCTCATCTGGTTCCGGCCAGACCGGTTCAGAATCAAAACAGTCACCCGGCGCGCCCAGAACGAATCGTTTTACGCCATGCTCGAACGGGCGGTGAATTTAAACCAGTCGGGTTTGATGAATGTAGACGCACACGCTGACGCCACGAAAGTGACCGCCGCGCATCCGTTGAAAGATATGCTTCCGTTGGACCGAATTTCTGTCGATTTTCGAGCTGACAACTGGATGGAGGCGGTTTTACATGCCGGCAGGTTATTCCATAAAACAGGCGCGGCGGAAGAACGCTACGGGCAAGCCATGGTTGATACAGCCCGCAGACTGGGGCCGTATTTTGTGGTTTCACCCGGAATCGCCGTGGCTCACGCGCTTCCCACCGAGGGAGTGATAAAACCGGCACTGGCGCTGATCAGCCTGAGCCCGCCGCTACCCTTTGGCAACTCCGAAAACGATCCTGTGCGCTTGTTGATCGCCATCGCGGCGGTGGATGCCAGTCAGCACGCGGAAGCGTTGAATGTTATCGCGGAAGCACTGACCAGCCCGGCACGGAAAGCGGCCTTAATGGAAGCCGGAACACCCCGGCAGGCGCTTCACATTCTTACAGAGAACCTGGAGAAAATTACCGGTATATGAACATAAAAGACCTTCTTCGCCCTTCCCTTGTGGCGGCGGATGTGGAAGCCGCCACCTGGCAGGAAGCCGTACGTTACTGTGGAACCATGCTCTTCAAGGAAGGCGCCACAGAGGAACGATTCTCTGATGCCATGATTCGCGTGACGAATGAATTCGGCCCGTATATCGTTGTGGCTCCCGGAATCGCCCTCCCGCATGCCCTGCCTGAAGACGGAGTCATCCGTGCCAGTATGGCGGTGGCAAAACTCAGAACGCCGGTTTATTTTGGCAATCGTGAAAATGATCCGGTCTGGCTTCTGGTAGCCCTCGCGCCAATCGATTCATCACAGCATATTCAAAGTCTGGCAGAAATGGCTCAGGTGTTGAGCGATGTGGAAAATATCGTGAGACTTCGCCGCTGTGAATCACCGGCCCAACTACTGGATGTTTTCTATTCTGTGAATACACCAGCATGGAATATTTGAGTATAGTTACTACAAAGGATACTTGCCTGTTAGGAGTGTAAACCATGAATAATAAAGACCGCCGGGATAGAAATGGATGGATCGCCTTATTTCTCGTCATCCTTGCCCTCATTCTTGGTATCTTTGCGAAATAACCGATCACATCCATCAAACTTGAAAGGAGCACAAAACAATATGATTCGAATCGCGGCGATTTGTGGCATGGGCCTGGGAAGTGGGTTGCTGGTAAAAATGGGGGTGGAGCGTGTGCTAAAGCGCAACGGCGTGGACGAGCGCGAGTTTATTGTTGAGGTGGGAGATGTCAGCACGGCAAAATCTCTGTGGCCGGACCTGTTCGTAACCTCCACGGAATTCGGTTCACGGTTGAAGGAATCGCTGGATATACCCGTTATCGAGGTGCACAACCTGTTTGACGAAAAAGAGATTGAAGCCGTACTCGTACCGGCCTACCGGGAGATTCAGGCAAAGAAGATGTAGACTGAATCCAGAAAGGTGTTGGGAAAATGGACCTCCTGAAATCAACACTGGATGTTTTTGTCCAGATCATGAGCAAGCCCGCTATACTGGTGGGTCTGATCGCCATGGTGGGTTTGATCTCATTGAAAAAGGCGGTCAATATTGTCATTTCAGGCACAGTAAAAACAATTCTTGGTTTTCTAATCCTGAGCGGCGGGGCGAATATTGTGATCACTGCCATCACCCCGCTGGGCGGCCTGATGCAGCAGGGCTTTGGCCTTCAGGGCACTCTGCCGGTTAATGAGGTCTTTACCGCCAGGGCGCAGGAGTTTTACGGTGTTCAAATTTCGCTGGTGTTTTTCTTCGCATTCTTTGTTAATTTATTGCTGGCCCGGTTTACCCCGATGAAATACGTGTTCCTTACCGGCCACCATACGCTATTTGCCGCTACGCTGGTAACCGGGATTCTGGGGTTGACCATCTTCAAAGATGGGTCCCCGATCGCCCTGATTGCTGTTTCATCTTTGATTGTTGGTTTCATGATGGTCTTTTTCCCCTGGTTGTCGGCGCCGTTTGTGGAAAAGATCACCGGCACAAAAGATTTTGTGATGGGCCATTTTGGTACCACCAATTACGTTCTGGCTGGCTGGCTGGGGGATAAAGTGGGAAACCCGAAGGATTCCACGGAAAATTTGAAATTCCCTGAATGGATCGGCTTTATGCGTGAACCTCTGGTGGCCATGGGGACTGTGATGTTCCTTATTTACCTTATATCAACCGCGGCCGCCTTAAACGCGACAGGAATTGCCGGGGTAGCCGCC
This sequence comes from uncultured Leptolinea sp., assembly GCA_964420995.1. Taxonomy (GTDB): domain Bacteria; phylum Chloroflexota; class Anaerolineae; order Anaerolineales; family Anaerolineaceae; genus Leptolinea. The sequence continues at coordinate 160,817 of CAYQUX010000004.1, read as the reverse complement.
ATTTTCGGCAATGGTGATGCCTGGTGGCTGAACGCTCTCATCATGGGGTTAACCTTTGCCGGCGGCGTGGGTGTGATCCTGTTGGGGGTACGCATGATCCTCGCTGAAATTGTCCCCGCATTTCGCGGCTTCGCGGAGCGCATTGTTCCCAACGCCATCCCCGCCCTGGATTGCCCGGTGGTTTTCCCCTACGCGCAGAACGCCGTTCTGGTGGGGTATCTGGCTTCAATTGCCGGAGGCCTCGTGGCGCTGGGTATGCAGATCGCGGCCATGCCGGACGGAGGCGGAGCCATAGGCTGGCTGGGTGGGATCATTCTGCCATCCATGATCATTCACTTTTTTTGCGGCGGAACCTCAGGGGTTTACGGCAATGCCACCGGCGGTTGGAAGGGCGCCGTGGTGGGAGGCTTCCTGTGCGGACTGCTATTCACCTTACTGGCGGGCATATCCCTGCGGGCGGTGACGGCCATCGGAATACCTGATAGTTGTTTTGGTGACCCGGACTTTGGCGTGGTGGGTTCAATTTTGGCTTTTGTTTCAGGGCTATTTAAATAAATATGCCTTTTTCAGGCATGGTAATTGGTAAGTGATGTGATTATTCCGCACGATCTAAAACAATATCTTTTCGACCGGTTTTAAAAAATACTGGTACTTTGGAGAAAAATTTAATTTTTCCTCTCAAGTTGTGTATCTGGTTAGTATTCTGCCAGAGAAGTGAGAATAAAGCCGGGGTCAAGTTTGTGAACCCCGGCTTTTGTTATTTCATTTTCTGTGAGACCGTTTTCCTGTCATGTAATCACTGGTAAACACACCGCTTTCTGCCGAGCTGACTTCCTCCACCGAAAAGAATGTCTTCGGATTATGTTGATGAATGATTTCAGTGATGTGCTGTAACTCTTTTCGTTTAATGACCGAGTACAGTAATTTGACCGGTCCGGTGGCGCCCTCTCCATTGACAATGGTGACACCAAAACCGGCCACACGTAGATCATGAGCCAGTTGCTCACCACCTTGCGGCAAAATGATGCGTAGAACCAGAGTCCCAATGGCGAGTTTCTGTTCGATTCTCAAGCCGATGTATGTGCCCATGGCAAACCCGGCCGCGTACCCGATAAAAGCCGGATAACTGTGCATATTTGACACGATCTGACTGACCACCACTATCCAGATGAAAACTTCAACGAAGCCCAATACCGGTGCCAGATTCCGTTTGCCGCGGGATGTGAAGACAATTCGCAGGGTTCCCAGGGTTACATCGGCTACCCGGGCAATAAAAACAAGTATCGGAAGGATAACCCACGCATACCAGTCAAATGATTCCATACCCTTCATCCAATCATTTGAAATATAAAACCGGTCAATTCGAGCAAATGACGGTCATTATTTATGCACGAGACTGTCTCTTCAAGGAATGGATGCAGTTAAGATACCGGGGCGCCTTTTGTACGGCCCATCCAGTCCAGATTTTCCAGCTCTCCGAAATGATCGAGAAAGATGCGATAGTACATCAGCTCTTCCTTCGAGTTCAATGTCCATCCATTGGTGAGATAGCGTTCACGTTTGAAGTCTGAGTCGCTGATATTCATTTCAGCGTACTGTTCCAGCAGGTCAACAACACCAGCGCCCTGCCAGAATTTCGCCTTTGGACGCCACAGAACTGAAGCGGGCAGGTAATCTTCGACCGATTTCCGCAATATCCATTTCTCAACAGGCGGCTGGGTTTCCTGGAATATTTTATACCGGGTTGGAATGGCCAGCGCGTAATCCAAAACATCAGGGTCAAGGAATGGGACAAAGGCAGTCAGGCCATGTGCCTGTGAACAGCGATCCACACGCTGAAGCGCGGTGTTATGCAGCCGTTGGATGATATCCAGCAGCTCACCGGCTATTTGATCTTGTGGGAGAGATTTAATATATTCGTAACCGGCAAATAATTCATCGCCACCCTCACCTGAAAACACAGCTCCCACATAATTGGATGCCTCTTTGGCCGCCAGGAAGTTGGTCACCGATGAACGTACCAAAAGTGCGTCAAACGATTCGAGATGATAGATCACATTCGGTAAAACAGCGAGCATATCTGCCAGAGTTACTTTCAATTCATGGTGTTCTGTCCCCAGGTATTCCGCCATCTGCCGACCATAGGTCAGGTCTTCCGCTCCGTCAACTCCGCTCACAAATGAATGCAATTTGCGGACATATGGTCTGGCCAACGCGGCGATGGCTGAAGAATCCAACCCGCCAGAGAGCCAGCTCCCCATTTCGTTTTGATCGACACAACGGGTGATTGCCTGTTCAAGGCGTAACCGTAAGCCCGTTGCTGTATTGGTTACATCTTCGTGCGGTAACATCTGTATTGATGGTTCGTAGTGGATGTTGATAGACCGTCCGGCAAGCAGCATTACCCCAGTGGGAAGTTCATGTATCTGCCTGGTGACCGGCAGCAATGATTTGACCTCTGACGCGAATGCCAGCCCGACAGAGCAGGGCCCGTAATACAATGGCTTAACACCAACACGGTCTCGAGCCAACATAAGTCCATCTGCCGTCATGGCGGCCAGAGCAAACGGTGTTTTGTGTGTTCGAAGGTTGGCCGTTGTTGGTATGGGGGTGGCTACGCCATCCCACACAACCTGTGAAATCAACGACTGTGGAACCGGCCTGGATTCCGCATCGTTCCAGCCAGCCTGCATGATTACACCCGGTGTATTGATTGTTTTTCGGTGTTGTGTTCCCCGGTGGGTTGCCTTATCGAGCATGATTGATACCAGATCTTCTTCTTTCGGGGTGGTCATTCCCGCAATACCTGCTAATCTTGCCATTTTTTCCTCCTTACAGCCGCCGGTCGACTCAATTTGCCATACGGGCATAATACAAGATTTGACGGCTGAACTAGTGATCTTTTGGTGTGTTTGTTTATAAAAAAACCGCGAATCACCGTCGAAAGCTCTGCTCAAACATGTGTCTACTCAATTACCCCTTCGCGTACAAAGCGGGTCAATTCACTCACGCTCCAGTTATCCAGCCCAAGGCGTTCCACAGTTCGGCCGCGCCGCCAGTAGTCTGTGCGATGGATGATGCTGCCGATGCGGATGATGCTCTCCATTCCACGCACGCTGACACCATATCGTTTGCCCAATGACGCGATGGGAACCAGACTCATGGGTACATCTTCAAAAATATACCGGTGATTCAGGGTCATGGGTGCCTTGATACCGTAGTAACCAGGCTGATTGTGGATGGCTTCATGCAGGTCTTCTCCGGTGGTGTCATAGGCCAGTTGCAGCCATTCAAGCGCTGTGCGCGCTCGAATGCCAATGGACGAGGCTACGGTTACCCTTTCCCGGTCGAGTACTTCGAGCATGCGGGCAACTGACGGGGTGACACCATCGATATAGAACTGGTAGTCTCCATGTGTATGCTCTATCCAGCCGGCGTTGAGCAAGGTTAGAGCGGGATGGAAAATGGCACCCATGTTGTTCAGACTGGTGTTTAGAACATCCACGCCATCGATATATTGCGGGTAGACATCTTCAATGGCCTGTAAGACCAATTCATTGCGCGTGGAAGGGAGCGCGGCCAGAGGAACGGCTTCCTTGATCCTGAATATCCGCGCCTGGGCGGGGCCATCGGACCGGCTGGCATAAATGAACGTTTCGGCTTCAGCGACGGTTACATCGGTGGTGCAACCAGAGTCACGGATTACCTTGGCAAATTCAACAGCGCCCAGGGTTCGACCGGGGTGCAAAATGACGATCTGTCCATCTTTCAGGTGAGGTGCGGTGAGTTGGGCAATCTCCGCATGGGCTGATGAAGGCAGGACGACCATGATGACCTGGGCATGATCGATGGCTTCTTTAATATCCGAGGTGACAAGGTTGATTTTTCCGAAACCATGAACACCACCTTCCACACTTTCCAGCTCGATACCTTTGCGTTTTTTCACTACGGAAATATGGTCAAAAGTTCGGTTCCATAAAGCCACGTCAACACCCAGCAAAGCCAAATGGGCGGCCATTGCTTTACCACCGTGTCCTGCCCCAAGAACGGTAAATCGTTCTGCTTTTTTCATAATTGATTTCCTTTCATATCGAAAAGTAATTCCAAATTGGCTTTCTCTGATTTCGAAACAGGTTCACCTTTTTCATCGACTTCAACACAGGCTCCCCTGATGATGCGGGTGCGGACGCGGCCAAGTCCAAACGGATTGTTCTTCAATTGAGGCGCATCAAGAAGACCGGTGGTAACGGCTTTTGCCAACGTTGATGGATCGGTCAGAGGATCGGTAACGTCATCGGGAGCCATCGATTGGATCTTTTGCAGCAGAAAACCGGTTTCCTTTTTCAGGAATTCCTTTCGGGTTTGTACTTCCGGTGCCTGGGTCATATCTGGCACCCCAAGAGCATTGGTTATGGCGCGTTTCACAATTTTGCTGGCTTCGATGACATCATCAGCCGTAGCTGCGTGATGGGCTTCGGTGTGCCCAACAATGTGATAAATATCCGGCTTTAAGCTCATTTGCAGATAGGTGGCGGCTGCCAGATGACCACGGGCTGCGTCTGGATCAAGCGGATGCGATAACAAGCCGATGCGTGTTTGCCGCCAAATATGGAAATTGGCATCTTCCAGCGGGTGAATCAATTCCAATACAGCCAGCATTTTTGCAAGATCCATGGCATCGCTCAACCCGGGTGGACTATTGAACATCATCTGGGCGATATAGTCTTTTACCCCGAATTGTTTTGCGTTATAGGCTGCCAGGTATGCCGCGGTGGTGAAGACCACATCAGACGCGTCGCGCATACCCCAGTGGTGGGGTTCATTCAGTTCAACCGGAATATCGCGTGCTCCATACCAGGCCATTACCCTCTGGTGTTCAAAGATCGAACCTTTCAGATCCCAGGGTCCGCGGCCGTCCATTTGGTTGAACCAGAAAAGTGGGATGGCGCACCATGCGTTGTGGATCGTACGGGTTAACAACTCGGCATACTGGATAAAATCATCTGTACCCGAATAGGCACGGAGCAAAGGGTAATTGCCAGTTCGGCTGGCATTGTATAACTTTTCAAAATCTTCCGCGGAACGCACTGGGACACCACCGGCTCCACGCCGTCGCGGATCTTGTCGTTCAGGATGGAAAAAGTTTTCCTGAGCGTCCTGGTCGGTTCCAAGCGAGATCAGGTCAAGCGCCTGGGCATCCGCGATCTTCTTGATCCCTTCCATAGTCTCTTCCATGGTGGGCAATCCGAAATGATGTCGCAGTATGGGGAAGGGTTTCCGCCAGAGAATGCGATCTACTGTGCGCTGGGGAAAATCCGTTTCTGTCGCTTCTGTGGCGGGTAGCCCTCTTAAATAGGCAAGGACCCGTTCGGCACTTTCGCTGCCATCAAAGCACTGTTCAAAAAACTGCAGATTTCGAGCTTTTTCAACAACTGGCGGCGTACCGCCAAAAACGAACCGTACTCCTTTTTCGTGCAATGAAGAGGCCTCTTCCGCGAATTCACCCAGCAGACGTTCGCCGGTTTCAGGAGTAAGGCGGTAGGATATGCCAACAAGCAGTTCACCACCTTCTTTTAGATCCATGGACTCTTTTTCCACTTCCTGCAGGAACGTTTTGATCGGCACAGCCGGCCCAAGGAAACGGGTTTGCCACCCGGCGGAATCAGCCAGGCGGAGAAAATTGGATACACCGGCAACATGCACACACTCCCCCAGGGCACCGGCGATAATTTTTTTGGTCATGGATATCTCCTTTCCGGCTGCCCCGGGCAGCCAATGGGTAATAAATTGGAGATTAATCACCCGTTGATCCACGCAGAACCAGGCGTGGTTGTATGGTTTCCGCCAGAGTGTCATCGGGTTGTCCACTGATCAAATTTTCAAGAATGGAAACCAGTCTGCGGCCAATTTGGTAAACCGGCTGGTCAATTGTGGTCAGCCCGGGTTGGGTATGGGCGGTGTCAGATATGCCGTCAAAGCCGGCAATCGCGATATCACGGCCAACTTTCAATCCACGTTGATGGACAGCATGCATGGCGCCAATGGCGGTCAGATCATTCACACAGAAAATGGCTGTTGGCGGTAATGAAAGATCTAATAATTCACCTGCCGCTTCATATCCGCCAACAGACGTCAAGACGGTGCCAACCATTATCGCTGGATCGATGGCGATGTTTGCTTTTGTGAGGCCTTGAATGTAAGCGTTCTTGCGATCGTGGTTAATTTTTAGAGGGGCTTTTGTGCCGATATAGGCGATACGGCTGTGCCCAAGGTTCACCAGGTGTTCCATCAACTCCAGTATTGCGGGGCGAGGATCAACTTCAATGCCATGGAAAACCTCACCATTTTCGGGTTTTTCAAGAGATACAAAGGGGGTGGTCTGACTCTTGAGAAAACCAATGCGCCAATCTTCCATCAATATCCGGTTGAGGATAATCCCATCCACCTTCCCGGATTGAGCCCAGCGCTGGTATTGTCGCTTTTCTCCTTCACTGGATTGGTCAGCCGTACTGATCAACAGGTCAAGGTTTCTGGCGGCAGTTTCATCTGCCAGACCGGCGATAAATTCCGAGAAGAAAGGATCCGCCAGACCAGAGCTTGAGGCGGGAAGGATATATCCGAATGTATCCGTTCGCTGGCGGCGCAGCTGCCGGGCGGCTCTGTTCGGTGTGTATCCCATTTCCAAAGCGGTGCGAATGATGGTCTGACGAGTTTCTTCGGCAACATCATCGTAGCCGTCCAGCGCGCGGGATACGGTGGTAATGGAGAGATTTGTTTTTTGAGCAACGTCACGGATTGTTATTCTCATAAGTTTTCCAAAACGTTTTGGAATGCTAGTGTAGCATAAAAATTTTTAAATGGGAAGATCGGGTTTGGTATAGACATTGCATTAAGCCGTCCATGTAAAAACATAAATGGCTTGTTGTATTTTCTCCGCTTGTTTATAATAATGATTAATGTATTAATTAATCAACCTGTGGAGAAGGATTTCGCATGTCTGTTTCCGTAACCGCCACGTATGCCAGAGTACACCTGGGGGAGTTATTTCAATCCGCGCGGCGCGAGCCGGTATTTATTGAACGCGACGGTCAACCCTTCGCCGTATTGCTATCCAAAGACCAGTATGACCGCCTGAGCGCGCTCGATAAACCGCCGGATTGGCGTACACTGGTCAGTCAATCGCGGGAGTTTGTCAAACAAGACCTGGCCGGGCGGCTGCTGCCGCTCCCTGAAGAGGTGTTGACCGAGTTGCGGGAGGATCAAAATGAGCAGTCAGATCATTTGTATTGATCCCGGCCCGGTATTGCAGCTAACGGCGTTCCCACGCAATAACGCCATCAAAACATTGTGGGACCGCTGGGAGCGTGAAGATAAACGAATTCTGGCGCCTTCGCTGCTTTTCTATGATATTGCCAATATCCTGTCCGCCTACGTTCGGCAGGGGGTGTTGAGTGTACGAACGGTGCAGGCGGTAATGGCATCCTGTCGTTCGCTGCCTGTACATCTGGTTGATGAACCCGATCTGCACATCCGCGCGCTGCAAATGTCGGAACGCTACGTCCTCCCGCTGGGAAGCGATCCGCATTACCTGGCGCTGGCTGAGAAGCTGGATAAAGAATTGTGGACCTACGACCGACGCCTGGCGATGGCTGTCAACCAGGTTGGTTTGGTTCCACGGGTGCGCTGGATCGGGAAAAAGCAGGAATTATCCAGTATCTAACCGAAATACCACCGTTTTCCTTAAAAATGATTCTTCACGCTTGAAATTGACCGGTGAATCGATTAGACTAATGTTGATGTTACAGCAATGTAACCATCAAGTCGTTGTATGGTTGGAGCGAATCGACAAATTTACAAGGTAACTTCCTTAAGGTCGCTTCCGCCCCATTCAGGAAAGGACGATGAAATATGAGCACTGCGTCTTCTTCTTATTCCGATAGATCCGCGTTACCCACAGGCCTGGATCTCGACCGGTTGGATCAATCTACCCCACGCCGGCGGGTGATGATTGTGGATGACGAACCCGAAACCGTTGGCCTGCTGAAATACATCCTATCCAACGCCGGTATCGATGTGGCCGGCGCGGACAGCGGTCAGACGGCCATCGATAAGGTTTCCCGCATTTGGCCCGACCTGATTCTCCTGGATTTAATGATGCCAGATATGGACGGTATGGAGGCTTTTGCCAATATTCGGAAGCTGACCCCCGCTCCGGTGGTGATCGTTTCCGCGAAGAATCAAAAAGAAGATATTGTTAAAGGGTTGCAGATGGGCGCGGACGATTACATCACCAAACCATTCCACCCGGCAGAACTTGTGGCCCGGGTAAACACTGTGGTAAATCGATCACGCACGATTACACCCCCATCCGGTTCTCTGGAATTTCCCAACCTGGATATGACCCTTGATCCGGACACACGCGAGGTTGTCATTCGCGGCGATATCTTCGCGCTGGCCCGCCGGGAATTTGACGTACTGTACTGCCTGGGGCGGCATACCCCGCGCTGGGTTGACCACGCCACCATCGCGGAAGAGGTGTGGGGGCAGAATGACCCCAAAGCAGTCAACCGCATTAAGTACGTGATTTACCTGCTTCGCCGAAAATTGGAGCTCGATCCGTCCCGCCCGCAGTTGATCCTGGCCCGAGAGGGACTTGGTTACAAGCTGGCTTCAGACCGGGTGAAAAACTAAATTTCCGAATGGTTCCCTCCATTTAGATAGCAAAAAGGGCATTCTAGAATGCCCTTTTTGCGTTAAGCGGTTTGGGTCAAGTACGTTCGGCTTCAACCCAATTAAGAGGGAGGGGAGGATTTATCCGATTAATTCCCCACAGTGGGGGCAGTGCTTCCAGTCGTTCTGAATGGACCCACCGCATTTCGCGCACACGGCCGTTCCGACGACTGGATTGACGGAAGGCTTTCGCACTATGCGATACAGAACAATAATACCCAAAACCATCAAAATTGCAAATCCCAACGGGAAAAGCAGACCAAACAACATCATACCGCCGCCCATGAACATGCCTCCTATGGAAAGACCTCTATTGCCTGTGTTGTTTCTCTGATCCATCATCAACCCGGCAGCGGGTCGGGATTGGAAGTCACGGCGCATCATCTGTGGGCCGAAATTCGCGCCATTCTTTTCTGCCATCTCACGAGGAGTGCGCGCGAACATGCCGTCCCGCCGGTTATTGAAATTGTTCTGATCCGGTTCGGTATTGGATGATTCACCGCCGAATCTGCCGCGTGGACCCATATTGTCACCGTTCATCTGCGGATTTATTCCCGGCCGGTTGGAACCATTTGACCCGGGAGCGATGGTGGTTGGTGAGGCGATCGGGGCGGAAGATTGTGCGGGCAGGGCGGCCGTTTGCTGGTAGGCAACCTGGGTTCCGCTCCAGAAACCACCGCCGGCAATCAATATAACAGCCAGTATCAGCAGCAAGATTTTTACGATTTTGTTCATACGTCTCCTTCAATAAGGCAAATGGGAATTTCATTTACCAGATTTTGGATTACTATACAAAAATGATATATAGAAGTTGTGAAGGAAATGTAAACAGTTCATGACGGTTTTCACAGGTTGGTTCAGAAATCATCACCAATATCACAGGTTTGAAATAGGAAAGAACACGCGGCCAGTGATTAATCTGGCCGCGTGTTTATGTTTTCAGGGATTGCGGAAAAACTATCCCATAATGACGATGATGTGATTCTGCGCGCTCAGGCTGTCAATCTTTAGCAAATTTCCATCAACCATATCGCCATTCAAGCACAGCGACTTGATACCCCGGCATACCCCATTCGGGTTGCGAACCTCGAATTCCACGGTTTTACGGCGGAATCTGCGTGTAGCCTTAAAACCTGACCAGGTGGAGGGAACGCACGGATCGATACGCAGACCATCCACTTCGGCGCGGATACCCAGAATATAGTTGACCGCGGAATAGTACGCCCAGGCGGCGGCACCGGTAAGCCAGGAGGTGCGCGCGTTACCGGGGCGGGGGGAAAGGCTGGCGTAGGTGGTCTGCGCCTGCACGTAAGGTTCGCACTGACGCACCTCGGCATGCTGGTTGTAGGCGGCTGGCATAAAGGCGCGGTAATACTCATACGCGCGGTCACCGTTGCCGAGCATGCACTCGGCCATCACCCCCCAGCCCTGGGTATGGTTGAAGATGCCCGCGTTTTCTTTGATGCCAGGGTTGAACAGCACGGCGCGCATCACTTCGATGGATGTCTTGATAAAGGGCGGATGTGAGAGCATCAGCCCGTAGGGAGTGGCCAGGCGGTCATGCACGGTTTGCATGGCGGTGCGGGCCTGTTCCGGCGTCGCCGCGCCGCTGATTACCGACCAGACCTGCGTATTCAGGTAGACCTGACCTTCCTCGTACTCTTTTGTGCCATAGGTGGTGCCGTCTTCCCCGAACGCCCAGATGAACCAGTTGCCGTCCCAGCAATGTCTCTGGATACTGGCCCGAAGCGTGTCCCTTTCCTTCAACGCCCAGGCAGCTTCGCCTTCCTTGCCGAGGCGGGTTGAAACCTCAGAATACACGGTTAATGCGAGGTAGAGCTGGAAGGCCACAAACAGGCTCTCGCCGTGATACCCTAATTTCAGGCAATCGTTCCAATCAGCTTCCAGACCGCAGGGCAGGCCGTGTATTCCGGTGCGTTCCAGGTTGAATTCCATGGCGCGGCGCAGATGACCCAGCACGGTGGCTTCGCCGTGATCCGCGTAGGGGAGGATTTTGTTGTAAAAGTCCAAATCGCCGGTCTCCGCCACATAGGCGGGGACGGCATTGAAGAACCACAGGCAGTCATCCGACCGGAAGTGTTCGGAGGCGGGCGGTTGTTCCGCGCCGGGGTGATGGTCAAACGGTTTGATCACCGGGATGGCTCCGCCGCTGGCTACCTGCCCGGTGAGCATCAATTCAAGGCGCTGGCGGGCTTTTTCGGGGTTGGCGGTGACCACACCCAGCACATCCTGCACGGAATCGCGGAAACCGAGACCGTCGCGTTCGCCGTTGTACACCAGCGAGGCGGAGCGCGACCAGTTGAAGCTCACCTGCGCGTTGTAGGGCGCCCACACGTTGATCATGGAATTGAATTCCGGGTCGGGCGTATCAACCGAAAGCGATTCAAGGTCGGCATGGTACGCCCGTTTCAGTTTATCCAACTCCTGTTCCGCGCGCTCCACCGTGCCAAATTCAGCCAGGGCGCGTTTGCCGAAGCCGCCGCTCTCGCCGACGCCCAGCAGGAACAGCAGGTCGCGGCTTTCACCGGGCGCCAGTTCGATGTCCGCTTGCAGCACGCCGCAGGCATTGTCACCGTAGGCGTTGCTGCCCGTACAGATGCCCTTTTCCACAACCAGCGGGTTGTGATAACCGCGGTACGCTCCAAGAAAGGCCGCCCGGTCGGTGTCGTACCCGCTGAGCGGCGCGCCGGCCAGCCCCATCCAGGCATGGCGGCTCTGGTCATTGTTGATGAAGTTCGCCGCGTCAGTCGTCAGGTTGTCGTTGATGGCGATGCGCAGCAGACCGTCACGCAGCTCCCCTTTGACAATGAACAGGGAATATTGCAGGTTGACCAGGTCCTGCTGCGTGTCCCAGTTGTTGGCGAATTCGCAGAACGAAAACGAAGAGAGTTTACGCGGCCGGGTGGAGGTATTGGTCACACGCAGCCACCAGTATTCAAAGAGCTGGCCGAGCGGCACAAAATAGGTGGTTTTTGTGGTGATACCCGCGTAGTGTGATTCGATCACCGTGTAACCGGTGCCGTGCCGGCAGGTGGATTTGTATGTTTCCAGTGATTTGCCCACCGGCTGCCAGGATGTTGACCAGTAATCGCCGTTTTCGCGGTCACGCAGGTAAAGGTAACGCCCGGGTTGATCGAGCGGGATGTTGTTGAAGCGCAGCCGCAGGAAGCGGCCCTGGGCGGCGGATTTGTAGAAACTGTAACCGCCGGCGTTATTGGTGATGATCGCTCCGTATTCCGTGCTGCCCAGGTAATTGCTCCAGGATGCCGGCGTGTCCGGCCGGGTGATGACATATTCGCGGGCGTGATCGTCGAAATGACCGTATTGCATGGGTGTCTCCCTGAGAATGTGTATAAGTCAGCCGTCAATTGTATTGCATTTTTTTAAACAGAATGGAAAAATATCATTGGGTTTATGTGGATAAGAACCTGGATATCGGGGCAAAAACAGTAAAAAAGCACCATCTCCCATCTCGCAGAGATGGGAGTCTAGTCTGGCGTGTGAAAATTTTATTTTGGAAATGGAATTACAACAAAAGTAGTCTCTTAATCAGCATGGATCGTGTGACACATTGTAGGGGCGTACGGCCGTACGCCCCTACGGCATGGGATGGAAATTTTTTCTTACAACAACATTTTTTACCCTGATTTGTACGCCCCTAAGCGGGTTAAAAATTTCCTGTGAATAATCCAAAAAACTATTTTTTCGTGAATTCTTTGTCCAAATCCCATTTCATAGGGTTATTAACAATGTATTCCCTGATCCGGTTAAGATCCGTTTCATCCCGGATAATGTGGTCGTAATAGCTGCGCTGCCAAACTGGTGATCCCGGTGTTCCACGAAATTGATTCACTTTCGTGGTGACAGAAGATTTGAATCCGGCAACAAGTGAACCCAGAGAACGGGGTCTTCGAATAAACTCGGGTTGAGAAATTTCTTGTATGACATTCGTTAAGTCATTTCTCTTGAAAAACACGATGGCATGGAAATGATTGGGCATTACGCATGAATAATCCAATTCAACCTCAGACCGAATATTTCCGGTATGTTCCCATTCACTCTTAACAATTTCTCCGATTGAATTGGCTTTGAACTCGGAATCAATGACTTCTCCGAATAAATGCTGACGATTTTGAGTAACAAGGGTAATGAAATACGCACCAACCTGTGCGTAATTAAAACCGGCAAGCCGGGTTGGTTTGCGATTGGGGTGATCGGTCATCGAGTTATTTTACATTTTTTCATGAAGCCTGTTATTTGGAATAGTATCGATCCCGAGATGTAGGGGCGTACGGCCGTACGCCCCTACGGCCTGGATAAATATCTTTGTTTACATAACAAAATCACATCAGATCGAAAAACAAAAAAACCCTTAGGATTTTCAAAATCCTAAGGGTTTGGGTTTATCAACGAAATTTATCCTTCCACCGCGGCCGCGGCGGGAACCCGTTTGCGTACCAACTCGCGCACCTCTTCCACGGTTTCCAAATCCAGCGCTTCGGCGGCCAACGCTTTCATCTCTTTCGCGTCCAGTGTGCGGATGAGCGCCTTGATCACCGGCACCATGGGAGGCGACATGGAAAATTCATCCAGGCCGAGCCCGATGAGCAGAGGGGCGGCCAGCGGTTCGCCGGCCAGCTCGCCGCACATTCCCGTCCACTTGCCGTATTTGTGCGAGGCGTTGATCACGTCGCGGATGAGGCGCAGGACGGCCGGTTGGAAGGCGTCGCTGAGGTGCGCCACGCCGGCGTTTCCGCGGTCAGCCGCCATGGTGTACTGGCTGAGGTCATTCGTGCCGATGGAGAAGAAATCCACTTCCTTTCCCAGCATATCCGCGCAGACGGCGGCCGCGGGAATCTCGACCATGATGCCCACCTCAATGTTATCGGCAAAGGGAATACCTTCTTTTTTCAATTCATCCCGGCAAATGTTAACCCATTTTTTGGCCTCGCGCACTTCACTCAACGTGGCCACCATGGGGAACATGATCTTCAGGTTATGCCCCACACCCGCGCGCAGGGAGGCGCGTAACTGCGCCTTGAACATATCGGTGTGCTGGAAGCATAACCGCAGGGCGCGCACTCCCAGGAAGGGGTTCATTTCGGGTTCCATCTTCAGGTAGGGCAGTTCCTTGTCACCGCCGATATCCAGTGTGCGCAGTACCACCGGTTTATCGCCAAAGGCTTCGAGGATGGCTTTATACGCCTGGTATTGTTCTTCTTCGGTGGGCAGGGCGGGGCGGTCCATGTAAAGGAATTCCGTGCGCAACAGGCCAACGCCTTCCGCGCCGAAACCCACCGCCTTTTTCGCGCCGGTCACATCACCAATGTTGGAAGAGACCTCCGGTTTGAAGCCGTCCTTTGTCACCGCCGGTTCATGGGCGTGTTTCTGCGCTTCCACCTGCAACAGGCGGATCTGTTCACCGCGCTGACGGTACGCTGTAATGGTGCCTTCGTCCGGTTCGGCAATGACGATCCCTTTGCCGCCATCCAGAATAAGGGGTGTCCCGGTCGGCAGGGTGAGTATTTCACTTCCCGCGCCGCCCACGGCGGCCAGCCCCAGCCCGCGGGCCAGAATGGCCGCGTGACTGGTGGTGGAACCCTGTGCGGTGCAAAAACCGAGCACCAGATTCTTATCCAGCAGGATGGTGTCTGATGGAGTAAGGTCATCCGCCACAATGATACTGGGGACTTTCAGCCCGGCGGTCGGACTTTCCGCCACCCCCATCAAAATGCGCTCCACCCGATTGGCCACATCCAGCACGTCAGCCGAGCGGGCGGCGAAATATTCATTGTCCATGGCGGCCAGCTCATCGGCGTACCCCTGGCTGACCTCCATATAGACCGGTTCCACGTTAGTGCGGCGGTCTTCCAGCAGGTTTTTCACCCGGGCAAGCAGGTCGGCGTCTTCCGTCATCATGATGTGGAACTGGAAAATCTCCGCCTGTGCCTGGTCGGTCTCTTTCTGGGCTTTCTCATAGACCTGATTGAGTTGCTTGCGCGCGGTTTCCAGCGCCGATTCGAGCCGCTTCCACTCTGTGAAGGGATCCTGGTTTTCACATGTCCCGATCACCAGTTCAGCCCGCCGGAATTGAAAAGCCGGGCCGATGGCGATTCCTCTTGAACTGGCGACACCTTCAATGGTTTTCATCTGGTTTCTCCAAAAATGAGCTGTACCACTTCAACTGGCTGCCATCCTTCATGGTTCAAACAGTATCGGTTGGAGAAGGCAGGCATATTTTTTGAAATTTAAAACAGCTTGAATATAGTTTTATTATCTGCATGATTTATCAGGCCGCAAATCCGGCCGGGATATTAGACCGGTGGGAGGACAATAAAAATCCGGCCATTTCGGGAAACGGGACTCATCATACGGATAATAAAAACGCCCGGTTCTGATCACCTGTGGAAATTGAATGATCACCTCATTTTATCATAGAGCCGGTTGTCACATCTGAAGGGGCTTAAAGCTTACAGATTTCATCACCAGCGGAGTTTCAAGACTGGCGGTGACAGCGAAAATGCCGTCATATGACCAATGTATGACGAAAGGAATGCCCGGATATGACCCGGGCAGGGTTAACATGGGCGCAGATCAATGGAAGGATAAGGATTGCGCGCTATGAAGAAATTAATTTTGGAAGTGGAAAACTTGTTGAAGTCGTATAAATCACAACAGGCGGTGAAAAATGTTACTTTCACCGTGGAGGAAGGGGAGATCTTTGGCCTGCTGGGGCCTAATGGCGCGGGAAAAAGCACAACCATCGCCATGCTCACGGGCATTTTGACCCCAGATGGCGGGGAGATCCGGCTGGAAGGAGAATCCCTCAATGCCAACCTGGAAATAGCAAAACGGAGTATCGGATATGTTCCCCAGGATCTGGCTTTATACCCGACCCTCACCGCCAGGGATAATCTCAATTTCTTCGGCCGCATATACGGCTACTCCGGGGTTGAACTCAAGTCCAGAGTCCGTGAGGCGCTTGAATTTGTTCAACTCACCGATCGGGCGGATGACGCGGTGGAACATTTCTCGGGAGGGATGAAACGGCGCGTGAATCTGGCAATCGGTCTGCTGCACCGGCCGCGTATTTTGTTCCTGGATGAACCCACTGTGGGTGTTGATCCGCAGAGTCGGAACGCCATTTTTGAAAGTCTGGAATCGCTGAACCGAAATGGATTGACCATTTTCTACACCACGCATTACATGGAAGAGGCGGAGCGGTTGTGTTCACGGGTGGCCATAATGGACGCCGGGCAAATCATCGCGCTGGATACGCCGCGCAATCTGATCCATCAATTGGGCGAGGGGATGATCTCTCTGGAGATACAGGATGGGAATGTTGAACACCTCAGAGATTCCATCCGCCGGCTTGATTCTGTTGAGCAGGTAACCCAGAAGGGGAAGCAATTGGAGATCCATTCCAATAGTTTTGAAAAAACCATCATTGATGCGATACAGGTTATCACCCGGTTGAACACCCGGTTAAGCGCCATGAACATTATGGAAGCCAACCTTGAAACGGTGTTCCTCAACCTGACCGGAAAATCCATCAGAGAATAAATATAAGAAGAAAGAGACAGGTACCATTATGTTTAACCAGATTCTGGCAATAGCCACGAAAGAAATAAAAGTCCTTCTCAAAGACCGCGGGTCAATCATCGCGTTGTTCGGGTTGCCAATCGCGTTCATTCTGGTGATGACCACAGCCCTGGCAGGGGTTTTCGACTCGGGGAATTCAGATCATCCGATTGTTTTACTGGCGTCCAACCAGGATCGGGGCGCGCTGGCGGCACAGGTCCTGGATGATCTGAGCTCCGTGGACGGGCTGACGCTGGTCAAGACCATTGATGGTGTTTCTTTAACCAAAGAGAAAATTGATCAGCTTATAGCAGACAGGGAATACCTGATCGGCGTGGACTTCCCGGCAGATTTCAGCGAACAGGTGCTGGACACCGGTTCCACCATCTCGCCTACAGTCCGGTTCATTGTAGACCCGACAGCCAACACGCAGATCATCGCGCCGGCACGCGGTATGGTGGAAGGATATGTGGAGCGGGTCACGTCTTTCGAGCGCATGAAGGTACAGACACGCGAAGGATTTGACATGATCGCCGAAAGCGCTCCGGCAGAGCAGCAGCGTTTTGTCAACCAGATCGCTGCGGAATTCACCAGCGGCCAGGACTCTGTGGATTTGTCATCACAGGTAGCCTACAAAGTTGAAACCCCCGCGCAGTTCAAGATGGATAAAACTCCCACTTCGGTGGAACAGAATGTGCCTGCCTACACCATCTACGGTGTTTTCTTCATTATTCAAACCATTGCCACCAGCTTCTTTGAAGAGAAGAACAGCGGAGCATTCCGTCGCCTGAAAGCCGCGCCCCTGGCGCGTTCAACCTATTTGATTGGCAAAACTCTTTCATATTATGTGGTCAATCTGATCCAGATCGTGTTGATGTTCTCCGTGGGTGTGATCGTGTTCCATATCAGGCTCGGAAATTCACCGCTGGCTCTGGTGGTCATCTCCCTGGTGACCTCGGCGGCGGCAACCGGCATGGGTCTATTGATGACCACCCTGGTCAGGTCGCTGGAGCAGGCACACAGCATGGGAACTCTACTGGGAGTGGTGCTTTCTGTCATAGGCGGTATGATGGTACCCGCGTATGTTATGCCCGGGTTCATGCAGACACTTTCATGGTTCACCCCGCATGCCTGGGCGCTTTCAGCCTACCAGGATGTCATCGTGCGGGGAATGGGCTTTGCCGGCATATTGACCGAAATAGGCATTCTTGGTTTGTTTGCCTTTGGGTTCTGGTTGATTGCCGTCTGGCGCTTTCGGTTTGAGTAAAGGTTTGCCTCATTTGTTTGTTGATAAGGCTGTGGGTAGAATAATCGTATGAAATTTAAATCCCATTTTCTCTTGTATATATCCGGGTTATTTGGTTTGTTTGCCGTCATGGTCTCCAGCATGGGAGATCTGGAGACCATGGAGCAAAAAATCTGGATTAGTCTGATTCTGATTTCCATCTCTGTGCTCTTTTTGTCACAACACTGGTTTCACTCATTTCAATATGGGAACCTGATCCGGCATACATTGCAAACAATACTGGCTGGCTGCCTGTTCATTTTCTCATCCGACTGGTCAGTTTTCCCGATCGTATTTTTTGTTCTCAGCCCGCAGGTAATGATGGATTTCCCGCTGAAAACTGGAATACTCTGGCTGGTTGTTTACACAGTGATAACCGGGGCGGCTGGTATATGTCATGAAGGTCTGAAAAGCCTGCTGGATATGCTTCCCTATACGGCGGGTTATGTTTTCTTTGGTTTCTTTGGTTGGACAATGATGCAGGCGGACGCCGAGCGGAAGCGCAGTAACCAGTTGTTTGCCGACCTGACCGTAGTGCATGAAAAGCTGCAAAGGTACACAGAGCAGGTCAAGGAATTGACAATCGCGGAGGAGCGCAACCGCATCGCCCGTGAAATGCATGATACCCTCGGACACCGGTTGACCATTGCCGCCGTGCAACTGGATGGAGCCCGGCGCCTGATCCACACCAATCCACAAAAGGTGGAGCAGATTATCAATACCGTGCATGAACAGGTCAAGGACGGACTGGCTGAATTGCGCCGCACGGTTGCCATTATGCGGGCTCCCATGGATGATGACCTGACATTGACGCAGGCTCTTGCGCGGCTGGTTAACCAGGTGCGCGATGCGACGGGGATGGAAATTCACCTGGAGATGGATGAAAAAATCCCGGTCTTACCGTCTTCCCACCGGCATGCGATGTTCCGCGCGGCCCAGGAGGGTTTGACGAACATTGAACGGCATGCCAGTGCGCGCGAGGTGTGGATCAATTTACACAGGGCGGAGGAAATGATCCATCTGGTTATTGAAGATGATGGGGTGGGATTACCACCCGAAAGCGGGAAAGTCGGGCTGGGATTGACCGGTATGCGTGAAAGGGCGGCCCTGTTGGACGGTTCAATGAATATTCAACCACGCGTGGGCGGAGGAACGACCCTGCGATTTAGTCTGCCCATTACAAAGGATTGATCCAAATGAACACTCAGAGAAATAAGGATCAAAAGATCAGAGTGCTGCTGGCAGATGATCAGCGCTTGATGCGGGATGGGTTGCGCACCCTTCTGGAATTGGAGGATGATCTTGAAGTGGTTGGTGAAGCGGAAAATGGCCGGATGGTACTTGAACTGGTTGAAACCCTGAATCCGGATGTGGTCTTGATGGATGTACGCATGCCGGAAATGGACGGCGTAGAGGCCACCCGCCGGTTGATTGCCCGACAACCGGACGCGAAGATCATAATTCTGACCACGTTTGATGACGAATCTATCATTTTCGACGGCCTGCGGGCGGGCGCCCTGGGTTATCTATTGAAGGATGTGTCTGGTACCGAGCTGGCAGAGGCCATCCGCCAGGTGATAAAGGGCGGGGCATTAATCCAACCGTCCATTGCCCGAAAAGTACTGGCAGAATTTTCTCGCCTGCCGGCACCGCCATCAGCCACCCCTATTCCCGGGGCTGAACCATTAACCAGCCGGGAAGAGGAAATATTGCGCTGGGTTGGAAAAGGCCTTTCAAACAAGGAAATTGCCCTGCGATTGAGCCTTACCGAAGGAACCGTCAAGAATTATGTATCAGGGATATTGCAAAAACTGGGTGTGCAGGATAGAACCCAGGCGGCGCTTCGCGCCCGGGAAATGGGAATTGAAAAATAAAAGAAACCGGCCAGCGAATGAACTGGCCGGTTTCTTACTTTTATTTATCTAAAAAGTTCACTTTTCCAGGGAATCTAACTTTACCTGCAGGTCAGTCTTCAGGGTGGAAAACTCCAATCCTTTGGTAGTGGCATAGTCTTTTATGATCATCCCGACATCAGGCATGGATTCGCCAAGGACGGATTCAATATCCTCCGGTTTCATTCCCCAGTCCAGCAATTGCAGGAAGGTCGTTTTGCCCACTATGGTTCCCGCGGGTTGGACATGCTCAGTCGCGGTCACAGTCTGGATGGTTGAGTCTGCTGCCGGTGCAGCGGTTGGACTGGCAGATTCCTCGGACGATTCACCGGGGAGTCGCCCATCGGTGGTCAGTGTATGTGTTGACAGGAAAGCCGCCTGATCTGCCGTCATTTTGCCGATGGCGCGAAGAATATCAGCCGCTTCGGGGAAGAGATGGGTGTCTGCGTTGGCTTCCAGATCATAGGGCAAACCCTTGTAGAACGCGGCAAACAACCGCACGGAGCCTGTACCCATTTCAACCGGTAGATCTACATACATTTCTTCCAGAGATTTCACCTGAAACGCGGCCATGTCACCCTCATTCGGCACGCGGAAGGCTTTCTGCAAGTCGTCCAACGGGATACCAAAGTTCTTATTGATATCACCAAAGGTGTACGATCCGCGTATATCCGCCGGGTTAAATTGGCCGGCCGCTTCGCCTTTCGCATAGACAGCCGGGACTTTTGACGTTTCTGTTTGCCACCAACCCAAAACTGTGGTTACGCTTATACTGCCAAACAGAATCACCAGAATGATGATGGCCAGAGGAATTGATTTAAGTCTCATGGTTATTTCACTCCCAGGATTTCGCTTTTCGTGCCGCTTTTGCCAGCCGCGAAGACCACGGTGGAATCCACCGGACAATATGCTTCGGAGGTGCATTCCAGACAGGAAATGCACTGGTGGTCGCGCACTACCGATTTGGAACTCACGTTGATATTCATCGGGCAATGGACATCGCACAGGCTGCACATCTTGCAGGTGGATTCCTGCCGCTTTATCCCGAACACGCGGAAAAGATTGAAGACACCCAGCACGGCTCCGTACGGGCAGGCGTATTTACACCAGGGGCGTTCCACGAACAGTGAAGCCACCAGCGTGACACCCAATACAATAAGGCCGCCAACCGCCACTTCGCTCGTCCAGAAGTTAAAAAGGGCGAAATATGGATCAATATCCGCGAATATCAGTTTTCCGGTTACTGCCGTCATGTAAATCACCCAGGCCAGCACGCCATAACGGGCATAGCGCAGAATATTGTCAATCTTGATTGGGATGAAATGGTTATAGCGTTTTTTGCCGAAGATCTTCCGCCCCAGGCCGGCAAACCATTCCTGGATGGTACCAAGGGGACAAACCCAACCACAGAAGACCGGACCAAACAAAACGGCCAGCAAGAATCCTACGATCATCAAGATAAAAGATGACTCATGTATCTTTTGAACAAAAGAGCCCTGGGTGATGTACTGGTAGATGGTCACCACGCCACCGAAAGGGCACAATGCGTGCAGCGAAGCGCTGCTTAGAATGGGTATTCCGCCGCCTGATTCAGCCAGAGTATGATTTACGGCAATCAGAGCGATCAACCCAAAAAAGAATATCTGGACAAGACGACGAACCCAGATTTTGTTGCGGAAAAAGCGGTTACTTTTTACCTTCATGACAGACTCCTCACCTCTATTTGATCAGAACAGGTTGATTTTCTCGAAAAGATGTGTGATTTTTATGAAGAAACTCCGGATGTAGAAAGATTCCTCGTAAAGACCCCATAAAATCCGGATCATATGATTTTATAACAATTGGATAAATCAACAAAAATGTAAACAGGGACAGCTTCCAAATAGTCCCATCTGACGCTAAAATTGAATTATGAGCGAAGCCCTAGATTATCACCGCAGCCCGGGCAGACCGGGAAAACTGGCAGTAACCACAACCAAATCCTTATCCACCCAGCGCGACTTGAGCCTGGCATATACACCCGGTGTGGCCGAACCGGTTCTTGAAATTGCCCGCGACCCGGTTCTGGCATACGAATACACCAACCGGGGGAATCTGGTGGCCGTGGTCAGCAATGGGACGGCCATTCTGGGTCTGGGTGACCGTGGAGCGCTGGCGGCCAAACCGGTGATGGAAGGGAAAGCGGTTCTCTTCAAGAAATTTGCCGGGGTGGACGCCGTTGATATCGAAGTGGATTCAAAAGACCCGGAAGAAATAATTCGCATAGTCACATGTATCTCCCCCAGTTTTGGGGGGATCAATCTGGAGGATATCAAAGCGCCGGAATGCTTTGAGATCGAACGCCGGCTAATTGAAGCGCTGGATATTCCGGTATTTCATGATGACCAGCACGGCACGGCGATCATTGTGACCGCCGGGTTGATCAACGCGCTGGAACTGGCCGGTAAAAAACCCGCCGATGTAAAAGTGGTTTTCAGCGGGGCAGGGTCGGCGGCGGTGGCCACAGCCAATCTACTGGTGGAGTTCGGCGTAAAACGCGGGAATATCTGGATGAGCGACGTTGACGGCCTGCTTTATCAGGGCCGCCCGCAGGAAATGTTCAAAGAACAGGCGGTGTTCGCCCAGGGTGACCGGCCCGCCAATCTCGCGGAACTTTTGGAAGGGGCGGATGTTTTCATCGGTCTTTCGGCAGCCAACCTGGTAAACGGGGAGATGTTGAAACGCATGACCGCCAACCCGATCGTGTTTGCCATGGCCAACCCGATTCCTGAGATAGGTTGGGAGGAAGCCCGCCAGGCCCGGCCAGACGCGCTGCTGGCGAACGGCCGGTCAGACAGCCCCAACCAGGTGAACAACCTGCTGGCTTTCCCTTACATCTTTCGGGCGGTATTGGACTGCCGCGCACGGCGGATCAATTCACGGATGAAACTGGCTGCCGCCCGGGCACTGGCAGAACTTTGCCGCGATTCTGTTCCAAAAGATGTGTTGACGGCATATAATTTGCACCATCTTTCTTACGGCCGGGACTGGTTCATTCCCAAACCATTGGACCGGCGTTTGTTTACGTTTCTGCCACCGGTGATTGTGAAAGCGGCGGTGGAAAGCGGGGAAGCACGCATCCTGCTGGATGAAGCGGTATACCGACAACGCCTTGCAGGGGAGTTGGCTGAGTTGTAATTTGCTCTGGTGGAAGGTTTATGGCCCAATCTGAGAATCCCAATCCGAAAATGCAGCTTCCAGAATCCTGGGCGGCAAAAATGGCCTGTCCGGTTTGCTCGTCACAGCCTCTGGGTGTCTTTCATCCCTCCGGGCATGCTGACCGTTTTGCCTGTTCAACCTGTGAAACTTCCTTCGAATTGGAAGAGGCCGGCAAACGGGTTCGCTTTGTCACTCTGCCGCCCGGTGTAACCCCCTGGATGCGCGGTGAATGGGTCGTTCTGGAAGAAGCCCTGGCCGCTTTTGAGATTTTCAAGACGGGAAAATCGCAGCTAAACGTGGAGGGACAAGATCAAGCGGCCGCAGTGGAAACACAAGCTCCACCTTCTCCGCCTGCCGTGGAAAAGGAACCTCCGGTTGCGAAACCTGTTGAACCTGAACCTGAAATTCCTCCGGTAAAGGAAGAACCGGTTCCTCCACCGACCGCCCAACCATCAACAGAGACGGCGGGACAGTTGCTTTTCCCTGCCGATAAACCGGCCAACCTGGCAGATGGCGCCTCCCCTTTTTTTGAGGAAGATTTTACGAACGGAGATGGATTTCCTGCAGAACCGCCTGTCAGCGCACCATTATTTGAGCGGGATATCTGGAAAGACCAGGAACTGGAACGTGTTCGTGAAGCCCTTTTACACCCTCCCGGTAGTGACTTTGTCGGTCAATTAAGTACCAAAGACGAAGGAGCCCGTTCAGGTGGATCAGAGGAAACGGTAGAAATATCGAAGGAACCTGACACCGCGCCGCCCATTGCCGCTTCTGAACCGGTTTTTACTGTACCGGCCTCATGGACCATGCCCACAACGCAGGTTTCCAACCAACCGGTGGATTATTCCAGTCTGGATAATCCGCCACCCATCCGGCCTCTCGAAGATACGCCGCCATCCATCATCCAACCGGCGCCCGCCCATCCAAGAACCATCTACACCACTCCAGAGGAAGACCTGGGTGACCTGAGAGACCATATAGCCGGCGCCACACCGAACGTGTCGTCTCTTAATGAAAAGATGGAAGCCGCCGCCGAACGGGCGGTTGAGTTGCATAAACTGGGAAATACCCCTCAGGAAGTCCGTTCCATTCTGGAGCGCTCATCCGGTCTTACCCCTGACCAGGTGGCGGAAGTACTGAACAGCCTCGAAAAACCCGAGGAAAAACGAAAAAGCAGCCGACTGGTTCTGATGTTCCTCATCATTACCGTGGTAATTTTCACGATGCTCGCGTGGTGGTTCTTTAATTTTCAGACGGTGAATGTGCTTCAGGGTACTCCGCAGGAATCCACCCCGAATGAATTTTCACTGGCCGGAAAACTTGTCGAACCCACATACCTGCCAGTCCAATTGCAGACCCTGATGCCAGGTGGAATTCAAATCTTTAATGAACCCCCGTCCACCGAGAACGCGACCGAATCGCAGATCCCCGCGGCTTCATGCCCGACCACCCCGGGACAGGCGGCATCGCTTTTCGGCGGTCAAGCGGCGGATTGGTCCAAAGACAACCAGTCCAACGGGTGGACCATGATCACCCAAACACAGGGCTTGGAGGTCCGCGTTCCGGCCAATATGTCTGCCGGATATATGATCTTTGAGAAGGGACCGGAAATGCGCGGGGTGAGCGGACCGATTTTCGTCCGCAATATATACATGATTTCTGTTTCCTGCCCGTAGTACAGCGGGCAGTTTTTATTTTTATATACCCTGGAGAGTGGATGCCTGTGACACACCCGACAAGAACGGTTGGTATTTATCTATTTGATGACGTGGAAGTGTTGGATTTTGCCGGTGCGTTTGAAGTTTTTTCCACCGCGGCACGGTTAAAAGCCAGGCATGATCCAGAATCCAAACCAGCGTTCCGCGTGCTTACCCTGGCTGCCACGCCGGGGAACGTTACCGCCAGGGGAGGGTTGATCATATTGCCTGAAAACGATCTGTCCACTCATCCGGAACTGGATGTGCTTATCATTCCCGGTGGAGTGGTAACAAATGAAATGGAAAATTCCACGGTACTTGATTGGATCAGACGTGTCAGCCCCACGACGGAAATCACGGCGTCAATCTGCACCGGCGCGTTCCTGCTGGCCCGCACCGGACTCCTTGACGGATTGCCTGCCACTACCCACTGGGAAGACCAGGCGGATCTGCAGTCCATGTTCCCGGGAATAGAGGTGCAATCAAATAAACGCTGGGTAGACAACGGCAGAATCGTGACGTCGGCAGGAATTTCCGCCGGCATTGAAATGAGCCTGCACCTGGTTGCCCGGCTTGAAAATGAGGCGCTGGCGGTGAAAACTGCCCGCCAGATGGAATTCTTCTGGAATCCCGACAGGGTAGATGAATGATTTTTATAGGTTGGGATCAATCATAATCTACCGGCGGTTATTCCAGTGTATTGTCCGCATCGCTCAGGTTGACACCATCGTTGGCAATTTCATTCGATTCAATATAGCGCAACGGCATGGCATAACTTGACCAGCCGCCGGCGTCCATCAGCCGGTCGAGGGGTGTATGCGCGCGCGAGGCAAGGGTGGCCCAGGTATGTCGGCAGTCGTGGGGAGACAGATTGGCAAGCCCGATTTGCCGGCCAAGCAGGCGTACCCGGTTGAAAATGGCGCGAATGGACAGGGAACCGCTCAATGCGGCGCTACGGCTGCTCCCGGCCAGAAGGGTGGGGGGCTGATTGCGTATAGTTAGAATATCAAACTGCATATATTTCCGGGCAGAAATCAGCGCATCCGGACTCAGGCGGTGAATCTGACGTTTGTCGACCTTGGGGCGGTAGACAGAAAGTGTTCCGGTCTCCAGGTCAAGGTCAGACGGTTTTAAACCGGCCGCTTCACCCACGCGCAGGCCGTGATCCAGCAGAAGACACATTAACAATTGATCGCGGCGGCCCTGCGGAGTATCCGGCTGCTTCTTCAATAACACTACCTGGGCGATGGTGAGAAGCACAGATTCTGCTTTTTTGGCGCCGATGCGGGTAGGGATATTCTCTTTTCGGCGTTGTTCATCAATACGCATACGGTCGCGGCGGCGGCTGCGGGCGTGAACAGTTTCAATCAACAGACTCTCGGCAGGCTCGACAACGCCGGCTTTAATAGCGAGGCGGGCGTATGTTTTGATGGTGGAAAGATTCACATTGGCGCTGCCTGTGCTGTAACCCTGCGCCAGCAGCCACTTGTAGTAGCCATCCACCAATCCCCAGGTAATTCCACGCCATGCGGCGGGGTCGTCGTGCAGGCGGGCCGGGCGTAATCCCTTTTCACCCAGGTATTCGGCGAACAATTCGAGTGCGGCACGATGCCGGCGGAGGGTGTTTGGGGCCAGCGTCAGGCGGTAGTCGAAGAATGTGGCTGCGGCAGCCGCAAGGTTGGCCGCTTTTCCCACAGAGTCGCGCAGGTCTAAACCGGGAAGAGTTTCGGGTTTGAGATTATCGGGCATGGACATATCGTTGCAATGAGTATACCTTTTTAATACTGTTTTGTATAATAAATCGGTATTAATAAATACCCACCCTGTTTACAGCATGGAAGCGTTCACACGTTATTCCAAAAAAGGTTTGTGTACGATCTCGTCCAAATTCGTCACAAATGTGTCGACAACCCGTGGATCAAAATGCGAGCCGGAATTCCCTTTTACGTACTCCAGCACATCATCCTGGCTCCACGCGGACCGGTATGGGCGGTCACTGGTCAACGCGTCCCACACGTCCACAATGGAAAAGATGCGCGCCTGTAGCGGGATCATCTCACCTTCCAATTTTTCCGGATACCCGGTTCCATCCCATTTTTCATGATGATATTTGGGAATGACCAGCGCGGGATGCAGATACTCAATTGGATTAAGCATCTCAAACGCGTAGGTGGGATGCTTTCGCATGATAACCCATTCGTCGTCGTTCAAGGCCCCCTTTTTAAACAAAATCTCGTCGGGAATTCCCATCTTTCCGATATCATGAAGTAAGGCACCCCGGCGTAAATTGAGATGTTCACTCTGGGCAATACCCATAAACCTGGCCAGACGCAGCGTCATATTGGTCACGCGCAGGCTGTGCCCTTCTGTCTCGCGGTCACGCAAATCCAGCGCCCTCGACCAGCCTTCGATGGTGGCGTCATACGCCCGGGCCAGTTCGGCGTTGGCTTGAACAACCCGTTCTTCCGCCTTTTTTCGCGCACTAATTTCCACAGACACACCCAGAACCTGGTCTATCTTTCCATGCCGTCCGATGATCGGGCGTTTGATCGTCTGCATGTAGTGGGGAACTCCATGCGTATCAACCACCCGCTCTTCAGGCAGGATGATCTCGCGGTTGTTGTCCATTACGTCTAGGTCCTCATGCCGCCAGCGAATGATCTGACCCAGGTCATGATTCAAATCGTTGTCGGTCTTGCCGATTATTTCGTCAATGGTCAACCCATCAAAACGGGCGGCGGCTTCATTAATAAGGGTATATTTGCCATTTCGATCGCGGGCGTAGATGAACGTCGGATTGGTATCCAATACCTGGCGTAGAAATGAGGATTGTTGATCCAGTTCCTGCTGGGCAACCTCGCGTTCCATGATCTCGGAGCGCAGTTCCGCGTTCAGTTTCTCAAGTTCGCGGGTGCGGCGCAGTATTCGCTGCTCCAATTCATTCTGGGTCAGAGTCAGGTCTTTTTCAAGACGGGTACGCTCAATAATATCCAGGCGGACTCGTTCAAACTGAATGGCGTTTTCAATGGCTACAGCCGCTTGATTGGCATAGATCCACAAAGCCTGCTGGCAGAATGTTTCCGAATCTTCTGGCGGGACATCCATTAGTTTCTCGCAGCGCTTTTCAATGGGATCGCTTACCCGCAGATAGCCGCAGGTAACGGCCCCCTTCAACTGTACCAGGGCGAGCAGAGCACCATCGACTTCCCAGATTTCTGCGGACTTAAATCGCCGGGTGGCTTTTGGTCTCCCCTCCCCTGCTTCATCCCCATCCATTCCAAATGTAACTGGCAGCTGTTTCCCACCGATCTTGATCAGATCGAAGGGATTACTGTTGACTATTGTCAGAATGTCCCAGTCATTGCCCGGATTGTTTTTTTTGTAGGTAGTGAAATCCAGGAATGTATCTATGTGTGTGGCTACGCGCATTAATTGTGTCTCAGGGTCTTTCAGGTACAACCCCACAAATCCATACCCGGTAGATTCTCCCACCACCCTGACAATCTGATTCATCACCGAATTAAGATCCGTATGCAGGCTAAAGGTACGTCCCAGCTCCAGTATTTCCCCCAGCCTCTGATTCAGGGCTTTCTGCCGCCGGTACGCCCGCAGCAACATTTCTGCTTCCTTGTCCGGTTCGGGCAATTCGTTCATCAACACGAGGGTTTTGTTGGAATTTTCCAATGCCGGGCTGTACAGTACCTGAACCGGCGTCTTCCTGCCATGCAGGCAATGCAGGGTTCCCTGCGAAAAAACGCTATGGCGGGCGGCTGTCATGTTTGCCGAAGACCGTTCAATTTCTGTCAGCAATTCTTTAAACGGCCGCTTAAGCAGACAGTCCGAATCGGAAGCCCCGCAAAGGTCAAGGGCAATCGAATTCAAGTCTTCGATACACCCGTTTTTGTCCAGAATGAAAAGCGCGGCATGAAGCGTGTTTCGCTCAATCTGAACAGGTTGCCCGAAATCGTTGATTCCCGCGTATTTCAATGTTTCACCCCCGGCCGATGCTGTTGCCATGGATCCAGCGTCTCCCATCTTAATGAGTGATGAATGAGGCATGTATGAGGTTGAATGGAAAATTGATGGAGTAGGGAGGTATCCGTTTTCCATACCGGATATCCCTGTGTTGCAATTAACAGGCCACCCTCGGATGTTTAAGATACCACCTGGAAAAGTGATTACCACCATAGTAGGATGAAAAGGCGTAAATTTTCCATAAATTTTTGTTTAAAAATCGATCCAGACCATAAAAATGGGTCGCCCATCTCTTATAATAGAATAACAACGTGATATGGCTCCAGTCAAAACATTCCTGATATGACGAGCAGTACCTATCACACCATCAGGGGGCGAAGAAAAATCTACGCCATGTTTTGATAAGGCTTATCCGGGATGACTGAGGAGATATTTTGCGCAGACCTTCTCCACTAAGAATCCTTGTAGTAGAAGATGAAGCCATAGTAAATCGGTTAATCCAGAGCCAGCTCCAACGTCTTGGATACCAGATAGCCGGCGCGGCCTACGATGCTGCCAGCGCGGTGGATCTGGCCGGCAAACTGAATCCGGGATTGATCCTGATGGACCTGCATATGACCGATCCTGCCTCGGGGGAAGAAGATCCAGAGGCCGGTATCAAGGCTACTCGTTCCATTCAAAAGGTTTGTCCCACACCGGTCATTATGCTTTCGGCGTATGAAAACCCGTCTCTTATCCAGAAGGCGGTTGATGTTGGCGTTGGGGCTTACCTTATCAAACCGGTTCAAGATGCGGAACTGGAAAGAGCCATCATCATTTGCCTGGCGCGTTTTGACGATATGCTCAACCTGCGCAGGGTCAACTCTGAACTGAACCGTGCCAACCTGAACCTGATCAAAGAAGTCACCGGCCGTATGCAGGCTGAGGAAGCCGCCCAGAATCGCGCCCGACAAATGTCATCTCTGTATGACACGTCCCTGGCATTAACCGCCCAGATCGAACTGGAGGACTTGCTTTCAACCATTGTGCGAAACGCGGCTCCACTGATCCAAAGCAACAATGCCGGAATATACCTGATGGATGAGGATAATCAGAAGCTAAATCTGGTCGTGACCTGCAACTATCCGGAAGATCTCTCCTCATCCGGTAATGAATTGATGCAAAATCTGGCCGGTCGTGTGGCGGTTACCGGGCAGGCTTTTTTCGTTGAAGACCTGGCCACCTGGGAACAACTACCCGGACAGGTGGTGAAAACTTCCATGCACCGGGTACTATCGGTACCTTTGAAAGCTTCCGGCAGAATTCTTGGCGTACTCACCATTGGCGATACAGCCAAAAGCGGGGAGTTTACCGAGGATGAGATTCACCTCATGCAGCTTTTTGCCGATCAGAGCGCCATCATGATCGAAAACGCCCGGCTGTACACCAGTGTGATTCGTGAGAAAAATTTCCGCAAAGCGATTGAGGAATCGATCATCTCCGGTATTTCGGTCATAAACCTGGATGGGAAGGTCACGTATATCAATCCCGGTTTTTGCCGGATGGTCGGTTATTCCCGGCTTGAATTAATGGACACGACCATCCCGTTTGATTACTGGCCTGCAGAAGAAGTTGACCGTCTCACGAAAATTTACCAGTCGGCCATGGATGATAATTACCCCGATACGGGTGTGGAAGTCAGGTTAATGCGTAAAGACGGGCAGCGCTTTGACGCCCTGTTATTGCTCTCACCCATGCGGGATAACAAAGGGCAAACCAACGGTTGGTTAACGGCCGTGACTGATATATCTGACCTGAAAAACGCCCAGCAGCAACTGCGTGACAGTGAAGAACTGTATCGAACCCTGGCCAAAAACTTCCCCAATGGGGTTGTCGGGCTGTTTGATCGTGATTTGCGTTGTACGCTGCTGGCCGGCGATGGTATGGGTTTGCTTAAGGAAAATAATGTCTTTATTGAGGGGAAAACACTGGCAGAAGCGCTCCCCAATGGCAATCCGGGAATTAATCTTCTGGAAAACGCGATTGTTGACGCGTTTCATGGCGCAAGAAACGCGCGTGAAATTACCATCTTCAACCGGGTATTCAATTTCTTCTTTATTCCGGTCCGGTCCAGTGACGGGCTGGTGGAAAAAGTCATGTTGATGAGTCAGGATATTACCGAGCAAAATGAGAGCAAAGCCCGCCTGACGGCCAGCGAAGCCCGCTACCGGGCCATTGTGCAGGACCAGACCGATCTCATCTGCCGCATGCTGCCGGATGGAACGCTCACCTTTGTAAACAATGCTTTCTGTGATTATTATGACACCGCCCCGGAGGATACCCTGGGCAAATCGGTTTCACCCTACCTGCCGATAATTATGCAGCAGACGGGTGATTTGATCACTTCCATACTTACCGTCAACAATCCGGTTATCCGTATTGAACAGACAAGCCATGAAGGCACTGACAGCCAGATCCGCTGGCAGCAGTGGTCCATTCATGGCCTGTTTGATGATGAAGACAACCTGGAAGAATTACAGGCAGTCGGTCACGACATAACCGACCGCAAGCTGCTGGAAGAGAATCTGCGGATTCTGGGTATGCACGATGATCTGACCGGCCTGTACAACCGCACATACTTCACCGCGGAGATGGACCGTCTTAACAATAGCCGGAGTTATCCGGTAAGCATCATTCTGGGGGATGTGGATGGTTTGAAGATCACCAATGACACGCTTGGCCATTCTGCCGGGGACAGTCTCCTGCGTCAGGCCGCCTCCATATTGAAGAGCGCCTTCCGCCCCGAAGATGTGGTTGCCCGGATTGGTGGTGATGAATTTGCCGTGCTGCTACCGCGCACCAATGATAAACTGGCAAAAGAAATTCTGAAACGCGTGCGTGGAATGTTGGAAACATACAATCAGGAATCAGAATTGGCCTCCGGTGAGGAAAAACAGCCCCTGGCAATCAATATCTCTCTCGGCGTTGCCACCTCGCAGGATGGACAGCCTCTGGAAGAGGTTCTTGAGATGGCTGACAGGGAGATGTATGCCGAAAAAGCCAGCCATGGTGGACGTGGAACCGGCCCCCTGCAGGAGCATCTAATCACCCCCATAGGTTGAAAGCGCCCGCAGTCGGTGATAATTCGTCTATAATAAGGTTGGAAATCTCATCCCGCTTTACAAAACCATTCGTCGCTTGTCTCACACAAAGAATAACCCTTCTTTTTATACCAGTATTTCCCGGTCTCAGACGGCTCACCCCCCCAGTTCTGATCAATTAAATACCCTCTCCATCAGGCAGCGTATTATTCGCACTGGCGCATTCATGGAATTACATGTACACGCTGCAATTTGACGGCCTGTACCGCCGCATACACGTGGCTACGGACGGTTATCCGGGTATCATGTGCTACGGCTGGCTGATCCTGCGTGATGAAAAACTGGTGGCGCGGGGACGGGGCGGCTACGCCCACTGGAAACTGGCAACATCCAATGGCGCGGAGTATCTGGCGCTTATCGCGGGATTGGAAGCATTGGTGGATTTGAAAGCCTGCAATGAAACCATCCTCATCCAGGGGGACGCGAAATCCATCATTGAGCAAATGCAAAACCAATCATTGACGCATTCTCCGCGTATCCAGCAATTCCACCGCCAGGCACGCCGATTGTGCCGCCATTTCAAAGACGTACAATGGTGCTGGACACCCCGCCGGGACAATCACCCGGCAGACCGATTGACCCGCGAAGCGTTAAAAATGATCCGCGATAAAACGCCTGACTACTTCTTCACGGATGCCCATCAGATGATGCCGGATGGGTCGCGCAATGGGCTGCAGCCGATTATGGCATTGACCACATTTGAAAATACCAGCATTTTCCAATAAAAAGCAAAGCCGGCCCTCATAACACATGAAGGCCGGTTCATTTTTGTTCCTTTTTCTATTATTGAGCTTGAGCTGCCGCGATCTGGTTGATGATCTCCAGCGGCATGAACGTGCGTTTTACGATTTCTTCAGGCTTCAATCCGGCCGCGAGATAGCGGCAGATAACCACATCCATCGGTTCACCCAATTCCAGAATGTGTCCGTCAGGGTCGCGAAAGCGGATCACCCTCTGCCCCCAGGGTTGTTCCATCAATTCATGGATAAAATTGACGCCGGCTGCCTTTATTTTATTTAAGGCTTCGTCAAGTTCACGGGTTTCAAAGTACAGTTCTGCCGCGTCCAGATTTGATTCTTCGCGGGTTGTTTTTCGGTCTCCGAACACCATCTGGTTGGCGTGATCAATTTGCCAGATGGCAAAACCTCCGGCAAAGCCCACGTTTGGGCCGTGGTCCATCAGCACCGTCTGTTCAAGTACACCTTCATAAAATTCGCGCGACCGGGCAATATCGGCAACAAATAAAACGCTGGAAACAAGATTGATTTTCATTGGTTTCTCCATGGTTATTTTGATACCTCAATTTTGCCCTTGAGTTGGCGTCAGCGATATCCAATTTTTGCGTTCTGCTATACCATTCTTGCTATTCTCACAACGGTTCAACCGGGATGCACAGGTCGAATACATATTTGCTGGCCGGATTCACTTCGGGGGCATCATAGTAGTATTCGTAAGGAGGATAGTCGGTGATCAGGAAACCGCTTTGCGGTAGCCAGTCTCGGTAGATGACCCTGTAGGCGGGCAGGATCTGGTCGGGGTCACATGTCAGGCGGCACACGGCAGCCAAATGCGCGGGTATGTCCATAATCCCCGCGCGGGTGTCATTTCGTATGGTTTCCGGAATGTTCAAGCAGGCGTAATACCGGCAATGCTTCATCCGGGTTATATCCGGGTCATCATAGGAAATGGCGATCAACCCCGTACGGGGAATACTGATTCCCCTGCCCTGCGCCCAGTGAAACATTTTTTCCCAGGCAGATTTTATTCCCGCCGGGGAATACCCGGAGGGTGATTTAAAAACCGCGAGATGCAAGGCTGGCATTGGCTTAATGCTGATTTCGGGCAGCTCAAATTCGACGCCAATTGCCACCGGTTTTACCGCCACCCAGGATTGGGGGAAATCTGACGTTGTACGGATGCGAGCGTATTCACCCGCTGGAATTCCATAGAAACGCTTGAAAGAGCGGCCAAACGCGGACGAGCTGGAATATCCACACGCGAACGCGATTTCGGTAATGCTCACGGAGGGGGATTTGACAAGTATGTTGGCTGCTTTTTCCATTCGCAACCGGAACAGAAAGTCTTGCGGTGTCTCACCGGTGATGGCGGTAAACAAGCGATGAAAGTGAAATGGCGAAAAACCGGCTTCCCGTGCGGTCGATTCGAGGTTCACAACCTCTGCCAGGTGGTTGGTCATGAATTGAATGGCCTTTTCCACACGGTGTAAATACTGTTCGCGATTCTGGTCGGGGGAAAAATCTGCTGACATAGACAATGGCAAAATTATACATTCTCTGCCCAATCAATAATGGAGGAAGCAACGTTCTAATGCAAAACTCGATCAAAAGGCATCTTCTTCCGGGTAAAATTGGTTCATGGAAAAAGAACTGCAAACCAATCAAACTCTGTGGAATGAATGGACGGATATTAACGCCCGTTCAGAGATGTACAAACTGGATGCCTTCAAAAACGGTGAAAACAAGCTCGATTCCTTCATCCGGGGGGAAGTGGGTGATGTAGCCGGAAAGAAACTGCTTCATCTGCAATGCCACTTCGGTATGGATACCCTTTCATGGGCCCGCCTCGGCGCAGAGGTCACTGGTGTAGACTTTTCACCGCGGGCCATAGAAATGGCGGAAGGCCTGAGCCGCGAGCTGAACATTCCCGCACGGTTCATCTGCTGCAATATATATGACCTCCCGGCCAACCTGGACGGTCAATTTGATATTGTCTTCGCCAGCTATGGGGTGATTAACTGGCTGCCCGATTTCCCCCGTTGGATGGAAATCGCCGCACAATATATTAAGCCCGGTGGGTTTTTCTATCTGGCTGAAGGTCACCCGCTTACCTGGATATTTGACGAATACTCCGACAACTGGGCGATGAAATACCCGTACTTTCAAAAAGAAGTTCTCAGGTGTGACGTCCAGGGCAGCTACGCGGATACTTCGGCAAAAGTGAACACCCCCGTGTGTTTCCAGTGGCAGCACACCATGGGCGAAATTGTCAGCGAAGTTTGCCGCAAAGGATTGCGGTTGGAATTTCTGCATGAATCCGGCAAAGGGTTCTTTCCCACCATGCCCGACATGAAGGAAGGAGATGACGGATTCTGGCATCACCCCAATGGGGATGACACACTCCCCATCGTTTTTTCGTTGAAAGCCTGGAAGTAGCCGGAATCACCACTCCACAGTATAGGTACACGAGTTGTGCCCTGTGTTGCGGCATTGATCCGGTCGCGCGTGGGTAACTCGTGGCATGGTGCCTGGAAAGCGAAATCGAAAGGCGATGGAATCGATGATTCCCCTGTCAAAATCGCACGGATAGGGGCTGGTGCAGGTCATGATGATCCGATTGGTTCCATCCTTTTCATACGAATAATGACCTATTCCTTCCTGCATTTCACCGGTGGCATAGTTGAAAAGGGCTTTGCCTTCAATGCGATGATGCAGGTGGTACGACCAGTCAATGGATTTCAGCGCCAGGGAGATTTCATTGATCTCCGGTGGAAAGCTGGCATTTTCCGGGATTTTTCTGCCCACTACGGCCAGCGTGTTCGCATGAAGTGAGCCGGCCAGTTCTTTGAAACCATCCAGCCAGGCCTGCTGGGGATACCATTTTCGCGGCTCAAGTGAATCAATGCCGTGATTGAGAAAAACAGCCTGCGCTTTTTCCCTGTAATTGCCAAGGCAATTCACAAACGTGAGCAAGTATTGTCCGCTTACTTCTATACCATCCCTGTAAGCAACGAATTGTGCCACACCGTACTCCTTAAAAATTTGACGTGCACTGCAACATCGCTATTGATTCAATACAAATTATACTGATATGACAAACCAAAATAAAACGGCAATTTGCTGCCTTTTCAATCTGGGGATTTACCTGCCTGACATTATCCAATGAAAACACGAACACGGAGTGCATGCAACTCCGTGTTCGTGTTAAGGGGGTTCGAGAGATGCTAAAGTTTGAAGTTGGCTGTTGACGCCTGCATTTCTGAGGCGATGGTTTCCAATTTTTGCACCATATTGGCCATCTGGGACACTTTATCATTGACTTCCATTGTAGAGGCGGCAATCTCTTCGGAGGATGCAGCGTTTTCTTCGCTGAAGGCGGCCACCGATTCCATGATCTCCAGGGTGTCATTGGCGTTTTTGTTGATCTCGGCGGAGGACGCGCTGTTCTGTTCAATAACCGCGGAGACCCGCTCAATGGCTGTGTTCAGGCTTTCCATGACGCCCACCATGGCCGAATTGGCTTCACTGGCACCCAGAGACTGGGTTTGCATATCCGCCGCCGAGGTGACCAGCAATTCAAGCGCTTTGCCGGAGCTTTCTGCCAGGCGGCTCCCCTCAGACACACGTTCAATGGCCGTCTGCATGGAAACCACGGTCTCGGCGATGTTTTTCTGCGTGTTGTGAACAATCGTGGTGATTTCGCGGGTGGCTTCGCCGGATTTTTCTGCCAGTTTTCGGACTTCACCGGCCACCACAGCGAAACCTCTGCCCTGTTCGCCGGCTCGGGCGGCTTCGATGGCCGCATTCAACGCCAGCAGGTTGGTCTGATCGGCAATGTCGCGAATGGTTTCCACAATTTCGCCAATTTGCTGGGAGTATGTATCCATCATCTGGATGGATGACGCGGATGTTTCAACCGCCTGCTGGATGCTGCCCATCTGGTCCAAAGCCTGTTGAACTGACTCGGCGCCTTCGCGTGCCACTTTGACGGAATTATCGGCGGTGGATGTCACTTTAGCGATGGCCTGGGACGTTTGATCCACGGCGTCGGCAATTTGCATCGAGGCAGTCACGGCATTTTCCGCCGCCCGAGCCTGTTCCTCCGCTCCCCGGCTGATCTGTTGAATATTATCCACGATCAACTGCACCGAGCCATTCGCGCGGCTCATCATGGCCGCCTCGTCGCTGACTGACTTGGTGATCTGCTGGATCGTGCCGGATACTGTATCTGTGGCAAATTGCGCGTTTTTCGCAGAGTCATTCAACGTTTGACTGGCATCCATCAATTGCCTGGCGCGGTCCACCATCATAAGCATCAAGCCGCGCATGCTGCTCGTTTCAGCGTTGAATGTGGCAATCGGAATACCTTTTTCAACCAGTTTATTGATAGTCTTGTTGATTTCTGAATCCGCCACGATGATACCAATGGCGTTATACCCATCGGCAGCCAATTTCTCGAGGAATGGGCTGTAAATTTCAGCGGAGAAAGACACCCCTTTCGAGGTTTTTGCGCCCGGCGGCAGCAGCCAGTCAATTTTCGCGTTGAAGGGTTTCAATACTTTCGCCGCGGCATCCACACCTTCCTTCACAAAATCAAAGAAGGATACATCCGCGGCCACCATCGCGATCTTGAGTGGTTTGCCGGATGTGTTTTCGACGGGTTGTGGTCTCTGGGCAATGGCTTCATCCGATTGAAAAGCTCCCTGTCCGATTCGCCAGAAATCTTTCAGATTTTCGCGTGAAACCAGATCAGGCTTGATAAGCATGCGTTCAACCGTGGGCACCCAACCGCCGGCCAGGTGGTTATACAGGTGGATGACGGTGTCATACCCCTGGGCGAACGGATTCTGGGTTACGTTGGCCGTGATCACACCATCATTGATCAGTCTGGCAATCTCTTCCGAGAGATCATGGCTGATGATCTTGATCTTCTTCAGGGAACCATTTTTCTGGATCATCTTGATCAATGGAAGCATGGATTCAATATCCGTCGCGTAACATGCGGCAAGGTCGGGATGTTCTTTGAGTGTTTCCTCAAATTCCGCGATGATCTGTTCGTCGCTCTTTCCGGAGGTATCGATCGTTCGGACAATTTTCAAATCCGCGAAGTTTGCCGCCAGGCTGGTCTGAAAGCCATTGATCCGCAATTGCAGGTTATCCTGGTGAAGCGCGCTGGAGATCATCACCTTGCGCTGGTTGCCCGCGATCTTTCCCATGGCTTCACCGGCGGCCAATCCCTCTTGAAAGGAATCGGTTCCACGGTAAAACATGCGCTTGCAGGGAACATCCGTGATCCAGTTGTAAGATCGGACACACTCATTCAGACTGGTCACGATATCATTCATGGACTTTTGAATGGATGATCCATTCCGACGGATCTCATCTTCTGAAAGGTTGAGACTTTTGCTGACAATGGTCACGTGACGGGTCATGTCTCCGGTTGTCAGCGCGGAAAGACCTGAGGCCAGCGCTGGTGTATCCGTATGAGCCAGAGTGGAACCCATGGTGATCAGTTCATTGTTTTGAGTTCTTTCTCTTTTCTCTTTAAAACGGATAATCAGACAACTGCCCGCCGCACCAAGCGCCCCCAGGACAACCAGTATTCTGGCAATCCAAAGGTTGCTGCTGGTGGGAGAAGAACCGGCAATGGTCTTCTCAAGTAGTATGAGGCCTGTGAGAGTGATGAGGATACAAAGAACGGCCAGGACGATTGAAAACCAACTAACAGATAGAGAAAACTTTTTCATGTGTGTTGTTTTTCTCATCTCCAATACGCCCCTTAGTATAGTGTTGTTAAGGCCATCCACGTGCAATGGATGACCTTAATCAGTATATACATACCCTGCCAGTCGGGCACGTATTATGTTTCATTTCTTTAGATAACAAATGTAATTTATTCTTTTTTTACGCTTAAGTGTGTTTTCCCGGGAAAATCATCATTTGCAGGCTTGAATGGATAGTTCCCGGGCAACCAATTCCGCCAGAATAACCTCTCCCCGCGGGGTCAGGTGGATGGCGCTGTTTGTGAATTGATCCATGGCTATGGAATCCCATGTATCCAGCAGCTGCCAGTTGTATCCGTTGGCTTTCACCTGGAATTCTCGCCGATACTCGTCATACGCCCAACGAGGATAATAAAAATTATTGCGTGTGTCGCTGTTCAAACCGTTGGAGATGAGTATGGGTTCATTCACCAGAAGCACAGGCAATTGCCCGGAAGATGCCAGGTCCATCCCCCTTTTTAACACATCCCAGGCCAGTGATGCCTGTAAATCATCCCCCGGTTTTAGATCGTGAAACGCGTCATCCGCTTCCAGGTCTACGGCGGCCGGTTGGTAGCGTGTTGGATAATCCTGGTCAATTCCACTGGTTGCCCATGGGACCCCGTAGAGTTGCAAACGTGCCCAGTCGGCAAATTCACGCCGGCGGTTGAATAACGTGTAATCCACCAGGCTGGTTGAAAGCGCCGGGGTATCAATCCCCAGGAGAGGCCGTAAAACGGCGCCGTTGTTTTCAGCCAGCGGGGACGAGAGCTGCTTGTCCGCCGGGAACGCTTCCAACGTGGTTAACCAGATGACCTGATCGGGTTTCTCTTTCAGGGCGCGCTGCAAGATGAGCACATCCTTGGCGAGTGAGATGGTGGGATACCCCAGGTTGTAAAAACGGGCGGGTTTCCCGCAGATTTGCATCTGCAAAGCGTTCAACCGGCCTGAGAGGGTTTCCTCCGGCTTGAGCAGTGTGCCCCATACCGACGAATCTCCCAGCAGGATCACCCGGAATTCATCTTGTGCTTTTTCCCGCATGATCTCGTGAGAAGCAAACATGGCTTCCAGGTTGTAAAGGCTCAGGTTGTACGAGCGCTGAGGCGTCTCGCCAAATGGCAGGCGCGGGCGGCCGGGAACCAGATGGTTATAGATGGATACCTTCCCCAGGGTATCCGCGGGAATGGTCCCGAGGATCACAGTGAGAAGAAGGAATAGCGCCAGTCCCTTGAGGGTCACATTTCGAAGAAAGTCAAAATTCACGCCGGGGATTATACGCTATTCAGTTCGAATGCGCCCACCTGGAACCAGTTCAGCTTTCCGGATTCGCATACAAATCCCATTTGCATTCACCCATAGCAAATTCAGAGAATTCAACATGGGTGGATGATGTCAGCGGGCTGCAAGCGTATACACCAATGTTGGCTTTATCCAGAGGGCGGTGCATGTGGAAGATGCGCATCTGTTTGAAATCCCGGCCATCAACGGAGTTCTCGATCAAGTAGTCCTGTCCGCGGCGGCTCAGTGATGATGACCCGATAATTTTTGTCAATGTACACGTTTCCCAGTTTGTTCAACCAATAAAAATTAGACCGGTCTAATTCCATCGTGTTATTCCAGACCTTTTATGTTTGGAAGTGTGCCTAATGATGGAATCGGTTGTCTTTTTTTATTCTTCCCGTTCAGTATTTAACACCGATTTTATTTTCATTTGCACTATTTTTATGGATTCAACCATCTCCTTAACAGCCAATTAACATCGCCTGTCTTATAAATCAAATGCCGAAAGGCAAAAAGGAGATGGTATGAATGACATTTTCGCAGGTTTATTTTTTCTCGTATTAAGCATTTCAACCTTTGGGTTGATGTTTGGTTTGGAAAAATTAAAGGAGCAATAACGATGTACTGGTTTATCGGGCTGATCGTTTTTTGCCTTTTTGTATATTTGTTTGTTGCCCTGCTGCAACCGGAGAAATTCTGATGACAAACCATGATTGGCTGCAGATCATCATTTATTTCGTTCTGCTTTTACTGATCATCAAACCTCTTGGAACCTATATGTATCGAGTTTATTCAGGGGACTCAACCCTGCTCACTCCGATTCTGGGGCGATTGGAAAGGGTTATATATCGGCTGGCTGGTTTGGATTCCACAAAGGAAATGAACTGGAAAGTTTACAGCCTGGCTGTGATCATATTCAACCTGGTTGGGATTGCCTTTCTTTACCTGATCCTCCGTATCCAACATCTATTCCCTATATCTGGAGC
Source organism: uncultured Leptolinea sp. (assembly GCA_964420995.1). Taxonomy (GTDB): domain Bacteria; phylum Chloroflexota; class Anaerolineae; order Anaerolineales; family Anaerolineaceae; genus Leptolinea. Next base: position 120,532 of record CAYQUX010000004.1, on the reverse strand, counting down.
GCCTATTCTGCCTCTTTCGGCGGATCTGGCCTTCAATTCAGCGGTCAGTTTTGTGACCAACACGAATTGGCAGGCATTTTCAGGGGAAGTATCCATAAACCCGTTTACCCAGATGATCGGCTTTACAGTTCAAAATTTCGTTTCCGCCGCTACCGGTATGGCTGTCTTAATGGCGTTAATCCGGGGGCTGGCACGCAAACAAACCGAATTCCTGGGCAATTTCTGGGTTGATCTGACCCGTGGAGTCTTGTATATTCTTCTGCCCATCTCTATCGCGCTCAGCCTGGTTCTTGTCTGGACAGGGAGCCCGCAAACCTTTTCTTCCGCATTTTCCGCACAGACACTCGAGGGTAATTCCGTGCAGATGATAGCCAGCGGACCGGTAGCATCACAGGTGGCCATAAAACACCTTGGTACGAACGGAGGCGGTTTCTTTAATGCCAACGCTGCTCATCCTTTTGAGAATCCAACACCACTTTCGAATTTATTTTTGATGTTGGCCCAGACTGTCATTCCCTTTGGGTTAACCTTCACCTTTGGAAAAATGGTGGGCGATACCCGTCAGGGGTGGTCCATTCTTACAGCTATGCTGATCCTGCTGGTCAGCTTCACATTGCTGGCCTGCTTCAGTGAAAAAACCGGCAATCCCATCCTTGCCCAACAGGTAAACTCTCCAGCAGGAATCGACCTCTCGGCGGGAAACATGGAAGGCAAGGAGGTCCGCTTTGGGTCAGTTACCTCTGCTCTGTTTGCTTCTCTCACTACAGCCACCTCTACCGGTGCTGTAATCAGCACGCACGATTCCTTCACCCCGATGGGCGGATTGGCTGCCCTGATATTGATGCAGCTTGGTGAAGTGGCCCCAGGAGGAGTAGGTTCAGGTTTGTATGGCATGTTGGTGTTTGTACTGGTGGCCGTATTTGTAGCCGGTCTGATGGTGGGCCGCACCCCGGAATACCTGGGAAAAAAGATAGAGCCGTTTGATATGAAGATGGCCGCCCTGTTGATCTTGATCATGCCCATCATTGTACTTGGGCTGACCGCTCTGGCGGTATCCACACAGGCCGGCCTTGCCGGGATGACCAACCCGGGGCCGCACGGTTTCAGCCAGGTGCTATATGCTTTCACCTCACAGGGGAACAACAACGGGTCCGCGTTTGCCGGATTGAATGCAAATTCTCCCTTCTATAACTACCTCGGCGCGGCAGCCATGTTCATCTCCCGCTTCTGGCTCATCATTCCGACTCTTGCGCTGGCAGGTTCTCTGGCAGGTAAGAAAAAAATACCAGTGGGGGCTGGAACGCTTCCCACCACCTCTGGCCTGTTCATTGGCTGGTTGGTACTGATCGTAGTGGTGGTTGGAGCTCTGAATTTCCTCCCCTCTCTGGCCATCGGTCCGATTATTGAACATTTACAAATGACAGGATTGTAATCCTATGAAATCCAGTAAATTAACCCGCAATAAAACTTTTTCGGCTCTCATCAACCGGGCTGTTCTTGACGCGTTTATCAAACTAAATCCGGCGCGCATGATCCACAATCCTGTGATGTTCATTGTTGAGATAGGCAGCGTTCTGACTACGTTCCTCTTTGAACAGGCACTGTTCGGCAAGGGAGAAGCGCCCGCCGGATTCATCGGAGCCATCGCAGCCTGGTTATGGTTTACTGTTCTATTTGCCAACTTCTCGGAAGCGCTCGCGGAAGGCAGGGGAAAAGCCCAGGCAGAAGCTTTGCGAAAAACCCGCAAGGAAACACAGGCAAAGGTACTTCCACGCATTCCAGAAGGTCAAAAGAAACCTGAGCAATTCAAAAAGGTCGAATCAACGCAATTACGCCAAGGAAATGTATATCTCGTGGAAACCGGTGATATTCTTCCGGCAGACGGGGAGATATTAATAGGCATTGCGTCGGTGGATGAGAGCGCGGTAACCGGCGAATCAGCCCCGGTCATTCGTGAAGCAGGTGGTGATCGCTCTGCAGTTACCGGCGGTACGCGCCTGCTTTCAGACTGGTTGGTCGTACAAGTCTCATCCGACCCCGGGGAAGGCTTTCTGGACAAGATGATCAATCTGGTGGAAGGCGCCAAACGATCCAAGACACCCAATGAGATTGCTCTGAATATACTGCTGGCGTCATTCACCATTATTTTTCTGGTGGTTTGCGCTACGCTGCTGCCTTTCTCGATCTATAGCGTGAATTCAGCTGGGAAGGGAATACCCATCGGCATAACCGTGCTCATCGCTTTATTGGTCTGCCTGATTCCTACAACCATCGGCGGATTGATCTCTGCCATCGGTATTGCCGGGATGGATCGGTTGATCCAGCGTAACGTAATCGCCCTTTCCGGACGGGCTGTGGAAGCGGCCGGTGATATCGACGTCCTCCTGTTAGACAAGACCGGTACGATCACCCTGGGCAACCGTCAGGCCGTGGCATTCATACCTGTGGATGGTGTTAGCGAATATGATCTGGCAGATGCGTCGCAGTTGGCCTCTCTGGCGGATGAAACCCCTGAAGGCCGCAGCGTCGTAGTACTGGCCAAGGAAAAGTTCAATCTGCGTGGAAGGACGGTGACCTCATCCTCTGAATTTCCTGATGGAATGAAGTTCATTCCTTTTTCCGCCCAAACCCGCATGAGTGGAGTCAATCTTGATCATACCCGCATTCGCAAGGGAGCACCGGATACCATGCTGGCAGCGAGTAGAGAGGGCGGCCATTCCATTCCAGCCGATCTGCAGAATACCATTGAAAAGATCGCACGCTCCGGCGGCACACCTTTGGTGGTAACAAAAAACGAAAAACCCATGGGTGTGATTCACCTCAAAGACATTATCAAGGGCGGTCTGAATGAGCGCTTCTCGCAGTTACGCAAGATGGGCATCAAGACAGTGATGATCACTGGAGACAACCCATTGACGGCTGCGGCCATTGCGGCGGAAGCCGGCGTGGATGATTTTTTGGCCCAGGCTACGCCGGAGAATAAATTGAAATTAATCCGCGAGATACAGGCCGAAGGCAGGCTGGTTGCCATGACCGGTGATGGTACCAATGACGCCCCCGCCCTTGCCCAGGCGGATGTGGCCGTGGCCATGAATACCGGCACTCAGCCTGCCCGTGAAGCGGCTAATATGATCGACCTCGAATCCAACCCTACGAAGCTGATTGAGATTGTGGAGATCGGTAAGCAATTATTGATGACTCGCGGTTCTTTGACCACCTTTAGCATCGCCAACGACATCGCCAAGTACTTCGCGATCATTCCGGCCGCTTTTGTCACCACATATCCGCAACTGGGATTATTAAATTTCATGCGCCTGTCATCACCACAAAACGCCATACTCTCCGCGGTAATTTTCAACGCCCTGATTATCATCATGCTCATCCCGCTGGCGCTGAAAGGCATTCCCTACCGGGCTGTCGGGGCTACACGGTTATTACGCGACAATCTTCTTATTTATGGCGTAGGCGGACTGGTTGCGCCTTTTATTGGCATAAAAATTATCGATATGGCTCTGACTCTAATTGGAATCGGCTGACAGAAAAAGGACATACCATGGAAAAATTCTACCTGTTCTTTATGAAAATTATGATCTGGGGCACCATCCCTTTAGTCTTCCTTATTGAGTGCTGGGAGCAGGCATTGAATATGCCGGAAACCCGGCAGGTTTTTTTTCAAATAATAATCTTGCTGGTTACCTTAAAGTGGGTGTTATTTTGGAATGGCAGGTTGACAGAATTTGAGCTTGAAATTTTCTATCGCGATTGGGATTCGCACAGGGATTACATTAAAAAGAGGTAAGGTGATTAAAATGAAACAGGAGATTAGAACTGGTATTTTTATGGTGTTATTTTTTACAATAATTACAGGTATAGCCTATCCATTGCTCATTACTGGTTTGGCACAGGCCATTTTTCCCTGGCAGGCAAATGGAAGCCAGTTAACCGGCAGAGATGGTCAGGCAATTGGTTCGCGAAATATAGGCCAAAATTTTCAGCTCCCAAAATATTTCTGGGGCAGACCATCTGCGACAGCAGAACAACCCTATAATGCTTCATCCTCAGGTGGATCAAACTTGAGTGTGTTGAATCCAGAATTGACCAACCAGGTGAAAAAGCACATTATTCATATTTCAGAGGCTGACCCCACCATAAAACAGCCTATCCCGGTCGACCTGATCACGTCATCAGCCAGTGGTCTTGATCCGCATATCAGTCTGGAAGCGGCACTGATCCAGGTGAATCGTGTGGCTTTCGCCCGCAAATTACCGGAAAAACAGGTCCGCGATTTAGTGCTGGGTCATCTGGAAAAACCCTTTCCTGGTATTCTGGGAGAATCACGGGTGAATGTGCTCCTTTTAAATATTGATCTGGATTCAGTACAATAAATAGATGAAAGACTTTTCCCGTCCCGATCCAGACATGCTTCTGGCAAAAATTCAATCTGAAACCATTCAGGAAAAAAAAGGAAAACTGAAGATTTTCCTTGGTTATGCCGCCGGCGTTGGAAAAACCTACGCCATGCTGGAAGCCGCGCAGCAGCGCAAAGACCAGTTTGTTGATGTTGTTATTGGCTTGATTGAAACGCACAACAGAAAAGACACAGAAGCCAAACTGGCAGGGTTGGAAATCATCCCCCGGCGGGAGATGAGCTATCACGGGGTGAAATTTACAGAGATGGATATCGATGCTATTTTGTCTCGAAATCCATCGCTGGTGATTGTGGACGAACTGGCGCATACCAACGTTCCCGGATCGCGGCATCCAAGACGGTACAACGATGTTGAAGAATTGTTGGCTGCCGGTATCGATGTTTATACTACCGTCAATATCCAACATTTTGAAAGCATGAACGATATAGTCCGGCAGATTACGGGAGTTGTTGTCAGGGAAACGGTTCCAGATACGATCATTGATGAAACCAGTGAAATTGAAGTCATCGACTTGCCTCCGGATGAGTTGATCCAAAGGATGAAAGATGGAAAGGTCTACATCCCCGATCAGGCAGCCCGAGCCATTGAAAAGTTTTTCCGCAAGGGTAATTTGACAGCTTTACGGGAGATCAGTTTGCGAAGAGCCGCAGAACGTGTTGACACTCAGATGCGGTCTTATATGCGCGATGAAGCCATCCCGGGGCCGTGGAAAGCCGCAGACCACATTCTCGTGTGTATCAGTTCACACCCATTAGGGGAAAGGCTGATTCGCGCAGGCAGGAAATTGGCAGATGACCTTGATGCACAATGGGTGGTTGCCTTTGTGGAAACACCGGGTCACACCCATATGCCAGCTGAAAACCACGAGCGTATTGTACGCAACCTGAGTCTGGCCGAACAATTGGGCGCACAAATAGAATACCTTTCAGGTACGTCAGTGGCACAGGTTGTCATTGAGTATTCACACAATAACAACATCACAAAGATCATTGCAGGCAAACCGTTACGTCCGCGCTGGTTCGAGATCCTCCGCGGGGGATCAGTTGTCGATCAGATCATTCAAGAAAGTGGCTCCATTGATATCTATGTGATCAGTGAAGAGCAATACAAACCAATAGTTCTCCCGCCAACCAGACAATTATTTAACAGGCGATGGGACCGATATTTTAAAAGTCTGATCCTGGTGGCTCTGGTCTCCCTTTGCAACGCAGTATTCTTTCAAAATCTGGAACCAACCAACCTGGTGATGTTCTACCTTGCAGCCGTTGTGGTTTCTGCGTTATATTTTGGCCGGGGGCCATCAATTCTTGCCTCTCTCGTCAGTGTACTGGTCTTTGATTTTTTCTTTATCCATCCTAAATTCTCATTCGCTGTTACCGACACTGAATATATCCTGACCTTTATTGGATTGCTTGGCGTCGGATTGATCATCAGTTCATCCGCATCAACGTTACGCGATCAAGTGGACCAATTGCGAAACCGTGAGAAAAATGCCCGAGCGTTGAATTCTCTCAGTAAAGAATTAACGGCGGCTGTTGACCTGAATGATGTTTTTTGTGTTGTTGAGAAAAATCTGCATCAGGCATTTGAGTGTGATGTTGTCATTCTTCTTGAAGATGGATCTGATCTGGTTGTTCGTAAATCATCCGATAATTTCAATCTGGATAATAACGAAAAAGCAGTGGCAGAATGGACTTTTAATAACCGGCAGGTAGCCGGCCAGGGAACGGAAACATTACCCGCATCCAGTTTACGCTGCCTGCCCTTGCTGACATCGCATGGCATTGTTGGTGTGCTTGGAATAAAGACGTCAGGCCGTGAGCATTTCATCAAGATCAGTGATCGACTTTTATTGGAAAATTATACGAATCTGGCTGCCCTGGCCATTGAGCGTGCCCTGTTTGCTGAACAGGCCAGCCAGGCTGAATCGCTGCGAACAACAGAGCGGCTCCAGTCCGCGTTGCTTAATTCCATCTCGCATGAATTGAGAACACCTCTCTCATCCATCATGGGGGTGTTGACCAGTCTGGAGGAAGATGAATCCGACCCGAATCTGAAGAAACGTCTGAAACATGTAACCCGTCTTGAGTTGATCCAATCGGCGGCGGAGCAAACACGGCAATTGAATCAACTTGTCGGTAATCTTCTTGATATGACCCGCATCCAATCTGGTTCTGTGAATTTAAAACGATCTTCAGTTGATTTTCAGGATTTGATCGGCGCAGTTTTGAATCAATTGGAAAATAAGCTTAAAAATCGACCAATTGATGTCATCATTCCGGACGATTTGCCGGTCGTATCCGTGGATTCCATCCTGTTGGGTCAAACAATAACCAATCTGCTGGATAACGCCCAAAAGTTCTCTCCGCCTGGGTCTATGATCTCGATACGGGTTGAGAATCAGGGAAAGGAGGTTTTGATCAGCGTGGATGATTCCGGTCCGGGTGTCCCGGATGAGGAATTGGGAAGAATATTTGAAAAATTCTACCGGGGCAACTCCACAGGTGGTTCCACGGGTTCAGGGCTTGGGCTTTCGATTTGCCGGGGGATTGTGGAAGCTCATAAGGGAAGAATTTGGGCAGAAAATCGAAAAGAAGGTGGCCTGAGTGTAAAATTTGTAATCCCTTTGATTGAATATCCGGAGTAAGTAACTTTGACGGAAAACCTTCGCATATTGATTGTGGATGATGAGATCGAAATTCGAAGGTTCCTGCGCGCATCGCTTTCCGTGCATGGGTACACGATTTTGGAAGCCAGGAATGGGATTGAAGCTCTCCAGATGATTGTCAATAACCGGCCTGACCTGGTAATCCTGGACTTGAAATTACCGGATATTGACGGTGTAGAGGTCACCCGCCGGTTAAGAGAATTCAGCCAGATACCCATCATCATCCTCTCAGTTCGCGACCAGGAACAGGTAAAGATTTCCGCCCTGGATGCCGGCGCAGACGATTACCTGACCAAACCGTTTGGGGTTGGTGAACTCATGGCCCGTATCCGGGTGGTGATGCGCAGGGTGGTAACTCCTGATGGAAATTCAACATATACAGTGGGTGGTTTGACAATTGATCTTGCGCGGCATAGGGTCATACTCTCAGGAAGTGAGATCACCCTTACTCCAACAGAATTTGACCTCCTGAAAACCCTCACACAGAATGCTGGAAAAGTGCTCACCCACAGGTATTTGATCCATCAGGTATGGGGAGCTACCTATGAAGATGAAGACCGGTTGCTGCGGGTCAATATCGCGAATTTGAGACGCAAGCTGGAGAAAAATCCATCCAAACCGGATTACATTTTGACCGAGTTGGGTGTAGGTTATCGCCTTAATTCAATGGAATAGGTTTGACTTTCATTAATAATGTATCGGGCTGATCTGCGCCAGTTTCTCCAGCCGGTGGGTTGAAATGATCTGCCGCACAGTTCCGGTCAGGCCGCGCATCACCAGGCTGTCTGTCCGCGCGCCATCTTTGTAATAGCTGACACCCTGCAGCAGGTCGCCATTCGTAATGCCGGTGGCGGCAAAGAACACATCTTCCGACGAAACCAGGTCTGACATGGTCAGCACTTTTTCAAGGTCATATCCCAATTCCAACCCCCGGCGGCGCTCATCTTCATTGCGGAAGACCAGTTTTCCCTGAATGTTGCCGTCCATGGCGCGCAAAGCGCAGGCTGCAATCACACCTTCGGGGGTGCCGCCAATGCCCATAAGCACATCAATGTGCGAATCAGGCCAGGCGGTCATCAGCGCGCCGGCCACATCGCCATCCGGTATCTGCCGGATGCGCGCTCCGCAGGCACGCACGTCAGAGATTAAATGGGCGTGACGCGGCCGGTCCAGGATTACCACGGTCAGGTCTTCCATGTCGGCGCCCTTGACCCGGGCAATCTTTGTAAGGTTGTCTTTTACCGGCGCGTTGATGTCAATCACATCGCGGGCTTCCGGTCCAACCGCGATCTTGTTCATATAAAGGAAGGGACCGGGGTTGAACATGGTCCCCCTTGGCGCCACCGCCACGGTGGCGATGGAGTTATTCAGGCCATTGGCCAGGGGGCGGGTGCCGTCAATGGGATCCACGGCGATATCCACCTTTGGGTCGCTACCGGTGCCCAGAATCTCACCGTTAAATAACATGGGGGCTTCATCCTTCTCCCCTTCCCCAATTATCACCACACCCTGCATGGGGATGGTGTTCATGATCAGTCGCATGGCATCCACGGCAGCTTTATCCGCGTTTTCTTTATGGCCGCGCCCCATGTGCCGGCCGGCAGCCAGGGCTGCCGCTTCGGTCACCCGAACCAGTTCCAGAGCCAGGTTGCGGGTTGGCATACTCTTATCCATCATGTGACTACCTCCTCAGAATACCTGTATTATATGTCACTATGTCCGTACATACACATATTAAGGAACCCGGCGTTTGGGTTTGGGAAATGCCGGATGAAAGGCTTCCGCATCTTTCTCTTCCACCATGCAGGACATCTTACCCGCGGCAGAGGTCGCTGTATGGATGACGACTTCCCGCGCGATTTCCGCACCGCCCTCCACGCGCGCATTGACCAGGGCAGACAGATCGCGGCAGCGTAACGCCGGAATCTGCGCCCGCCAGCCGGCGGCGTCGCCACTGGTAAGGCTGACTCGGGCTTCCGTTTTTCCGGCTTTAAGCATCACCTTGAAATGCCCCAGACCGATAGCCCGCTGCCTGAAATCCCTGTCAAGCCCGGTAATCCAGTCAATCACCAACGGTCGATAGTCAATGATGGTCGGCGCCGTGAAATTGATGTGCGTATCCAGCCAGCCCAACGCGGCGATTCCCGCCGCATAGCGGGTGTAATCTATTTGCAGAGAATTTAAAGGAAGAGGATGCCGTATCAGGTTGTCCAGATCCGACAGCCAGGCATCAATCTGCAGCGGATCCAGAGAGTTTTGCAGGCGCACCTGTTTTGTTGGGAAACGCGCCCGCGCGTCATCCAGGGCGCGGTGGGCACGGTCGGGCGAAACCAGGTCGCGCTTGTTCAAAACCAGCAGGCCGGCTTCCGCGAGCTGCCCGCCATACACATACAAGACCTTCGCGCTGAACGGCAGTGGCTCACCAGAGATCCACTGTGAAAAAAGACGCGTGTCGGCAAACACGGAGAAGGTTACCCGGGCTGTCCGCTCCATTTCACGCAGCGGCTTGACGACTGTCGCCACCACATCGGCGGCCGAACCGGCCACCTCCGCGAAAATGACATCGGGTTGAATGGCGCGTTCCAGTTGGTCCATTTTAGCGATCAGTTCATCATAGTGAGTGCAAAAACACCCATTGGTCACCTGCACCGCAGGGATCTTCTGCGCGTCAAAAAAGGCGGTATCCACCGGAAACTTCCCCTGATCGTTGGTGATGACGGCAGCGGTCAGCTTGCGGGCTGCCAGAGCCCGGCAGGCAGCCGCGATGGCAACCGTCTTCCCGCTTCCCAGAAATCCCCCAACCAGGTGTAGCTGCATGACTATCTCCCCGTTGGTTAAATTATTCCCTACCCGTGAATAAATCCATTTTACCGCAGGCTGGTTCTGACAGGGCGGTTCAGATTCAAGAAACAGGTCAATATTGTCTGATTACCCGATCACCAATTGTGAAAACCGGCACTTTTACTAATTATAGGTTGGATGCCGCTGTCAAAAATCCGCGCGTATTATTTATTATCAGCCATGTTCATTCTGCTGGCGGTCATTTCCAGCGTGCTGGATCACGCGCGGGTTGACTTTGAAAATCCCTGGCTGTGGCTGCCAACGTTCAGCGGACTGTTGACAACCGTTCTTTCTGCGCTGATGGAAATCTTCCCCTGCCCTACCGCATGTTGAAAACAACCTGACCGGCCAGGGGGTGATCATTGTGGAACGGTTTCTGCGCGGCGCCCCGTTCATCGCGCCATTGCTGTTTGCCAATATGGGGCTGCTGGGCTTACTTGTCCTGTTGGAAAACTAAAAGATACGGCCGGTGCCATTTTTCCCGGCTTACATCCACCGCTTACCTTAAAATTTTAAATTACCTATTGACTCAAGCAGTGAATCTTTGTATTATGTATTATGTATTATGTAAGTCCTTTCATAAAAGTATATTCAGTTTCAATTCAAATTTCCTTTGACCCGAAACTCTCCCCCCACGATTTATGATGTAGCCACGGTTGCTCATGTCAGCATCGCTACGGTTTCGCGTGTCATTAACAACCTCGAAAAAGTCAAACCAGAAACCCGCACAGTCGTTCTTGAAGCCATTGACGCGCTCGGGTTTATCCCGAAGGCAGACGCGCGCGCGCGGGCCATCCGCACCCAGCGCCGCATCGGAGTGATTACGCCATTCTTCACCGCGCCATCCTTCGTGCAGCGTCTGCGTGGGGTGGCTGCCGCTCTGGGTCCCACCCCGTATGAGCTGGTAATCTACACGGTTACCAACAGCAAGCATTTAAACAGTTACCTCGACACCCTGCCCCTAACCGGAAATCTGGATGGACTGATCATCCTTTCGCTCGAACTGGATAACCATTACGTGGAACGGCTGATCGATCACCGCCTGGAAACCGTGCTGGTTGAATATCCTCATCCCATGCTGAGCAGTGTGGAGATTGACAACGAAGACGGCGGCAGGCATGCCGCCAGTTATCTGCATAAAAAAGGGTACCGGCGTTTCGCGTTTGTGGGGGATACCTCAACGGCTGAATACGGTATCCACCCCATTTCATTACGTTTAAATGGTTTCCGGAAAGAACTGGCCCACCTGGGTGTAAATCTGCCTGATTGCCAAATTCTAATTGCGCCGTATGATATTAACAAGACACGCGAACTGGTGCTTGATTTCCTCAAAAATCAGGAATTACCACTGGCCATTTTCGCCGCCACCGATTTGCAGGCCATTTCCATCATCCAGGCGGCCAGACAATTGGATCTGAAAATTCCCCAGGATGTGGCCGTGATGGGATTTGATGATCTTGACATGGCGGCATATTTCAACCTCACCACCATTCGGCAGCACCTGGATGAATCAGGGGAAATCGCGGTTGAGATGTTGCTTTCACGACTCAACAACCCTAACCGAACAGTACAGATTTCAAAATTGCCACTAGAAATTATCGAACGTGGAACGACATAAGAAATAAAAGAGGAGGTGATACAACCAGATATTAAGAGTTGTTGTTTGATTTGGGAAATTCTTTCAAAATCAGAATAAGGAGAAAAGGATGAAACGACTTGTTGTACTGATCAGTGTGTTGATAATATCTGGAATGGTATTAACATCATGCGCCCCTGCTGCACCCGCCCAGGAATTTAAAGGCAAAGTTGTCACCATGGCTGGCCCATTCACCGATAATGATGCCGTTAAATTCGACGAATCAATAAAGAGCTTTGAGGAAAAGACCGGTATCGACATTCAATACTCCGGCTCCAAGGAATTTGAAGCCTCCATCGGTATTGCCATTGAAGGCAATAATCCCCCTGATATTGTCGACTTCCCACAGCCGGGTCTACTGGCCACCTTCGCCAAGAAGGGTAAAGTCATCGACCTCAAAACCTTCATGGATATGAAGAAACTCGAAGCCAACTACATCCAGTCCTGGATCGATATGGGTACCATGGATGGACCGAATGGCAAGATCCTGGCCGGTGTTTGGGGTCGTGTGAATGGCAAGAGCGCCGTCTGGTATCCCAAGAAGGCCTTCGATGAAGCCGGTTACAAAGTCCCCAAGACCTGGGACGAACTGATGAAATTGACCGAGCAGATCAAAGCCGACGGTGATACCCCCTGGTGTGTTGGAATCGAGTCCGGCGCTGCCACCGGTTGGCCTATGACCGACTGGGTCGAAGAATTCATGCTGCGCACCACGTCTCTGGAAAACTATGACAAATGGGTCAAGGGCGAACTGAAGTTCTCCTCCCCCGAAGTCAAGAATGCCGTCCAGAAAGTCTCGGACCTGTGGTTCACAGAAGGCAACGTTTACGGCGGCCGCAAAGCCATCGCCACCACCGCCTTTGGTGATTCCCCCAAACCCATGTTCGAGAATCCTCCGAAGTGCTGGCTGCACAAGCAGGGCAACTTTATCACCACATTCTTCCCTGAGAACACCAAAGCCAATGTGGACTATGCCTTCTTCTATCTGCCCGGTATCGATGATACCTACGGAAAACCTGTCCTCGTCGCTGGCGATATCTACGCCATGTTCAATGACCGGCCCGAAGTTCGCGCCGTCATGGAATACTTCTCCACGGGCGCTTCCGTGGAAGGCTGGGTGAAAGCCGGTGGTGCCATCTCCCCGCACAAAGATTCCAAACTGGAATGGTACACCAACGATGTGGACCGCGGCATTGCTGAAATGATCCAGAATGCCACCTCCGTCCGCTTCGACGGTTCCGACCTGATGCCGGGTGCCGTGGGTGCCGGTTCCTTCTGGAAATCCATGACCTCTTATGTCAGCGATTCCATTGATCTGGATACCGCCCTCTCGGAAATTGACGCCTCCTGGCCGAAATAATCCGCGCGGATTGATGTAACCTTTTTCCCGGGGGCAGGGATGAAAATCCCTGCCCCCAATAAATGTCACCTATTATTCGATCCTTCATAAACCAGTGCATGAATGTTGTGGTTGGTGATTTGCTATACTGTCTTTATTCTTTTTCTTTTTTTCACCAACTCTTTTCCCCATTGTACTTTCCAACGAACCAATTGATCTTACGTGTATCAGGAGGCAGGTATGCAAAACACCGGTAAGACCAAATCGGATCAGGTCGGGTTCTTTACCTGGCTCGGATCAAACCTCGGGCGGGTTCTGATTTCCCTGATCGTCCCTGTATTGACCTTTGTCATTCTCTGGCAGGGATATATCTTTTTGCGGGATTCCGATGCGCCCCAGGTGATTATCGTTCTCGTGGCCATCATCTGGGGGGTGGGCGGGGTTGCCCTGCTCTTCTATGTATCCAACTGGCTGGTGGAGAAGCTGCCTGGCTTATGGCTGCAGCGTTTGCAGCCATTTGTGTTTGTCGGTCCGGCACTTGCTCTGCTGATGTGGTTCCTGGCGCTGCCCGTGGTCAGAACCCTGTACCTTTCCTTCATCGACGAAACCGGCTTGAAGTTCGTGGGGTTTGAAAATTATATATTTGCCTTCACAGACCGTATCATGCTCGAAGCCTTCCGCAACAACTTCCTCTGGATGGTTGTAGGTACATCGGTCAGTGTAATCCTTGGATTGTTGATCGCGGTGCTGGCTGACCGCTCGAAATACGAGTCGGTTTACAAAGCCATCATCTTCCTACCCATGGCCATCTCTTTTGTCGGTTCTGGCGTCATCTGGAAATTTATATACGCCTACAAAGGTGAGGGAGTGGGTATCCAGGAGATCGGTTTACTGAACGCCATCGTCATGGCCCTCGGCGGCCAGTCGCAGGCATGGCTTCTTATGCCTCCGTGGAATAACTTCTTCCTTATTGTGATCATGGTCTGGATGCAGACCGGGTATGCCATGGTACTGCTCTCATCGGCTATCAAAGGCATCCCGGCTGAACTACTGGAAGCCGCCCGGGTGGATGGCGCTTCGGAAATCCAGGCTTTCTTTAAGATCACCATTCCCTACATACAGGGAACATTGATCACGGTGACCACCACTATTTTGATCTTCAGCCTGAAACTTTTTGATATCGTCCGTGTTATGACCGGCGGAAACAATGGAACCAATGTAATCGCCAATGAGTTCTATATACAAAGGTTCACATACAATAATTCCGGCAGGGCATCAGCCATTGCCATTGTTCTGTTGATCGCCGTCATCCCCGTGATGATATATAACTTGCGGCAATTCCGGGAAAGGAAGGCTTTCTAATGGCCACAAAAATCACAAGCAAATCCGGTCAGCAAAAGACTTCCAATATCATTATCAACGGGGCCCTGATCCTGATCTGCCTTCTATGGACCATTCCGACCATTGGCGTTTTGGTTACCTCTTTCCGTGACAGCCGCGATATCTTCACCACCGGCTGGTGGTCGGTATTGCCGCACATGGGGATGAAAGATGCTGGCGAGATCAAACTGAATGATGACGTTGATGTTAACGGCCCCATCGAGATTGAGGGTGTAACCCATACCTTCCAGGAATGGCGCGAGGGTGTGACCATGCCCGATGGCCGCAAGATCACCTGGTTTGGTAATAAACGCACCCGCCTGCTGAAAATACAGGAAGATCAATGGCAATGGTTTAGCACCAACCTTACGCTGGAAAACTACAAAAATGTCCTCACCGGGCAGGATATCAGTTATGAGGACGCAGAAGGGTTGACTATTGTTCGCAAGGGTAGCAATTTCAGCGTTGCCGTGCTGAACTCGCTGGCGGTGGCCATTCCCTCCACGATTATCCCGATTCTGATCGCCGCTTTTGCAGCGTACGGCTTTGCCTGGATCAATTTTCCCGGCCGTAAGTTTTTCTTTACGGTCGTAGTCGCCCTGCTTGTAGTACCGCTGCAACTGGCCCTTGTACCTATCCTGCAAGACTACACCCGACTTGGTTTGAACGGTACCTACCTGGCCATGTGGCTGGCGCACACTGGTTTCGGTCTGCCGCTGGCTGTGTATCTCATGTTCAACTATATTTCCACCCTGCCGCGAGATATTCTGGAATCAGCGTTTATTGACGGCGCGTCCAACTTTACCATTTTCACCCAGTTAATCCTGCCTTTATCAGTTCCGGCGCTGGCATCCTTTGCCATCTTCCAGTTCCTGTGGGTGTGGAATGATTACCTGGTCGCCCTCGTCTTCCTGGGTGACAAGAACCGCGTGGTCACCAGCGCGCTGGCTGCCATGGTGGGCGAAAAAGGGGCTGACTGGCACCTGTTAACATCAGGCGCATTCATCAGCATGGTCCTGCCGCTGATCATTTTCTTCGCCCTACAGCGCTACTTTGTCCGCGGGCTGATGGCTGGTTCTGTCAAGGGATAATTGCCCGGCAATGCTTGATACTTCCTCCTTGCCATTGGATGCAGCCGGACGAACGTTCGCCCGGCTGTATCCCCGTATTCAAACGACCTTCCGTGAACACATCCAATCTTCACCGGAAGATTGGGAAATCTTTGCCCGGCAATTGACGGCTAATTTTGAGAGCCTGTTCAACGCCCTCGCACGGGTGTACGGCAATCAGTATGACTTCTACTACCACCTTGAAGCTTTGCTGGAAACGCTGGCACGGTCATGGTTCGATCGATCTGTCGGGTTAAAAGAGCTTGACCGGCAACGCCAGAACGATCCGCTCTGGTTCCAATCCAACCGGCAGGTCGGCGGGGTATGTTATGTCGATCTGTTTGCCGGCAATCTTGATAATCTGAAATCAAAAATCGAGTACTTCAAAGAACTGGGGCTGACGTACCTGCACCTCATGCCATTATTCCGTTGCCCGGAGGGTGAAAATGATGGCGGATATGCCATCAGCAGCTACCGTGAAGTAAATCCACAGATCGGCAGCATGGCCGCCCTCATGCAACTGGCGGAAGAATTGCGTCGCAATGGGATCAGCCTGGTGTTGGATTTCGTGTTCAACCATACCTCTGATGAGCACGAATGGGCGCTCAAAGCCCGCGCCGGTGACTCCATTTTTCAAGACTTCTACTACATGTTCCCTGACAGGGTGAAACCGGATGCCTATGAGCGCACCCTGCGCGAGATCTTCCCGGATGAGCACCCCGGCGCGTTCACCTGGTTTCCCGATTTCAAGCGCTGGGTTTGGACCACCTTTCATTCCTACCAGTGGGATTTGAACTATTCCAACCCCGAAGTCTTTATTGCCATGGCAAAGGAGATGCTCTCGCTGGCCAACGCCGGTGTAGAGGTCCTGCGGTTGGACGCGGTAGCCTTCATCTGGAAACAACTGGGAACGTCCTGCGAAAATCTGCCAGAAGCCCATTTGCTCATTCAGGCGTTCAATGCCTGCGCGCGCATCGCGGCGCCGGCGCTGCTCTTCAAGTCAGAGGCCATCGTCCACCCTGATGAGGTTGCCCGTTACATTAAGCCGGAGGAATGTCAACTTTCGTACAATCCACTGTTGATGGCCCTTTTGTGGGAAAGCCTGGCGACACGCAAAGTCGCGCTGTTGCAGGAATCAATGCGCTACCGCTTTGGTATTGATCCGGGCTGCGCCTGGGTGAATTATGTACGCTGCCATGATGACATTGGCTGGACGTTTTCGGATGAAGATGCTGCCCGCCTGTGGATGAATGGGTACGACCACCGCAGGTTCTTGAACGACTTCTATACCGGCCGATTCAAAGGCTCCTTTGCCCGCGGCCTGCCCTTTCAGGAGAATCCGAAAACCGGCGATTGCCGCATTTCGGGCACCTGCGCGTCACTAGCCGGATTGGAAGAAGCCCTGGTGGGAAAATCAAAAGCGAATGTGGAACTGGCCATCTCCCGCGTTTTGTTGATCCATTCGGTAATCATGACCATCGGCGGGATTCCTCTACTCTACCTGGGTGATGAACTGGCTACTCTCAATGATTACTCCTATCGGGATGATCCGCACAAGGTACAGGATAGCCGCTGGGTGCATCGTCCAAAATTTGACTGGAAAGTCGCCGCCAGGCGGGAAGAGGGAAAAACCCCGGCTTCCCGGGTGTATACCGGATTAAAGAAGATCATTGCTGTCCGCAGGGCAAATCCTGCCTTCCGCGGCGGAGAGATGGATTTCTTTGATGCCGGCAATCCTTCGGTTTTCGGATTTGCCCGCTCAGATGGAAACCAGCGGATTATCGTCCTCGCCAATTTCAGCGAGAAGGAACAATCTGTGCCGGCCAACCTACTGCGATTGTACGGCCTGGGGTATCACTACTACGATCTGCTCTCAGAAAATGTGTTTCCCCCGGTCGATTTTGTGATGAAACCGTATCAATTCGTCTGCTTGCAGGCGGACTAGTCATTAATATATTCGGATTGAAAATTATACGGCTTTGCCGTATAATTAGTTAATGGAATTCATCGAAGCTTCTTCGTTCACTAGATATGTCTACGACTATCTGACGGAAGAGGAGTATGCTGGTTTGCAAAATATCCTCGCGAATTATCCAGAGATGGGTTCTGTTGTCCCCGGTTCTGGTGGTGTCAGGAAGATTCGATGGTCTGTCTCAGGTAGAGGAAAACGCGGTGGTGTACGGGTGATTTACTACTACAAAAAGAACGACAGCGAAGTCTGGCTCCTCACCATCTATCAGAAAAATGAAATCGAGACAATTCCAGCTCATATTTTAAAACAAATTGCCAGGGAAATTGAAAATGTCTGAGAGAAATATTGGTCAGGAAATTCTGGATGGAATCCACGAGATAAAAGAATACAAGGCGGGGAAAAGGAGTCTGGTGAAAAGACTCCTCAAGGAACCTGCCCCTGTGTCGGTCATCCGTGCCAGATTGAACCTGTCACAGGCCGCGTTTGCCGGTTTAATGGGAGTAAGTTTGCGAACCGTGCAGGATTGGGAGCAGGGAAGAAGAAAACCCAGTGGACCGGCAGAAGCCTTGTTGCGTATCGCGGAACAAAAACCGGATGTGTTCCTTCACATATCCTGATTCCCCAATCTCAAAAGGTATCCTGCATGTCTCTGCAATTTTTCACAGGGCTTATTTGGTATTATTAATTTAACATCCAAAAAATAATCCCTACAGGAGACTTCCCATGAAAATCGCCGTGACCGGCGCCCAGGGTTTGCTGGGTGAAGAATGTGTTCGCATGTTGGGAGCGGAACACACCATGCTTCCCCTGCCCTCCCACCGCGAACTTGACCTGGTGGATTTCAACGCGACGCGCGGCTGGCTGCTCTCCGCACAGCCGGATGTGATCATCCACACCGCCGCCAACCGCGACCCTGATTCCTGCGAACGCGATCACGACCTGGCATGGACATCCAATGTGCTGGTCACCTGGAACGTGATCAACGCCGCGCGCGAGCTGGATGCCGTTCTTGTGCACGCCAGCACGGATAGTGTCTTCCCCGGCGACCGCGACGAACCCTACCATGAGTTTGACCCGAAAGGCCCTCCACCCAACTTTTACGGCCAGACGAAATTGGCAGCGGAAAACCTGGTACTGCAATACATTCCCAAACACTTTAACCTCCGGCTGCCGTTGCTTTTCGGCCGCACGGGTGGAATGACCCGCAACAACCTACTCAAGGTGCGCCACGCGGCGCTTTCCGGGCAAAAAACCGTGGCAGCCGGTGACACCTTTTCCTCCGCGTGTTCCGTACGCGATGTCGCCCGTTCTCTGTTGGTCATGCTGAAAACCCCTTTTTACGGCACGTATCACTTCGCCAATTCCGGCGAGGTATCCCGTTCCGGGTATCTGCAAACCTTCTTAAAATCCATCGGCATGGATCCCGATTGGATCACGGTGAGTTCCATCCGCGAGATGAAACGCCCGGCCAAACGCTGCCAGCATATCTTTCTGACCAGCCGTTTGCTCCAGCCGGTCTTCGGAATCACCCTTCCGTCATTGGAGGTCGCGCTGGCTGAAACCGTGGCCGATATGCAAGCGGATGGCATCCTTTAACCCGCCCCCGATCATCACGAAAAAACCTCCGGAGACACCGTGCGAAAATACCTGCCCGCCCTGATCGTCCTGCTCGCCCTGACCGCCCGGCTGTTACCCGGCCCGCGCGTGGTGGATGACGCGTACATCACCTTCCGCTACGCGCGCAACCTCATTGAAGGGCAGGGACTGGTCTACAATCCCGGTGAACGGGTGCTGGGGACGACCACCCCTCTCTTCAGTTTGATCATGGCCGGTTTCGGTCTGGTTGGAGGAGAGAACACGAATTACCCGTGGATGGCACTGCTGGTCTCGGCGGTTGCCGACACCCTCACCTGCCTTCTGCTGCTGCGTCTGGGAAAGAGCGCGGGCTTCGCGAAGGCGGGTCTGGCCGCCGCGCTTGTCTGGGCGGCGCACCCCTATGCCGTCACCTTTGCTATCGGCGGCATGGAAACCAGCTTGTTTGTATTTCTTTTGATCGCCAGCGGGACAGCCCACGTAGAAAAACGCCGCGTTGCGGCCGCGCTGTGCGCTTCGCTGGCTATGATCACCCGGCCTGACGCGGCGATCCTGCTGGTAATGCTGGTAGCGGACCGCCTGTGGGGCATACTGCGGCGGAAGGAAGCCTGGCCCGGCATGGCGGAGTGGGGCGCATTGATCCTCCCCGCGGCTGCCTGGTATGGCTTTGCCTGGGTGTATTACGGCTCACCCCTCCCCCATTCCATCACGGCAAAAATGGCCGCCTACCGGCTGGACGAGAACGCCTCGTTCATCCGGCTAATTCAACATTACATCCACCCGTTCATGGGCGGGCGGTTCACAGGCGCGGTCGGTGCGGCCGTCGGTTTGTTCCTCTTTCCTATTCTTACTGTGCTGGGGGCCCGGCCGTTCCTGCAAAAACATCCCAGTGCCTGGCCGCTGGTTATCTACCCGTGGGTTTACCTGGCTGTCTTTTCCATCCCCAATCCGCTGATTTTCCGCTGGTACCTCACCCCGCCGCTGCCCATGTATATCTTCATTGTGCTGGTGGGTTTGGAGCGCCTGATCCGTAGTCTGCCGTTCCTTTTATCGCGCCCTGTCCGCCAGACATGGACCGCGGCCGTCCTGATGTTCGCCCTGCCGTTGATGAGCGTGATGGGCGAATGGGTGCTCGTGCCTGATCACGGTAACCGTGCCCCCTGCCCCGAGATGGCCTGGACAAAGTTGGAAGATCTGTATGCGCGAGCGGCGGATATCGTGCTGCGCGACAGTCAGCCCGGCGACGTACTGGCTGCCGGGGATGTGGGTGTGCTGGGATGGAAGACCCGAGCGCCCATCCTCGACCTGGTGGGATTGAATTCACCGGTCACCGGTTCGTATTATCCCCTGCCGGTGGAGGATTATGTGATCAATTATGCCGTGCCATCAGACTTGATCATGGACGAACGTCCTGAATACGTGGTCATTCTGGAGGTTTACGGGCGTAAAACCTTATTAAAGGATGAACGATTCTTGGAAGCCTATAACCTGGTGGAAAACATCCCCACCGATTTCTATGGATCAGACGGATTGCTGGTGTACGAGGTTAAACGATAACATGAACGAAATGATCAAAGCCATTCTCTTCGATTCTGGACGGGTATTGAATGAATCTGCCAGCGGACACTGGTTTATCCCTCCCAATTTTTTCACCATCATCAACAGCACGGTTTATCAACGTGTCTCGGATATTAAGGAAGAAGCAGCCTTCGCGCAGGCGGATGAAATTCTGGCCAATTATCCGCTGATTAGAACAAAAGAAGAGGAATACGACCTTTTCGTTGAATACTATCGCGTCCTGTTTTCCTGCATGCGTTCCCTGAAAGCCGACGAAGAGCAGATTACCCGGGCCGCGCGCGACCTGGTCTACAACCCGGAGAAGTACACCTTCTTCCCCGAGACTCTTGAGATCATCCCGGAATTGAGCAAGACGTACAAACTGGGGATCGTGTCGGATGCGTGGCCTTCCCTGGAGGATGTCTATACTCATGCCGGGCTGCGACAATATTTTTCCGCGTTTGTGCTATCTTCCGTGATCGGCGTGAGAAAACCTGACCCGCGCATTTTCGAAGCCGCGCTAAACGACCTGGGCGTCACCCCGCAAGAGGTGGCCTTCGTGGATGATCATCGTGAGAATTGTGACGGCGCCCGCCGGATGGGCATGCGCACCGTCCTTTTGGGCCGCGATGGGGCAGAATATTTCTTCCACCGATTGACATGCCGTTCACACCGGGTGATCCGCAGCCTCAAAGAGCTGCCCGCGCTGTTGGCTGCCTGGGGCGGAAAAAGCGGATAAATTTCGCGAATTTCACAGGTCATTTTATACCCCACGGTCGATTTAAACGCGTCCTGGGGCTTCCTGTGAGCTTGTTTTTAAGAGGATAACAGGGATTTTTTCGGTTACATGTCATTGCGAGCCGGGTGACTTACCCAGGCGAAACAATCTTCGATCTGAGTTAAACCATTTCATGTTCAGAGACAATTGACTGACACGTAGAAGATTGCTTCGGGCTTCTCCCTCGCAATGACACCCCAGCCCGCATGTCATTGCGAGCCGGGCGTCCTTTCCCCGGCGAACAATCTTCGATCAGGGTTGAATCGTTTCATGTTCAGAGACAATTGACTGACACGTAGAAGATTGCTTCGGGCTTCGTCCTCACCATGACACTCCCGCCCTCCAACCCGACGGTTTCCTTAAAACAATAGTATGGGGCAAATGAAAATAGTACAATGAATAGTGTTCTTTCCGTAATCATTCAATTTTCCCATCCTTGACAAACAGGCAACCTACCCTGGCTTTACCGAGAGGTCATGATGAATACTTCCCATGCCAGAAAAATCACCTCAATTGTCTTTATCAGCATCCTGCTGGGCGGATTGATCGCCGGTTGCGCGTCGAGTGGGTCCGCCTCCATGTCCGCCGCGAAATCATACCTTCGCGTGCTGCCGGCCGGGAACCTGCGGGTCGACTCAACCCCCACACCCGGTGATGAAGCCCCCGTGTCGCGCTTTTTTCAGGAATACGACGACATCTCTTTCTACTATGTGTCATCACTGGCCACCAAGGTGACCGGCAAAACGGTGGAAGCCAGCCTGGATGTCAACAATCCAATCAACCCCAAAATGGATCTGTTTGAATTCCAGAATTACGCGGTCATCTCGCAGATCAAACCTCGTATCATCGTCTTCCCCGTCCAGGAATTTATCAAGATCGGTGGAGACTTCGCCTCCAAAAGGGTAAACCGCCTGTCGCAGACGCTGGCCAACCAGCCGTCCAATCCGCCCGGTGAGCTGCCCATGCTGCTCGGGGAACCAAATGGGCAATTACTGCATGCCGGATTGGAATACCTCAAATTCCAGAACGGTTCGGGTATCCGCTACCTGACCCAGTACGGCGAGCAGCCCTGGCCGCTTGACAACAACCTGCTTTTTTATACCTTCCAGGGTTTGACGGATGACGGTGGTTTCTACATTTCCGCCGTGCTGCCGGTGAATCATGACCCGCTGGAAGGCGATGACGGCGTGGCGCGCATGCAGGAAGACTACACCAAATTCCAATCCAACTACCCGGTATATATGGATTACATCCAGAAGCAATTAAACACCGAGCAGGCCAATTCCTTTACCCCCAACCTGGCTACGCTGGACGCGATGATTAAAAGCCTGAGTGTTAACAAAAAAGCCCCCGAGGCCGGCCCCACCTCCAAACCGACGGCCACCCTGACCAAACCGCCGTCAGGCTGCACGAATGAAGCCGGCTTTGTGGCTGACGTGACCATACCGGATGACACCTCTCTGCAGCCGGGCACCACCTTCAAGAAAACCTGGCGGCTCAAGAACATCGGCACCTGCACCTGGAATGCCAACTATAAGCTGGTCTATATTGACGGTGATCCGATGGGAGTCACCGGCGCCATAAAATTAACCAGTGCCAACATTCCGCCCAACGGCACTCTGGATGTATCCGTAACCCTGAAGGCCCCGCTGGACCCAGGAACATACCAGGGTTACTTCAAAATCCGCGCGCAGGATGGCACCATCTTTGGTATTGAACCGAGCGGCGTGAACGCGTTCTGGGTGCTGATCAATGTGATCAACCCGGAGCCGGATACCCCCACCAACACGCCGAAGCTCATCAAACCTCCGCACATCATCACCATCCAGCCGGTCATCACGATCATCATTCCACCCAACCAACTGCCGTAAACGCACCATTCATCTGATCATTTAAGCGCGGGGTAATCCTAATTACCCGTGAGATTTATTTGTTTGAGTTATCGAATTAATTAAGAATAACAAGACTCGTATCACTCACTCAGTAAATATTTGGTGTTTCCCATTCATGAAAGGATGAGTTACTTCAACATGCTGGTAACGGAAATACCACCAACAATTTAGAAAATTTAGATATTTCCATTTTTCTGAAACAGCAAAATTTGCTTTAATGGTGTCAAAAAAACAATAGGGATTGATGTTTACCGAGGATGTGATTTCGATAAAACCATTAATGTCAGAAAAAAGGTTTTAAGCATCAATATTCAATATTTTTTATTAAATGTTTTTGAAAAATCAGGGAAAAAACTTTTTCTTTTTGACCAAACCCTGCTCATGCGGCAGTTTTTACTAAAGTAATTTATTGGTTATTATTTAATATCTATAACCATCTTTGACTATAATAGATTTATTCCCAACCTGCAGGGTAGTGAGATAACACACTAACAAGATTTTTCTAATCACACAAGGGACTTTCTTGGGATGCATATCACGACGTGTAAGGGTTTTTTCCAGGCTTACTGGAAAATGCAAATAGAACAATGCCAAAAATGAAATTTTTCGTTGTCTGGAAAGGGAGACAAACTGGTATCTTTGACTCTTGGGACAAATGCTCGGCCCAGGTTTCGGGGTTTGCAGGAGCAGAGTATAAATCATTCGAAAATCGTCAAATTGCTGAGATCGCTTACAAGTCAACATATGACGAATATAAAGGTAAGCAGGTTTCATCACTACATCCTGCGACATTGGCACTAATTGGTGAACCCATCTACGATAGCTATTGTGTGGATGCTTCTTGTATTGGCAATCCAGGTCCTATGGAATATAAATGTGTTCACACAAAAACCAGAGAGTTGATCTTCCGTCAGGGACCATATGAAAATGGGAGTAATAATATTGGTGAATTTCTTGCCATAGTCCATGCATTGGCGCTATTTACGAAACGTGGTATTACCCTTCCCATCTATTCAGATTCAGAAACTGCATTGCTTTGGGTTAAAACCAAAAAATGCAAAACGAAATTAATCCGAGATGAGAAGAACACTATTATCTTTAATTTAATTTCCAGGGCGGAAAAATGGCTAACGGCAACCGAGTATTCAAATAATCTGCATAAGTGGGATACTACGGCGTGGGGAGAGATTCCCGCAGACTATGGTAGGAAATAATTGACCACTTCATTTGAGTTTCTTAACCGATTGAAGCATTATGTCCAGGCGGAAGCGGAAACTCAATTCGCATCACTTGACGCGCAATGGTCCAGGCCTTTATCCGAACGAGTAGCCAAAGGGTGGGCAATAGAAGGACTGCGTGTTGATCATTATGAGAAGGGAATTATTAGATTATTGTGTGATACAAATGAATCCCGCTTTCGTGAAGGAGATTTGTTGGTATTGCATCAGGGGAATCCCAAAGACCCGCATGCGCTACATGTCGAATTGCAATTTGATGGAGAAACCGAGATTGAAACAAGTCTTATCAGGGGGAATCATTTTTTGCTTCTTGAGAATCCTGATGGCTGGATTATTGATCAAGATTGGTTTGATTCCAGTCCGTTTTATCTGGATGCTTTAAACACAGTCAGCGACTCACTACGCGGGCGCATAAAAATTCTTCCTTTATTGCAGGGTTTGATAACACCGAAAATGGATTTTGCCCGCTATCAACGCGCGATTGATTCATTGAAGGATTCTAATTTAAATGAAAGCCAGAAAGAAGCGATCGCGCAATCGTATGCTTCTGATACGCTATATTTAATCCAGGGTCCACCTGGCACCGGAAAAACACTCATGCTGGCTCAACTGGCCAAGATTTTGGTCAATGAAGGGCAACGTGTTCTGGTGACCGCATTAACCCACAGGGCGATTCATAATGCCCTCAATAAAATACCCCTGGTGGATGGTGATATTCCAGTCTGTAAAATTGGCGAGAATCGCCATATAAGCGATCTCGATGTGGAAAATTACGAGACATTTGATAGATCGCATTTTGGGGATTTATCTGGTGGTTATGTTGTGGGGGCCACACCCTTTTCTTTATTATCCAACCGACTTGCCAATGTGGAATTTGACGTGGTCCTTTTCGATGAAGCGTCTCAGGTTACCATTCCACTGGCGATTATGGGAATGCTAAAGGGAAACAAATACATATTTATCGGTGATGAAAACCAATTACCTCCGGTATCAATTTTTTCTGATAAGCAATCTGCGCCTAATTCCGTCTTTTCTCTTCTGGCCGGACATGGGTATGAGACGATGCTCGATATTTCCTACCGGTTGAACGAGGAATTGGCGGATTGGCCAAGTCAAACCTTTTATAAGAGCAATTTGAAATCAAGTCAGGAAGCTGCCCATCGAAGACTCAAATTATCCGAGCTGCACACCCGTTGGGATTTTATTCTGGATCCATCATCTCCGTTGGTTTTTGTGGATCTCTGTCACCAAAATACCACAGTTCGAAGTCGTACAGAGGCTGATATTGTAGTCGAATTAATTCTTGCTATATTAGAACATGATATTCCACCAGAGGAAATTGGTGTCGTGGTTTCATATCGAGCTCAAAGCAGGTTGATTCGGAGCTTGCTGCGGCGTCAAATAAAAAAAGAGGATATCTGGCCCCGCATTGTTGTAGATACGGTTGAAAGGATGCAAGGGCAGGAACGAGAAATAGTACTGGTATCGTTTGCCACTTCTAGCACGGCTTTTTCAGCGCAAATGGCGGACTTTCTTTTTCAACCGCAACGGCTTAATGTTGCCGTCACCCGCCCTCGCAGCAAATTGATCCTTGTTGGCAGTCATCATATGTTGAATGGAGATCAGTATGATGAAAGTACAATGCCAACATTCAATTTGTTGCGCGGATTAATTAACAATTGCCTAACAATTACTCTTCCGGAAGGTTCTCTGACATAATGATGGCGCATATCCTTCCAGATACTCCCCCACAGGTTATTCCCGTAGAAGTTTTACGAACATTCAAAACCCTTAAATCTCTTCCAGATACATACTATATATGGCATCATCTTGCACCCTGGCAATTGGATGCGCCTGATTTTTTAATAATCACACAGGATGGCCGAGCTCTGCTACTAAAAGTGAGCTCTGCCACAGCTCCTCAGAGCATTTCGGCATCTCAACTTGTTTTACTCGATGATTTGGAAATTCATTTGGGTGAACCTGAGAAAAAGTCATTGGATCTTTTTATACAAGATCTGGAAATACCTGAGAACAATTTCCTTGAGACGTTGATCATTTTTCCCAATATCCCAACAAAACAGGTCCTGCAGAGTAAGTCGAGACGGAATATCGGAGATCCTCAATGGGTAGGTCGTGAAATCCTTCAACCGGAATCATCAGAACTCTGGGATTCATTTTTCCACGAAGAACCTTTGAACCCCATTTGGCTGGAAAAGCTCCGCCAGAAGTTTACTCCTGAGATCGTTGTTCCTGCGGGAATGACGGTTCGTCAGGGAAATGCTCACAGGACTACGGCAGGTTTAACAAATTTCTTGCTCGACTACAAACAGGAAATCGCCGTTAAGGCTGACCTCGAACTGGGAAATGAAGGGAAAAACCTGGAGAAAGATTTTCGAATCAATATCATAAATGGTGTGGCTGGAAGTGGTAAAACCCTTATCCTTTTATATCGATTGCGATTGCTCTATCATCTTTACCCGGATAAAAAATACCTGGTATTGACACATAATAAACCTCTCATACATGATCTTCAAAATCGGTTCTGTCGTCTCGAAGGTCTATTGCCTGATGTCATTGAATGGAAGACTTTCAATGGTTGGTGTTTTGCCCACTGGCCCCGGGACTTTCACTGGAAACAACCTTTATCCGTACAAAACCGTGAAAAATATATCCATCAGGTGTGGAGTTCGATTCTAAAAGATTCGTCCATTTCAGAGAACATGCTTACAGGTGAAATTGATTGGATAAAAGACCAAATTCCCATAAGTGAAACAGATTATCTTGAAATAGACCGCCGTGGAAGGGGTTTTGCTTTATCCGCTGAACAACGGCAGCGTGTGTGGAAATCCTTTGTTGAATACCAACACACCCTATCTAATTTTAACTCTTGTGATTGGGGGGATATCCCTCAGTGTTTATGGAAATTCTCTGAGGAAGGTAGTGTTACGCTTCCCAAATATGACTTCATTCTTATTGATGAAGCTCAATTCTTTGCACCAATTTGGGTCAGCCTCATTCAGAAAACCCTAATTCCCCATAGTTCTCACCTTTTTATTGTCGCCGACCCGACTCAGGGTTTTCTTGGCCGGAAAGCCACCTGGAAATCATTGGGAATAGAAGCCCGGGGCCGTACACATCAATTGAGACATAGCTACCGAACTACCCGGGAAATATTACAGTTTGCCACAATGTTCTACCGCTCACGGCTTCCAGATGAAAAAGATGAAGATATTTTAACTCCGGATATTTTTGATATGCCCCCTGGCTCATTTCCAACTGTCATCTCAGCGGACAGCTCTCAGGATGAAATTGCCCGGGTTGCCAATGAAGTCACCGCAATCGTGCAGAGCGGAATTCCTAAAAATCAGATACTCCTTCTTCATGCTAATGGAAAGGGAGTAAATTCCCTGATTGGGGCTATCAATAACAGATTGGAGAAAAGTGCCGCTTTTGATCCGAAAGAGATATACCCTGGAAATTATGTCAGGGTAACAACCCTGAATGCAGGTGCAGGATTGGAAAGCCCCATTGTTTTTTTAGTCGGGTTGCGGGAGTTATTTGAAGAAGAACAATCTCTGCGATTGTCTGATGAAGAGCGGGAAGAAATTATCAGAGAGCATACGAAAAAAATCTATATGGCAACCACCAGGGCAGGACAAAAATTGGTTTTCACCTATGTTGGTGATTTACCCAATATTTTGGACGGCCTTCCCAGACAAAAATAAAAAATTTAGCGTGTTCAGCTAATACCACACATGAAGTTACTTCACCTTAACCATCCGGTTGGCGATAACCGCCGCGGCCACGTAGGCGCATGTCTTGGGGATCATCAGCATTCCCAGCAGGGGCACAGCCGCCGACCAGAGGATGACAGGCGTGTAGAACAGATAGGACAGCGCGATCATCCAGCCGATCCACCGGAAGTACCGGTCCCCCGCCCGTCCGGCGTCGCGCAGGATCAGGTACATCACGCCCAGCCCCTGCAGCACCAGGAACGCGTTGCGCAGCAGGCTCCATCCGTAGGGCGGCGTCAGGGCTTCCCACTGATTCTGGGGGAAGATCAGCACCACTAGCCGGACAATGCCGGCAGCCAGAAGCAGCCAGGCGAACCAGTCAAATGGATTGTTGAAGCGTATGTGCCAGATATCCACCAGGAGCATGTAAAAAATGGTGATGGTCACCGCCGTGCTTAACGCGCCGATGCCCACCAGTATGGCGTTGGCCTCCAGCCCTCCGTTTAGAAAGGCGATCACCCGGAAGCCAACATGGCCTGTATCTCCCAACGCCAGCAAACCAAACGCCCAGATCAGGCGTTGCAGCACCGGTTTGTTCCCGGTCTCGGTACGGTTCAACTGCCGGATGAAAAGCCCGACAAGCGTCCAGATGGTCAGTAAATACGCGACATTGAAAACCAGTTCAACTACCATGCGAAGTTCTGGAGACATACCTTATCCTCTGAATACTTATTTGTCAGATTCAGGCTGCCAGGCGGGAACAACCTTCATATCGACCACGTCATCTTCCGTCTTTCGGCCGGTAATTTTCCGCCAGCCTTCTTTCAGCGCGCCGCCGATGAGCACGCCGGTGGTGAACACATTCCCCTCAATTCCGGTCTTTCCATCCGTCGCCGCTGAAGCCAGCCAGACCGCTTTTCGCGCCGGAATCTCGCCCGGTTTGGCCCACATGCGCACAATGACCGGAAAATTCTTCAGCCGGTCTTCCGATCCGGCGATCACCTCGTTGCGGACAAGAAGGTCGGTCAGCACCATGCCGGGGTTGAGCGCGTACACGCCCACGCCCGCCGCGTCCCGGTTTTCTTCCGCCAGTGCGCGCGTGAAATGACGGATCCATACCTTGCTTGATCCGTAGGCGTTCTGCCAGGGAGCCGGTTTGTTGTATCCCATGCCGAGCATGTTGATCAATTTGCCAGTACACTGCCGCCTGAAGTACTGCAGCGCGGTGATCGAACCGTAATATGTACCCAGAATATTTGTCTGCACCACGCCTTCAAAGACGCGCGGCTCGAATTGCGTTGTGGGCCCGTACGGGCCGGTCGTTCCCGCGTTGTTGACCCAGATATCCATACGCCCGAAGGTCTGAAAGCAAAACCGGGCCAGCGCCTGCACATCCTCCATGCGGGCGACATTCGCGGCCAGGCCGGCCGCATTGAATCCAGCGGCCTTCAGGTCTGACACGGTCTTTACCACGGCGTCTGCCGAGCGTGATGATACCACCACGGCAGCGCCTTCGGCGGCATATGCCTGTGCTATGGCCAGTCCCAGTCCGCGCGTGCTGCCGGTGATAACGGCAACTTTACCCGTCAATTTACCCATGTGATATTCCTTTCCTTAACCGGCCGCCGTCTCTCCGCCGGGAAGATCATCCCCCAATGCGGCAGAAAAGGCGCCGCCGAAAAACTTCATCGTGTAGAAAAATGCCACCGCCTGGATCAAAGCGCCCGTCCAGAAGGACAGCGTGGGAACCAGGTCATACGCGAACCCCGCCCACAGGGGACCCACCGCCCGGCCAAGCGCCTGGAAGGAATTGTTCATCCCCATGGCTTCCCCCTGACCGCTTTTCGCCCGCTTCGAAACCAGTGATGTAACGGATGGCGCGAGTAGTACGTTGCCCATGTTGAAGACCAGCGCGCTGGCCAGCAGTCCCCATTTCACCGTGAATAATGCCATTCCCAGGAAGCCGGTAATGCCGATCAAAAGGCCGCCCTGGATGATGCGTGTCTCGCCGAATCGCTTGCTGAGTGGACCGATCACCACGCCCTGCCCGATCACCGAGATCAAGCCAAGTCCGCCCATCAGCAGGCCGATCTCCGCCGGACCCATGGCAAAGCGCTTCCCGCCGTACAACGCCAGAACCGATTCCATGTTGGCCAGAGCGAATGCCAGCAGGAAGGCCAGCGCGAACAGGAAACCGGATGAACCGCGCAAGCCGGCGAGCAAGGATGATACCCGCGAGGTTTTGGCGGCAGCAGTGCCAGACTTGCGTTTCTCTACAGGTAATGACTCAGGCAGTAGAAGGTGAATGAATGGCATGGCAGCCAGAGCCAGCAGCGCGCTGGCGAAGAACGGGATGGACAGGTTGATCAGTTTCCCATTGGACGGGTCGGTGGTCACCTGCAGGAGTCTCGCAAATCCCGCCGGCAGTTCAGGTTGAAAGCCGGTCAGCAATCCACCCAGCATGGGGCCGAAGATCATCCCCAGCCCCATGGCGGCGCCCATCAAACCAACGCCTTTGGAACGATCTTCCAATGGAGTGATATCCGCGATGTACGCCATGGCAGCCGGCAGCGTGGCCGCGGACAGAATGCCCGCCAGTGTGCGTGCTGCCGTGAATTCCACCAGGTTTTGTGACAGGCCTTGCAGAAGGAAGGCCAGAAAGTACCCGCCGATGCCGATCAGTAACACCGGTTTGCGCCCGATGCGATCCGCCAGCCGACCCCACATGGGGGCGAACAGAAATTGCATGAAGGAATATAATGACATCATCAATCCCAGCGCGAAACCTGACGCGTTGAAATGGATGATGTAATAAGGCATCAACGGGATGGCAATCCCGAAACCCAGCATGACAATTACCAGGGAAACCGCGAGGATGATCTTTGCCGTTTGTTGTTTTACCGTATCCACAAAAACCTCTAAATTACTTAATAACCTTGAATAGTTAAGACATCTTATATATAATCGGGTTAAGGATTCCTGTCAAGCGATGTGAAAAATGGACAATGACAATACGGAACTGGAAGCCGCCGTGCGGGATTGGACGGCCATGTTCGTGCGCATGTGGATGCACGACACGAACAACTTTACGCGAACAACGGGTCTGTCCTTCGGACAGATGAACCTGATGCTGCACATACATTACCGCGGCCCATGTGAGGTAAGCGGCGTGTCAGACCTGATGCAGATGACCCCGGCTGGCGCCAGCCAGATGGTGGAACGCCTTGTACAGCAGGGGTTGGTGGAACGCTGCGAAGTTCCAGGCGACCGGCGGGTGCGGCTGGTGCGCCTGACCGATCAGGGTAAATTGATGGTGGGGGATTGCATTCAGGCACACGACCACTGGGTAAAAGACCTGTCTGCCAGTTTTGAACCGGATCAACGAGAAGCGATCACCCGTCTGTTGACCCGGATGACGGAAACCGCCAGCCGGTTGAAGGTTTCTTGATTTTCCCTCATATGCAGTGATCCTGCGGTTGCACCGTCAGGCCCGAATCCCCCTGCCCCCTTCTCTGAAGGGGGTCAAAACGATTGCCCCTATTGCGGACAGCGCCTTTTTCGACCGGCGGGGAACTGATGGCATTCTTCCCGCGATATGCCAAATTGCAGTCTCATCGCCACACTTGGGCAGCAATTTGATCCATTTTTGCCCCCTTTGCGGACGGCGTCCTTTCCGTCCGGAAGGGGGGTTGGGGGGATTCTGCTCTCGACACGAACGGGTACTGTCTCTACGAAACGCCCACACAGCAGGTTGATCGACTTTGCCCCCTTTCCGGACAGCAACTTTTCCGTCCGGGAGGAAGCTGAGGGCAGTCTATCCTCGACATGACCGATTTTGCCCCCTTTGCGGACGGCGTCCTTTCCGTCCGGAAGGGGGGGTGGGGGGATTCTGCTCTCGACACGAACGGGTACTGTCTCTACGAAACGCCCACCCAGCAGGTTGATCGACTTTGCCCCCTATGCGGACGGCAACTTTTCCGTCTGGGAGGAAACAAGACACTTCGCGTTTTTTGCCCCCCTTAGACGGGCGTCTTCTCCCGTCCAAGGGGGGGGTGGGGGGATTCTGCACCGGATGGCATATACCGCCGGCCTGTCATAAATTTTGCATAATAGAAAATTTTTACGGCTTATATGTATGAGGAAAATATTTTTAAAACGTGGAATTATGCAGACTTCACCCCGGTCAAAGCATCCGGAGCATTCTTCCACTCGCGGACAGGGTTTTCCACCGGATGCTTTGCCCCTACCGGAATATCGCCGCTAATTATGGTTATTGAGCAACCCGGCGATTCCTTATGAATCGAAGAAAATTCCATAGCTGTCTCAGCCTACTGCGTCTTTTTTCTTTCTTAGACATCTTTGCCCCCTTTGCGGACGGTGCCTTCTCCGTCCGGAAGGGGGGTTGGGGGGATTCTGGCTCTTGTTTCATTTTTCCTGAAGATTTTCAACCAGTAAGTCATTCATAAGAGTCGTGTCTCTTCACCCAACTATTTGGTAAAAATCCAAATACACACCTATGCGCATCACTTTGAAAGGCCTTACATGTAACTCCCTGTTCCAGCTTACATTTTCTTTCATTTTCCTCACCTTTTTCTCATCTAATTTGGGTTTTCTTTATAGTAATTCTCATAAAGTTGTACTATGCTAATAGAAACCGAATAATTCGGCAGCGATCTGTTAATAAAGGTGCAGATATGGCTCGCCCAACATCAGCCTTTAAACTGATTCTCGCACGCAGGGGGACAGGCTGGTGTATGGTCATTACCGACCGATCATTGTTACGACTACACGGAAACTGTTCTTCCACAAAACATCATACCGATGCTTTATTAACCCATCCCTGGCGTCTTCTCCGGTTATAAACCTGCCCCGGTTTCCATTCTTCATTTTTCATTATTCCCGTACCGTCTTTTGTTCTTTTTTTCAGGCAGTGAAAAGATTGGAGTAGAGAATGCAAATGTTCAACAGACCATACACCAAATCCTCCGGTTCCCGTCGGCAGCCGCGCGCTGAGTCCGGCCGAACACTCGATCTGCTTGACTCCCTTACCCGGGTGACCACCGAAGAAGAAGCCATCCGCGGCATCCTGCATCTTTTCACCACCACATTCCACCCGCGTGAAATTGTATACGTCGCGCTGCAGGGAGAATTGATCCTCTCCGTGCGACCGCACGATACCCCGCCGGATGTTGCCCAGTCCGTCCTGCGCCAGGCGCGTGACGCCCGTGCCAGCGGGCATGCCGCCGACGTCCCCGGCCGCGTTGTCCTGCCCGTTTCCACCCCGGTCGAAGTCTTTGGTCATCTTTCAATGGAATTTAGTGATCCTCACAGCGCTTCGGACTCAGCCATCCGGGAGGATGGGCAGCACCTGGCCGGCATGGCCGGCGTGGTGATCTCCAACCTGCGCGCCAGGGAAAAGATGGAAGAATATTCCATTCTGCACAAATCGGCGCTCGCTGAAAGCTACCCCGGCTTTTCAAGCCGCCGTTATTTCTTTGAGGTTGCCGAAGCGGAATTCAGGCGTTCCAAACGCTACAACCGCCCGCTCAGCGCCATTCTCGTCAACGTGGATGATTTCAAAACGCTGGATGATTCCCACGGAGTAAAAGCCGGTGAACACGTGCTGGCAGAACTGGCGCGCCTGTTCAACAGAGAACTGCGCGAATCGGATATCCGCGTGCGCATGGGCGGAGAGGAATTTCTGTTTCTGCTACCCGAAACCAGCCTGCGGTACGCCCAGACCCTGGCCGAACGATTGCGCCGCAGGGTGGTCGAATTTCCCCTGGAATTTGACGAACAGCCCCTCAACGTGACCGTCAGCCTGGGGGTGGTCGGGCTGCATTCTACGATCCAGTCGCTGGAGGAATTCGTCAGCTATTGCGACCAGGCGCTCTGCCAGGCGAAACGCAATGGGAACAACCAGGTGTCCACCTGGTCACTGCCCATGATGGAGTACGGCCCGGCGCTGTGTGTGAAAGAGACGGATTTCCGCATCGGCTTTTATTAACCCGGCTTGCCGGGATTTATTACTGGATATAATACTTGAACCACCCGATGGGTTTGATCCCACCGGCTGTACATTTCGTTGCTTCAGGAGGGTTATATGACCATGGAAAATCCCATCGAGAGTGCACCAACACCGGCCGCACCGCAAAAGAAACGCGGCGGCTGCCTTACCGCGCTGCTGGTTTTCATGATCGTGCTCAACCCGCTCTTCGGGTTATATTACTTCGTGGCCGGCGAATCGCTGAGCGCGGCGCTTCCCCAACTGCCGGAAATTTTCCTTCCCATTCTCGGGTTGATCGGCTTTGCCAATCTGGCGTTTGGCCTTGCCATATGGAAATGGAAGAAGTGGGGTGTTTACGGATTCGTAGCCAGCGCACTGATCACGTTTGTGATTAACGCCGTCTATATCAACCCCGGGTCCGCATTCTCAGGATTGATCGGTGTGGGGCTGCTGCTGGCGCTGGTGATACCCAACTGGAAGCAGATGGAATAATCGGCTTTTTCTTACGCGTGTCTGGGTGAGGCCTCGTAAGGGTCAAGCATCCGGAAACCAGCCTGATTTTCCACAGCCATCTTCAATCCGGATGCTTGACCCCTACCCGGGGATATGGTTCAACAGTAACGCGAATCATTGGTAGGGTAGATGCAGGCGGCGGGTATCTTTGTACATGAAAGATCCGCATCTCCGCCTGCGTCTACCGGGATGCTCGATCATCCTTGCCTGAGGGTCAAGCATCCGGAGAAAAGAATTTATTCCAACCAGAGTGATTCGCCGGATGCTTGACCCCTACCCGCGAAATGGGTAAACAACAGATTGAATAAACGGTAGGGTAGATGCAGACGGCGGGTATCTTTATGCATGAAAGATTCGCATCTACGCCTGCGTCTATCGGTATATCCAATCATCCTCGGCTGCGGGTCGTTCCATAACCAATGAGGGGTAGAATTCTTCCCATCACCATATGCCTCAAGAAAGAAGGTCCCCATACCCTCCACCGCCCCCACCATTCGTGACATCGTCAATGCCGCCCTGCCCCGCCTGCGGGCCATCCCCGCGGAGACCGCGCGACATAAACCGGACCCGAAGGAATGGTCACGGCAGGAGATTCTCGGGCACCTTACCGATTCCGCCCTGAACAATCACCAGCGCATGGTGCGCGGTTCATACAACGCCGCGGCTGACTTTCCGCCCTATCAACAGGAACGCTGGGTGGAAATTCAGGGCTACAACCGGCGCGACTGGCAGGAACTTATTGACCTGTGGGCGGCGGCCAACCACCACCTGTGCGCCGCCATGGACAACCTGCCGGAAGAAGCCTTTGCCAACCCGTGCGGCATCGGCCGCGCCGAGCCGGTCACCCTGCAATTTGTGGCCGATGACTACATCCGCCATATCAACATGCACCTGGCGGATATTTTTAAATAGCCCCGGCCGTATTGGATTTTCTGCGGGGGTGGACAACCTCCCGCGCAGGTTGTTTTATGCACGTGTCCACCCCTGCCATTTGGACTCCCATCCATATAAAAGGGATACGGGAAGAATTTATTCTTTTTCCGGCGTACGCCAGTATTTTCCTCCGCCCATCTCGCGGCGCAGGTAACCCATATCAATCAGGTCGCGCCGCAGGCTGACGAAATCCTCAGCATACACGCCTTTGATGATCTCGTTGACTTCCTTCTCCGTGTACATGCGCCCGGTGTCAAACAACGTGGCCAGCCAGCGCAGGATCACCTGCGTCTTGCCGCGCTTTGACGGCAGCCGTGTCAGCTTCTGC
Organism: uncultured Leptolinea sp.; assembly: GCA_964420995.1. Lineage (GTDB taxonomy): Bacteria > Chloroflexota > Anaerolineae > Anaerolineales > Anaerolineaceae > Leptolinea. The sequence goes on along the minus strand of CAYQUX010000004.1, from coordinate 84,581 downwards.
CCCTCGGTGTAATCGCGCAGCACCTGCTGGTTTGCCGCGGTCCAGCCCAACGCCTTGATCCATTCATGGTCAGGCATGGGTGGTTCGACCACCGGCGGTTGTTTTTCAATCTCCAACGCCAGTTGTTTGAATCGTTCCAGGCCGGTTTCGTTCACCCGGTAAAAACGCTGGTTGCCGGCCATGCGCAGGGTCACCAGCCCGCACTCGCGCAGCTTCGCCAGGTGGTGTGATGTTGTCGGCTCGCTCAGATCGAGCCGTTCAGCCAGTTCACCCACCGGGAGTTCGCCCGTATTAAGGAGACGCAGCAGGGTCAGGCGGCTGTCATCCGCGAGGGCTTTCAGCATCTCGAGCAGAGAGTTTTCAGTGTAATGTAACATTTTTAGATCCTTATTCGATTATCATCTAATTATATATGTATCTATTTTGATAGTAATCTAATTATAAAAAATAGTCAATCCCTAACGTTTTTTTATTCTTGACGCAAATAATGTATGATTAATTATCCTTTCAAAAAATTTGGGGGGTAATTGAAAAATTCAATCTTTGCAAAAACAATTAGTGCCTGCGAAAGTCCATTAAGCTGGTGTATGTTTTTATTATTACCCCTTAATGATTTATTTCTCAAACAATTCTGGGCGGGATTACTCTCAGGGAAACTAAGCGATTTTGCCTGGATATATATTTTCCCATTATTGATCCTTTTACTCCTGGGTGTTCTACTCCCAAATAATCTGACAGACAAAAAAGAAATTGGTTGGTTAGTTTATTTTTTAGTGGCGGTCATTTTTGTCCTAATGAAATCTTCTCCACTGATAAACAGATATATCAACAATACAGTCTTTTTCTTTCTCAATGTTCCTGTTCAAAATCGGGTAGATCCTACGGATAACTATGCATTAATGAGTTTATTGCTTGGGTTTATTTTATGGAATCGATCTCCACATGCATTATCTACAAAGAAATCAAAAATGTTATTTTATATCTCGCTTTTTTCCTTCATTTTAATCGCCGACTCCGCTATGCCAGATTTTGGTTTAACCGATATATGCGCCGAAGGAGATACACTCTTCACATTCTCCAATCACTATAGATTTCATTCATCTGACCATGGAATAACTTGGACAAAATTTGATAATAAAATCAATTGTTATGAAGAAAATTCACAGAAAAAAACGAATGAAGTCATGTCAACTGACGGAAGATTCAGATTAAGATATCAAGCCGGAGAAAAGATTGAACAATCAATAGATAATGGAAAATCCTGGCAAATAGTATATGACCTGGTGCCAAAAAGTGATTTTCAGGATTACTTTAACAATAGATCACAATACTACATGAATAACCCGGGCCCACATAGTGCGATCTATGATCCAACAACTGGAAGTTTCTTATTCACCATGGGGCACGAAGGAATCTTGATCAGAAAATCAACGGGTGATTGGGAATGGGTAATGGTAGGGGGATACTATTTGAAAATTCCTAGCAATACCGATCGTATGAAACTACTCTTGGATGGACAATACTTAGTGGCATTACTAGTCAGCCTTGCCGTTTTTATTGCTTCCATTATCGGATATAAAAATGGAAAAATCAGATTCTGGTTTGGTATTCTCATACTTATGGGAATAATTTTTATCATCCTCAAAGTGAATCCCATTTCAAACAATGGCTATTTTCCTCCATTTTATTATGTTGGACCAATCATTTTATTGATAGTAGGAGCATATTTATGTATCAAGATTATCGAAAAAAATGAGAACAGCAAGTCCATCAGGCAATTCTTACCACTCATATTTTTTTCATTGACAAATGGATTCATTTACCTCGTGTTATTTCTTCTCTGGACCTATTGGATTATTCCTTACTTCTCTGAGGTGCTTTCCATCGAAATGGTTGTTCTAATTTCCAGTTTTCTTCTAGGCAGATATATTGCTTTTAAAAATAAATTGATTGGTGCAAAGATAAGTCCTTTCTAAGTCCAAAAACATAAGATCTTCCATTTGACATTCCATATAGATTCCTCATAATTGAATCATCATTCTGGGGGAATTTTTGCCTGTCTGATGCCATGGAGGGGATATATGTCGATCCATTCGCCCTATCGTGCCTGGCTTTTCCGGTTATTCGCGTTCATCCTCATTCTTTCGCTCATTGCCCCGCCCCACACTCCCATCCATGCACAGAGCGGCGACCTGAACACGCTGATCAAACAGTTTGAAGCCACCATCAAGGCAGGCGGCAACGGCTCGCGCGAAGCGGCACTCAAGATCATGCCCTACTACCAGGAATACAAGCACCTGGTTAACGCCCAGGGAAGTGCCATCAATCGGACCACCGTGCAGGCGTTGGATAACCAGATCATCGGCATGTGCCAGGAGGTCTGGCGGGATGTGTCGCTCAAACCCGGATCAGGCTTGAGCTACGTTGTACCGGTGGGAACCCTGGGCACACGCAATTCCGGTGGGGCGTACATTCCCGGGAAAAGTGACAAGGATTTCATCCCTACAGGCAGCGGAGCCACCGAAGCAGTGGAAGACTTTAATAAGACCTTCGCGGAAAAATTTAATGTCAAGCCTGACGTGGTGGATGTTAATGTGCTTGACCCGACAAAAATTGAAACCTGGCCAGATCGCGTAGCCGCGGCCAATAACATTGAAAAGTACAACACCAAAGGCGGCATCAGTTGGTTGGAAAATCAGATGTACAAAGATAAGCCCAACCTGTGGCGCTACGACACCCTGTCTGACACGATCGGCGAGGTCAGTTTTGGCGAAATCGTGAAAGACGCGCCGCCGCGGATGAAAGCGGTGGACGCGCTGGGGTTTGCCAGCGACAACCTGCGCTTCCGGGAAGGTCTGCTACTCGACAAACACCTGTCACAAGGAGAGAAGGCATTAAAAACCGCCAAGTACGACCTGCGCACGTTGGAAGCGTTCAGCCTGTCCGGCGGCACCCTTTCGGCGGAAGAAAAGGAATTGATGGCAATGGCCAACATTTTCCGCAAACCGCCCGGCGGCACGCTGGATTCCGCGTTGAAAGAGATCGTCGAACGCACCGGCATGTCATCGGATGACGCCCTGCGTTATTACCTGGATGGCATGGAAAAACTCAACGGCAAGATGACCAAAACCATCGCCGGCACCTATCTTGGCATTATGGGTTCTGACGCCTCCACCGCCATGCTGCGCGAAGAACTGGCGGCTTCCATGGGGAACATGCCAACCCGCTACCTGAATGAAATTGAACGCCTTGGCATCAGCAAGTTGGGCAAGGACCAGTACAAAGAAATAAAGATCCTGGCTGAACAATTCCGCGGTGAAGTCGGCCGGGCTCGTTTTGGCATCGTGTATTTCAACGAAAAAGCGATGGAAAAGTTCGGCAAAGCGTATGACAAACTGACCGATGCCGAGCGGGTCGCGTTGCACACCACCACGGAAGCCGCCGAGTCATTTGCCGCCAAGACATTCAAAGTGCTGGGTTACACCCTGGGTGGATTGTTCGTCGGTTACTCCATTTACAGCGCTTATCAGGAAGGCAGCAAAGGGGGCACCCTGAAGGGCATTCTTTCCGGAGGCGGGCAGGCTTTTATTGAGCTGCTGGAATGGGGCTACCCACCTGCCGTGGCGGTGGATATGATCGCCCGGTTGGGCGCGGGGGTTATCGGTCTGGGCATTTCGGCGTATAAAAATGACGTTTTGGACACATTGTACGAAATGTATAAAAATGGTGGACATATCGATCAGGTTCTTAATACCTACGGTGTGCAACATTACAACGCCGGTGGCCTGCGCGAGCTGGCCAAAGAGATCCGCGCGGAACACCCGGAGATGACCGACGCGCAGATCGATGCCGCCATCGAACAGTATTTTGTCAACAGGCTGCGTATTGAAAAAGAACAGGCGGAAAACAAGGCTGCCGTCGACAACCTCACAAAATTTCTAAAGAATAACAACATCCGGCTTTCGGAAGACTACGATAATAATCTTGACTTTTTGAATGAAAAACCGGAAGAGTATTACAAAGCCGTGGCCAACTGGTTGAAATGGGCGGCAGTGATCCGCGCGCAATTTGAAGCCGAGGGGATCAAATTGTCGGAAGAGCAGATCAACTTCCTGGTCAACCGCCTGTTGAACCGGGACCATGAAGATTTCGTCAATGGCATGAAAGACGAATTTAACAATTTCGGCGTTACCTATCCGCCAAAGGAAAAAAAGCCGGCTATTGTCAAAAAACCCTGCGATAGCATTGCCTGCCTGAAACTGGGCGCCAACGCGAAGGTCGCGCCGAAGGAAGTTCCACCCAACCCCGGTACCATCTGGGCGGGCGGCGGCGGGTTCCCGGAAAAAGCGGTAAACGAACCCTGCGACCCGGCACAGGTCTACGGCCCGTTCGATATCCAGGGCGGCGCCAGAGCCGTGGCTGAACTCATCGCCAGTCCGCCGGTGCCCAACACCTGGTCGCTGTTCAACGCCAACACCTCCATGACAGTCACGTTCACCCCGAAGACTGGCTCCACCTATGGTACCTCCGAATTTCTCGCCGGGCTGGCCGGGCAGGTGGACAACGCCAACCTCAAGCAGGAATTTGACATCCCCGGACCCGGTCAGTTGCTCATCACCATCGGCGCGCCGCGCGGCAGCGGACCGCTTACCGGTTCGTGCTTCGGGCAGAGTTACTCCGGTTCGCTCAAAGTGAAGGAGATGAAAGCCGAATCATCCGCCCGCAGCGGGACGGCGTTCAACAGCGGCGACCGGGTTTCCAGCGACGGAAGTCCGGTGATATTAATCATGGAAGACGGCACCAAATTGCTCATCCACCAGTACTCCAACGTTTCCTTCAACCGTGATTCGCAGGGGCGCCCGGTGGTCAAACTGGAAAAAGGGCAGATACACTTCACCAGCCCAAAAAGCGGCAGCAAGCCCATTGTGGTGCAGGTGGGTGATAAGACTATCGTGCGCAATGGCACGGAATTTATCGTCCGTTACGACAGTGATTATCAGGCGGTCAGCGTGGTATCCGGCAGCGTCACGGTAAGCGGGATGACAGGCGGCAATGTTACGGTCAACGCCGGCAAGGAGCTCAATCTGGCCAATGGCAGCCTGATCGATTACCAGTATGTGGATGACAACCGCAATCGCATGCACAACATCCGCCTGGATGATCTGTTAATCGGTGATTACACATCGGAGCCGGCCGGAACCGTAACCGGTCCCACAGGGTCAAATCCGCTGGACGGTGGTTGGATCTGGCAGGATCCGGGGTACAACACCGAATTCAGCGTGGGCGGCGGGCAGGTAAAAATGATCGTCCCCCATGGCAAGTGTATGGGGGTGTATTGTGACAACAGCCCCATGCTGATGCACAAAGTGACCGGCGATTTTGACCTGCAAACCCGCGCGCTGGTCATCGGTCCCAATGACCGCTGGGTGGAATTGGATTTCCTGCTCCACGCGCCCGACTCGTTTATCGGGCTGAATTCCAAGCAGGCAATTGAAGATTCATTGCTCGTGCATACCCGCACGGTCGGCGCCGGCTGGAGCCGGGTATGGGGCCGCAGTATGCTGAAGAATATGGATCAATCCTTCCAGTATGGCGGCAAGGAAGTGCCCGATAAACCGGTGCTGTTCAGGCTCACCCGCCGGGGCGACCTGTTCTGTTCGTACTGGAGCCTGGACAATGGCAAAACGTGGAATCTGGGCACGCACGAATTGATCAGCGTGCCCGAAACCCTGTATACCGGCTGGCTGGCTATTTACGGCGGAGATTATCCGGGCGACCCGGCCAAAGCAACCATCACCCTCTCGGATATCACGTTGACCAGCGCCGCGTGGAACAGCCTGCCTAACCCGGACTGGAGCTACGTGTATCATCAGGGCGAGGCCAGCGGTTCCGGCAACACAGTGGACCTGGAGCTGGATGGTTCAGCCAGCGGCGATACTCTGGCCTACCGCAGCGAAGTGCTGACCGGTGATTTTGAAGTGGTGGCTGCCTACGACGCGGATCCATGGGAGCAATCGCCGGGTGACAGCCGCGGCTTCAACCTCATCACCGAAACCCTGGACGGCAACAAACTGGCCTATGTCGGCGCGTTTCAGAATGACAACAACAAATTCCAATTCCAAACCAATTTCAATATCGGCGGCGTGCCGCGCGGTTCATGGGAGCGGCTGGAAGGCGCGGAATTCAGCGGCCGCGTGAAAATGATGCGGGTGGGCAGCGTCTTGCAGGCCTTCGTTGAAAAAGACGGCCAATGGGTGCAGATCGACAAGGGCTACGCCGACCTGGTCAGCGAACCGGTGATGGTGGCCGTGCAGGCCAGCAACAATTTTGAAGCCGCCCACCCGGCCGATGTGCGCGTGAAATTCACGCTGGAAAAAATCACCGGCGCAGCCAAAACTGTCACCGTTAAGACACAAGCCACAGCACTGCCTACCGCGACAAAAGCCGCACAAGCCGCCACACAGAAACCACGTGTCCGACCGACCGTCGCCCCGACTGTGCGGAAGAGCAACGCGGAGACCGGCAACAATATTTTTACGGATGATTTTTCGCAATCTCCATTCTCATGGAAAGTGCTTTCTGGTTCAGCCACCGGGAAGATAACCCGTGGGAATGGGGTGATGACGTATACCATCACATCACCTGAAGAATATCTTTCAGCAAAAATCCCCTGGAAATTCAACAAACCTGTTCAAGATGTGGTGCTCTCCTTGAAGGTGAAGGTACTTAAACCAGAGATGGGTCTTTTCGGATTCTTTTGCCGCGTTACAGACACAAAAGATTACAACATGGTTATGATCCGCCCAAAAACCTTTGGGGGCGGGGAATACATCTTCTATACCCAATCAGACGGCGGTAAGACCAAATACAATTCCGAATGGCATTACACAGAGGATTTTCTGGGCGGTGAGATCGAAGAGAACATCGAATTTTCCTGCATTGGTGACAAACTAACCTTGAAAGCCAACGGGAAAAAGGTGGGTGAAACCACTGTAAAAAATGTAAAAAGCGGATACGCCGTTTTGTATGGACTTTCAGAATATGATGTAACCGCTCAAACTCCATATATAGTCACTTTTGATGACCTTAAAGCGGAGGTTCTCCCATAAAGACCAATAAATAAGGTCTTTCAGTTTTAACCAGGAAGTTTTCATTCTTGCCATAGATTCTTTGAATTTGGATTAATACTCCGGAATACTTATTATTAATAATTAGGGATTTCGATATGGACATAATTGATCATGAACCTGTCAAAAGAATGGAATCGTTGGTAGAGATTCAGGATTATGACCGGGCCAAAGCCGCGCTTGAAAAAGGTGAAATGGAAATTGTGCCTTCTGAGATCGTTTACGCGCTTCTGGACGGAGAGAACCCCATCAAGGTCTGGCGTGAATATCGGGGATTGACCCGGCAGCAACTGGCCCAACAGGTGGGTATCAGCGTTCCCTATCTTTCACAATTGGAAACCGGCAAACGACGCGGGGCGCTGCATGTTCTAACGGCGATTTCACATGCGTTGAATATATCTCTTGATGATATAACAGGCTGAAAGATACCTTAATCTATCCAGGCAGCACATCTGTTTATAGGCAGGAAGGAACACTCATAAATAGCCCAAAGTTCCTGCGACAAAAACGTTGATTTGGCGTATTAATATATATCAGTTGTACAATCCACTAATTCGGGGTACGAATGAACGACAATTCCATCATCATCATTGGCGGCGGCATCACCGGCCTGGCCGCGGGCGTTTACGGCCAGATGAACGGCTACAAGACGTCCATCTTTGAAATGCACACTCTGCCCGGCGGGCTGTGCACGTCCTGGCAGCGCAAGGGATATACATTCGATGGCTGCATCCACTGGTTGGTGGGCACCAACCCGCAATCCGGTTCGCACAAATTATGGAAAGAACTCGGTGCCTTGAAGGACGTTGAGATCGTCAACCATGATGCCTTTGTCAGCGTGGAAAACACCGACGGCCGGGTATTCCACATGTACGCGGATGTTGATCGTCTTGAAAAACACATGATCGAACTTGCCCCGGTGGATACCGCCGTGATCAAAGAATTCTGCGGCGCCATTCGCAAACTGGGCTCGCTGGATATGCCCATGGATGACGGCAAAGGGATCATTGCCCGCATTAAAAGCTTTTTCAGCATGCTTCCCATGGGTTCCATTTACATGAAATTCGGCAAGACGGATGTTAAGTCCTTTGCCGCCCGTTTTAAAGATCCGTTCATGCGCACCATCTGGAGCAGCATGTTCGATATGCCCGATTTTCCCATGATCGGGTTGATCACCACCATGGCCTGGCAGAACAAGAAAGACGCCGGTTATCCCATTGGCGGCAGCCTGCCCTTTTCCAAATCCATCGAAAAACGGTACAAAGACCTGGGCGGTGAAATTCACTACAACGCCCGCGTGGAACAGATCCTGGTGGAAAATGATCAGGCCGTCGGTATCCGGTTGACAGATGGTCAGGAATTTCGCGCCGGCCGGATCATCTCGGCAGCCGACGGGTTTGCCACTATCAATCACATGCTGGGCGGGAAATATCATGACCCCGAACTGGACGCGTATTACCAGAGGAGCGAAATTTTCGAACCGCTGGTAATGGTCTCTCTCGGTGTGAATCGCGACATGTCTGGCCAGCCGCATGTGAAGGTTAAAATATTGGATAAACCCATCACCATTGCCGGTGAAGAGCGCAAATTTGTGCAGGTGAAACATTACGCTTATGACCCAACGCTGGCCCCGAAAGGCAAGAATGTGGTCATGGTCATGTTCAGCACAAAATATGATTACTGGAAGAAACTGGCGGAAGACCCCGAACATTATGACGCGGAAAAGAAACAGGCCGCGTTGAATGTCATCTCGACGATTGACAGCTATCTGCCCGGATTCGAAAAAGACGTTGAGGTGGTGGATGTGGCCACTCCGCTGACCACCGAACGCTACACCGGCAACTGGCAGGGCTCCTTTGAAGGCTGGCGGTTGACCACCGAGAATATGAGCAAGGTTTTCTCCGGCGGCTTGCCCCACACATTGAAGGGCTTGAGCAATTTCTTCATGGCCGGCCAATGGGTGGAACCCGGTGGCGGCCTGCCCACGGCAGGGGTTTCCGGTCGCAACATCATCAAACGCATCTGCGATGAAGATGGCAAGTCCTTCGTCACCACGCGGATTTGATAGACACCCAATCTCTTTTTCAAGCAAGAAGCTCCCCTCAACGGGAGCTTCTGACATTTTGTAGCCTATTGACTTCATCTAACCTCCCCAAGCTTCAACGATGTTGATCGAATAATACCCGGGTAGGGGTCAAGCATCCGGTATTTTTCTCTGGTTGGTATTTGTTCACGTCTCCGGATGCTTGACTCGCGGGCATGCTTCGTCAAGAATCCCGGTAGACGCAGGCGGAGATGTGGTTTTTTCGCGTGCGAAGTAACACGCCGCCTGCATCTACCCTACCCGGGTTGGTTGTTATCTTTGTAGAAATGGTCACAAAACGCATCGCCCTGCATCAGGGTTTTCGTCCGCCGAAAACCAATGGCCGGGTTGAACGCCGTGGTCAATTCCTCATCGGCTGCGCAATATAAGGCATAACCCCATTCCTCACCACCCATAGCCCGGTACAGGCTGGCAAACGGGCAGGCCGTGCACGTCATCTGCACACCGCCATCCGTCTTTTCCATGGAAAAGGCATACCCCTTGCTGCGCAATGGCTCCCACAGGACGGCGATCAGATCATCAATGGATTTCTTCCCCGATTGTTCTACCAGTTTTTTGTACACCTGACACACATCCAAATTATTCGCGTCGCGAACCACATCAACCACACCCGGGCCGTATTTCACCTTCAAGGCATTCAACAGGCTGATCTGCTGCTTGACATACATCCCATGCACGGCTTTCAATGCCTGCTTTAAAACCGCATCATCCATAACTGGTTGGTCTGACATACCCATCCCTCCGTTTTAGTTTTGACCAACTATACGGCCGGGAAGTGCATCTGTCATTTACACAGGTTGATAAAAATCAACCAGTTTTTTCTTTTCGGCGGATGCGGCTCAATTGGGTGGGCGTCACCCCGATATAAGCGGCCACCAGGTATTGCGGGATTTCTGATTCGAGGTGGCCGAAAGTCTTTCTGAACAGCTCATATCGTCCGGCCGCATCCAGGGTGACCCGCTGCTCGAGCCGGTCGCAGATCTCCTGATACCGCCGCCGGGTTCCCCGCTCTGAAAGCGTGCGGAAATCGTCGTGGCGGGTGTACAACGCCTGAATGTCAGAATGGTGCGCTTCAAGCACCAGCGATTCACACAGCGCCCGGATATGCACCAGATTTTCCTTTTCCGGCTCAAACGATGCCAGAAGAAAATCCGCCGGTTTTAGAAAATCTTTTACGAACACGGTCTCACCGGGTTTCTCGATCAACATGCCAAAGATACCGTTGACCACAAACCCGAGTTTGTCCTGGCAGTCCCCGGCCATGGCAAAGTATTCCCCCCGTCGATAGGTCTTCACCGTAAAGCAGGCAATAATCTCTGTTACCGTGTCTTCCTTTAAAGAAAGGCTTTCAAGGTAATTCTTGAGAGTTCGGCAGGCACTGTTCATGATCATCTATTATTCTACCGAAAAGCCGGGATTGACGTCTGCCGATCCCGGCTTTCCCTATTCTGTCATTTTCCTTAGAAAAACCGTTTTTTATTCCACAATAGATTCTGCCGCGCAATACGTGCAGCCCCGCTTTTCCGCTTCCACAATGGCCTGGTCGGCCGACCAGAAAATGTTCTCGGGCCCGAGTTGCGCTTCAAGGCCGCCGCGGGCGAGCATTTGCTGCACACCGGGCTGAACGCTGGCGAGCATCAAAACGATCCCGGCTTTGTTCAACGTTTTATACAGGGTGTTCATGGCCTGAATACCAGATGTGTCGATAAGAGGCACTCCGCGCATGGAGAGGATCAACGCGTGGGTATCTTTCAAATTGGCAAAAGCCTCATTAAAGTTTCCCGTGGCGGCAAAGAATAATGGCCCGGTTAAATAAGCCACCCGTACATGCCGGCAATGGCCGGCATTTTCAATTCCCCGTCCGCGCAATTTGTTGGGGTCCACTTCCTGGATCTGAATATCAATACTGGCGCTCTGATTCAGAAATACCATGGCGGAAAGGAACGCGCCGATCATGATGGCCTGGGTCAGGTCCAGCGCCACCGTGGCCAGCAGGGTGATCGAAAACGTGATGATGGCCGTTTTGAACCGGTTCCCAAAAATATAGCGGATGGCTTCCCATTCGTTCATCCGCCAGGCGGTAACTACCAATACGCCTGCCAGCGCCGCCAGTGGGATGCGCGACATCACCGGGGCCAGAAAGAACATGGATGCCATGAGCACCAGCGCGTGAACAATGCTGACCAGGCGGGTTTTCCCGCCGGATTTGATCCCCACACTGCTGCGCGCGATGGCGGCCGTAGCCGGAACGCCCCCGAAGAAGGGGATGATGATATTGCCAACCCCCTGCGCAATTAATTCCTGGTTGGCCTGCAGGCGGATGCCGGTCATATTGCTGGCCACCGCGCCGCACAGCAGGCTTTCAATGGCGCCCAACGCGGTGATCGTCAAGGCCGGGCCGACAAAATCACGCAACTGGTTCCACGGTACGGACTGAAGGGAGAAACGGTCCGCCATGATCAACGACTGCGGAATTTCTCCGATCACCGCGACAGGCCAGTTCACCACGGCATTCAACAACGTCGCGGCAATGATCCCCATTAAAGAGGAAGGAAAGTGAGTGTTCCATTTTTTGGGCCAGAAGATCATGATGGATATGACCACCGCGCTCAAGACAAGGGTGTGCCAGTCAGGTGTGAACCCGCCCTTGAAATACCCCAGCATTTTCAGGGCGGAAGAATCACTTCCCGGGGTTTTGATCCCCAGCAGGTTGTCGATCTGCCCGATGGCGATAATGGTGGCAATGCCGGAGGTGAAGCCGGTGATCACCGGCGCCGGAATGTAGGCTATGAACCGCCCCAGCCGCAGCAAGCCTATGATCAACAGGGCAGTACCGGCCATAACGCCAGCCACCCAAACGCCGGTGAGTCCGTATTTTTGAACCAGCACGATCAACACAGCGCTCATCGCTCCGGTGGGACCGGAAATCTGATAAGGAGCGCCGCTTAACCCGCCGATGACCAGGCCGGCTAAAATGGCGGTGACCAATCCCGCCGAAGCCGTGGCGCCTGATACTACGCCGAAAGCCAGCGCCAGCGGCAGGGCTACGGCGGCTACCGTCAACCCGGCGAGCAGGTCTTGCCGGAATTTCGCCGGCGAATAGCCGCAAAATTCATCTTTATACATTTGATATAACGTTCGCTTTGTCATGTCTCTTCCCATTGTGAATAAAACCATGTCAGCATGGTTTTTTGAATTTTTCTGTGTCATTTCACCCCACGCGGCATGGTTCTACGATCGCTTTTCCACACGCGTAAATAAGCTGACCATGCCGTAAGGGTATTGTCGTTTAATCCATCAAAATCCTGTTTCCTGATTTATCGAGGTTTACGCGGAGGGCAAATATGGAGTGGGACTCCCCGCTGGATAAAAGCCGCGCGTTCCCCGTACTTTTTCCTGGTCTTGGCCGGAATTTCAAGGGTAAAGTTTATCACTTAATTAATGAAGAATATCTCATCAATCAAGCAAGGATTCAATAACTATTGGAGATGTGATCTATATGGATTTCCGGGTTTGCAGCCAGTTCTCCACCTGCCCCAGGTGTTCCAGTTCAACGAAATTTTGCGCCAATTTTTCAGGTAAATCACGGTGTTCATGCGACCAGCTCAATTTGCCGGGAATATAAACCGCGTGACCACCCAGTTCCAGAACGGGCAGGATGTCTGAGCGCATGGAATTACCAATCATTAAGAAGTTGCCTGGCGCGACACTGTGCCCTGCCAGGATGGATGAGTACACATCCGCGGTTTTATCAGCCACCACCTCAACATATCGAAAGTATTCCCCCAATCCCGAGCGTTCCAACTTTCTTTGCTGGTGCAACAAATCCCCTTTGGTGATCAGCATTAATGGAAAATCGTGTGCCAGTTTACGCAGGGTTGGCTCAGCGTGATCGTAAAGGTCTATCCGGGCATCCAGCATAGTATGGCCAATGTCAATAATTCGCTGTATATCCTTTGCCAGTATCCTGCCATCGGTCATCTTAATCGCGTTCTCGATCAACGAGAAAATAAAGCTGTTCACGCCGTAACCAAAGTATGGAATGTTGCGATTCTCCACATCATCCAGCCGGGTCTCCATGTCATCGGGAATACCATAAGGATGGAGAATTTCGCGGTATTTCTCCCGCCCTTCCACGTAATGGGCTTCATTTTCCCAGAGTGTGTCATCGGCATCAAAGGCGATCAACGTGAACAAGGCAACTCCAATCTGTCGGGGAGGTGATAGTAAATCGATTTTGTCAGATTATACGTCTTATTGCTTTTCCATTATACGAACATTATTATTTTTTAATGTTCCTGAATATTTATTTTTCTGGTATAAAATCAGATAAATATATCTGATTTATTGGGGAATTATTTGGGTCTGATCGCAAGGTTTATTAGGAAATACCAAATCCCCATTTTGTACCAACCAGATATAAATTGCATCATTGATGCAAGAAAATATTACATATGGGTTTGTATATGGGAGAAATTGAGGAAGAAGATATGTGTTCTTTCTGATCAGTAAAACAATCTGTTCAAGAAATTACCAATATCAATTCATAAACAAAACCTATATAATGAATATCATAATGTTTCTTTGGTTTCTCCGGGAAAGGGTACGGTAAGTAGAAAATATCCAAAGCTTTCATCACCGCAATCAATGATATAGATGTGGAAACAAAGAAGCAGGTGTCAATACCATAGTTCCGGTAAGATGTTTGGTTAATCATAAAAGCAATTGTTTTTGAATAATCCGCAAATTCACAACACCGGTCTTAACATAACATTGATACCCTCCCTCAACAATTTAATAACACAAATGTCGTTTCATTGAGTCGATACCCAGCGAAATGGTCAGGCGAATGAGAAAAGGGCTTTTTTCGTGATTGGTTTTGTTAAGTAGGTCAAGAGGAGAGAGACTATGGAATTTAAACTTTATTATCAAATGCTAAAGCGAGGGTGGAAGATCATTCTGGTCACAACCCTGATTGCTGTAGCCATTTCATTGCTGATTTCCTATATGATCACGCCACAGTACCGGGCCATCGCGCGGTTTATCATTACCCCCAGCACATCTGATGTCACACAGCCATCCACGGTTTTGGAAGGTCTACGGACTCTTGATAATCAATCCGTGTTGGCTACCTATGTTGAGGTGATGAACAGTGATCGTGTTTACGCGGACGCGCTTGCCTTCCTGCAGCTAAAACCGGAGCAGGTCAATGAATACACACACACCTCGCAATCGGTTTCCAACTCCAGTGTCATGGAGCTTTCGGTAATTGGACCTGACCCTGCTCTGGCGGCAAAAATCGCGAATTCGATCGGGAATCAGACCATTAACTTTTTACGCACCAACAACCAGGTGTTAACCATCAACTTCCTGGATGCGGCCACTGTCCCCACGGAGCCATACAGCCCACAACCGGTGATCAACGCCGTTCTGGCATTATTACTGGGTCTGGTGGGTGGTGCCTTGCTGGTCATTCTACGCGAACAACTTCTGCTCACCCTCGAAGTCTTTCGCCAGAGTCTGCGAATTGACAGCGATACCGGTGTGTATAACAAAAAATACTTCAACCGCCGCCTGGAAGACCAGTTATTCCGAAATCCTGAAGAAACCCTCTCCATAGGGATTCTGCAGTTATTGTTCTTTGATCAAGATAATGATGTGATCGAATCATATCCAATGGCGGTTCTACAAAAAACCCTGCGGCAGACCACCGATCTCTTGCGAAACGAGTTGCGCGGCAATGATTTCATCAGCCGGTGGGATGAAACCAGTTTTGCCATCATGTTACCCAACACAAACTCAACGGCAGCGACCCGGATTTTCAACCGTATTCATCAATCGCTGGAAAACAATGTCGATATCGGGCAATTTGGCCTCAACATGAATCTGCGCGCCTTTATTGGCGCCGCTGAAAGAAATGGTGATGTTTCGAGTGAGGATCTGATCGAGAACTCTATCAGCGCATTGAACATTGCCCGCAGAGACACCAAAACTCCCGTATATGTATGGGAAACCCAAAAAGATGTCCCGGCTAACAGTTCGACTGAATTAGCCTGATTCCGGATTGCCTGCAGACCCTAGGAGGTTATTATGAGCAAATATTTTGCCCGTTTAGCTTTTTTGTTTATTTTGTGTGTCGGCTTTGGCAATGTGGCATCTGTAAAGGCTCAAACAGCTACACCCACTCCAACCGCGTTGGGAACCCTCCAGGCAACACCCACCCCTGGCTCCACTGCCACGGCGATTGGAACGCTCCCGGCATCTGGTGTGGCTAACCCCAACATCATCACATTGAATATGCTCAACTTGTCAGAGATCAAAATGATAGGCCCGTATGCTTCTGTATATTTCTCATTCGGTCTTCCCGCTGATTGGAAGTTGAAATCTGGCGGAAGCCTTAACCTGCGGATAATGGTTTCATTGGCCACCAGAATAAATGATGGAAACTACACAGCCACAGAAATGTTAAATTACAGAACCTCAAGTGGAAACCTGACCGTCAGAATGAACGGTAAAACCGTAAAAATCATACCCATTGAATCTGTTGGTGAATCCGCCCTTACTATTGCGCTTCCAACCAATGCGTTTACGTCAACTCGTGCGGACGGCCGAATGGGTGTAGAGCTAATTCTCGAAACATTGGAAGCCTGCGATATCTATGGGCAGATGAATTTAATGAGTTTGATCATTCATGAAAGTTCATATTTTGATTTCCCCCATGATTTGATGCCGCCGGTCACAGATTTGACCTTTTTTCCACGGCCGCTCTACCAGGGTTCATTCCTTAAAGAAGATGCCCTGCTGGTAATCCCTGAGGACCCGACAGCAGCCGAACTGCAATCTGCCATGATTGTCGCTTCTGGCCTGGGCGCCCGCACATTTGGCGGAATGGTTTTAGACCTGACCACCGACAAAAAGATGACCACGGCACAGCAGAAAGCCAATCATATCGTCTATGTGGCCAAGGCAAATTCGCTACCAAACCTTGATGCACTTAAACTTCCACTACCGCTTTCCAAAGGGAGCTTCAATTTTGAACCGGAAAAATCAGCGGATATAGGGGTGGTGCAATTGGTTAACTCACCCTGGGAAAAAGCGCATAGCGTTTTACTTGTGTCCGGCAATACCGATCAGGGAATCATCAAAGCGGCACAGGCTGTGAGCAGTGGATTCTTCCGAACAAACACTGCGCCCAACCTGGCCCTGGTTGAAGAAGTTAAGACTGCCGAATCACTGGTTGCCACTTCCATCGACCGAACACTTGCGGAAATGGGGTATTCAAACTCCCTGTTCAACAATCGCGGAACCGATGCCATTTCGTATACTTTTGATATCCTGCCAGGTTGGACACTTGCTTCAGATGCCAGTTTTGATCTGGTTTTTGGAAACTCCGCTTTGCTGAACTTCACACGCTCTGGTCTCACCATATTATTGAATAACAATCCGATTGGAAGTGTGCGCCTGAGCGATATCACGTCTGCCAACGCGACGAACAAGGTCAATATCAAATTGCCGGCCAAAGCCGCCATTTCTGGCAAGAACAGTCTTGAGGTGCAGGCTTCACTATACCCGATTGACGATTGCGCGCCGCTCGATGCTCAGAATTTATGGATCAATCTTTGGCCGGAATCATCGCTCCATCTGCCATTAACCCGTCTACCATCCAATCCGCTGGTTGATCTCAACCTGGGAATTTATCCCGCTCCTTTTACATACTTCCCGGACCTCGATAATAACGCGTTTGTTTTACAACACAATGATCTGGATTCCTGGCGGTCGGCCATGTTAATCGCCAATTATTTCGGGTCACAGACCAACGGGACGCTGTCTGCGCTGAATGTTTTTTACGGTGACAATGTACCCACAGACGCGCGCTCAAAATACAACATGATCGTGATTGGCCAACCAGACAAGATGCCGATAATTAAAGAGATGAACAGTTTGATGCCAATTCCGTTCGCGGATGGCAGCAATCTGCCCAAATCTGATGGATTCCAGGTGAGGTATATCATCCCGGCCTCATCACCCATGGGCTACCTTGAAACCTTCCTGTCGCCCTGGAATCCGGATCGCGTGGTGTTGGCCGTGCTGGGAAATACCCCGCAGGGTGTAAAGTGGGCTGCCAATTCACTCACAGAATCCACGTTGCGGTCCAAACTCGCCGGCAATTTCGCCGTTATCAAGAATCAGCAGATCATTACCACAGATACACGCCAGATATCAACCGCGGGTGGTGACATAACCCAGAGCGAAGGGGTTGCGATTGTTACCCCCGAACCCGTTCAAACATCACCTGTTGTTGAACAACGGCCCGCCTGGATCCTGCCCACCCTTATCGCGTTGGTGGTGTTGATTGTGTTGATAATTGTCAGCGCGATCATATCCAGGCTATTGCGCAATCGCCGCAGATAAAGCAAATCGCTCTGCTGTAAACGGGGGGTGTGTGCAAAAACACCCCCCGATCCATCCCCAACTCTTCAGATGATTGTCAAAAAGTTCACGCAGGATAATTGGAATCAAATGGCTGAAAAAATGAAATTTTTAAGACATCTTTTCCCCCATGGTTCATTGTTACTCCCCAGTGAAAAATGACAGATAACTTTCTGAAAGCCGACCATTTAGAAATAGCCATGCCAATCAACGAAACAAGAACCCAGACCATTCGTCGTATTGATCCTGACATCATGCGGATGATCCGCAAACGTACCGGATACTATATCGTAAAGCGGATAATTGATGTTTTGTTTTCATTGTTTGTTTTGATCTTGATCTCTCCTTTACTGCTTATGATCGCCATCGGGATTCGGGTAACATCACCGGGGCCAATCTTTTTTGTACAAAAACGGGTCGGTGGAAAACAGATCCTTTACAACAATGAGGTGTGTTGGAAGATTCAAACTTTTCCATGCTACAAATTCCGCACCATGCACGCCAATTCAGATTCGACCATTCACCAGGAATATTTCAAAGCACTTATAGAGAACAACGAGCAACAAATGAAGACTTTGCAGGGAGATACTATCCCCATCATGAAGCTTGTGAATGATTCAAGGATCACATCTTTTGGACGATTCCTGAGGAAATTCAGCCTGGACGAGCTTCCACAATTCTGGAACGTATTGCGGGGTGATATGAGCGTCGTAGGCCCGCGCCCTTCAATTCCCTACGAAGTTGAAATGTATAAACCCTGGTACAGGCGTCGTCTGGCGGCTTTGCCCGGTATCACCGGCCTTCAACAGGTTACGGCACGCAGCACCGTCGATTTTGAGCACCAGGTAATCCTTGATCTTGAGTACATTGACAACCAATCCACAATGTTGGACATACTGATCATGGTAAAAACCCCGCTGGTCATTCTTTCAACCCGGGGAGCGGTTTAGTTAAAACAGCCAGTTTCATTGCAGAACAATCGGTTTTGTGTGCACAACAGTGACCCGGAACTAATTTTCGCGGACAATCTGGATAACAAAAGGTAGATTTTAAGGTATGGATTAAGCTACAATGAAATGAGTATTTCTTTCCCCCTGCTAGTAGGAAGAAATCACATGTTAAGTCTGATAATGAAAAAACCATTGACATTCCCCCAATTTCTCCTCATTGCCGCAATCGCCATCCTACTGGGAATTGCCAGCGTTTTTCTACCGCATTATTTGCTCATAATGGGAATTGCGGGTGCGATTTATGTTTTCATCTCTTGGTTATGGCCTGAGGTTGCTTTGCTGGGCATTGTTCTATTCACCTCGACTATCTTTGATGAAGCCGCTTTCCCCTCCATTCCAATCGGCGTTGGCCATTTGATCATCGCGGATGTTCTTCTGTTCGTTCTCTTTGCCATTATCTTCATCCGCGTCCTGACCAGATCAACGTCGTATCTGGTCCACACCCCGCTTGATATTCCGCTGCTCGGTTTTTATATAACCGCTGTAATTTCCACCGCGGTGGGTATTTATATGGACAGGACATCGCTGAGTGCCAGCCTGGGAACCTGGCGCGTATTGAATTACCTGCTTCTGTTCTTTATTGTTACTAACCTGGTGCGTACTGAAAGGCAGCTGCGCAGTTTATATAACGGCTTTATTGTTTTATCCGTTTTTGTAGCGGTCGCCATGATCGCCCAGTATCTGTTGGGATCATCCGTACAGATCATTCCCGGCCGCGTAGAGACGCTGAACACCGCCGGTCGGCTTTCATATGGTATTACCAGGGTACTTCCCCCGGGGCAGTCTCTGGTAATGATCGCATTCATCTGCCTGGTCATTCAAATGCTTTTTGACCGGATTTCATCACGGTTTTTGAGTTACGTCATTTTGCTGGGCACTGTGGGATTTGCCGTACTCTTAACCTTCAACCGCAGCTTTTGGGTATCCATTTATATTTCGCTGATGCTGGTCGGTCTCTTAATTTCATTTCGGGAAAGGGTTAAGTTTGGAGCCCTTCTGTTTGGAGCAGCATTTGTACTGGCTATTGTGCTCACCCAGTTTTCCGGAATTGCGGGCGGAAAAGTGGAAAGATTTGTCAATGGCATGACAAACCGCCTGGTCACGTTAATCACCCCGGAAACCACACAGGAGAGAAGTGTGGAATACCGGACCATTGAGAATGACTATGCTCTTGCCAAGATACCTGAAAACCCGATAATTGGGCTTGGAATTGGCGCGAGTTACCGCCCAGAAGATGCCAGAATTTCTTCCACAAACACAACCTATATTCACAACGGGCACCTGTGGATCATGCTTATGACCGGCCTGGTGGGCTATTCCTTCTTTGCCTGGTTAATCATAGGCTTTCTCAGAAGGGGATTCAAGAAATGGAAGCACATCCCTGATTCTTTCCAGAACGGTTTTGTTCTTGCGTTTTGTTCCACAATGGTTGGCCTGTTGTTTGTTCTTCTGGTGAACCCATTCATTGTGGATAACTACTGGAATCCCATAATTGGGATTATGATGGGGATGAACGAGGTAAGCTACAGGCTAAATTTCAACAATAATGGCCTTGAAAGACAGCTTGAATAACTAAGCCCCAACATGGATTCATCGCATAAATCGAAGCCTTCAGGAATACTATCCAATACAATTTCATTAAGCATGGTGAGCGTTATCACCATGGTATTGGCTCTGGCAGGAACCATACTTGTCACCAGGCATTATTCGGTGAACGATTATGGTGTTTATACATTAATCATCATCATTGCGGCATTTCTTCTGCAGTGCAGCAATTTCGGTCTTGATCTGTCGATTCCCAAATTTCTCACGGGTTCAGATGACCAACAAAACCGGGAATACTATTTCTCAACAGCCGTTGCCATCCGGGTTCTGGCCATCATAATCACCAGTTTATTGGCCTGGTTTGGCAGGCCGCTTTTTGATATCCTCTTTCACCAATCATTACTGCCAATTTTCTTTCTTTACGTTCCACTCCTATTTTCAGCAGATAGCATGAGCAACCTGCTTAATTCCACATTGCAGGGATGTTTCCTTTTTTCAAAAATTGCCCTGGTAAACACAATTTCGAGTATCACATTCCTGGTGCTCATCATTATTCTCTGTGCCATCAATGGTGATATTCATTTATTGATCCTTGCCAGAGTTTTTTCTTCCCTCCTGTCATCTGTTATCGCGTTCATAATAATTCCCATAAGGAAACGCTTTATTTTTAATGCCGCCATTTTTAAGGAATTACTCAATTTTGGATACCCCCTGCAAATAAATGGCATCTTAACGTTCATTTTTAACCGTATTGACTCTTTAGCCATTGCGGTTTATCTGCAACCGGCTGACCTGGCCATGTATGAAGTCGCGCGGAAAATACCTGAAGCCCTGCGTAGTTTTTATGATCCGTTTAAATCCGTGTATTTTCCCAATTTTTCCAGGCGGTTCGCTCAAGGCGGGACGTCCCAGGCGGCTGAATTATTAAATGAAGCCCTGCGTATTGTTGCCTTCATAACTTTGCTCGCCGTGATGTTTACCATCCTTTTTGGGCGTGAAATCCTTGAGTTGGTCTTTACCAGTAAATATTCTTCCGCTTATCCAATATTCGTGCTTTTCATGGTAAACCTGAGTATCTCGTTAATCAGCAACGTGATGGGTACAACACTGGTGGCGGTGGGAGATACAAAAAAACCGCCGGTGATCAACACCATCAACGCGATCATCAGTTGGATTGGAACTGTCGTTCTTATCCCCTTGATCGGCCTTATCGGGGCAACCATTGGAAATATGATCGGGACACTGACAGCCTTACCCCTCAATCGATATTTTGTGCATAAATCAGTTCATGTAAATTTTTCAAAATATTTACGACCCATAATCCTCGCCTGTATCTGGTGTTTTCTGGTAATTCTTATTCAACCGGGTGGACTGCTCCTGAAGAGCGTGTTTTTTGCCGGTTATGTCCTCTCATCCTTTCTCTTTTCGATTATCACGAAGAAGGATATTGGTTTATTGCTTGAAGGTATTGGCATCTATTCCATTTTCCCCATGAAAAGAATACGCCTCTGGCTGTCAAAACCATGAAAGAACAGAAATATAACATTGAAAACACACAACTTGATATTTTCGGTTATGGCCCAGAAGACGATATTCACGACTTGAACAGCAGAATCTTTGAACATGGTCTGAATGACAATGTTCAATTTTCCGGCTGGCATGATCATTTCCAACATAATTCGTTTTGCCCGAATATGACGCACTGCTGGTACCGCCTAGCTGGGAAAAACCTTTTGTCCGAATCAATGTTGAGGATGGCAGGAACGGTTTTTTTATTTCGGTTGATGATCCTGCTGTGTTTGCCAATGTGGTCACCAATAGTATGACCCCTAACTAACACGGCGGGTAAGGCTTGCGGGAATCAAGACAGTAAAATAGAAATTCACGCTGGAAAGTGTAGTTGACCTGGAATTGGATAACCTGCAATAAAAATACGGTCAGGGGAAATGATGAACTATCAAAAAAACCTGGAACCGGTTCTGCTCTCGCCCGGGATTCATTTTTTCAGGTTTGACCCTGGGAACGGTTGCTGGTAGTATTGAAGAAACGAGGGAGAATTTTTTGAGACGTTTGGAAACAAGAACATGAAGATTTTAATGATCACAGATCTGTATCCGCCGCTCGCCGTAGGAGGATACGAAATATCCTGCAAAGAGACCGCCGATGAGATCAGCCGCCGTGGACACGAAGTGATGATCTTAACCAGCAGCTGGGGTTGTGACCAGACCTCTGTACAAGGAAATATTCATCGAATTTTGTACTTCCTGGAAAAATACAAACCCGGCAGGAATAATCTGCTGGATCGTATTGGCCTTTTGAAAAGATGCGTGCATGTCAAATGGGCATACGAAAGCCGGAAGAATTCCAAAATTACACGAGAATTTTTGGCGGATGAAAAACCCGATCTTGTGATCATCTGGAATATGGCCAACTTGGGAACCGGACCAATTATCGCGGTTCAATCGGAGGATATACCCTGTATTTATAACATTGATGATTACTGGCTTATCGATCTCAAGACCGGGCTCGTTGATGACCCCAGTATGTTGCGGAAAAAGTACAGGGCAATCCTTCACGGCCTGCGAGATTTCGAACAATTAAACGTCAAACATTTGCTCATGACCAGTGAATCTCTAAAAAAGATTCACATCAAACAAGGTTTCTCCGAAGAAATTATTTCTGTCATTCCGCGTGGTCTGCAATCCAACACCATACTCCCTCTCGATTTACTGGGTGAATTACCTAGAAAACGTTTTGGTTATCCGCATCTGCTTTTTGTTGGCCGCCTGGTCCCAGAGAAAGCGCCTGATGTTGCCATAAAGACGATTGAAGTTCTGAAGCATACGCATAAATTGTCCAATATCAGCCTGGATATCATTGGACAGGGTACACAAACTTATATGGCAGAATTGCGGACATTGGTCAGGGAATTGGATCTGGAAGAAAACGTTCACTTTCTCGGCTGGGTGGATTATTCACAGGTCATGAATATGTACAAAGACTATGATGCCCTGCTCTTCCCATCAAGATGGGAGGAGCCGTTTGGACGCACCGTTCTGGAAGCCATGTCTCAGGGTTTACCAGTCATAGCATCCAAAGCCGGAGGTCCTCTGGACCTTATTGAGCATGGTGAAAATGGTTTTCTTGTACCCGTGGATGATCCAGAGGCGTTCGCAGAATCCTTTGTCAGTCTTGTTAAGAGTGACCAGACTACCCGGAAAATGCGAGAAAAGACGATCCAGACAATGAATGAAAGATTCACCAATGAGCATATCATTGATCGTGTGCTGGAATATATTGAAAACGTGATGGCTTCCGAAAGAACCAGCCTGGATGGCAGCAATTAATGCGGGGACATCTAAAAAAATTTACTGAATTATGGCAGATATGCCGATAATAACTCAGGCACGAATCTCTTTCTATTTTGGTGACCAAACCGCACCAAAATGTCACCCCTACGGGAAACGTCTCGCCGGAATATTTTATATCTTTAAGAAATTAGAGGTTTTCTAAATGCGTGTTTTGATGATCTGCCTTCATCTTCCATACCCGCCGCAATCCGGTGCGTTGATCCGCAATTACAACCTGCTCAAACGCGTCTCTCAAGAAAACGAAGTCTGGGTCGCGTCTGTGGCAGATAAAAGATTTGATGAAGATAGTATTGCTCATCTGAAAACTTTTTGTGCCGGCGTGGAGACAGTTGAATTTTCGCAAACCGGCAAATTTGATAAACCTCTGCAGATAATTGAGTATCTGTTGAAGGGTTGGCCCGTTGAGCTTCGGCATTATCACCTGCCGGAATTGTTTGACAAAATCAAAGACCTGGTCAGCCGGTATGATTTTGATGTCATTGATATCGAAGATTCCAACATGGGACTATACCTCGAAGCTATTCCCGAAACATTACATAAGAAATGCGTTTTAACATTTCATGATGTCATTTACAAGAAGACCGAACGCATTTTTGCCCTTGAGACTCGCTGGCTGAGAAAGTTGCGAATGGGGTTGTATTCCCGCATGATGGCGAGGTGGGAACCTTTTTACACGCAAAAATTCGGGTGCTGCATTACGGTCTCTGAGCCTGACCGCCAGATTCTGCTGGCAAAAAACCCTGATCTGCAGATAGAAATTGTGAACAATGGGATTGACACGCGGGCATTCCAACCATTGCCGTATGATTCCATGAACCACACACTGTTATTTGTTGGCAATATGAATTACCTTCCAAATATTGATGCCATGGAGCTATTCTGTCAGCAGATACTTCCTCTGGTCAAGAAATCAATCCCTGATGTCAGGTTGACCATCGTTGGTCTTAATCCCGTCCCGAAGGTAATGGCGCTGGCCGGAGACGGAATATCCATAGTTAAAAACGCGAAAGATCTTGTCCCGCACTATCAGCAAAGCGCTGTCAGTGTGGTGCCATTGCGCGGCGGAGGCGGCACCCGTCTGAAAATACTGGAATCCATGGCGTTTGGCCGTCCGGTGGTTTCCACAACCATTGGTTGTGAAGGGTTGGAAGTGCGCGATGAGGAACATCTCTTTATCGCTGACGACGCGGAAAAATTTGCCGCCAGAATAATTCAATTATTAACGGATGCAGAAACTCGCGAAAGAATGGTAAGGAACGGCCGGGAACTTGTTGAAAAAGTATATGACTGGGATATGATCGCGCAAAAATTGTTGAAGGTATATGCCAATCTGGCTCCCTAATCCATTCTCCCCGGGGTGGATTGGTTCATTAGCATCGGTCAACTCAGACAGAAGGACCATCAGAATCCCAATTTTGATACAATAGAATGATTCTCCCGGCATTGAAATTGCATAATGATGCATGGCCTGGGAGGATAATTTGAACGTTCCACGGGGTTATGCTTCATGAAATCTGGAAAACCAGGTCTCCTATGGATTTTTTGCGCGGGATCATTACTTGATAGCCTGGATTCAGCCACCTGGTTGGACACAGGTAAAGAGTTATGCCGTGATGGGTGGAAGGTTACACTGATCGCCGGAGGTGCTTCCGGGACTCTGGACCATCATGGAGTTCAGATTGTCAATTTCCAGTTTCCAGAAATCTATCTCCTCAGGCAATTGATCTTTCATGTTCAGGTTGCCATTTATATACTAAAGCACTTGGATTCATGTGATGTCGTCATGTTCCATACCATGTCAGCACCATGGCTTATGCCCATCTGGATTTTTCGTAAGGTGATGAACCGCCGGCTCCCGCTGTTTGTCATGGATACGCGCACCATGGAGATGACTCCCAGAGTAAACCAGTCATTTAAAGAACGCGTCCGCCGAAAATACTACGAGATAACCGAAAAATGGGTGAATAACTGGGTGGACGGCCGGACGGCGATCACCCGGCGTATGGCCGATGTGGTGGGCATTTCGCAGGAAAAATTATGGGGGATTTGGCCTTCCGGGGTGGATGACAGCCTCTTCACCCAGTGCGAGAAGAAACGCGTTTGGCCGCAAACCGGCGGGGTGATCCATCTGGTGTACATCGGTGTTCTGACCATCGAACGCAACCTGCTCACGTTTTGCCAGGCGGTGGAAAAAGCCAATTCCGAAGGGATGCGCTTTACCATGACCCTGATTGGATCAGGCTCGGCACAGGCTGAACTCGAAGCCTTTGCCGCCCAATCAGAAGGGCGCATCCGTGTTCTTCCACCTGTCGAACATGCGGAAATTCCCAATTTGCTGGCACAGGCACACGTGGGCGTTCTTCCCTTCCCCGATGAGGTGAAATTCCAGGTCAGCAGCCCGATCAAACTATTTGAATACATGGCATCCGGCCTGGTGATCCTCTCAACCCGTATTGTCTGTCACACCGATGTAATTGGTGATGGCGATTTTGGTTTCTGGGCGGAAAAGTCCGATGTACCCTCTTTTCTATCCGCGCTGCGGGATGTGTGGGGAAAATCTGACCATCTGCCTTTAAAGGGTACCCATTCCATACACGCGTCACGCGCGTGGACCTGGCGGGAATCAGCCAGGAAACTTGGAGCCGCCCTTGAATCCGGCCTGGCAAAGGCAGGCAGGTAAAACCGCGCGATGGATAAAAAGGTTTCACCCAAAGGTTACTTCTTGATCTCCCTGGATACGGAGCTTGCCTGGGGATATTTTGACCAGTTCACGCCGGGCAAGTTTTCTGCGGATGGATCCGTGGAAAGGCAATCCGTCATTCGTTTGCTGGAATTGTTTGACAAATACAAAATTACCGCCACCTGGGGGGTGGTGGGACACCTGTTTTATGACAAGTGTGAAGACTGCGCGATCTGCCCGGTCAGGGATTGGAAAGGAAAATTCGCCAGTTATGCCGAAATTTATCAGACCGGCAAGCCACTCTGGTATGGCCTGGATTTAATTGAAATTCTGAGGTCCAGAGGGAAAAGGCACGAAATCGCGTTTCATGGCTACACGCATCGCATTTTCGATGAGAATACATTGTCTGTTGAAGACGCGCAAACAGAAATTCGCGAGTGGAAAAGAGTTGCCGGCAGGCACTTCATTAAACCAACCGCGGTCTTCTTCCCTCGAAATGTGGTTGGTTACCTGAAGACTTTCAAGGATGAAGGCTTTCTCTGCTATCGCGGGGTTGAAATGCGCCACCGTGATTATCAGATTCCCATTCTGGGAAAAGTGATCAATTACCTGGACTGGCTTTTTCAGTTCCGGGTGCCAAAAGTGTACATCCCGTGGGTGGATGAATCCGGGTTGGTGAATCTCCCCGGTTCGCGTGGATTCTTCCATCCCAACAAACGGCTGGAGAAGCTGCTGGATACACTCGGGTTGCCCTTTCTGCGTATCACAAGGATGGTAAACGGTATACATAAAGCCGCCCGTGAAGGAAAAGTCCTGCACATCTACACCCACCCGGAAGAATTCAGAACGGACCGGGATTTTGAGAAGTTGGAGTATCTTTTAAGCGCAGTCGCGGAAGAGACCAGAAAAGGACGGATGGAATCTATCGGTGTGACCGATCTGGCCAGGAAAGCCGCCGGGGGACAATGGCCGGCTTGAAATCACCACCCACCGTTGAGCAGGCAAAACCGCGCGTTGTGATTGTCGGCCCCGGCCGCCGGATGATGGGCGGCGTGTCCACGTTTGTAGAGATGCTGCTCGCTTCGCACGTTCTACGTGAAAGGCACGACTTGATTCATCTGGATACCACCAGAGCGCTCCGTGACATTGGTCTTGAAGACCGTTTCTCGCTGGCCAATCTCACTTACTTTTTTCAACAAATGTTCAAATTCGTGGAGATCGCGGTAAAGCAAAAACCCCGCATCGCGCATTTTCAGGTCACCTCCGGTTTGTCCTTCTGGAAGGCTGGATTTTTCATCATTCTGGCCAGGTTTTTTGGCATTAAAACGATCGCCCATGTGCACGGTGGTTTGTTTGACCAGTTTTACAATAATAGTCAACCGCTTATCAAAAAGATGATCGGCTGGCAATTCCGCCATTCAGACTATGTGATAACCCTCTCACAAAAATGGAAGGATTTTCTCCTCACTGAAGTTGATCCACAGATCAAAACTGGTGTGGTTTCCAACACGGTAGATACGCTCTTCGCCGAAGCTATGCGTAACCCGCCGGCGGCAGTTGAAAATAAGGAGAAGATCATCCTGTTCCTTGGCAGTCTGGGAAAACGCAAGGGAGTCTTTGACATCATTAAAGCGATCCCCTTGGTCCTTGAAAAACATCCGGAGGCTTTATTTGTTTTTGCCGGGGAAGAAGAAAGTCGCGGAGAAAAGTCGCAAATCGATCAGGCTGTTGAAGAATACGGCCTTTCCGGGAAATTGCGGTTTGTCGGCAGGGTAAGCGGGGACGCCAAGGTCGAGCTTTATCAACGCTCCCTGTTCTACCTTTTGCCATCCTACGGTGAAAATCTTCCTTACAGTCTTTTGGAAGCCATGGCAGTCGGGCTGCCGGTTATTACCACTCCGGTTGGAGCCATACCAGAAATCATCAGTGATGGGGTCAACGGATTTCTGATTCAACCCGGAGATTATCAATCTCTGGCAGAGTGTGTCATTTGCCTGCTGGATGACCGGGATTTACGCCAAAAAATGTCTGAAGCCAATATTGAAATCATTAGTAAGGATTTCCTGCCTGAAGTAGCCATGAAACGCATTGATGACATCTACAGACGATTAGAGGAAAACCACACAGAATCAGATGATGGTGTTTCCTGACGGAATTTATCAAACGGACAACTCGGGAGGAGTCACATGGACTTATCGTATGACAATCTTAAACTGGTAAATCTGTATTTCCGGCTTCCCCAGTTTGTACGCGAATTGATGGCCGGCGCGTATTCATTGAAAATTCAGAAAAAACGCTACGGAGGATTTTTCAATGAACAGATGGAATTATTAAAGAAGAACGAGACATTAACCCTAAAAGAACGGGAACAGCTTCAATTCCTGGCGCTTAAGGATACGTTAAATTACGCGATGGAAAATGTTCCCTATTATCAGATACTTTTTAAACAAATTGGGTTTGTTCCCGATGACATGCAATCGCTGGAGGACCTGCGCCGTATCCCGGTTCTTGAACGGGAGGTAATTCGCAATCAGGCTGATGAATTATTGTCGCAAAACTTTAATGGTTCGACGTATGTTCATCATACCAGCGGCACAACCGGTATGGCACTGGCGTTCACATTAAGCACCGAGTGTAATCAACGCAGCTATGCCTGCATGTGGTATCAATATAGTTGGGGGGGAGCAAAGCGGGGAGATCCCATCGCAACGTTTGGTTACCATCCGGTCACATCGAGTGAAAAGAAAAACCCACCGTTCTGGTTGCACGACCCAGTGGAAAATGAACTCTTTTTCTCCATCCAGCATATATCCGCGGAGAACGCTCATTTTTATATTGAAGAATTAAACCGTTTCAAACCGGTGATGATTCGCGGTGTGCCGTCTTTCATCAATCTCATCGCCCAGTACATGCTGGAATCAGGGACTTCGTATCATCCAAAAGCCATATTTACCAACAGTGAAACCCTTACAGATTTCCAGCGGAAGAATATCGAAAAAGCGTTTGGATGCACTGTCTTCAATTATTACAGTAACGGTGAACGCACCTGTCATGTACTGCAATGTGAAAAAGGAAACCTGCATGTGTTGACGGAAACCGGTGTTGTTGAAGTAATCCGTCCGGATGGAACTCCCGCGGCCGCGGGAGAAGTCGGCGACCTTGTCTTAACGAATATGATCAACCGTGCCATGCCGTTGATCCGGTACAAGATCGGTGATACAGCCGTCATGGGTGAGGGTTCCTGTTCCTGCGGCCGGCAGACCCCCCTGTTGAAAGAATTGACCGGTCGAATAACCGATCACCTGGTGACCAAAGATGGCCGCAGGATACATCCCATCCATGTGTTTTGCGGAACCACGGAAAAAGTTCTGGAAGCGCAATTCTTTCAGGAAAAGATAGGCTCTGCCATTCTGAAAGTGGTACCCAGGCAGGATTTCACGAAAGAAGATGAGAAAGCCCTCATGGATGAAGTGATCTGGGATATCGGGAAAGATATTGACATTGAGCTTCAACTGGTAAAAGAGATTGAACGAACCAAAACAGGCAAGTTCAGGCACATCATCTCAAAACTTGGCCAGGTATAACGGACAACCATCCTGTTGCAAAACCAAAGAGGCAATATGAAAATCTGGGTAGATATCGCAAATTCCCCGCAGGTTTTGTTTATGAATCCCATTATCAAAGAACTGCAGAGACGGGGGATTGAGACAGTCATAACCACCCGCCGTCAATCGGAAACAGTGGAACTGGCAGATCATTGCGGGTTCACACATACGGTCGTTGGCGCGCATGGCGGAGGTTCTTTCGTTGGAAAGGGACTCGCGCTGGCATGGCGGGCAGCCCGCCTGGTCTGGTTTCTTCGCGGTCAACATATTGATCTGGCGATCAGCGGCAGTTCCTACAGCCAGGCGCTGGCCACTCCCCTGTTAAGAGTTCCTTTAATCGCCTTCAATGATTATGAGGGCAATCCGGGAATGAAGATCATCTGCCGGGTAGCCCGAAAAATACTCGTTCCCGGCGTGTTTGCTAAAGATAATTTATACAGAATTGGCGCCCGTGAAGATCAGATCGAAGCGTATTCCGGAATGAAGGAAAATGTCTACCTCAGCGATTTCACACCCGATCCCGCTTTTCTGGAAAAGGCCAAAATTCCACCGGAAAAAATTCTTGTCACCATGCGCCCGGCCAGTGACGTTTCAGCCTATCACCAATTTGAGAATCCATTGTTTGAGCGTGCTCTTGAATTTATCGCGCAGCAGGAGAATACGTATATCATCCTGCTCAGCCGCAACCCAGTCCAGCGGGAGAAGTATGAATTCCTGGGTTACTCCAATGTTCATTTTCCGGCAGAGGCGCTGGATGGACCCAATTTGATCCATTACTCTGACCTTGTGGTGGGCGGCGGGGGAACCATGAACAGAGAGGCGGTCGTTCTGGGAACCCCGGTCTACAGCCTGTTTATGGGTCTCATGGGCAGTATCGACCGGCATCTCATCGAATCCGGAAAAATGCACTGGGTCAACAAAGATGAAGATATTCCCACGATTTCATTAAAGAAGAAAGAAGCCCTGCCGTCTTCTCATCAACTGAGCAGCCAGAATCTGGTGAGGGATATTGTGGATCAGGTTATTCACCTGCGGGGAAAATAACCTGGCGAAAAAAGCGCCTTACTCGTCAGTTTTCAATTACAAGGTTTTCATTACCGAAGGCGGGTAATTTGATGGCATTTTTGAAACCCGAAATGCTGTTATTTTCAAGCCGGTTTCCAAAAGAATGACAGTTGCGCGGGTTGTAATAGTACTTATATTCAGGGTCGGCAGGGTTGTTTGAAGGCAGAATGGTTTGAGCGGAATCAACCGTCTCGTCACATGGCCAATCCTTCTTATTGTCGTCAAAGGAATAGATCTCAACTCCTGACCGGTTATTTTCAGGCCCATTCACCATGGTGATGTTATTGTAGCGAATGATGTTGTTATCGCCGCCGGCAATGTGGAAACCCCATTCAACATCTGTTATTTCATTCTGCTCGAAAATATTCTCATCCGCCATATCCCATTCCAGCATAATGCCGCCGCAAACGGCCTTGCTCCCCAGACGGTTTATGGTGTTTCCCCGGATGATGCTATTATTCCCCAGAATGTTGAGATGCTGGCAGCCATATGGCGTATTTAGCTCATCACTGACCTTGTAAAACTCGTTATGTTCAATAAGGTTGCGGTTGCCGTTGAATTGCATGCCTGACTCGCGGTAAAAGCTGTAAACCCGGTTATCATGAACATACCACTCGTCAGCAGAGTAATCAATCCCTGAAGAAAAGTTTCGCTTCTTTGTAGTTATTCCATACCCCACATTCAGGAAGTCAATTCCCGCGATTTCCCAGTTATCACAGCCGGCGACTTCAATCCCCGCGGATTGCTCTCCCGGTTCCCCGATGATTACAATTCCCTTGCGGCTTTTCACGCCATTCGCCTGTTCCCGTTCGTCAACATCCGTCCCTATGATTCGAATAAAATCGGCTTTTGGGGTTTGCCAGGTTTCAGGGTCAATGGGAGAATACCAACAGCGAAACGCCCTGTACTCGAAATCCTTGCTGGAAATCTGGATGACAACCTGCTCACCAGGATAGTTGGTGAACGTGATCGGTTGGGATTTTGTACCGGTATTCTGAAAAACCCAACCGCCATATATTGTATAAAACTGTCCGCCGCGAAGCATCACTTTGTCGCCGGCTGTCACGGTTTGAACTGCTTTATCAATGGTCAACCATGGCTGGTCAATGGTGCCCATATTTTCATCAGACCCATTCAAAGGATCCACATAATAGATAAACTTTGGAACGATCTCCGGTGGCGCTGTTGACGTGACAAATGGCACGGGCGTGGAGGTCGGTTTTACCGGCAATGGCGGGATGGTCGGGTAAGGAGTCGCCGGAGTCGGAAAACAACTGCTCAATAAAACAATAAAGAGAAGAAAAATCAGAGCGCGGCCAAATTTCCCGTAAGGCCTGACGATCCAGGTTTTTTTCCTGCTAACTTTTTTTCCTGTCACTCTTGATCCTGCACGTTCTTGTTACGCTGAGAAGATTAAAATATCTGTCCCTGGTTGGTTACATTTTCGGCATGGCAGGACAAATTTCAATGTACACAAATCAGATTATAAATGAGGTAAATCATATTTTTCCATACGCTTTTGTTAAATTCCTGTGAATATGGCCTTTAATTGGTGAACGTTTGGCAAGTATGCTGGTAAAGATAACAAATCTTCAGGAAATACGTTGCCGCCTGTTTTGAGAGTTTTTTTTCTGATATGATTCATGAGGTTTTTCACCATCAATTCCAGCTTTCAAGAGATAGCATGAAACTCGAATCTTTCATATATAAAAATAATCTCTCCCACATTGCCCGTCCGTTTGCCCCCTTTCTTGGCAGTATTCTGATGTTTCATCGGGTGGTCGAACCAGATGAAAATCCGCGCCTGCCTGAAAATCAGTTATATGAGGTAACCCCGGTAATCCTTCGAGAGACCATTTCCTTCTATCGCGATCTCCGTTACAACTTCGTCAGCCTTGATGAAATGGTCGAGCGCATTGCCGCGAATGACAGGAATGAACGATTTATCTGTCTCACCTTTGATGATGGCTATACTGACACATACACTACGGCTTACCCGATTTTAAAAGAAGCGAACATTCCTTTTTGCGTGTACATCACAACCGATTTCCCGGACCGTAAAGCCGCTTTCTGGTGGAATATGCTGGAAGACTCCCTTCTTTCGCGTGACCGGATTGAATTCAACCTGGATGGGAAGGCATATTCCATCAATTGTGAGTCATTTATGGAAAAGGGTGAGGCGTTCTCAGCCGTCTGCCAGCTTGTTTTGAAATCAAAATGCGGTATTTCAGCCGCCTGGAAAGCCATATTTGAACCTCTGGGAATCAGCCGGGCAGAATACGCGGATAAAATGGCCATGACCTGGGAGCAGATCACCCTGCTCGGGCAGGATCCGTTGGTGACAATTGGAGCGCATACGTGCAGCCATCCGTCACTGGCCGGCCTTGTTGAAGAGGAAGCCCGGTCTGAAATGGCGGATTCAAGACGTATCATTCAAGAGCGCACCGGTCTAAATGTGATCCATTTTTCCTATCCGTACGGTTCTTCCATGGATGTCACTGACCGTGAAACCCGCCTGGCCGCCGAACTTGGTTTTAAAACAGCCGTCACCACTGAGATCGGCAATGTGTACGCCTACCACCGAAAAAAAATGATGCGCCTGCCGCGAATTCATATCCCCGCGATCGACACGCGGCAGACGTTAACCCTTGCTTCAGACGGTTGCATCCCCCAGACCTTCATGCGTTCCTGATCCAATAGAGCGCCCTGAAAAAAATCGCCGCCAACCCTGCATGTACCGTTAAATCAAAAACGGCGTTTGCCCCCGACGCCGTTGTGATAGGTTCCCCCCGTCAAAATTGTCGCTTTATTTGGCGGTGGATTTCTTACCAAGCTGGAAGAGCATTTGAATTCCGATGAACAGCAGGGTTAGAACACCGACACCAATGCGCGTCCACCATGAACTCAACGTACCATTGAATTGAAGTACGCTTACGATGGTACCGTTGATCAAGACACCGAACAGGGTGCCAATCACATTACCAACGCCGCCGGTCAAGAGCGTTCCACCCATGACCACGGAGGCAATGGCATCCATTTCCATTGAGGGTGCGTATTGACCATAACCGGAAAGCAGCGCGAAACTCCAGGCAATTCCAGCCATTGACGCGCAGAAACCACTGAAGGTATACACAAGGATGCGTGTGCGTTCCACCGGGAGACCCATCAACCGGGCGGATTGTTCACTGTTGCCAATGGCATACATGGTGCGGCCAAAGCGGGTGTATTTCGCAATGTAGATGGATATCAGGAAAATCACGATAGCCACCACAGAGTAAAGATACACGTATGACTTTCCAAATCCGGGAATGAGGACCTTTGTCAGACCCAGAGCTTTGTATACCGGGTCGGTGATGGTCACGGATTGCAGGCTGATAATATAGGCCATGCCGCGGCAGAAGAAGCTGCCCATCAGGGTTACCACAAAGGCTTCCACTTTCAAGCGCTGGATGATGAATCCCTGGAAGGCGCCGAAAGCCACACCCATGAGGATCATCAACGGAACCACGAAGTAAGGGCTGGCGCCTTCGCGCAGCAGTACAGCCGATGCCGTGGATGTCAATGCCAGCATGGATGCGACGGAAAGGTCGATACCATTTGAAATGACCACAAAGGTCATGCCAATAGACACCAGCAACAGGCTGGCATTGTTGATGAACAGGTTAAAGAACACCTGCGGTTTCTGCATGGCCGGGTAGATGCGCCCGCAGATATAATAACCGATCACAAAGATCAAGATGGTGAACAGCAGGGTTCCATTATTAAGGAGGAAGAGTTTAGTTCGATTCCACATGGCTTCCACCTTTCTTTTCAGTCAACCGGTTTAACAAACCGCGAACCTGGTCAGAGTACAGGAGGATGACGATCATCACCAGTACTGCTTTGGCTGCCAGCAGTGTATTGGCCGGAATACCGATGGTGTACATGGTAAGGGTGAACGTCCAGATGAGCATGGCGCCCAGGATGCTTGAAGCCATCGAGAAGCGGCCGCCGGCCATCAGCGTTCCACCGATAACCACGGAGAGGATGGCGTCCAACTCGTACGCCAGGCCGATGTTGTTGGCATCGCAGCTGTGAACGTAGGAGCTCAGGATCAAACCGGCAATCGAGCCGCAGAATCCACAGAATGTGTAGGCAAAGAGTTTGACATTCTTTTCAGAAATGCCGCTGTAAAACGTTGACTTTGAGTTAATACCCACTGATTCGATGAACAGCCCGATGGAAGTCTTGCGGACAAGCAGCCACCCGATGATGAAAACCAGAGCGACGATGTATATGGAAACGGGAAGCCCGAGGATGAAGCCATTACCGAACCAGAAGTATGGTGTGTAGTAAATGGTCATGATCTGCCCGTTGGTGATCAATTGGGCAATACCACGACCGGCCACCATCAGGATCAGCGTAGCCACCATAGGTTGGATGCGTACACGGGATACCAGGAAGCCGTTCCATAAACCGCACAGGGTACCGGCCGCGATATCAGCCAGCACGATCAACCACAACGGGGTATTGGTTGTGTTGGCTGTCAGGATATCATTGGTAATCAGTTCGTTTCCCAGAGCCGGATTGATAAGTACCGCGCCCATGGCCGCCGAGATGGCAATGACTGCGCCCACCGAAAGATCAACCCCGCCAGTGGCAATCACGAGGGTCATGCCGATGGCCACAATCGCCAGCGGGGCGCCGTCGTTCAAAACGTCAATCAGGTTGCCGTACAAATGTCCATCCAGGATGCCTATCTTGAAAAAACTCGGGGCGTAAAAGGCGTCAAAGATAAGGAGCATCGCCATGGCAACCAGCGGCCAGAAAAGCCGGTTGTGGCTGAATTTTGTAAACCAGGAAGTCTTCTTCATAAATCACCTGCCATGGTATGCATAATTGTCTGGTCATCCACTTCTTCGCCATATTCAGCAACCAGCTTATGATCGCGTAAAACCATGATGCGGTGACTGCAGCGCAAGACTTCTTCCAATTCAGAAGATATGAAGATACAGGATTTCCCCTGATTGGCCAGATCAAGCACAAGTTTTTGAATTTCTGTCTTGGCGCCCACGTCAATACCGCGGGTGGGTTCATCCAGGATCAATACGCGCGGGTCGGTAGCCAGCCAGCGGGCCAGAATCACTTTTTGCTGGTTGCCGCCGCTCAGGTTTTTGGCCAGTTGGTCAGGAGAAGGGGTGACAATGCCCAGCAATTTTATGTATTTATCGGCTATTTCATATTGCTTTTGTGTTTGCAAAAACTTGAACCAGCCAAACCTTGCCTGTAATGCCAGAATGATGTTTTCGCGAATCGTCAGTTCACCAACAATTCCTTCCGCTTTTCGATCTTCCGGGCATAACGCGATGCCATTTTTCAATGAATCAAAGGGAGAATGACTGTCGACTTTCTTTCCATTGATTTTCAGTTCACCGGTATCGGGGTGATCGATGCCAAAGATAAGATTAGCCAGCTCGGTTCGTCCGGAACCCAATAACCCGGCAAGTCCGATGACTTCGTTATCCATCAATTTCAATGTGGTGGGTTCAAGGTAATTTTCTTTTCCCAGTTTTTCTGTTTCCAGAACGGCTATTCCCTCCACCTTCTTTTCAGCTTTTTGTTTGCTTCTGGAAATATCATCCAGGTCGCTCAAACTGCGGCCCAACATGTTGGCGATTAATTTGACTCTGGGAAGAGAGGAGGTTTCAAACGTTCCAACAAATTTACCATTGCGAAGAACGGTGATGCGGTCGGTCACTTCGTAAACCTGATCGAGGAAGTGGGTAATGAAGACAATCCCAATCCCTTCGCTTTTCAGTTTACGCATTACATCAAAAAGCTGTTGTGTTTCATGAGCGTCAAGGCTCGATGTAGGTTCATCCAGAATCAATACTTTCGCATTTTGAAATTCCAGAGAACGGGTAATAGCCACCATTTGTTGGATGGCCACAGAATAAATTCCCAGCGGTTTTGAAACGTCGATATCAATTCCAAGTTTGGCAAGCGACTTGGCGGCTTGCTCATTCATTTTTTTCCAACTGATATTTCCCAGAACACCCTTGGGTTCATGGCCCAGCATGACATTTTCAGCTACAGAAATATTCGTGCACAGGTTAACTTCCTGGTACACGGTGGAAATGCCGATCTCCTGGGCGTGCATGGGGGAATGAACCACAACAGGTTTGCCGTCAAATTCGATGATTCCTTTATCAGGCTGTTCAACACCGGTGAGACATTTGATCAGTGTGGATTTTCCAGCCCCATTCTCACCCATCAAAGCGTGTACTTCGCCGTGGTTAAGTGTGAAGTCCACGTTTTCAAGAGCAAGTACCCCCGGGAAGGTTTTGGTGATACCTTTCGCGCTTAAAATAGTTTCCATCATTACTTCTGCCTTTTGGAGCTGTTTATATCTAATGGATTGAATGCTTCAGGGGATTTTCTGAAGAGAAGCGGCGTCAGTTTCAACACCGCTTCTCTTCATTATATGAACTTTACAACTCGGTTACTACAGGTACTGGAGAAGAATTCTAGTACTTGCGGGAGGGCAGCAGTTCGGCGGCCTTGTCAGGATAGTAGACTTCTTCTTTGGTCAGGGTCTCAGCTTCGAAGGGTTTTCCATTGAGGATGTTCAGAGCGAGTTCCATGGTCTGGGGGCCGAGGAGGGGATTGCATTCCACGTCAGCCTGGATCCAGCCATCAACCATAGCCTGGAAACCACCGCGGGTACCGTCAACGGAGACAACTTTGATGTCACCGGGTTTGAGGCCGGCGGCTTTCATAGCTTCGATGGCGCCAATGGCCATGTCATCATTGTGGATGAAAGCGCCCTGGATCTGGCCTTCGTATTTCTTCAGGAAGGCTTCCATAACGGGTTTGCCTTCGGCACGGGTGAAGTTACCGGTCTGGGAATCGAGGATTTCGATGTTCTTGTTGAGGGTCTTGCGGAAGCCTTCAGCACGGCCGGTGGCAGCGCCGGAACCGGTGGTACCGGAGAGTTCGATGATCTTGCCGCCATCGGGCAGCAGTTTGTTCATTTCATTACCGGCTTTTTCGCCTTCTTGAACCATGTTGGAGCCGATGTGGGCAGCATACAGGGATTTGTCAGCTTTGACGGAGCGATCGACAATGATCACGGGGATACCGGCATCTTTGGCTTCGGTCAGAACGGCGTCCCAACCATCTTCCACTACAGGAGGCAGGGCGATGACATCAACACCCTGGGCAATGCAGGCGCGCAAAGCGGAGATCTGATTTTCCTGTTTCTGCTGGGCATCGGAGAAGATCAGGCGGACACCAAGTTCACCGGCGGTTTCCTTGAAGGAAGCGGTGTTGGCTGTGCGCCAGTCGGATTCAGCGCCCAACTGCGGGTAGCACATGGTCATGGTGTTGTAGGTGAATTCCTTTGGCTTTTCCGCGGCAGCGGGAGCGGCAGCAGCCGGTTCAGCGGCAGCAGGGGCGGCGGGGGCGGCGCAGGCGACCAAAGAGATGGCCAGAACCGACAATAATGCGATATTCGCAAAAACTTTCAAGACTTTCATCCCATTTCTCCTTCATAGTTAACTTACGAGTTTTTTGGTTACTACTTGTCTTACTGCATGGTCACTGATATGTCTTCTCCCTTTTATCCTCCTCCCGAGTTTTTCGGTTCACTCAGAAAACCTTCTGCCTGTGAACAGCGCGGTTAAAAAGCCCGCCAAAATTTACAGGCAACGTACGAACTATGGTGTGTTATAGAAAATGGCGCTGGAAGAGCACGAGACTTGCTGATACCCTGCCATGAAGCCTCAAAGGGTTACTGCGATTTCCGGGTACTTATTGACACCTATTGGTTTCAGTAACTGATGGTGTCTGAACCAGGGTACAGAGTTGAATAACGTACTCCGACCTTTTTTCGATAACGTTCCCGTTATCGTTCACATTGAGATATTAGCAAATGGAAAATCAAATGTCAAGAGGATTCTCTCCCATACCGCAGTTTCATACACAAATACCTGACATTTGTCACTAATTTTCCGCCATTCTGCAGTGATTTTTTCGGTTTTTCCCCGCATTTCCCCATTCTGCGGGATAATATGGTCAGGATTTCTGGTTTTTTCCATGAATTTTATGATCTTCATCTCCCCCCCATTCCAGGGTTGCTTGACAAAAAGAATCACATTTGCTACGATGTTATCGTTCCCGAGACCGTTACCGGGAATTCTTCACAGAAAGGGCAATTATTTTGTATTTCAATAAACGTCCCACCATCAAAGAGGTTGCCCAGGCGGCCGGGGTTTCCACCCAGACCGTCTCTCGTGTTATTAATGACCGGCCGGACGTCGCCGAAGAAACCCGCAGCAAGGTGAATAGCGTCATAGAGAAGCTTGGCTATCAACCCAGCGCTCTGGCCCGCAGTCTGATCCAGCAACGAAGCTATACCCTGGGTGTGGTGACTGCCGGACTAAAATTCATGGGTCCTTCGCGGACGTTAAATGGCATTACCTTTCAATCAGAAAAAATGGGGTATTCCCTTCTGCTTAAAGAACTCCCCCGTTTTGATACTGAGAACATTAAACCTCTGCTGCAAAACCTTATGGCTCATCATGTCGATGGCATCATCTGGGCTGTTCCCCAGGTGGGTGACAACCGTACCTGGATCGACAGTGAACTTTCTGACCTCTCCATTCCCATTGTCTTTCTAACCATGGAAAACCATCCAGGGTTGACGATCATCAGCTTCGACAATTTCCTGGCCGGAAAGATGGCCACCGAGCATCTTCTCAATCAGGGCTACCATCGCATCGGCCACATCTCTGGCCCAATGGATTGGTGGGAAAGCCGGCAGCGAAAAGCCGGTTGGAAAGCCGCCCTTCAATCCGCCGGTATTGAAGCCCTGGAAAGCCATTGCACGGAAGGCAACTGGTCATCCTCCAGCGGTGAGGTGGCCTTCAAACAATTGTTGTCCCAGTATCCCAATATGGATGCTGTTTTTGTTGGAAACGACCAGATGGCACTCAGTGTCATCCAGACCTCCTGCCAGGGTGAAATCAGCATCCCGGAACAACTGGGGGTGGTGGGAGTGGATGGACTTCCGGAAGCAGCCTATTACCCTTCTCCACTAACCACCATCGTTCTTGACCAGTACCTTTTGGGTTGCACGGCTGTTGAAGAAACTGTTCACGCCATTGAGAAATCACGCGAACGTTCTGATCATGACAATCAGCGGACGATCATCCTCAGTCCCGACCTGCTTGTAAGGGAGAGCTCTCAAAGATTGAAAGCAATCGAGGCCTACGCCCCATGAAATCCATGCGACTGGTCTCTCCCGGCTCACTGCAATCCTTCAATGAACCCATTCCCGCTCCCCGCGGGAATGAGACTTTAATTCAGGTGAAAGCAGTGGGCATTTGCGGGTCAGACCTGCACTGGTTTAACGAAGGAAGCATCGGGGATTCCATTCTCTCCCGCCCAATGGTGTTGGGGCATGAGTTCAGCGGAGTGACCAGGGAAGGTCGGCGTGTGGCAGTGGACCCGGCCATACCCTGCGGCACATGTGAGCAATGCCGTAAAGGACATCCCAATATCTGCCCGAATATCATCTTTGCCGGCCATGGAGAACAGGACGGCGCTTTACGGGATTGGATAGCCTGGGATTCATCCTGCCTTTTCGATCTACCAGATTCCCTCAGCGATTCCGAAGGAGTCATGCTCGAACCCCTTGGCGTGGCCATCCATGCCATCGACCTGGCCAAAATCCAGATCGGTATGACCGTGGGGATTTATGGCTGCGGACCTATCGGATTGATGATTCTTCAATTGGCCCGTCTGGCAGGAGCCCGCAAGATTATCGCCACGGATCCGCTCTCCCACCGGGTGGAATCTGCCCGCGCTATGGGAGCGGATTCTGTCTTTCAGGTCATGGGTCGCACGAGCGTATCCGACCTGTTGGCCAGCACGGGCGGCCGGGGTGTGGACGTGGCTTTTGACTGTTCCGGCTCAGCGGATGCCGTTAATACCGCTTTTCAAACCGTCATCCCCGGCGGAAAAGTAATCCTTGTGGGTATTCCGGATGACAACCAGACATGTTTTGACGCGGCACTGGCACGCCGTAAAGGATTGACAATCAAGCTGGTGCGCCGCATGAAAAACACCTATCCCCGCGCCATCGACCTGGTCGCACGCGGTGTGGTGGATGTCAAATCACTTGTTTCTCACCACTTCCCATTGGAAAAAAGCCAGGAAGCATTTCAACTGGCATCCCGGCGGGAAGGGTTAAAAACTATCATCTTACTATAGGAGGACGTATGCCCAGCAAATACGCAATTGGAGTGGATTTTGGAACCGAATCCGGCCGGGCAGTTTTGATAGATGTCAGCAACGGCAAGGAAATTGCCTCATCGGTGTACCCGTATTCACACAGCGTGATCGATGAAAAACTTCCCGATTCTGATATTAAATTGGATTTTGACTGGGCGCTTCAGGATCCGGACGATTATATTCGCACCTTTCAAAACACCATTCCGGCTGTACTGCGCATCTCTGGTATCAAACCGGAAGACGTGATCGGTCTGGGAATTGATTTCACCGCCTGCACCATGCTGCCGGTCAAAGCGGATGGCACGCCCCTGTGCGACCTGCCTGAATTCCGCAAGAATCCGCATGCCTGGGTAAAACTGTGGAAACATCACGCCGCCCAGCCGGAAGCCGACAAGATCAACGAGACCGCCCGCGAAATGGGCGAGGGCTGGCTTGATCGTTACGGCGGAAAAATCTCCTCTGAATGGTTCTTCTCCAAAGCACTGCAAATTGCCAATGAAGACCCCGCCCTGTACAAAGCGGCAGACCGTCTTATCGAAGCCGCCGACTGGGTTATCTGGCGGTTAACCGGTAAGGAAACCCGCAATTCGTGCACCGCCGGGTATAAAGCCATCTGGTCAAAACGCGAGGGATTCCCGTCCAAAGAATTCTTTAAAGCATTGAATCCCCTGCTCGAAAATGTGATTGAAGAAAAAATGAGCAAGGATATTGTGCCGATCGGCCAGAAAGCCGGCGGTTTGAGCGCCGAAGCGGCGAAATGGACCGGCCTCTTGGAAGGTACCGCCGTTGCCGTCGCCAATGTGGATGCCCATGTGGCCGTCCCGGCGGCCACAGTGGTCGAACCCGGACGCATGGTGATGATCATGGGAACGTCCACCTGTGACATGGTACTGGGCACGGAAGAACACATTGTCCCGGGCATGTGCGGTTATGTGGAAGACGGGATCATCCCCGGCTATTTCGGCTATGAAGCCGGCCAGTCGTGCGTGGGTGATCATTTTGCCTGGTTTGTTGAGAATTGCGTTCCCGGCAGCTACATTCAGGAAGCCGCCGAACGCAAAATGGATATCCACAAATTGCTGGAAGAAAAAGCCGCGAAATTGAAACCCGGTGAAAGCGGCCTGCTGGCGCTGGACTGGTGGAACGGCAACCGCTCCGTTCTGGTGGATGTTAACCTGACCGGTATGATGCTGGGCATGACCCTGGCCACCAAACCCGAAGAAATTTATCGCGCGCTCATTGAAGCCACCGCGTATGGAAAACGCGTCATCATTGAAACCTTCCAGAAGAATGGCGTGCCCATTAATGAACTGGTTGCCTGCGGTGGTTTGCCGGAGAAAAACCCGATGCTCATGCAGATTTACGCGGATGTGATTGGTGTTCCGTTGAAAATCAGCGCGTCAAAACAGACACCCGCCCTTGGTTCTGCCATGTTCGGCGCGGTGGCGGCAGGCAAAGCGGCCGGCGGTTATGAAACTATTGTGGATGCCGCCAAAGCCATGGCTGCCATCAAAGATGTGGTCTACAAACCCATCGCCGAAAACCAGAAAGTGTACGAAAAACTGTA
Organism: uncultured Leptolinea sp.; assembly: GCA_964420995.1. Taxonomy (GTDB): domain Bacteria; phylum Chloroflexota; class Anaerolineae; order Anaerolineales; family Anaerolineaceae; genus Leptolinea. Next base: position 41,802 of record CAYQUX010000004.1, on the reverse strand, counting down.
TCAAGAATACGTCTTGCTGCATGACTATTTTGGCCGCGGCGCCAATGATGTGATGAAACGCCTGAAAGCCATCAAAGCCAGCACGCACTGACCGGCTTTCAGTCGTTTCATTTGAAATGGAGACCTAATGTTAGAAAAAATTAAAGAAGAATTGGTGGATTTACACCTGAAACTGGTCCAATACAACCTGGTTGTCTGGACGGGCGGTAATGTTTCGGCGCGCGATCCTGAAAGCGGACTGGTCGTCATCAAAGCCTCGGGTATACCCTATGAAGGCATGGGCCCGCAGCATATGGTTGTAATGGACATGGACGGTAAAGTGGTTGAAGGGAATCTGAAACCATCGTCAGATGTTTACAGCCACCTGTATATCTACAAGCATCGCGAGGATATCAACGGTGTCGTGCATACCCACTCCGATTACGCCACAGCATTCGCGGCTGTTGGAAAATCCATCCCGGTTTTCCTGACGGCCATGGCCGATGAATTTGGCTGCGAAATTCCCTGCGCCGGTTTTGTCCGCATTGGCGATGAAGCCATCGGCCGCGAGGTGGTGAACAATATTGGCGCTTCAACCGCCTGCCTCTTGAAAAATCACGGTGTGTTTACCATCGGAACAACTGCCAGAGCAGCCGTTAAAAGCGCTGTGATGACAGAAGACATTGCCCGCACAGTCTGGCTGGCCATGCAAATAGGAACACCATTGCCCATTCCGGCGGAAGATGTTGAAAAATTGCACTATCGCTATACGCATGTCTACGGCCAATAAAAATAAGCGAGGAAATCATGATCAACCTTAAAGAATACGAAGTTTGGTTTGTCACAGGCAGTCAACATCTTTACGGACCGGAAGTGCTCGATGAAATCGCAGCCCATTCCAAAGAAATCGCCGCTTTCCTTGATGCTTCTTCCAGTATTCCCACCCGGATCGTTTACAAACCGGTCATGACCACGGTGGAAGACATCACCCGCCTGTGCCTTGAAGCCAACGCGGTGGATAAATGCGTCGGTCTGATCACCTGGATGCACACATTCTCACCCGCCAAAAAATGGATCAACGGGTTGAAATTGCTGCAGAAACCCATGGCGCATTTGCACACCCAGTACTACCGTGAAATTCCCTGGGCTGACATTGATATGGATTACATGAATCTGCACCAGTCTGCCCATGGCGACCGCGAATTTGGTTTTGCCGGCGCCCGCCTGCGCATGGAACGCAAAGTCATTGTTGGCCATTGGAAGGACGAGTCTGTGCAGAAAGAGCTGGGTGATTGGAGCAGATCTGCCTGCGCTATTGCCGATTCCAGGACATGCCGGCTGGTCCGCTTTGGCGACAACATGCGTGAAGTGGCCGTGACCGAAGGCAACAAAGTATCCGCCGAGATCCAGTTTGGTTATAACGTCCACGGGTATGGAGTGGGCGAACTCGTAAAAGTGGTCAACGAAACCACCGACGCAGACATTGACAAACTTGTCAAAGAATACCTGGATACCTACGATGTCCCGGCTATTTTATTGCCCGGTAAAGAGAAACACGCCTCCGTGCGCGAAGCCGCCCGCATTGAAATCGGCATGCGCCGCTTCCTGGAAGCCGGTAAATTCACCGCCTTCACCACCACCTTCGAAGATCTGCACGGCCTGGTGCAATTACCCGGTCTTGCCTGCCAGCGCCTGATGGCTGACGGCTACGGGTTTGGCGCGGAGGGTGACTGGAAAACAGCTCAACTGGTGCGTACCATGAAAGTGATGAGCGCCGGCCTGAAGGGCGGCGTGAGCTTCATGGAAGATTACACCTACCACTTCAGCCCCAAAGGCGACCGTATTCTGGGCGCCCATATGCTGGAAGTTTGTCCATCGATTGCCGTTGGAAAACCGAAACTTGACGTGCTTCCGCTGGGTATTGGCGGCAAGGCAGACCCGGCCCGCCTGATCTTCGATTCTCAGACCGGTCCGGCTGTAGCCGCTTCCCTCATCGATCTCGGCGATCGGTTCCGCCTGATCGTTACCCAGGTGGATGTCGTTCCCACCGAACATGATCTGCCCAAACTGCCGGTTGCCCGCGCCCTGTGGGCTCCACAGCCTGACTTGAAACGCGCGGCAGCGGCCTGGATTTATGCCGGCGGCGCTCACCACACCAGCTTCAGCTATTCCCTTACCCAGGACCATCTGCGTGATTACGCGGACATGGCCGGGATTGAGTACGTGGGTATCGACAACAGCCTCGATCTGAACCGCTTCAAGCAGGAACTGAAGTGGAATGATCTGTATTATCACATGGCAAAAGGGATTTAGAAATCTTTCTATCCATGGAACGGTAGAATGACTTGAGAACAGGGAAGCGCCATTGAACGCTTCCCTGTTCGTATTTAACCCTGTTGTTCAAATTTCCCGTTTCCGGTATTATTTTGGTAAGCCAAAAACAGGCACACCAGATGAGGGAGAGGAACAGGTAACGTGAGACTGAAGAAGGGTAATCCCTGCATTCCAGGAATTCTTCTATTAATGGTTACCTTGAATGGTTGCATGTCTCCCGTTGTCCCATCCGCCGGAAGCCTTCCCTCTTCCACATTTACATTTACGCCCCCATCCACCATCACACCGGTCTCTACCAAAGAGATTCTCCCCACAACAACCCGTAAACCCGAAGGATGGCGTATATCGGATGTCATCACAATCAAAGACCTATCGACGTTGACTGGCTATGCGGACTATGAATATCTGGAACCCGACTATAACAACGCGCCGGAGGGTGAACCGGCCGGGGTATTCTGGAGCAAATTTACCGCCACAGTACGTGTCGAATTTCGAGCGCATAAAAAAGGGGGGCTGGAAAAACTGGAAGATTACCGCACCGCGGCTATGCCGGGAAGTGTTGTCTGGTTGGAGTCCCCCGGGTGGGATTCGGGCTGTTTTTATTATCTGGATGAATGGACAGCTGAAATTGTGGCGGTGCAGGCTGACACCTGTTACTTCGTATCGTTTGTACCATCTGCCTATCCGAATTTTGAAGATACTACGCTGGGAATCGCATTGATGGAATTATTCATCACCAAATCAGAACGATGATCGGGAGGAAAAATGAAACCTGTAATTTTTGTGTCCATGCTGGCGGCAATACTCACCGCGTTTGCGCTCACGGCGTGCGGAGAATCAACTGCGCCGGCTACTCCGCCAGAAAAACTGGTTACCGCCACACCGGTTCCCGCGACAAAGGAGGCACCCAAGCCTGCTGCTACAGCCACGGCTTCAGGCCCGGTACTGGATGCCAGCGGTAAACCGGTTTTATTCCCCGATAATGTTCCTGTTCCCCTGCCGGCAGACCTGAAACCGTACAACCTGACTTATTACGGATATCAGACCAGTGCGATGCAGAAATTTGTTCCTGATACTGTGTTCAAAGATAAAGCCAAGTACACCGATGCCGATCGTGAAAATGCCCGCCTGGCATTGAAATACATTCTCGACTCGTTCAGTGCGCAGGAAGCCGCCCAGGGAGCGGCCGTGAACGAGAACGTGTATAGCTGGCATTTGCAGGCCCGAATTCACGCCCATCTTTATTATGACGGTGGAGATGTGAAAGAACTTGAAAAAGCTCTGGAATATTATGAGAAATGCCGTGAAAAAAAGTATGCCGTTTCCATAAATGATCACCAGGCTCTTTTACTCGCGGCCGGTCGTGAATTGCCGGATGAATGGAAATAATCAGGCATACAATCAATAACTTCGCGTCAATACTTTTCACATTGAAGGAAGTAAACCAAACAGGCCGTGAGAACAACGGCCTGTTTTAACTTCATGGTCAAGTGGAGAAATCTAGACCTGATATGGAACTTCGATGATCACCAGACCGGGTTTGAACAATAACCCAAAACGCAGCATCAGGGCGGTTTGATTGTGCAGGAAATTCTCCCACCAGTGTTTGGGCACAAATTGGGGAACAACCACGGTTAGAATTTCATTGGGTTGCCTGATAGCCAGTAAATTTCCAAGATATTCCATGACTGGTTCAATCAAAAGACGATAAGGCGATTCAAGTATGACCAGCCGGGTTCCCTGGCCGTAAATCTCCCATTTTTCACGTACTTTTTGAGACTCAACCGGATCAATGGAGACATGAATTGATGTGATATCCTCTGAAAGGGTTTTTGCGTAGGTCAGGGCGGCCAATGAACCACGGTGAACCCCGGCAATCAAGACTACAACTCGATGGCGTTTAATTGAAAGGGAAGAATAATTTTGAAGCGATAGCCTGTTGGCCATTTTTTTGTAATGCAAATGGATCGAATAGAAAATAAATACCAGCACCGGAATAAGGATAACGATCACCCACGCGCCATCTTTAAACTTTGTAATGGCAAAGACAAACATCACAATCAGGGTGAGTACGGAACCAAATCCGTTGATGATCATTTTTGTGATCCAATTGCTATCATAGCGTACGACTGACCCTGCTTCCTGGATTTCTTCCCCTTTTCGCATGTGTCCACATTTCCACCAACGATGCGCCATTCCAGCCTGTGAAAGAGTGAATGACAGGAAAACACCGATCGCATACAATGGAATGAGGCGGGAAACGCTTGCCTGGAAGATGATAATAAGCAGCGAAGAAACGGCCGCAAGGGTAACGATCCCGCGTGAAAACACAAGACGGCTGCCTTTAAACGTCATTTGCCGTGGGAGGTAACCATCTCCCGCCTGAAGGGCGGAAAGCCGTGGAAAATCAGCAAAGGCAGTATTTGCTGCCATGATGAGAATGACCGCCGTCCCCCCGATCAACGCGAGGTATAAAAAGCCCTGTCCGCCAAAAACCGTGCGCCCCAGTTGTGATATGACGGTTTCTGCTTCTGATGGTACCGCGTGGATGGGGCCAACAAGGAACGAAATTCCCAGAAACAGCGTTGCCAGGATGCCCGACATCCATACCAGAGTGATGCCGGCATTCTTGCTGCGTGGCTCCTTGAAAGCAGTAATTCCATTGGATATGGCTTCAATACCCGTCAATGCGGATGTGCCGCTTGAAAACGCATGAAGCAAAAGGAATGGAGTTACTGTTGAAACAATCCCGGTCTCTAAAAGTTCAGGAGGATTCACCACTGTTCCGAGAGAACCTGTGAAATATCGAAAGAAACCTATCCCGACGGTGAAGAACATGGTAACGACAAAGAAATACGTTGGGATGGCAAACGCGGCTCCGGATTCCTTCACACCTCGCAGATTGATCAACATTACAAATATGACCATGCCCACAGAAATTTCAACTCGGTATACATATAGGGCTGGAAATGCTGAGGTGATCTGTGCCACACCGGATGAAATTGAAACGGCAACAGTAAGCACATAATCTGTCAAAAGTGCCGCGCCGGCAATTTGGGCGGGTAATTCTCCCAGATTATCCCGGGAGACAATGTAAGCGCCTCCGCCCCCGGGGTAGGCATGAATGGTCTGCTCATATGAAATGGTAACGATTACCATGAGAGTGACAATGGCTATGGAAATGGGGAACACATAGCCCAATGCCTGTGTTCCGGCCAGAGCCAGAATGATGAGAATTTCCTGCGAAGCGTACGCGGTGGAAGAAAGCGCGTCTGAAGCAAACACGGCCAGCCCGATCATTTTTCCGATCGTCTGATTGGGAGCATCGGCGGTCAGAAGTGGATTTCCAACCAGCCAGTTCCGCCACGACTTCCTCGGTTTTATATTGGAGCAGGTTTCTCTGATACTGTTGTCGACAGGTAAATCAATTTCCATGGAATTCCTTTTACACCAATAAAAGACTACTGGTGACTTAAATTGACCTCAACTTGTTATCCTATCGAAAAGGTATAAATAAATCATGGGATGTTGGCAAAAATATATAAAGAAAAAATAAAGATGGTGATGAAATTCGGTTTTGCCCGGTTTAAAAAATTATTACAGATAAAAGCCAGTCTATCGGAGTCATCACAAAAAATATCATGTGAGGTAGAATCGCCCTGTTTTGTTTTATGAGAATTATTTGATGGATTTTACGACCACGTTATTCATATCAATCGGCCTTGCCATGGATGCCTTCGCCGTATCCCTGGGGGTAGGCACCAGCCCATCGGAAAAACCTGAACCCGCCTGGCGGCGGGTTGTTCGTATTGCGTTCCACTTTGGCCTGTTCCAGGCCGGGATGACCCTGCTGGGCTGGCTGGCCGGCTCAACCGTAGCCGGGGTGATCAGCGCGTTCGATCACTGGGTGGCATTCGGCCTGCTCTTCTGGGTGGGGGTACGAATGATCCGGGAAGGGTTCAGTACAGACGAAAACTGCCGCTGTGAAGATATCACCCATGGAAAAACCCTTCTGGTTTTGTGTGTGGCCACCAGCATTGATGCCATGGCTGTAGGCCTGTCAATGGCCATGCTTCAGGTTAATATCTTTTCGGCGTCGGGCATGATCGGAATCGTAACGCTGCTGCTTTCGCTGGTGGGGGGATTCATCGGACACCATCTGGGCAACAAATTCGGCCAACGGATGGAAATCGTCGGCGGAGTGATTCTTATGGGGATTGGGATCAGAATATTGGTTTCCCATCTAACCGGCGTCTGATGCTTGATTGTAAGTGTCTACCTGTCAGCCCTTTTTCTTCTTCAGCAAGTCAAGGAACAATCTGACCACATCAGGGTCAAAGTGCTTTCCAGATTGTTCCTTTATATACACAATAACTTTTTCATCCGGCCAGGCGTTGCGGTACGGGCGGTCTGACCGCAGGGCGTCCCACACATCGATCACGGCGAAAATTCGGGCAGCAAAGGGGATTTGTTCACCCTTTAAACCACGCGGGTAACCGCTGCCATCCCATTTTTCATGGTGGCAGCTTGGAATATCCAGCGCGCGGTGAAGGTAACCGATGGGAGAGAGCATGTCATACGCGAATTGCGGATGCCGCCGCATGATAGCCCACTCGTCATCTGTCAGCGGGCCCGGTTTGTGAAGGATCTGATCGGGGACACCCATCTTTCCAATATCATGCAACAGCGCGCCGCGCTTGATATGGATAAGGTCTTCATTATTAATCCCCATCAAGCTGGCCAGTTCGAGGGTGGTCTCAACGACTCGCTGGGTATGGTTCTCGGTTTCGTTATCGCGCAGATCCAGCGCGCGCGACCAGCCTTCAATGGTCGCGTCATAGGCCACCCGAAGGTCAATGTTGGAGCGCTGCAAGCCCTCCACCATTTCACTGTTATCTATGGCAATTGCCACCTGACCGGCCAGGGTTTCAAGGTAGGATACCCATTCCGGATCGGGGTTATAGAATGAACGTTTGTAAACCTCAAGAACACCTTTGAGCTCACCTCTTGAAAAGAGAGGCAGTCCCCAGTATTCAACAAATCCCTCTTTTTTCCATAAAGGGATATACCCTTCAGGCATGCCTTCACCCAATTCTCCTTCGACATGCACCAATCGGCGGTGCATGATGGCCTTTTCGGCGGGTAATGTGCGCAGGCGGTTATCATCCAGTTCACCCGACCGGTGCAGAAATCCAGTTCCAGCGGCATATTCATAGACCAGAGAAAATTTGTTGAACAAAATGACATCTACCGCATCAACATTCAACTGATCATACACATGCCGGATGATGGTATTCAGGGTATCGCGAATATCATAATTCGCGTTTATCGCCAGGTCGATATTATGCAAAGCCTGCAGCCGTTTCAACTGGGTTTGCACATGGATTTGATTGCGCGTATTTTCAATTGCCACCGCCAGGCTGTTGGTTAAGGCGGATATATCCTGTTCATCTTCATGATCGAACGCATTCTTATTCCGGCTGTAGAGGGCTACCACGCCCAATAAATTCGACTCAAAAAAGGCAGGTATTAGAAGGACTGAATTGATTGAGTCGTCCATCACGATCCAATTTGGATCCGATTTCACATCGCCGATGTTAAGAATTTTGCCATTCCTGGCCACCATGCCTACCAACCCTGATTCCTGGCCGTATTTAAACACCAACCTGTCATGGTAGGTTGTTTCCGTCTCAGTCGAAAACCCGGCGGCGCTAGTTATGGAGAGAGTTTTTGAGTGCGCATCATAGGAGAAAAAATTTGCCTGTTGGTATTCGGCTACATTGACCAGGCTGTTTAAAACCCGCCGGATCATTTCGTCAGCCGCCTTCATGGTATTTAATTCACAACTTGCCTGGTACAGGGCGGCTATCACCCTATTGGCGCGCTCAAGTTCCAACATTTTTTCTTCAAGTTTGTGGACAAGGGTTTCGCTGTACGTTTTGTAATATCCATCCACCGGCGTTTCCAGTGGGGTTTTAAGAGGTCCTGTTAATCCACGTCGGGCAAATACATCGTTCATGACGAGGATAAACTCTTCCGGGTCGATAGGTTTAACCAGAAACCGTTCAGCTCCCAGACTTAGCGCCAGAGCTTCATCTTTGGAATCGGTATACGTGGCTGTGTAAAAAAGAAAGGGGATGTTTGACAGTGAATCCGTACTTTTCCAGGCTCGACAGAAAGTAAACCCATCCATGGTGGGCATCAGAATATCTGATATCACCATGTCGGGTGGATTGGCTAATGCCATTTCCAGTCCTATTTTGCCGTTGGCGGCTTTTTGAACCCGATACCCTCTGGATTCCAGCAGAACTTCAAGCATATACAGGTTTTGGGGATTGTCATCTACGAGCAATATTGTCTTCATGACGAGCCTCTTTCAGGACCTGGGCAGGTGTTGTTCGATTTGCGTAATGAAATTATCCGGGTCGATGGGTTTTTCGATGTATCCTGAACAACCAGATGCCATTGCCTGTTCCCGGTCGCCTGGCATGGCAAACGAAGTCACTGCAACAATGGGGATGTTTGCCAGGGCGACTTTTTTCAGAATTTCACGGGCAACCGTATACCCGTCCATCACAGGTAATTGTATATCCAGCAGTATCAAATCTGGCTCATTTTCTTCAGCCATTCTGACACCTTCATCACCGCTGCGAGCCTGAATGACCCGGTATCCGTTTTTTTCCAGAATGAAGGTGAGCAAATACAAATTTTGTTCGTTGTCTTCGATGATCAGTATGGTTTTTTCCATGTCCTATTCCCTTGATAGCGGCAGGGTGAACGCGAAAATACTTCCCTGCCCCGGTTCACTGGATACAATAATGGTACCTCCCAGCAGGTCGATCAATTTCTTGCAAATGGATAATCCCAATCCGGTGCCTTCGTACTGGCGGGTGATGCCAGAATCGATCTGACGGAAGGGTTTGAACAGATTCTCCATGTCTTCCGCTTTTATCCCGATGCCAGAATCAATTACAGACACCTTATAATGATCGTCATTCACCTTTCCGGTGATTTTGACTGATCCCTTCTCTGTAAACTTGACCGCGTTATTCAAGAGATTGATCAATATCTGCTCTACCCGCCGTCTGTCACTGGTAAGTTGTATGCCCGGCGGGGTTAAATCCACCAAAACCTGCAACCCCTTCTTCTCAGCCAACGGTTTGATTTTGTCCACGCTATTACGAATGGATTCGCTGACGTCGAATTTTTCCATGATCAACAATATCTGGTCAGCTTCTATCTTGGATATATCCAGAACATCATTGATCAACTCAAGCAGGTGGCGGGCGCTTCCCTGCACCATTTTCAACTGTTTCTCCTGCTCCTCGCTTAATGGTCCAACCAGTTTTTGAAGAAGGATCCCGGTGAAACCGATGATGGAATTCAGCGGGGTCCTCAGCTCATGTGACATTGTTGCCAGAAAAGCCGATTTCAACCGGTCAGCGCTCTCAGCCTTCTTTACGGCTTCTTTCAGATCCTCATTCAAGCGCACCATGGTCTGATTCAGGGCTTCCACCTCTGATACCCGACTGGCCAGCTCAAACGTGCGTTCGGCCACCCTCTTTTCAAGCTCTTCCGCGTGTTTTCGCAACCGTTCATGCAGGCGCGCGTTTTGAATGGCTACGGCTGCCTGGGCGGCCAGTGACTCCGCGCGCCCCTGGTATTCGGGTGTGAAATAATCTGGTTCATCTTTATCCAGCGAGAACATTCCAAGTGTTTCGCCGCCGGCAACCAGCGGAATGCCCATATAACTCCTGCCATGATCCGGCCCCGCGCTTTTTTCCCAGTTAACATACTTTTGCGTGTCTTTGACCACTAAAGTACGTTGATCTACCAGGAGTGTCTTTAACAATGTGTTCTTTTCTATATTTTTCAAATCGAAGCGATCAATGGATTCGTCAGTTTCAGGCATAAATCCGTGCGAAATTCCCACTTCCAGTCTTTTATCTTCTCGCGTCAGAACAACCCTGGCACGATCATGCGGCACAATGATGGCAAGATAATCCAGCAGTGTCTTCATTACATCTGCCGGGTTCAGTGTGTGCGAGAGGGACAGGTTGGCTGCCTGGATGGTTTCTTTTATACCCAGCGCCGCGCGTTCTGATTCACGGGATTTTTGCAACGCCTCGTCCACCTGTTTGCGCTCTGTGATATCCGTAATCGTGCCTATATAACCGATAACCTGTCCGTCCGTGTTGTATTCCGGTACCGCCTGACCGATCACATAGGCAATGGAGCCATCTGGTTTGATGAAACGGTAATCGGCCATGGAAGAATCGTTTTTTTCGGCTGCCCGTTCCCAGTTTTGTTGCAGTGCAGCTCTGTCATCGGGGTGCACGGCCGTCAGCCATTTATCACCGAGGGCTTCTTCATACGACAGACCAGAAATGCGGCTCCAGGTCGGGTTGACGTAGGTAGTCAGGCCATTTATATCGGTACGAAAAATACCCACCGGTGTTACCCGCGCCAGGTTTTGGTAGCGTTCTTCACTTTCTTTCAGCTCTTTTTCCGCCCTCTTTCGCGCCGTAATATTGCGGATGATGGCAATGGCATCTTCCCCACCCCCGGGTGAATAACGTACTTCATAATCGCGGTCATCCCCATTAATCGGTAAATGAAATTCTTTTACCACCAGGGCACGACTCTCCAGAGTTTGATTCACATTGGCCACGGTAAACTCAGCCAAATCAGACGAAAACAGGTCGCGCACATTCCTGCCTGTGACATCTTCCGGGACCGAGTTATAAACATCGCGGTTGTTTACGTGAAAATCGAGAATTTCGCCGCTTCGATGTATTCGCAGCAAAATATCGGGGTAATTTTCAAGCAGCGCGCGGTAACGTGCTTCGCTGGTACGCAACTCTTTTGTTTGCCGCCGAACGGTATTGCGTGAAACCAGGCTCACAGCCAGCAGGAATAAAATAATGCCGCCTGCCACAGGTAGTGCTGTTGATACCCATTGGGGAGTAACTTCAAGTGGTTTTTCCCCAAAGTATTTGTCCAATAACTGATAGTACTCTGACCCTGTTTCAGCTTTAAGCTGGGCGATATTTTGATCAATCGTTTTAGCCAGATAGCTACTTAACTCACCGTTTTTTGGAAGCGCGAATCGAATTTGTGATGGTTGGATAATAATGGGAGTTCTGTTTAGAGAATACGTTCTTTCGTTTTTATCCCCAAAATCTTTGTTGGTGATCCCCGCGTCAACCTCACGATTCTGTATGGCTTCAAAAACATCAGCATAACTTTGATAACTGATAAAGTTAACCTTCGCGCCAAAACGATTCGCCAGATCTTTTATTCCTTCAGGTCCGTCAAAATTAAGACTGCCCTGCAACCCGCCGACATCTTTTCCATCGAGATCGAGGATGGTTTGAATATTGCTTCCATCCAAAACATAAACTCGTGCCCAACTGGTCAGGATGGCTTCGTTGGTCAGCATGAATTTTTCGGCACGAGCCGCAGACCAGGCAATATCCGGAAGTAAATCAATTTCGTTTTTTTCTAATCTCGTCTGGCATTCTTCCCAGGTGCCGTGTACCCAGATAATCTTCCAGCCTTCTTTTCGACCAATATATTTAATGATTTCCGGCCAGAATCCTGAGGGTATTCCACTGGCATCTGTAAATATCTTTGGCGGATTCTCGTATACACCTACGCGAATTGTGATATCCTGAGGTATTTGCCCCAGACCCATCAAACCCAGGCTTATGACAAGGATAATGATGGACGAAATAATCCGGGGTGTGGAATTTTTCATACCAGTCCTATAAATTGAACACTTGAGTTAATAGGGTCACAGGATAAATACAGACTACACATTATTATGATATAGCACAAGTAGAAAGACCGCTTTACCCCCGCTGAATAGGCCATCACCTCCTTCTCTGTTCCCTTATTAGAAACATAAGAGGGCAGCTTTGAGGTATCAAGTATGCAATGAAGTAACAAGCTATGGATGGATCTGGCCATTTTTCTTAGAAAATTTTGCTGTCATGTTGTTCCCGCCTGGATTGAGCAGCGCATTGGGCGGTCTTGCTGACCACCCAATGCTATCGATTACACATTCACATCTCTATGACACCAACCAGTCAAGGGCGGCATTTTTGTCATCAAACGGCACGGTTTTATTTTGGGAAAACTTGCTTACGATATCAAGAAAGATTTTTCTCGGGCCAGTCATTCCCAGAATGGCTGTTTTTGTGGTCAAATTGCCGGTTGCCTGTGCCGATACCTCCTTAAAAAGGTTTAAAACCTCTGGAGAGATCAATGTTCCTGTGGCATCAACCAGTACCAGCGCAGATTTCTCAGGGACAGAGGCCATATACTTTTTTACCTCTTCGACCTCTGCTTTAACTTCATCGATTTTCATATGGGTGTAGTCGGCAATAAATACTTTCTTTCCTTTATATGTTTCCAGTTTTGATTTCATTTTTCCCTCTCCTTAATATTTGGAATGTAATTGTGAGGATAGTGATCCTTTTTTATCATGTCGATTATGAAATACCGGATGCAAACCCTCCAGTCCGGCCTTCTTTATCAATTTAGAGAATAGCTTAAACAAGTCCAATGTTGAATTAATAATCCATAAAAACTATTGTCATGGACATAAATTTCTGTGTGTTGAAAGTTCTTTATTCCTAATGGTCAGATTTGTAATAAAGCGCATAATTTAAAAGCACACCCCCCTGAATGACGTCAGGTGAGTCTTTTTGTGTGAAATTATCATCCGCCCGCGAGGTGATGCCCACCCGTGCTTACGTGCGAAAGGGACGAATCCCGCCGTAACCGAATGATCCGCCCCTGCGGCCGAATCAAATTGAACCCGGCCAGGCCGGTTTCCACCGCAAGATATGATCTGGTGTCACGGCCAGGGGTGATTTGTCAGGGCTTACCAAATGGTATACATCAGACCACGCCAATATCTATGCGCAATCCTGGCTGTGCGATTCATGAATAATCTCTATGTTCAGGCCTTATTTCCATGCAGGCCCTCCCCCGTGGAGATTATCCCGCAGGGCTTTCACCGGATTGACCGGTCGTTTTATTCCTGCGCCCACGCTGCCAGCTTATCAGGAATAACAGGCCGATCAAGATCAACGGTCCGCTGATCACCGCATACGCCGTCCAGTGTTCCGTTGGATTGCTCAAATAATAAGTCAACCCGAGTAGTGTGTAACAAATCGCCCCAATCCATTCCCACCGCCAACTGATTACCAGCAGAAGGATCAAGATAAACGATGGAATGTTATGGATGAGAAAGCCCTGGGCTACCTTCCAGGGATCGTCTGACATTCCAAAGACATCCAATGAGAATAACGCCAGGAAAAATATCATTATGATGCCCAAAATTCTCGGCGCCCAGAAAATGAACCCTTTTTGTCTGGTTTTCATATTATCCTTCCCTTCCCTGCCCTTAGTGATGCGGCAGTTCACCTGCTATCCTTTGATGACCGCCAGCGGTCTCAACCGGGTGATGATCTTCACCAGGTCCTGTTGCTGCGCCATCACTTCATCTATATCTTTATACGCACCAGGGGCTTCATCCATTGCACTTTTTGACCTTAAAGAATGAATAATGCCCTTCATCTTTTGCTGTTCGCGCTCCAAATCCAATTTGCGAATGGCTTCTTTACGCCCCATACGCCGCCCCGCCCCGTGCGATGAGGATTGAAAGCTTTCTTCGCTGCCCAGCCCTTCGGTGATATAGCTATGCGCACCCATTGAACCGGGAATGATTCCCGCCTGCCCCCGGCGTGCGGATGTGGCGCCCTTGCGGTGCACCAGCACGGTATGCCCAAAATGCTCCTCCACGGCGGCGTAGTTGTGATGGATATTCACCTCATACGTCCCCACCCCGCCAGTGACTGCTGTGATGGCCTGCATGCAGCGTTCAACCATCAGGGCGCGGTTGGCACGGGCGAAATCGAGGCAGTAGTTCATGGCGGCCAGGTACTCGCGCCCCTGCGGTGAATCTGCCGGCAGGTACGCCAGGTCGGGGTCCGGCAGGCTGAACTTGCCCTTCGCGGATAGCGCCTTTGCCGCGCGGTGGTATTCGCTGGCCGCCTTGAGCCCGAAGTTGCGGCTGCCCGAGTGGATCATCAGCCACACAAAGCCGTCATCGCCCTGTTGGATCTCAATGAAGTGGTTGCCGCCGCCCAGCGTGCCGAGCTGGTGGCGTGCCGAGTAGAGCTCTTCTTGAATGATGGGGATATCCGGAGCGCGGTTGAAACCGTCCCACGGCTGCGGGTCGGGGTGATGTTTAAAGCCCACCGGCACCTCAGCGCGGATGATGTCAAGTATTTCCTGCAACGCGGCTGTGCTGATTTTCTTCAGGCTGGTGCGTACAGCCGCCATGCCGCAGCCGATATCCACCCCGACAGCGTTGGGGATGACCATTTCGTCGGTGGCCAGCACGCCGCCGATGGGCATGCCATAGCCTGTGTGCGCGTCGGGCATCACGGCGACCCAGCGGAAGGCGAAGGGCAGGTTGGCCAGGTTGCGCGCCTGCTGCATGGCGGCCGCGTCGATCTCCGTCGCCCACAGTTTGATGGGGATGCGTTCGGTGGTGATGATCTGCATAACTACAGGATAGCACGGGATGGGAGTTTGTTGTTCAGGTTTATGGTTTTTGGCCTGGTTCGTTTCCCGGCAGAGTAGAATCCCCCTGCCCCCTTCAAGAAGGGGGTAAAAGCTTGCAGCTCTACTTAACCAGCTCTTTCCCAGCCGAAGTCGGTCTGCTTTTGCCCCCCTTGACCGGTGCTCTTCCGGTCAGAAAGGGGGGTTGGGGGGATTCTGCGCTCCGGCAAGGTTCGTTTCCCGGCAGAACAGAATCCCCCTGCCCCCTTCTCGAAGAGGGTAGTAACCTGATCAGCCATTCAAGAAGCTATTTCGATCAGAGATTATTCCGCTTTTGCCCCCCTTGACCGGTGCTCTCCCGGTCAGAAGGGGGGTGGGGGATTCTGCGCTCCGGCAAGGTTCGTTTCCCGGCAGAACTGAATCCCCCTGCCCCCTTGAAAAGGAGGTAAAAACCTGATCAGCCATTCAAGAAGCTATTTCGATCAGAGATTATTCCGCTTTTGCC
>CAYQUX010000004.1:23675-26305 GCA_964420995.1 uncultured Leptolinea sp. | reverse complement strand
CCCCTTGACCGGTGCTCTCCCGGTCAGAAGGGGGGTTGGGGGGATTCTGCGCTCCGGCAAGGTTCGTTTCCCCGCAGAAATGAATCCCCCTGCCCCCTTGAAAAGGGGGTAAAAACCTGATCAGCCATTCAAGAAGCTATTTCGATCAAAGATTATTCCGCTTTTGCCCCCCTTGACCGGTACTCTCCCGGGCAGAACGGGGGTTGGCTGCTTGCGCTCCGGATGTTTTATTCCGGAGGGGGATTCCGCGCTCCGGATGGTTTCCTCCGGAGTTGAATAAATAAGGATGATTAAAAAAAAGAAGCCAGACGAATATTTTGGAGATAAATTTAAGCTGTCTGACTTCTTTCAAACAATCTGCCGTTTGGAAGTTTTTTTTTATTTTGATAAAGCCCTGATTACGGCTTTTTTTTACTCGAATGGAACAGGGCAAGGGTATTTAGAATTTCCTGGATCAGCTTTCTCTTTCCTGCTGAGACTTGCGATTGCGCACAACCGTCGGGATAATAACCCACATGAAAAAGAATACACAAAACGCACCAAGGGCCATAATCATTTCTTCTGTCATGTCATATCTCCTTTTTTTGAAAAGTGATTTCCCTGCTGCCTGCAGTGACCGGCAGCAGGGAGTGATTCAATCAGATTATTTACGCTTCCGGTAAAGCATCAGCCGGATAAGCCTGCAATCCATGTTCCGGAACATCCAACCCGTTGATTTCTTCTTCTTTGGATGCCCGTAAACCCATCGTCGCTTTCAAAATGCCGAAAATCACAAAACCCATTCCAAGACTCCAGGCCAAAACCACACCCGCGTCTATCAACTGGGCAATGAATTGACCGGTGTTGCCCATGATCAGTCCACTCACGCCACCATAGGTGCCATCCGCGAAAATACCGACGGCGATCAACCCCCACAACCCGCCAAACCCGTGAACAGAGACCGCGCCGACAACATCATCCACTTTCAATTTGTTTTCTACAAAGCCCAGTGCCCAGATCATGACCAACGCGGCAATGACACCGATGATCACCGCAGAGAGGGTGGAAACATAGGCGCAAGGAGCCGTGATGCCTACCAACCCGGCCAGACCGCCATTACAGGCAATAGTCAGATCAATCTTGCCGGTTTTCAACAGGCTGTAATACACACCCACCACGGCACCGGCCGCACCGGCCAAGAAGGTATTGACGGCAATGACAGAGATGCGCAGGTCTGTCGCAGCCAGGGTGGAACCCGGATTGAAACCGAACCAGCCAAAGAAGAGGATAAAGGTTCCCAACGCCACCAGCGACATATTATGTCCGGGGATGACGCGGGCTTTACCATCTTTTCCAAACTTTCCAATGCGCGGCCCCACCATAATGGCGCCAGCCAGGGCTACAAAACCGCCCACCGCGTGCACAACACCCGACCCGGCAAAATCACGCGCGCCCACACCGAAAGGCAGGGTGGCCAACCATCCGCCGCCCCATACCCAGTGACCGTAAATAGGATAGACAATGGCTGAGATCAAAAAACTGTAGGCCAGGTAGGCAGTGGTCTTGGTACGTTCGGCCACAGCACCGGAGACGATGGTAGCGGCCGTGGCGGCAAAGACCATCTGGAAAAACCACAGTTCCATGGTGGTCACGTCATACGCGTCACCCGAAAGCATGAAACCGGAGAACCCGATAAAGGGATTGCCGGATTCCAAACCAGAAGCCAGGGCAGAACCGCCCATCATGAAGGCGAAACCAAACGCCCAGAAAGCCAGACCGCCGATCAAGCCGTCCATCAGGTTCTTGGTTAGAACGGCAACCGTGTTTTTCGCCCGTGAAAGGCCGGCTTCGACCATGGCGAAACCCGCCTGCATAAAGAAGACGAGGAACGCCGCGATCAGCGTCCACGAGAAGTTGACAGCCGCCGCCGGGTTGGCTTCGGCCGTTGCCGCGCCTGAGGGATCAGGACCGGCAGCAAAGACAGGCACGGCTGTGACCAGCAGCAGTACCAGCGCAATAATGATGGGTGTTACCTTAATTCCACGCATTGTTCTCCTCCAAAAACTTTTGGTTGATTATAGGAAATACACGCGGTATTACCCAGTACCCGCATGGGTAAAATCTGATGCAAAATGAACCGCGATTTACATCTATTTGGCTGCCGGGGGAATGGAGGTAGTACCCCAATGGGTGAGATGGGGTTGATTTGTGCGGGTGAATATATGCCCGTTCTCCGGATATTATGTTCCGGAGGGAGATACTGTGGTCTGGTCTGGTTCGTCTTCCGGCAGAGCAGAATCCCCCAGCCCCCTTGAAAAGGGGGTAAAAAGCGGTTGCTTCTCTTGACCAGTGCTTTGTCGGTTAGAAGCAGAGATTCTTTCCTCTGCCTGGTTCGTCTTCCGGCAGAGCAGAATCCCCCAGCCCCCTTGAAAAGGGGGTAAAAAGCGGTTGCTTCTCTTGACCAGTGCTTTGTCGGTTAGAAGCAGAGATTCTTTCCTCTGCCTGGTTCGTCTTCCGGCAGAGCAGAATCCCCCAGCCCCCTTGAAAAGGGGGTAAAAAGCGGGGATTCTTTCCTCTGCCTGGTTCGTTTCCTGGTAGAGCAGAATCCCCCAGCCCCCTTGAAAAGGGGGTAAAAAGCGGTTGCTTCTCTT
>CAYQUX010000004.1:0-23575 GCA_964420995.1 uncultured Leptolinea sp. | reverse complement strand
AGAGCAGAATCCCCCAGCCCCCTTGAAAAGGGGGTAAAAAGCGGTTGCTTCTCTTGACCAGTGCTTTGTCGGTTATAAGCAGGGATTCTTTCCTCTGCCTGGTTCGTCTTCCGGCAGAGCAGAATTCCCCAACCCCCTTGAAAAAAAGGGAAAAGCGGTTGCTTCTCTTGACCGGTGCTTTGTCGGTTAGAAGCAGGGATTCTTTCCTCTGTCTGGTTCGTCTTCCGGCAGAGCAGAATCCCACAGCCCCCTTGAAAAGGGGGTAAAAAGCGGTTGCTTCTCTTGACCGGCTTTCTTTGGCCAGAAGTCGGTCTGCTTTTGCCCCCCTTGACCGGTGCTTACCCGGTCAGAAGGGGGGTAGGGGGTATTCTGCGCTCCGATGTTATTCCCCAGAAGGAGGTTCATTCTCCAGTTGTTTCTTCAAATCCTCGTAGACACTATCCGCGTTTTGCATGACCTCGTCATTTGTGTATCGAATCACGCGGATTCCCATCCCTTCCAGACATTTCGTGCGTTCTTCATCGTAGGCACGGGCATCCTCCGTGAAATGAGAATTCCCGTCCACCTCAATCGCCGTCTGGCGGGCTGCGCAGTAGAAATCAACGATATAGCTGCCGATCACCCGCTGACGTAAAAAGCGGTATGGCAGGTTTTTCAAGATGGCATACCACATACGCCGCTCGGCTGGAGTCATTTCATGCCGGTTGTCTTTCGCGCGCGGGATGAGGTCTTTGTTATAGTCATGGAACATTGGTTGGAATGGTGACATGGGATTATTGTAGATGATATGATCGGGTTTAGTTTTTTAACTGGCGGCCACCAATAAGAAAAACTGAAAATTTATTGATGTAAGGGGGATGCATCCGGAGATTTTGCCATCGTGCACCCGGGATTCTGCTCCGGATGCATTGCCCCTACCCATGAAAACCCTTAGGATTTTAAAGACTATAAATGTATTGCCTTGTATAACGCAGCCAGTCCAGTGATCCAATTCTTGAGTTCAACTCGAGCCAGTTCAGGATCAATCAATTCTTTTTCCTGATGGGCTACGTAATTATTACGAAATGTGCGAATGTGTTCTACGCGATCACTCAATTGACTTTCTGAATATCTTGAAAATTGGTCACGAATTGCCTTGTATACCCCACCCGTCTGATCTTTCGCCGTTTTGGCATATTCCAGACAAAAACCAAGCTGCCCCAGAGGCATGAAAAACGCTTTATACAACAAGCCTTTCTTTAACCCTGCGGCATTTTTTCTCAACCAATCTTTTTCCCGTTCTGAGACAAACATAAATGGCGGATCAAAGAAATCCTGCTGATCCACCTGTTTCTCTGGTATTAATGGCTCCAACAGGGTGGTAACCATACTTTTTGCTGCATCATCCACTACTCCAAGCAAGGTAGTAAAACAGGGCGACAATGAACCACCCTTCTTTTCCAGAAAATTAAATAGCGATACCGATTCTTCCACCGCTTTCCGATACCTGGAAGGAAGGCTCTCAAATGATTCGCGTTTTATGAAAGCATCAATGGCTTCTTCCTTCTGTTCAATCGAAATCTCATAGAACGGCAATTCAGGCTGACTGGTTTCAGCTTCTGAAATCAATCCCCGTAGAGTCGGTTCGCAGGCACTTCTCAACATCTCCATGGTTGTCCCCTGTAAATTCTGAAATACACCTTCAGGAATATACAGGTAATGCCACTTGATTCCACTTGTTGACGCCGATTTACACCATGCGGTGGCGGCTCTAACTTTTTTAGGCACTTCAAGGTCTTCTCGCCCTTTGGTTTCTACAAGCAGGTAATTTCCATTCTTCATTCGGACAAAGAAATCAGGTGTATAGAACGCCAACCGATTCCCCGATGCCAGATAATCTATTCGTAAAGCCTGAGGACCGGCATTCTTACTGAACGCAATTACATCTTCACATCGATCAGCAAATCGGGTGAACGCGACTTCCAATTGACGATTACAGGGAACAAGATTAAACGGGGTATGTCCGGCCAATAAGGTGGGATGATTCTCTGAACTTGTCACCTGGAAAGGTTTCCAGTTGATAACTGAGTTTTGTTGTCCTCCGGCCACTCGTTCTTCCGTTCGCGTTGTTTTGGATCTTAAAATGGGAAGGAATACCGCCCGGATATATTCCCTGACATCATCATCACCCAGGCGGGCTATGAGACGTGGATCAAATAATGTGGTTTTACTCTCAAATAGATCATTTTCAAGGTATTGTTGGATCAATGGAGCTAAAACCTGATGTGTACCACTCAACCCGCAGGCATGTTCCAGTTCCTCCCGATAGAAGGCAACTGCTCCAACCCCACTTTGTAAAAGCGGCAGTTTGAATTTCATCTGCTCAACTATTTCATTGGTGATCAATGACCGGCCTTCATATTCTATTTCTTCCCTCCTTACGCCGGAAAAGTGCAATTTGGGATAACGGCCTGCCGCGGCTTTTATCTCCTCATACGTCAAACCTTCCAAGTTGTTGACTATGGTGTGAGCAGGGCTGATACCGGGCAATGTGATGTTCAATGCCTGCAAGTCTTTATTCAACTCATCGGGAAAAATACTGACGGTGGTCCTGGGAACCTGTTCTGTATCGATAATCTCTACCGGCAGTCCTTCCTGATCCAATTGTTCCTGATACATTTTGGTAAAGGCTTCATGTTCCACCACCGTTACCGTTTCCAATGCCTGACCGGGAAGTGTCATTCGGCGTAGACCCCGGCCCAGGGTTTGTTCCGGCAATATATTGGCTTTGGAACTATATGGCCGCAGGGGAACAATGGTCGTCACATTACGAACATCCCAACCTTCGCGTAACATTAAAACCGAAACAATGCAACAATATGGACTGGTGTCCGAATCCAGTTCGCGGCTGAGCTTGCGGAGGGCTTTCAGATCATCATCACTGATCTCTTTTTCATTGATCTCAAACTCAAAATAAGCCTCCGACCCGCGGCCATGTTTCTTCATTTGACCTTTCAAATTCGTATGAAGATTAATGGTTTTTTTGTTCAATTCGCCAAACTGGGGATCTGTATTCAAGCGATTGGTAATCTCATCTGCCGCTTTCGTATCCTCCGTCATGACGAACAGGAGCGCTTTCTTTCCGCTTTTTTCCCATTCTTCGCGGCTTTTTAACCATCGCTGATAACCCAGCATAAGATGTTCTTCAAATCGACGATCCGCTTCCTCATCCGCCCGCTCATGGAGATTTTGACCGCGACCAATGATGGGTGTCTTGACAATCCCTGACTCAACCGCTTCACCCAACGGGGTGTCACAAACAATATGTTTGAATAAATTCCCTTTATTATCTTTTGGGGTAGCAGAAAAATCCAATTGTGCCGTGATACCCAACCCATGAGAATGAATGGATTCGTCCAGTGAGCTTAACGCCTCATTCCAGGCCGAATCCGGGTCCCAGACATGGTGGGCTTCATCGTTCATAACCATGATTTTTGGGTGTGCTGTAATGCGGGCGCGCAATTCTGCGCCCGTTTCCAATGCGCGAGACCGACTGACAGCAGGACCTGCCCAGTCATAATACTCCTCGCTTCTCGAGGCTTTGCGGGGAGCATAAAGGCGATGGATATTCGTGAGGTAAAGAACACCGCCGGTGGCTGATCCGCTGGCTTCATCCTGCAAAACTGTGGTCATATTCCAATCACCCAGCCATGCCGGTGGAACCAGGGGATCTTGATCAAAAATCTTTCCTTCGCCAAAATCCATTTTTAAACGTTCAAATACTGTCAGGTTGGGAGCGATGATCACAAAATGCCGCGCCATATCTGAATCTGATTCGCGCAACGCATGAAAATAACTCCATACCAGAGCGAGACTCATTATTTTTGTCTTGCCGGCACCGGTTGCCACTTTGAACGCGTACCGCGGCCAACGGTCTTCTTCCGGGGTGATACCGGCAGCGGCAATTTGGGCTGCACTTTCTGCCGTTTCCTGATTTCCTTCCAGGCTGAAGAACTCACCCGTCAACGCCGAAAGGCTGGTAATTCCCCGCACCTCCCGCAGATAAATCAACGTTTCGATGGCTTCACGCTGGCAGAAGTAGTAATTGAATGGATACGTTTGCCCGTCTGGCGCGGTAATTCGATGGTTTGACCAGAACCAGTGGAAAAGCAATTCCCGGGATGTGCTGCTCACACCGGGGTATTCCGCTTTTCTCCATTCTGCCGTAAGAAGTCTCAAGTTCTGGACAATGGGAAGTGGACTGGGACGGCGGCCCTTTTCAATTTTTGAGGGTCGCCCCTGTTCTGCACGAACACGGTGACTGATCGGTTCTTCCCAGGGTTTGTGTAATGGTTCAAGTGCGCTGATATTGATCGTGTCGGGCATTTATTTCCCTCTCCTGCCCTCCCCCGTTGGGGGAGGGATATTTTATTAATTTTTTTCGCCAGATTCACCTACGAATTGGCTCTGCTCTTTCCCTCACCGGGGAAAGGCCGGGTTGGGGGCGTCTTTCTTCACAAACCCGAGTGATTTCTTTGAATACTTCATCTAGGTTCTTCATAACATCATCGTTCGTAAAACGGATCACCCTCAAGCCTTGTTCTTCCAGCCAGGCGGTCCGATTTTCATCATAATTTGCCTGATCGGCATGCGAATCTCCATCAATTTCAACTACCAGGCCGGCTTCATGGCAGAAGAAATCCAGAATGTAAACCCCTTTCGGATGTTGTCTGCGCCACTTCCACTCGCTTATCTCTCTGTCACGGAGTGCAGCCCACAAACGCCGCTCGGGAATAGTCATTTCCCTGCGCAAAGATCTGGCCCGTTTCAGTGCTTCTGGTGTATGGTCGCGCAACGTTTTACTCCCTCTCCGAACCTCCCCCGGCGGGGGAGGCGTTACACTGTTATTTTTTTCAGGTTGGTTTTTTCGACTGGTTTTCCCATATTATTCACAGCCCAAGAATCCTCCCCCAGCGGGGGAGTCAGGTGGGGGTTGCCCCTGCGGGGAAGACTCTGCACAGCAGTTTTGGTCAGGTTGCTTATTTCGACTGGTTTTCCCTTTTTATTCATTGCCCAAGATTCCTCCCCCAACGGGGGAGTCAGGTGGGGGTTGCCCCTGCGGGGAAGACTCTGCACAGCAGTTTTGGTCAGGTTGCTTATTTCGACTGGTTTTCCCTTTTTATTCATTGCCCAAGATTCCTCCCCCAACGGGGGAGGTAGGTGGGGGCTGTCCCCACGGGGGAGGCAGGTGGGGGTTGCTTTCAAATTTCAACCTCCAGAGTGATTGACGTATCCACACCGAAAACATCCACTACCTTGACGCAAACCGTATGCGCACCCTTTGAAGCATAGACAAACGGTTCCGTTATGGTCGGCAGCTTTCTATCTTTGCGGGTGCGGTAGGCTTGCCAGTGATGGTTGAATGGCTGCCCGGGATGAAAATCAAAATCGACCGCCCAGAAATCGATGAAATCAAATGGTGTTTTTGCCGCCCGTTCCTGAAGGGCTTCCACTTCCTTGAAGGGCACTTCGGCCAGCGACGGCAGGAATTGATCCAGCCGGATACGAACTGCTTTCTGGTTCTTCCCTCTCCTGTCCTCCCCCGAGGGGGGAGGTAGGTGGGGGTTGTCCCCCGAGGGGGGAGGGCTGATCACGGCTTCATCACCATTGGCTGTATTGACCACCGCCGAAGCGGCCAGGTTGGCCATTTCAAAGAACGGCGGCGGGGTGGTGCGGTTTTTTTCCATGATCTCGCGGGGAATGTGGAACAGGCGGATGCGCACGCCCAGTTCCTGCTGCAGGGCGTCACAGGCCATGCGCAGATCCATTTCAAATTCCCAGGCCAGGCAGTGCAGCTCGCGCGAGCCGGCGGCAAAAGCGGCTTCTGCGGCGGCGCGCGCTTCGGCGCGGGTGAAGATCGAATCAATGGCATCTACATGCACCAGCGCGGGACCCCTGCGGCCGTGCAGCAGCGGTGAGGTGGGGTTGGGCAAGGCTTCGGCCCGGTAAAATTCGAGCACCACGCGGCGGTGTTCAGAATCGGCGCCGTGCAGGCGTTCCTTCTGCCACCACTGGCGTTCATAACGCCCCAGATTGTAGACGTCAAACGAGCGGTAGGGTTGATTCTCGGTGTGCAGCTTGCGCTGCAGGTCGATCAGCCTTTTGCGGCTGGTGTGAATGGCAAAGCGCCCCAGGTCAGCCATGATCCAGCGGCGGCCAAGGCGTTCAGCCACCGCACCGGTGGTGCCGCTGCCGCAGAAGAAATCGGCCACCAGGTCGCCCTCGTTGGACGAGGCTTTAATGATACGCTCCAAGAGAGCTTCGGGTTTTTGGGTTGGATAGTCAATTCGCTCGTCAGCCAAATGATGGATTTTATTAACATCATTCCAAACACTCTGAATTTGAAGACCTGGCATCTCATCCAAGTAGTATTTATATCTTACGAGACCTTTTCCTGTGTAATCTAACCTTCCCTCATCTTTATATTTTTTCATGGTCTCAATTGGACAACGCCAATATCGAGTAATTCCATTCCATTCATATAAATACCCACCCCCGGATAATCCTGATGCGGAAAGATCTGCAGACCGATACCTTCTATTTGTTTCCTTCTCTATATATTTATATTGTTTCTCAATGAATTCTGATGAATAAGGTATGAAAATTTGATTCCATGTATAGTTAACCCCTTTTTTAAAGTAAAAAATTACATCATGAACTTTTCCATAAGTTTTTGAATCTGAATGGGCTTCAGCCCTTTTCCAAATAATTTCATTTAAATACTTATCTTTTCCAAAAATATCTTCTAATAATAATCGTATGAATGAATTTACTCGTGTATCACAATGAAGATAAATACTTCCATTTTCAGAAAGTAGCTCCTTCAGTAGAGATATTCTTTCATAAAGCATTTGTATATAAGAATCTGTTCCATTGCCCCACATATCTCTATACGCTATCATTTCCAAGGTAGATTGATCTTTTTCAATTTCTTCATTGTTTTCACCAACAGGTACATTCATGGTGAAATCCGCGCCCACGTCAAACGGCGGGTCAATGTAGATCAGGTCAATCTGTCCCTTGTAGTCCCGCAGCAGCGAAGCCATTACCAACTTGTTGTCACCCCAGATGAGCATGTTGCGGAAGTCATCGCGGTGGGCTTTTTTCTCGTCGAACAATGTCCCCTGAACCAGGGCGCGCTGGCGGGGTTCATCCACGGTCTCAATTTTTTGCAGGGGCATGGCCGCGCCAGCCAGGTCAACCTCACGGCGGTTGCCATATTCGTCATATTTGCCTTCCCACACCAGTTCGGTCTTGCGTGTCGAAAGTGGGTGCGGGTTATGCGGGCCATAAATGGTCTCAGGCATGCGGTTTTCCTCCCTGGGATGATGGAACGAAATGATGGAACAGCCTAATTATACGCCCTCTCCCAACCTCCCCCGGCGGGGGAGGAGTCTATCATAGCTTTTGGATTGAAAGCAGATTTTACGTTTACACGTCGGTATCTACTACTACCGGCGGAGATGAGTCTTACATTGCTTTCGGAATAAAATCAGAATTTTCTCTTTCGCTTCGGCACATACCTCCCCCGGCGGGGGAGGAGTCTATCATTGCTTTTGGATTGAAAGCAGATTTTACGTTTACACGTCGGTATCTACTGCTACCGGTGGTGATGAGTCTATTATTCTTGCGTAGAAATCAGATTCAGTAATTTTGCGTCAATATTTACCTCCCCCGGCGGGGGAGGCAGGTGGGGGTTGCCTCCGGCATGGGAAGTTAATCCATCCTATCAGTAAAAACAAAAACCAATCCATCTATAATTGACACATCAATCTATATCATCGGAGCTGAAATGGAAAACGGAATCAGGAATCTTGAAGTCAAAAAAGACCAGGCAGGCAATATTTCATCACTGAAAGTTGTGTTTGGTCCGCATTATTTTCTGGAAATTGAAGAAAGGAATGGCAAAATTGTCTTTGTCCTGGGGGCTACCCATCATGGATTTACCGCAGATGCAACCGGGATTGGCAAGGGTTTGGAAGAGATGATCTACACGATCAAAAAGAAATATCCTGAGTCAAATATTGATTAGGGTCAAGTGCCCCCACCTGCCTCCCCCGATGGGGGAGGTATTTTTTAATGAAAAAAATTTCAGAACTTTCATTCAGAAATTCCGCCCCTCAGACACGCCCCACCCCCTCATCCCTACACGAATACCCCCCTGCCCTTCCAAGCCCGTTTTCACCCGTTTTAGCGCCTTTAGGGGCGACCCTTCCATCATTGCAGGGTCGCCGCATTGGGTCGCCTCTTGACAAATTCCACCGGCGACCCTTATAATATCTGAAGGGCGACCCTTATACCGGGAAATCTGCTCTTTTCAAGGAACTCATTTTACCCTCATGAAAACCATCGCCTTCGCCAATCAAAAAGGCGGCGTCGGAAAGACCACCACCGCCGTCACCCTCGCCCACGGGCTGGCCCGACTCGGCCGCCGCACACTGCTGGTGGACCTCGACCCCCAGGGGCATGTAGCCTTTTCGCTGGGCAGCGAGAAACAGCCGGGGCTGTTCGACCTCATCGTCAATGAAGTGCCGCTGCGAAAAGTGGTCGTTCACGCCCGCGAGAATCTGGATATCCTCCCCGGCGACAAGATGACCGAAAAAGTCAAACGCCAGATCACTGTCTCCGACTTCCGCGAATCCATCCTGGCCAACTCGCTGCAGGATCTGGATTACGACGCCGTGCTGCTGGATATGGCGCCCTCGTTGGATGTGCTGCACGTCAACGGGCTGGTCGCGTCTGACTTTGTGATCATCCCCACCCGGTTGGACGCGCTCGCGGTCGACGGGGTGCGCGAGATACTGCTCACCATGGGTGAAGTCTCGCAGCGCGGTCACACGTTTGAGGGCTATGCCATCCTGCCCACCTTTTTTGACCGCACCACCCGCGAGACCCTTACCCAGTTGCAGGAGATCGTCAAAACCTTCGGCAAGAAGGTCTGGCCGCCCATTCCGCAGGATACCCGCGCGCGCGAAGCCGCCGCGTACGGTAAAAGCCTGTGGGAATACTCCCCCGATTCGACGGTTTTGAACGGTTATATGGAAAACAACCGTCATGTTGGCGGCTATACGCAATGTTTGGAGCATATATTGGAGGTGCTGGATGCCTGAACCCAAATTTGAACGTCGTCCGGTACTCGATCCCGCTGTGGCGGACCTGCTTTCGGGGATGGAACGCCGCAAAGCCGAAACCCAGCTCCCCCGCCAGCAGCGCGAGAAAAAAGCCAAAGAGCGCGCCAAGATATCCTCCCGCCGCGAGCTGCGCGCCACATATGACCTGCCGCCCATGCTGCGCCAGCGCATCAAGGACCTGGCCGACCGTGAACGCCTTCCGGCCAGCCAGTTGGTCAGCCTGGCGTTGATCCGCTTTTTGAACGACCTGGACAGCGGCGCGGTGGACGTGGATTCCCTCAAACAGCCCTCGCGCAGTCCGCGTTATGATTGGAATCTCGACTTTCCTGACAGTTTAATGCCCGGTCTGGTCATTCCCCGTGAGCTTACGGCGAAAAAAGAAAAGAAACGCCTTTAAAAGTAGTAGAGAGTCGTTAATTAAGTAATCATAGAATCTCGTGCAAAATTTGCACTCTGTTTAAAGGCGAAAACTGCATTTACTACGCGTGCAAAAGATTCCACCCGACCCCCGGGAAGAAAATTTTTCACTCCCGCCGGAGGGAATCGGTTGCCTGCCGGCCTGATGGAAAAATCTGCCTGTTGGCCAAAATGAAATAATTGCATGCAGGCCAGAAGGAAAAGAATGCCTGACGGCCATGGTGAAGAAATTGCCCTTTGGCCTTAAGGTAAATATTTCCGGCAGGGGTTAAATCCAGGAAATGTAGAGGCGACCCTTAGGGTCGCCGTTATTTTTACCGCGTTTTTATATTAGTATGCGAAAAAAGGTCGATAATAAAGAAATGTAGTAACCATAGGGAAAGGTGGAGACTATGACAGAATGTGAGTGTTTACCCGGATGCAGTTTCTTCAATGACAAAATGGCGGAAGTTCCCGCCACGGCCGATATGATGAAGAAACGCTTTTGTCTTGGTGACAACACAAATTGTGCGCGTCATATGATCAAAGCAGCACTCGGAAAAGAAAAAGTCCCTGAAGATCTTTATCCGGCACAGGTTGACAGGGCGAAGGCATTACTTCAGGCTTCCGGAATAAAAATATACTAATTAAAAAACGAGCACGTAAATTACACGCCGGATGGCTCGTGTAATTTTCCTGGCCGTTTCTGATTTTACCTGTCGGCAGCAGGGCACCTAATTCTATCTAGATGCCGATATTAATGATCTGCCCGGTACCGTCCGGCAGGGCGGGGCGGCGTGACATCCCGCTGGTTGGTTCGGCTGATTCTGTCTGGTCAAACCTCTGTTTCATCATTGAAGAAAATACCTGGTTCATCACCACACGGCTCTTTTTCATGGGCGGTTTGATGGAAGAGGAAAGGTCCAAAGGGACACTCTTGAAGATATCATTTCGTTCGGTCATGGATTTCACCCTGGTGGCTGCATGTAAGGCGTGTTTATAAATACCTGTCATCCGTGAATGTCAGAAATCCATAAGATGCAATATGTACGCCAGGCTGAAATGGTTGGCGTTTTAAGCGAGATATAGTTTTTTGAAAAAATAGAGGCGACCCTCAGGGTCGCCTCTAAAACATATTTTTATTCACGGTCACGCGCCAATATTTAAAATCTGACCCGTCCCGTCGGGCATGGGTCCCTGTTTGATCATCTCGATCAGAGCCTGCCCCATGGCTTCCTGCTGGTCCATTGTCTGCTTCATAATCGCCATGCTGATCTCAGACATCACCGCGCGATTCTTGCTTTCGGTGGCCATAACAGCCAGGTTGGAGTTGAGGGAAACGGAACTTGTCATGGTTTTAATATCGGTTGGAACCCTTAGAACTTGAGTCTGGGTGAAAAACAGCATAGTTGAATCGTGAAGAAAGTTCGCCCGCGGACAGGTGGCGACAACCCTGGTTTTTTTTCCGATTTGGGCTTGCAATATAGAATATATGTGCTATTATATTCCCATAAGGAATTCATTTCAGATAACCATGTGTTGATCTATGGGGTAAAATCACCTTATCTTTCATGAAAAAGTTAAAAGTTACGCTAATTATTTGATTTTTCTCCCAAAATGCGTTAACCTATTGAAATCGGTACTGATTTGTTCTATAATACTCTCCAGAAGGAGGAAATTATTATGACCTTTGCCTTCAACGATGCAGAATGGCGTATGACCCGCCTGGAGAGACTGGGATTGAAAGAAGATCCCTTCAAACTATCTGCAGATCCGCGATATTTATACCTGGGGGCAGAACACTTATCGGTTTACAAGCAGCTTTTGAACATCATCTCCCGCCGCCGGGGACTGGGGCTGGTCATCGGTGATATGGGAATGGGCAAGAGTTCACTGGCCCGCCGATTGTATGACGTGCATTCATCCGAACCCAATATGGACGTGTGCTACATTCACACCGCCGCGTTCAAGTCGGGTATGGATGCGGCGCGGCAAATTTCCACCCAACTCGGGGTGGAGCCGCAGCGTTCCTTTCAACGCCAGATGGAAAGCATTGAGCGCAAAATGGCCGACGCCTACACGGCCAAACGTAACGTGGTCATCCTGCTGGATGACGCCCAATTGATGGACCCGACGGCGCTGGAAGTGATCCACCGCCTGTATAACTTCGACTACGATGCCAAGGTCGCCCAGGTGCTGGCCTTTGGCCAGAATGAAATGCTCGGCCTGTTCGAACAGAACAAAGCCGTGAATGCCCGCGTGTTCGCCCGGTTGATCCTTTCGCCGCTGGCGCTGGGCAGCGCGTTGCAGATGGTGCTTTTCCGCCTGAATGTGGCCGGGCGAAACGCCCCTCTTATTCATGACAATGCGTTTGAATTATTGTATGAAAGCTCACAGGGTGTTCCCCGTGAAATTATTCGACTGTGTAATATTGCCATTGATCTGTTGCTGCAAAGTACAGAAAGCATGATCACCCTGGGTATCGCGGATGAGGCGGTGAAACTTTGAGTAATCCCACATCCAAGAGCCGCCCGGCCTGGCTTCAACTCTATGACGCCCGTGCCAACCAGACGCAGGAAAGCCGCCCGGTCGGCCGTCCGCCCGCGCCTGTTCCGCGGTACAAGGTTGGCCTCACCCTTTCGCAGGGAGAATCGGCTGAATTAAAAGTCTGGCAGGACCGTTTCAGTGAAATGCTGGGACGCAAAATTTCCTCCGGTGAAACCGTGGGAATTCTGGCGCGCATCTGCACAACCCGCCTTTCCCGACTCTCGGAACAGCATTATGACAGCATGATGGACCTCATTGAACACCTGGTAGAGGGAGGGTAATTATTTCTTCCAAAAACAACCGGTATTAATGGAAGAAAAAACCACCCCCTTTTTTTCAGGAGAAAACTCCCAAATCTCATGGACCAACTGGTACAAACCCTTCCTTCTTCATTGACATCGTCCTCACTGGATGACGCGTGGGAAATGGTTCTCGGTCAACTGCAATCCGAAATGGATAAGACCAGTTTCGAGACATGGGTGCGGCCGTTAAAACCGGTGAGTTACCACGACGGCGTTTTTACCGTGGGAGCCCGAAATACCTATGGGCGTGACTGGGTGGATGCGCGTCTGCGCAGCCGGATGACCAGCATGCTGGAGGGGATGCTGCCGGCGCCTGTGCGTTTGAAATTCACCGTGGTCAATGAGTTTTTCCATGACTCTTCGGAAGAAAATCTCACTCGTATGGATAAACCTTCCCGGCGACTATCGGCGGTTGACCCCGAAAGCGGAGAAGGGGCAAAAGAACCGCAAAGGGAACGGACACAGGGCGAGCCATCGGAACGTAAAATACTGCTGGCACGCGCCTACGGCAGCGAACGCGCCCGGGCCATCCAACCGGAGCGCGGTCTCTTTTTGACCCTGTATTTCTTCGAACACTGGCTTCCGCTTATCGGGCATTCCGGCATGGCGGTGATCCTGGCCGCGCGCAGTATGTGCTTCTGGAATCCACGAACCGGAGAATTGCGCAACCGGGTGGAAACCGATATGGCCGAAATCGCAGCGAAGGCCAATGTATCTGTCCGCACCGTGAAAGATGTGCTGGCAGGGGAACTGGTGAAGAAATACTTTTTGCGGTACACTGTCCGCCGCATGATGACAGCCAATGGTATTCGCACTGCCGGGATCACCCTTCTGGTGCGAATGGATGAACCGCTCACTCCGGAAGATCAGGATGTGCTTAATCTGCCTGAAGCGGAGCGCTGGTACCCGGCGGAGTTCGAGGATGAAACCGAGGAATAGGGAAAGACAGGAATCCTTGTTTCATGCGATGCGTATAGCTTTTACCCATATGTATGGGAATTATCATCGGGACCATTTTCCGGTGTTTAGTTCAATACTCTTCAGAAAGGAGACTATCCCATGGCTGACGAAAAATATGAATCCTATTGCCTGAAATGCAAGACCAAACGGGAAATTGTGGATGCTGAGAAGACCGTGCTCAAGAATGGAGCCAATGCCGTCAAAGGCAAATGCAAAGTTTGCGGCACCACTGTAATGAAGATCCTCCCGAAGGACAAGAAATAGATCGAAAAAGGGCGGCTGATGATCACCAGCCGCCCTTTTTATAACCACAGATTGCCGGGGTTAACAATCTGAAAAATGCCTTAATCCAAAATTTATTGCAATTTCCAGAAAAATAATAAACAATTAATTTGCCGGGTTTACGCCTTTATGTTCTCCTGTTCTCAACAACAAAATTATTAAATAACTACTGGTGACCGCTGCGATCAAAAAGAAAACCTTGCCAGTTGACATTACCGCCTTTTTTGGGGAGGCCTTCTTATGATACCAAGGGGAATTATTCAACACAGAACAGATACATTCTATTGAATAAGGTTATATGGCATAGTCTGGATGGCTTTTGGCTGGATTCGGGGGTGGTTTACCGGGATCATTTTTATGACCATGAATAAAAAATCCCGATAGAAAAGGGCAGGAGGATTTGATGGAATATCTTATTGTCTTTGGTACAACGGTTGCCGGAAGTGGAACCTTATTATTGATCATGCGGTATCTATACAAACGTGGAATTGCCATACGAATCACAATGTTAACGTCATTTATCACCATAGTACTGGGAAATGTCGGCTTTATGATGGGAAAAGAAGGTCTATCACCCTTACGGCTGGCAATAGCCGTCGGGATCATCCTGCCGGCAGTCACGGTGCTCCATATCTGGATATTAAAAACCCTGGTGGATCCAGCCCGAAAAATTCAGCACTTTGCGGGGCGTTTGCAGATTGGCGACCTCTCTCATGATCTGAATATCCATTCCAACGATGAGATCGGCGATATCGCGCATTCCCTGAATATCATTAAAGATTTCCTCAACCATCTGGCAGACGCCTCACTGTTGCTTTCAAAGGGTGACCTGACACAGACCATCACTCCGCGCAGCGACCAGGATGTGCTGGGGAATTGTTTTGGTGAAATGGCGGTCAATTTACGGGAAATGGTCGGGCAGGTGACCGAAAATGCCAACCGGCTTTCTGCCGCTTCCATTCAATTGTCTGACGCGGCAAATCAGGCCGGGATGGCTACGAATCAGATAAGCAGCACAATACAGCAGGTGGCCGCGGGGACGGTAGGGCAATCTGAATCAGTGAACCAATCACTTCAATCTGTTCATCAAATGAAGCAGGAAATTGAAAGTGTGGAAAAATGGGCTTCAAATGAGGGGCAGGCCATACAGGAAGCATCAGAGATTGCATCATGGATAAGTGAAGTCATTAACCAGGTTTCACACAATACAAACTCGGTAACGGCCGGGGCTGATTCAGCCACCGCAGCCGCCCGAATGGGGCGGGAAACCATGGATGACACCTTGAAAGGGATGGAATCGATTAAAGATAAGGTGGGGATATCTGCTGAAAAAGTTCTGGAAATGGGTAAGCGTTCAGAAGAGATCAACGCCATTGTGGAAACCATTGAAGATATTGCCTCGCAGACCAATATGCTCGCATTAAATGCGGCTATTGAAGCCGCCAGGGCAGGGGAGTATGGCAAGGGTTTTGCCGTGGTGGCTGATGAGGTACGCAAACTGGCAGAACGTTCGTCGCTGGCCACCAGGGAAATTGGCACCATCATCACGAGCATACAGGCAACGGTCAAAGAAGCCGTATCAGCCATGCACGAAGGTACCCGGGAGGTTGAAAATGGTGTTGCCAGCGCGAACAAAGCCGGAAGCGCGCTTACAGATATTTTGACAGCCGCCCAGGCTGTGAACAAACAGGCTGCCGGAACCGGAGAAGCCGTGAAACGAATGAGCGCATTGGCCCAGGACCTGGTCAGTTCAGTCAATTCGGTTTCAGCCATCATTGAAGAAAACGCATCCGCCACAAAGAAAATGGGCTCCAATTCGGCACAGGTAACGGAATCGATTGAGAAAATCGCCGCGATCAGTGAGGAAAACACGGCGGCGATTGAAGAAGTTTCCGCGTCGACGGAAGAAATGGTTGCCCAGGTGGAAGAGGTGTCCGCCTCATCACAGTTACTGGCAGACATGGCCAGGAGTCTGCAGGAGGTGGTATGCCGATTCAAGTTACAGGATGCCTGACCCCGATTTCGCGTCAGGCATTCATCGGCGTATAGTATCAGGCTGATCTTTCGGCAGGAATTTGGCCTGACTTTTTATTGCCTATAGTAAAATTTCCTGATGAACATTGAAAAACCATCATCGACCACCATATCCCGGGGTTACCTAATCGCCTTTACATCGGCGGTGATTCTATCCACAACCGCCATCTTTATTAAACATCTTTCGGTCAATTACCAGCTTCCGGCACTGGTGCTGGCTTTCTGGCGGGATGCCTTTGTTGCCCTCACCTTGCTCCTGGTTTTGGGAATTACCCGGCCGGAATCTCTGCGAGTCAGATTACGAGATTTGAGCTATTTTCTCGTCTATGGTCTGGTACTGGCTCTCTTCAATTCCCTCTGGACGAATTCTGTGGTGCTCAACGGAGCGGCCGTTTCCACCGTTCTGGTGTATTCATCTGCCGCGTTCACCGCGCTGCTGGGGTGGTGGCTGCTAAAGGAAAGCCTGGGCTGGGTTAAGGTGATGGCTGTATTGATGAGCCTGGGCGGCTGTGTGCTTGTGGCGGACGCGTATGACCCGGCTGTCTGGCAGGGTAACCTTTTGGCCATCTTTACCGGCATCATATCCGGGCTGGCGTACGCCGCATACAGCCTGATGGGACGCACCGCGGCCAACCGGGGTTTAAACGCGTGGACGACCATCATGTACACCTTTTCCTTCGCGGCCAGTTTCCTTCTGTTGTTCAATCTTATCTTCAGCGGGACACTGCCTGGAACAGCCGCCAAACCGGCGGATATGTTCTGGCTGGGAGATGCCTGGGCCGGTTGGGGAGTGTTGGTTCTGCTGGCAGCCGGGCCTACGGTGGCGGGGTTTGGGTTGTACAACGTCAGCCTGGGATATTTGCCTTCCAGTGTGGCGAACCTGATTCTTTCGACCGAGCCGGTGTTTACAGCCATCATCGCGTTCCTGTTGCTGAATGAGCGCCTGACCGCCATTCAGATTGTGGGCAGTCTGTTGATCCTGGGTGGGGTGGTCATCATGCGCCTGTTTGAGCGTGAACCAGAAACTGAATCGGAACCGGTGGGAGTGTAACCCTGGGGCGACCCTTGAATGCCAATCTTGCCGGTTGATACGTTGCTTGAGTTTGACCCATATCGTCGCATCGGGTAGGGGTGTTGAATCCGTAAATTATTTATTCTGGAACTCATCAACCTGTGCCGGATACATCGACCTTATATAATTCATCTGTTGAACACATACCCAACACAAACCACATTCACAGACATTTAATTGCATTTACACTCATTTGACTGTACTATTACAATACGAGCACACCAATGGAATACCAGAGAAAGGGAGGAGCATGATGGACGAAAAAAATCAGTCTGTAAGCACTTTGCAAGACCTGTACGCGACGTCTGCCCCAATCTTTGCCAACGGAGTGATGCACAAATTTGGACTGTTCCAGTGCACCACCGGGATGCGTATGATGTTGGTTACCCCCGTTGATACCCTTGAGTTGAAATGTCCGATTTGCGGGAAGATTCACCTGATGGAGAAATCATTCATCCAGCTCAGCGTGGAAGAATTCATGGAACAATTTCACAACGGCGATGTAAAAGACCTGAAGGCGTAATCTCAGCGCGGCCCGTTGCGGTTGGAGCCGGAAAGCACTCGCATCCTGAATGTTTTTCGAATGGACGTCTGTTTTCATCCCAGGCCGAAAAGCCCGGAGAAAACACGTAACGCCAGACCGGCATCTGGCAGGCAGAACCACACCCAGCCAAACGCCACATAGTGAAAAGTCAACGCCCAGCCGCCAAAGCTGATCAGCTTCCTGCCCCATATTGATTCAATGCGCCCCAGGGGAGAACGTTTGGCCCAGCCTGACCAGCGGTTCTGCGCGAACAGTCCCAGGCCGTGCCACAAACCCCAGAGGATGAAATTCAACGCAACCCCGTGCCACAGGCCGATGAGCAGCATGGTACCGACCTGCCCGATGGCCATGACCAGGGTGGGCGAGAAGGACGGTCTGTTGCCGCGCAGCCAGCGGGAAATTGGAAAGAAGAAATAGGCGCGCACCCACTGGGTGAGCGTCATGTGCCAGTTATTCCAGAATTGGGTCAAATTGGTCTGCGCATACGGGCGGTTGAAGTTTTCCGGCAGGCGTATCCCCAGCATTCGCGCTGTACCAATGGCAATATCCGTGTAGCCGCTGAAGTCAAAATAGATTTGCAGGGCATAGGCGTAGAGCAGCACCCATAACCAGCCGGAGCGCTGCACCTGCCCGGCAATCTGCGGATTGAGCGCAATGATGGCCAGTGTGTCGGCTACGGCGAATTTTTTGAAAAGTCCCAGTATCAGCCGGTACACAGCCTGCCCTGATTCGGACCAATCCAACGGGGCGGGGGAGCGCAGGTCTTTCAGGAAGCGTTCCAGCCGGTCAATTGGACCGGATGTGAAGGCCGGGAAGAAGATGGCGTAGATCAGGTATTCCGCCAGGGTGGCGGAAGGCAGCCGGCCAGACTGGCGGTCGCGCAGGGTGTGGATCAACCGGAAGGCCAGGTAGGAAAAACCCAGCCAGCGGAAATCGACGGCAGAGGCGCCGGTCGTATTCTGGCCGGCAAGGGCGCGCAAACCGGCAGACAATCCCGCGGCGATGAACGGTGTTTTGATCAACAGGAACAGGCCGACAAGTACGGCTAGCCAGAGCCCGGTTGAGGTCTTAGTAATGCGTATAGATAAATAACCAATTATTCCCAGAAGGGCGAGGCCTACCAGGGTTTGCGTGAAGGGCGGGGGAGCCAGTGAAAGCAGACCTGCGGGCAGATCGACCAGACGGGTCGCGGCGATGATCAGCGTGGCTGCCAGAAGACCCACCAGAGCGGGGGCGTTGGCGCGCCAACCGCGCTGTTCAGCCGGGGTGACCGCTGCCCAGCAAAACACAGTCACTGCAAGGGTAAGGGTGGGCAGCCAGTAGTCCAATCCACGCACCGGCAGGGATGGCTGCAGCCAGTACACCACCAGCACCGACGAGGCGAACAGAAAGGGAACGCGTCCCCATTCCGTTTGCGGTGAGTCGGCGCGGGTTGTAAGCTGTCGGGCGATCAGCCGGTACAGCGCGGAAACAGCGAAAACCGCCAGTATCTGAAGAAGCGACACGCGATCAGAATCCCTGGTAAATCCACAACGGGGTTGAATCGGCGGTAAAAATGAGCAGGGTGACCAGCATTAACGCCAGTGCCAGTGCCCACAGATTTTCCTTGCAGAAAAGCCGCTTAATCACTTCGTATAGCCGCACATACGCCACTCGCCGCCTTCCTGGGTTGCCAGGTAGGTGCGGCGGTCCAACGGAATTTCCTGGTCTTCATTGCCGTAGGTGGCCACAATCTTACCGGTGCAGGAGACCTTCGCCGAGGAGCCCTCATCTCCGGTTTTTGTGCAGATAACCCCGTCCAGCCGGGCTTTGACCGCCTGGAAGGAATCCAGTTCGAGGCGGGCTTTTTCTTCCCAGGCTTTGCACGAAGCCGTGGTTAAGCGGTTGGCGTCCTGGTTGACCAGGGCGTTAAGGTACGTGTCAATGGCTTTTTCGGGTCCGGCAGTGGCGCCGGCTGTGCTGCCGCAGGCTGACAGGAGAGATAGTCCCATTGCCAGTAAAATGATCAAAGATATGGTACGAATGGACATGCAACCCTCCGGTAGGGAAATCGGTAATAGTCTGAGCAATTTTACCGCATTGATGTTTAATTTATTTTATAACCAAATATTTTGGAGGTATTAGTTGATCGATCCTATATAATAGAATTTATAAAAATATACAACAATCAAAGGGGAAAAGATGGAATGTAAAATTTTTTATTCATGGCAATCCGATTTGCCAAATTCAACCAACCGCGGATTTATCGAAAAAGCACTCGAAAATGCAATAAAATCTATTCGCAATGATGATTCAATTAGTCTCGAACCAGTAATTGAAAGAGATACTTCGGGTGAGCTAGGATCGCCAGATATAGCAAAAACGATTTTAGCGAGAATAGATACGGCGCAAATTTTTGTTTGCGATGTAAGCATCACTAATAATAATGATACTGGAAGAAAAACACCCAATCCTAATGTTTTATATGAGCTTGGATATGCTCAAAAAGCAATAGGATATGAAAGAATTATTAACATTTTTAATACAGCATTCGGAAAAGTAGAAGATTTGCCTTTTGACATTCGTATGAGAAGAGCTGTAACTTATTTGTTGGGAGAGGATAATCAAGATAAACAGACTGAGCGGAAAAAGCTAGAAAGTTTATTAGTTGATAACATTAAAGCAATTCTACAAAAATTTGAGATTCAAAGTATTACGAACCAAGAATCAGATATCCTTTCAGAAGCCATTAAGTCAGTTTCACAGAGAACAGTCTTTCGGCAGAAAAATCTTGATAGATATATGACTTGGTTTATCTCCAAAATTGAAGCAGTCTCTCCAGTGTTTGATGAAAACCAAGAATTAGACGAGAAATTTTTGGAATCAATAAATAATTCACAAGATTATGTTTTAAGTTTTTGTAAATTAACTGAATTACTATGTGACATAGATGATACAGAAGATATCATATACATCCTGCATGGATTAGAGAAAATTCTTGAACATTATTCAATCTCTCAGAATTACTCTGGAACATTTTTTGATTATTATTTTGATTATTATAAATTCATCGGGCATGAAATTTTCGTTTGTTTAAACTCGTTCCTATTACGAAGGGAGAAATGGGAGATTTTAGAAGAGATCCTTGGCGAAAAGTACTATGTCTCAAATTCACCATCCAAACATGATGGATATGTAGACTTTTCATATTTTTCCCAATACGTCTCATTACTTGAAAATAGAAATATTAGACTTAATCTTCGAAAAACATCCTTACATGGTGATGTTCTAGTTCATCGCTATTCTGACACGCCTTTATCACAATTGGTACCCAATGAAATATTTATTGATACTGATGTCTTCCTCTTTTTTATGAGTGATGGGTCTTGGATTCCATGGACGTGTATGTATCTTGAAGGACGGATACCCAAATTTTTAGCAAAAGCGACAAAAATTACATATGCAGAATCACTTATGAAAATATTAAAAATTTCCTCTACTGATTTATTTAGATCCCAATTAAGAGAAAATCGAAATAGAATGAGATCATTATTTATTAGAAAGAATATTTTTTTTGACCCTTTAGAATACTTAGAGATAGAGAAAATAGGTTCAATTTAATAACGAACGATTTGTTATCAATCTATTCGTCCTTCACCTTCATCACCGTGCCGCCAGTCATGGCAACCAGCTCGGCGGGAGTCAGCTCGAACACGGCTGTCGGCGCGCCGGCCGCCGCCCAGATCTTCTCATATTTCTGTAAATCTTCATCGATCAAGATACGCACCGCCCGGGTGTGTCCCACGGGTGGAATCCCGCCGATGGCGTAACCGGTGACCTCGCGTACAAAATCCGGGTCGGCACGGTCAATGGGCTCGCCAAGTGCCTCACCCACAAGTCTGGTATTCACCCGATTACTGCCGGAAGCGATGATCATCACCGGTATTCCGGTACGGCGGGTTTTGAATATCAACGATTTGGCAATCTGTTCCACGCTGCAACCGATGGCCGCCGCGGCTTCGGCAGAAGAGCGGGTGGACTGGTTATGCTCAATCACGGTATGGGAGTAACCATTTTGTTTTAGAAAATCCTGAACGCGCTGGGCGGATGAAGAAAGTGCCATGAGAATGTCCTCCTGCACGTAATTGTAATCGGCCTATGAATTGGGAACGGATAAATCTTGACCGGTAGATTACAATTATACAGATCAAGATTTATCCGCAGTATTCCTGGAGAAACTCTATTATTTGTTTGACGCCCAAACAAATGTTAATTAAAAGGAAGGACTGTTTCATGCCTAATTTCGCCACGAAACCCATTCCGACCGAAAAACCGGATACACCCTGGATCCATCGCCCCTGGGGGCAGCAGAAGCAGTATGCCTACAACGAAGATTGCACGGTGACTTATATTGTCGTCGAAGCGGATCACCGCCAGAGTCTGCAAAGTCACTCGGGCCGGGCGGAACTGTGGGTTGCCCTGGATGACGGCGCCATTATTCAGGTGGGAGATACCGTCACTACGGCAAAAGCGGGCGACGAATTCTGGATTCCTCCCAACACAAAACACCGCCTGAGCAGTCCGGGCTACCGCATCCGCGTGCTGGAGGTGGGCTTTGGCAACTGGAAACAGGAAGATATCACCCGCTATGAGGATGATTACGCCCGTCCTCACGAAGGGGAATGATTAAAATTTGGCTCGGTTAAAATCCGCCGGTGATCTGCGCCGGCGGATTTTTGTTTTGCCACCCACGAAATGACATATGTCATATGATTTATATGCTTTTCGTCTATCATCTTATGTATTGACAAAGGCCTTTGAATTGTTTAAACTCTTTTTTAATGTCCTTAATAAAGGACTTGATAAAACCCCTTAAATAACCATTTCACATACACCGAAAAAAACTCCCAGTCAGATGTCTGAAATCAATCAGGTACTCGATTATTCGCACCTCACCACGTTGAAACCGGAAATTTCCTCGACGGCGGCCGTTCGCGCGCATAATCTCAGTATCACCCTGAACCTTATCCGTGACCGGGGGACCATCACCCGCGCGGAAATCATTCATCTGACCCGGCTGAGCGCGCCAACGGTATCGTCCCTGGTGAACATTTTGATCAACAGCGACTTTGTCCGGGAAGGCGGCATTGGAATGTCATCCGGTGGCCGCAAGCCAGTGGTGCTTGAGTTCAACTACGAAGCCCGCAAGATCATGGGTATCGATATGGGTTCCACGCATATTACCCTGATCATTATGAATCTGAAGGGTGAAGTAAAAAAACGCTTTTCCCGGCATATCGATGTTATCTCAAAGCCGGAGGAAAGCCTGAACATCATCCGCCAGGCAATACTCGATATCATGCGGGATTCTGGTATCACCGAAAGCGACCTTCTGGGTGTCGGTTTTACCATTCCCGCGCCGCTGGAAAATGAGAAGACCGGGGAATTCGTCACACACTATATGCCGGCCTGGAAGAACATCCGCCCCATTCAAACCGTTCGCGAAGTGATCAAAGAGACACCCGTTTATTTCGAAAATGACGCCAATGCGGCGGCCATCGCGGAAAAATGGTGGGGATGCGGGTTGGGCTACGAAAACCTTGTCTATATCAAACTGGGTACCGGTGTTGGAAGCGGGTTGATCATCAATGGAGCGGTGTACAAAGGATTCAGCGGGACAGCCGGCGAGATCGGCCATACCACCATTGAAGCCGATGGACGCAGCTGCCGTTGTGGAAATCGCGGATGCCTGGAAAGTTATATCGGCATGCAGGGAATCCTGTCGGATGGACGGCACGCCCTGATGAACGATCCGAAGTGGGCCGGCCATCTGGATGACCTGGATGTAAAAGGTGTTGTTCAGGCGGCCCGTGAAGGCAACCGTGAGTGTGAGAAGATCATCACCACAGCCGGATGGTACCTGGGTATTGGTCTGGCAAACATCATCAATCTGGTAAACCCGGGACTGTTGATCCTGGGAGGCGACCTGGCTGACGCCGGGCAGATGCTTCTTGATCCGGCCCGTCAATCTCTGGTGGAAAGAACGGTTGGTTTTAACACCCGCACCGATAACCTGGTTATCGGTGAACTGGGCGGCAACGCGGTAGCCATCGGGGCTGCCACGCTGGTAATCACCAACGCGTTTCAGGAGACCAATATCTACAATGCTTTAAGAAACAGGGAATAGACGGTTGTTCCCGTCCATGAAGATTGAAAAGGAGGTGTAAATCCCGAATTTCGTAGTAAAGTAGTTAGTACCTGTTGTGTCGGACGCACCAATTGTTCAAAC
>CAYQUX010000003.1:0-236334 GCA_964420995.1 uncultured Leptolinea sp. | reverse complement strand
TAATGAAAACCTCAAACGGTCTGCATCAAAGCCAGGGGCAGGGTGTCAGCCCAGGTGCAGATGGCTTCCCAGTCACGTCCGTCACGTTTTTGGAAAATGGCGCTATCTCTGGCGGCCGGCATTAATTTCAATAGTGAATCGGGGAAGCGGAACTTGTCCGGATCCATGGCACCGGCAAAGATTTCGACAACCACCGGTTTAAACCAGGATAATCTGTTCAATACAGAATCCAGTTGAACCTGCACATCAGACAGATCTTTCGGGGTTTTTTCGAGCGGTCCGAGGACGAACAACGCGGAGGGCATTTTTTGAAGATCAGCCCGATTCCTGGAGAGGAATTTGGAGGCATCTCCGAGAATATTCCCGATATATAACGGCGTACCAAGTACCACCGCGTAATACCCGTCCAATGACTTTACATTTTTTGCGGGAATAAGGTCAACAATCTGACCTTTCTTGCGAAGTTCTTCGGCTATGGCTTCTGCCACACCCTGAGTAGAGCCGTATTTTGTTGCGAAGGTTACAAGGATTTTATCGGTCATGAAAAAATTCCTTTCACAATGGTAGGATGTAACTATATACGAAATCCAACCGATTTGGATGCGTAATGTAATGGCATTTATCCAGTGAATTGGCTCACAATTGCATAAAGACTTAAACCGCAGGAGATTACCCCCAACATAAGTGTAATAATAATGATCACAAGGAAACCGGAATTTGATCCAACAGTTTTTTCGAGAACCGCTTCTGAAGGATTTTGTGGATCAAAGTATACGGTGACGGGTGCATTCTTGTGGTAACGTTGGACGATGGTGTCCGCCTCACGACGGGTGCCCGAGGAAGTACCACCGGCAGTAAATGCGATTCGCCTTCCTGTGTATTCAATACCATTGACAGTATAGACATATTCAACAATGGCACGATGCGAGTCATCCAGACCTTCACTCATTGAATGGGCAGGGACAATGTCACTGACTGTAGAAAATGTGATCCGCCCCGGCGCTGCATTCCAACTGGTGCTTTCGGAAACCTCACGTCGCGCGGTACGATATCGGCTTAACAGGAACAATCCGGTTCCGCCGAACACAAAGGTGAACATTCCCCCAAACAGTATTGCCAGAAGTATGTTTTCAACCATAATTCCCTCCCTGATTTTTTTTCTTTATTATACAAACGAGTATTCCGGTTGAATACTGGTGACCCTGTACCAATGACAGGCGGTTATCCACCTATGGAAAAATTTCCCTTGAATAATCCTCATGGGTATAATTTTTCCATGTCTGTTGATATGGTAAAAACCAGGTTCTTCTCTGTTTTTTCGCAGGTTTCCCCGGAGACTGTGGATGTTCTTTCAAAATATATGGTGGAAAAAAACTGCTCTCAAGGCGAGCTTATTCAGGTGGAAGGTGAAGATTGTCAATGGGTGGGGTTTATCATCCGGGGAGCTGTTCGTGTTTTCCGTTCGGCACCCAATGGTAGAGAGCAGGTTTTGCATAACCTCGGGCCGGGGATGCAGATCAACGCGATTCCAGCGTTGAACGGAAATGCAATACTGAAAGCATCTGCCAGAGCGTTAACGCAGGTCAGCTTATACACAATTTCATCGGAAGATTACCGGACGATTTTAAAATCGAGGGCTGATTTCGCATATGCTGCCGTGGTTGATTTTGCCAGACGGCTGGAACGAATGACTTCTCTGGTGGAAGACTTGTCTTTGCGATCTGTGCGCGGCCGCCTGGCTCGCTTTTTACTGGATGAAGCGGACCGCGGTTCTGTCTCAGAACAATGGACGCAGGACGAGATTGCTTCCAGGCTGGGAACTGTGCGAGATGTTATCGGCCGCACATTGCGTGGATTTATGGATGCCGGGCTGGTGCGTCGGGAAGGAAACCGGTTGATCTTGGTTGATCGCGCCGGCCTCGAAGCCGAAGCAGAATCATAAAATCCGACTTAAGTCGTATACATACTCCTCCAAAAACGCTACCATGTTGATAGAGATGACAAGGAACGCAAGGTATGACAGACCCGAAGGCATCATTACCGGTGATAGATAAATCCCTCTGTACGGAATGTGGGGCCTGTGTGGCGATCTGCCCCACGGGAGCGATAACCGGTGTGGGCTTAAGCCTGATGGTTTCTGACGCATGCACCCGATGCGCGGAATGTGAGGACACGTGCCCTACGGGAGCCATTCAAGTGCCCTTCATCATCCGTTGGGAAGGCAACTAAAGCGTTCCTCTCGAAAAACACACGTTCCAAGGAGGAAAAAATGAGTGAATACATAAACAACCGGGCAAAACGGATTGAGATGTTAAAGAACATCCTCAAGGGATTACACGATGGTAAACCTGTGGAGGAAGTGAAAGCCAGGTTTGCAGAACTTGTGCAGGTTGCCGATTCTGGCGAAATTGCCGAGGTTGAACAAATGCTTATCGCCGAAGGACTGCCTGTAGAAGAAATTCAGAACCTGTGCGACCTGCATGTTTCTGTGGTGCGGGAATCGTTAAACCAGCAGTTACCACCGGAGAGCCGGCCGGGGCATCCCATCAATACATTAAAAGCGGAAAATGATGAAGCTTTATCTCTTCTGGATGCGTTACAAAAAGTTGTGGCTGCCTACGTTCAGGACCCTACCGAGACAAAGAAATTCCCTGTGACCATGGTTTTTGAGCAGCTTTCGGATTTTCCCCGCCATTACCTGCGTAAAGAGAACCTGCTCTTCCCC
Organism: uncultured Leptolinea sp.; assembly: GCA_964420995.1. Lineage (GTDB taxonomy): Bacteria > Chloroflexota > Anaerolineae > Anaerolineales > Anaerolineaceae > Leptolinea. The sequence continues at coordinate 233,609 of CAYQUX010000003.1, read as the reverse complement.
ATTCTGGAGCGATATGGATTTACCGGTCCTTCCCAGGTGATGTGGGGAATTCAGGATCAAATTCGCGCAGGGATAAAGAAGATGCAGGATGTATTGAAAAGCGATTCAACCGGGAATCCGGCAGTTTTTGCCATGCAATTGAAAGATGCGTTTGAGAGCTTTGCCACACCCATGCGGGAGATGGTTTATAAAGAAGAGAAGATTCTCTTCCCGGCAGCGATGGAACGCTTAAGCGAGGATGATTGGTTTGAAATCCGCCAACAGGAGGGGGAATTAGGATACTTTCGTGTTCAGCCGGGAAATGACTGGAGACCGGCAGAAATGCAAATATTGGAGGAAGAAAAGCGCTTTTTCAACAAATCCACCACACCGGATAACGAGTCTGGCAGCCAGCTCAAACTGGATACCGGCGCACTGAGTCTTGAGCAGATCAACCTGTTATTGACCAATCTTCCGGTTGATGTCACCTTTGTGGATGAGAATGATGAAGTGCGCTTTTTCTCGCAAACCAGAGATCGTATTTTTGAACGCCAGGCAACGATCATCGGAAGAAAGGTGCAATTATGTCATCCACCCGCCAGTATGGATAAGGTACAACGGATTCTGGATGATTTCAAAGCCGGGCGGCGGGATGTGGCTGAATTTTGGATTCAGATGATGGGTAAGTTTATCCATATCCGCTACTTTGCTCTACATGATAAAAAAGGAGCGTATCGGGGTACGATCGAAGTCTCGCAAGATGTGGCTCCTATTCGCGCTTTGGAAGGTGAACGCCGGTTATTGAACGATTAACGGATGGAGTCGTTTCGCGGCGCGGAAGGTATTTCGCCATTCCGCGCCGCTTCTGGTATTATCAAAGCAAACCACAAAAAATGAGGGTAGACGATGTTCCGTGAAATGAGACGCATGAAACAGGGATTGCCTGAGGAAGAATCCATTGAGGTCTTAAAATCATGTCACACAGGTGTTTTGGCTGTTGCCGGAGACAATGGATACCCATACACTGTGCCGCTGAGCTATGTGTATGTTGATGGGCGTATTCTGTTCCATGGCGCGCTGGTTGGTCACAAAATCGATGCGATTCAACGGGATGACCGAGTCTCTTTTTGTGTGGTGGATCGCGATGAAGTGGTGCCTGAAAAATTCGCCACGGTTTATCGCAGCGTTGTTGTTTTTGGGCGCGCGCATATTTTGACGGGTGATGTGGACCGACGCAAAGCACTGGAGGCGATCAACGCGAAATACTCCCCCGGACTGGAAGAGCAGGGGAACGCAGAAATTGAACGCAACTGGAACAGGGTCACCATAATCGCGGTAGAGATTGAACACATTACAGGTAAGGTCGATTTGCAAACCATGATCGAACGCTCGAGAACCGCCCGCGAGGACGCCGGCGAGGAATGCCCCGGAAAACCCGGACAATGAAATACCACCACACGGGAATCCCGACGAAAGAACACCTACGGGATGAGATACATTTGCCACACCTGAAAGTTTTTGTGAGCGGGTATGGCCGTAACCCGTATGGTGTGGAGTGGATGCGCTATGAAGATGACGCCCCGTATCCGGAGTTGGTCAAAACAGTGGCACATGTGGCCTTTGAGGTGGATAATCTGGAGGACGCCATCAAAGGGCGGCACGTGATCATAGAACCAAACAGCCCGAGCCACGGCGTGCTGGTGGCGTTCATTGAGGACAATGGCGCCCCGATCGAATTGATGCAGATCGACCATGACATCGCTGATAATGGATCATAGAAAATGCCAGGTGGATCGTGGGTACCATTTTATTAGCTCATTTGTCTAAATTATAAAAAATATTTTCTAGAATCATTGACATACTAAAAATTTTCCTCTACACTGTGCGGAATGAGATATCCATGGAGGAAATCATGTTAAATCCACGAATAGTTGATCGTCATTCCTTTAACATTGTGGGGGTAACGGCTGCCGGGCAGCCTGGTGAGATTAATTACGCTGATGTATGGGCTAAACAATACGCCCCGCTGGAGCCAGTTTTAAGACCATTGAGTTTTGACAATGGAAGCTGTGGAGCTTCCTTAACCATTAAAAACCTGACAACGTATTTGGCCGGAGTGGCCGTTGCCGATGGAACCGCAGTCCCGAACGGTTTGGAGCAGCACGTAATACCGGCCGCACGATATGCCGTATTTGACTGTACATTGGCCAGCATGGCTGCCACTGTGCAGGAAGTCTACGGCCAGTGGTTTCATGCAACTGGTATGCAACCGGATGATGCCGCCATAGGTTTTGAATACTATCTTCCAAATGCAGGTTCGGGTGAGGTGGGGGTTGAAATATACATTCCCATTAAACCCGCAGTCGAAAGTCGTCTTGATAAATTTCGAGACGGTTTGGGAGTTTTTAACGCTATCAGCCAACGGCGAAGCATCCGGAAATACAAAATCGACCAGGTCCCTGAAGAGTCTTTACGAAAGATCTTGCAGGCAGGCATTCTGGCGCCTTCAGGGATGAATCGACAACCCTGGAAATTCTATGTGGTGCAGGGGGAAAAACGCGATGAAATGATCGTCCGATTGGATATGAGTTTATCCAACCGGGAAAAGGAAGGACAGAATGTCAGCGGAGCGCGTCATTCCTTTGAAGTTATGGCTCAGGCACCGACGACAGTCTTTATTTTCCGGCCAAACCGCACTGCTCCATGGCTTGCCGATTCCATGGGGCAATACTTCCGTGATCTTGTGGATGTGCAATCGGTTGGCGCTGCCATTCAGAACATGATTCTTACCGCGGAAGAGCTGGGCATTGGTTCCCTGTGGGTTTGCGATGTGTTCTCCGCCCACGCAGAGATCAATGAATGGTTGGGCGAATCAACCGAAATGATCGCCGCATTATGCCTGGGATATGCTGATGAGCATCCTGCCGCTCGCAAACGGAAAGCATTTGATGATGTTGTGATCAAAATATAGATTGTGAGAGTGCGGACAGATTATGACCGCACCCTCATTAATACTCTCAAAGAAAATGGCAAATACGTGATTTACATAAATAAAACATAAAATTTTCTAATTTCTGACTTTTTTATTATCTATTTGGTCCAAACATGTGCATAATAGTACAAATAGAAACTAAAATAAATAAACATCGGACTTGCCTATCTAATTGAATTATGGAAACTCACCGGTTTGTTATCTTTTCCCATTCCAGTCTAATTCGACCAGCACAAATCAAGCTGGTAAAAGTAACTAGTGGATTTTTTATTTGAAGTCAGTTATTCTGGATCTTTTCATAACACTACAAATCGGAATATTAAGTCCATTATGGAAATTGACAGGTCAAAACATAACTTGAAAGAAAAAACATCAATCCCGGTTGAGAATCACTATAAAGACCTGTATCAATCAGCCCTGAAACAAATGAAAAAGATGGTGGCGTTGGATAAGGTGCGTAATTCCATTGCCCGGGAGCTGGACGTAAGCAAAATTGCAGAAAATGTAACGAAGGGTATAGCCGCGTCGTTCAAAAAATCCATGGTCAGTTTTTATACCCTGCAGGATGATCGACTGATTTTAAGAAATCAGGCAGGATTCGCAGAAATCGAAGAATGGTTGCCTGTTGCCGACAATATTGAAGGGCAAGTCGTCCGCAGTGGTATATCGATGCTGGCGGCAGAGAAACCTGAAAGTGAGCATGGTATAAACCCAGAACATGGGATGGGGTCAAAGATTTGTATTCCGCTTTTTGATGAAAAAAACGTGGTTGGTGTCTTAAATGTAGAAACAACAAGAGGCAAACAACTATCTCAAACGGACCGGAATTTATTGGAAGCCACCGGGGGCTATATCAGCAACGCGTTATGGCGGGCGCGCATTTACGCGGAAAGCCTGCAAACTCAGCAGGCGCTTGACGCCGAACGCCGCTTACTCCGCACGGTTATTGATAACATTCCCGACCAGATTTTCGCCCGTGATCGGGAATGTCGTTTTACCCTGAGTAACTTGAGTGACGCGAAAGTAATGGGTGTATCCAATCCAGACCAATTACTGGGAAAAAACGATCTGGATTTTTATTCACCTGAATTAGCCACACGTTACATTGCCGATGATAAGAAGGTCATTGAAGATGGTTTGGAACTGATAAACATTGTTGAACCTAGCGCTGATCAAAATGGTAATGAGCGCTGGATTATGACGACGAAAGTTCCTCTACGCGACAACCAGGATCAAATCATCGGACTGGTGGGCATCGCCCGGGATATCACCCAGGAGCGCAAAACCGCACAGGCTCTCGAAGAGGCCAAGATTCAGGCGGAAGAAGCCAATCGGGCTAAAAGCTCATTCCTTGCCAATATGTCACACGAGATTCGAACACCGTTGAATGCCATATTGGGATTTTCACAATTATTATTGCGTGAACCTGATCTGACCACCCAGCAGCGCCATCAATTGACCACCATCCACACCAGCGGGGAGCACCTTCTGGAGCTCATCAATGACATTCTGGAGATTTCAAAGATCGAAGCCGGCCGGTCAACCCTGAATGTATGTTCGTTTGACCTTTTTGCCCTATTGCAGGATTTGAAATCCATGTTTCAGGTGCGCACAGACGAAAAGCACCTGGCTTTTGATCTAATCTATGAGGATCGTGTACCTCATATTATCATCTCGGATGAGAGCAAAATCCGCCAGATTCTAATCAATTTGATTGGTAATGCCGTCAAGTTTACCCGGCAGGGTAGAGTGCGCTGTATTGTCGACGCGAACCGCCTTGATGACGATAACTGGAAATTGACCATTCAGGTGGAAGATAGCGGCATAGGAATCACGGCAGAAGATATTAATAAACTTTTCCAGGTATTTCAACAAACCTCGAGTGGCATTGCTGAAGGTGGAACCGGGCTGGGACTGGCGATCAGCCAGCGATTTGCCAGAATGCTCAATGGGCAGATCAGTGTTATCAGTGAACCGGGTGTGGGAAGCTGCTTTACCCTGGAGATAACCGTACAGGAAGACAGGCAATCGCAACCTGAAAGGCGGAAATCCATATTCAAAATCAAGAAGATAAAAAATCCATCAACCGGATTCAGGATATTGATTGTGGATGATGTAAAAGAAAGCTGCGAACTCCTATCCTCCCTCCTGACTCAAGTCGGATTTGACGTCAATGAAGCTGTCAACGGGCAGGAAGGATTGGACTTGTGGAAAGAATGGACTCCCCATCTGATCATTATGGATATTCGTATGCCCGTGATGAATGGACTGGAAGCCACAAGGCAGATTCGCAAAGAAGAAAAAGGTCAGCATGTTCCCATCATCGCCGCCACAGCCAGCGCGTTTGAGGAGGAAAAGCAGGCTATTCTCGACACCGGCATGGATGGTTACCTGCGGAAACCGATCCAGGAGGAGGAACTGTTTGAAATGATCGGCTCCTGCCTGGGGTTGGAATATGCGTATTTCTCTGATAATGAGTTGCATGAACAGCAATCAAACCTCAAGGAAACACCTGGTACCGCTGAGAATGAACTTGATTCCATCCCTGAAGCCCTGAAAGAACAGATAATGGCGGCCTGTTTAAGTGCCGACCTGGATGCGCTGATGGACACGTTGGAACTGATAACCCCGCAATGGCCGGCTGCAGCAGAGGAATTGCAAGAACTGGCAGAGCGGTTAAAATATGGGGAGATAATTACACTTTTGCAAGCAAGGAGTTGATCTTGGAAAGTCCCTCCCCCGATCCATGCACTCCCGCTGATATTTTGATCGTTGATGATACACTGGCGAATATTCAGATACTCTCCGGCATGTTGAAGCAGCAGGGTCACAAGGTCCGACCTGTGCTGGATGGCAGCGGCGCCTTGAAGGCGGCAGAGAACCAACTGCCAGACCTGATCCTTCTGGATATCACCATGCCCGAAATGGACGGTTATGAGGTCTGTATCCGCCTGAAAGAAAACCCGGCGCTGGCTAAGGTGCCTGTCATATTCATCAGCGCGTTGACCGAATCACTGGACAAGGTGAAGGCTTTTAACGTGGGAGGCGTGGATTACATCACAAAACCGTTCCAACTGGAGGAAGTTCGAGCGAGGGTCGAAAACCATCTGCGGCTGGCCAGGCTGCAAAATGAATTAAAGGAATACAACCGTCACCTGGAAGAAAAAGTCATCGAACAGGTCAATGAGATTTCAGATTCGCAACTGGCCACTATTCTCGCACTGGCCAAACTGGCGGAATACCGCGATGAAGATACCGGCTTGCATATTGAACGCATCCAGTACTTCTGTAAATTACTGGTTGAGAGGTTGGTGGATAAACCCAGGTTTCAAAACCAGATCTCACCCATTTTCATTGACAATATCATTCATGCAAGCCCGCTGCATGATATTGGTAAAGTCGGAATACCTGATCATATTCTGCTCAAGCCTGGCAGACTTAACACGCATGAGTTTGAGATCATGAAAACCCATCCGTTGATCGGATTTGAAATTCTGGAAACGGTGAAAGACCGGTATACCAGGAATAGTTTTATAGACACCGGATTAGAGATTTCCCGCAGCCACCATGAAAAATGGAACGGCACGGGTTACCCGGATGGTATAAAAGGCGACGCCATTCCACTTTCTGCGCGTATTCTTGCTGTGGCTGATGTGTATGATGCGCTGCGTTCCAAACGGCCATACAAAGCCGCTTTTGATCATGTATCCAGTTGCCGTATCATTCTGGAGGGTCAGGGAGAGCATTTTGATCCGGATGTGATCGAAGCATTTACCACCCTTCAAGACGAATTTTCCCATGTATATGACGAATTATTTTGATGCGGGAAAATTGATCAAATAGGGCATGGATATCAAATTCTAGCCTGCGTTTAAATTCAACTCTTGACATTTTCAGAAAATCCGGTAAACTAGAAACGAAAATAGTTTATCGGAGAATATTGATGCCTGACCGCCGCGATGAAATTGCAGAGATGTTCAAGAAATATTTCCATCATTATGGACTAAAAAAAACGTCTGTGGATGATGTGGCGGCGGAAATGCACATCAGCAAGAAAACGATTTATGAATATTTTGACAGTAAAGATGATGTGTTTGCCTACATCATCCAGCGAGAGGCGGACCAGGCAGGACAGGCCATGCTGAGACGCATGGAAGGCATGCCCTCGGCGGCGGCCCGATTGCGTATGTTGATCCACCTGATCTTTGACAATGCCAGCCTGTATGTGAAAACCAGCCACGGGTTGGATCTGCATGACCGTGATGATATGGCCACGCGAGTCTTTCAATCGGCGTATGAGTCCATTTTGATGCAGGTAGTGGATGACGGTCTGCAAGCGGGTGAATTTAACCTGCCTGAGGATGAGCTGAACCGTGCCTTCCTCAAAGGAATTGTAGTGCAGGGTTTGCAGACTCTGCGCGCCGATCCTGACAGCCGTGTGGAGCAGCCGACCTGCGACGCTGTGTTCAAGCTGCTTGCCTGATCTTTTTTTATTTACCAGGAGGAAACGAAAAACCTATAGAGTATATAGTATTATCCTTCCACAAAAAAACGAATGGAGAATGAAAATGAATTCGAAAGCTTTCTGGATCAAATTGACATGCTGGATAGGAGCGGTAGTTGACGCGGTTGCCGCATTGATGTTGATGTTCCCGGCGTTGGATCGGTGGATGACCGGCGCAGAAAACCCCGCTGTCTACAGCGTTCCCACGGCTACGGCAGCCGCGCTGATGTGGGGCTGGACGATTTTGCTGGTCTGGGCAGCTTTTAAACCGTTGGAACGCCACGGTGTGCTGGCCATCACTGTTTTTCCGGTGCTCAGCGGGTTGATGGGCTACCGGGTGTATGGATTGCTCACCGCGCAGGTTGACCCGGTTCGCAATATCCCTATCCTAATTCTACAGATCGCGCTGATCGTGCTTTCAGGATTCAGCCTGTGGAACTATCATCACGGTAAGACGGAACCCAGAAATTAAATATAAATCACATATTGATGACAGCAGCGAATTTCCGCAGGATGACAGGAGAAAAACCTGTCATAACTTTTTATTTGTTTTGTCTCATTAATGGCAATAGAACCAGTTATTAAGGATTATTTCGAGCCCAACCAGGCTATGGCTTCATCTCGTTTAAGAAAAAGGCTGAATAGGTGGCCGCGGTTGACCATTACGGTTTCAAAAAAGTGATGGTCTTCATCATAGCTGGAAATTAGTAAGGCGCGTTTGATGAGCATCAGATTAACGCCGTGCTTCTCAAATTCTTCGCGCAGTTTTTCCGGAGTCTGGAACATTCCCACTGTGGAGAGGTCTAAATTGATGTTCCGGAAATCCAGCAATATGCTATCGCAGCCTTTGTCCCTGATCAATCTGGAGACGATCGGCACAATCTGCAGAATGATCGGCCAGTTTAAATCAACCAGCAACTTCACTTCGATGATTTTTTCTTTCTCAATATAGGTGATCTGAAATGACATGGCCCCTCCTGATCAAAAATTAAACAAAAACAGGATCAAAACCCTATATCAAACGTCAATTATTTGCGGGTAGATTGTCTTAATCAGCCGGATACGTCAAATGCAATAGCCAGCCTGTTGAGGATCGCTAATACCTGTTTGGTGGTTTTCTATTGCATACAGGAGAAACTTGACCTGATTTTCTTTGTTACGGTACAGAATTAAATACCTCTTTCCTTACTGTTGTTTGAATTGATCGGGGAAATTGCTACAATGAGACTGCCGCTCGACAATTTCAAACCCTCAACTTTTGTTGCCTGATCACGTCATAAACCAGATAACATTTCAGTCAATCACAAACACATTTTGAAAAATAATCGGTCATCGTTCTTTCATTGCCGTGTTTCAGGTGGAAAGGAACCCAATGAACCGTAAAAGCAGAGTCCTGCGCATAGCAATAGTCTTGATCCTTGCTTTTCCTGTGCTGGGATGCATCTCACTGACCTATTTTGTTGATATGAACACGGATGCGTCCGGCACTGGAACGATCCACCTTTCTTTGCTTGGACCGGATTTGGGGGAAAAGGGAGCGGCTAATTTTGACTCATATATCAAGCAATTGAACGGGGAGGGGTGGGAAAACATCGAGATCGGATCACCTGGAAATGACCGAGTGGAATTGACCGCGGATTACCGGCTGGATGCCAACCGCGGATTTCCGGCATCAATGAAAGGCAACACCATTACTGTGGAGGAATCAGAGATCGGCTACCGGTTGTTTACCTATTCCGGTACATACGACTTCACCCAAATGCAGGAGTCGTGGACAAAGATCAAGAATTCCTCGGACAAAGATCTATCGTATGACCTGGGGGAATGGTTCGGCGGAGAGAAGCAGCTCATCACCCGGGAAGAAATGAATGAATTTATCCGCAAATACGGCGATCCAACCGTCACCTATAAGATCCGGCTGCCGGGCAACACGCCGGTGGATGCCAAGGGATTGTGGTCAAACCGGCAGGATTACCTGGATGGAAAAACTGACACCATCGAGTTTACCTGGAAGCCGGGACAGAAGACTAAAGGAACGTTGATGGTCTCGCGGCGCTGGGAGTCCAAACCGATGGTCGCACCGCAACAGGCGCCGGCCAACCTTGACCGACTGACGCAGGCCTACACGGATGGAATTCCCACCGGTTGGCCGCTGAATTTTGTGGGGATGGAAACGGGCGGCTGGTTCAACAATATTGTCGTGGCAAATGTCTGGAATGAGAATTACACCTGCGGCAGTTACCAGAACCGGGTGATGGATTTTTTGGATGGTGTGCGTACCAACCCTGACCCAAATGTACGGCAAATGCTGGCGGGATATGAATATGGCCCCATTCAGACCAACGGCGGCGGGCATGTGGCCGTGGTGGTCTTCCCCACGGGTACCGATTGGACGAAGACCGGCACGGTGCTGGATCCCTGGCCAACGCAGAGGCCGGAAGTGTATGACATAAAAACGTGGTTCCTTTCCCTGGGGTTATACGCTTACAGCGGGTACAGCCCGGAACCAAGCTATGGGATGGCCAACCTTTACCCGCAGTTGACAGGCAAACCGGCATCTTACCCGGCGGCGGATGATAAAAATCGGCCCGCCGCGCAGCCGGTAAGGCAGATCCTGGTGATCAATTCGCCGGTGACGGTGATGCTGAAGTTCAAGGACGGACGCGAAGCCGGCATCATGCCGGGCAAGAACGGGATAAACCAGGCGCCGGCAGACGTTTCGTTTTACGCCCTGCCCAAAGAGGACGGCGGCAAGTCGTGGTTTTTCTTCCTGCCGGATGATGCCATTGACGTGACGGTGTACGGCCAGCAGGAGGGTACCGTACATGTTGCGCTGGTGACTGAAGATGGCATCAGCGGGTATGGCGCGCAGCCCATTCATGAAGGTGAGGCGGCCACGCTTTCGGTCGGTAGTCCGTCAAATCCCGGAGCGTTGGCTTTTGAGAGTGGCGCAGTGGTCAAGCCTGTCCGTATTGAAAAAGACCAGTTCGCCGCTGCGATGGGTGCGGCAGAATCTTCCGCCGCCGCGCCTGAAAAGGTGCCGCCGCTGCCGACACCAAAAACCTTTCTGCCCTCCGTGGAGAACGAGGGATTTGCCGATGACGACAGCACCACACTGGTCTTGCTGGCGCTGGGTTGCTGCTGCTGCACGCTGGTGATCGTGATGGTGGTGGTCGTGGTGGTCGTGGTCAGTCGAAGGAAGAAGGGACCATGAGATTAAAACCCTATTGGTTTCAAAAACCCTTAGGGTTTGGATTTGACCAAAATCATTGTCAGAAATCGGAAGAAGAGCGAGTCTGCACAATCAGGTAAGTAAAAAACCCTTAGGGTCTTTAAGACCCTAAGGGTTTAGGTATATGAAGTAGAATTAACGATGGGGAAACCAACGATGACCAGTCCTGACGCGCTAGCCTTCGATACGTATTATCACATCTTTAATCGCGGCGTTAATCGGGAAAATATCTTTCTGGAAGAACGCAATTACACGTACTTTTGGAACCTGTATGTGAAGCACATCCAGCCTGTGGCGGATACATTTGCTTATTGCCTGCTGAAGAATCATTTTCATATACTTATCCGAACAAAATCTGAGGATGAGATAATCGATAAAAACAAAACCCTAAGGGTCTCAAAGACCCTTAGGGTTTCATCGCCAGAACCATCTACGAATTTCTCGCACTTCTTTAACGCCTACGCCAAAGGGATCAACAAGGCGTACGGGAGGACGGGCAGCCTGTTCCAACACCCGTTTGGACGGGTGTTGGTAACCGATGACCGGCAATTCGCGGCGGTGGTGCGTTATATCCATCAGAATCCGCAGAGACATGGATTTGTGCCCGATTTTCGGGATTGGCCGTATTCTTCGTATAATCCACTGTTGAATGATAAACCAACCTATTTACAACAGGACGATGTTTTGGACTGGTTTGGCGGGCGGGACGGATATGTGAGACTGCATTCTGATTGGGTGAAAGAAGATAAAGATTTATTTTTCAGTGGAAAAGATGATTGACGACCCGGGATGTTATTCTTTTTACTCGATGGCAATCGGGAATTGTTAACCTCGGACGGAAAACCCTTAGGGTTTTTGTTTGATGACGGTCATTGGAAATGTGGGCTGCTCACCGATTGGGTGAAAGAGAAATTTGTTTTTGTTCAGTGGTAATGATGATTGATCACCCGGTTGTTTTTCTTTTTACTCGATGGCAATCGACGATTCTTAACCCGGACGGAAAACCCTAAGGGTCTCAAAGACCCTTAGGGTTTGGGTTTGATGGGTTTGAACCGTTTTATAGATTTCTTTTCAAATAAACCATATCCACCAACTGTTGTCCATTTTCATACATGGGGTGATCGTAATTGTCGACAAAGAAATTCTTCACGGTGTGTGATAATTCAAACCCGCATTTCTCGTAGAATTGAAGTATCCAGGGGATATCGCCGGTGCCAACGATCAACTCGGTGCCGGATGCTTTGTAGTGATCGGCAACAAACGCGATCAACTGTTGACCATACCCTTTGCGTTGATATTCAGGAACGGTGGCAATATTCTTGATCTCATATACGCCGGCTTGCTCCCGGGTAACAACGCAGACCGCTTTGACGCCGTCATCACACAGGGCGAACATGTCACCCCGGTACAGGTATTTCTCGATCATGCTGACCTGTTCATCCGCCATGAGCAGCAGGTCCATGTAGGTTGTTTTATCGCCATCCGGAATTTTCACAATTTCCATTAATCATTTCCCTGTTCTTTGTTGTTTTTGCAGTTCCATTTTACCTTTTCACTTTCGAACAAGGGAGCATGCATCGGTAAAATCGGCACACCAGCTAATACGGTTTCCCTGGTTTGCGGTGGGATCAAAGGCGATCCAACCCACTGGTCCAAAAGATATAGATGATATGCGAAACCAAGTGTGAACACATCTTCAGATTTGCGTACTCTGGGGAAAGAGTATAATTAGTATTAGTGAAAAAATTTAGGGAATCGGGGAGGAGAAAATTTCCACTTTTTATGGGGAACAGAAAAAATTATTTTTTTTATCGATCACAAACTGAATGTAATTTACCAACATTCTTAATAACCCTAGATCTTTTGGAGGATTATGAACACATTGTTCAAAATTAACCTGTTACTCTGCATGGTACTACCAAATTTTTTTAGTTTAGCCCCTGGAGTCCAATTTTTAAAAAAGAATAATAATACGATGCAAGTATATGTAGATAATCAAACAATTCAACAAAACGAGATGTATAAAAATAAAAATGGAACAGATTTATCACACTTCGATAAATCTAAAAGTGCATTAGGCTTTGATAATAATTATCATTTGGGAAATATGGTTCTTATTCCTGCAGGTGATTTTGAAATGGGGTCAAATGAAGGAAATTCTGAAGAAAAACCAGCACATAAAGTTTATTTAGATGCTTTCTATATAGATCTATATGAAGTGACAAATGGTGATTATGCTAAATGCATTTCAGAAAACAAATGCACTAGACCGGATTCCGGTGGTGGTTTTGATTTGACTGAAATTGAAAGTGAAAAAAATGTCCCGGTTCTAGGTGTAACTTGGGATCAGGCAAATGATTACTGTATTTGGATGAAGAAACGGTTACCAACCGAAGCTGAATGGGAGAAAGCAGCTAGGGGAACTGATAGCCGGAAATACCCATGGGGAAATGAACCTATAAGTTGCGATTTGGCTAATACTCATAATTGTGCTGGAAGAGGTATAGAAGTTGGTAGTTATCCAAATGGTGTAAGCCCTTATGGATTGTTTGATATGGCGGGAAATGCTAGTGAGTGGGTAGCAGATTGGTATGATAGTGATTATTACAGAAACTCCCCTTATGAAAATCCACTTGGACCAACCTCTCCAAAGTCATCAAGAAATGACCATGTAATACGTGGAGGATCTTGGGATGATTATCATACTTATGCGACAACATATGATCGATCGGGAAATATTCCATTAAGGAGCAATATTTATAAAATAGGATTTCGGTGTGCTACAGCACAAAAATAATAGCTGTTATTTTCTATGAATTGTATATTAGGAGGCAAAAATATGAGAAAAGAAAAACGCAGCTTAGTATTTCTTGGATGTATTTTTGTTTTTTTGTATTTTGGTCTATGCGGTTATATTTCCATCTCTAACCAGTACATGGAGAAATGGGTTAGAACATCAAAGATTACACCCAAGAATAAAAAGGCCGAAATTATTTCCCTATCGCCCTTAATAATTGGAAAAACTGGCAATGTGGAATATGAAAATGATTTTTATCAATATAAAAAGCAATTACAAAGTCTTGTAATGCTAGGTCAAAATTTGGATTTACATCTTCCCTTTGAAGATAATTTTGATAATGGTCTTAGAGTGGAATGGAAATTAAAGAGTATCGATAAACCCCTTCTAACCAATGGTATGTTGACTGCCAAGTTCCGAAAAGAAGTATGTTTATAAATCGGTGATACCGAATTAAACAATAATGCTCTTGAGTTTGATGTTTTTTATGATCCTAAATGAGATGGCTCCTCTATTACTTTTTTCGTAAACTCATCCTTAAAAGTAGTTGTATCTCCATGGCTATTTAATCCCACACGTTTAACATGGTATGAATTTTTAGATAACGAGTGGCAAATAATTGATAATCAAAAAACCAGTTTACTATCAAAAGAATCCGAACGGTGGAAAATCATCCGGAATGGTGATAAATACCAAATATTTAGAAATGGGGAAGTTATAAACACCTTCCAATATGGCTCTGAAACAGGTGCCCCAATAATGGTGCGAATAGGGTCAAATGAAATAATGATAGATAATTTTAGAATTACGGAAAAAGCTTTAACAGATTAATAATATGGCTGGATATACTTTATTTTTTAGGAGGGAAGTGATGGAATTCGCTGGAAGTATTTGATAAAAAACCAATGGGGTTTATTCAAGAATAATATTTGAAAAATACTCTCAAAAAGATATTAAATAATAAATACTGGGTGTTTTGCATTCTACCCAGTATTTATTTAGTCTTAATTCTTATTAGTTGTTAGTTAATTTTTTGTTTTAATCAATGAATTACATTTATCTATGACTTTTTCCATACGAGCCAATGCAAATTCAAATCCCGAGAGTTTTGTCCCATCTAATTCCCCTTGGAACAATTTCTCTGCAGGAATCAAGTGAGTATATTCAAAAATAGATTGGGGTAAAGTTCTAAAATGATCTTGTACTTCTAAGGTTACTCTTATAGAACTATCACTATGCTTATTATTTGGAATTAGGTAATTTGATGGCAAATCATAAGCTTTATTAACAAGATCAACATAAAACTCCCTACCAAATACATCTTCTAAGTCTGCTTCTTCTTGTTCGGCAAAATCACTAGTTAATAAAAGATGATTTTCTTCCAATGCATTTCTAGCATTCTCAATTTTCTGCTTGTGTCCCTTTTGTACATCCATTAGTGCGGCAATATGTAAATTATTTCCACGGAATAGAGAAACAAAACCAGGTATACGGTCAATTCCTCCAACTTTACTAATACACCACCTGTAATCTAATCCGGATTTACCAAACTCTTTTAGTTTTTGAGAAAACCATTGAAGGTATAGTAGGTCGGATGGACCTTCAACCAAAAGTGTATGCCTACCAACGAATAATGTTTGAGTAATTTCGAAATCCAAAGCTTTTTGAAGTGGTGAAATTGTATCTGGATCTGAACTCAATACATGCTCATTAATTTTTGTCCCTAATAATAACTCTTCACCATTCTTTTTATCAACCTTAACAACATCCTCTACTGTTCGAGCTGATAAAAGATTGTCTGGATCAATCATAAATGGTGAATGGGTAGTATATATTAATTGGTAATTGGGCTTTAATTGCTCATTCATATATCGAAGTAAATCATGTTGTGCCCTTGCATGTAGTGATAATCCTGGTTCATCAAGTAATATTATTAGTTTCTTTCCATATGTTTCCCGCAATTGATTGAACCAAACGAGAAACGAAAAGAACCATACAAAGCCACTGCTTCGTTCATCAAATGATGTATCTGCTCTATGACGTTGATTAAATATTCTTGTTCGGAAAATGAAACCAGAATTAAAAGGTGGTTGATCTTCGGGTCTTGCTTCATCTAATCGCATTTGTACATCAAGGTGGCGATTTTGAGACCAGTAACTAAAAATCTGATCTGATATCTGATTTGAAACCGCACGTAATGAAGAATTGAATTCCTCAAAAGTCTTCGCTCCATGTATTGCTTCGATCGAAGTGCCTGCAAGACTCAAAAGGGCTAAAAATACCCTATCACTATCACTCAATTGGTTTTGGTTTTTTCTTTTCAATAACTCATTTACAGCAACGATCCCAGGTAAACGCAGATATTGATCAAAATATAGGAATGTAGGAAGAAGATCATCAATTCTATTTATTACTGCCTGAGTTGGCCCATTAGGAAAATTTTTACAAATAATTTGAAATAACCCCTCTTGATTTGGGGTTCTTTGAGCGATGCTTTCTAATTCTTTCTTTAAGTCTATGATAGTAGTTGTGTCAGTTATATGCTTTTTTTCTGTAGCAGATAACTTATTATCTGATATCAGTTTTTTTACTAAAGCCTGTTCATCAATCTTAATATCATAATATCTTTTGTTTTCATAACCCTTGGAAACTCTAAATGTTCTTTGAATTATTGTTTCTATACCAAAAAGTGATTGAAATTCGCTAAATTCACTATCATCAAATTCCCATAGAGTCTCGATTACTATATGAGATGATGGTATTTCGACATTTGGTCTCCACCGTCTTTTAGGAAAATCATGTGCAGGAATAAATGATTCGATCGAATCTTCATCAGATTTCAATTTATGTAGAGCTTTGAGTACAGCCGTCTTTCCCGATTCGTTTTTTCCAACAAGGCAAGTAACTTGGTTTAATGAAAACTCTTCAGTGTCTTCTATACATCGAAAGTCTCTAATTTTCACACTTTTTAATTGCATGACATCCTCCCTATTGGTTAGTAGATGTGGTCAAAGTTTACCCTCACCCATGAATTAATTAGCACTCGCTATACCCGCAGGCATAGCACTTCCGGCAGCCCTCCTCATTGATCACCGCCGCCTCGCCGCACTCCGGGCACAGGTCGCCGATCTTCAGCAGGGGCTGATCCACCGTCGCGGGGATGGTGATCTCATGCACCTCCACATGGCTCTGGGTGCCGTTATCCAGGCGTTCTTCGCGCTCCACGAGGTATTCTTCCAACACGTGCGCCACGCCGTCAGGCATCGAGCGGATGCGGTTGGGGCCGAAGCCCAGCGAGCGTCCGCCGCCAATGCCGGCCAACTGCTTGACCACCTCGCGCAGGCGTTCGCGCGGTTCGATGGGCGAGCTTAAGCGCAGGATGAAGGAGATCAGCCGGCCGAGCGCCTCGCTCACGGCGGCCGTCTCGGAACCCGCCTTGGCGGAATTGATGAAGATCTCAAAGGGCTGGCTGCCGCCGTTCTCGTTGATGGTGATAAAGGCTTTGCCCAGCGGTGTTTCGGTGGAGAAGGTATAGCCGGGCAGGGCGCGCGGCCTGGGTTTGCGCACCTCGCTCCAGATCATCATCTGGCGGGTCTCCTCGTCATCCGAGGGGCGCAGGCTGATGCCGAATTCGTCGGAATGACCGTTGTTGTTGCCGCCATTGTTCTTTTCTGCGGCGGTGGCGTGCGTTTCCAGTACGACCATCTCGCGCGAACCGGTGACGTACACGGTGATCCCCTTGCAGCCCAGCTTCCAGGCCAGGCGGTAGGCGGTGGCTACGTCGTCCACCGTGGCGCCGGCGTTGAAGTTGATCGTCTTGGATAGGCTGTTGTCCACAAAGGCCTGCATGGCAGCCTGCATGCGCACGTGTTCCTCGGCGGAAATATCCTGCGAGACCACGAATGGCCCGCGCAGGCTATCGGGCACGGAATCCACCCCCTGGCACGAGCCGTCCAGCATCACCTCGTCCATAATGGATTTGCGTTCTTCCTCGTCAAGGCCGTATTCGGTCAGGGCTTTCTCGAACTGCGGGCTGGCGTAGGTGAGCTGCAGGTCTTTGCCGTTGTCATTGACGTGGCGGATGTAGGCAAGGGCGAAGACCGGCTCGCAGCCGTAGCCCTCGCAGCCCGCCACGGTGGCAATGGTGCCGGTGGGCGCGATGGTGGTCTGCGCGGCGTTGCGGATGCCGTACATCTTGATGCCCGCGGTGACATTGTTCCAGTCCACGGTTGGGCGGTTCCAGTCGCGCGTGTAGGGGGTCAGCGGTTGGGGCGGCTGCCAGGTCAGTTGTTTCGGGTCGTAGATGCTGCCGTCAATGGCCGGGAAGGCGCCGCGCTCCTTCGCCAGGTCGATGCTGGTCAGCATGGAATGGTAGCGCACGAACTCGATCACCTGGGCGGCAAATTCCTGCCCCTCGTCCGAGCCGTAGCGGATGCCGGTGTGGTACATCAGGTCTGCCAGGCCCATCACCCCCAGGCCGATGCGCCGGGCGCGCAGGGCGGCCTCGCGCAGTTGCGGTACAGAGGGCACATACAGGTTGGCGTCGACAACGTCATCAAGGAATCGGGTGGACAGCACAACGCTCTGACGCAGGGCTTCCCAGTCCACGCTGTGGTCCGCGCCGAGATGTTCGGAAAGGTTGATGGAACCCAGGCAGCAGTTCTCGTAGGGTCCCAGCCACTGCTCGCCGCAGGGGTTGGTGGCTTCCAGTTTGTAGAGGTGCGGCACGGGGTTGGTGCGGTTGGCGGCGTCCAGGAAGAGCACGCCCGGCTCGCCGTTGTGGTGCGCCTGGGTGACGATCTTCTCGAACAGGTCGCGGGCGCGCACGGTTTTGTATACCCTGATGGGGATGCCGGCTTCCTTCGCGTCTTCCAGCGTACCGTTGAAGCCGTGGTACAAGGGATGCTTTACGTCCGGGAAGACAAGGTCCCAGTCGGCATCGTCTTCCACGGCCTGCATGAAAGCGTCGGTGATGCCCACCGAGATGTTGAAATTGGTGATGGTGTGCTCATTCGTCTTGCAGGTGATAAAGTCTTCCACATCCGGGTGATCCACGCGCAGCACGGCCATATTGGCGCCGCGCCGGCTGCCGCCCTGGGCGACCTCGCCGAAGGCGTGGTCATACACGCGCAGGAAGCCCACCGGGCCGGTGGCCTGACCGGCGGAGGTTTTCACCAGCGATCCGGCCGGGCGCAGGCGGGCGAAGGAGAATCCATTGCCTCCGCCGGTCTGCTGGATCAACGCCGCGTCGCGCAGCGTCTGGAAGATGCCGGTGGAGTCGCGGCCCATATCGTCGGTGATGGGCAGCACAAAACAGGCGGCGAGCTGCCCCAGCGGGGTGCCCGCGCCGGTGAAGGTGGGGGAATTGGGGAAGAATTTGCGCGACGTGAGGATGTCATAATACTGCTCAGCCAGCGGACCAACGTCCTGCCCGTAGGCGCTTTCCACGCGAGCGATGTTGTAGGCCACCCGCCAGAACATCTCTTCCACAGTCTCCGCCGGTTTGCCGTCTTCCCCGCGGCGCACGTAGCGTCGCACCAGCACCTGGCGGGCGTTGTCCGTCAGGTTTACGGGATGAAGCGGCTTCTGCGGTGCCGGCGTGAAAACAGAGGTCTTGCTGGCAACTTCGGGAGTCTGAGTCAGGGTGGCCATGGCTTTATTCACCTTCCAGTAAATGGTCTATTTCATTACGGATCGCGCGCAGATCGGTGAGGTGCAGGTAGACGATCGCGTAGCGGATGTAGGCAATTAGATTCAAATTCTTGAGGCGTTCGATCACCCGGTCACCAATGACGCGGGACGAGACTTCCGGCCGGCCGGCCTGGTGAAGGGTGGCTTCGATTTCGTTAACAATGTCGTCGATCTCGTTGGCGGTAACCGAGGTTTTCGTGCAGGAGATGCGGATGCCGCGGAGCAGCTTGTCGCGGTCAAATTCCTCGCGGGTGCCGTCCCGCTTGATGACCAGTGGGGTGTTCAAGATGGGCCGCTCGTAGGTGCTGAAACGCTGCCCGCAAATCTCACATTCGCGCCGTCTGCGCACTCCGCCGCGGGCGTCGTGGGTCGTATCAACAACTTTCGTTTCCGCTTTCTGGCAGTACGGACAGCGCATCTACCCCTCACACATAAATTTGCAAAAGATACCCCCATATATGGGGGTTGAGATGTAAAAGTGGCCTAAATCTTGTACCTGTTCATTCTAGCATAGGGTCTGACGATAATCAAGGCATTTTCAAGATTCTTAACATTAGAAAATTGAAAAGCAATAATTTCTCTTTCTGTGCTATGGAAAACCAAAAATCAAACCCAAAAAAATCCCTTCCTCCAAATCTGTTCTTCAAGATTTTGGGGGAAGGTCAGGATGGGGGCGCCCCGTTAATTTCTGAATTCCTGTTGGATGTGTAAGGATACCCAAAAAAATTGCCGGATCTATTCGATCCGGCAGGGTGTTTCATGAGGATGGGGAGGGGTGAACGACTGGATCAGTCGTTGTGGTTGTTGTTGAGCCGCCTGCGCATAAAAGACGGAATGTCAATATCGCCGGTATCCATGATAACGGGTTTGAAATCGGCCGGTTGAAGCTGGCGGGTTTCGCCGGCCACAGAGACACGCGCCGCCGGGGCGGGGGTGTTGAGGCGCGCCGGTTCGTAAGCCGCGCTGCTATTGACGTTGGTGTTCACATTGGCTGCCGTGCGGCGGGGCATGTTGCGGTTATCAAAGCCGGTGGCAATCACGGTGATGCGCACCTCGTCGCCCAGGTTCGGGTCGATCACGGCGCCGAAGATCAGGTTGACATCGGGGTGGGCGCCTTCCTTGATGATGGCGGCGGCCTGGTTGACCTCGAAGAGAGTCAGGTTATTGCCGCCGGTCACGTTGAACAGAATACCGCGCGCGCCGTCAATGGTGATATCCAGCAGCTGGCTGGAGATGGCCTGTTCGGCGGCAATGCGGGCGCGGTCTTCGCCGGACGCACGTCCCACGGCCATCAGGGCCGCGCCGCCTTCCGACATAATGGTGCGGACATCCGCGAAATCCAGGTTGATGAGACCCGGAACAGTGATCAATTCAGAGATACCCTGGATGCCCTGGCGCAGCACATCGTCCGCGGTCTTGAAGGCGTCTGCGATGCTGGCGCGTTTGTCCACAATCTGCAGGAGTTTGTCATTGGGAATGACGATCAGGGTATCGGCGTGTTCTTTCAGTTTGGCAATGCCTTCGTCGGCAGATTTCGAGCGGTGGCTGCCTTCAAAGGTGAAGGGGCGGGTGACCACGCCGATGGTCAACGCGCCGATTTCCTTGGCGATCTGGGCAATGATGGACGCCGCTCCGGTACCGGTTCCTCCGCCAAGGCCGGCCGTCACGAAGACCATATCGCTGCCTTTCAGCACTTCGTAAAGCTCTTCGGCAGATTCTTCCGCCGCTTTGCGTCCCATCTCAGGGTTGCCGCCAGCACCCAGTCCACGGGTCACTTTCTCGCCAATACGCACGCGGGTGGGAGCTTTTGAAAGCACCAGCGCCTGCGCGTCAGTATTGACTGTAATGAATTCGATTCCGCTCAGACCTTCATCGATCATGCGGTTTACCGCGTTACACCCGCCCCCTCCGACGCCAATTACTTTGATACGGGCAAAGGATTCGGGTTGGTTCGTGTTGTTGCTTTGCATGGTATTCTCCTCCACTCAATCCTCGATTCTTAATTTTACTTTAAGATTCAAATTTGTGCCACACTCCTCAATGTGGGACAAACGTTTGACTACGGTAACAACCTGGTAAAGAAAATCTTTATCGCCTCCAGGTCCACTTTGGGCAAATTGACATTGATACCTCCTTTACGCGCCACAGAACTGGCATCATTCATCAAAATGGACCAGTTCAGCAGGCCTACACTTGTTGAAAAGGATGGGGAATGCAATTGATCGGTCAACCCGAGCAGGTTTTCGGGTCCGGCAATGCGCACGGGGATTCCCAGCACATTGCTGGCCACCGTACGGATTCCCGGCAGCAGGCTGCTTCCGCCAGTCAGCACCATGCCTGCGGGGAGTAAACCGTCATAACCGGAGCGCTTAATCTCCTGCAACAACAGTTCAAATATCTCTTCCACCCGGGCGTTAATGATCTCCGCCAGTTCCTTGCGTTTGACGGTGCTCGAGTGGTCTACACCGAACTTGCGTACGGTAAACACATCACTTTCAGAAACATCCTCCATATTGGCGCAGCCGTACAGCTTTTTCACTTCCTCCGCCTGCGATAGCGACAGGCTCATGCCGTGGGCAATATCCGAGGTGATGTGATTGCCGCCAACTGGCATCACCATGGTATGCCACACGTCACCGTTGATATAAATAGCCATGTCACTGGTGCCGCCGCCGATATCGCACACCACCACGCCCATCTCGCGTTCGGTGTCGGTCAAAACCACCTCGCCGGAGGCCAGCGGGTTGAGCACAAACTGCGAAACACCCACCTTGGAGGCTTCAACACATTTTCGCAGGTTCTCAACGGCCGCGGTGGACGCGGTGATCACATGGGCTTCCACTTCCAGGCGGTAGCCATGCAGCCCCACCGGCAGACGAATGCCTTCCTGGCCGTCAATCGAAAATCCACGCTGAATGATGTGAATCACCTCGCGGTTGTGGGGGATGGACACAGCCTGCGCCTGTTCAAGCGCGCGGTTGACATCCGCCATTTCAATGACCCGGCCGGAAATGCCGACAACGCCTTTGGTGTTGCTGGATTCGATGTTCGATCCGGCCAGGCTGACCAGCGCCGAGGTGATCTCCAGACCCGAAGTGCGCTGAGCTTTCTCAATCGACCGGGAAATGGCCTGGGTCGCGCTGGAAAGATCAACAATGCTGCCCTTGCGAATACCCTGCGATGGTTCAATGCCCACGCCAAGAATACGCAGAGAACGTTCGCCTTCCACGCGCGCCACCAGTGTGCAGACTTTTGTTGTTCCGATGTCTATTCCCACAACAATAGGCTCATCCATGATTTATTGCCTCTCCAGTCGGTAAAATGGCGCGTGCACGTGCTCCAGGCTGATCATGCCCGGTTTGATGCCATCTTTTTGCAGCGCGATCATAATGGCGGAATATTCGTTCATCTTGATATCCAGGTCAGAGAGATCCTGTCCAATATACACAGTCAGATTCTGGAGCTGATCATTCCAGCCGAAACCATATTTCTGACTGTAGAGCAACTGGGCGCCGATCGGCATCATGGTACTTAGTTGAATGGCCGTGGACAGGACGGTGGGTTCCACCTGCTGCATTCCAGGAAAGGAAGGTTCCTCTTCCGTTTCTTCATCCTGATCTTCGCGTTTGGCGCGCGGTTCGAATTGGACGCCGGCGGATGCCCGGGCTTTATTGATCTCTTTGCGATCACTGATGTCATATACCGGTGGGGCAATATCCGCGCGGATGGTCAAGAGTTCGCCGCCATCTCCCTGTACCGGGATGAGAATACCATCGGTGTCGATCCAACTGACTGTATCGTTGTATTCCCAGGCCAGGGCGGGTTTACGTTCGCCGAGGGTGATCGAAATCGTGGCGGGCATATCCACGGAAACGCGAATGTCCTTCAATTCCGGCAACACCTGCGAAACACGATATTTAATGGCATCCGCGTCCAGGAAAACCACAGGGCGGTTGGCCAGTTCCATGATGGGTTGAATGCGTTCAGGAGCCAGACGATTCAGTCCCTTCACCTCAACGCTGGTTACCAAAAACTGTGGAGCGTAGATCATGTAAGCCATGGCTGCCACGCAGGCGGCTGCCATGATGCTGGAAACGATGCGCCAGCTTGGATTGAAAATTGGCAATGCCGGCACACGGATTTCAGCGCCGCTGGCACCCAGGGAGAGGTACAACTGCCGGCGGACGCGGGTCTGCGTCTGCTGGCGGGCTGGCGCGCCGGCAGCCATATAGCGTGAGACAACCGGTGTCACCCTGGGAACCGGTGATTTACCGAAACCGGGCAGGTGGATGGATCTCACATTGGCGCGGAAGGCAATCAACCATTCTTTGAGGTTGGCCGGTTTCGGTCTGGGTTCTGTAATGACTTCCTCTGCCGGCGCAGGTTTGACAAACGTGGTCACAACCGCCTGGGCAGCCGATTTGCGTTTCAGGTTGAGTTTGCCAAGGAATGAGGTGCGCGCCAGCGGTGAATTGATGGGCCGTACCGTGCTGGGAACCACATGGGTGGGGATCACCACACCGCGGGCGGTATGGCTTTGCTTGAGCACAGCCCGTGAAGGCATGACCTTGACTTCTTTTGGTTGGAAGACGTGAATCTTGCGGAACAGGCGGCCGAAGGAATTTTCGCCGTGGGGCTTCTCTTTCTTAATCTGGTCCTGCAGGTTTTCGAGGGGTGTCTTATCCGGCTTGATGCCGAATAACCGTGACAGATTCTCCATGCGCGGGTCGGCGGAATGGGCGGCGGGCGTTTCAATCCCTGGCACGGGTTTCACCACAGGGTATTGCGGCGCCTGCGGTTTACCGGCTGATGGAGACTTGCCAAAAAGCGCCTCAAGCAGGCTAACGCGCACCTTGCGGTACTCGCGAGGAACAGCCTGCTGTACGGAAGCGGGTTTTGGCCTGGGGTTGAAAATATCGCTGATACCGGTCATAAGCTCCTGGTCATCCTTCGAAGGTGCGTACAGTGCGATCGCGCTCTGCTTTACGCTCAACAGCCAGCTCAACAAGCCGGTCGATTAATTGCGCGTAGGGCAGCCCGGTGGCTTCCCATAACTTGGGGTACATGGAAATGCGGGTGAAACCGGGAAGGGTGTTCAATTCGTTCAGATAAAATTTTCCGCTTTCACGATCGACCAAAAAGTCAACACGCGCCATTCCGGCACAATCGATGGCTTTGTAGGCTTTAACGGCGATATCACGCATGGCTTTGGATAAATCATCCGGTAAATCGGCAGGAATATCGGGGTGCGAACAATCATCGAGGTATTTGGCGGAGTAAGAGTAAAAATCCGCACCGGGGATGATTTCTCCGGCTACGGAAGCCTGCGCGTCCTGATTGCCCAACACACTGATCTCGATTTCACGGGGATTGTTCAAACCGCGTTCGATCAACACCCGGCGATCGTATCGGGCGGCGTCCATCAAACCTTCCATCAGGTCTCCCCGGCTGCGGCATTTTGTAATGCCCACGGAGGAACCAAGATTGGCCGGTTTCACGAAAATGGGATACGCAGAGACTTTTTCCGCCCGTTGAAGGACGGCATCCATATCCTTCTCAATTTCCCGCCGTGAGACCAGTATGGACTCAACGATCGGAATGCTGTGAGCTTTCATCACATCTTTAAAAAGCCCCTTATCCATGCCCACGGAAGATCCAAGCACACCCGCGCCCACATAGGCGAATTCTGCCATTTCCAGCAGCCCTTGCAGCGTGCCATCTTCTCCAAATGTTCCGTGTAACACAGGGAACAAGACATCCAATTCAGCCGCTTTTTCCAGCACGCTGCCTGCTGCTGTGTCCATCACGCGGTACAACACGGCCAGGCCTGGAACAGGCTGGATCAACGCACGATTTAATCCAGAGACGTTTTCTTTTTCAAGAGCGGTAAGAACATCTTCACCGGTGAACCATTCACCGGTTTTGCTTATTCCAATCTGGGTAATGACGTACTTTTCGGGGTTCATTACAGACAGCACAGATCGGGCGGACATGAGCGATACCGCATGTTCACCCGAACGACCCCCAAAAATTACACCAATCCTAATTTTCTTTTCCATTATTTCGATTTCCTGTTTCCTGATGTTTTGCTGCTTTGAGAGAAATCACCAACCAGTTCAACTTCCAAATCCAGAGAAACGCCGAAGACTTCATGAACCCTGGTTTTCGCGATCTGGATCAACGAAAAGAGGTCTGAAGCCGTGGCATTATTGTCATTGATAAAGAAATTGGCGTGTTTCTCGCTGATGTGCGCGCCTCCAACGCGGGTGCCTTTTAAACCGGCTGCTTCAATCAAACGGGCGGAATGGTCACCTTCGGGATTCTTGAACATGGAGCCCATACTGGCACCCTGCGGTTGTGATGCCCGCCGGCGGGCGGAGAAATCAGACATTCTGGCCTGAATGGCTTCGGGGGTGTCAATGGAGAGTTCAAACCGTGCCGCGAGTACTACCACTTGCCCGGGATTCCGCTTTAGCCAGCTTGACCGATAGCCATATTCCAGTTTCTCAACCGGCCATTCCTGTTTTCCATCAACGGGGTGCAAGATTTCAGCCACTTTCATTGAAGCCGCCGTATTTGAACCAAAGGCGCCCGCGTTTCCAAATACGGCTCCACCAACCGTCCCGGGGACGGTGGTGGCCCATTCAAGGCCGCTTAAATTGCGGAGAGCTGCCTGGCGGGCAATTCCGCCCAGGTTGGCGCCGCTTTCCGCCCAGACAGACGGTGTGGCGTGGTGCACATCAATTTTTACATTGCGGGCGTGGTTCACCACCACAATACCGCGAAAACCCGCATCGCTTACCAGAACGTTGGCACCGCTTCCCAACAAGTACACCGGGCAGTTCAACTTCCAAAGGGTAGTAAAAATATCTTCCAACTCTTTGCTGGACGTGGCCACAATCAACCCATCAGCCGGACCGCCAACGTGAGCTGTGGTGTAATTTGATAGAACAACATTTTCCTGAAGACTCTCGCCAAATTTTTCTCGAAGAGTGGCCATTACAGCAGGGGTGATTTCAGAAGTTGTCATCATGCAATTTTCCCGTTCTTCCCGATATCGGAGGAGTGGAGTAGAGCCTGGTTGATTTTTGTGGCATCTCCCGCGGAGAGGACAAGCACCACATCGCCGAAAACAAGATTCTGCCGAAGGTGATCGATTGCGCTATCCAATGTCGAGGCATAAAAAGCCGGTATTTCATGGATGGCGGAGACAATCTGTGCAGAGGAAAAGCCGGTGGATTCTTCACGAGCGGCGAAAATTTCTGTCACAACGATTTGATCTGCCTGAGAGATGGCGCGAATGTAATCATCCAACAACGTCTGTGTTCGGCTGTAGGTATGCGGCTGCCAGACAACCCAGAGGCGGCGTCCGGGGTAGGCAACCCGGGCCGCTTGAATGGTCGCGCGGATTTCTGTAGGATGATGCGCGTAGTCATCTACCAGGGTAATACCGTCGGGCTCACCGATTACATCAAATCGGCGTCCGGTACCCTTGAAAGACGCCAGCGCCTTATTGATGATGTCCGGTTCCACACCGGTAGTCAATGCGGCTATGGAGGCTGCCATTCCATTCTGAAGATTGTGTGTTCCAGGAACTCCGACATTTATTGATAATAAGGGTTTGCGAACATGCAATGCTTCCTGGGAACACAGTTGATATGTGTGATCATCTGATTCCGTTAAAAGATAATCGGCATTTTGCTGATAGCTGTTGGGATGGTCATCCTGCAACAGATACGAGGAGTATGTAAATACAGGCAGATTGGGGGATAATTTGCCACGGATTGACATGGCGCCGGGATTATCCGCGCAAAGGATCACCATTCCGCGAGGTTGTAATTTGCCGATGAAATTCTGAAATGCCTGGAAATAGGATTGTGGGGTAGGGTAGCAATCGGGGTGGTCGTGTTCCACGTTGGTAACTATGGCGATAAGTGGATTCAAACCCAGGAACATGGAATCGTACTCATCTGCTTCGATGACGAAATAATCACCCTTGCCGGAATGGGCGTTGGTTCCCAGGTTTTTCGAGACGCTTCCAATTATGAAGGATGGATCCATCCCTGCCTGTTGGAGAGTCCAGGCTATCATGGCGGTTGTGGTTGTCTTACCATGCGTTCCCGCAACCGCGATACAAGACTGTTCGCCAATCACCATGGGCAGAAAGTCAACCCGCTTCTGAACAAGCAACCCTTTTTCGCGGGCAGCGGTAACTTCAATGTTGTCATCCTGAATGGCGGAAGACCGGATCACATAATCAACATCTGATATATTGTCCGGAGAGTGGCCGATGGTAATGCGTACACCCATCTCTTCCAATTCCTGGAGGTAGGGGGAAGTGGAGCGATCTGAGCCGCTGACCTGCCAGCCTCTTTCTGCCAGCAAGCGGGCGATGGCGGAAAGGCCGGTACCACCGATACCAATAAAGTGCGCGCTTTGTGTCATAACAGCACCACCAGAACCAACGCCAGCGCCAACGCCGCGGAGAAATAAATCCCCGGTGAGACCAGCCAATGCGGTGGAAGATAGGCCAGAAGGTTAATGGCCGCGTCACCGAGTTCAGTGCCGGCTTCGGGGGCCGATATTATGGCGAATGGATAACCTGCAGCATCCAGGAAGAACCACAGACTGCCGAAAATGAAGAATCCGTTAATGGCGCCCATCAATAACCCCGCCAGGTGGTCAACTGTGGACTTATACATGAATCTGGCATGTCCGGCAAGCGCGGGCAGATTGGGAGCCTGATATCCAAAAAAGACCAGACCGGTAAAGATCACAGCCTTCAACCAAAAATTCGAAACTGGATCGGTAAAAAGAGTGCTTTCTTTCGCGAATCCGGCAAAATTTTCCAAAATAAAAAGGATGAATATCCCCAGGACGCTGGTAAAGGTAACCAGTACTTCACTGGCCCACCCGCGCACAGCGCCGATAATGGCGAAAATGATGACAAGCAGCCAAAAAATAACTTGAAGACTGATCACGCTTTTACGCCTTTCTGAGTCGCAACAAGGTTTTTTAGCGCACCGGCAATGGTTTGAGCGGCTTGCGGTTTGGCGAGAGTCGATAGGTTCTTGCGCATATTTTCCAACTTTTCCGTGGATTCGAGCAGTTCATGTACAGTATTCAACAAATCTGAACGGAGATCTTCATCTTTTACCAATACCGCGCCACCATTATTCACCAGATACTCTGCGTTGACCTTTTGATAGCGCCAGGCGTACGGGTATGGGACAAGAATGGCTGGAAGACCAAAGAGGGGTAATTCTCCGAGAGTCGACGCGCCGGCCCGGCAAACGGCCAGATCCGCGGCGGCAAATGCCGCTCCCATATCGTCATGAAGATACGGGTATGGATGGTAATCATCCGCATGGGATTTTAGATTGGCTCTGGCATCAAGGGCAGCATCCAGATTTGCCTTTCCAGTAACATGCAGCACCTGGCATTGTTCCAACAATTCCGGAAGTATGCCAAGCACAGCCTGATTGATGGTCAGGGCGCCTTTGCTGCCGCCAAAGACGAAAAGAACCGGTTTGCTGTCATTTAAACCAAAATGCCTGAGGCCGTCTTTCCTCGACCAGGAGGACAATTCGGGGCGGGTGGGATAACCAGTGACAATCAAATTGCGATGAAATTTAAAATACGTTTTCGATTCCTCAGCGGTAAGGGCAATTAAATCAGAGAACCGGGCAATTGCTTTGATAGCCAGACCGGGTTCAATGTCCGGTGTGTACAGAAGCGAAGGGTATTTCACACCGGCTACCGCCATGGGAACGGCTACAAAGCCACCGGTAAAGAGCAGAACATCCGGTTTAAACTCGGACAGAATTTTCATGGACGCGAAAACTCCGCGCAACAGGCGGAAGATATTCGATGGCAGGGTACGCAGACCGACACCATGTACACCGGCAGCCGGAATGGTAGTGAATGGAATACGTAGTCGTTCGACGATTTCTGCTTCCATTCCACCTTCTCCTCCGACCCAGAGAACAGTATCTGCCTCACTGCCTGGGGATTGTAAAACGGCCAGAGCGGGATACACTCCCCCCCCGGTCCCTCCCGCGCAAATTAACAACCGCACTGGTAGGTCTCCTTTCCGGAATTACACCACTAGTTGTACGCGCCACATTCAGGATGATCCCAAAACTCATCAGAGTGGTAGTCAGACTGGAGCCGCCGGCACTAATTAGAGGAAGCGCATTGCCAGCAAAGGGGAGAAGATTGACCATAACTCCCATATTGATCATGGCTTCCATGAAGATCCAGATGGTCAACCCGGCGGCCAGTAAACGACCAAGTGGATCGGGGGCGCGGTTGGCGATATACAGACCGCGCCAGAGGATGATGACAAACAGACCGATTACAACAAACGCTCCGAGCAAACCGGTCTCTTCCATGATGACAGCAAAAATTGAATCGGTGGGGGCAACGGGAAGACCGGTGAATTTTGTGGTCGCCCGACCAATACCGACTCCAAAAAGCCCACCTTTGACAACCGCTTCCAGAGATCGCTGCACATGGTATGAGGCCAGTACCGGATTTTGCAGCCCATTGACGTAGTCCAGCATACGGGTTCTACCGGTTGTGCTCACAAGAACAACCAGAACTCCGAAAAAGATAACACCAAGAACAACAAAGACGATCTTTTGCATATCACCGCCAGCCAGGTAGAAAAGAATTCCCCCGAGAACGATGATCGTTGCGGCAGCGCTGATATCCGGCTGTAACAACACCAGCCCGGTGTTTAAACCAATCAGGATAAGCATGGGAATGATTCCCAGCGAGAAGTTATTCAGAACGGGTTTATGGTTGTTCAACCAGAAACTGAGGTATAACACTGTCATGACTTTTGCCAGCTCAGATGGCTGTACAGAACCGAATAAAATGGTGCGGTCAGCGCCTAGGCGGGTATCCCTCAGAACAAGCACCGTGAGGAGCAATCCGTAGGTTACTGCCATAGCCGGAAGCATCAATTTGTTATACCGGTGGTAGTCAATACGGCTCATCAGCACGGCCATAAATGTTCCCAGGATCACCCAGACGATCTGACGGATGAACATGTATGCCGCCGGCTGCCCGAGTTGTATGGAAAATTTCCAACTGGATGAATAGACCATAAGCAGGCCAAACATCACCAATGTGATGATGGCCAGAACAAGGGGAATATCAATCCCGATGCGCAGCCAGCGTTGGGTTTTTTCCGCCAGGTCCGTTGTCTGGGCAATTATTGTAGGTTTTTCACCAGATTCCTGAAACACTCGCCACGCTCCTCGAAATCTTCGAATTCATCGTAACTGGTTCCGCCGGGAGAAAGTAGAACAACATCATCCGGCTCACTGCGTTTGTATGCCATTTGAACAGCTTCGTTCAACCCGGAGGCATGATCGATGGTAAAGGCTGCAGGTTCGCCCTGAACCTTGCCAAGAGCATCAAGGATTTTTGGCGCAGCTTCACCAAAAACCACCACATGATTCACACGCTGCCGGATCAAGGCAGCAAGGTCTTCCCAGGGCAACTTTTTATCACGACCACCGATCAGAAGTATTAACGGTTCTGTGAAAGATCGGATGGCCGCCATGGTTCTTTCAGGAGCTGTGGCAATGGAATCGTTATACCAGGCTGCTCCATTAATTGTGTCGACGTACTCGAGGCGGTGATCCACACCGGCAAAGCCTTTGATTCCGGCCAGCATGGCAGATCGGTCAAATCCGGCTGCCGCGGCAATGGCGCAGGCTGCCAGGACGTTCAGTACATTATGGTCTCCACGTAAAGAAATATCGTCCCGAGTTAATAATACTGGTTCCTGTTTCCCATCATGGAAAACCAGGTCTGATCCGCTCATGAATGTACCCGGGTGGCCGTCGATAGGCATGTTCCAACCAAACGTGAAGAGCGTTCCATTAACGTTCGGGGCCAGGTCAAAAGAACCGATGTCATCACGGCAGAGAATGGCCACGTCATCTGATTTTTGAAAATCCAGGATGCGCTGTTTTGCCGCTTTATAAGCAATCATGTTCCCATGCCGGTCCAGGTGATTGGGAGTGATGTTTAAGACGGCGCTGACATTCGGTGAAATGGTCATCAACTCCAGTTGAAAACTGGAAAGCTCCAGAATGACGAGATCTTGCGGATGGATTTGATCAATAAAGGTAATCAGGGGAGTGCCAATATTCCCCCCGACCCATACCTTTTGATCCTGGAGGGCGCCTGCCCGGCAGATTCTTCCCACCAGAGTGGTGGTTGTGGTTTTACCAGCGGAACCGGTTATCCCGATTGTTTTACACGGCACCATTTCCATGAAGACCTGTGCATCGTTGGATATCGGTATCCCACGGTGTTTTGCTTCCTGAACCAATGGAAGATCAGGGGAAACTCCACCCGATATACAGACAAGAGTTATCCCCTCCAGAGCTTCCATCGGGTGGCTGCCAAAAAGGAATTTCACGGATGTATCTGCCAGAGAGTCAACGACCTTTTTCATTTGTTCAGCAGGGCGACTATCATTCAGTAAAACATGACAATTCTGTGCAGACAAATAACGTGACAGCGCTAAACCCTGACGGGCGGCGCCAATGATCAGAACATGTTCCTTCTGCCAATTTTTCATAATTTACACCATCGCGATGGCCACGCCGGCCATCGCAGCCATAAGAGATACCAGCCAGAAACGCTGGACAACCTGGGTTTCACTCCATCCGCAGAGTTCAAAATGATGGTGCAATGGTGCCATTTTGAAGAGACGTTTGCCTTTTGTTAACCGGAAATAAAGAATCTGGAGCACAACGCTGGTCGCTTCACTGACCGGGATAACGGCGATCAACGGGATCAATAACCACTGGCCGGTCATCAACGCGATCACGCCCAGGGTGGCACCAATGGAAAGACTTCCGGAATCTCCCATGAATAATTCGGCTGGATGAACGTTGAACCACAGAAAACCGAACAGAGCGCCAACCATGGTGAAACAGAACCGGCCGATAAAATCCTGCCCCTGCAGCATGGCAATGCCGCCATAGGCAGCAAACGCTGTAGCAGAGATCAATCCTGCCAGGCCATCCAGTCCGTCTGTGAAGTTGACCGCGTTGGAACAGGCAACAATGATGAAGACGGCGATGGGAATGTACCAGAAACCGAGGTCAAACGCGTCATACACACCCGGCCAGAACATCTGGGGAACATGGATAACATCCCGCAGAAGAAAAGCCACCGGTACGGCAAACAGGATTTGAAGGATCAGTTTGGTTCGGGCACGCATGCCCTGGCCAATTCTTTCTCCGCGGATCCCCTGCCAATCATCAATGGCGCCAAGGAAACCATAGCCAAGTAAAACGGCCAGCGGTATCCAGACTACACTGGAGAAAATTTTCAACCCAAATATATTGGCCGCATTCATCAGAATGGTGACCAGTACAACCGGAATGATGACCATCCAACCACCCATTGTGGGTGTCCCCATTTTGGTGATATGGCTGTTGGGGCCTTCAAAACGGATGAGCTTGCCGATACGGAAATAATGAAGTATGCGGATCAACGGACCGCCCCAGATAACGGTCATCATGAAGCTCAAACCGGACAATGTTAAGGATAGTGATGTGTCTGTCATAGTCTTGCCTCAATTTCTGCCACAATTCGATCCATCCTCATCCCGTGAGAGCCTTTGATCAATACGACATCGTTCTCTGAAAGGTTGGATTGCAGGTAAGGTATGGCGGACGCGGCGTTATCCACGCAATCAATCGCTGATGCGGACATGCCCGCTTTTCGTGCCGCCTCCGCGATAACGCGTGCCCGATAACCCACGGCGATCAGCCGGTTGGCTGCCGTGGCGGCTTTTTCGCCAACCAATTGATGGCCGGATTCTTCATACTGCCCAAGTTCAAGCATATCGCCAAGCACCGCGATATGTCGTCCGGGGATTTCGGAAAGCAGATCAAGCGCCGCAACGGTTGATTCGGGTGATGCATTATAGGTGTCATCCAGAATAAGCGCGCCCTGGCGGGAATGTATTCCGGTGAGTCTCAATTGTGATGTGCTGGCCTGTAGCGCGGAAACAATGTCGTCAAAGGTCATGTTCATGGCAAATCCTGCTGCCGCTGCTCGCAGGGCAGTATTGACGGAATGTTTTCCCAAAAGGGGAACGCGAATACGGCGGATTTCGTTTTTGTATTGCAGGTTAAATTCAATTCCCTGCAATCCGCGCCCCATCACATCAGAAGCAAACAGGTCAGCCGGGGATTCCGTCCCATAGGATAAAACCGGCGCATTCGATCGCCCGGCCATCCAGCGCACCCAGGGATCATCATTATTCAAGATTGCTCTTCCATTGACGGGAAGGTTTTCCACCAGTTCCGCTTTCCCGCGGGCGATGCTTTCCTGTGAACCGGCGCGTTCCGCGTGTACAGTTCCGACATTGGTAACAATGCCGACTTCGGGCATTGCCAGGTCGCAAAGGAATTTAATCTCCCCCGGTACATAGAAACCCATTTCCAGTACCGCCACTTGAGTCGCGCGGGTCATGCGAAGCATGGTCAGGGGAAGACCGATCTCATTGTTGTAATTGCCCGGGTTCTTGATGACGCTGAAACAGGTCGACAATAGCTCTGCGACCAGTTCCTTGGTCGTGCTCTTGCCAACAGACCCGGTGATGCCGACTACTTTTACATTAAGCTGACGCCGCCAGTACGCGGCAATCTTCTGGAGTGCTTCCAGTGTGTTCTCAACACGCAGGCAAAATGGAGGTTCAGGCAAAGGAAGTGCCGGATTCAGAGGCTTTCGGAGATCGAGTGTTCGGAATACCTCCGATGTGTCTTTTTCAACAAGGGCAATCGTGGCGCCTTTTTCAAAAGCGCTGGTCAAATATTCATGGCCGTCAACGCGTTCACCGGGTATGGCAATAAACAGGGAAGCCGGAATAACCTGACGCGAATCAATTACCGCATCTGAGATCAACAGATGGGAGGCATCCAACTTTGTGCCGGTCAGCGCGTCAAGTACATCGGTAAGAGTAAGCATTTCACCTATTTCTGAACCAATCCCTGCCGAATTGTATCCGGAGGGATATTCATGGAAACCACTAAAGATTGAACAACCTGGCTGAATACCGGGGCGGCAACAATGGAACCCCAGACTGAACTCTTTGGTTTTTCCAGCCATATATATACTACAAATTTGGGATCATCGGTCGGTCCCCAGCCAACAAATGATGCATTTGTTAAGTTGCTCACATATCCGTTGGGCCCTGGAATTTCAGCAGTACCGGTTTTACCGGAAACCCGGTAACCTTCCACCAGCGCATCAGAGGCTTCCTCTTCCAACGAAACGGCCAACATCTGGGTGACAGAGCGTGCTGTTTTGGCAGAGATCGGATTCCCCAGTACCTGAGGTGTATTGTTGTATTGCCTGCCATTTTCTACAACAGATTGGAGAATGTGTGGAGCCATCATTTTGCCGTCATTGGCGAGGGCTGACACTGCCGTGATCATCTGCAGCGGGGTGGCCGCGACACCCTGACCAAATGAATTGGTACCGAGATTAATGGGATACCAGTTTCCATCTCCTGGTAAAGCCAGCGGGAAATTCACTTCTCCAGCCAGATCAATATTTGTCTTGCGTCCGATGCCAAACGCCTGCATATACTGGTAGAAACGCGTCGGGCCAAGCTGTTGCGCCACCCATGTCAGGCAGACATTCAAAGAATGCTGCATACAGGTGGTCATTGTCTGAGGCCCCCAAGCGTTGCGGTCCCAGTTATAGATGGTATAACCGCCAATCTCCACTTCACCGGTGTCCAGGAACGGTGTATCGGGAGTGACGGCGCCGGCGTCAACAGCGGCGGCCATGGTCAATACCTTAAAGACGGAACCGGGTTCATACGTCTGCCCAACTCCACGGTTATACGGAGTGGGGTTGGGGAATATTTCCCCATATTTCCAGTATTCATTCAGATTCAAGTTAGGGGTGGTGGCCATGGCCAGAATTTCCCCATTCTTGGGATTTTCCACAATTATGGTTACCGATGTCGCGCCATTCCGCTTCATGGCGTTAGCGGCAATGGATTCCATTTTTGCCTGAATATCTTTATCAATCGTCAATATCAGACTGGCGCCGGGATCCACTGTGGGGATTTCGCGAACTTTGTATGGATTGTGGGGAACTTTCACGATAATGGGTGAACCTGAAAGCAGGTCGTTATACTTCTCTTCAACCCCAAAATACCCCCGACCCTGATCACGGTCGCGGTAGGAATAGAAGCCGATAATATTGGAAGCCAGGGCGTTTTCCGGGTAACTGCGCTGAAGGTGGGGAGTCCAGAGAACACCCTCCAGACTGGGCAGACGGTCACCCTTGTTTAAGGGCGTTAACCGTTTGTAATTCTCTTTGGTTTCACTGATGGCCGTGATCTTATCGAGTGGCACAAAATCTGCGAGAACGATGTATTCCAGTTCACCCGGCACGTAACCGTTGCTGATATTGTTATAGACGGTATCATAATCTGCTTCAAGAACATCATGCGCCATACGGGCGATTGTTTCAGCGTTCTTCACATAGCGCAGATCAACGCCGACTTCATAAACTTCCTTGTTACCGGCTAAAAGACGTCCCCAGCGGTCATAAATGCTGCCGCGTTCGGGGAATATCTTGCGTTCTTCATAATCATAATTTCTGACGGCATCGGCGCTTAATGATTGTGCCGAATCGCTGTTCTGGATGCGGATCACCTGGAGAATGATCAGGCCTCCTGCGATTGAGAGCAGGATGCCCATGACCTTCAGGCGGAAAAAGGATGAATGATTCAAGGATTCACTCCCAGCGATGGATCGGTATAACTCAAAACTCCCTGGAAAAGCCATTCCCACAGGGATTGGGTATAGGAAGGTTTAAGAACGGGAGACGGGATCATATCCAGACCGGGAGGGGGGGCAAGATTTGCCAGATCACGGCCGGAATAGCGCGGAATGATCAGGTAGGTTGGTTCATCGATCCTATTCAACCTGTATCCCAGTTCTTTGGCACGTTTTGCCATTACGGCGTCTGAGGTCAGGTAAGCCAGTTGATTACGCAGGTCTGCCATGCGACGGGTGGTTTCATCCTTTTGGACCTGCAAATCTTGAATATCAAGACCGGCAGTAGCCGCCTGAGCCGAAATACTGAGATAAAGACCCGCAACCAGTACAAAGCTGATCAATAATAAGAGGAACATTCCGCTCCATTGGACCTGAGTCCGCCAGGGAGCCTGTCTGTACGCCTGTTCGAGTTTTTGGGTAATTGCTGTCATGTTTTCGTCTCTCTGGTAACAGTTTAAATACAGATTGCTTTGCAAAGGGTGTGCCAGTTAAAACTTTTCCGCAATCCTCAGTCTGGCGCTTCTGGCACGGGGATTTTCTTTTATTTCACCGTCAGAGGGATTAACGGGTTTCCTGGAAACCATCCTGAGACTGGCCTTATGTCCGCAGGTGCAAATGGGTTGCGCGGGCGGACACAGGCAATCCCGGCTTTCTCGCTGGAAGAATTGCTTCACCATGCGGTCTTCCAGTGAATGAAATGTGATGATTGCCAGCCGGCCCCCGGGTTTGAGCAGACTGATCGCGATCGGCAGAGTGGTTTGTAATCCGCCCAACTCATCATTGACCGCGATGCGGATAGCTTGAAATGTCCGGGTAGCCGGGTGATGCTCTCCACGATGCGAGCCATAGACCCTGGCAACCAGCATGGCCAACTGGCCTGTGGTGGTAATGGGGCGTTGACGCATAATGGCCGCGGCTATTTGCCGTGACTTTGGTTCTTCGCCGAATTCCCAGAGAACCCGGGAAATTTCATCTTCGCGGTATGTGTTGACCAGGTCTGCTGCGCTTAAACCGGTGGACGGGTCAAAACGCATATCCAATGGGTTATCGGTTCGAAATGAAAAACCTCGTTCAGGGGTGTCCAACTGCATGGACGAGAGTCCCAGGTCCATCAGGATTCCATCCACAGCAGGCCAACCCAGGTTACCCACCTCGGCTTCCATTTTCACATAGGAGGAATGTCGTAAAAAAACACGACTCTGGTACTTTTCCAACTTCCGGCTGGCTATGGCCAGGGCGTTTTCATCCCGGTCAAGGCCTAGAAGCTCACCAGAAGGTGAGGAAAGTTCCAGTATTCCAAAGGCATGTCCTCCTGCTCCTACGGTTGCATCAACATAACGACCGCCATCGTGAGGTTGAAGAGCATCTATAGAAGGTTGGTAAAGAACTGGTTGGTGCGGAGTTACAGCGCCTTCAGTGATTGCGGGCATGTCAACGCACCGATAAATCTAAGGCTGCGAAGCGTTTCGAATTGGCCTCCGAGTCAGGAATGGGTTGATTTTTTATCTGCCAGATCTCATCGGACCAAATTTCAAAGTAATCTCCCATGCCAACCACCACTACTTCGGTTTTTAACAGGGCGCGTTCTCGCAAGTAGGCAGGTAGAAGCATCCGGCCGGCTTTGTCGATCTCAGCCTGGTTGGCGCGGCCGAACATCATTCGGCGCAGATCACGCGCGGTGGG
Source organism: uncultured Leptolinea sp. (assembly GCA_964420995.1). Taxonomy (GTDB): domain Bacteria; phylum Chloroflexota; class Anaerolineae; order Anaerolineales; family Anaerolineaceae; genus Leptolinea. The sequence continues at coordinate 195,890 of CAYQUX010000003.1, read as the reverse complement.
ATCTGTCATGCTCATTCGGTTGACCCGGTCAGAAATCGTCAAAAAGGCCGTGGAGGTAAGCACCATCAAGTTCTGGTCAAATCCTTCCGTTACGAAGGCACCTTCGACCAACAAGTCACGGTATCTCGCCGGAATGGTGAGCCGCCCTTTGTCGTCTATGGTGTGTTCGTACTGTCCCAGGAACATGAGTTCTACCTTGCCTTTTTAAGGGAGAATGCCGGTGTTTCCGGCATCCCACTTTGACCCACTTTGAACCACTTATATCCACATTGTACCCACTTTGTATATGAATTTCAAGTAGTTTCCCCCAAAAAAGGACACGAGTTTTAGAATTGGATTAAAACTTGCATACGGAGGCGAATCATGAAACCCCAATTGTTTGCTCTTTTAACAGCCATAGCCTGGGGAGTAGGAGGCTATTTTGAAAAGAAGGGTTTGCATATGGGCAACCTTTCTCCACAGGTGGGGATCACGATTCGCACGGCTATAGCCCTGGTCATCCTGGGGGTCGTCAGCTTTCCCGAATGGAAACAAATTCCGACGGCAGGGACAAAAGCCATGCTTTATATGGTCATTGGCGGCGGTGTGGTGGCCGGGTCAATTGGTATGTTGTGTTACTACCTGGCAATTAAGGGCGCGCCCCTCGGAAAAGTGATGCCCATCGCCTTTACATCCCCCCTATTTGGCGCGTTAATGGGTCTCTGGCTGGGAGGTGAGGCGTTTAGCATTAAAACCGCCATAGGGATGGTTCTGACCATAGCCGGCATCATCATTCTTACGATTGGATAATGGTCATGCCCAAATCTTCCATTGAGGCCAGGATCTTGAAGACACTGAACACCCTGCAAATCCCATACGAACGGTATGAACATCCCCCGGTGGCGACTGTCAGGGAAGCGGAACAATTCAGCGACATGCATCCAGGCGCGCATTGCAAAAACCTGTTTCTGCGCGACAAACCGGGAAAGAAACATTACCTGGTAGTCTTACGGGTTGAGACGGAGGTCAATTTGACTGGCCTGGCCCGGTATTTCAAAAGTGGACGATTAAGTTTCGCGTCAAACGAGCGGCTTTTGCATTACCTGGGTGTCACACCGGGCGCCGTCAGCCCTTTCGGATTGGTCTTTGACTCCGGTCATGATGTTACTGTGGTTTTGGATAAGGCTATATTTAAAGAGGATACAGCCGGTTTTCACCCCAACGTAAATACCTCCACACTGGTTATCACGGTCGACGACCTGATGCGTTTCATAGGGCAATGCGGCAATGCGTGTGAGATTATTGATTTTGACCAGGAACAGTTTGTTTAATTTTCTTGCAGTTACAAGTCCAGATTCCAGTACATTCTGGAAGCACCGGTTGAGGAGCTTGGTCTATGCAGGCAAGCATTTCAGATCCGAAAAAGAACTGGGTAAGGTCCCGGGCTGTTTGTTTATCAGGGAAGCGATAATCCGTTCGCAGCCAGTGTTTCTCGAAACCAATCTCTGATAGAAAGTCCAGGTACGGTACCAGATGTGCCGGAGGTTCGGGTGAAGTCTTTCCGGTCCCCAGGGTCTCAATGATCATAATATTCCCATCATCACGCAAAACGCGCAAAAATTCTCTAAGAGCTGCGTATACTTGCTGCTGCCATTGATCGGGCTGCCAGCTAACCAGATAGCAGACACTCCAACCTGACACAAGCCAGTCAAATCTGCCGCTGATCACAGGCAGATGGCGGTGATCAGCCGCGGTCAGACCAGCCAGTCTATTTGCGCTGCAGAATAATTCACGCCGCGCTTTTTGGAGCATGGCTGGGGAAAGATCAAAACCGGCCAACTCTTTACAGTCAGGTAGTAATAGATTGGTTACCCGGCCGGTTCCGGCACCGCTTTCAAGTACAGATTTGCCTGCCGGAATGAGTTTTTCTATTTCACGAGCCAGGTTGTGGTGAAAATCTTCGAAGGAAACCAGCGCGTGATAGCGTTCGGTCTCGGTTTTATACACATTCTCATGTTCAGCCATTTTTGAGAGGAACAGCCCGAAGCATGGAGTTGGAGGATTCGATGAATTCTGGAACGGCTTCTGTTAACTGATCCAGTGTTTTTTCAGAAAATTCATAAAATTCAATGGCTGCCGGATCGAGCGTGTATTGAAGTCCATCGCGGCCTAAGCCGATGCCCATCATCATCACGGCATAATCGGCCAGATGAACGGCATAGGTGAGGGCGCGACCTTCACCGGATTTTTCCGGATTGTGGTGATGCTCAATTGCGTCCAACAACCGTGGGGGAAGATTCCAACGGCGGGCCAATTCGGCGCCAAGGACCGAGTGATCGATCCCAAAAAAATTTTCTTCCAGATCTGTGAAAGATTTTCCCTGCCACTGTGGCGCGGAAAGATCAACGTCGCGAAGTAGAGATTCAAACGCCAGTTTCCCAATATCGGCAAGAAGTCCGGCTGTATAGGCTTCTTCCGACAATTCACTTCCCTTGTTCTTGGAGATCTCTCTGGCAGCTCCGGCAACCGCGATTGAATGTTGCCAGAGATCACCCTTATCCAATCCATAACCAACCAGCGGTCTGTCCATCATACTGGCCACTGTGGAAGCCAGAATAACATTACGTACTGCCTGCTGTCCAAGGACAATGACCGCCTGATTTACTGTGACCACTGGATGGCGAAGTCCATAATACGCAGAATTCGCCCAACGCAAAACCAGCATGGCTAAAGACTGGTCAAGTGACAGGATATCGCCAATTTCCGCCATATTTGTTTTCGGGTTGCGGATAAGAGACAAAACCCTTTGCGCCACATCAGGCATGGCAGGAAGGTCACTTAAATTGGAGAGCAGGTGTGCGATTTTTGTAGATTTCTCCATGGCAGCCCCAGAAATGGACACATAATTACCAGTTTAAAACAGATTCTTATTCAGTATAAATCAAATGAATACGTCATTCAATCAAAAAATGAAGAAGCTGGCAGCAAACTTTGTTGACAAATCTGCAAGTTATCCTATAATACCCATATAACCCCACCCAGTAGGGGGGGGTATAGGAGAAATATGAATAAAGAAACAACATTGCGGCTTAAAAATGTGGAGGGCCATATTCGCGGTATTGAACGGATGGTGGATGAAGGCGCCTATTGCATTGATGTAATACGGCAGATACAGGCGGCTCAGGCAGCCCTGAGCAAGATCAGCTCGGGGATATTGGAAGATCACCTTAACTCCTGCGTGATCACAGCCATCCGTGGGGATGATCCTGCTGAACGGGAGAGAGTTCTAAAAGAGATACGGGAAGTGTTTGACCGGACGAACCAACCTAAATAGCATTTAATACACGTGCTAACTAAAGGAGAAAACATGAGTACAGTTATTTATTCCATACCGTCCATCAATTGCGGACACTGTGTTCATACCATCAAATCCGAACTTTCCGAATTGGAAGGTGTAAAAAATGTCGAAGGTGATGTGGCTGCCAAAACCATTCAGATAGATTTTGAAGCCCCTGCCAGCGAAGAAACCATTAAGTCTCTGCTGAAAGAAATAAATTATCCGGTAAATTCATAGAGAATGCCATGGCAACCAATCAACAGGTCATCCTCCCTGTAACCGGGATGACATGCGCCAACTGCGTAGCCACCCTTGAGCGCAACCTGAAAAAAGAACCCGGTGTTCAAAATTCAATCGTGAATCTCTCCAATGAGCGAGCTACCATTGATTATGACCCGACCATTGTCAGTATTGCGAAATTGATTGGCCGAATTGAACGCACCGGTTATGGCATTGCCAGCGGTGAAGCTATTCTGGCAGTTCAGGGATTGAGCGACGCTAACGATGTTACCCGGTTGGAGAAAAAGTTATCCGGGGTGAATGGAATACTGGAAACCCTGATCAATATCTCTGCCGAAACTGTAAGGGTAAAGTACATCCCGACGGTAATCAGTCAGAGTGAGATACGAAAAATCGTGGCAGATGCCGGGTTTCGGGTTTTTGAGGGCGGCGATGAACAAATAGATGTGGAAGAAGCGGCACGCGAACATGAAATCCGGCAGCAGAAACATTTATTAATCACCGGTCTTGTTTTCTCGCTGCCATTGTTCATCATTTCCATGGCAGGCGATCTTGGATTTCTGCCGATGGAAGTCACTCATTCCACCTGGTTCAAATTGATTATGCTTGCCCTGGCTGCGCCGGTGCAATTCTATGTCGGCTGGCAGTACTATGTGGGCGCGTATAAATCCCTGCGAAATGGTTCGGCTAATATGGATGTGCTGGTCGCGCTTGGCTCGTCGACAGCATTCCTGTACTCCCTTCCGGTTGCCCTCGGACTGCTGAAAGGGCATGTTTACTTTGAAACCTCGGCCGTGATCATCACGCTTATCAAGCTGGGAAAATTTCTGGAAGCCCGTGCCAAAGGTCGTACGAGTGAAGCCATCAAGAAGTTGATGGGGCTGCGGCCAAAAACTGCACACATCATTCGGGATGAACAGGAATTGGAAGTTGAGATTGATGAGGTGCGCATCGGTGATGTGGTGTTTATCGAACCAGGTGAAAGGATACCGGTGGACGGCGTGGTCCTTGACGGGTATTCCTCGGTGGATGAATCCATGTTGACCGGCGAGTCGCTCCCGGTGGAGAAGTTCGCTGGTTCAGGAGCGATCGGGGGAACGATCAATAAGTTGGGGTCCCTGAAATTCGAAGCCACCAAAATTGGCAAAGATACAGCCCTGGCCCAGATTATCCGGCTTGTTGAGGAAGCGCAGGGTAGCAAGGCGCCCATTCAAAAGCTGGCTGATCGGGTTTCAGCCGTGTTTGTTCCGATCGTGATCGTTTTGGCTTTATTGACCTTCACCGGGTGGATGTTGTTTGGCCCGCCGCTTACGGTTAATTCGGATATTACCCCCTTCACCCGCGCGCTTATCAACATGGTGGCGGTGCTGGTGATCGCCTGCCCGTGCGCCATGGGACTGGCGACTCCCACAGCCATCATGGTGGGTACAGGTAAAGGCGCCGCCATGGGGGTTTTGATCAAATCATCAGAAGCTCTGGAACGAGCCGGGTCTATAAAAATGGTTGTACTTGACAAGACGGGAACAATCACCCGCGGGCATCCTTCAGTGACTGATATCATCCCTTTTGGAAATATTGGTCATGACGAATTGCTCCGGATAGCCGCGTCCCTGGAAAAGAACAGTGAGCATCCTCTGGGAGAAGCCATCGTGGCGGAGGCCGGGAATAGAGGAATAAGCCTGTCTACACCTGAAAAATTCACATCGGTAACCGGCCAGGGTATTGATGGCGTGATAGACGGCCGATCTGTAATGGTTGGCAATGCACGGTTGATGATGGAACGGAATATTTCAACCGAGGTCTTTGTAAATGAAATTGCGCAGCTGCAATCCGAAGGAAAAACGGCTATGCTGGTTGCCATCGATGGCAGATTTTCGGGCTTGATCGCCGTGGCGGATACCATTAAAGAAGGCTCGATGGCGGCCATAAAAAACCTGCATACCATGGGTTTGAAAGTTGCCATGATTACCGGGGATAACCGGCAAACTGCAGACGCGGTTGCCCGACAGGTTGGCGTGGATACAGTCCTCGCTGATGTCTTACCGGGGGACAAGGCGGCTGAAATAAAAAAATTGCAGAATAAGGGTATGCGGGTCGCCATGGTTGGTGATGGTGTCAACGATGCCCCGGCACTGGCTCAAGCGGATGTGGGCATTGCCATTGGCACTGGCACGGATGTGGCCATCGCCTCAGCACCAATTGTGCTCATCAGCGGAGAGCTCCAGGGAGTCGTCAGGGCAATACAACTTTCAAAAATGACTTTACGCACGATCAGGCAGAATCTTTTCTGGGCGTTCATTTACAATGTGATTCTCATTCCAATAGCCGCGATTGGACTGCTTGTCCCCGTATTGGCCGCGGCCGCCATGGCGTTTAGCAGTGTGTTTGTGGTTACAAACAGCCTGCGATTGAATCGAATTTCTTTGAATTAACTCGAACTACAGACCTGCCGGACTGAAAGGAGCTCTATTATCAGAGCTCCTTTTCGTATAGATAAATACCCTGTTTATTAAAGTCTTCAAAACAAGGCCTGCATGGTAAAATTGCACAAATATATCAAAAAAATCGAGGTTAGCATGACGAACACACCTATTCAGGAACGCGCGATCAATACCATTCGGTTTTTATCTGCCGATGGCGTACAAAAAGCCAATTCCGGTCACCCCGGTTTACCCATGGGGGCTGCTGCCATCGCATATACCATTTGGACCAAACACCTGAGACACAACCCGAAAAACCCGAAATGGTTTGACCGTGACCGGTTTGTTCTTTCCGGCGGTCATGGATCGATGCTTTTGTACAGCCTGTTGCACCTGACCGGGTATAACCTTCCAATGGAACAATTGAAACAATTTCGCCAGTGGGGTTCATTGACCCCCGGTCACCCCGAAGTGGGATTGACCCCTGGTATCGAAACCACCACCGGTCCTCTGGGGCAGGGGTTGGGTAATGGCATTGGCATGGCTGTGGCGGAAGCTCACATGGCGGCCGTCTACAATAAACCTGGCCATGAGATCATCAATCACACCACATACATCATTGCCGGAGACGGCGATCTGATGGAAGGTGTGGCTTCAGAAGCGGCCAGTTTCGCCGGCCACCAGAAGCTGGGCAAGATCATCTGTTTCTATGACGATAACAGTATTACGATTGACGGCTCGACCAGCCTGGCTTTCACGGAAGACCGTGGGAAGCGTTTTGAGGCATATGGTTGGCAGGTCCTTCGTGTGGATGATGGCAATGATGTTGCCAAGATCGACAAAGCCATCAAGAAAGCAAAGAAGGATCCCCGCCCGTCATTGATCATGTGCAAGACCATAATCGGTTTTGGTCTGCCCACAAAGCAGGGCACAGCCAAAGCGCACGGTGAACCTGCCGGTGAAGAAGAACTTGCTGCCGCGAAAGAGAAGTTGGGATGGCCAAAAGATTCATTCTACGTCCCGGAAGACGCGGCCAGGGAATTCAAGAAGTGTGTTTCCCGCGGAAAGAAGTTTGAGGCGGAGTGGAACAAACAATTTGAAGCTTACAAATCCGCGTTCCCGGCTGAAGCGGTTGAGCTTAAGCGCCGCATCAGTGGGGACCTGCCCAATGATTGGGAAAAAGCCATACCCGTGTTTGACGCAGAGGCCAAAGGACTTGGCAGCCGTGTGGCTTCAGGCAAGGTTATCAACGCGTTATCCTCAGCCATTCCTGAATTGATTGGTGGATCGGCTGACCTTGCGCCCAGCAACAATACCTGGATTTCCAGCAGTGTCGCCTTCCAGCAGGATCACCGCGAAGGCAAAAACTTCCATTTTGGCGTACGCGAGCATGGTATGGCTGCTGTGGTGAACGGTATGGCCGCTCATGGCGGTATCCGCCCCTACGGTGCCACATTCCTGGTGTTTGCTGATTATTGCCGCGGCGCCGTTCGTGTCGGTGCCTTGTCCCATCTGCCGGCAGTCTGGGTATTCTCCCATGACAGCATCGGCCTTGGTGAAGACGGCCCCACACACCAGCCGGTAGAAACAATCGCGTCACTGCGTGTCATCCCCAATTTGCTGGTGATCCGCCCGGCGGATGCCAATGAAACCGCCGAAGCCTGGCGGGTTGCCCTCAAAAATGATAAGCGGCCGACAGTTCTGGCTCTAAGCCGTCAGAACCTGCCAACGCTGGACCGCAAGGTGGTTGCTCCGGCGGCCGGTGTGCAGAAAGGCGCCTATATTCTCGCCGATCTGGGTGGGAAGAATCCGGACATCATTTTGATGGCCTCCGGTTCCGAAGTCGGTCTCATTCTGGAAGCCGGCCAGAAACTGGCTGCTGAAGGAAAGTCTGTTCGCGTCGTTTCCTTCCCATCCTGGGAGCTGTTCAAGGAACAGACCGCTGAATACCGTGACTCTGTTCTGCCTGCGAGTGTTACCAGGCGGATGGCTGTGGAAGCCGGCTCGACATTCGGTTGGGAAAAATGGACCGGCGAAAAAGGTACCGTAATCGGACTTGACCATTTTGGCGCGTCCGCTCCGGGAAAAGTTGTCATGGAAAAATTCGGCTTCTCTGTTGATCATGTTGTGGAAGAAGCGAAAAAACTGCTGGGATAAGAAATGAATGTAGCTGTTTCCTGTGATCATGCCGGTTTTCCCTACAATGCGTTTCTCATTCAGGTCATTCAGGATCTGGGGCATTCCGTCATCGAACTGGGAGCAGATTCAATAGAAACTCTCGATTATCCTGATATAACCGAACCGGTTGCCCGGGCTATACAGTCCGGGCAAGCCGAGCGGGCTATTTTGGTTTGCGGTTCGGGGGTGGGAATCACCTTCACAGCCAATAAATTCAGGGGGGTGAGGGCGTGTGTCTGCCATGATGTTTATTCAGCTCATCAGGGGGTGGAGCATGATAATTTAAATGTGCTTTGCCTGGGAGCCCGGGTTATAGGTTTGGAGACAGCCAGAGAACTGGTGACAACATTTCTTACTGCGAAGTTCTCTTCACAGGACAGGTATCACCGCCGGATTGAAAAGGTGGAAATGATAGAAAGAAGGATGTTCAAATGAGTAAATCAAGTTTGCAGCAATTGGTCGATGCCGGGCAATCACCGTGGTTGGATAATATTGATAGACGTCTTTTAAAAGACGGTGGACTCGCCCAATTGATAACAGATGGCGATGTTACCGGTGTAACATCAAACCCGACCATATTTAATAATGCCATCGGTGGTTCACGTATATATGATGAGACAATACAGCCTATGGCACTGGCGGGAAGCGACCCGGAATCGATCTTCTTCCAGCTTGCCATTGAAGATATTCGCAATGCTGCGGACCTTTTTAGACCCATTTATGACCAGACCAAAGGCGCTGACGGATATGTCAGCCTGGAAGTTAGCCCGAAACTGGCGCATAGCACTAGAAAGACAGTGGAACAGGCGAAATGGCTGTGGCAGTTATTGGATCGTCCCAATGTGATGATCAAAATTCCGGCCACCTTGCAGGGACTTCCAGCCATTACGGCGGTTATTGCTGAAGGGATTAATGTCAATGTTACATTGATATTTTCTCTTGAGCGTTACCTTGCCGTTACTGATGCTTACATGAAAGGTCTTGAAAAACGCGTAAAAGCCAAAAAACCGATCAATACCATTGCCTCGGTGGCATCCTTCTTTGTATCACGCATTGATACCAAAGTGGATGGCCGCTTGAAGGAAATTGTGGAAGGTGGGGGAGCCAATTCAAAACCGGCCGCCGGATTAATGGGGAAAGCGGCTGTTTCAACCTGCAAGAATGTTTTTGAGGTATTTGAAACCACATTCGCATCCGAGCGATTCAAGAAATTAGCCGAAAAGGGTGGACAGATTCAACGTACACTCTGGGCATCGACCAGTATGAAGAACCCGGCTTACCGTGATGTGTTATACGTGGAAGAGTTGATCGGGAAAAATACCGTTAATACTATGCCGCCGGGTACGGTAAAGGCGTTCAAAGATCACGGGACGATTGGAAAAGGCGCAACTGACGGTCAAAAAGAAGCCCGGAAGGTTCTGGAGGATCTGACGCAAGTTGGAATTGATCTGGCAGAAGTCTCCCGACAATTGGAAGATGAGGGCGTTAAGTCCTTTATCAACTCCTATAAGGAGCTTCTAAAGACCATCGACAGACGCTCCAAGGAATTTCGAAAAACCATGGGTACACTGGCGGGATCGATTGAATCAGCCGTCAGTACATTGAAAGAAAAGAACTTCGTTACCCGTATGGCAGATAAGGATGCCACCCTCTGGACAAGCGAACCTGAGGGACAAAAAGAAATTGTCAAACGTTTGGGTTGGTTATCAGCACCGGAAAAAGGCGCCGCTCTGATTGAAGAGGTGAAACCACTTCTTGAGGAATGCAAATCTGAGGGAATGTCTCGATTGCTTCTGCTGGGTATGGGCGGATCATCACTCGGTGTGGAGACCATGGCGTTGATCCTGGGTGCCCGGGAAAGTGGGCTGGAATTACGAATTCTGGATATGACCAATCCTGACCAGGTTCTGGCGGCGGCTCATTGGGCAGCGCTAAAGAAGACTCTCTTTGTCGTGGGTTCAAAATCCGGCTCCACAAGTGAAAGCAACGCATTCATGGACTTCTTCTGGGAGAAGGCTCAAAAATCCCTGGGAAAGAAAGCTGGCAGGCATTTTGTGGCAATTACCGACCCCGATACGAGTCTGGGAAAGGTAGCCGGGGATCGCGGTTTCCGCCAGGTCTTCCTGAGTGATCCCGAGGTGGGCGGCCGGTATTCCGCTTTATCCATGTTTGGCCTGGCTCCATCTGTATTGATGGGGCATGATACGGATAAATTGCTGGAATCTGCCCGTGAGGTAAATTACCTTTGTTCAAAGAATTCTTCCTTTGAACGGAACCCGGGCGTAATGCTGGGTGCATTCCTTGGTGCCGGTGCGCTAAAGGGAAAAGATAAAGTAACGTTGCTGGCCGATCCTGAGCTGGCAGCGTTTGGTCCCTGGGTGGAACAATTGATCGCAGAAAGCTCCGGCAAGAATGGAAAAGGTATTGTCCCAGTTGACAATGAGCCGAAACTGGATTTTTATTCTACGGATAGAGTATTTGTGTATCTGCGATTGAATGGCAAGATGGACCGCCGCGCGGCCAAGATACGCCGGGCGGGTCATCCGCTGCTGATCCTGCCCTGGAATTCTGTCTATGATCTGGGCGGCGCGTTCGTACAATGGGAAGTCGCCACAGCGGCTGCCTGCTGTTTATTGGGTGTGAATCCCTTTGACCAACCGGACGTTCAGGAAAGCAAGACTCGAACCAAACAACTCATTGACACGTATGTTAAGAATGGAAAACTGAATACCGGTAAACCCGTCTGGGAAAATGATACTGCGGCAGTCTATGCCGATGATGGCGAAAACCTGGCCAACGCGGCCGATCTGGCAGAGGTGATTCGCGTATTCCTGAAGAAAGTGCAGATTGGCGATTATGTCGGGATCAATGCCTATGTGCCGCGAAATAATCAAACCCTGACGGAATTCACCCGGTTCAGAAGTGATATTACCCGTTTGACCGCCACAACAACAACCCTGGGTTATGGCCCACGATTCCAGCACTCCACCGGGCAGCTTCATAAAGGCGGGGCCAATAGCGGTGCCTTTGTTGAGATCACTGCCGAACCCCAGTCTGATGTCGACATACCTGGTTGGAATATCCCATTTAGTGTGCTTGAATCCTCCCAGGCACTGGGAGATTTCGAAACCCTGTTAGCCAGAAAACGAAGAGCCATTCGTATTCATTTCAAGAAACCCTTTGGCAAAGGGCTGATACCCAATATCTGACCCACAAAAAAGACCACCTGATTGCCAGGTGGTCTTTTGATTTAAGCTTCATTGAAGATCGGAATTTTCTGGAGATGGAGAATAACCTTCTTCTCCGGGGAGATCTGTATAAAAACCATTCTTCCCTTTAAATCTGAAATAATTAACCGTTCCAGCATGAATTGTAATATTGTAGAAATACTTTATTTTTTCGTGTTCAATATTGATAATGTAATCCCCTGCAGGGAGATCGCTCAGAACAAGATTTTCCCCATAGTATGGATCGCTGTGAACATATTTTTCGCCATACGTGCGTACAATCCAATCCCGTTTTCGATCTGAACGTTGAATGATAATATCCTGCGAAGTGTAGAATGAACCTGACGTATTCATGACACGTCCTGCCAGAACCCCCCAACCCTGCGGAGGTGCGACCCATAATTCCGGATTAAGGGTGCAATTGAAGCAGTTTTGTTTCCAACGGACCTCAAAGTGTAAATGCGGTCCAGTAGTGGCACCTGTTTCACCGACGAATCCAAGAATATCACCTGTATTCACATACTGATCTGGTTGAACATTGACTTTGTTCATATGGGCGTAAATTGTGTAAAGCTTTTCACCCAGAAATCCAAAATCATGTTCAAGGGTGACGGCAATTCCGTACGGATCTTTCGAATCATTCCTTCCGGAATAGACACCATATCCCGCCCAGATAACCTTGCCGGGCGCGGCGGCACGCACCGGTGTACTGAGTGGAGCATCAATATCAATACCGGTATGCACCACACCTTCCCACCCCGCGTAGACTCCGCCATAACGGTAATTCCACAATGGCCAATTGATGGTATTTGCTGAGATAGGCCGGGTGAAATAAAAATGATCATGCGAACTGAGCGCCCAGGGAATGGGATATAAGGGTGGGCGCCAATCCAAGGGATCGACGGGTTCCGCGGTTGGAAAAGAAATTTCCAGAGGTTTCATTTTTTTAGGGTCTGGTGTGGGTGCCACTGTAGCCAGATTGAATGTTGGAGTGAAGGTGGGGATTGTGACAACAGTTGATGTCGGAGAAAATGTTGAGGTTGGAACGATTGGGGTTGCAGAAATCTCTTTTGTGGGAATTACCGTACTGGTCGGCCAGGCCAGTTCGATAGTGTTGGTAGGAAGAGGCGATGGTATGGAAATTTCGTCCATTGAACCAGATGCGTGCACTTCCGGGATTGTTAGATAGGACGAACACGAGGTTAGTGCCAGTAAAGCAAGGCAACTCCAAACCCTGAGAGATGATTTCGGAATGAATCTGATATTATCTAGCATTTGAACCGTTTTTTATTCTTCTTCTTCATTACTGACAGGGGTGGAGGTCGGCTCTTCGGGTTTCGGTGTCGGGAATGGCGTAAGTGTTGGACGAACAATGGGGCGAGAAAAATCCTGATCAGGATAGATTTGATTTAAAGCGGTATTCAAATCCAGGTTTTCAGTTTGGGCAAACAGGTTAAACCGGGCGCCGGGATAATAGGTGATCCAATTTGCCGCCGCGGGGAACCGTTCCCATCCATATCGCCCGGCCCATTCGGTGAAATCAACCCAGTACCCTTCCGGGACGTGAATTTCTCTTCCACCTTTTTCATAGACAGATGGGTCGCCGGCATTTCTTGAAAGAATGTCCCAGGCTCTGTCGGTCATGGGACGGCCCTGAGAGCCATCCTGGGAACGGGTTTTTAGGAAGACACGCCAGTACGTCTGGATTCCAATATCTTCCCTTACCAGAACCATCCAGCCGGAATTCAATGGCAGGCTGTTGATCATGATTCCTCGTCCCGTACTGAGCCATGAAATCCCTGAGCCTGGCGCGATTGGTGAATCCTTCTCGGTGAATGCTGCTTCCAGGCTGTTCATAAGATCCCAGCCGATCAGTTCACCAATTTTCGCGCGCAGCGTGTAGAAAGATTCATCCACTGAATCCAATAAAGCGGGGTAGGGTGCCGCCACCCCATCCAGTGAAATCAGTGCATCGGTTCCCGTGGGTAACGGGTCACGGTTCAACATGGGAGTCCACAGGCCTTTAGCGGACGGGGAGGGAGCCTGTGAAAGCCGCGGCGCAAGAGAATCCGGCAAGCTGGCTGAATGCCAGTCCAGACCTTGCAACGCGCCTGGCAGGCGAATTAGCGGAATGGTTATCTGCCCCGTGGTCGTATCATAAGACGCGATTGCCGTCAGATTTGCCTGGCGAACACGCGAAACCAGCGATGTGCCGGTTGGATTCCAGACAGGCCAATCTCCGGAGCCGGCGGGCCGCACCGGTAAATTGGGATCGGACATATCCAGGATTACCAGTGATTCTACCCCGGTTTTAATCTTGGCCCATGCCAGGTAGCGACCGTCAGGAGACCAATCGGGACGGGTATCTTTACCTTCCGAGTCCCGGCTTATATTGACAAAACGTTCCTTGAAATTATCCAGACGGGCAATCCAGATTTCATCTTCACCAGACCGATCAGACACAAAAGCGATCTGGCGGCCATTCCCTCCGGGTATCCAACGGGGAGAAAAATCGGTGGCAGGATCATCAGTCAACCCAAGTGGCTTGTTCTCCGGGTGAGCCACCTCAAGCAGGTAAATATCCATATTCCCTTTGGCATAGGATTCATATGCCAGCCATTGACCGTCTGGAGACCAGGTTGGATTGCCCTCGTATTCGGGCGTACTTGTCATTTGGGTTACAGATGAGGCTTGTAAATCCAAAATATACAAATCCCAGTATCCGTTCCGATGAGAACTGTATGCTACTCGGGTGCCATCAGGACTGATGGAAGGAGTGATATCATCCCAATCGCCCTCGGTTAATCGCAATAAGGGAAGATACTGGGGATGAAAAGCGAAAAGATGAAAGTAAAAACCATCTGCCATAGATAAAACCATGACTCCCTGTTCCTTCAAGCCGAGAATACTTGCGTTTACTTCGGTAGGTGTGACCGTTGGAGGAACGGCTGTGGGAAGAGGTGTTTCAGTTGGAATGATGGTTGGTAATTCTTCTGTTGGGACTTGAGTTGTTGTTGGAATTGATGTAGGGGCAATTGTTATGGTGGATGTAGGCAGAAATTCTGTCTCAATTACCGGCCATAGAAATAGAATCGTCACGGCAACATTTGCGACGATGAAAACAACCAACAGGTACAGAACCACTTTTGAAACAGGTTTGGGTTTCATTTGCCGGCAATCAATATTTCGTTCAGGTATTCAGATGTTCTACTGGTTTGTCAGATTGGACCTGAAAATATCCATTGGATCGAACATCTGAAAAACACCACTTATACGCCAGTTGCAATAATTATGCCTGTCTTCTTCGGTGGTATTGCCGTCATAATGTCCCATATTTGAAAAAGTGGTGCCAGAGGGTCCAATCCGCATTTCAAGATGTAGATGTGGAGCGCTGGAATAACCTGAATTTCCAACAAAACCAATCACCTGACCGGATTGAATAAGATCCCCCTGTTTGTTGCTCGGCGCACTGATTAAATGTCCGTACAACGTATATAGAGATTTTGATGCGGTATTCCACTGGTCTTTGGATAGGTCCGGGCAATTAAGTTTGTTGTTAATAATCGTTCCCAAAGGCTGTGTGGGGATTTTTATGGCCTGAATAACTTCAGGTGGCACCGTATTCAATGGAGTTTCTATCATAATGGTGTACCCATAAGGGGGTTTCTCTTTTGAGTCCGCCATTGAGACTTTTCCTGCGAAGACTGCCTGAATGGGATCACCCAGAATGGATTTATTATCCCGATTCCAGAATGCAAAATCCACACCATGATGGCCGGAGTCTTCGCCGGGAGGAGGTAGTTTAAATTCCTGGGAGATCAATTCTGGCAGGTCGGAAATGGTGAATCCCTGCAAGGGCGAACTAACACCTGGCGTAACGATGGTCGTAGGTTGGGGTGCGGGATTGGCGGCTGCCACACTCACCGGAATGGCAGTTGGTTGGAGTGTGGGAGGAATAAAAGGTGTGCCGGCCGGTAAGGGTGTTTTATTCGCAATTGCCCCTGACCATTCACTGTTGGCTATCGCGGCGTCATGAGGTGAAATGGTCGATGTTTGGTTAGGAAAAACTTCAGGAAGGATGACATTGGGTAATACGGCGGCAGACTGAATAGGTGTGCTGGTGAACAGGGCCATAGCAACAATCATGATCACCAGTACAAAAGATTTGATAATAACCAGTACCAGGCCTAATATAAATGGAAAAATTTGAGAGAAATTATCTTTGTTCATGAACCCCTGATCGCTTCAATAAAGAGGGCGTCTGTAAAAGAGGCTGACAGAAATAATGTCAGCCTCTTTAATCAGGCAATCACCAATCAATGTTTCCTCGGGGCTGGCTCGGTAAACAAGTCACCGGGGGTATCCAGGTCATCAATAGGAGGCGGCGGCGGGGTTGTCTCGCGGTGGGGTGTGGTGGCTGGCTGAGACGCAATCGGGGCGATGGGCGCGGGAGCGGCGGGAGCAGGCATAACCGGGGTAACAACGGTGGAATTTACCGGTACGCCAAATACCGCTGCCCGGATGAGAGTTCCAACACCAGGAACCGCGTTGTTTTCCGGCGTCCAGGGTTCACCATAGAATACAGCCCGAACACGACCGGAATACAGGAAGATCAGGACAATGATATCTAGGAAGGTCATCAACGAATAACCGCAGATGCTGGCAACAGCCACGCCGGTTACCGCGCCGACGTCAGGGAGAAGACCGTTGATCACAGGGATACCGGCGCCCAGCAGCACAAATAACCCGCCGATTGCGCCAAAAAGCGCGAGGAAAACGGCGCCCATACGTGAGCTGTTTTTCAGGCGGATCAAACCTGAACCAATGGAAAAGTACCAGATACAAAGGATCAGCCCGAAGAAGGCACCGATCACGGGAAGGAATATGGATTGAGGACTAGATGGTGTCACCGTGAGATTTGGGATGATGGCGAAAACAACTGTTGCGGCCGCGCCAAGCAGACAGACAACCGCCATGAGAAAGTGATACGACGCCACCAGAATGACACCGTCCCATACTGATTTGTCGTTATTATTCATTCGTAATTCCTCCTCAAAAAACTTGGTCGAAGATGTTTACCTTAGTATTGTCCTATTTTATCCTGATTTTTCATTTCATTTTAACGAATTCCATACAAACGGATTGTTCCGTCCGTTGATCCCGCGGCAAGGACCTTGCCATCGACTGTCTCTGCCAGCTTTGTCAATGTTCCGGTCGTTCCTTTGAATTCCGTCAGAAGATTTCCGCTGTTGAGATCCCAGAATTCAATGTTTTCACCGGCTACTACCAGAACCCTGTTGTCTTGGGAAAAGGCCAGTGAGTTGGAGCCTTTTGTTTGCAAATTCTTCAGCATTGTCCAGCCTTCTGATTCCCAGACGAACGTATTGCCATCTTCGCTGGCAGAGGCCAGTTGTTTGCCATCCGGACTGAAAGCGATACTGCGGACCGCCCGACTGTGTTTTTGTATCGTTGTAACCAATTGACGAGAGTCAAAATTCCATACTCGAATAATACCATCCCCACCCGCTGAGGCAAGCATGTTTGTTCCCTGGCGCAATGCCAGTTGAATATCACCCTTTGTAAAACCGGTGATATTGTATAAACCCGTACCGGTGGCCATTTCCCACATTTTGAGCGTGATGTCCACCCAACCACCCGCAGAAGCCAGGCGGCTGCCATCGGAGTTAAATGTCACCGAGCGAACGCCCCCACTATGACCGCGCAGAGCATAAACTTTCTGTGCGCTGGTGGTATCCCAGATTATGATCTGGTTATCCGCGCCACCGGATGCCAGATAGCGTCCGTCTGAGTTGAAATCGAGGGTCGCAACTTCTCCGGAGTGCGCTTCCAGCAAAGCGATAATTGTGCCTGTTTTAATATCCCACAACGATATCCTGCCGTCCTGATTGCCGGTGGCCAGGATGGATGCGGCTTTATTGAAAGCCAGACTGGTAATTGAGTTCGTAAAACCTTTGAAAGGCGCGGCAAACGCGTCGTCTGCCGGACGCCAAATATGCAGGGTGTACGCGCCAATGGCGAGCAATGACCCATCGGCGTTGAATGCCAGGGAATTTACCTCCCCCGGAACTTTACTGATAGTCTTTACAAGTCGCCCCGTGGCAAGTTCCCACTGGCTGACTGTTCCATTTTGTTCACCGGAAATGATACCCGTGCCATCCTTTGTGAAAGCCAGACTGCGCACCCCGGAGGTTACCGGGAAAAGACGGATCTGCTTGCCATTGGTTGTATCCCAGAGGATAAAGGTATTGTCATCACTCGCGGAAGCCACCATCTTTGAATCGGCGCTCATAACCACGCAATTTACCGGTTTGTAATGTGCGGTAATGGAGATGAATCGTACACCGCTCGCAACATTCCACATGGAGACTGTTTTGTCCTCTGATCCGGCGACAACCAGTTGTCCGTCCGCGCTGATTTGCAGCGACCGGACTGGATTGCCGTTTCCTTCCAATTGCCGGCTTAATGATCCATCTGCCGTATTCCAGATGTACACCTTTCCATTTGCACCGGCCCCAAGAATGGATGACCCATCCTGACTGAAAATAAGTTCTGTGATCATGTCACCCTGTGTATCAATTGAGGCTATCGCTTCCCCGGTGCCATATTTCCAGATTACGATGGAATTGTCTGATCCACTAGTAACCAGGCGGGACCCATCCGGGCTGATGGCCGAACTGAATATATTGGAATTCAGATAGACTGGATTTTGCTCCTGCCCCGTATTCGGATCCAGATAGAAGAAACCACCCGTTGTTGCCGCGAAAAGATTGAACGCGCCGACAGCCGAAGGCGCCCAGGCGACCTGGTTTATCCGTCCTTTTCCAAACTGCCCGATCAATTTCAGGTAGGCCAGATTGTCAAGTCCAAATGGTTGATCGGGAACCTGAAGTGATCCCTGCACGGTTGTGATGTTGGTCTTTGCCGCAGGCGCCTGTGGTGGATTGGTTGGTGCGGCAGGAGGATTGGTTGGAATCGCCGTTGGTTGCGCAGGTGGATTGGTGGGCGAGGGGGGTATTTGAGGTGGATTCACGCCACCGGCGGTAGGATTTATGGCCTGGACTGCGGCGGTTGATGGTGTGGTGGCGGCCGCAGTTGGCGTCAGGGTGGGAACCGCGGTCTTTTTCCAGAACAGAGAAAAAGGAGTCTTTACCGCCCTTGTCATGGTTGGGCGAGGTGTGACAGATACTTTTGGTTTACGAGGTGCGCTGCTCGAAGCGAAAAGCATCACGATCACGGCAAAAAGAACCAGTGATATGGATATGAACAATTTGACGATGACTGCAACGGTCAATGATATGTTTTGAAAATTAGGTTGTTGTTGCAATGTAGACTTCCTTATTTATGGTGGAGATCAACATCGGGAAAATGAAATTATTGAGTAATGAGATTATAATATCAGAAAATGTGTATCGTATAATGAGCGGTTTTCCCCGGGCTCAGGCATTGAATAAAACGGCATTGTCCGGGAGTTTAATTTGTTGGAAGTTGGAGTACTATGATCACGACTTTTACGTCCATGAAGGGCGGAACCGGAAAGACGACCATTACCGGGCTGATGGCAAGTTATCTGACGCAGTTTTATAAAAAGCGCGTCATCATTATTGATATTGATCCGCAGGGCGGAAGCACAACGCTTTTCCTGGGTACGGAAGCGCGGGCAACCATTGACGGCAAAGCCGGCCCGACAGTTTTTACCGTTCTTGAAACGATGCGAGAAGGCGGTGATACACGCCAGGTTGTGCAAAAAGCATTGATGCGCTCAAAATATAACGAAAACGTCTATGTTCTCCCGGCAGATTACCGGGTAACCAGCCTGTTGAGCATGGGCGAATCACCCGACATCCTGCGCTACGCCCTTGAAGAAGCGTCTTTTTCTGATGATTTGATCGTGATGGTGGATACCGGTACGGCGCCATTCCTGGTATCCATGGCCATTTCCGCCGCGTCTGACAAGGTTTTTGTTCCCCTCATGCTTTCCATGCAAAACCGCAAACCAACAGCTGATACCATTCAGCTTGTCCTGCGCCAGCGGAAACAATTGGCCGGGATTGTGCCGGTGGGTATTGGGAATGCCAAATGGGAAGAAGCAACGATGGAATCTTGGAATGAAAGTTTGAAAAACAACCCCTTGCTTTCAAATGCAAAAATCCTCTCCGGGATTCCCTATTCTAAAACTCTTGTTCGCAGCGAGTGGGTGGATCAGGTTTTCCCGGAACGGTTAACACCGGTTTTTGCTGAATTAAGTTCTGTCTTGTTGAATGGCAAAGCTCATTCCGATTAATATTAGTGTCCTTTGCAGATAAACTGTAAACCGCTCAAACCTTCTGTTTTGAGCGGTTTTTGTTTTCCACGAGAGAGCTCCTCCGTTGATGCAATCCAGCGTTCAGGCAGATGTGGTATCATGTTTCGGATAATTTCCGGGTTATTGGCTGATCAATCCAATCACCTGAAAAATTCCTGATAATCATCAAACTTGAAAGCGCACATTCTTCATTCATGAATGTGATTTTTCGATGAAGAAACCCAAAAATTCTGGTTTCCTTTTTTTCATTCTTGCCTTGTTAAGTGGGTCAATAATCGGCTGCACAGGGCAGGCCAGTGAACCTGTACGTGTTGTGCAGGACTATCTCCATGCCCTGGCGACGCAAGATCAGATCGCCATTTCCAATCTGACATGCAGCGAGTGGGAAACACAGGCTTTCTTGGAGTTGGATGCACTTCAACTGGTCAAGGCAGATTTGAAGGATGTGCAATGCCGGGAAGCAGAAGTTGTGTCTGGGGGGATGATTGTAGAATGCAGTGGGAAGCTGGAGACCACATATAACAATGAGGTTTCCAGCGTGGATCTTTCACAAAACAGATACTTCGTCTCCCATGAAAATGGAGATTGGCTGGAGTGTGGATACCGGTGAGAATTCTTCGATTGATCTTTAATCGCTCAACCTTGTGGGCGCTACTGCTGGTGTTGATCAGTCTGGCTGTATTGGTGTCTGTAACCGATACATCGCCGGTATGGATTTATCAGGGATTCTAAGATGCGCATAGAATTGCTACTCGCGCTGATTCCAGCAGCGTTAACCATCAGGTTGTTGACGCGCACCCGGGGGTATGCTGAGCTGATTTCCATTTCCGGTGTGGGGTTAATCTTTGCTTTGCAGCCCGAAATACCCGCCCGTTATCTGGAATTCTGGCTCCCCGTGCTGACAATCGCGCTAATCATTTTTTGCTGGCTGGTCATAACCCCTCGTGAAAGCCGTTTTTCATCAAAGGCCATCCATTTTTTACACCGCATCGGGCTTTATGTTATTTTGTTGAGTCTTCTGCGTTACGTTGACCTGGGACAATTCAATTTTCTTGCCCGGCCACCTCAAATACAACTTGTACTTGCCAGCCTCATGTTTTTGGCAATAATCGGGTTGCACGTTGGAATGGTCAAGGAAGGCAAAGCGGCAATCGTATCAAGCTACGCGCTCACGGGGTTTTTAATAATCCTCTTTGTTATTCTCAAGAATGAAATCCTTTCAATAAAGACAATTCAAACCATTCGCCAGTGGGTGGGTCAATCCTCCAACCTGGCTGGGCTAGCAACCCTGCGTTGGTTTGGGTATTCATACATTGCCTTCCGGTTGATTCACACCCTGCGGGATTTTCAAAACAAACGCTACCAGGTGGTAGAACTCCAGAATTATTTCAACTATGTTTTATTTTTTCCAACCCTTGCCGCCGGTCCGATTGATCGGCTTGAGCGATTTTCCAGAGACTACCACCAGGTTGCCGGGAATGGTTCGGTACCCCGGGACCTTCTGGAAGGCGGCAAACGACTGGCCATCGGTTTTTTTAAGAAATTTTTCCTGGCTGATTCGCTGGCCATTATCGCAATCAATTCTTCAAGCATTTTTCAGGTGCAATCCACCTTCTGGATGTGGATCCTTTTATACGCCTATGCTTTTCAGATCTATTTCGATTTCTCCGGTTACACAGATATTGCCATAGGGCTGGCGCGGATTATGGGAATCCGGGTTCCAGAGAATTTCAACCAGCCCTATCTGAAGACAAACATCACCCAGTTCTGGAATAGCTGGCATATTACATTAACACAGTGGGTGCGTACATACCTATTTAATCCATTGACCCGCTCCATGCGGACATCGATTTTCAAGAATCTCCCTGTTCTCACCATGTTTATTGGTCAACTGTCCACCATGGTGTTTATCGGCCTTTGGCATGGCATATCGGTCAATTTTCTGCTATGGGGTATGTGGCACGCCCTGGGATTATTTCTTCAAAACCGCTGGTCAAACCTGTTCCGCGGCACACAGGAACGGATTGCTGGAAGTCCGGTTCAGCGGGTTCTTGACGGGGTTTCTGTAATCCTGACATTCCATTTTGTCACGCTCGGTTGGGTCTGGTTCGCCCTTCCTGACCCTGAACAATCCATATATGTCTTTGCAAGACTATTCGGGTGGGGATAGATTTATGGATACCCGATTTCTTCGCAGCGTTCTTTGGAAAACTCTGATCCTGTTTGCCGGAGTGAATTTGCTATTTGGTGGATTTAACTGGCGTCCATTACTGGGAAAAGTCAGCGCCTACAACCTGCTATTCCCTGGCAGGCAGCGCTTTCCATTTGGAGAGACACCAGAGAAAAGTTACAGCCTGAACACGTACAACCTGGACACCATGTTTTCCACACTGGAAATAAATCGGGGATCCAAATCCGGGAGTGAATTCCGGATCATCATGATCGGGGATTCGTCCGTATGGGGCACATTACAACATCCCGAAGAGACCATCGCTTCGCGACTTCAATCGACTTACGCGGATTTGATAGCCGGAAAAAAGTTGAAAGTTTACAACCTGGGGTATCCTACCGATTCAACATTTAAGGATTTGCTTATTCTGGATAAAGCTCTCCAGTACCAGCCGGATCTTTTTATCTGGATGGTCACCCTTGATTCCATGGCGACAGTCAACCAGTTGAATTCGCCGGTAATAATGCAAAATAAAACTCTTGCCCGGCATTATATTCAATCTTTCAATTTAGCCATTCCACAGGATACATTATCGGAAAAAACAACCCTCTGGTCAAATTCCCCGGTATTTCAACGCAAGGAACTGGCAGAGTGGCTGCGGCTGCAATTGTATGGATTCATGTGGGCGGCCACGGGTATAGACCAGTATTACCCGCCGGTGTACAGCCTTGCTCAGCGTGACCTGGATGAGGACACTACTTATCTGAAAAAGGAAAGCCCGCTTAAATCCACTGATATCGCGCTGGATGTTGTTCAAGCCGGAATGACCCTGGCAGGTAACACACCCATCTTGCTGGTAAATGAACCCATCCTAATCAGCAGCGGTACCAACAGCGATATCCGCTATAACTTCAATTACCCGCGCTGGGCGTATGACCAGTACCGTGTTTTATTGGCCAGCCACGCAACGGGAAGCAATTGGATTTACATGGACCTGTGGGATGCCGTTCCAGAGAGTGAGTTCACCAATACCGCCTTTCATATCACTCCGGCTGGCGTCAATATGATCATCAAATCCATTGCGGATGCCGTTAATACAATCGCCCGTCGGGTCGCTCTTCCACCGGTCACGGTGGTCTTTGCCACACCGACTCCCACACCCAAACCCACTTTGACAGTCGAAGTGACCATTCTGCCAGAAGGAAAAACTGCCTCACCTGAATTCACGCCAACACCGGCCGGGATTTATAAATCACCCACTCAGGGAACCTGCGCGGATGAGAAGACCTGGCAAACCATGCCCGTCATACCAGATCATGTTTCCGAGAAAATGCATACCATCTACTCGGAAGGGATGGGAAATGGCAACAGGTCTGATGTAATTTCCATAATCGGCGATTGCCAGAGTGTCCCATCCGTCTTCCTGGGGGCATTTGAAAAATCGGGTGATTACACCCTTGGAAATTATCCGTATCTTCAGCCAGTCATCGATCAGTTTAACGGGTCATTTGGACGAAAAGGGATGGCGCGCCACGGCGGATTAAATATCGCCGGCGTTTTGAACCCCGCTCAGGCTGACCGGACAAAATGCCAGGACAAAGAGACTCCCCTTGATTGTGAACTTCGTTTGAATAAACCCGGTATTGTGATCATCAGTCTTGAGGAGTGGTGGGCCGGGCGGCCGGTTGATGTGTATCAGAATTATTTATACAAAGTTCTGGATAAAGTGATTGCCTCCGGCGCGGTACCCATTCTTTCAACCAAAGCCGATAATCAGGAAGGCAATCAAGCCATTAATAAAATTATTGTTAAGACCGCCTGCGAGTACAAGGTACCTGTATGGAATTTCTGGGCGGCTGCGCAGAAATTGCCCTCAAAGGGATTATGGACAGATCGATTTCACCTGACTGTCGGGACGTATGATTTTTCCGACCCGGCACAGTTGAAAACCGGTCGTACGATGCGCAACCTTACCGGCCTTCAGGCTCTTGATTACGTCTGGCGGGCGCTGAATGATATGCCGCAGTACACCATACCGGGAAAATAAGTCTTGCATTGACTCAGGGCAAAGGTAAATACACAAAACCCTTGAAAACAATTTGTTCAGTGCTCTTCTCCACGATGGTGAAGATCACATTCTTGTCGACCCCTGGTTGACGCCCCACGCAATACAGTCGTTCAGGGTGAGTGTATTCCGTTAAAGGCCTGCAGGTGAACGTCTTCGCTGGATCGCCAATTTGGGCAATGTATTCCCCTTTAATTGCTTCCGGAAGCTGAATGGTCAGACTGAAATCCCAGCCTGGTCTGGGACCTGAGGAATATAATCGGGCTTTCGAGAAATCATCAGGGGGAGGCAGTAGCGTGGCCGTAGGGGTGATTGTGGGCGTGTGTGTGGCCGTCGCTGTGGGTGAGGGTAATGCCGTGGGTGTGCGGGTTGGTTTGGGTGGACGAATTGTTGGAACGGAAGTTTGTGTGGCTGTAGGTTCACCCAAGGACAGGCTTGAGCAACCTGAAAGAGCAGGCAGGAAAATCAGGCAGAACAAATAAATGGAAAGATTTATGATTGATTTACAGTTCATGGCTTTGGCGTCTCCGTTTTGGCGGCCGAAACGGGAAACGTCACCCGCGCCGTCATATTCCATAATAACCGCGGATCCATTTTCTGTAAATCCAGGGTAACCACGTAGGTATTATCGCCCCGCACTGTGATCCCATACCCCTTGACGCGGTTAACGATCGCGTTGATCTCCAGTTCGGGTATGGCATCAAAGGTCACAGTGGCGGGGGTGCCAGCCACAATACCGACGATATCCACTTCTTTCAAATCGGTGGTTTCTACCTGCCAGGCAGACGTGTCTCCGATCATGACCTGTCCGGCTGTGGCCAGTTCACCTACTTCGAGACTGTTGACAATTAACGTTCCGTCAAACGGTGCTTTCAATTCGAGGTCGGCCAGCGCCGCGCGCGCGGATTCAACCTGGGCTTTCGCGTTCTTCAGGTTGGCTTCCGCCAGTGCCAGGTCTTTTGGGTCCGGACCGGTTTTACGCCGGTCATATGTGCGTTGCGCGTCTTCCAATGTCGCCTCTGCTTTGGAGACCCGCGCGTCAGCTTCCGCGATGTCCTGTTGTCTGGGCGGACCTTCGGCGTATTCCAGATTGCGTTTAACCTGATCGCGTGCCAATCGGGCCTGTGAGAGATAGGCCAGAGCTTTTGCCCGGTCAGCGTCGTCTTCAGGGCGGTCCTGTACATAGCTGAAAGCTGTCTCTGCATCGTCCACAGCCTGTTCGGCCATGGTCAATTGTGCCTGGATACCTTCTAGCATGTACTGGTTGACCCTCTGATAATTCAAGTCGTCGCGCTTATCTTTCGCATCTTTTAGTTCCTGTAAAGCCACCGCCACGGCCATTTCGGCATCGGCGGCTGCCAGGCGGGCTTTTTCTTTAAGATCATCCAGGTTTTTCTGCGCGGATGTGACCTGTAATTCCGCTGCCGCAATCGACGCCTGTGCGCGTTCAGTGCCATCCAGCTTTGCGATGGGATCTCCCTTATTGACTTGGTCACCTTCGCCTGCTTGAATGGATTCAACTCTGCCTGACGCAGAAAAACTTAATACAGAACTGCGGATGGGAATGACTTTTGCTTCGGCTGCAGCTCCGGCACCTGTCTTGACCGGTGTCTGTGGAGTTGGTGTAGATTGACCGGATGAAGAGCAACCGGAAACCAGTATAAGAACGCCGGCCAAAAGAATGCCCAGGCAAATCGGATTTCTGTAAAATCTAAACGGAACCCACGAAGAGAGATTGTTCATTTTTCGAAGGACACGAACGCTTTCATGTTCCAAAGCAACCTGGGATCGTTCTGATCCAGGTCAATGGTGACTGTGTAGGTGGTATCACCCTTGCTGGCGATACCCATTTGTTTGATTCGGTTTACCGTGCCGGTCATCACCAGGGAAGGGATGGCATCAAAGGTGACCGTAACCGGATCATCTGGTTTTATATCAACAATATCCAGTTCGACAAGATCAGTGGTTTCGACCTGCCAGGCCGAAATATCGCCGAGCATTACAGTAACGGCCGGAGAAACACCCTGCCCGGGTTTAAGGTCGTTGGATATTACGGTACCGTCAAAAGACGCTTTTAATTCGAGATCGGAAAGACTGGATTGTGCCGCATCAAGCTGTGCGCGGGCGTTTTTGACGGCTGATTCCAGCACCACCTGTTGTGAAGCGTCCGGTCCATCTTTGACCTTATCATAGGTGGATTGGGCATCTTCAAGGGCAGCTCTGGCCAGCGCGAGGCGGGCGTCAGCCCTGGCGATCTTTTCAGGGTCGGGCATTTCAAGTGCTTTATTGAGGTTATATAATGCACGATCTTTGGCAAGCCGTGCATTGGATAGTTTCGTCAAGAATGCCGCCCGATCCAGGTCTTTCTCACCACGATCTTTATACGGCTCATAATCGTCCTCGGCGTCCTTGAAATCCTTTAGTGACATGTAATATGTGGCTCGTAATCCATCCAGCGCCGCTCCGGAAACCTGCTGGTAATCCAGACTCTTGCGGGCATCTTCGGCGTTTTGCAATTCGATGCGGGCTTTTGCAAGAACGAGTTCTGCACTGGCGGTGGAAACGTCGGTTTTATCTTTGAAATCATCCAGGTCTTTTTGACTGGAGAGGACCAGAACTTCCGCCTGTGATACTGCCGCGCGGGCGCGATCCATACCTTTAAGCCGGGCGATGACATCGCCTGACTTTACTGTATCACCTTCTGGGATTAAAACCTCATCCACCACACCGGACATGGAAAAACTTAATGCCGCATTCCGCATAGGGATCAATCGGGCTTCAGTCAGAGTCCGGGGCGGGATGGCTGTGGCGGTTGCTTCCGGAACGGGTGTGGCAGATTGATAGAGAGTACAACCGGTCAAGATTAAGGCTGCGGCTGTCATCAATAACTTTCTGAAAACACGGGAAAAGTGGATCATTCGCGTCGATTATCCGAGGTTTATTTTAGGTGGTAAACAACGATTTCGCCAGATGGCGGAAGGGGTCTTATTATTCATACGATAGTACTTCCCGGATGGTGAGTTTGGCCGCATTTTGGGCGGGTGCGACGCTGGCCAGCACAGATAGTAATATGACCAGGAAAAGCCAGATAAGGAAACCGGTAATGGTGATTGAAAACACAGATGGCGCGTCAAATATCGCGCGGCTGAGGATATTGTTCAGCCAATCACTGATGGGAAATGACAGCAGGCTGCCCAGAATCCAACTGATGATCCCAATTAGAAGACCCTCAACAATCACCAGAGACATGATGGTGCGGTCTGAGGCGCCAATGGCGCGCATGATCCCGATCTCACGTGTGCGGTCCATGACATTCATGCTCATGGTACCCATCAAACCAATCGCGCCTACCAGAGCGGTCAGGAAGGCCATGAAAACCAGGAACATAGTGAGGATATTTAACCCCTCCGTACTTGAACTTAACGCTGAGAGGCCTGCATTGATACTGGCCACTTTATATCCCCGTGCGCGTATCAGCTTCTCGATGCGGCTGCCAAATTCTCTCTGCTGATCAAGAGTGAGGTCCTTGTTTTTCGAACGAATCTGGAAAGAGACGGCTTTATCTGGACTGCCGATGAAATGCGCCAGATAGTCATAATTGCTGTACGCTCGAAATCCGGTACTCTTGCCAGCCAGTTGGAAAAAACCTACAACCTGCCATTCACTTTTGACTCCGTTCACCCGCAACTTCAATGTGTTACCGAGTTGAAGGTCAGGGTAGGCGGACAGGAAGCGTTCACTCAAGACGATCGCGTTTTCATCTCCCGGGATCACCCAGCGGCCTTTGATGATGATCGGGGTGATCAACTGGCTCTCAGGGTCCACTCCCAGCATTTCGACCGGCTCACCGGGCTTGTCATTTGCTTCAAGCACTTCACAACCGGCATATGTCCAACCTTCCACAATTCCAACATCCGGGATAGCTGCCAGGTCCTTCTTAACCTGATCAATGCGGTAGAACTGACTCATGGTCATGCTGACATCCGCGATGAAATATTTACTGACCCGTTCGATGTAGCGGGTAAGCGCACCCTGAACATTGAATGTCGCGATGAAAATGGATCCGCCCAGTGTCAATGTGAACAGGGTGAGCGCCAACCGTCCCTTGTGCCTGAATGTGTTCCGCAGAGAGATCAACATCGGATGTGATATGCCTTTAATCTGGTTGATCTTTCGGTCCACCCAACCATCTTTTTGCATGGCGCTCATTTCGCGCCCACCGTTGATGGCATGAACGGTCTTGATTCTGGCGCCTTCGTAAATAGGGAAGAAGGCCGCCAGTTGAGGAACAATCAGCGCGAGGACAGCCTGAATGAAAATGGTCTGAATGATCGGACGGTATTCCTGAACATCAAAGTTGATGGGTCCGGCCAGCAGATTTACTACAGCATAGGCAGACCAGTTGGCTGTGGGAATCGCTATGGCATACGCGATGGCGCCGTATAACGCGATGAGTACCATGTAGATGGCGATGATCGACATGCGGCGGGCGCCAATTGTCTTCATTACACCGATCTGTTTGATCTGCTGGTTCATAAGAGCGGAAAGCGTATTGGTGATGAGAAAACCGCTGAGAAATACGACCAGCATTCCCAGCGCGAAAAGAATTCCGGTAAGAGCATCCAGGTACATGGAGTTGGGATGGTTGTTGGATGACCGAATCGCCGTGGAAGTGACCACCGCACCATAATCTTCGATTTCTTTATTAATATCAGACGAGATTTCCCGTAAGTAGTTTTCATCGGTCTGGCCGGATTTCACCGTCACCAAAAGTGTGTTGTAATATACCGGCTGTTCCAGCCAGTCCAGGGTGTGCTTGGTAATGTAGGCGTTAACCGGCGCGATGAAATATCCGCCTCCACCGCCGGTCGCCCCGATTGTCTGATCGTGGACAATGCCGGTCATCCGCAATTCACGGGTCTTTCCGGATGGCAATTGAATCTCGATCATGTCTCCCAGTTTGGCGGGGACATCACCCCGGTCGCTTCTATCGATGGCGATATCACGATACGCGGGCGGCCAGACACCTTCCGTTGGTTTGACCCGATTTATCGCCATTTCGTCAATCTCAGGGATGGCATGAATCTCAATACGGTCCCATTCCCCTTTATTATTCCGGTAGCGCAGTGTCATGCTCCGGCGGCCTTCCGCATCTCGGACATATGGCAATTCGCGAATTTTGTCCACAAGGCGGTCGTCAAACGCGGGGATGGATATGTGCAAATTGGCTGGAGTCATAGCTGCGTACCCGACCTGCATATCTTCGGTCAGGATGACATTCAGACTGGATATGAGCCCCACCGCGTACAATCCTACGGAAATTGAAGCGATTACCAGCAGCGAACGGGTTTTATTCCCCCATAGATCCGCGAAAACTTTTTGCCAGCGGGGCCTCATTGTTTTTCCTGATCTTTCCCTTGATGCCGGTGGTGATAATTCGAATTCAAAGTTCCAATCAGGCGCTGAAGGCTTTTGGAACCAGATATTACATTTTGGAAATCTTCTTCCGAAACCAGTTTGATATGTGCCGGTTTGCGAAGACCCGCCGTGAGATAATGGCCGGATTCGAGCATTTCATGAATATATTGACCGGTCATTATGGCACCCGGCTTAAATGCCATTGATTTGTGACCTTTGGAATTTCGGACATCCACCTCTCCTTCAAGCACGAGAAGGATGCCAGGCAGGGATTCTACGCCGGAGAAAAGATTTTCATCCGCTTGTTTGAGCAAACCAATTGTCAGGTGTGAGAGTTTCAACATGGACCGGTGAGAGATGCCAGGCATTAATCGGGAGATGTCTTCATCCACAAGCTCACCGTCACAGATCACCATGGTGCGTGATGCTCTTTGGGCTACGGCCTCATCATGGGTGACCACCAGAACTGTTTTCCCCTGATCGACCAGCCTGTCGATCAATTGCAATACCATCTCGGCGGTTTTTGAATCGAGATTGCCGGTTGGCTCATCAGCCACTATAATGGGCGGATCGTTGGCCAGCGCTCGGGCAATGGCCGCGCATTGTTCTTGTCCACCGGAAACCGCGGCTGGCAATTTTTCAGCGAAATCATGCAGTCCCACCAGATCGAGCAATTCACGAGCGCGTGTTTCTCTCTCTGAGGGCGTGTACATTTGACAAAAGTCCATGGGAAGGATCGTGTTTTCCAGAAGCGAAAGCATGGGCAGCAATTGAAAGAATTGAAACACGATGCCGAGATTTTTACCGCGCCACTCTGAGAATTTGCTCTCCGACAGATCCTGCAAATATGTGTCACCGATCAAGATCTTTCCTGATGAAGGTCGATCAATTCCCGTGATCATATTCAGCAGAGTCGATTTGCCGCTGCCTGATTTACCAACGATGCTTACAAATTGTCCGGGATAAAAACTGGCGGAAACTCCTTTAAGCGCGGTGAAATCTCCGGCATGCGTTTTGTATACCTTATGGATGTTCTGCATCTGTATAAGCGGTCTGTCTGCGTCCAACTCCGCCAGTGGAACTTCTGCAGTTTCTAATGATATGTTTTTATTTTCACGCCGTTTTGAGGCTGTCAGTGACGCGGGCAATTGAAAGTGGCGCATTAATTATTCGCGAGCCTCTTCAGGCTGTCCCTACAATGGATTTCATCATGATGGAGGAATCGCTGCCGTCTTTAATTTCGCCATCCACAATTTCCATCACCCGTGTGGCTCGCTGAGCCGCGCTGGCATCGTGGGTAACCATGACGACAGTTTTCCCGTTATTGACCATTTTTTCAAATATGTCCAGAATGGTTTCCGCGGTGGTTGAATCAAGGCGGCCGGTTGGTTCATCGGCCACAATGAGGGACGGGTCATTGGCCAGCGCCCGGGCGATAGCCACGCGCTGCTGTTGCCCGCCCGAGATGGCTCCGGGGAGTTTGTTCATATGATCCTCAAGTTCAACCATGCGCAGCAACTCACGGGCACGTTCCCGACTCTTTCCCCGGGAATAAAGATGGCAGAAATCCATCGGCAGCATTACGTTTTCGAGCAGGGTCAACATGGGCATTAGCTCAAAGGACTGATAAATAATGCCCAGGTTAATCCCCCGCCAGAGAGCCTGCTCATCCTCCGATAGATCATGTACAGAAACCCCATCCACGCAAACCATGCCGGAGGAAAGAGAATCAACTCCGGTAATCATATTCAACAACGTTGTCTTGCCGGCGCCTGATTTTCCAATGATACATAAAAAATCGTTGGACTGGATGTCCATGCTGACGCTATTAAGGGCATGAAAATCACCCGCGGGTGTCTGATATGTTTTAATCACCCTGTCGAGGGTAACGATTTTCTTTTTGTCTGTCAAAGTTTCTTCTTTTACTTGCACTGAACAGATAGATCGAACAGGTCGTTCAATTTTTTGAGGGAAGATCGCAGTGTGTCCCGAAAATATATTATTTAGTAGGGCAGATTTCATTTCAAATCATCCGGCGAATATATGGCCTGATCCAAGACTACCGATATCAATTTTGAGGAAAACGACGACCTATCCAGCATAAAAATACCAGAATGCAGTACCTTTCGTATGTTCCATATTTCCTATTCCAGCGGCATATAAGGTGATAATCGGCTGTTTTTTTTGCTACAAAAGCTAATTAAACCATCAGGTACCCCTCAAAAGATTAAGAATTGTATAAGAGTTTTGGCATAGAAAAAAAGCTGCCATTTTGAACCTTACACCATATGTTGGATTTCACCAACAGACAGGTGCGCAGTTCATTTCTGGCAGCTTTTTTCAGTGGGTTTCTTCTGATTACTGGCTGATCTTGCTCTCCAATAATTTGATGATTGGCTCCACAAAGGTCAAGTTATAACCACCGGCTGATTTACGTGAAATGGTCAACGCCGCGGCGGCATTGGGTGTGGCTTTTGTGGATGAGCTGCTGTTGGCGGAGCCGCCACCCATAACCATCATCATGTCGCCACCCGGACCTCCGGGGCCGCCCATCCCGTTCGTGCGTGATGTCGAGCTCGATGATGAACCCGAAGAAGTGATCCCGTAGGTGTCCATCAAGGTTTTTAGATCGGAAGCGGAGAAATTCATCTTCTCTATGGCTGTCAGTTGATCAGCCGTCATTGTGTTCTTAATCTGTATATTTAACGCGGTAATTTCCGCCACAGCCGTATTGTTCTCGCTGCTCAAAACCTTAAGCGCTTTAAAAAGTGGTAACAGTTCTTTGGCTTTGGCTGCGTCAACCGCCTGATCTGTGCCGTCCAATTTTAAGATGCCCATGCCGACTTTGTATTCGACGGGTATTGAGGCAGCCTGGTTACCGCCATCGTTTTGCGAGCCAGGCCTGGCGCCAGCCCGCATGCCTGCCGCACCGCTGGCTGGCGCTCCACCTTGAGAGGGAGCTGTACTGCAGGCAACCAGACTGCCGACCAGAAGTAGAAAACTGATAATAAACAGTGACTTTTTCATAATAAAATCCTTTCAATTCGCATTATTTCTATTCGTGCCGTAAAGCAACGATGGGGTCCAATTCAGCCGCATTTTTTGCGGGAACATAACCGAAGAAAATGCCCACCAACGCCGCGGAAATAAATGACAGAAAAACAGAATATGGAAGTACCTCCGTACGCATTCCGCCAACCGCGTTGAATATATACGCGCCTCCCACTCCCACAATGACACCCAGAATGCCTCCAAACAGGCTGAGCATGAGTGCTTCCGAAAGGAACTGAACGCGGATATCCATTGGAGTGGCGCCAATAGCCTGCCGCAAGCCAATTTCACGGGTACGTTCGGTAACACTGACCAGCATGATGTTCATAATTCCGATACCGCCCACGATGAGAGATACACCGGCTACACCGGCCAAAAGCGTACGGAACGATTCTGTCGTTGATGACGCCGTGGCGATAATATCGTCCTGGGTTCTGATGTTGAAATCCAGGGAGTCCGCGCTGACTTCATGCCGGTCTGCCAGCAAAATGGTGATCTGACTGATCACGGATTGCATCTGACTTGAATCTGCCACAGACACGTAAATCATTCTGACCCGGTCACCGACGATACGGGCGAACATGGACGGCGTAAATTTTTTGAAGACAAGCTGGATCGGCCCGTAAATTTGATCATCGAAATTCGTCCCGGATACCAGCCCTTTGGGAGATAATACGCCGACTACGGTCACTTTTACGGTTCCCAGAGTGATAACCTGCCCAAGCGGGTCGCTATCGGGGAACAGGGTTTCTGCCACAGAACTGCCCAGCACCACCACTTTGGAAGCCTTCGTGACCTCATCGTCCGTGAAGAACCGGCCGGATTCAACGTCCAACTCACGAACGGTTGTGTAATCTGGAGTGGTACCCACCAGGGTGACCGATTCCAGGGTTACGTCGTTGAATTTGGCCGTTAAACCGCTTTCTGATTGCTCCACAGCCACACCGGCGATCCCTTTGACCTGGTCGCGGATAGCCGCGACGTCCGTGTATTTCAATCCGCCTTTCTGGTTTGTCGGTCCCATGCCGGGACCACCGCGATTGAAGGATTCGTTGATAAAAATCAGGTTTGAACCCAACCCGTTGATCTGTTCGGAAATGGTGGCTTCCGTGCCGGCGCTGATGGCGATCATCATGATCACCGCAGCAACGCCGATGATCACACCCAACATTGTCAGGACTGACCTTAATTTATTGGATAGTATGCTGTTCCAGGCTGTACGTATAATTTCGCGATAATTCATCTTCCACCTCAAATCTTCTGCGGTCCCATATCGACCGGTTGCAAAACACGACGGGCGTAATGGTGACCGTTTTTTTCATCTGAGTACAATTTGCCGTCACGTATATGAAGAATACGTTGTGTGTGGGCGGCGATTTCAGGTTCGTGAGTGACCATGACGATCGTGCGGCCGCGTTTATGAAGATCGTGAAGCATTTCCATGATTTCTTCACTGGATTTGGTATCCAGATTGCCGGTTGGTTCGTCGGCCAGTACCAGGATGGGATCGTTGATTAATACCCGGGCGATGGCCACGCGCTGCTGTTGGCCGCCGGAGAGCTCACTGGGATGATGATGAGCCCGACTGCCTAGGCCGACGCTATTCAACACATTCATGGCCATTTCCTTGCGCTCAGGGATGGTGGTGGGTTTATCCGGTCGGTACATGAGGGGCAGCATGACATTTTCCAGAGCGGTCATGCGGGGGAGGAGGTTGAAGGACTGGAACACAAATCCAAGTTCCTTTCCGCGAATTCTGGCCAGTTCTGTCCGGCTGAAATTACTGACATCCTCACCGTTTAGAATGTAGTGGCCGTCGGTAGGCCGGTCAAGGCAGGCCAGTATGTTCATCAGCGTGCTTTTACCAGAACCGCTGGGCCCCATGATGGCCACAAATTCGCCTTCATGTATGGTGATTGATATCTTATCCACAGCCCTGACAAGGCTTTCACCTTCACCATAATCTTTGATCAGGTCAATGGTTTCAATGATCTTCTTTGATTCCATTATCTTGTCTCCGTGTTGCCGGTGGAAACCGTCTGACCAACTTCCAGTCCGGAGAGGATTTCCACGGTGGTTGAGTCTTTCAAACCAATGGTTACCAAATTGAATTTCAAAGAGTGGTCTTTCTCGACGGTGAAAATGCCGTATTCTTTGTTGCCAAGATCGCGCAGGGCTGAGATCGGAACGAGCAGCGTGCCTTCCGACTGCCCTTTGTACAGGGTGACCGAAGCTGTCAGTCCCTGGAAGAGCGTGGGAGCATCTGATACATTATCCATATCCAGCGTTATGATCCCCTTTACGGTGGAATATCCGCTGGTTGAGGTCAATGTGGGATTAACCTGGGTGACAGTTCCTTTGAAGGTCTGGTTTTCCAGAGCGTCAAAAACCACTTCGGCTGACTGATCAAGAGCAACATTCAGGAGGTCGGATTCATCCACGACGAACTCAACCTGAGGGTGAACATCATCCGCTTCGGTGATAAATACCGTTTCTGAGGAAACATGGTCACCTTCCAGTCCGGCAACAGTTAAAATTGTTCCATCAAAGGGGGCTACTAACGTGGCGTTTTCGAGGTTGGTTTTTGCCGTCTCATACGCTGCCTGGGCGATGGCTACCTTGTTTTCGGCAGTTGCCAGTTCAACGGGGTCAATGCCATTGTTCTTTTCGAGAGTTTCCAGTTTGGTCTGGTCGATCTGCAATTGTGCTTTTGCCAGGTTTAGTTCTGCCTGTGAGGCATCCACTTCGTACGACTTGTACTCTGAGCAATATTTGTATTTGTTATATGCCTGCAGGGCGGCATCTTTGGCGGGGACAATAACTGTCAGGTAATACTCGCCGGCGACCGAACCGTCGTTTAATTCATCATATTTATTTTGCAGCCGGGCATAGATATCATAATAGGCTGATGTGGTTTTCTGATCACAGCGGATCTGACCTTCTTTAATCAATCCAGCTTCGGCGTCGCTCAGGTTCTTTTTGTCTGCTGACACAGCCAGTTGCGCATTGCCCAGGGCCGCCGGCGCGTTATCTTTCAATTCTTGAAGAGCCTGTTCAGCCGTGACTAGGGCAAGTTTGGTTGATGTGACTTCAGAAGAAAGCGTGGAGAGGTTTTCCAGTTTGGCCAGAACCTGTCCTTCTTTTACCTTATCACCGACCTTTACGGTGATCGATTCAACATCTCC
Source organism: uncultured Leptolinea sp. (assembly GCA_964420995.1). Lineage (GTDB taxonomy): Bacteria > Chloroflexota > Anaerolineae > Anaerolineales > Anaerolineaceae > Leptolinea. Next base: position 160,297 of record CAYQUX010000003.1, on the reverse strand, counting down.
ATCGATGGAGAAGGATAGCTTTGCCTGGCGATTTGCTACCAGAGTTCCCGTACCAGAGGCTGAAACTGAGATGTCACCTTTACGGACTGTCGATGTGTTATAGCTCTGAAAGTTGGTTGGCCTGACGGCTGTTTGATTCCGTTTTGTCAGGGCATAATATCCAACCCCGCCGGCAATCAGCAGTAGTACCAGGCTGATAATGATGAAAACTTTGCGGGAAGGAAGTTTGATCTTTTTAAACATTGATTATTTGCTCCTCTCCATTCCTGGAGTATTTTTTAATGGAATTCCTATTTGATCGTACTGGTGACAACTCTATCACCGGCTTTGATATCGCCTTTCACTTCGGCCATTGACAAAGTTTTCTCGCCTATTTCCACTTCGTGTTCGGTGTAAGTGCCATCGCTATTCACCACATAGACCTGCGCCTTGCCAGCCTGTTCATTTTTCAATGCCTGAACAGGAACCAGCAAAGCGTTGCTCGCGGTTGTGCAGATCAGATCGATGGTTGAATTCATCCCGACCGGCAGGTTCGACAATTCGGATGATGAGCCGGTATCGATGCTGATATACACACCCACAGATGAGACACTATTTGTGGAAGTGAGGGATGGGTCGATCTGTGTGATGGTTCCACTAAATGTTTTGTTGGGTATGGCGGTAAACGTTGCTTTCACAGCACAAGTTGAGCTGATACTGGCCAGATCTGATTCATCAAAATTGGCTTTCACGACCGGATTGGTGAGATCGGCTATTTCAATATATGGAGATTTATAAGTATCCGTATCCAAAATCTCGCCAACCGGAGAAGCCACCGAAATAACTGTTCCATCGATTGGAGATGTTAGTGTAGCGCCCTCTAGGATTCTCTGGGCTTCTTCCAATTGAAGTTCAGCATTCTTCTTTGTGATCTCAGCCAGCGCGAGCTCATCCGGGTCGATTCCGTTGTTATTTTTTACCGTTTCGTAATACTCGCTGGCTTTATCATATTCCGCCTGGGCTTTTTCCACTGCGGCATTGGATTGATTGATCTCCAACTCCGAATAGCCCTCACAGTATTTCCAATTCGAGTAATTCTGATCCATGGCCTTTTTCCAGGGTGCCATGTTTTGCTGAATATACATATCACCATATCCGGTGTTTTGTTTAATCAACGCGTTGTACCAGAATAAATAATTGGAACGATTGAACATGTATTCAATGTAATAGCTTTCGGTGACATTTTTTTCACAGCGGCCGGAATATTTATTTACCTGACCTTTCTTTGCTGATTCCAACGCGGCTGCCGCTTCTGATTGGGCGGTTAACGCGTTCGCCAGGGTGATCTCTTTATTGGTTTCCAGATCGTCCAGCGCTTTTTGGGCCTGCGCGAGGGTCAGCTTTGCATTTTCCACATTCATTTGCAGGGTGGATATCCGATCAAGTTTTGCCAGAACGTCACCTTCTTCGACCGATTTCCCGGGATTTACGTTCAGTTCGGCGACTTTCCCCGTTGTTGAGAAGGAAAGGTCAACCGGATTGAGCGCGACGATACTACCGGTGCCGGATATTTCCGTTGTCAGGTCACCGATGGTCACTTCGGCTGATTTGGTGGTCGGGGTGGCCTGCGCTTGAACACTCGCAACCATACCGTACCGCATGAAAGCCGCCAGTCCAAGCACAATCAAGACCAGGATTATTCCACCAATAATCAAGCGTTTGGTTTTCAATTTCTGAAACGCAGTCATGTTTTGATCCTTAGTAGTCTGGTCTGTCATTATTTGGAGCCAGACGCCAGGCCTGTGCTTACGATGTCGTTCAGTTCCAATCCTGAGGTGATCTGAGCTGATGAACTGTCTTTTATACCGACTTCCACCGTTTTGAATATCAGGCTCCCATCTTTTTCAACGACAAAGACACCGTATTCTTTATCCCCAATACTGCGGAGAGCGTTTGCCGGAACCAGGAGGGCATCGGTAACTTCATCAGAGATGATGGTTACACTCGCGTTTACGCCCAACGGCATATTTTCCAGCTTGCTGCCACCAATGTCATCCAGGCTTACCACGGCGGTGGCCACCCGATACTGACCTGACGTGGATAATTCAGGATTTACCTGAATGACCTCTCCGGTATAAGTTTCTTCGGGAAGCGCGTCAAACACCACTTCCGCTTTTGCCCCAATATGCAGTTTGTCAAGGTCGGTTTCATCAATGGTTACACTGACATCAGAGGTGGTCATATCCGAGATGGTTATGTAGGTGGTTGTATCCACATACGCGCCCACGTTAGCCTTCAAGTAGGTAACATTCCCATCAATTGTGGCTTTCAGGGTCGATCCCTCCAGATTTTCCTGTGATTGTTCCAGTTTGATCTGGGCTTCTTCCACCCTGGCTTCTGCAAGTTTCAGCTCGTCAGGGTCGATCCCCGCCGATTCCTTCAGCATTTCATAATTTGCTTTGGCCTGTTTCAAAGAAACATCCGCGACATCTAGTGACGCCTGGAAATCGATCTTTTCCTGCTCGGTGAATTTGATGCAATAATCGTAATTCGCTTTTGCTGTGTCATAGGAGCCTTTCGCATCAATCCAATCCTGTGACCCATGGTAGCGCAACCCAATTTCGTTAAGACGGGTTTCTGCACGGCTCAATGCCGCGTAATATTGTTTGTTTTGTTCTTCGCTGCAACGGGCATAGTCTTTTCGCTGGACTTTCCGCAGGGCGGTGTTATACGTTTCCTGGGCTGTCAACATGTCTTGATATGCCTGAGCAATGTTGATATTTTTCGCAGTATGAAGTTCGTTCAGGTTTTTCTTTGCTTCAAGCAAAGCGAGTTCATTGGATATGACCTGCGCTTCAAGGCTTTTGGCGTTGTTCATTTTGGCCAATTCCATGCCTTTGGTGACTTTGTCACCAGCTTTCACATTGAGCTCCTGCACTATCCCCTCGGTCGAAAAGCTCAAATCCACCGAATTACCGGCGACCAGTGATCCGGTTCCAGTGGCAGTGATGGTCAGGTCACCTTTACGAACCAGCGAGGTTTGATAATTGGATGTCATATCCGCGACTGGCTCTGAACCTGTCGCGATCATTCCACTGTTCAACAGCCAGAATAAGACTCCACCAATAACAGCCACCCCGAGTAGAACGGGTATCCAGATTTTCTTCTTTTGGTTATTTTTCTTTAAAAAATTCATTTATTACCCTCCCTGAAGGTCTTTCAGGAATAAAACAAGATTTTTTCCAGTCTCCAGTTGTTTCCTGATGATAGTAGCCCTCTTATATTCAGATTTTGTTTAGATGACTTAAAAATCCATTATCATTTCATCAAGTCGACTAAATAGCAGGTGGGATCAGGATGTGAGATTTTATCCATTAGGCGGGTGGTTGACGAAGAAAGATTAACTTATTGTGTTTTTTGATCCCTGTTTTCATAATCTGCACAGTAATTTCCTTTTCCCAGATCAAGAAGGTAAAATTAGACTAACCGAACAGTCCTGCTTTACTTTACAAAGGAGAAATTAATGACCAAAGAATTTCGCCCCATCCCTTTGAAATTGAAAACCCCGGTTCCTTCCGACCTGGAAATTGCCCAGGATTCCGATTTGAAGCCCATTTCACTGGTGGCAGAAGAAATGGGTTTGCTGGCAGAAGAGATCGAATTCTATGGCCCGGTTAAAGCCAAGGTAAAACTCGAAGTTCTGGATCGGTTGAAAGACAGACCTGACGGTATCTATGTGGATGTTACCGCCATTACTCCCACGCCGCTCGGTGAAGGGAAAACAACCACTACTGTGGGGTTAAGCCAGGCACTGGGGGCGCACCTGGGGAAAAAAGTAATGACCTGTATCCGGCAGCCAAGCCAGGGACCGACCTTCGGGATTAAGGGCGGCGCGGCTGGCGGAGGTTACAGCCAGGTGATTCCCATGGAAGATTTCAACCTTCATTTGACCGGGGATATTCATGCCATCACGGCTGCCAATAACTTAATGGCGGCGGCCATTGATGTTCGTATGCTGCATGAATCGGGTGCCACCGATGAGGAATTATTCAACCGTCTTTGCCCACCGGATAAGCATGGCCAGCGAAGATTTGGACGGGGTATGCTGGATCGTCTAAAGAAATTAGGGATCCATAAGACCAATCCGGATGACCTGACCGGTGATGAACGACGAAAATTATGCCGGTTGGATATTGATCCGGCTTCCATTACATGGCGCCGGGTGCTGGATACGAGCGATCGTTTCCTGCGGGGAATCACAGTGGGAACCGGGGATGAAGAAAAGGGACACGAACGATCCACGGGTTTTGACATCACTGTTGCCAGTGAGATCATGGCTATTCTGGCGCTGACGACAGATCTTCGCGATATGCGCAAGCGGTTGGGAGAGATTGTAATCGGCACGAATAAAGACGGTGAAGCCATCAACGCGAATGACCTGGGTGTGGCCGGCGCGTTGACGGTTTTGATGAAAGATGCCATTAAACCAAATTTGATGCAGACGTTGGAAGGTACACCCGTTTTTGTCCACGCCGGCCCATTTGCCAATATCGCGCATGGCAACAGTTCTATTGTGGCTGACCGTATCGCGTTGAAACTGGCGGATTATGTGATCACTGAATCTGGCTTTGGCGCTGATATGGGTATGGAAAAATTCTTTGATATCAAATGCCGCACTTCGGGTTTAATTCCTAATGTGGTTGTACTGGTGGCTACGATCCGCGCGTTGAAAATGCATGGCGGCGGTCCAAAAGTTGTAGCCGGCAAACCCCTTAATCCGGCGTATACGGACGAAAATCTGGAATTACTAAAAGCCGGTATTCCGAATATGGTGCATCACATCAAGACCGCCCGCAAGTTTGGCGTGCCCGTTGTGGTGGCTGTTAACTCATTCGCCACCGACACCGATGCAGAACTGGCTCTTGTACGAAAAGCGGCGGTCGAAGAAGGCGGCGCGGAAGATGCTGTAGTCTGCCGCCATTGGGCCCAGGGCGGGGCTGGCGCTGTTGAGCTGGCCAATGCGGTGATAGAGGCCGGTAAAAAACCCAAGGATTTCCATTTCCTCTATTCGGTTGAAAAATCCATTAAAGAAAAAATTGAGATCATTGCTCGTGAAGTGTATGGCGCCGATGGTGTGGATTACTCACCCGAAGCGGAAGAGAGAATTGCCAGTTATACGCGCCTCGGGTTTGACAAACTGCCAATATGCATGGCGAAAACCCACCTGAGCCTGAGCCACGATCCCGCGCTGAAAGGTGTGCCAAAAGGTTACCGCATTCCAGTGAGAGACATCCGCGCGTCGGTTGGCGCTGGCTTCCTGTATCCACTTCTGGGGAAGATGTCTACCATGCCTGGATTGCCGACCAGGCCGGCATTTTTTGATATCGACATCGATTTTGATTCCGGCCGCGTCGTGGGAATGTTTTAGCAGATTATTGCCGGTAAGATCGAGCAGGTGAAGGATAGGAAAAAGCTTCACCTGCTTTTTTTTTTATTACCCAAGCAGGCGTGTGTTGATTTCCTGAACATCCGTCTGGTAGTCGAGAAGGTCATTCTGCAGGCGGTCGATATTGTTCTCATAGCGCAGGCGGCGGGCAAGAAAGGCGAATTCCTCACTGTCGTAGGGTGGAACGGTGACATCCTTCGCGTTACCTCTAACCACACGCAGCGAATCGATTAACCAACGCAGGAAGGTATGCGCCTTGCGAAGTTTCGTATAGTCACTATCTGACAAAATTCCAGCCTCAAACAGCAAAGCCATAGCCTGCCGGATATTAGTCACCCGTAATTTGGGATTGGATGCTCCATGGTTGATCTGCAAACCCTGGATGAGATATTCCACATCTACCAGGCCTCCCGGGCTGTACTTCGCGTTGAATGTGCCGCCGGTTACCAGGTGGCGTATCTGACGTTCCCGCATGGCCCGCATGGCGGTAACATCAAAGGTGCCGCCTCCATAGGCAAAATCATCCCTTAACTTGCAAATTGCTTCTCCAAGCAGCGTGTCACCGGCAACTGGGCGAAGTTTTACCAGTGCCTGTCGTTCGTATGCCCAGGCTGGACCGTCTGGAGCATAATACCGCCTGAATGCCTCCAGAGATACGGCCATACTGCCAGCCTTTCCGTACGGACGTAATTGTAGATCGATCTGGAAGATACCTTCCTGACGGGCATGGATGGTTGAAACGACAGATCGGACAAGTTTCTCGTGAAAATCACCGAGTTCAATTTTCTCATCTCCGTCGGTAAACCCGTTGCCCGCGTAGATGAACATCAATTCAATATCCGAAGCAAATCCGAGTTCACGACCTCCGCATTTTCCCAGGGCGACCACACTCATTGCGGACGGAGAACCGTCATTATTCCTGGGGTTCCCATAGCGCTTGATCAATTCCTGAGAGCAAAGCTCCAGCGTGGTAGAAATCACCACCTCCGCCAGGTCTGTCAATTCACTGGCAAAATCCCAAAATTCGGCCGTCAAACCGAGAATATGCCGCATGTCTATCCGGAATAATTCACGGTCTTTGTACGCGTTCAGGGCAGCCCGCCAATCTGGATAACCAATCCCGCCCACCAGCCGGGTTTCCACTGCCTGGGTAAGTTCATTATTCAATTCCAACTGCGGTTTTGCCAGAGCCAGCGCGCCAACATCTTTGACCACCGGGAAAAGATTGGCATATTGCATTCGCAGGAAATCATCCCACAGAAAATCGCTGACACCCAGAATATGGGCGAGCGCTTTCAACACATCCGATTGTTCAATTGAGGCTACCTCATCCGGCCAGTTGGGACGTTGGAAGAGATGCCCGAGAAATTCACGGAAGTGCAGCAACGCGATTTCTGGATTCGGTGAATTGGGGAGCAGGTGGGTGAAGTGTTTGATCAGTACGATGGCTGCGCGTAATTCGCGTTGTTTGACCAAATCCTCAATCTTGTTGCCGTTGGCATCGCTGACAAAGAAGACATCCTGCGCGCGGTTGCCAATCGATCGCACCACCATGCGGTTGATGTAGGTTCGCGTGAACGCCAGGGCGTTGGTGAATTCATATAAAAAACCGGTGGTATCCGGCGCGTCAATACGCAAAACCGTGTATCGCCGGGACAGGCTGTTGTCGATTTCTATCTCAATCGGCAGAAGCGGGGATACACTTCCAGAAATTTTGTGAAAAGCGACGCCTACCTGCTTTGCCAGGATTCCGCGGGCTTCACGTCTCTCGCCGACTTGAAATCTGGCGAGCATCAATTTCAACTCATTTATATATGCTTCCCAAACCGTCTGATCAATTATTGACTGCCGGGTTGACTTGACCGTAAACACATCCACAATTTTTTGACGGTTTTCAGCGGCTGGTTCAGGAGAAACGTTTGGAGTGCCTTTTTCTTCCTGCAGTATGGATCGAACCGTGCCAGCGCCAGAATTGGCTGGTTGGTCAATAGGTTCGTACGTGAATGCGTAACCGTCTGAAATATCGAATCCATGAACGAAAAGTAAACCGCAGATCACGGACAACTCTCCAGGATAATCATAAGCCACCACAGTGACCCGCCAGGTTTCCTCATCAAGAGAGATAACATCCACAACCACCGGTTCTTTTATGGTGACTTTCTGGGCCAGAACTGCGTGCCTGGCAATTTCATCCGGCGAAAACACCTCAATATACGATGTATCCATCCGCGAGATATGTTGGCGAACGATGGGCGAAGGGCTCTCGGGAGTTTTTTCATCTCCTATGTGTTTCAAGAAAATGACGCGAACCGCTTTGCAATGTTCCTGGTAGCGTTCGACAAACGCCTCACCGGATTCAAATCCTAGCCGGCGTGCGAGAATATGGATGGCGGTAGGATCGGAAGGAAGAGTGTAGGTCTGCCGGTAATCCATCATCTGAAGATAGTGTTCGATGGTTCGCAGGAAAATGTAGCCGTCATGCAGGGTGCGGGCATCACTGGAAGAAAGCAAACCCGCCGTGCGTAAATACGACATGGCTTTTAATGTGGCTCGTGTGCGAATCTGGGGGTACTGGCGTAGGTTAACCAACTGGAGATACTGAATGACAAATTCAATATCCCGAATGGAACCTACCCCAAGTTTGACCTCGCCCCATTGACGTCCCTTTTCGCGCAGGATCTCTTCTGTGCGTTGTTTCATAGCAAATACTTCCGCCCGAATTTGGTCGGGTGGGAGGTTGATGATAAAGGGGTAGGATTCGGAACGAAATTCTTCTCCCAGAGCCAGATCGCCGGCTACCGGGCGCATTTTTAGAAGAGCCTGTTTTTCCCAGAGGCGGGCGTTCTTTTGCAGGTATTGTTTGAACCCATCCAGTGTGGGGATTAACGAACTGTCATTTCCCCAGGGTCGAAGACGCAGGTCTACCCGGTATAAGAACCCGTTGGTTGTGGTGGAAGCCAGGTAGTCGATCAATTTTTGGGCCAGCGGGATATACCGGGAAGGTTCATCACGGACGATAAACACGAGGTCAATATCTGAACTGTAATTCAATTCACGCCCGCCCAGTTTGCCCATGGCCAGCACCGAGAAACCTGACACATTTGTGTCTGTCTGAGCGGATGCCAGACTCAGGCATGTACGGATCAGCGCGATGGCTGTTCGTGAAAGTTGTGAAACGACCGATGGCATGTCATAGAGGTCGAGAAAATCACTGGCACCAATACGAAGCAGCTCATCCTGCTGGTACCGACGCAAGGCATCTTTTCTTTCAATATCGGTCTTGAATGCCTTTACGGAGTTGTCTGCCTCCTGTTGGATTTGTTCGATTGTTTTCCGTAGTGTCAACTTCTGGCGGTCCAGTAGAACATTGATCGACCGGGGATTGCGCAGCAGAATTTCAGTTAAAAAATGGCTTGCGGAGAATAAAACGACCAGGATTTCTATCACCCGCGGATTTTGTTCCAGGAGGGGAATGAGCGACGGGCCATAGTTTTCAATAAATCGTTCGAAGTTGACCAGGGAACGGTCAGGGTCGGCCGCTGTTGAGAGTATGGATAAAAAATTGGCTTGAATGCCGTCAAAACCAGGATTATGCGATTGAATACGGCGAAGAGCAGACCGGGCAGCCTGCCTGTCGTCGAATGGAATTAAGTCCAGATCGATATCCACCATAAAAAGATTATACCTGAGCGGTTACCCCCACGGCGCAATGGGATGGGAGAGTACCCAAATGGGTTAATCCTGTTGATCAAACGTATTTAATTGGGAGTTTTGCAGAGAGATTCTCACCTGAAAAACGATAAAAAATCCTCCCTTCGGGTAATTTGAAATCCGGCTTTACCTCCGTAAAATGCCTGCATACAACCTGATATGTTGAGGCACTCATGATAACTTCCATCATCATTTTCGTAATCACATATGCCGTAATCATCAGTGAGAAATTTCCCCGTCACTGGGTTGCTCTTATTGGCGGTGGTTTATTAATCGCAACCGGAGTGTTAACGCCGCTTGACGCCGTTGAATACATCAACTGGGAAACCCTTGGTTTGCTTTCAGGGATGTTCATTCTGGTTTCCATTCTTAATGAGGCAGGTTTTTTCACCTGGCTGGCTATGGCGGCCATTAAAAAAGTCAACTATCAACCAGTGTCACTATTTGTGATCCTAGTTTTACTGGCCAGCGGATTGTCGATGTTTATGGATAGCATAACGGTTATGCTTTTCCTTTCCGCGTTGACTCTTCAATTAACCAGGTTGTTAAAATTGGACCCCATACCCGTGATCATATCTGAGGTTTGCGCGGCCAATGTGGGCGGGGCGGCAACCTTGATGGGTGATCCCCCCAATGTTATTCTGGGAACTACATTGGGTTTCACATTTAATGATTTTGTTTTAAATACGGGTCCCATCAGTACAATAATCGCTCTCACGTTGCTGGTTTTTTTCTACTTCATCAATCGCAAAGCGCTGACTCATGCGCGAGACATGTTAACTACGGAAACAATCGCCGAGATAGAAAGTCTTCACAATGAGAAAATGCATGCCTACATGTCACGTGTTGGCGTGATCGGTTTTGGACTGGCTGTCTTCTTTCTGGTTTTTCATTTACCGTTGAGCCATTTGACCGGATTGCCGATCAATGCCGCCACATCTGCCATGGTCCCTGCTATCATGGCGTTGGTTATGCTGCGACCGGGTGATGCACGTTCGGTGGTATTAAAAGTGGATGGGGAGAGTATCCTTTTCTTTGGTGGTTTATTCCTGTTAATCGGCGGGCTTGAGAAGGTCGGAATTTTCTCGTCGATGGCCACACTACTGGCGGATAACGCCACTTCAAGAAATGAAATGGTCATGGCTTTGCACTGGTTGCCCGGGCTGGCCAGCGGCGTCCTGGATAATGTTCCTCTCGCCTTGGCCATGAGTTATGTTCTGGAAGACCTGGCAGAATTGCCAGGAATGCCTGCCCTGGCATTGATGGTCTGGGCTCTGGCTTTGGGCGTCGATTTCGGGGGAAACCTGACCCCAATCGGCGCTTCTGCCAATGTAGTAGCGTATGGATTTATGGAGAAAAACTATGGAAAAGTTGGTTGGAAAAGATGGCTGATGATTGCCGTCCCGCCAACTTTAATCGCCATGGCCATGGGATCTCTAATGGTGGTAGGAAAGGGAATGATCGGCTGGTACTGATCCTCGTAACACCACCCTTTCATGCAATGACAATAAAACTGTCTCCCGGCAGTTTTATTGTTATTACCGGGAGTGGACTAAGAGTATTATTTATGATCTTTAAAATTGGCTTATTCAACAGATTTCAAATGTGAATTTGTTTTAAAGATTTTCTAAAAAAATACTTTCCCGGTGCAAGATTGGGTAATTCTTTTGTCATTACCCATTTGGGTACATTATCTCACTAGGCAGAACGAATTAAGTGCGATCTTATGGTTTTAAACGGAAAAATTACCCCTTTCAGGTACTGTGGGTCATACACTCCAATTTGTAAAATAATACAAATATTCCCCCTGACCAAAACAATAGGAGATTTGTATGACTACTCCCTCGATCAAGAAGACCCTGGGGTTGACGGGTGTTACCGTAAACGCGATGGCATTAATCGCACCGGGCGCCTTTCTATGGATGACCTTTCAGCTTCAGGCTGCCAATGTGGATGCCAGCGGTAAAAGCACCGCCGGAGATATGTGGACAGGCATTGTAGTCGCATTGATCGTTGCCTTTTTGACGGCTTTTTCTTTTGCTGAACTGGCCCGCCGATACCCGGATGCCGGAAGCGGAAGCGCTTATTATTTTGCTGAAAAAGCTTTTCTTGATAGGGGTGAAGCACACCATCGACGTTGGGCTCGCGTTGCGAAATTCATCACCGGTTGGGCAGCCCATCTCTTCTACTGGGTTTATCCGGGAGTCATGGTGGCTTTTTTCGCGATATTGGTATCTTATACGCTGAACCAGTTTGGGTGGGATGTTACAGTCTGGGGACAGATACTGCTTGTCTGGATGTTTGCCACGGTAGTCGGCCTGGTGGCTGTTCGTGGAATTATCGGTTCAACGACCGTTTCCATTGTGATCAATATCATTCAATTAACATCACTTGTGGTTTTTTCCGTACTGGCGATCATGTTCCGTATTCAAAATCCATTAAATGTTGCCCCAACAGAGTGGTATCACCCAACGGCAACATCGATCATCATTCCCCACAATCTCTCTGGTATGTTGTTTCAATCCACCATCGCTATTTTGATCCTGGTTGGGTTTGAATCATCCACGGCGTTGGCTGCTGAAGCAAAAAATCCCAAAAGGGATATTCCCCGCGGTGTTATCCTGTCGCTGGTTATTCAAGGCTTGTTCGCCTATTTGCTGGAATACTTTGCCGCCAATTACGCATTGAGCTCGAAGTTAACATCAACGGATGGATCGTTATCCGGTATTGCGGCAGCCGCGGCATCCAGCGCTCCCATTGGCGATATGGCCATTCAAATAGGTGACGCATTCCTTGGCGGTAATGGGTTCGCGTTCATGCTGGTCATTGCCGCTACTGTTGGCCTGGCAATCCTTGGTACTACACTGGCAGCCATGAACACGGCCGTACGAATCAGTTTTGCCATGGCTCAAGACTCAGAATTGCCCGATGTTATGGGTTTATTGCATGAGAAATATGCCACACCTTCGGTGGCGGTCATCATTCTTGTGATTATTACAGGCATAATTGGGACAATCGGAGTTTCAGGTGGTGTGACCGCTTTGACTGGCATCACACTGGCATCCAACCTGGGTACTTTTATTCTGTACGCGTTGATCTGTGGATTGACTTTCGTCGCTTTTGCCGGCACATCCGATTTCAATTCCATAAAACATGCCATTATCCCACTGCTTGGTTTTATCGCCAATATTGTGATGCTGCTCACCATCTTCATTATTGGCATAATGACCGGCGGAACCACAACTTCAGCTACTTATTTAGCGCTGGGTATCTCGTTTGTCTGGTTAATTGCCAGTTCGCTCTATTTCATTATTAACAGTGCGAAAAAAGGAAAACCCATTTTTTCAAGCCCTCAGGAAAAAGCGGGTGAATCACACGATAAGGTTACCAATCTGCTTTGAGGAAAGAGATAGAGTCCTATCTCTTTCCTCATTCTTTCAGGAGAAAAATCGCTGATGCGGTGCATACCGGAAATAGTCTGTAGTGGTGTGAGTGTTGTCGGCTTGATTCGTGAGGATAACCAGGATTCGATCCATATTCATGATGCAAAAAGCGACCCCTTGAAAGGAATGGTATACGGAGTCGCGGATGGTATGGGCGGTTATTCGCTGGGAGGGCTGGCCAGCCAGATGGCACTGGATCTGGTGGCTGGAACCTTACTTGAAAGAAATATCCCCCGGCCGGACGCCATTAAGACCGGAATTGATAAAGCCAACCTGCAGGTCTATAACACGGCTGCTCAAAAAGGTGTAGGGAGAATGGGAACGACAATTACTGTTGCTTACATACTTGGCGATACTCTGCACCTGGGTCATGTTGGCGATAGCCGGGCTTACCTGATACGAAATGGAATAGCGGATTGCCTGACGGTGGATCACACCCAGGTTGGAGAGATGGTACGGGCCAGGATTCTAAAACCCAATAGAATCCGTACTCACTCGCAACGATCGATTCTTACCCGGGCTGTAGGGATCAGCCTGTTTGTAAAACCGCACCTGACCCGTCACCGGCTTCAGCCTGGCGATCAGATCATCCTTTGTTCGGACGGAGTCTGGTCGGTTATTGAAGACGAAGAATTTGCCAGGGTGGCTGAACAACATCCTGTGGAACAGGTCAGTCAGGCTCTGGTCGATCTTGCGATGGAACGTGAATCGGATGATAACGCTTCTGTGGTTGCTTTCCAGGTCAACGGATTTCATCCGGTATCCACATCTGATGAGCATATAAAAAGCCCGGCGTGGCTTTACAAATTGAGGAATATGACACGATGAATGCCTATGCTATAATTTCTGACAACATGCCTCAGATTGGCGACCAATTCGACCGCTATCAAATCCAGACGCATATGGCTCAGGGTGGAATGAGTGATGTTTATCGTGCCTATGACCTGGTGAACCGTCGGGAGGTTGTCATAAAAGTACCGGACCAATCCATGCTTGGGGATCCGGCTCAATATGAACGATTTCAACGCGAGTTGGAAGTGATCAATACCCTCAATCATCCTGCCGTATTAAAGGGATTGGGTTCAGGAAAATACAACAAGGTGCCTTACCTGGTGACTGAGTACGTGGACGGTACGTCGCTGCGCGCCTTGATTGACACAGCGGGTTCATTCCCTGAGGATGAGGCGATTCGAATTATAAGGAAGATCGCCGAGGGAATGGCTTACTGTCATGAGAACAAGGTGATCCACCGCGACCTCAAACCGGAGAATATTCTGGTCAGCAGTGAGGGACAACCGATCATTATGGATTTTGGCCTGGCGTTGACGAAAAGCGCCCACCGGGTAACATATTCCAATTTAAGTGCCACCATGGGCACGCCTGATTATATGTCGCCCGAACAAATTGACGGCCAGCGGGGGGATCGCCGTACCGATATTTACGCTCTGGGAATCATCCTGTTTGAACTGCTTGCCGGAACCCCGCCGTTTTCCGGGGATTCCAATATGGCCGTGATGTCGCAACATCTGAATAATACTCCACCCCGGCTGGATAAACTCAAACCATCGGTATCACCACAACTGGCGGCGATTGTTGCCAGATGTCTGCAAAAAGAACCGGCAGAACGCTACCAGACCATGGAAGAATTGATTGCCGCGTTAAATGATCCGCAAAGTGTTGATCTCACGATTTTGGAACGAAAAGAGAGGCGCTTGTCACCAGGGCTTTCGCTGGCTCAGTTGCAAATCATTCGCTCAATTGTGATAGCCCTGGTTATCCTCGCGGGCCTGGTCGCGCTGGGATTGTTTTTACAGACTCTGCGTCCATAATCTTCATATCCAAGGCCTCCTATGATAAACCAATCTTCCAAGACTGAAATTTTAAACAGAACAGAGATAAACAATATCCGCTTTGTTGACCTGCAATTCACGGACATTGTCGGCGTGGTAAAAAATGTAACCATCCCGATCCATGAGTTGCCAGCCGCCCTGGAAAATGGAATCTGGTTTGACGGCTCGTCCATTGAGGGTTTCGCCAGGGTGGCAGAGAGCGATATGCACTTACGGCCAGATCTATCGACATTTGCCATAGTCCCCTGGTTGAAAGGGGAAGATGCCACCGCTCGCCTGATATGTGATGTGAATACTCCGGAAGGTATGCCTTTCCAGGGCGATCCAAGAGGGGTTTTGCGTAACGTATTAAATGAAGCGCGGGAAATGGGCTTTCAATATTTTACCGGCCCCGAACTGGAATTCTTTCTTTTTAAACCTCATAACGATGGAGCATTAATACCGCCGAAACCGCACGACGCGGGCAGCTATTTTGACGCTCCTTCTGATATGGCCGCCGGGTTGCGCCGAAACATGTCCACCACTCTGGAGGCGCTTGGTTTGGACGTGGAGGCCATGCATCATGAAGGGGCTCCCGGGCAGCATGAGATCGACTTCCGCTACTCTGACGCGTTGAAGACCGCTGACAGTGCTGTTACCCTGCGGGTGGCGTTAAAGGTGATCGCCCAACTAAATGGCCTGTATTGTTCCTTTATGCCCAAGCCCATCAGGGGAATGAGCGGTTCAGGCATGCATGTTCACCAGAGTCTGGCTTTCACAGCCAACGGGAAGAACGCTTTCGCGGACCCGGGCGATCCGCATGGCCTGTCATTGATTGCCAAACAGTTCATTGCCGGCCAGTTATATCATTCCCGCGGTATGTGTGCCGTGCTCGCGCCGCTGGTGAATTCGTACAAGCGGCTGGTAGCCGGATATGAAGCTCCGGTATACATCACCTGGGCGCGCATCAACCGTTCCGCATTGATACGGGTTCCCCGATCATCGGATGATTCATTAACCCGGTTGGAATTACGATGCCCTGATCCAAGCTGTAATCCATATCTGGCATTTGCCGTGATGCTGGCTGCCGGATTGGATGGAATCAGGCGGAACCTGCCAGTACCTGAAGCCACGGAAGAAAACATTTACCTCATAGAGAATCAGAAACATCCCAAATCGTCCATATTGCCTGATTCGCTTGACCTGGCGCTGGATGAACTGGAGAAAGATGACGTGATATGCAACGCTCTCGGCTCTCACCTGGTTGAGCGGTTCATCAGCGCCAAACGACTGGAATGGGAAGATTACCGGCTATCTGTTACCCCCTGGGAATTGGAAAAATATCTCCCGAATTATTGAATCCTACCCGGGGTCACTACTTCATACATAATGATCAAGCTCGCGCTGTACCTGGCGCGAGTTTTTTGCTCTTTCATCGTTGTGTTTCAATTGCATTAATCCGCGTGAATATGCTCCATTTGGGTAATATACAGGGGTACCCTGCCTGCATATAATCTGGGACATAAGTTTGCAGAGAGAACTCATTAAGGAGAAAAATCCATGGCTAAGACAGTTTCAGAAGTACTGGCGTTGGCAAAAGACGTAAAAATGGTGGATATCCGCTTTACAGATCTTCCCGGTCAGTGGCAGCATTTCACTGTTCCGGTTCACCGGTTGACCGCCGATCTATTTGAAGAAGGTATTCCCTTTGATGGCTCATCCATCCGGGGTTTTCAGGAGATTCATGAATCTGATATGCTGCTGAAACCCGACCCTGAGACAGCTTTCATCGATCCGGTTGCCACCATTCCCACCCTGGTGATTACCTGCGATGTGTACGATCCCATTACCCTGCAGCCCTATCTTCGCGATCCGCGCTATGTTGCCCGCAAAGCCGAAGCGTATCTGAAGCAGACCGGCATTGCTGATACCGTTTTTATGGGACCGGAAGCAGAGTTCTTTATTTTTGATAATGTTCGTTACTCCAGCAATACCTTCGAATCCTTCTACTACATTGACAGCGAAGAAGGCTGGTGGAACAGCGGCCGCGCTGACAGGCCGAACTTTGGTGGTCAAATCTCGCCGAAACGCGGTTATTTCCCTGTTCCACCCGCCGACACATTGCAGGATGTTCGCTCCAAGATTGTCATGGCGATGGAAGAAGCCGGTGTTCGTATGGAAATCCATCACCACGAGGTGGCGACTGCCGGACAAACCGAGCTGGGTATGCGCTTTGACACGCTGACCCGCATGGCGGATAACCTGCTGCTCTACAAATATATCGCCAAGAATGTCGCCCGCCAGAATGGCAAGACTGTAACCTTCATGCCCAAACCGCTCTTTGGTGACAACGGCTCTGGTATGCATGTGCATTCCTCCCTGTGGAAAGGCAATTCCAATGTCTTCTACGATGCTGCCGGTTATGCCGGCCTGTCTGACACGGCCAAATACTATATCGGCGGTCTGCTAAAGCACGCACCCGCTTTACTGGCCCTTACTTCACCGACAACCAATTCCTTCCGCCGCCTGGTGCCCGGCTTTGAAGCACCCGTAAATCTGGCATATTCTCAGCGCAACCGCTCCGCCATTGTACGTATTCCGGTAACAAAAAGCTCAAAAGCCAAACGGGTCGAATTCCGCGCCCCCGATCCTTCCAGCAATCCGTACCTGTGCTTTGCCGCGCTCTTAATGGCAGGCCTGGATGGTATTCAGAATCGTATTGACCCGGGTGAACCGCAGGATAAAGACCTTTACGAACTGCCTGCCGAAGAAAAGAAATTGATCAAACAGGTACCTGGTTCATTAAGCGATGTATTGTCAGCTTTGGAAGCGGATCATGACTTCCTGCTCAAGGGTGATGTCTTTACCTCGGACCTGTTGGAAGCCTACATTTCCTACAAGAAGTTGAATGAGCTTGATCCTGTACGGCTGCGCCCGACACCCTATGAATTCAATCTGTACTTCGATATCTAGAATCCTTTAACCGGAACGGTATTTCTTCCTCATAGAGACCGCCGGCAACTGACCGCTGACCAGTATTGGGATGCCATCAGCGGCCGGCGGTCAACTTATTATTTATATTTTTAATTATCGGGCATGTTAGAATGAAAAATGACATCAGGCAGACATATATGACTATTCAGGAAAATGGCATGCCCAATGATGCGGACACACGCTTGCTGGAAGCATTGGAAAGTCTGAACCAGATCAGCGGAACGATCAACCGCATTGGCAGCGAGGATGTGATCAGCAGTGCAGACAGTTTGCGGTTGATCGCGGAGAGCGCCATTCGGGTGATCCCAGGATCTTCCGCGATGATCTATATTTACGATGAAATCAGCTCAAGGTTTGAGGTCGGATCGCGGGTTTCCGTTGGCCCTGAAGGGATTCAGACAGCAGAGCTGGTCGATCATATCGATGACCTGCCTCGTCCGGACGGGATGGGAGCAAGAGCCGTCAAAAGACGGGAGCGTGTTCTCTCATATGAAGAACCCGACAACCATGTTCATCCCTTTTATACCCGATTGGGAGTTAAATCTGTCGGCTGTTTCCCTTTGATTATCACCGAACAGGTCGTCGGCGTTCTGTATTTATATCTGTATGAGGATCGACGATTTTCACGCCTGGAATTGCTCATGCTGGAAAATTTCGTCCACCAGGCAGCCATGGCCATCTACCATACACGCCGTCTGGCAAGTATGAAGCAAAACCTGGAACGAAAGGAAGATGAGTTAAACCAACTCAACCGGGCCAGTATGCTGATCTCATCCCGGTTGAAACTGGAAGAAACCCTTGAAGCAATCCTGCAACTGGCTCTGGATATGACAGGCGGGCATTATGGGATATTCCGACTGCTGGATCGAGACGGGAAGAACCTCATCACCCGCGCTTTCGCTGGTAATGGGATGACCGGACCACGGACTGAGGTCTTACCGTTGAATTCCAACAGCGTGATGGCGTATGTCGCGCGAAGCCGGCAGCCCATCCTTATCGCTGACCTGCAGTCAGAAACCTGGTCGAAAATCTACTATCCACTGGATTCCGGAATGCTTATGCGATCCGAATTGGCTGTACCATTGATCAATGCCAGCGGTCGATTGGAAGGGGTTCTAAACCTGGAAAGTCCTGAAATTGGCGCGTTTGATGAGAACCACAGCCACATATTGCAAACCCTGGCTACCTTCGCGGTAACCGCCATTCAGGAAGTCCGCCTGTTGGACGCCTTGCAGGAAGTCGCCCGGTTGATAATCTCTGAGCCATGCCAGAATGTGCTGGACCAATTGACGTCGCTGGCATGCGATTTGTTAAACGCGTCTGTGAGCGCTCTGTGGTTAAGGCATGATAAGGAACTGGTGCTTCAATCCTCCTGCGGTGGATACTTGCATGGCGAGACTATGCCGCTTGAAGGCAGCCTGACCGGACAGGCCATATTGCGGCGTGAACCGGTGGTGGCGGATGACGTGCGGACTGACCCGCGGTTTCATCGGCAGGACCTGGCCAGGTCGCAGAACTGGGCGCGAGCGTTAATCGTGCCATTTATGACCGGTGAAGAAGAGCTGCCGCCTGGCGCGATCGGTGTCTACAGTTCAGAGCTGGAACCCGGACGGTTTGCCGAATCGGACTGGGATATGAAAGTGCTTACATTTCTGTCTCATTACGCCGTTTTAGCCATACAGAACGAAAGCCGGCAACAGGCATTACGCTCCGCTCAGGAACAGCGTTCAGTTGCCGAAACATTTGCTGCTGTGGGAGATATCGCCTCCAACCTGCTTCATCATTTGAATAACAAGGTAGGCACCATACCAGTCCGGGTGCAGAGTATTCAAGACAAAAGCGCCCCGGCTTTGAAATCGGATGCCTACCTGGCCAATAACCTGGTGGAGATCGAGCGCTGTGCCATGGAAGCCATGCAGACGGTGCGTGATAACCTGTCGCACCTGCGACCCATCCGCCTCGAGCCTGTGGTCATTGAAGGACGGATAAACGAGGCGCTTCACGCCGCCAACCTACCGCCGGGTATCAATGTACACATGGATGGGCTGGCACATCTCCCATTGGTGACAGCCGGTGGACAGAGCCTGACATTTGTTTTCACGAATTTGATAGAAAACGCAGCCGACGCCATGCAGGGTAACGGCACCATATCCATCACGGGGATTTCGCGCGAAAAATGGGTAGAAATCACCATCAGTGATAATGGCCCCGGAATTTCACAGGACCTGCATGACAGAATTTTTGAATTGAATTACTCGGGCAGGGCCAGCCAGCGGCCGGGGAAACTCGGCTTTGGTCTGTGGTGGGTCAAAACACTGATGACCCGTCTGGGCGGTTCCATAACGGTTGAAAGCGATGGAAAAACCGGGACGACATTCCGCCTGCGCCTTCCCAGGGTCAGGGATATCGTATGAACCCCATTAACCTGAACGCGCTGGTTGTCGAAGATGATCGTTCCTGGCAGCAAATTCTGTCAGAGATATTAACGGATTGTGATCTTCAAGTCACGACGACCAGTAACCTGGATGACGCCATTTTTGAATTGAAAGCCCGGCCGCATCGTCTGGCCATTGTTGACCTGTCGTTATCTCCCAATGACCATAACAATTTCGATGGTCTGCGTGTGCTTGATTCTGTGCGCCGTCTGGATCCAAATTGCCGGACTATCCTGCTGACCGGATTTGCCACCGTGGAACTGGCTGTTACGGCGCTTACTGATTACGGCGCGTTTACTTTCCTTCGAAAAGAGAGCTTTAATCGCGGCCAATTCCGAGAGATGATTTCACGCGCCCTGGCCAGCTCTCCACCCGCGGGCTTGAATGAGCCGGGACGTGACGAGAAGGTTGAACCGGCCAGGCGCGTCAAAAAAAGTGAGGCGACCATCCGGTGTGATTCAACACGTGGAAAAGCCCTCGTGGTTGAAGATGATGCCGGTTGGCGGAGCATTATCGAAGAGCTGTTATCCGATGCCGGTTACCAGGTAAGGGTATGCGCCAGTTTTGGTGAAGGCCTTGGTTACCTGCGCCGTGAACGCATCTCCCTTGCCGTGGTCGATCTTCTTCTCGATGGTTCCATTTCCAACGCGTGGGATCAGCATGTTGCCAGTGAAGATCTGGAAGGCTATCAACTGCTGTCAAATACACGCTTCAGCGGGGTACCTACCATAGTTGTGAGTGGTGTCGGTTCACCGGATGAAATTCGGCGGGCTTACGCGGAAGAATCCATCTTCGCGTATCTTGAAAAGCAGGCATTCGATCGCGCGACATTCTTGAAGATCGTGGAAGAAGCAGCCGAATTTCAATCGAACGGTAATGAATTGAAAGTACTGACAGATAGAGAAAGAGAAGTATTCGACCTTCTGGCCGAAGGCAAAACGAACAAGGAAATCGCGGAGAAACTGTTCATCACCACCAACACGGTCAAACGGCACCTTAAGTCCGTATTTGAGAAATTGGATGTGCATACCCGCTCCGCGGCGGCCGCCAAAGCACCGGGAAAAATGTGAGCCAGGGAAGCAGGCACGCTTAATGAAACTCGCCGAATTGTTCCCTGTCTCCTGTGAAATGGATGATGATTCACCCATCCGTATTGGTGGTGTGGACCTGCACAACCTGGTGGATGAATTTGGCACACCTTTGTATCTGTATGACGCCGCCACGATCAGAGGTAATTACAACCGATTGCGGGTACTTCTGGATCATTACTACCCGGAATCATCGCGCATCGCTTACGCCTCAAAAGCATACCTTTCGTTGAAATTTGCCCGGAAAATGGCCGGGCTGGGCGCATCCATTGATGTTGTTTCATGCGGGGAATTTGAAATCGCCCTGAAAGCCGGGTTCAGCCCTGACCGCATCCACCTGCATGGAAATAATAAATCCATAGCCGAAGTAGAAATGGCTGTTCAGAATGAGGTTGAATCGATTGTCGTCGACAGCCTTGATGAACTTCATCATCTTGATTCCATCTGTGCTGACGCGAAAAGGAAACCTCGAGTCTGGTTGCGTGTCAATCCATCCATTGCCGCGCACACGCATACGGCGGTTCAAACCGGCCATTCTGTCAGCAAGTTTGGCATCCCCATTGAAAATCGGTTAGCCGGGCAGGCAATCACCGAAGCTCTCGGTAGCAAGAATATGGAACTCTCGGGGATACATGTACACCTCGGTTCTCAAATCTTTGAACCGCAGCCTTACGCGGAAGCCATTCGGGCTGTCATGCAATTGTGTTATGAGGTTGGCTGGAATCCGCCAGTAATCAGCCCCGGCGGTGGATGGGGGGTGCCTTACACCCAGGATTCACCGGATGGAGACGTGACAGATTGGATTCGCACCATCAGCACGGTTCTGGTGGATTGGTGCGCCAGAAAGCATACCCCTTTACCCGCGCTGGTCATTGAACCGGGCCGCTGGCTGGCAGCCCGCGCGGGGGTTTCACTTTACAGGGTGGGAGCATGCAAGCAATCCATTGACGGAGATTGGATCGCGGCTGTGGATGGTGGTATGGCCGATAACCCGCGGCCGGCATTGTATGGCTCGCCCTATACCGCGGTACTGCTGGGTGACAAAACCAAACGACCTGTGGTCCCCACCCGTCTGGCCGGTCGGTTTTGTGAATCGGGTGATGAGCTAATCCATCGGATTGATTTACCCCGGTTGGATCGTGATGACATTATTGCCATTCCGGTAAGCGGTGCCTATCAAATAAGCATGGCTTCCAATTACAACCTGGCTGATCGACCGTGCGTTTTGTGGCTGGAGGATGGGCGGGTGGAGGTACTTCAAAACCGTGAAAAAGCCAGTGAATCTGCCTGGTGGCTGGGGGATTGAACTAAAGGTTCAACCAGCGGGCGGCCGCACGCGGAAGTTCCGCGAGAGTTCCATTGACCTTGTGGCACTCCGGGATGGATTCAAGGAAAAGCTTGCCGTATTTTTTGGTGAGCAGCCGTTTGTCAAAGACCGCGACCACGCCGCGGTCAGACTGGGTTCGGATCAACCGGCCAAAACCCTGCCGAAAACGCAATATGGCTTCTGGCAGGGAGTATTCATTGAATGGATCGTCAAATGTTTCTGAACGAGCCGCGATGATCGGGTCGGAGGGAACGTCAAAGGGCAGTTTCGTGATGGCCAGGACGGACAGCGCCTCCCCGGGGATATCCACACCTTCCCAGAAGGCGCGTGTTCCCAAAAGCACTGCTTTTTCCGCGCTGCGGAAGTTCTCCAACAGGGCGTTGGCTGAAGCACCGACACCCTGCTCGTAAATCTGAATACCGGCATCCGCCATACCGGCCGCGATGTTTTGGGAAGTCTTTTTCAATTGGGCATAAGAAGTGAAAAGAACCAGCATGCGGCCATTGGTGGCTTTGGCCAGCCGGACGAGACCCGATTCCATGGAACGTTGATAACCGTGCGCGTCCGTGATCTCAGGAATGTCGTTGATAAGATACAACAAAGCCGAGTTTTCATAATCAAATGGTGATCCAAGTGATAACTCTCCGGCTTCATCCGCGTTAAGGCGGCTGCGAAGGTAGTCAAACTCACCATGCGCGGTCAGCGTGGCGGAAGTCAAAACCACACTGGTTTTCTGGTGCCACAGGTGCTCTTCCATTAATGGCCCAATATGCAGCGGTGCGATCTGTAAGGTGATACGGTTTGAATTGGGTTGCTTTTCCACCCAGTAGATTTGTAGTTCGTCCGGCTTGGAAACCAGGCAACTCACGTTTTTATAAATATCGGCGAAACGTGTGGAGAGGGTGGCCAGACTGCCGGTCACGTCCTGCAGTTCTTCATTGGTATCCTCTTCATCACCACCTGCCGAGCGGATCAGGCCAGAGATCAACTGAAGCATTTCCTTGATCAACTCGCCCTCGTCATACCAGACTTCCTCCACATAGTTCCAGGCGTTCAATGTGCGGGTGGAATTCTGGATGCGCTCCTGCTGGGGGTATGTTCCCATTGGACGGCCTTCACGTTGGTCAGTAAGAAAATCATCCACCGAGTTGAAGAACTGGTTGTTCAGACTGTTTATTTTAAAAGCCAGGTCTGACACCTGCCTGATAGTTTCCTGCATCGCGGCCATATCAGAAGGTTGCAGCACTCCCTGGAATTGGACGAGATAACGGCCAAGCAATCCAGAATTCAATCCACCCAGTTCATGGATCAGCCGGTCAAAATCGAACTGGGTAACTTTAAAGGCCAGCGCGCCCGTAGTGGCTTCTTCCATGTGATGGCCTTCGTCAATGATCAAATAATTGTATTCAGGCAGAATGCGGCTGCCCGCGGCCACATCAGAAAGCAGCAGGGCGTGATTAACAACAATAAGGTGAGAAATGGCAGCCGCCTGCCTTGACCGGTAAAATGGACATTCACCGCCCATTCGGTTCTGGCAGGTTTCTGCCTTGCAGCCTTCGTCTTCTGCGGAGATATGCATCCACACATCCCACTCCGGGGTTTGATTTAAGTTGATTTCATTGCGGTCCCCCGTGCCGCCTTCATTCAACCAGATCAATACTTTCCCCAGGACGCGCATTTCCTCCGCGGTTTCCGGACCACGTTGACGCAGCATTTCAAGCCGGCGCGGGCAAAGGTAATTGGAGCGGCCTTTTAGAACCACGGCGCGCAGATCGACATTCAAAGCTTCCCGAAGGTCGGGAATGTCTTTGTTGATCAATTGATCCTGCAAATTGATCGTGTTGGTGGAGATCACCACACGCGTATTAGTGTGCAATGCCCACATGGCTGCCGGTACCAGGTAGGCAAAAGACTTGCCTGTGCCGGTCCCGGCTTCAACCAGCATATGCTGTCCATCGGAAAATGCACGGGTAACCGCCTTAAGCATTTCAACCTGCTGCGGGCGGAATTCATATGACGAGAAAAATCTGGAAAATGGCCCGCCGTGTTCCAACATGGCGGCAATTTCATCTTCATCCAGACGGGTGGTTCCAGAATCCGGTTCCGCGTTGATGGTCACCTTGCCGGCTGGTTTTTCAAAGAGTGGACCAGACGATACATGCAAGACCCTGCGTGATTGAATCGGCTCTTTGGCACGGGCACGCAGAACCTGTTGAAGGGAAAATGTGCCTATCCAATCCGTGCGGTCTGCCTGGCGCACCAGTTCAGCCAGCAGATCAATGGGTAGTTCGGCTGCTTTGCGGATCAGCTTTTCATAGACACCCCGGGTGGCGCGGGCGTCATCCAGCGCGCGGTGGGTAGCCGGAAATGGAATGGATAATAACTGTCCAAGGGCGCCCAGGTTATACCGGCTTGCAGTTGGGAGAAATACAGCCGCCAGTTCATACGTGTCGATGATGTCGTTATACTCAAGGATGCGCTGCCGCCGCAGAAAACTCAGGTCAAAACGCACGTTATGCCCCAGAACAGGGCTATCACCGACAAAATCCTCAAATTCCTGAATGACCGCCTTGATGGGCGGTTCCTTGAAGACCATCTGATCGGTGATACCGGTCAATTGCGTGATCATCGGCGGGATAGGCCTGCCAGGGTTGATCAATTGCGAATACTCGGCTTCTATACGGCTGCCATTAAACTTAACGGCGCCGATCTCGATGATGGCGTCATTCTGCGGATCCAGTCCGGTGGTTTCAATATCAAGGGATACGATGGAGGTCATGGTGTTTTTTGGGTCTTCTCAGCGCGGCAGGTATTCCACAGCATGGTAAACGTTGTAATCGATCAAATCTCTCTCTTTCGAAGGAAGGCCACAAACGGTTTGGATACCTTCGCGATTATCGACCTCATTCCAATCGGCGATCAGGATCATCGGGGTGCCGGTTTGGAGATCTATATCCACCAGGATAACCTGCCCGGGCTTCACTTCCGAGAACAGGGGGTATGTTTCCCAGTTGGGCAGGTTATGTATGCGTGTATCGAATGATTTATCTCTGATCAGTGGCACGCTGTCAATGGAAGCGGAATCCTGGTCGATGATGCGCAGATGATTTCCCGGAAGGATGCGAAATGAAACGGGTTTAAGATCCGCGCCGCAATTCATAACCGGCGCAGACTGACGGGTGGCCAGTTTAAAGGGAATGAACGCGACAATGGTCATGAGCAGCAGCATAACGGCGGCGAGTGCCATGACTGGGGGGAGCGGTTGAAGCTCCCCTGATTTATTTTTGAAGATTTTCCACGGGATATACTGGCAAAGGGAAGCCAACCCGAGGGCGGGCAAAACCGCGAAGAAAGGAATGGTGGCGGCGTAAACCCGCATACGGTTTGAATCGATGGGTGGGGCGAAGGGAATCGAAAGCAGTATTCCCAGAAACGCAAAGAAATGAAAAGATCGCTCTGGCTTTTTGTAATCTTTAATGCAAAAAACCAGCCCCACGATTAGCAACAGATAGAAAGCCACGCGGGCGATATTGCCCACCAGACCCTGTCCGCCAAACCAGCCAATGGAGCCGTAATAATCGTCCAGAGAAAAGAACGTTTGATATGAACTTGTGATCCCTTTGACCAGATTCTGGGGCTTGCGTTTGATCAACTCAATGGTCTTGGTGTAGGTAAAATCTGCCTGTTCCTCTGCCGACATGTACCAGGATTCGGGGTAATCGGTGAAAATTTGCGTCCAACCCAGTCCGCCGCGCGCCAATCCGTAGATGGTGTTGCTAAAGTTCCCAAAGGGTACGCTTTCAGCGGAAGAGAACAAACGAAACGCCGCGGAATTGATGGCAAAGCCGATGATGATTGCCGCGCAGGCCAGAATTAGTGACCGCCAGTGCAATACGTTGGATTTCCGAAAAAACCATCCAACCCAGATGGCGATTAGGGGCAGGATGAAGAAGGCTCCAGCCCGGGCATTCAGACCAAGACTCAACAACAGCAATCCTGCCAGGAAATACTTCAATGCCTTTTGCTTGATCCCACGTAAAAAGAGCATCAGTGCCAGACAACCAAGAGGTAACCCCGCGAATTCACTGAGGGTTTTTCCCAGAAGCAGGCGTGAATAACAAAAGAGGAAAATCAGCAAGGCGGCAGCGGCGACCGGACCTTCATGTCCTTTGAATTCTTCAATTGCCATGTACAACGCCATGCCGAGGATCACCGTCAACACGGCAACGCTGACATACAGATTCTGTCCGGTGATCCATTGAATTCCAGAGAGCATGGCGGTAAACAAAGGGCGCCGTGACGCGCCGGTGTAGAAGGGTAATCCTTCCGCAAGGCGACGCGAATCGGTGAAATAGCTGCGGGCGTCACTGAATGGAATGATTCCGCCGAGAAGGTATTGTTCACTTTGTCCACTGAACCATAGCCCGGCAATGGGTAAGACCAGGATGGCTGAGATCACTCCAAAAAGAAGAAGACGGGACACCCTTGAGGGAAGCTGAAAAATCAGGAAAACAAGGAGGGCAAGAGGAACGATGACCGGCAGGAAATCATACCGAAATGACAGGCCGAATTGCCGTGGTGTGGGAATTGCCAGGAACAGCCATGTGATCAGGATGCCGGCCAAAAATGTTCCCACCTGCCAGCCCGCGTCAATTAGTCTTTGTTTGCTCATGCAATGGTATTTTCCGGTATTTGTGAAAAGATTTACCGATTATAGCATTTGATAATCCACCCAAACGAAAAAGACGGCGATCTAATAATATCGATCGCCGTCTCAGGTTTCAAATTTAGTAATGGTTCAGGCAGCTTCTACCGGTTCATCCCCGGCTTTGACGGCTTCTTTCTTTGCCCTTCTGCGTCTCACAAGAGCCCGGATGATCAGGAACGCCAGCCAGACCGGAAGGAATAAAACGAGTAATACGGGGATTAGGAAGAGAACAATTCTGATAGCTGTGTCTGCGAAGAACTGAAGAACATTAATCAAAGATTGAATTGAATCCCGTGCAACACCAGCCGGCTGCCAACCACCGATGGACAATGGAGCGATGCCGGATTTCGACCGTACGGTGATCTCGATCGATGACATGGCCGTCGATTCTTCGTAATACTTCATCTGGCCTTTAATCACCTCGATCTGCTCGCGTACCTGGGTCAATTGGTTGAACACAGACATGACATCTTCCGTGCGGGTAGCGGAAGCCATGATCTCTC
Organism: uncultured Leptolinea sp.; assembly: GCA_964420995.1. Classification (GTDB taxonomy): domain Bacteria; phylum Chloroflexota; class Anaerolineae; order Anaerolineales; family Anaerolineaceae; genus Leptolinea. The sequence continues at coordinate 132,834 of CAYQUX010000003.1, read as the reverse complement.
GCAATTGGGCTTCGGCTTCTTCCAGATTCTTCAGGCGGCTCTTAAGATCAGTGTATTCTTTGGTTACATTTTGACCGGTGCGTGTTTCAGACAACACGTCGGTGGCTGGATCAGGCACCTGTGCTTTAATGCGCTCCATGGCTTCGGTCATCCGGTCGGCTGGAACGCGGATGGTCAGATGCGCTTCGGGGAGTTCCAATCCATTTTCGTTGTGTGTTTTGTAGATATTGGAATTGGCTACCGACCCTTTCATCTCTTCGGCCATCTTGATGATCTCATCCATTGACCTGGCCGGGTCAGCCACCGCGATAGCGATGGAGGCATTCTGCATGATCATCTGATCGACAGCAGATGCATTCCCGCCGGAACCGGAAGCTTCAAAATTCGCCGTATCGGCCTGCATGGGGGCAACAGCCATAGGGGCTGCCGGAACAGCATTGCCTTCAAAGGTTTTCTGCTCATAGGGCATTTCCATTGAACTTGCCGGTGCTGAACAACCGGAAAGCAGAAATGCCATGACAATTAGAGATAATCCGATTCGGTTCATACAATCTCCTCCACACCTGATGATTTTTCCACCGAATTGACGACTGAAACGGTAAAAATGTTCCCGTTACTACCAACCACCGAATAGGCGGTCGCCATTACGAACGGGAAGACCAGCCCGGAGAATTCTTTGTTGCACGGCAGAAATGTCATAGGCGATACGCCGTAGATCCCAGGTCTTATCGCGCAAATCTAATATAGCATAGCACGCGCGGGGGTCGGCGTCACGCGGCTGCCCAACCGAGCCGGGATTAAGGATCGCCCGGCCGGTCAACTGGGTACTTAACGGATTATCAGAATTCATGGCGTAGAGGGACGATTTACCATTTTTCGTATGGTAAATCACCGGAATGTGTGTATGCCCAACCAGACAAAAAGGTGTGGCAAAGTAATCAAGATTATCCGCGGCACTTTCAACATCCAGGAGATATTCCCAGATTGAATTTCTTGGACTTCCGTGTGTCAGGGTAAAACCATGTCGCACGGTTTTCTTTCTCAGGCCGGTTAGATAAAGCTTGCTTTCTTTGGTCAGGTTTTCCTGATTCCAGATGGTGGTTTCCCTGGCTTCGGAATTGAAGCTGTCCATGTCAATCTGACCAAGGGCGGCCGCATCATGATTCCCCAGGATGCAAACCGTATAGGACAGGTTGGCAATACGGTCAATCACTTCGTTGGGATCAGGCCCATACCCGACAAGATCGCCCAGACACCAGACGGCATCCACTTGACCGGCATCCGCCAGTACCGCGTCAAGCGCGGTCAGGTTGGCATGAATGTCGGAGATGACCAGTATTCTCATGGGTATCAGGGAATATTGAATTGAGCATTCCATTGACCATCTTCTATCTGGTCAATGGTGGATTCAAGCCCAAGTATGACAAACCAGGTATTACCCGGTTTCAAGGGCAGCGCCTTGTTCTTCTCATCAAAGAAGGTCATGGGCATTTCGTTTACAGGCGACCGCCAGAATCCGGGAATCATGCGGCCATCCCGGAAGAATATTGCTTTGCGCGCTTTTTTGTTGGCCCACAATTCAATATTATGCAATGTAGGATTGTATTCATTGTAGCGGGCATATAGAAGAACGACATTGTCAAACGCCAATTGATCCCCGGTTAACTGGTCGTTGAGAGGAACCAGTTTTACAGGGTTTTCTGGGATTGTTGATTCAGTCCAACGGAGATACTTGCGTTGAGAGGGATCATATCTCCATTCACTTACGTTAAGGTCATTATACCGGATGCGAACGGAATTTCCCTCAGAAAATTCAATATCCGGCGGAAATGAATCAAAAACCATGCCGGTTACGATCTGCCTGTAATTGTTGATTTTGTTGGTTTTCAGATAGTCATCGAACTTGGTCAGGTTTGCGAAGACTGAATTGACCGTGTGAGCGCCGGTATCACATAAAGCCGGGCAGGTCGATTCCCGGACTGTGATAGCCAGCCCGTCCAACTCGGCTCTCAGTGTGTTGCGAACACGAGGATCGGCGCTGGCATAGGCAAATACGGTTTGATACATGGTAGCCAGCTGCAAGTCTGCCAGACGAGCTGAACGAACAGGTCCCACTTTTTCCGGTTTTTGTCCGTAGAAAATGGCTGAGAAGCGATTCATCCCCTCGCCGATAAAATATTCAAATACAAGATCTGCCATAGATAGCCCGAATTGAGGGCGTCCACTGGGCGGAAAATTCGTCACCTTAACCATCACCGGGCGGCGATCCAAAACAGCGGGGTCGTCAACTTTCAAGCCGGTGAAGGGGTTGATATCTTTGGGGAAGCGGTCCGGCCCGTAATGCACCGCCTCGATGGTGGACGTGAGAGTAGGAATTGGTGTATCTGTTGGCGGGGGCGGCGGGGTTGATGTTGCAGTTTCCGTCAGGGTTGGCACAATGGTGTTTTCTCGTGCAGGTTCAATTTGTATTGTGGGGGTGTACGCTGTAACCTCAGTAACCTCAGTAACCTCAGTAACTTCAGTAACCGGTAAAGCTTTCTCTACCGGTTTGCACCCCATTAGTGAAGTGGTGAGATACATGCTCATGATGACCGCGATAAAAATACGCCGATTCATTGTCATCTATATCTTCGGTTATGGCACATAAAAGAAGAGTTCAAATCGTCCGCCTTGCGGATTTGAAAACTGGGAACTGATGCCGGCCAGAACAATCCAGGTATTGCCGGGTTTCAGAGGCATGGGAGTGCCATCTTGCTGCAGGAATTCAAATGGTTGAGAGTGGTCGCGCAATGTCCATTTCCCGTCATATTTCATCCCATCTCTAAAGTAAACCGCTGTTTGAGGCCCCAGGTTGTTCCAAAGATCAATATTGTGCAGGGTGCGGTTGTACTCAATATAGAATGTGGACAACACAATCAGGTTCGAAAAACCGAGCTGAGCGCCATTGTTACGATCCACCAGCGGGATCATTGTCAAAGGCTCGCCTTCATTGCCGTCTTCTATCCAGCGCAGGTATTTTCCGGAAGCGGCGTCATACTGCCATTCCCCTCGATTGATCTCAGCATATTGAATAAGAACCTGGCTGGCAACCTGCCCACCGGGCGGCGGCTCGTTTGTGAAGGTTGCAAATTGCAGGCCAGGTTTTTCTTGAACGACACCTTTTGAGCGTGCGAGTTCGGTCACTCCGGCAGAATCCGCGAACACGCCAGTCACGCTATGGGTATCATCACCACAAACAGGGGGACAGGGCGCGTATTTATAGGCGATCGCGCGAGCGCCGAGGTCGGCATCCAGCACGGTATCCACGCGTTCATCGGCGTTGCCATAGACCAGTACACTGCGGAACATGTTGGCAAGCTGGGCGTCCACCAGTCTGCCCGAGCGAATCGGTCCCACCTGGGAAGCGTCGTTTCCATAAAATAACGCCAGGAAGCGATTGAACATTTCTCCGATAAAGTAATCAAAAACAATGTCCGCAGAGGACAGCCCGGCGTGCGGCCTTCCGGTCCTTGGATAGTTGGATACTTTGATCATCACCGGAAGCCGGTCCAATTTTGATGGATCGTCCACCCCGAGTCCGGTTAATGGATTAATTATTGCGGGTTCAGGCGAGGGTTCAACTGGCGAAGGTTCCAACACCGTAGAATCGGGTGGGGAAATTGGATTCTGATCCAACGTAGGGATTGTGATCAAGGAAGGTGTTGCAGTTTCCTGGACGGATGGAGAAAAACCGACTACCTGGCACGAGACCAGGAGTGGTAAAAGAAAGAATAGAAATTTACCTTTCCAGAATCTACTCAACGCTTTTCAAACCAGGCTGACGCGGTATTCATGATAGCCTGGGCAGCCTCCATTTTTGATTGTAGTCCCAATTCTTGCGTGGAACCATCCGGGAAGAGAAGGACGACCCGATTGGTATCCACCTCAAATCCTGCGTCATCAGCGGAAATATCATTGGCCGCGATCAGGTCCAGACGTTTCTGTTTTATTTTGCGTGAGGCATTCTCCACCAGGGATTCACTTTCGGCGGCAAATCCAATAACCCGCCGGGGGAAGCCAGTTTGTTCGCGTCTTCTGGCTACTTCTGCCAGAATGTCCGCCGTTTTTTCGAGACGTATGACCGGCACACCGTCATCTTTTTTGATTTTTTCACTGGATGGACGGAATGGGCGAAAGTCTGCCACGGCAGCCGCCATGATCAACAGGTCGGTTTGATCCATGGATTTATTGACCTCATCCAGCATCTGTTGAGCGGTATTCACGGTGATCAGTTCCGCTCCGGCAGGAACTGGCAGGTTTCGGGCTGAACTGATCAGTGTGACATCGCAGCCCATATCAAGAGCCGCCTGGGCCAGCGCGTGTCCCTGTTTCCCGGACGAGCGGTTGGTGATCACCCGAACCGGGTCGATAGGCTCCGAAGTGCCACCGGCTGTTACCACAACCTTGCATCCGGCCAGTTTTCCACCACGGCTGAGGACAAAACGCGCCTGGTTGACAATCTCCACTGGTTCACTCATGCGGCCGGGGCCGATCAGCCCTGAGGCCAGATGCCCGCTCTCGGGACCGACGATGACCGCGCCGCGCTGGCGAAGTTTTTCAACATTTGCCAGCGTGACAGGTTGATTGTACATATCGGCGTCCATGGCTGGTGCCAGAATCAACGGGGCGGAAGACGCCAGTACGGTGACAGAAAGAAGATTATCCGCCAAACCCAAGGCCAGTTTGGCCATGGTGTTGGCTGATGCTGGAGCGATGATCACCAGGTCGGCATTGTGCCCGAGAGTCACATGAACCACATGACCTTCGCCGCCCCACAGGTCGGCCTCGGTTGACGCTTTTCGCCCGGTAACTGATTGAAAGGTCAGGGGGGAAATAAATCTGCACGCCGATTCAGTCAGAATGACATCGACAATGGCACCGGCCTGGGTTAATTTGGAAGCCAGGTCGGCACCCTTGTAGGCGGCTATTGAGCCGGTGATCCCGAGAATGACATGTTTGTCCTTCAATGGATTATTCATGCTTTTGGTTCATCTCCCAGATCATGCGCAATCCATCCAGGGTCAGCCAGGGGGCGATGATCTGGATGGCTTTTGTTTCGCCGGCCACTATCTCCGCCAGACCGCCGGTGCCGATCACTTTCATATCGACGCCCAGAATTTCCCTGAATCGAGCCACCATACCTTCCACCATGCAAACATAGCCGAATAACAGGCCAGATTGCATGGCGTGGATGGTGTTCTTTCCTATCACGGAAGGCGGCCGTACCAGGTCAACACGAGGCAGCTTGGATGTGCGCTGGAATAACGCGTCCGCGGAAATACCAATTCCCGGGGCAATGGCTCCGCCGAGGTAGTTCCCCTGTTTGTCCAACGCGTCAAAAGTGGTGGCCGTGCCAAAATCGACGATACAGGCGGGTCCTCCGTATAACTTCTGGACGGCGGCTGCGTCAACCAGACGGTCGGCGCCCACGGATGCCGGATCATCCGTCAGGATGGATACACCAATGTTGATAGATGAGTCAATGATGAAAGGATCATGATTTAAATACTGGCGGCAGGCCTGCACAATCCGGCCGGTAAGTGGTGGGACCACCGAGGCCAGACAAATTGCCTGAATGTCCGCGGCTTTTACATCAACATGCCTGAGAAGGCTGGCCAGTTGAATACCATATTCATCGGCCATGCGTTCATGATCGGTAGCCAGCCGCCAACGGCTTCCCAATACGTCGCCGTCATAACAGCCGATGGTGATGTTTGTGTTTCCGATGTCTATGGTCAGCAGCATAAAAAAATTATACCGCAGCCATACCTGTCAGTTTAAATCGCGTTTTAACAATTCTTCCACCGGCGGCAAAAACAGGAAGAGAAGCAGGAGAAATGACGGATACATGTGCATCAATAACCGGTCATATGACTGGTTGACATGGATTTGCAGGCCATGCGGGGTGATGACATAGATCAGGAAATACCCGATCCATTGGCCGATTAAAAGTGCAGAAAGAGTCAGGATGGGAATTTTATTCTGGTTGTTAATCCCGGGCTTTAAGACGAGCCAGAACAGCAGAAATACCAATGGCACGGGTGCTGCCCATCCGCCAAATCCTTTGGGATACTCTTGCAGCGCGTGGACCACTTCCATGTATCGTGGAAGTGAGACCAGTTGAGAAAATGTGCCAGACAGGTTGCCGGTATCCACCACATCATTGGCTGGCGCCAGTGTGAATTTAAAAAGCAACACGACCACTGCTGGCAGCAGCAAACCCATCAAAAGGCTGCCCAATTGCATGAAAGGTTTGTTTTTTCGGAACACAAGAAAAACAACCAGACCTGCCACGACAAGAAAAACCGCCAGGAACAACTGGCCTTCATTTTTCGTCCAGGTGGCCAGGCCGCTGAAAATTCCGGATAGGATGAACCAGCGGTTGGCCAGTTCCCCTTGCTGAAACGCAAGGCAAAGACAGGCGACAGCCGAGAGCATTAAGGCAGCCAGAGGCAGGTCAGCAAACTGGAGTGAACCAAAATAGATCACCCAGGGTGTGCTAAGGAAGATGGCGCCGGCCAGCCAGGCGAGTTTCTTTTTCCCCAGAGAGAATAAGGCGCCAGTCAGTATTCCGGCAGAGGCAAAGGTGAACAAACCGGCAACGGCCGGGGGTATGCGCTGCGATTCTGTGCCGGCGATGATCCACGAGCGGGCGATGGTTAGCGGAACCAGCAGGGGATAATCGGCATGAAAGACAGGGGGAACAAAAACTGATTTCCAGTGTTCGCCGCCGCGGGCGAGCATGCGGGCGCGAACGGTCCAAATAGCCCAGGCGTCATAACGTCCGTGTGGGTTGGCATTCGTATAGTCACAAAAGGCAACCAGACCGATGATGATTACGACAAGAAATCCAGACGCGCACAGCCAGTCCAACCACGACCATTTTCGCGGCTCGGGCAAATTCTTGCGGATGGTGTCGCGGTTTTTCCACAGAAGAAAAGCCAGGCAGACAATCAACAACCATTCGATGATCCAGTACCCGGGAAAGGAGGGATTGAATATAGTGGACCAGAGGAATAACAGACAGGCGGTCAAACCAAAACCCAGCGGGATGCCTATCGAGATCAAAAAAAGCCAATTGATCTTGCGAGAGGGTAGGGTGATCCAGACGGCCAGCAGGAAACCCAGCAGAAGGGGAGGTAAGAGGGTGAGGTAGACGAGGTAGCTCATTTCTCTAGCCGCTCCATCAGGAAGATTTCGTTGGAGTACGGTTGAATGATCCTTAATCCCAATTGCTTTTGCACATTTTCCATCTTCTGGGGATCGCCGTTGTCGCTGAAATTGCCCAGGATCAGGTCATGATCGCTGCCGCGTTCCAATACAAGCGGAGCGACTGTGTATTGCGCGAGCAGAAATTCCACTTCCTGGTCGCTTGAGCCGTATTTGTAACCCGGAATATCCCAGTCAGCCATGTAACCGATGGTGCCGTATTCCGGAAGAATGTTGCGGACTTTTCGCAAACGCTTATCCCAGGCAGTGACCATGTCATCGCCGGTTAATCCATCCACGGAAGCAGTTGCGAGTCGATAGCCTTGAACGGATGAGTAGAGGGTCAATCCGGCCATGGCAATCAAAAAGAACGTGACAATGAATCTGTAGATTTTTCCCGATGGTTTAAGCAAGATTACACCTTCTTTATGACCGCTTACAAGATTTCGGCTGCGTAATCATACCGGAAAAACGCGCGTAATTCCTCCACCAACTCATTGGCAAACCATCACCTTCCTATCCTCGCGCCATCGGATAACAATGGTGTCATAAGGTGAGTGATCTGTTCCCGGGTGAGTTTTCCGCCGGATTCAGGAATCGGTGATCCTATCGATCCATTTACTCTTTCATCAACTGGTCAATGCGGCTTTCACCAATGTTGTAATATTTTGCCCGCGGATGGTGCAGAATAATGGCCGCGGTGGATTGTTCAGGTACCAACTGGTAAGCGGAGGTCAGACTCATGCCAAGTTCCTGCTCAACGGGCAACAGGGAGAAAACCTTGGCGTGGTCGGCCAGTTCCGGGATGGCCGGATATCCCCAGGAATAGCGTTTCCCCTGATCAGGCTCCAGTCCCATCTCACGCCGCACATGGCGGTGCAGGTATTCCGCGGCAGCTTCGGCCATTTGAACGGCCAATCCATGGGTGAAATAGGCTTCGCTGTAGGCGGTCGCCTGTTGAAGTTGGTCAAATCGGTCGGTGGCTTCCTGTCCGACGGTTACAACCTGGAACGCAACTATGTCCATTTTGCCGCTTTCAACTGAGGCAAAATAGTCTGCCAGGCACAGGTTCTCTCCGGCGATCTGGCGCGGGAAATTCATGCGCATGAGTTCAAGGGGTTTGTCTTTACGGACGGACGCCGGCTGGTAGATGATCAGGTCATTGCCATCCGCCTGGCAGGGCCAGTATCCATACATACCCTGCGGTTGCAGCCAGTTCTCTTTTTCGGCGGACTTGACCATCATCAGTAAACGTTCTTCGTATTCCGCCTTCAATTTCTTCCAGTCATCTCCATGGGCGTTCTTGGCTCCCCAGGAAAGACGGAAGAGTTCGTTCTTTGAAAGGCACTGGTAGACAGCTTCCAGAGGCATTTTTTTGACCAACCGCGGGCCATATTCATCCACGCGGGGGATATACTCCGCCGGCGATATGGTGGAACCACGTTCGCTGACAGGATTAACACCTTTGCTTTCTTTGACCAGCCCAAGTTCGTAGTTGGCTTCCTGTTGAATCTTTTCCAGCAAGGCGGGTTTCTCAGCAGGATTAACCAGCGCATCCATGGTGGCTAGACCTTCAAAGGCATCTTTGCAATAAAAAACACCCGGCTTGAAGAACTCATTTTCTTCGGTCATCAGAATACGCCGTCCGAAGCGTTCATTGATGGCCGCTCCACCGATAAGCACAGGGAATTCCAGTTTTCGACGGTTTAATTCGTTCACAATTAACGGCATTTGCTTGCTGGTGCTCACCAAAAGGGCGCTTAGGCCAATGGCATCCGCCTTCAATTCAACTGCTTTTGTGATGATCGTTTCCGCGGGAACCTGTTTCCCCAGGTCATGCACGGTATAGCCGTTATTGGAAAGAATGGTTTTTACCAGGTTCTTGCCTATGTCATGCACATCTCCGTAAACCGTGGCAAGCACCAGAGTGCCCTTGCCGGCACCTTCCTTGCGTTCCAGAAATTGTTCAAGGTACGCCACCGATTTCTTCATCACTTCGGCGGATTGAAGTACAAAGGGCAGAATAAGTTCACCGGCGCCAAATTTGTCCCCCACATCCTTCATGGCGGGCAGCAAAATGGTATTGAGGATTTCCACCGCGCGTTCCGAGCGACCTTTGCCACCATCTTCGGCAAGCAGCTCGTCCAGTTCGGTTTCCACACCGTCTTTCACACGGTGCAGTATCTTCCAGTGGATACGTTCCGCGGCGGACATGCCCTCCATCGGTGAAACTTGAGCCTGCGTGTTTTGCGATGTATCACCGGATTTTTCAAAGTATTCGATAAGACGTTGCAAGGCATCCGGGCGGCGGTTGAAGATCAGGTCGTTGGCCATCTCTTTTTCAACTTCGGGGATATCGGAGTAGGGGGTGATCTGCGCCGGGTTGACGATCGCCATATCCAGTCCGGCCTGAACGGAGTGATAGAGCATGGTGCTATTAATCACCGCGCGAGCGGCCGGTTTCAATCCAAAACTGATGTTACTCACTCCCAGAGAGGTCAACACACCGGGAAGTTCTTTCTTAATCTGGCGAATGCCTTCCAGCGTTTCCATGGCAGACTGGGAGAATTCCGGGTCACCGGTTGCCAGGGTGAAAGTCAGGTCATCGAACACAAGGTCGCCCGGCCGCAGACCGTGTTCGTTCACGGCAATGTCGTAAATACGGCGGGCGATCTCCAGTTTGCGGTCAGCGGTCTTGGCCATACCTTGCTCGTCAATGGTCAAAACGATGACCGCCGCGTTATATTTTCTGGCCAGAGAGAAAATTCTGTCCGCTTTGGCGCGGCCGGATTCCAGATTGGTGGAATTGATCAGACTGCGACCGGGAGCTGTTTTCAGCGCGACTTCCAGGACTTCCGGTTCGGTGGAATCAAAAATGAAAGGTACTTTCACCACCGGGGCCAGCGCCTTGATGATATTGAACATCAGGGCGGATTCGTCTGTGCGCTCGGTGAGAGCCACACAAATATCCAGTCCGTGCGCGCCCGAATCGATCTGTTCCCGGGCGATGGTGATCATGGAATCGTAATCCTCCGCCATGAGCACCTGCTTGAATTTGCGGCTGCCCTGGGAATTTAGTCGTTCCCCGATCAGAAATGGAGCCGGTTCCTGCTGCATAAACGAACTCTGCACTGCAGAGGCCAATCTTGGGCCGGTATCCGCCTTGCGTTCCTGCGGTTGCAAACTATTTACAGATTCGACCAGTTTTTTCAAGTGCAAAGGAGTGGTGCCGCAGCAGCCACCCAACACGTTGACACCGTACTTTGTGGCAAACTCCGTCAGGGTTTGCGCGAAAGGTTCGGGTTCCAGAGGGTATACGGCCTGGCCGTCGATATTCAAAGGAAGACCGGCGTTGGGTATGCATGAAACTGGCAGGCTGGTTTGTTCGGTCAACATGCGGATTGGTTCGCGCATGAAATCCGGTCCGGTGGAGCAGTTCAACCCGATCACATCGATGGGCAGACCTTCCAGAATGGCATCCACCGCGGTGATATCCGTTCCCAGTAGCATTCTTCCGGTTGTGTCCAGGGTGACTTGCGCCTGGATGGGCAGCCGGGTCTCGGTCTCTTCAAACGCGCGTTCAATGCCAATAATGGCGGCTTTTACTTCCAGGATATCCTGAGATGTTTCTATAAGCAGAAGGTCCACACCGCCTTTAATCAAGCCGACCGCCTGCTCGCGGAAGATATCGGCCAGCTCATCAAAGGTGATATTGGAAAGCTCCGGGTCGTTCATGGAAGGGAGTTTACCGGTCGGTCCCATGGAACCGGCAACCAGTCGCGGATTATACAATGTGCTGAATTCATCCGCGAGTTTGCGTGCCAGTGCCGCGGCTGTCTGGTTAATCTCTCCGATACGATCCTGCAGACCATATTCGGTCATCGTCAGTCGATTGGAACGAAACGTACAGGTTTCTATAACGTCTACGCCGGCTTCCAGGAAGGAGCGGTGCACTTTTTCAACCGCCTGTGGGTAGCTGATGACCAGATAATCATTGCATCCATTGGTGCGTTCCCCACCAAAATGTTCCGCGGATAAATTGTGGACCTGAAGGCTGGTTCCCATGGCGCCGTCAAACACGACAATCTTCTTTTCCACAAGGTCAAGATACTTTCGATTGGTGTACTTTTGTGCCATGATTACTCCTTTTTTACACGGATAGGAAAAATTTCACCGATCATCGGTTGATTTCTCTGTCCTGTTTCTTATGCAAGATGTTGGTCAGCAAGTGCTGCTGACAGAATAGACTAACGATATTACCACAATTAGGCAGTCATTATCCGGTTCCGACCGGCTTCCTTTGCCAGATACAATGCCCTGTCAGCCTGGTCAATCAGCTGGGTTAGAGTTTCAGTCTTGTCTGTCAGTGAAGCCACGCCTACGCTCACCGTGGTTGTCAGGTTGCCCGCGTCTGTGTGGAATACCCGACCGGCAATGGACTGACGGAATCGATCGGCAATTTGAAAAGCCTGATCGATATCATTTTCAATTAGAAGAACCACGATCTCATCACCACCATACCGGCCGATGATATCAATTTCACGGAAACTGGCCCGGCAGCAATCCGCGATCTGGTTAAGCAACTGATCACCGGCGATATGGCCGTAGGTGTCATTAATGGCTTTGAAATTATCCAGGTCCATAATGGCTACGGATAATGGATGGTGAAAACGCCTGGCACGATCCACTTCCCGCCGTCCAAGGTCCATCAAACCGCGCCGGTTAAACAGGCTGGTCAGGTCATCCGAAATGGCCATCTTCTGGGTCTCGCGCTGCAAGTTGGCATTTTCAATGGCTGTGGCGGCCAGATCTACAAAAGATTGTAGTTTGTCGACATGGTCCTGCGTGTAAAAATCCGATTTGACACTTTCCAGGGTAAGAAAACCGGTAACCTTGCCTTTTATCTTTATCGGGCAGCCCAGATAGGAATGGATCTTGTGGTCATTGGTCAGGTCAATCCAGGCCGGGTATCGATTTACATCAGGGATCAGAAGCGGCTGCCCGGTGCGTTTCATGGTGCGCAACGTCTGCATATCGTTTATGGTTAATTGGTTCAGTATGTCTATCTTCTTCTGAAATCCAGTCAAACCAGAACGTCCCAGACTACTGATCTTTCCGTGCTCCCCAAGAAGGATGATCGTAGCGGCATCCATGGAGACAACTTCACCCACAGCGGCAAGAACCCGGGTGAGTACTTCATTAATATCCAGTGGACTGTTTACCAGGGAAGCGGCGCTTTTCAAGGCATTGGCCAATACTCGATGATCACGCTCGCGGGAATTGGATTTTATGGATTCTGTAATATCACGACAGACCATGACCACTTTATCGGTTTCAAACGGCGAGATCAAACCTGAATACCAGTGTTCATGTCCGTTTTCATTCAGGCAATAATCAATGGCTTTTGGCTGGTTGAATTCCAGCGATTCATGTATATGTCCCATTATTTCAGCAGCCTGCCGCTGGGGAAGAATTCGTAATATGTTCTTGCTGTGCGCTTCAGCTACAGTACCGTTTACCGATGAACGACCATCTGAGGATTTAATAATGCGTCCCTGATTATCAATAACCATAACCTGGTCTCCAACCGCGTTCAAAAGCGCCTGCAATTCAGCTTCTCTAATTCGTAAATTGCCAGTGATCTCGCGAAGTTTTTTTCCTTCAGATTCCAGGCGATAGTTTTGCAGGGTGGTACGGGAATTCATGCGGGCGAACTGCCAGATCATAATCACCAATCCGACCAGTACCGTGGCGTAGATGATTCCGGAGGAGACCCAGGACATTTCTGTCATCGCTGCTTCCTGGGGAATAAATTGAATGGGCAGGAAATCCAGATATGGCGTGAAACCCGCGACAAAGAAAGTAATCAGACTTAGGCCGGTGAAGATTCCACACCAGCGGGTGCCGGACAATAAAAGGGCAAGAACCGGGGCAGCGATTAATAACAGGCGCCCGTCACCGGTAAGCCCGGTTGAGAAAAGATCGACTGTACCGAACAGGAAAACAATTAGTGACAGGCTAACCGCGCGAAAGGAGTAGGCTGCCCGTCTAAAAATTGTCAGGAGAAGGATGATGAAATAAATGATGCCAAAAAATAACAGGTTGGATGAATACTGTTCTTCCTTTTGAAAGAAGAACACCAGAAAAACCATTTCAATCGTCCCACATAGGGACGCGACAACATACAGCAGATTAAGAATTTTTCTGCGCCATTCGGAAATTTCACATAAATTTTCATTGTCGGGGTGTTGCCGAGATTTTTCCATGTTGATGCGCCAGGATATTCCCCTGAATAATCCTATCTTTTCGTATTTCCGAATAACACCTAACCCAATCTATTTAACAGATGATTGTATTCTAATGGATATACCGTGTCAAAGACATTATCCCCCTTTTTCAAGTCTGGTGGAAAATTTACGTGAAATTTATGGTGAAGGCTTCAATGTATCTGATTCTTAATCTGCCGGATGTGGTTGATGTCATGAGCGTTAATGAAGCCAACCAGTTCCTTGAGTGTGGTCGGGCCAAAAATGGAATGTCTGATCACCCGATCCCATTCGGATTCGGGCGCGTCTTCAAGGCAGTCAATCAATTGCTGGCGTGTTACAAAGAATTGTTTCAACGCCTCCATACCGTTCTGATGAATGTAATCACGCTCTTCGCACCAACGGTCTGTCTCAACTCCGGCTATGAAGGGTTGAGACTCTTGTAAAATTGTCCTGACCCTGACCAGGTTGATCTCGCGATCAAGGTCACGCAAATGACAGAGAATTTCTGTGACACACCACTCTGACTCACCCGGACGGACTGTCCATCGTGCACAGGGTGTGGTATGAGCGACAGCTTCAATAGCCGCGGCGCCGCCGCGTAAACCTGCCAGCAGCGCGGACCGGGTTTGCCTCGTCTTGGGATTCCACTCAGCCTCCACCTTTTCAAGCCAGGGAAGAATACCCTTCATCTCACCGCAGGCATTGCCTGTCATCAGCCCATCCGGTAGAGTCTGGTTTGGTTCAGTTAACCAGTACGCGGGAAAGCCTGCTTGGCCGGCGGGAATTATATCGTCCTTCAGGTCATTTCCGATAACCACGATCGGATGATCGCCGTTGGAAATTCTCGCGGCTACTTCCGAAAAGAAAGCCGGCTGCGGTTTGGCGAAATGGTATGTTTCATACGAAGAAATGGCGGCGAAAGGGTAACGCCCTGAATCCAGCCCAGCCCAGTTTAATCGGTGATGCACGGCTGCGGCCGGAAACAGTGGATTAGTCGCCACGGCGACATTCCACCCGCGAGCGAAACACTCATTTACCAGAGAGACTGCCTCAGGGCGGGGTGATACTTCCTCTTTGAGGCTGGCAAAATTGTGGGCATAAAAATCGTCGATCTGGCTTTTTATCGAGTCCCTGGGGATCTGGATTTCTGGATAAAAATATGCATTAAATGTGTCTTCCAGCGTGCCGGCTAATTCCTGTTTGGTCACCATCCGGCGGGTTCCTTCAAGAAGAGCCGGGAGCATCTTCGCGGGTTCGATGCGTGATTGAAGATGCTTTCCCAGAATTCCCAGGTAGACGCGGGTAAAACTCTCCGCGTTATTGGAGATCAACGTGTCATCAAGGTCAAATAAGACGGAAAGCATGTTCAGCTTTTTCCCAGGAAAATTTCCGGAAGATCGTGGCACTTGCCACACCCAATATGTGGATCAGCCACTGTTGTGTTGGTTTTCTGGCAGAATGCTTTTACTGTTACTTTTTTTTGAAGACCAAGGAACCGCCGCTCAACAACGCCTGTCAAAACCATATCGGGACAGGCATTGGCGCGTTGAATTTCAGGTACCGGGCAATTTTTGCATAAGTCCCGGGTCCAATTATTGGGTGGTGGAGCATTACCGATGAGACGGCATTCTTCATGGTTCTTGCCCCGATGGTAATCCCCGAAAAAATAACTACATTCAAAACCGGCAGGTGTACGCATAATAAGAAGTTATCCGCCTGACTGCCCTGGCAGTACAGGCGGAGGGTTTTCGTAGGAAAATTACACGCGGGTGACGTAGGCGCCCGTGCGGGTATCCACACGGATTACATCGCCTTCAACCACAAAATAGGGAGTTTGCACATCCAGCCCGGTTTCCGTGGTCACTTTTTTGGTCACACCGGTCGCGGTGTCGCCTTTTACCGCCATTTCGGCATGGGTCACTTTCAGGTCAACGGAAGTGGGTAGTTCGATATCGATAGGTTCATTATTATAGAAAGTGATCTTGACTTCCATGTTTTCTTTCAGAAAACCGGCGGCTTCATCCACAACTTTGCCCGGGATGGCCGGTTGTTCGAAGGTTTCCATATCCATAAAATAGAACAAATCACCGTCTTTATATAGATATTGAACATTGTGAAAATCCAGGCGGGCTTCAGGAACGCGGTCGCCGGATTGGAAGGTTTTTTCCAGTGTGGTGCCTGTCCGCAGATCGCGGGCCTTAATGCGGATGGTGGCATTTCCCCGTCCAGGTTTGTGATGGCTGTATTCGAGAACTTTATACAGGCTGCCATCCAGTTCAAAGGTTACACCTTTGCGCAGATCATTTACATCAATCATGTGTCTTTCCTCTTTTCGTCCAAAATAACCGGTGAATTATATATCCGCCGGGCAGGATTCACAAGGACGCCGGTATATTTGTATATGAAATGAAAAATCGCCAAAATGGGGCAGGAATCTTAATTTTTTTTTAGGGGATAATGAAGTTGTATCTACTTATTCAAAACAAACAGGGAGTCCGCGATGGAACAATATAAAATTGAACCCGGAAAAAAATTTAAACTTTCTGATTTTTCACCGGATGATCTTGGTGATTATGAAGGCAAGAAACAAAAGGGAATTGAAAAGCTGGCAGAATACCGGGCTGAGATAGATTCCCTTCAGCAATTACTGTATTCAGAGCATAAACATCGTCTGCTGGTCGTCTTTCAGGCTATGGACGGGGGCGGCAAGGACGGAACTATCCGGGCGGTGTTTGACGGTGTGAATCCCCAGGGGGTTCGTGTGGCCAGTTTTAAAACACCCACGCCCATTGAGCTCGATCATGATTATCTGTGGCGCATTCACGCGCATACTCCAGGAAAGGGAGAAATTGCCGTGTTCAACCGCAGCCATTATGAGGACGTTCTGGTGGTCAGGGTGCATAACCTGGTGCCTAAAACGGTCTGGAAAAAGCGCTACCAGCAGATCAACGATTTTGAAAAAACACTGGCAGATGAAGGTACGACCATTATTAAATTCTTCCTTAATATCAGTCAGGAAGAACAAAAAACTCGTTTCATGGAACGCCTGGAAATGCCGGAAAAACGCTGGAAATTCAACGCGGGTGATCTGGAGGAACGCAAATACTGGCTGGATTACATGGAAGCGTTTGACGATGCCATTCAAAAGACATCCACCAAATGGGCGCCCTGGTATGTGGTACCCGCCAACCGCAACTGGTACCGCAATCTTGTGGTGGCTAAAGTGATCGCCGAAAGCCTGCGGGCTATGAAAATGGAATATCCCAATCCGCAAATCGATGTTGAAGCGTTCAAGAAACAATTAGCTGATGGCTGAAGATTCCAACAGAACTGTCTGAATGATCTCTGTAAACCGCGCGCGGTCCATGGTAGTCAATGCTTCATGCCGTATGGAAACAGTAGGCCACAGGTCTCTAAGATAGTCAACCGCGTGTTTACGGAAGACCACCAGTCCATGTTCTTCTCCATAGAACTGGATGGACGCATCCAAATGCTGCAAAGCGGTTTCCAGTATTTCACTCCGGGAACAATCCGCGCGGTTCCTGTGAGCGAAGAGCCAGGGATTGCCTACGGCTCCACGTCCTATCATCAACGCGTCGCAGCCAGTGTGCGAAAGAAAACGGTCAATATCCTGTGGACTGGTCACGTCACCATTGCCGATAACCGGTATGTTCAGGTTTTGTTTCACCTGAGCAATGGCGTCCCAATCGGCTGTACCCCTGTAAAATTGCGCGCGGGTTCGACCGTGTACAGCCAGGGCGGATGCTCCTGCGTCTTGAATGCGGTTTGCAATTTCGAGGAAGTTCCGGGAACTATCATCCCAGCCCAGACGTATCTTTGAGGTTATTGGGATATCCATTGCCGCGACCAACATCTTGATGATTTCAGAAATCTTGGCGGGGTTCTTTAACAGGCTGGCCCCGGCACCCCGCGAACACACCGACCGGCTGCAGCAGCCCAGGTTCATATCAAGAAAGTCCGGGTTGCGTTTTCGAAGTAATTGAGCGGCCATGAGAATACGTTGCGGGGAATCATCCAGTATCTGGTAACCAAACGGCCGTTCTTCGTCTGAGAAATACATGCGCTGTGCAATATGCGGATGTTTTCCTTCCAAATCCATGGCGTTAATGAATTCGGAATACGAGCAGGCAGATCCCCAACGCCGGCAGATTAAACGGAATGGATGATCGGTGTATCCATCCATGGGCGCGAGAATTACTCGACCATGGATGGGGATTAGTCCAATGGAAAAAGACGGTTCCTCACCTGTTTGATTATGGTTGAAAATCATGGTTACTTACATATCCAGGATTGTCCCGGTTCTGCCGAATAAGCTGCAAGATTTTCCCCGGGCAGAAGTATTAAACGGGCTTTGACGGCTAATCCGTCCATGCACCCGGCCAGAATGACGTCATCCGTGTTACGCAGTGGCAGGTCAGCCTGTGTGTGAGGGAAGATCACCGTGCCTTCCGGATTCCCGGCGACCAGGAACACATACCGGGCGTATGGAAGCGGCGCGTAACCGGTTTTACCAGTTTTTTCCTCTCCCTCATTTTCACCATAAAAACGCGGATAAAGCATCCTACCGTGCATGACTACAACCTGTGGATCACCCAACAGGCTGCGAAGACCTTCCTGCTCTGCGGACGAAAGGCCTGCCGCCCCAGGTTCCAAAGTCTGACGGGTATTTTCGACAGTTGCCCTCTGATAGACTTTCGGGAATGCACTTTCAGCCATCAGCGGAAGGTACCCAATGAAAAAGACGGCAATGGCCACGCCAGCGAGTAAAAAAGGTGTAGATGACACAGCCCGGAAAAATAATTCCGCCTCGCGTGGTTTTTTTTCCATGACACCCAACATAATCAAGGAATAAAGACCGGCTGCGAAATAAAGAAGAAAAATCCAGTCAGCCGGCAGCAGATACCGCCAACCCGAATTGCGGGCTGCCGCATTGCTGAAGTGGTACGCCAGATTAAAAACTAAAGGTAAAACCCCCACCCACGAATTCATTCTGATCAGGTATACCGCTCCGGCACTGATAATTGCCAGATTGAGAAGCATCACTGCCAGTTCACGCGGACTGGCCTGACCCTGCCATTCCTCCCAGAAGGCGTGCTGTGGTTTTACCAGCTCATTTAAGGAAGAAATACTGAAACGCACAGGAAAGATCTGCAGGTTGGCGATCTCGCTGTTCAGAAAATGCGAGGCCATAAAAAGGATCACACGGTCGGGGTGGGTGATGATCTGGTCGCGGATGGCTGCTGAAAGACGTCGATTATATTCACCGGTTGATTCATCTGATTTACGGTCAAAGTCGGTTAGCTCAACATCAGGGTAATAACGTTGCGCCATTACACGGGTTTGAGATTCGGGGTGATCGAAGACCAATTGGCCTGTGATGCGATAACTTCGCGACAACCACGGTGCCACTGCCAGTAGAAATCCGAAAATAAACAAAATGGCTGGCGGAGCCCAATGGCGCAATGGCGCTCGACTTTTCCAACACACCAGCGCGAAAAATACCAGGATGACAGGCAGCAGAATGATAATCTGTGTACGGATCAAAAGGCTGATACCCAGAAAACCGCCAGCCAACAAACCCGATATGGTTTTGCCGGGATTTTGCAGCCAGTGGATGGTTAATAATAAAACCAGGCTGATCATCAGAGCGGCGGGGAGGTCGGCAAAGAGAAGTTTGGAGTTGGAGATGTCAGATGTGAATGGGGTGGAGACTATGGATGTCCATTCCCGCAAAATAATAAACAGGGATGCGACCAGCCCGACCATTCCACCAGATACTTTTCGGCCAATCCAGTAGACAATTACCGGGAAGAATGCCAGCAGCGCTGTTTGTATCAATATAACCCGGGTGTAATCCTGTCCCGCGACCAGATGGGCGGCTGCCAAAAAAAGGATATACAGGGGGCGCGGGGGAATGGACTCCCCCCGGTAACCCTCGCCGATCAGCAGCGATTGGGCATGGAAATCATAGAAAGCCGCGTCTGAAAAAGGATATATCTCAAAATTTGGAGAGCGGGGCGGGGTGGCGAAAAATCCCGGGGGAACCGGTTGACTTGCCCACAGTAATAGAGCGAATGCCCAGATTGCGAGGGAAATCAACCATTTTGATACGCTCGAGTGATCTTTCACCCAACCAGAAAACTGTTGAAAAAGGGGGGTAGTGCGCAGCAGACGAAAAAGCAAACAGGCTGCCACTCCAAACCATATCTGCCACTCCAAAAGCGGGACTGTGGGAGTACCCCAGCCGATGGGATCCGCGTTCAAACCAAGTCTGGTAACGGCGATCAGGGCGACAAGCAGGATCAGACCGGAATATGTCAGACCCCATGCGGCCAGAAATGGTTTTTCAGATGTAAGAAGAAACCTGATGGACTGGCGATTTTTGAAAAGCAGATACCCGGCGAATTGCAGACAAAAGAGCGCATACAGAACGAGCACTGGTGACAACCGCTGCGCATAGGCATGATAGGAATAAAAACCTGAACCGGCATAAAGATCTTCCAACAGAAAAATTATCAGCAAGAAAAGGAGGGCCCCACTGACGAGAGAGCCAATGAACAATGCCATATTGTTGTTATTTATCTTCGGAAACACGGAACGAATATTGTTTCCTGTTCCAGCCAGTGACAGTAACAGGCAGACCAAACCTGGAAGGAGGATGGCGGCCAGCAACACCAACCGCAATGGGGAAAGGCCGAGAGATCCACCCGAATCAGAAGGCAGATTGACCAGCACGCCTGCCGCAATAATCGATTCCACCAGGACCAATCCGCAAATGATGCGTGAAATATTACGTTGAGGGAATTGTGATTTAAACCCGTTCATAGATGAGTCTGATTATAAACAAGAACTCCACTCCACCCCGATTGCGGTGCTATTTCTATGCAGGATTATTTTTCAGATTATTTACACAGCTCTCAAAGATGTTCACGATGCTGGCATCGAATAGTATTCCGGAATTATCCTGAATGTATTTTAACGCGACGTCTTCTGTCCAGGCCGGACGGTATGGCCTGTCTGAGATCAACGCGTCCCAGACATCCACGATGGCAAAAACACGCGCCGCGAGGGGAATATTCTCACCAGACAATCCGCGGGGATAACCACTACCGTTCCAGCGTTCATGATGGCAGTAGGGAATATCCAACGCCGGGGTAAGGAATGGTATTTTGGACAGCATTCGGTAGGCATATAGCGGATGCTGGCGCATAATGACCCATTCATCAGAGGTGAGCGGACCGGGTTTAAGTAAAATGTTATCGGGAATGCCCATCTTGCCAATATCATGGAGCAGGGCACCCCGTTGGATGTGGATCAGCTCATCTTCCGAAATGTGCAGCTTGCGGCAGATGGACAGAGTCAAATCCACAACACGTTTGCTGTGCCCGGCCGTTTCACGCTCTCTCAATTCAAGCGCGTTCGACCAGCCTTCCAGCGTGGCTTCGTAGGCGTCTGCCAATTCACGGGTCTTTTCCAGAACGGCAACTTCCGCTCTTTTTCGATCAGTAATATCAAACAGGATGGAAAAGATCAATTCTTCATTGTTGATAATCACTGGAGAGATATGAAACTCCACGGTGCGTAATTCGTCATTTACCAGTTTGTGGACGCGCACGAATTTTGTTTGATTCTCTTCAACCAGTTTTTTAAGGTTTATTCCGGTATTCGGGTAACCTGGAGGAATAAACTGGCTTATGGTCATTTGTCGCATTTGATCAGTCGAATATCCGTAGAACTCCGCTGCTACCTGATTTAAATCGATAATTCTCCCATCGACAGGTGAAACCACCATCATAGCCACATCTCGATTTTCAAATATGATGTGAAAGCGTTGTTCACTATCCAGAAGAGCTTCCTGCGTACTCTTCCAATCGGTGAAATCGCGCGCTACCAGGAGTGCCCGGTTTTTACCTAAAGGGGATATGACACTGGAAAACCAGTGGGATTTTTCATTGATGGAAATGGAAAAGTCCGCCGAACCTGACAATTGGGTTCTTAACACTTGCTGGATCATTTCCAAAACACGTTGTCCCTCTGCGCTGGGAATCATATCTTGAATACGGCCTCCCACTGGGTGACGGGCCAGTGGGGACGTAGTGGTTGGCAGATCGCGACAGATGCCATTTTTATCAGCGACCAAAACCAGATCTTGCATGGCGCCAAAGAGGGCGTTAAGTTCGGCCGTGCGTTCTTTCACGCGCCTTTGCAGCTCGCGGTTGGATAACAGGAGCAATGCCGCAAGGAAAGCGCTAATACTGGCGCCAATCACTATATATTTTGTGTACTGGGTTGAGATCAGCTGTGATCCCATCCATTTGGTATTTACCGCGTTGAACTCTGCTGGAGTGATCAGCTTGAATCCGTCTTCGACGATGGCCAGCAATTCCAGATTTCCTTTTTTGACCGCCCGATGAAATTGACCGGTATACAATGCCGAAGAAGAATTGATACTATCATGGATTCCATACTTGGAAATGAAATATTCGGCCGGCGGCTTATCGATGACAAACACGAGCAATTGCCTATCGCGGGCTGCCTTTATTATGGATTCATAACTGTTGAAGAATAGGAATTCTTCTATCCCGAAGGACTGGAGGTAATTAATGGCGTTGTCTTGAGATTTTACACCAACCTGAAACCCTTTCAGGGAAGAAGCGTCGGTTAAACCACTGATATTGTTTTGAAAATAAATGGGAACTTCGATATCGACATATGGAGCGGAAAAATCATATTTTTTCGCGCGTTCTTCATTAAAGAACAAGGTATCAATAACGTCATAATTCTCATTCTCCATTTCATGGAGAGCGATTTCCCAGTCCATGGTTGTGAGGTATACCTTGATGCCGGTTTTCTGTTCCCAGAGATGCCAATAATCGATGAGGATGCCCTGGGGATTTCCACCATCATCCAGAAAAGTATAGGGTGGATAATTATTATCCATCACCACTCGGATGAATCGGTTTTCGATTTGCTTATGATTGGGTGTTAAAACAGTCGTGGAGAACAGGGATAATAACAGGCACGTGACCGCCGCCAATCCTATTCTCAATAACTGGTTGCATAATGCGGTAGAGAGAGATTTCATTTAATTATTATTGAGCCCCATATAGTTTCATTTATCGACATTCAATTATTAAAGTTGAGGTGAAATCCACTCTTCTTACGATATTGTATACCGGGTTTATAAAAAGAAAAACGCAACCATATTTTCTATATAGTTGCTTTCTCTTTTACTGCTCTCTTGTTCTGGCGGGAGCGACGGGGTTCGAACCCGCGATCTCGGCCTTGACAGGGCCGCATGTTAGCCGCTACACCACGCCCCCGAACGAGGTAAATAATAACACAGGCGGATTCATCCGTCAACCCATAATTGAACTTCAGGACAATGAAAAGTAACAGACAACTCTTTTCGCAAGAGGTAGCGCGCCTGGTTTTTAACACCGGAGAGAGATTGACAAACCTGCATCAACGCGGAGGCATTTATCTGGAAATGCATAGATTATAGCGGTTATGGCAGAGAATACCCCGGCATTGGGATGTGTTTATATTTGTATGGAAACCGATTACCAGAAAAACGGGTGATCAACGTCTGGTGGAAAGCAGGCGCAGTGAATCTTTGAATCTGGTATTACTTCAAAGTTAAATATAACCAATTGATTTGGCAAACATGGAATCTGATCTTCAGGAAAGTTCCCTTGGATTTTGACATAAATGATTGAGGATTAACATAGTTCATAATTAGATTGCAGAAATGGATTTGCAAGATTATAATTTCTTGATTAATATATGAAAGATGGCGTTTATCTTCCAGGAGGAAAAAAGCCATTTTCATACATTCCCAATCTACCCACATTAATAAGGAGGAGCAAGTGAACAAGAAGTATGTATCATCTGGTTTTGCTGTGTTGGTGATTCTCAGCATCGTCTTGACTGCATTTATGACCGCTGCTGCACCGGCTTCAGATGTTGCCAAAGCATCTGTAGCAAAGTTTGAACCCATGAAAGTTGCTGCGCCGAACTGCGAATACGGTGGTGAATTTAAATCCATCGAAGCCGTTGATGAGAATACGGTCAAATTCACACTCTGCTATCCTGATCCTGCTTTCCCGTCCAAGGTAGCTTTCACAGTATTCGCTATTCAAGACAAGGATTACCTGGATGCCAATAAGGGCGATTCCGTTGTACTCGGCGAAAAACCGAATGGTACCGGCCCCTACAAATTGGTTGAATGGAAAAAAGGCGACAGCATTATTTACGAAGCCAATCCCGATTACTGGGGTGAGAAAGCCAAAGTGAAGAACCTGGTCTTCCGCTGGTCCGATCAATCCGCTGCGCGCTTCCTGGAATTACAATCAGGAACCGTTGATGGTATTGACAACCCCGCCCCGGAAGATATTGAAGACCTTAAGGACGATGCCAATTTCGCGGTCTATGATCGCACTGCTTTGAACATCTTCTACATTGGCTTCAATGTAAACCTGAAACCATTCGACAACGAAAAAATTCGCCAGGCGTTTGCCCAGGCAATTGATCGCCAGCGCATCGTCGACCAATACTATCCTGCAGGTTCAACAGTTGCCGAGAACTTCGTTCCTGATCTGTTCAATCCGGGCTTCAGCAAAGACATCAAGTGGTATGACTACAACAAAGATGCCGCGAAGAAATTGCTGACCGAAGCCGGTTTTGATTTCAATCAGGAAATCAAGCTGTCCTTCCGCAATGTTGTCCGTGGATATCTGCCTTCACCTGACAAGGTAGCCCAGGAAATTCAGGGTCAGCTGGCCGAAATCGGTGTCAAGATAAAATTGAATGAAATGGAATCCGCGACCTTCATTGATGATACTGCCGCCGGCAAGGAAGCCTTATACCTGCTGGGTTGGGGCGCTGACTATCCGGATTCAACGAATTTCTATGATTATCATTTCGCCACTGAGAACAATAAGCAGTTTGGTAAATTGTTCCCCGACATTGTCGATCCCATCAAAAAAGCAGGCCAACTGGCTGATGTCAAAGAACGCCAGAAGCTGTATGACAAAGTCAATGAACTGTTAAAAGTTCATGCCCCCATGATTCCGGTTGCCCATGGCGGTTCCGCGACTGTATTCAAAGCCGAAGTAAAGGGTGCCCATGCCAGCCCGTTGACCAATGAGAACTTCTCTGTGATGGATAACGGCGCCGAACAAATGGTCTGGATGCAGAACGGCGAACCGGCTGCCCTGTGGTGCTCGGATGAAACTGACGGCGAAACCCTGCGCGGTTGCGAAGCCATGTTCGAATCCCTGTTGGCTTACAAAGTCGGTGGTGTTGAAGTTGAACCCTCACTGGCAGAAAAATTCACGGTCAACAAAGACGCGACAGAATATGTATTCAATCTTCGCAAGGGTGTCAAATTCCACAATGGCGCTGCCCTGGATGCCAATGATGTTGTGGCTACCTATGCTTCCCAGTGGGATGCTGCCAGCCCCAATCACAAAGGCCGCACTACCACGTTTGAGTACTTTGGTGCATTCTTTGGCCCGTTCCTGAACGCTCCAAAGGAATAATCCAACGCAATACCTGGCAAGGCTGACTTGTTTGTAGCTTTGCCAAAAGGACCGGTCAGGAGTTGTTATCACTATCAACTCCTGACCGGTTGAACTATAAAACAGGCAGGATAAAGCCCAAGATGCTCCATTTTCTTACCCGACGATTGATTTTACTGATCCCGGTAATGATAGGGATTGTTCTGATCACTTTCGGCATTGTCCGGTTAATTCCTGGCAATCCGTGTGTGACCATGCTCGGAGAACGGGCGACACAGGAAAAATGCGATAAATTCCTGGACCGGTACGGATTAAATGATAATATAGGGGTGCAATTTGTGCGTTACCTGGGAAATATGGTTCAGGGCGACCTGGGGGATTCTATCAAGTTTACGCGCCCGGTAGCAGATATTATTGCTGAACGCCTTCCCATGACGATTGAGCTGACAATCTGTGCGATGATCTTCTCCACAGTTTTTGGTGTTTTATTCGGGGTTATTTCAGCCCTGAAGAGAAATTCTATTATTGATACGCTTACCATGATCGGGGCAAATATCGGTGTTTCCATGCCGGTATTCTGGCTTGGTATGATGCTTTCTTATGTTTTCGCCTTAATGTTAAAGGGAACACCATTCTTTATTCCCCCATCAGGGCGGTTAAGTGCTGGAATGACTCTTATGAACCTGGCAAAATTCTGGGGGATGACAGATGTAACCGGTTTGCAAAAATTTGTGATCGATTTTGTCTCAAATTCGCTTATCCCCAATGCCATCATCACAGGGAACTGGAAAGCGGTAAAAGACGGCCTCTGGCATCTTATTCTTCCCGCGGTCGCGGTGGGCACCATTCCGATGGCGGTGATCGCGCGTATGACCCGCTCCAGTCTTTTGGAAGTGCTGGGACTTGATTATGTACGGACGGCCCGGGCTAAAGGTCTTATTGAACGCCTGGTCATTTCAAAACATGCCATGCGTAATGCCATGATCCCGATCGTTACCATCATTGGCATTGAAACCGGCAGTCTGCTGTCAGGGGCAGTTTTAACAGAGACCGTGTTCGCGCTACCGGGCGTGGGAACAGCCCTTATTAATGCCATTCTGGCACGTGACTACCCGGTGGTACAGGGTTTTACACTGGTTATTGCGTTTATTTTTGTTTTGGTCAACCTCATTGTTGATTTATCTTACGCATACCTGGATCCCCGGATCCGGATTGAGTGACGGAGAATATGGCAAAAGAAACATCAAATAAACACGGGCAATATGAACGCCAGTCTCCGGCAAAGGAATCGCTTCGGCGTTTTCTCCGGCATCGATCCGCGCAAGTTGGTTTGACAATTTTAACAATCCTTGTTTTGATTGCAATCTTCGCCCCATTTATAGCACCGTATGAAACGACAGAAATGTTAAAGACTGAAAAACGCCGCACCCCACCTTGTGTTCACATCTTAGGATGTCCAGCAGAACAAGTCGAACACATTATGGGAATTGACGGTAACAGCCGAGACCTTTACTCGCGTGTGTTGTTCGGATCACGATTATCCTTGCAAATTGGTGTTATTACAATTAGTTTTGCCATTATTGTTGGCGGTTTGATTGGGGCAATCGCAGGTTATGTCGGTGGATGGCTTGACAACTTTTTAATGAGGATGATGGATGTTTTGATGGCCTTCCCCAGCCTTCTCCTGGCCATTGCCATCGTCACAGTATTGGGTACCGGGTTGATCAACGCCCTTTTGGCGATTGGAATCGTATCCATTCCAAGATTCGCGCGTTTGGTGAGGGCCTCCGTCTTATCCACAAAAGAACTTGATTATGTGGCTGCTTCTCGAGCCCTGGGCGCTTCACCTGCACGGTTATTATTCGTGCGGATCCTGCCTAATTCCATAACCCCATTGATCGTTCAGGGAACGCTTGGAATAGCCACTGCCATTCTTGATGCGGCCGCCTTATCTTTTCTAGGTTTGGGAGCCGAAAAGCCAATACCTGAATGGGGACTGATGCTTGGTGAAGAAAAGAATAGTGTTTTTAGTGCCCCCCATCTGGTGTTCTTCCCCGGGATAGCCATCATGCTGACCGTATTAAGTTTCAACCTTGTGGGTGATGGATTACGTGACGCGCTAGATCCACGATTGCGCGGAAAACCAGTTCAATAGGAGAAAAATATGGCCGAAAATAAACGTTGGTCAAACCCTCCCGCCATGGAGATTGATAGCACAAAAAAGTATCAGGCTGTCATGAAGACGGACAAGGGTGAAATAGTCATCGACCTTTTTGCCGCGAAAGTACCCAAAACCGTGAACAATTTTGTGTTTCTCGCCCGACAGGGTTTTTATGACAACACAATATTTCACCGGGTTATCAGCGATTTCATGGTGCAGGGCGGTGATCCCACCGGTACTGGAATGGGTGGTCCGGGTTATAAGTTTGAAGATGAATTTGATAGCTCGCTGATTCATGACAAGCCGGGTATCCTTTCCATGGCCAATGCCGGTCCGAACACCAATGGATCACAGTTTTTTATTACCCATGTGCCCACTCCCTGGTTGAATAAAAAACACGCCGTGTTTGGGCAGGTTTCGAAAGGGTTGGATGTGGTCTTTGCCATCCCCCCTCGTAATCCTCAGGCGCCGGAGTATCCGGGTGTAAAAATAAATTCGATAGAAATTATCGAAATGTAATTTTGGAAAAATGTGCCGTTTTGAAAAACACCTTTTTAGGTGTTTTTCTTTTTAAAATGTATTATAAAAAAGTGAGATAATGTATTGACAAATATTTCATCAAAAGATATTATTATCAAAAGCGTAAAAATATTTCACCAAACAACATTCTGGGAATACGGCGAAAAATATGAACATAATTCCAGGCGATTATGAATCAACAAGGTTGATTAGCCGTGTCTTAATGATGTATTACATGGAAGATCGATCCCAGGCAGAGATTGGTCTGGAATTGGGTTTATCAACAGCCAAGATCAACAGGTTGTTGAAGCAGGCGAAAAACCTGGGGTATGTGGAGATAAATATACACACTCCTTTCCAGCATCTCCTGCAGCTTGAGCGGGAACTGGAAACAGTTGCCGGATTGAAGCACGCCATTGTTGTTCCTAAACTGGGGGATAACCCGAAGGCGCTTATGCAGTCTGTTGGTAATGCCGCCGCAACATTCTTCCTTGAACACCTGCGGGATGGCGATATTGTCTGTATGGGTGGGGGATCAACTTTACTGTCCATGGTGGAAGCGACCCCGGTTGATCAAAAGCATAACGTAACAATTGTGCCCGCTTCTGGAGGCGTTCAAGGACGCTATGAATCCGATGTTAATAATCTGGTAGCAGACCTTGCCCATAAGATCGGCGCGAAGAGTTTATCGCTGCATGCTCCCGCCGTCACTGATACTCCACAAGAGCGGGATTCCCTGTTGGCATTACGGCAGGTACATGAAGTGCTCGATCTGGCAAATCATGCTCAGATAGCCTTAATTGGCATCGGTGCAATCCGGCCGGCTACAGTAAGTTTGTTCCGATTTGCATCGTTATCCCAGGAAGATATTCTCGCTGTTACTGAAAATCGTCAGGCTGCCGGTGAAATGTTGTTGCATGTCGTGGACAATGAAGGCCGCCCGGTCGAGAGTACGTTAAATAAGCGAATCGTTGGTTTGGAACTGGAAGCCCTAAAAGGAATTCCGTTGACAATCGGTATTGCCGCAACAAAGAATAAAGTAATGCCAATTATTTCTGCTTTGCGAGGAGGCTATTTAAAGGTATTGATAACAGATGAAGAGACCGCCAGAGAAGTGCTGGATGGGTTAAAAACCACAAACAACAATTAGAGTTCCAGACAAGGTAAGTTCTCAATAACGGAGAAATCTATGCCCGTACATACAAAAGCAGTATCAAAAGAATTACAGTTAGACCCAAAAGTGCGAAAGCAGATCATGCAGCGCTTATCAAAAGATAAGCTGCAAAAAATGCTGGAGCAGATGTTCTTAACACGATTTTTTGAAGAAAACGCGGAAGCATTGTACATGCGCGGACTGGTTCATGGCACCATGCATCTTTCCATCGGCATGGAAGCATCTCCCATTGGCTCCATTGCTGCCATTCGGGATGATGATTATATTTTGCACCACCACCGCGGCCACGGCCATACCATTGCCAAGGGTGCGGATATCACACTGATGATGGGCGAATTTATTGGCAAAGAGCCAGGATATTGCCGCGGACGGGGTGGATCCATGCACATTGCCGATATCCCGGGCCGGAATTTGGGCGCCACGGGTATTGTTGGCGGTGGTATTCCCACGGCTGTTGGGATTGGCCTTGCTCTTCAGATGAAGAAAACTGACAACATCCTTCTGTGCTTCTTCGGTGACGGTGCAACGAATGAGGGGTCTTTCCATGAGGCCTTGAATATGGCCGCCCTGTGGAAATTGCCAATTGTCTTTATTTGCGATAACAATCAGTATGGTATGTCCATGGCGGTGGAAAAGGCCATGACAGTGCAGCATATCAGTTTAAGGGCAGCCGCGTATAACATTCCCGGTGTGACGGTCGATGGAAATGATGTGCTCGCCGTTTACGAAAAAGTATCTGAAGCGGTTATGCGGGCAAGGTCCGGCGAAGGTCCGAGTCTGATTGAAAACCTGACATATCGCTGGCGTGGTCATTCGAAGAGTGACCGCAACCTGTACAGAACGCAGGAAGAAATTGATGAGTGGAAGCAGTTTGACCCGATCATTCGTTACACGGGCTGGCTTCAGGAATATAACATCCTTTCTGAGGGCGAAATCGACAGTATTGAGCAGAGTGCCAAAGACAACATTGCCAGGGCGACCGAGACGGCTTTGTCCTTCCCGGAACCTACGCCTGAGAATTTGGAAGCGGAGGTATACGCGCCATGACAACTACAGAGACAAAACGGGAAATTACCATGTTGGAAGCAGTGCGCGAAGCACTGGTTCAAGAAATGCGCCGCGATGAAAATGTATTTCTTATCGGTGAAGATATTGGTGTGTATGGCGGCGCCTTCGGTGTAAGCAAAGGAATGCTGGATGAATTTGGACCGGAGCGCGTGCGTGATACTCCCATCTCAGAAGCTGGAATAGCCGGCGCGTGTGTAGGCGCGGCGTTGATGGGCATGCGGCCAGTTGGTGAAGTCATGTTCATGGACTTCCTGACCCTAATGATGGATCAATTGATCAACCAGGCAGCCAAAATGCGTGTCATGTTTGGTGGAAAAATTAGCATTCCCATGGTCATGCGCGCGCCATATGGCTCAGGAACTGGCGCCGCAGCCCAACATTGCCAGTCACTGGAAAGCTGGTTTATTTCCTCACCGGGCATAAAAGTTGTCTGCCCGTCAACCCCGGCTGATGCCAAAGGTTTGCTGGTCGCATCCATTCGCGACAATAATCCTGTGCTGTTCATGGAAAACAAACTGCTGTATAAGGCAAAAGGTGTAGTGCCGGAAGAGATATATGAGATTCCCATTGGTAAAGGTGAAGTCAAACGTTCCGGGAATGACCTGACCATTTTCTCTTATGGTGTGACAGCCCAACGCTCACTTGAGGCGGCTGAGATTCTGGCAAAAGAAGGTATCGATATTGAGGTAATTGATCCGCGCACCCTCAAACCGTTGGACAAGGAACTGCTTGTTCAATCAGTTTCCAAAACGGGGCGACTGCTAATCGTTCATGAAGCCACTAAAACCGGAGGATTCGCCGGAGAAGTAACAGCCGTGATATGCGAGAGTGAAGCCTTTGATCGCCTGGACGCCCCCATCAAACGGCTGGCCGGCCTGGATATCCCGATTCCCTACAACCGCACGCTGGAAAAGGCGGCTTCACCTCAGGTTGAAGACATTGTCAAAGCAGCCCGCTCATTGGCCATTGAAGGGAGATAATCCATGAAAGCTGAAGTGATTATGCCCAAAGTGGATATGGACCAGGAGACCGGCACGCTGGTTGAATGGTTGAAACAGGAAGGCGATACGGTCAAAAAAGGCGATCCTTTGTTCGTCATCCTAACCTCAAAGGCGGCCATTGAAATCGAGGCGCCAGAATCCGGAATTTTGCGGGGCGTTACGGCTAAGAAAGATGATGTCATTCCGGTGACCGAAGTGATCGCGTACATCGTTTCGCCTGACGAAAAATTTGAGACGCCGGCTTCCAAAGCAGAGGTGCCGGCTGCTGATGCAACAAAACCTGCTGAAACGAAAGAAACTGCGCTTCCCCAGCCAGCGGTAACCTCAACACCCGCTACAATTTCTGGAACGACCGGTCAGGTCAGGGCAACCCCGCTGGCCCGGTCCATAGCGCGCGAAAAGGGTCTGGACCTGTCAGAAGTCGCGGGTAGAGGACCGCTTGGGCGTATTTATAGAGCGGATGTCATCTCTGCTCTGGAAAAAGGCGTTGGCTCTGCCGCGCCCCGTCCAGCTTCGGTTTCAGGACAAATCGCCAGCGGGCCTGCTATACAGATTCCTCTTCCCAATGCACGCATCCGCGAACGTATTCCCCTTAAAGGTATTCGCACGGTAATCGCGCAGCGCATGGGGTATAGCTGGAGCAGCATACCGCACATTTTCGAGTCAGTAAATGTGAATATGGAAGAGGTTGTCCGCTTGCGCGAACGCGTAAACCAGGTGGTTCAGGAGCACACCGGTCTGAAAGTATCCTACACGGCAATTCTGGCCCTGGCTGTTGCCCGGCTGCTTCCCAAACACCCCTCCTTGAACAGTTCATTTACAGGGGAGGAAGTAATCCAGTGGGAAGATGTTAACCTGGGAATCGCAACCAGCCTTGAGGATTACCTCATCGTTCCTGTAGTCCGTTCTGCCCAGGAAAGGAACCTCGAGGATATTGTGAAAGAAATGTCTCGACTGCTGGATTCCGCGCGGAGCAAGAAGATGGAACCCGCGGATATGAGCGGATCGACATTTACCATTACAAACCTTGGAATGTTCGGAATTGAATCCTTCACGGCGATTATCAATCCTCCAGAGACGGCGATACTGGCTGTGGGAAAAATGGTTGATACGCCGGTGGTCATTGACGGACAGGTCGTTGTCAGACCGATGATGAATCTGACCATCGGTGTGGATCATCGGGTCAATGATGGTGCCCGTGCCGCCAAATTCCTTACCGAATTAAAATCAATCCTCGAAAATCCGTATCTTCTTTTATAGAAAACGGTGTATTATTGGTAGATGATTGTGAAAATTCCCCCGCTGAAAAGCGGGGGAATTTGTAAAGAAAACACAAGGAGATCGAATGGACGAAACCGTGGGTAAAGTGTTGGATGTTTTGATCTGTAATGATCCAGACTCAATACGTTCTCAAAGCGTTGAATCGGTAGATGTAGATTTCGAAGGATTTCCGGGTGATAAACACTCAGGTATTACCAAAAAATCGGATAGCCGGACGAAATTTTACCAACGTGGAACATTGATTCGAAATAGCCGTCAAATTTCCCTGGTTTCAAAAGAAGAATTGGATATCGTAAAGGAACGGCTGGGGATTGACAGATTGCTGCCTGATTGGATGGGTGCTAATTTGTTAATTGAAGGGATTCCATCCTTTACTGAAATAAAACCGAACACGCGGTTCTTCTTTTCTGGTGGAGCGGTATTATTGATTACTTCAGACAATTTACCCTGCGCCACGATGACAGATGAGATCCGTAAATATTACCCTGATAGACCGGATCTCTCAGGCAAGGTTGTTAATGCTTCAATGAACTTACGGGGATTGGTGGCCGTCGTTGAGTTACCAGGAAAAATTTTGAAAGGTGATGAAGTGCGTGTAGTTTACACAAAAAGATAATTCTTATGGGTGAAATCGCTGCCATCTTAACGGCTGTATGCTGGTCATTTACGTCTATATTTTTTAACAATGCCTCACGTGCCATTGGGTCTGTTCGTGTCAATCGATTGCGTTTATTTGTGGCATCCATAATTCTGGTTGTTGCCCACTGGCTTGTTATGGGTAGTCCAATACCCATGGAAGCAACCACGGAGCAATGGATATGGTTGGGGCTTTCGGGAATAATCGGTCTGGCATTGGGAGACGCGTTCCTGTTCCAGGCGTACGTGCACATTGGCGCCCGACTGACAACCGTGATCATGGCGCTGGACCCGGTGTTTTCCGCGCTGATTGCCTGGTTATGGTTGGGTGAAATGCTGACCGCCGGCGAAGCCATAGGAATATTAATCACCATTTTCGGTGTTGCCTGGGTTGTGATGGAACAGAAGAACGGAAACGGTCAGCATTCAAAAAGAGACCAGATTCTGGGAATACTCTGTGGTATTGGAGCTGTGTTGGGGCAGGCGATAGGATTTGTTCTTTCAAAGAGGGGATTGGAGGGAAACTTTTCTCCCCTGTCCGGCGTCTTAATCAGGATCATAATTGCCACGGCTGTCATGTGGATTCTGGCATTATTTTCCGGCAAAATTCGCGACACCTGGTCTGGATTTGAAAACCGGTCCGCGATGAATAACGTGATCGCTGGATCAATCGTTGGGCCATCACTGGGTGTATGGCTTTCGATGGTTGCGGTTCAATTAATCCCCGTTGGTATTGCCTCCACATTAATGGCTGTCAGGCCGGTAATGTTACTACCGTTATCAAAATGGTTTTATAACGAAAAAATCAGTGTACGCGCCATTTTGGGTACTGTGATTGCGCTGATCGGAGTGGCTGTAATTTTCCTGGTGGGTTGATCAATTTGATGACACGCAACGAAATCCAAGATCGTCATCTTTGAAATTCTGACTGGCAAAAGAACGTCGAGAAATCCGAACCAGACTGATGTCATCTTTCCAGGAAGAACCACGGATGACTTTTTGGTCTGCTGTATCCGGACCCAATGGATTCTCAAAAGGTGATGTTGCATAGTAATCAACTGAATATGTGTCATAAACCCATTCAGCCGCGTTCCCGATCATATTGAGAAGGCCATACGGTGACATTCCCGCCGGAAAACTTTCGACCGGACGGGTTCCATTGACTGCCTTCCCATACAATGCCAGATTCCCATCGATGGGAGTTTCTCCCCAGGGATACGTTCTTCCATTGGTGCCCCGGGCTGCTTTTTCCCATTCCGCTTCTGATGGAAGTCGACGTCCATTTTTTTCACAGTAGTTTTTCGACTGCTCCCATGTAAGCATTACCATGGGATGATCATCATTCTTACTGTCAAAAAAACCTGATGTTGACGCCAGTTCGTTTGAAATGTCCGGACAGTTACCAGACGAGATGCATTGTTTATACATGCCGCGGGTAACTTCTGTTTCATCCATCCAAAAGCCTGAGAGGATCACCCTGTGCTGTGGTTTTTCCTGCGCTTCGGCTGTGGACTGATCACTGGAAGCCCCCATAATGAATTCCCCTGATGGAATATAGAATTGCGTCATGCCATCCATGGGTGAAATTCGACTGGTTCCAGTAAGGGGCTCGGGAGTTGGTGATGGAGTCGGCGTCGCTGTTGGGGCGTTAGCTGTCAATGACAGAGATGTGGCTGTTATCAGCAAAAGCGCATGCGATGTGGAAGCAGCCTGCGCTGTGATTGTTGTATGCATTTCACCAACCACCTGTTCAACATTCCTGGTTGGAATCGCGGTGGGGGCGGGGGGGCCAATCATCCCTGTACGCAAAAGAACTATTCCTCCGAAGAGGAGAATAAAAAATAGAAAACCCCCTCCCAGGAATAGAACTGTTTCTTTGCGATGCGCATTGGTCGGTTGCATGGATTCTTTTATTAATCAAAGAGGCGTATCCGCCAAATAGATTTGGATGATACGCCTTAGTGGAAATTGTGTCAATGTAACAAAAATACTCTCAAAACAACGAAACCCTTTATTCTATAAAATCAAACCTTATCGAGTGTTCAATAATAATGAACCATGACGTCCATGTCAGATTATTTTGACGGTTCTGGAGAAATCTTGACGAGTAGATCTCCTTTTGAGAGCTGTGCGCCTGGTCTGATACATATGTCTGAAACAACACCAGAGATGGGAGCTTTAATCAACATCTGCATTTTCATTGATTCGAGTACGGCAATCACTTCGCCTTCTACAACGCGATCTTCTGGTTCAACGTTTACCGAAACCACCAGGCCGGAGATTGGTGCTTTAAGGTCGCCAGCCGCAGACTTGTTGGATTTACTGCGACTCAACCCGTTACTCTTTTCCACTTTGGCCAGTGCAAATTTCCCGTTGGCATTCATAATATATTGATTATTTCCCTGGGATTGAACATGCAATTCGCGTTTTAACGATCCATGTTCCAAAAGAAATAATCCGCGTTCTCCCAGTTCGATAAGGGCCGCTTTGATGGATTTCCCATCGACCTTCAATTGGTCTTTATCAATTTCCAGTTTATATTCTTTTGAACCGATTGAAACGTAGTATAGGGTCATTTGTCTTTACTCCAACAGATTGTCTTTCACCGCATCTGCTCTTTCCATGCCTGATATTTCCAGAAGCTGGCGGCTTCAGATGTTGTAGTGGTTGTTTTCTGAAATTTCTTTTTGTGTTCAAGAAGAGCGGCAGCCAGGGCCATTTCCAGGTCAAGTGTGTCATCGCTCTCTGTAGTCGGCTGGAAAGTGTCCAGATACGTTGTGTTGGCGCTGCCCTGAATAAACGAGTCTGAATCGATGATCTGGATGAGAAAATCAATATCTGTAGGGATACCGCCAATCTGGTATTCTGTTAAAGCTCTTCTCAAGCGGCGGATTGTTGTCTGGCGCTCTTCTGCCCAGACGATTACTTTAGCGATCAAAGAGTCATAATCCGGAGTAACTTGCATTCCCGTATAGAGAGCGGAATCAATGCGTACACCAGGGCCGCCAGGTTCTTTCAAGAATGTGATCTCACCGGTGGAAGGCATAAAACCGTTGTCCGGGTCCTCCGCGATGATTCTGGCTTCAATGGCTGAACCTCTCACAATGATATCTTCCTGGGAATATTTAAATGGCTGCCCTTCAGCCAGACGAAGTTGGGCGCTGACCAGGTCGATACCCGTAACCATTTCTGTAACAGGGTGTTCAACCTGAATGCGCGGATTGACCTCGATGAAGTAAAATGCGCCCTTTTCATCCAAAAGGAATTCGATTGTTCCCAGGCTGCGGTAGTTTAAGGCTTTCCCCAGATCTGTGGCAGCCGCATACAACTTCTCGCGCATGGTTGGACTGAGGCTGGGTGCGGGGGATTCTTCGATTAATTTCTGCCGGCGCCTTTGAATGGAACATTCACGCTCTCCCAGGCATAATACCCGGCCGTGGCCGTCTCCAATGATCTGTATTTCAATATGGTGAGCCTGTTGAACCAGCGGCTCAAGGTAAACGGTATCGTCTCCAAACGATGCCAACGCCTCCTGCCGGGCTGCCTGTACCATCAATTCCAGTTCAGCGGCGTTATGTGCCAGCCTGATACCCCGACCGCCTCCGCCGGAAACCGCTTTGATTAAGACCGGATAGGTGACTTTTTTAAGCAGCGATGCGGGGATTTCATCCTCAATGGCTTCGTCTGGACCTGGTAGTACCGGTAAACCCGCCTCGCGGGCAATACGGCGCGCAGCCAGCTTATCACCGGTGAGTGAAATTGTCTCCGGGCTCGGTCCAATAAAGATCAAACCCGCGTCTTCAACTGCCTGGGCAAAGGCTGCATTTTCAGAAAGGAAACCATATCCGGGGTGGATGGCTTCCGCTTCTGATTCAATAGCAGCTTTAAGGACTTTATCACTATTCAGATAGCTTTCTGAGGCGCTGGTCGGCCCCAGATAAACAGATTCGTCGGCATAGCGGGTGTGGAAAGCTTCATGATCGGCTTCTGAATATACGGCGATACTCTCAAATCCGAGTTCGCGACAACTGCGCAAAATACGTACGGCAATTTCACCACGATTGGCGACCAGTACTCTCATAGTATTACCTTCTAAAGCGGAATATTCCCGTGTTTTCGGTGGGGGGTATCATGGCGTTTTTCCTGCAGACTTTCAAGAGCCTGTATCAGCCGTAGACGGCTTTCAGCCGGATTAATCACATCATCGATATACCCGCGAGACGCGGCGAGGTATGGATTCGCAAATTCATCACGGTACTGGCGGGTACGTTCCGCGGTCGCAGAAGTTGGATCTTCAGCCGCATTGATCTCTTTGCGGAAAACGATCTTTACAGCCCCCTCGGGACCCATGACGGCGATCTCTGCCTGAGGCCAGGCAAGGTTGTAGTCGCAGCGCAAATGTTTGGACGACATGACGATATAGGCACCGCCATATGCTTTGCGAAGGATTATGGATACTTTTGGAACAGTTGCTTCAGAATAGGCATAGATCATCTTCGCGCCGTGGCGGATGATGCCATCGTGCTCCTGCTCACTGCCCGGTAAAAACCCCGGGGTGTCCACCAGTGTGACCAGGGGAATATGGAAAGAATCACAGAAACGAATAAAACGGGCGCCTTTATCAGACGCATTGATATCCAGAACTCCGGCCAGGTAACCAGGCTGGTTGGCAATAAACCCAACCGTATGGCCATCAAGGCGGGCAAAACCGATGACAATGTTCTGGGCGTAATCGGGTTGAACTTCAAGGAACTCACCACTGTCAGCCAATAGTTCAATCACTGCTTTTATGTCATAGGGCTGCTGTGATTCATCGGGTACAAGGCTTTCCAACTCCGGGACCAGACGGGTGGGATCACCTGCTGATTGGATGGCCGGTGGTGGTGTCATATTGTTGGACGGTAAAAAGGAAAGGAGCCAGCGGATTTGCTGAAAAACCGATTCTTCATCCGGCGCGGTGAAATGTGCCACACCGCTTTTTTCCGTATGTACACCTGAACCGCCCAGTGAGTCAAAATCGACATCCTCATGGGTCACCGCCTTGATCACTTCCGGACCGGTGATAAACATGTACGCGTTCTGGTCTGTCATAAAGATAAAATCGTTTATCCCCGGAGAGTAGACTGCTCCGCCGGCACAGGGACCCAAAACCGCGGTTATCTGTGGTATTACGCCGGACGCCCGTGTGTTTCTGTAAAAGATCTCTCCATAGGAAGCCAGAGAATCAACACCTTCCTGAATGCGCGCTCCACCCGAATCGTTAAGCCCGATGATGGGAGCCCCATTTTGATAAGCTAGATCCATCAGGCGGACGATCTTTTCACCGTGAGCCTTTCCCAGAGAACCTCCCAGAATGGTGAAGTCCTGGGCGAATACATACACCAGCCGGCCATCGATTTTGCCCCAACCGGTGACAACCCCATCTGTTGCCGGGTGTGACGCTTCCATTCCCAGTCCTACCGCTCTATGCGTAACGAAAAGCCCGGTCTCGACGAAAGTCCCGGGATCCAGTAATTTTTCAATACGCTCACGGGCTGTCAATTTTCCTTTGGCGTGCTGCTTTTCTATCTGTGATGTTCCACCACCCTGGCGGGCTTTGGAACGTAGATCTTCGAATTTTTCAATGGATGGTTTAGTCATGACAATCCTCAATACTGGCAAAATTCTGCCAGGTATGAATTTTGATATATGAAGGCTATCAATTCCTCGCAGGGTTGGTAATCTGCGGTATTTCTGCTATCGCGCCCGAAAAGCCGGGGAAAAGATCAAATGGGTAGAGCATGCAGGGAGATCCGTTTGTGACATCACCCATTATTGACGACTGGATGGATTGATCCTTTGATGAAATAACACTGAACCTGTTGGATGGATATGAAAATCCCCAACCGGCTGCTTTCAAAACGGCTTCTTTCATTGACCAGAGGTCAAAAAATTTAGTGACAGAATAGCCGCACCTTTCCAGATATACATTTTCTTCTCTGGAAAAAGCGATAGACGCGGATTGGCGCGGATCGATCCCCTCATCAATCCATTCCACATCAACACCCAACTCTGAATCTTTACTGATTGCAATTACCAGTAATTCTTTGGAATGCGACACATTGAAATACAACGCCTTATCGCACAACCCCGGTTTGCCGTTCGTTTGGATTTCCATATTCAGATCAGCCGGTTCGATGTTTAAATTACTACCCAGAACCGTTCGCAAGATTCCCCGACTGATGATTAGATGGCGTCTTTTTTCTTCATTGAGGACCCTTTCAGTTCGTGCTCTTTCCTGCCTGGAAAGGCAGTGCAGATAGTTGTTGGGATCCAGTGAATCCATATTGACGTACCAGATATCCATATCATCTGACAAGGTGGTTTTTACTGGATAAGACGCGAACAGTCTGTCAGTAATCATTTTTAAACCAGCGGGGATGTTGGACGATAATTTTGGAATTCTATGGGAAGCTCAAATCCCAGTAGTTTGAGCTGCTGCAATCTGTACTGCCAGGCCGCGCCGGAAAAAAGATGAGCCGTCACATCAACCACTCGCCGGTTTTCCGGTTGAGCCAGGTATGTTGAATGCGCCCAATCGTTGAAACTGCCCATTGAAGGTCCGCACCAGATTTGATAGTCCATTTCACGGCCTGGTTCGCCCGTGTTTGACCATCGTGAAGATAATCCCAGGTACCAGCGGAAGATGAGGGCCATCTTCTTCTTTGGATTCTTTTCCGCCTGCTCAATCTGCCGCGGATCCCGTTCCTTAAAGAATTTGACTGTGTCCTGCCAGATGGAATTCATATCCCGTTGAAAGATCTGGGTTTCAAGCTTTTCACGTTCTTCAGGTGGAATGGCTTCGATGGAATCATACATGGAATATGTCTCATAAAGTTTTGAAGCGCGGATATAAAACATGGTGCCACGTTTAAGTACCTGCACTTTTACACCCATTTCAAACATATCCGCCGCCGGCGCCATGGCAACATCAGCCATACCGGTTTGAGACAAGATATTCCTGGTGTGTTGTGACGCGCCGGATTCCACGCAGGCCTGATTGATGGAACCGGTTACCACATATGCGGCACCCATCATAAATGCTCCCAAAACGGATAAGGGCGTGCTGATCCCGCCAGCCGCACCCACCCGAACCGGTTGAGCATAGTGATATTTCGCCTGAATCTCATCACGCAGCGCGAGCATGGCTGGGAGCAGACAAACCAGCGGACGATTATCCGTATGGCCGCCAGAGTCGCCTTCGACGGTAACGTCATCCGCCATCGGTACCAGACGGGCCATTTCAGCCTGTGCGGTGGAGATTCGATTGTCTGCCAAAAGCAGCGACAGAATCTTTTCTGATACAGGTTGCATGAATTTTGTTGCCACTTCACGCCGGGAAATTTTGGCAATGACATGATTACCAATGATCACTCCGCCTTTGGCATCCTTGCTCAAACCTGATATTCGGTACCAGGCCAGGCTGGGTGTGATATCGAGATAGGCGGAGGCTTCGATCACGCGGATATTTTTAGCCAGGTAGACTTCAACGGCGTTTCTTTCCAGGGCTTCTTCATAAGGGCTGTTGATCAAATTGAACGCGTATGGACCATCCGGCAAAGCCTGCTGTATGGCATCGACCGCCGCTTCGAGTTTTCCCCGAACAAGCCCGGCAGCGCCGAAGGAGCCCATCATGCCGGCGCGGCCGAGCGCAATAATCATGTCTATGGAGGCAATGGCATTGGCCATCGCGCCGGCATAGAACGCGTATTTTGTCCCGTATGTCTGGCAAAATGATTCATCGCCAAATAGTGTGGGAGCAATGGCAGGCAGGTATGCTTCACCATTTCCCGGCCCATTCGTCCCCTCATATTTTTGGATTTTTATCGATGCATTTTCTTCTGAAACCGAAAATGCGGAAGTCGTTTCCATCAATGTTTTTATATGCTGGGGATCATCTATTCGGTTTCTGGATACCCGTGTAATAGTCATTTCACATTCCCTTCCTGTGTAATGTAAATGTCAGGCCAGTGATTTCATAAATGCGAAGGTTGTCAGCCCAGAGATTGGCATTGGTGACAAAGGAAACAAAATCTGGATGAATCACGTTATCTACAACTGTGACATCGACCAGCACGTTCGCGTTATGCGGCAATACCTGCCCACGATATTTCCATTGCAGTCCCTGTTCAAATGCGTGTTCATATTCAACCGATTCAGGCAAAATAGTCGGAAGGGCACTCAGTACAGCCTGAACAATCATTTCAATACCCAGCGAACCGGGCATTACCGGATCATCCAGAAAATGATTGTTGTAATACCAATCTGACGCTTCATTTTTCCTTTCGGCCAAAATATAACCGAAAGGTTTTTCCCGGGTTTGTTTGACACTCCGAATAGTGTCGATTAATCGCAGCTTTTCATCTTTTCTTAAAGATGGAGATACAACCGGGTTGGTAAGAACTCTCACGTTTTGTGGCAAATTGCCCCAGGGTTCGGTCTTCATGCCTGAGTCCAATCCAATCTGACTGACCATCATCTCTACAGGAAAATATCCGAAGGTTGTCAGGCCGTTGAGAAAAGCCCTGCCGTCACATGAAAGCTCAAAGGAAAAGTGTTGAATGATTGTGGAACCGCTGAAAATGGTTTTCTCAAGTACAGATTGACAGGTGATTGTCTTTCCGCGAAAATTCATGTGTTCCAAAATTTGGATGGATCCATCCAGATTGCGGAAAGAAAAATCAATGGCTGGGAATTTGAGCTGGGTATGCATCCAGGCTGATAAAACGCCGCAGGGTTGCAAGGCAATTTCCATTAGCATGGATAGGGGGATTGCTCCATTGCGCTGTGAGACAAAGAACCATGTGTCCAGGGGAACATCAAATTCAGTTGTTATTTTTGCGCGGTTCTCGAAATCGCCCCTTACGCCGTGGATATCGACAATGCGGGACATGAGCAGCAGATCACCATTTGGTATTCTTGGACTTTTCCGCCCGGTATAAATGTGAAATTCCGGGCCGAGACAGCGCGTGATATCTCCAAGTGCAAATTCCTTCAGCCAGGCATGGTCGTACAACGCTCGTTTGTCGAATTCCTGTGTTG
Organism: uncultured Leptolinea sp.; assembly: GCA_964420995.1. Lineage (GTDB taxonomy): Bacteria > Chloroflexota > Anaerolineae > Anaerolineales > Anaerolineaceae > Leptolinea. The sequence goes on along the minus strand of CAYQUX010000003.1, from coordinate 90,853 downwards.
AATCAGAAAGCCTGATGTTCGCCGCAATTGCCTCACGGAGGAGATTCAATTCTTGCCGGCGAGCGTCCATCAAGTTATGCTGGATCGCGGTGAGTTGATCGGCATGTTCAGAAAGCAGATGGCTGTACCGTTCAATGATCGTTTGAGCTGAAAGAGTTGGCATTCTATTTATCCATAAATTGTTGACAAATTAACGGGAACATTATGGCAGATCAGTTTTGCCACAAGCTGCAAAATGGCAGAATGATCATCTATTCCTTTGCGGTTTATTGAAAAAGCAGCATGGGGCAAACCGGACAATGACTCATCCACCCAGCGTGAACAGTTGCTTCCGGCGCCAAGTTCTATGAAAATTCGCGCGCCCTTGTCATATACAGTTTTTATAAGACAGGGGAAATCCAACAGATGGCACAACCCATAGGCAATTTGTCGAGATATATCGTTCTGATTAATGGGCATGGGTTGATTGGTCGCAGCAGAAAATAGTGTCATCCCCGGGTCATTTTGCACATTCCAACTGTGAAGTACTCGCAGAGCTTCATATTCTGATTGCATCGGCTCGCAGTGCAGCGCGTAGTTGAAAGGTGCTTCAAGAGAAAGGCATTTCAGCCGGGAGATTACAGCGCGACAATCAGACGGATATCCGCCAATAACCACCTGGCGGGGAGTATTGATATGGGTGATATAAACGCGGTCTGATGCCTGGATGGCTTCTTTGACTTTCTCATACGTCGCCATAAGGACATAATTAGCCCAGATTTCCCCGGCTTCGCCATCCGGAAGTCCTACTGTTCTGCTCCAGAACTCTCGAACAGCATTTTGCTCACCGGCCATCCGCGAATGAAAGAGGGGCGATTCTCTCAGGGCTGCGCTGGTGTCATCCGCCCTGGTCCAAACGCCGCTGGAAAACATCATGCTGATCTCACCAAGACTGTAACCAAAGGAAGCGGCAGGATGGATATCAAACGTCTCGCGGAGCAGAAATGTATACACGGCAGACAGGCAGGTGCCTGAGATCAACATGGCAAGGGGATCAGCGGTCAGTTCTTTTTCAAGCGTCTCAAGTTTCTCCGGAGAGATCGTGGTAAGGCTCCGAGGATAGAGTTGATGTTCATTCAGCAGGCTCCCAATGTTCCGGCTTATGATGGAAAGACGGTCATACAATGACGGGAATAGATAAAACAGGTCGCGCCCCACGCCGGGGTAGGAATTAAACGCGCCAGGGTACACGAAAGCGATTGAACCCGATTTTCCCAGTGGATTGGGGGTGAATGTACTACCCAGAGGTGTGCGCCAATCAGCGGAACGTTCCATGGCTTCCGGGATGCCGGTTATCGCGTAGTCGATCTCCTGACGTAGTTCATCAGGATTTCGCCCAAGAAGACATACAGTCCATGAAGCGGGCTGCCTTTTCTGCCAGCGGCGATACTGGAACCGGGCTGCCTGGCGAAAATTCACCTGAGAAAAATCCGTTTTTTTGAATACTGCCAGTTGAGCGGCGAGGTCCTCAATGGTTATGAAGGCGAAAGGAAAAAGACACAGTTCTTCCAGCTGGGAAGGATGTAATTGAGGAGTGTTGGTTTCAGATCTCTTTCTGATGTAAAGGTAAGAATAATTTCCCGGGTTGTTTGAAAACGCAACTGAACCGACTCGCTCCATCTGATCTTCTGGGATAAACCAGGTGCGTGATTCCGTTGGGATATAGAACGGTAGGTTTTCCCACCCACGCGGTAATTCATACTGATCCCATTCGGGCATTGCCGGAATTACCCGGTTGGACAGACACCAGACAAGCTTGACGATTGACATAAGTCCCGGCTCTGAGGTTGAAAGAGCACAGGAGGCTTTCTGCCTGTTGTTGAAGGTCGCGGACATTTCAGACGCTGCTGTGGTCTGGATAAACGAGGAAAGGTCACCCTCAACAAGCAATACTTCCGCAGAAAGTGGACTTTCTGTGTTTTCTGTAATAATTCCCAGGCTGGAAAATCCTTTGCTTTCGGCGAATTCAGGGCGGCAAAGGGCTGCAAGCGTTATCGTTTCCTGAAAGGGAACCAGATCGGCAATAAGAACGATCTCTGCTTGGCCATCGAGAAATTCTGATGCTTTCTTGAAAACAGCTGTCAGGCAGCCATCCGCGAGTATGGCTCTCCTGCCGGTTAATTCGATCTGAAGAAGGTCAACCAGATTTTCATTCATCAAAATAACCGCGGCGGACAATAGATCAGCGCCCAGTTTCTCAGACACCTGATCGAGGGCAGCTTTACCGATCTCATTCAGGGTCTTTTGTCTGATGCTTCCGGAAAATGGAACACCCCGATAGATTTCATAGCCGAATTGGTCCAAACCGGAGAATCTGGCACTGCTGATCCCAACGCCGATAATGGCGAGGTTTTTAATTTCTTTACCAGACATACTATGATCAATCCGAATCGTTTGTCTTCTTGCCAATCAAACGATTCAACAGCGGGCTGATGGTGCCCTTAAGTTGTTTGAATTTGACGTACACGTTCCCCTGTGTGTCCGTTACCCAGATATCTGCCAGAACGTACGTACTGGCATGCGATGTAATCTGAACATCGACAAGGCAATTTCTATTGAAAGGAATGGCTTGGTAATGTTCCAGCCTCTCAAGGTGTGAGGGCAGACAGGGCGCTTCATAGTAGCGCTGCGACCAGATCAAAATGGATTGCACGATGGCATCATAAATGAACGGATTTGTCGTCTGCATGAGGAACTGCCCCTGTTTTTCGGGCGGGATAGCCGGCAGATTGCACTCCAGAACCATTCTTCCCTTACTGAAATGTAATATTTTTTGAACTCCCTGGAAGCTAGGTCCGTGGAATAACGTCCCATTTTGGTACAGTCTATCGCCAGGGATTGGGTTTTGATCCCTGGTGAGTTCCTGAAGCGCGAATGTGTGGTTTGGAGGCGGCCCCGCTTTTCTTTCAAGTTCAACTTTCAGACTGTAATGAAAGACCGGCTTGTTCTTCTTGCTTTTACTGGTAATCAGGGCTTCAAAACGGATCCGCCCTTCTGGAGTTTTTTCAACTTCCTTCAATTCAAGATTGTGTTCATGAGGCAGAGTATTGTCAAAAACAATACCTTTGAGGACATTAAAATCTTCGATGCGGGAAAACAAATAGCCGGGATATAGTTGCTCACTTGTACTGGCCACCCAGGATGCCGCACAGGTGGCGGGCAGAACCGGGTTTTCCCCAATCACGTGATCTACAAGGAACGGATTTTTTTCAAGGAGCAGTCTGCGACTGACCAGATATGTGTGCAAATCGCCATCCACCTGAACTGGCGGGCGGGTAGGCAAAGACCCCACCACAATCTGGATCGGTTCCTCTTCAGACACAGCATGATCTGTCAGCAATCTGACCATCGTTTCCGCGCCAACAGAAGCTGGAATGACAGGCATGTTCCTTTCAGCAAAGGCTGCGGCCAATTCTGGCGTGACCATTCCCGAATCCCATGGCCCCCAGTTTATGGATAATACACGGCATTGCGGATTTTCCCGTTTTACCTGATAGGCTGTTTTGTTCAACACTTCATTGGCAATCGCGTAGTCTGCCTGACCGATATTCCCGAATACTCCAACAATGGAGGAAAAAAGCACAAGAAAATCGAGATTCTGAGGTGATACGCAGGTCAATAAATTTCTTAATCCATCCACCTTTGGAGAAACGACGGAATTAAAGTCCTGTACCGTTTTTTTCTCGATGCGCTTGTCAGCAAGGGTTCCGGCTCCATGAATGATGCCTGTTACCGGCCCCACGTGGTCGGTGACATTTTTTAACGCAACGCGCAATTCTTCTGACTTTGAGATATCCACCGGTAAATATTCAGTTTGAGCTCCGCTGACAGAAAGATCATTCAGTGTGGCTGAGATTTCCTGTTGCGCGCGAATCTGACGGAATTGCTTTTCAACTGTCTGGGGAGCCGGTTTTATCCCCTGTTTGATCATCCGATCCATGAGGATTTGTTTCAAAGCGGAATCCGATTTCGGTAGTTCAGCCAAATTGGAATTCCCTTCATCCAAAGGAGAACGACCAAGCAGGATGTAGCGGCAGGGATATTCTTTCGCCAGTTGTTTTACGCACGTAGCAGTTATGCCACGGCCGCCGCCGCTGACAAGGACTACGGAATCTCTGGTGATCGCAGGTTTTTTCATGCCACACCTGACAGTTCTACCTGTTCGACCACCATTGTGAAGCGGCCGGATTCTGTATAACCAACTTCTGTGATCAGCCTGTTGGGATCATACAGCTCACCAAGGATGATCTCAGCGGCATTCTCACCGCCAAGACCGGGTTTGATATCAATGGCACGACAAAAAACCGTCTCCCACTCCAGGTTTAACGTCTTGGTTAACCCAAACAGGCCGCCGCTGACAGGTTCGACCGCTTCGCTCATGCTGGTTCCAAACTGGCCATCCAGATGGGTCACGGTCAGAAAGGCGGCATGACCTTTTTGAGAAGAGGTGGTCAGATCATCTTTCAACAGCTTTGCCAGCAGGAAAATTGACCTGACTGTAGTTTCTTCTTGAATGGAAGAAGTATCATCTTTTGAATACCGCGGATCAAGGTGAATAAATGCCGCGACTTGTCCAACACGCGAACGCACATCTGATACAACCGCCGCCAGGGCAGATTCACTGTCATCGTTTAAAATAATCTTTTCAACAGAAGACGGAAGTGAATGGCTATTTCCGGTACGAACTCCACTTAGGTGCAGCACAACCACTTTTTGACCTTCATCAACCAGGCACTGCGCCACATTTGTCGTTAAGTCTGTTCCATCATCAGTCAAAATGGCAACAGATGCATCAGGAAATTTGTTATTTAACCGATCGGGGTAGGGCAGATTTTTCAGGCGCACATACCCGCGGGATAATCCGCCGGTCGAAAGCGCTGTGCTTTTGGAAACGTCTGATGCGTCGGGAACCTCATTTTGAACCGTTGTTTCACCGCTGGAAAGAAAATCGATGATCTGTTGCAGCGTATGCAGCTCTGAAAGATGGGATGCATTCGGAGCAGGCAATTGGGGGAATCTTTCCTGCATGGCACCCAGTATCTCGACCCGTTTGATTGAGTCAATCCCAAGGTCGGCTTCCAGGTCCATATCAGTCTCCAGCATTTCTGCCGGATAACCGGTTTTCTCGCTGACAACATCGATTAGTGCACGTGACACTGTATCAATGGAAATACTATCCGGTTCGCTGATTTGGATAATATTTTCGCCTGTAGTCTGATGAAGTGGCGCCGGCGTTACAAGTGTTTGTCCTGTCTGTGAGTCTGATGATATGGACATGTTATCGATGATTTGCCCAAGAGTCCGCATATCAGAAAGTTTCGCGGGGTCAATCGCCGGTAATTCCGGGAAGCTATCCTGCATGGCGCCGAGAATTTCAACGCGTTTGATTGAATCAATTCCCAGATCGGCTTCCATATCCATGTCAAGTTCAAGCATTTCAATGGGATACCCGGTTTTTTCGCTGACAATCGCGAGCAATGTCTGAATTAACCCTTCCATAGAGCGTGATGATACGCCCTGTGGCGAAGAAGACGGAGTCACAGCCTGTGGGCTCTTCTTACCCAAATCAACAGGTTGGGGTGCCTCGTGAGCCTGCCCGGACCTTCCGAACATGTACTCAATGATTTGACCAAGTGTGCGAAGATCAGATAGGGCTGCCGGGTCAACCTGCGGAAGCTCCGGGAATTTCTCCTGCATGGCTCCCAGAATTTCTACGCGTTTGATTGAATCAATTCCCAGGTCGGCTTCCATATCCATGCCGGTTTCCAGCATTTCCACTGGGTATCCAGTCTTTTCGCTGACAATCGCCAGCAGAGAACTGTTCAGTTCATGAAGCAGATCTGGGTTGCCGGTTTTTTCTACAACTATTTCCACAACAGGTATCTTTTGTTGTTCAACCAGAAGGGCCGGGTTGTCTCCGCTCGTAATGGAACTTAAAGGCTGATCTGCGGGTGGGAATTCCTTTACGGATGGAATACCTTGTGTAGCCTGGTTCACATGAACGATCTGGTCGGTATCAACGATGGAATTTGATTCCACAGACATCAAACGGGAAACCAGTTCATGCTGATTTTTCAAGAACTGTTCGTGTAAGCGGGTTGTTTCAAGCTGGTGCTGATGAAACTGGGTTAGACTGCGGTCAAGGGTTTGAAGCGCGGTGTTGACCTGCTCCAATGTCTGCGGGGATGTATTTCCGCGGACCAGGTTCAATTCCAGTTCGGTCAGATTGCTGAAGGACCGGATAAATTCTGCATCATTTTCCATGAATCTGGCATGAACGTTCAGAATACCCTGCTGAATTTTGGTCACGTCTGTGGGCACAGATTGTGATATATGCTTATCAGACAAGACGGGGGATGATATTGATCTTGTTACGGGTGCATGGTTTTCTTTTTGGCCTGTTGATACCGTCACCGGTAAAACAGGCGCCACTGATCCGTTGGCAGGCGCGGTCAAGCTATTCTTTTGCTGAATGGCGTTCTCGAAAGCGTTCCTGGTCTTTTCGGATAAATATAAACCGCCGTTCAATCTAATACTGAAGGATGGTTTTTCCTGAACCTTGTTTTTGGGTTCCAGCGCGTACGCATCTGCAGACGTCAAATTCAAACCCAGTACGATTAGTTGGGCCAAAGCTTCACGATACTGACGGTCACTGTCTTTTTTAGCGCTCGTATTTATTGCAATGGCATAATGCGGTCTACCTTCAAGAATGTTGTTCACAAGGTTGGTCAGCACATTCTTTGGACCGATCTCCACAAAAACACGTCCACCATCCTGGTAAATGGATTCAATTTCATCCTTGAATAGAACGGAGTGTAAAACGTGATCACCCAGGGTCTTCTTTATCACGTCGGTATCAGATGAATACTGTTTCCCGCTGGTGTTTGAATACACATTTATCACCGGTGGTTTAAATTTGACTCTATTCAGAGATTCAGCAAAAGGTATCCGTGCATGGTTTACCAGGGGAGTATGAAAAGCCGCCGAAACATCCAGTGGTACCACAGAATATCCTTTTTCTGTAAGCGCCTTCTGAATGCCAGTAATGGCTGATTTTGACCCGGCAAGAACCACCTGGGTATTCGAATTCCAATTCGCCAGCGTGACATCAGGGTGGGCGTTTAATTCCATTCGAATGTTTTCAACATTACCTTTAACGGCCAGCATGGTTCCGGCGTCAAAATTCGGGTCTGCCAGCGGAGCCATGGCTTTTCCACGTGATCGTGCCAGGAACAAAAATTCTTCTTCAGAAAAAACACCCGCCGCCCACAGGGCTGTAAGTTCACCGAAGCTATGACCAGCGGAAAAATCCGCTTTGAAACCGGTTGATTTAAGCAGGTTGTACAGCGCCATGCTAAGTGTTCCAATGGCAGGCTGGGCAAATTCCGTTTGAGTCAGATTACGATTCTGGTTATCACGCGCGGTATCATCGAAAACCGGAATGGGAAAAACAATGTCGGTCAACGATTTTTCGCCTTCTTTCTCAAAGAGGGTGTTTATCTCACCAAAGGCGTGGCGAATCTCTGGAAAATTCCGGGCGAGTTCAATGCCCATATTCAAGTACTGGGACCCCTGGCCGGGAAATAGAGCGACCACTTTGCCGCGCGGGTTTATCCCTTGCTGGCGGTAAAAAACGCCCGAGGGATGTTCGGCAAATTCTTCTACCCCTTTTGTGCGGATCATGTCATCCGCGGTTTTTAGTTTGGTAAGGGCTTCTTTCTCATCCTGGGCAACAAATCCGAGCCTGCAATGTGTTTCGGGTATGCCAGTTGTTATGGATGAGGCCAATTCCGCAAAATTCAAAGCGCCATTCCCGGAAGCGAGCTTCGAGGACCATTCTTTCACCTTGACTGACAGTGCTTCCACATCAGAAGCGCTAAGAAGAATGATCCGGGGAGTAGCATGCAGGCGGTAGGGAACTGCATGATCAGCCTGATATTCCTCAAGAACAACGTGAAAATTCGTTCCGCCGAATCCGAATGAACTCACGCCGGCGCGCCTGGGCGTTCCGTTCTTTTTGAACCAGGGGCGGACTTCTGTATTGATATAGAAGGGGGAATTTTCAATATCCAGTTTGGGGTTGGGCTTATTGACATTTATCGTGGCCGGGAGAATTTTGTGGTGAATCGAGAGAGCGACTTTGATCAGGCTGGCAACTCCGGCCGCGGCTTTAGTATGCGCGATCTGTGATTTGACGCTGCCGAGAGCAATATGCTGTTTTTCACTATCGTTCTCAGAGAAGACCTTATTGAGACCCTGAAATTCCGCGGGGTCGCCGGCCAGGGTTCCAGTGCCGTGCGCTTCGATAAGACCAACCGTGGAGGTTTCAAAACCCGCTTCGGAATACGCTCTGTGTAAGGCCAGCGATTGACCATCCGGACGGGGCGCGTAGATGGATTTATACCTCCCGTCACTGGAGGTTCCAATGGCTTTTATTACCGCGTAAATCCGGTCGCCATCCCGTTCGGCGTCTTCAAGGCGTTTTAGCAAAACCATGCCAATGCCTTCGCCAACCATCATCCCATCGGAATCTTGGTCAAATGAACGCACAAGTTCGCCTTTTGAAAAAGCCGGTGTCTTGCTAAAGCATAGATACGCACCTATGGAATTGTCTGTGTCGACACCGCCGGAGATCATCATATCCGCGCGGCCTTCGATCAATTCGGCAACGGCCATGCGAATGGCGGCCAATGAACTGGCGCAGGCGGCATCAACCACACAGTTGGTTCCGCCCAGATTTAGACGATTGGCAATGCGTCCAGCAACCACATTCCCGATTGCACCGGGGAAGGAGTTTTCCTCCCAGCGGGGATAAGCCAGCTTGATCTTTTCAATGATGCCGGCGCGATCTTCATCTCCAATTCCATATGATTTCAGCACTTTTTCCCACACCGGATACTGAAGACGGGCCATGAGCGGAGTAACTAGTTTGCTACCAATCCCAACCATTCCCAATACAACACCCACATTTTCACGGGAATACCTGGCTTCATCACCGTAGCCCCCATCTTCAAGGCAATCACGGGCAGCCACCAGAGACAACAGTTGGGATACATCCGTCACTTCCAGGATGTTTGGGGGCAGGCCAAATTCTGTCGGATCAAAATCAATATCCGGAATGAAGCCGCCGCGTTTGCAATAGGATTTATCCTCAGCCCCAGGGTTGGGATCGTAGTAGTCGGAAATATTCCAGCGGGATGGCGGAACGTCGCAGACCGCGTTGATTTTGTTAAGTATGTTTTCCCAGTATTCCTGTTTATTTGTTGCCTGAGGAAAAATGCCAGAGATTCCGATAATGGCTATCGGAGTTGTTTGTAGTTTTTTTGCCGTTCCGTCGGAAACAGCTTTGACCGTTTTCATCGTGAAGCCTCCGGGTTGGCCGATTGCAGCCATGAGTAAAGAACTTTGTAGCTATAACCCGAAGATTTCGTTATGGATATGAATTTTTGTCTGATGCAGAAATTTTCTAATCTTTCAAAAATGCGACTATTATTAAATTCCCGTGATGGTTCTTAATAATCACCACCCCAAAAAAGTTCTGATTACTTTTGGGTAAGAAATACCTTAAATAAAAGGCGCCCTCGCCGAGATTCGAACTCGGAACCAACAGATTCGAAGTCTGGTGCTCTGTCCATTGAGCTACGAGGGCAATGTGGGATGGAAGTAACTTGTACGGAGGCTTATGTCCACCTTGGGCTTGCGGTTTAGTTCGCTAAGGCAGGGTGTTGCCGTCTGTAATATATGACCTTAATAATCACAATTATAACGTATTCCAGAAAATCGATGGATGGTGAATAAATTTGAATTGGTTTTTATTTCATGGAAGATACCCAAACCCTGAATCAAATTAAATAAAAACCTGTACATAACCTTACAGTTCTGTATATCAAATATCATGCAAAACAATCGATAATTAATGCAGAGTAAAATCACCATTTTCCAATACAGGAATAAACAAATGAATAATACTTGGGCGGAAGAAACAGAAAATGATATTAAGGACATTCAGGATCAAAATGTTGAAATATCGGATGTAAATCTCTGGAAAGCTTTCTATTCGCATTCATACACCTTATTTTTCCGTTGTGAATATTGCGACCATAATTTTGATATTGATGGCTGGTTCTATACATTCAATCCTGTGATTTGTCCAAAATGCAAGACACAATATTCTGGTTTATTTGGTCAAATAAAGGATTCGAAACCAACAGCCAACCAAGATAAATTCACCGACAGATATGTAATGGAAACCTTTGAAGGGGAAGAGTTCGAAATCAGACTCCCACCGGGTGCCTACATGCCAAATGGCAAGGCGAATCACATTGCTCTCACTTTATTTAACCGTATTCCTGACAAACCGGGAAAACCCTGGGGACTAATAGATTATTCAGACAATAAACCGGAATTAAGACTATTCCATGAAATGAAACAAGGTGATCGAAGCGTTAACAGAGCTCCCAATAAGCCCAAATCATTTTTAGCCGGACTTTTATCTGGTTAATAAGAAAAAACTTATTCTTCCGTGGCAACGATTATTTCCCGTTTCGCGAGATACACGCGTCTATGGTGTTCTGTATCATAGGCCAGAGATACAATTTCCCACCCTTCCTGGCCAATTTGCTGTAAATAAGACCACACGAATTTTTTATCAGACTGGGTTTTGCCGTTGATCCTTTCCACCTGATAATACTCTGTTTCAAATTCAAGGTAATCCCATTCTGTCATTTTTCCCTCCCGGGAGAATTATGATGAACAGACGAAAAAAAAGACAACCATCGTTTTTGATGATTGTCTTTGGGGCGTAATCAACCGATCGGCCGTAATCCTTTATAAACTTGAACTCCACCTATTGTTCGCAAAATTGTCTCCGCCGGTTTGCCAATTTGTTCTGATAATTCTGCAGGCGACATAGGCGAATTTCCCCGGGAAATCAAAGCGCGAAAGACTGCGTCAACCAGAGTTGTATGGTTAGTCAAAAAATCTTCCTGCCGGGCACAATGCGACATTAATGTATCCTGCAACCCGTCCACTACCTGAACCTCGGCTGTAACAGGATCAACCCAGTCTATGTATGTGCTTTCCTCAATATTTTCAAAAGCAGCCTGGTGTTCAGGGCAGAGGCAACTGTGTAAATAAATACGCCAGTTGCCATCGTGTGCTTTCCACCAATCAAAATCAATATGAAACGGGGTGTCAATCGTTGGTTTTACAAGGCTAAATTTTTTCGTCTCAACCATGTCAGACCTCATCTTCATTTTCGGTCAGGCGATAGTAAAGATCACCCATGTGATTTGACCATGTTTTATTTTGCAGAATGGATAAGATAAGACTGGGAGGGCTCCGACGGACCAGATTGACGGCTGAATATAGTTCCTGACAGTGAACATGACCCTGAGGATTAAGCTTGGCCTGTTCTTTCATAACTTTTTTCAAAATGGTTTCAATGGGTTGTCTGGAGTAGTTCCCATTTTCCCAGAGGGTGTCAAGAGCTTCCACATCAGGTATGGCGACAGCCATGCGTTCATCGATCGCTCCGCTGACCAATTGCTTAAGCATGGCAAAGACTAAACCGCCATCGGCGCCAATTAACGCGGTGCGCACCCATTCTCGCGATGGTTTTCTTTTCCCTGCGTAGATTAAAACCTCACCGGCTTTGTTTCCTTTGGAAATGGTCACATAATTTCCGGGGATAAGACCAGATGTCTGGTACCACTCACGCAAGCCGAATACGTATTTATTGGTGCGGACGACCCATCCGGAAATAACCTCATTTGTCTCAGTGTCGATAAATTTAAACTGCACACGCGGGGCTTCGTAGGCAGCGGGGAATAATTTACGAATTACCTTTGTTATCGGCAGCGTTCCTGCCCGCCAATGTGGATAGATCAGACTGATGGTCACCTGATCCGGTTTCTCAACTTTACCAGACTCCGGTTCCAGCTCATCTATGACACTTTTGATCAATTGCCCGGATAATTCGTTATCAATGATTTCAAGGTTGGGTGTATTTCCTGTATACCGAAGGGTAATGGGTGGTTCACGGACTCCTTCAGGTTCAAGCCTGTGAAGAAACCAGAGAGTTTCTCCCGCTGGTCCAACTTCATCAAAGCGTTCATCCTCTTCAAGAGCGAGGTTCAATGAAAATTCTGTCAGTTTGGAATTCACATCTGTGGGAAGTTCAATTTGTTCCATCAATGAGCGGGTAGGCAATGGCCCGCCGCCGTTCATATCCAAAACAGCTTCGACAAGGTTTAAATGGCCGATGCTGATATCAACCAATAGCGCTCGTGGAAACCAGCGGCCGGCGATGCGAACCAAATCAGAAACTGCTTCAAGATTTTCACTAACTACCTGGGTGATGTTTTCACCATAAAGAGTAAAAACAGTATCCGGTTGAAAAGCCGGATCGTTTTCATCAACTTTTAGGGGTTGATTGAGTATATGTTCTGAGTACCCTGCCGCGAATAGACGGTTCGAGTGGTCATCAAATTCAACCGTCAGCACATCAAAAGGAGGGAGATTGGGATTGTTGGAATCACGGATTTCGGTTACTTTGCCTTTTTTTCCACCCAGTTGGGGAAAGTAAATAGTGTCTGATACCTTGAATTTCTCGCCAGGCTGGTACCGAATTCCCTCTGCTGGTTTTTGATTTTGAAGAGCCTGTATCTCTTTCTTGATCCGGTTTGAGATCAGTGCTTTTGCCAATTCTTCGGCTGTTTGTGGAAGCTCAATTTCGAGGAGGTGGTTGTATAAAAAGTCGAGATCCTGGTTTGAAAAAGAAAAATCTTGCCAGTAATCTTCTTTCAACGATAGGCTATTCGATCCCATTAGATTATTCAACATCTCCCAGATAAAAATTGATCAAGCATTTAATTATACCGTAGCTTGATAATTGCTATGGATATGTGTTTTCAATCCATTGGATGGGATTCACCTGGGCACCATTTACCCATATCTCCCAATGGAGATGAGGACCTGTAACCCGTCCAGTGGCACCTATTAATCCGATCAGTTGTCCTGGTTCAACATGATCGCCTGCTTTGACTTTTATTTCTGCCTGATGCCCGTAACCAGTGAAGATTCCATGTCCATGATCAATAAATGTCGCGTTACCCAGAGCTGTCAGGGCTCCTGTGTAGACTACAGTTCCGGCTGCAGGCGCGTAGATATTCAGGTTCGCGCACACTCCATAATCCAGGCCGCCATGAAACCCTGTAAGTTGGCCATTATAGGCGCGGCGGACACCAAAAACTGATTTATAACAGACTGGTTCATCCACCGGTTCGCGGAATTTTCCCACCCAGAGTTGTTGCGGAGAAAAATTCGCCACCATCTTTGCCACCATTTCACTATCGCGTTTGGTGTTTTCTACATCTATGGTTGCCGGATCTACAGAAAGCGGAGGATCTTCTGCATAAAAACCGGATTGAACGAAGACCATCTGCGAAAATTTGAAAGTTGACCCATCTGGAGAACCAATTGATAGTTCAAACGGAGTCAATCCAGGTTCTACCAGCGCGTAAATTCCCTGCAATGCAACATATTGTCCCTCTTGCGTTGGAAGGAATTTTAATTCCTTGCCTGCAAGAGAACCGGTAATTTGAAGGCCGGGTATCCCCAGTGCAGAAATTTTGATGGTGTGACCTTGAATGATTGGTAATTCATTGAAATCAAGATCAGAAAGATACGGCATGGTCTGGGCCGCGCGATTCTGATCGGGCGGATTTGTTGTGTAATAAAGGGGATGCGACGCAATGGCCTGATAGGTTTGATCGATATTATTCTGCAGTGTGGTAACCCATGGATTCTGTTTTAAACGGGTTGAGGTGGAAAGTAATGACTCTCCCGGTTTAATGATGTCAACGCTTTTTAATCCGGCTTGATCGGATACTGGGAGAATCAGACTTGACCCCGCAAAGATTTCAATCGGGCTGGTGACTTTATTCAGTTTTACCAGTACATCGATTGGAAATTGATATTGAACACTTAGACTTGTGAGGTTGGCGCCGAGAGGGATTTCTTCCGCTGTAAGGTTTCCGGTTATGCCTTCAAGGCCGGGAATAATGATTTGTTGACCCGCGGAGAGAAAATTAGGGTTTTCAATTCTGTTGACGGTAATAATATCGTCAACTGATACACCAAATTTTGCCGCGATAATGCTTAGCGTATCACCCGGTTGGATCGTATAGGTTGGGCCTGTAATGAAATCCTGGGCATACACCGGGGAAATAAGGGTTAACAGCAGGATTATTGCTAAAAGCCAGGAAAATTTTATGTTTCTAATCATTTCGGAATTCCAGAATATCGCCAATATTGTAATCTTCAAATCGCTCTGTATGTGTTTCAAGAATGAATTTTGCCTTCCGACTGGGTGCCGCCAGGGTGATCCATTTTTTTGCCAAAACCCGGTCAACAATGCGACCTTTACTGTCTGTCCATAAAATTGTTAGATCATAATTCATAAAGAACATATGGATGGCGGAATTTACCCTGTCTTCGGCAGAGTTCACAAAGAAAAGACCACCGTCAGGTGAGATATTTTTTGAAAACATTAAACCACGCAAACGGGTTATGAAACTATCACATATCCCGAGGTGAAGAGGGGTGGCTTTTTGATTGGTTGTATTGAATACAGTGATCGATTGCATTAAGAAAAGCTATGCCTTTAGTTCTGTCTTTCCCACAATTCGATCAATGCTGGCAACTAGCTCGTTCGGACTGAAGGGTTTACAGATGTAGTCATCCACTTTAGCAATGCGTAAACCAAGAACGCGGTCAATGGCCTGGGCTTTCGCGGTGATGACAATAACTGGAATATTACGGGTTTTTGCCTGAGCTTTCATTTGCTGGTAAACATCCCAGCCATCCAGATCAGGCATCATCAGGTCGAGCAGTACAAGGTCGGGTAACTCGGACATAACCATTTCCAAACCCTTAACCCCGCCGCTTGCCCCTTCGACAGTGAAACCGCGCCGCCCTAAAATCAGGCTGACCAGATCAATCATATCTTGATCATCTTCAATATAAATGATCTTTTTCCTGCCGTCAGTTGTCATATGACCTCATCTAAATAAGTGTATCACAATGAAAAACAAGAAAAAAGTGGATATATAAAAAGAATGGATTCAGGACAGGTTTTTCACAATCGGGTATACTCTGATTGTTACCATCAGGAGAAAACATGGATAAACAGAGAATTTTGATTGTTGATGACCATGAAGTCGTTAGAATCGGATTGCGATCACTTTTACAGCATCATCCTCAATTTGATGTCGTCGGCGAAGCAGGGACGGCGAAGGAAGCCATAGAAAAAGTTGCCCAGTTATTACCAGATGCGGTTTTAATGGATATCCGATTACCGGGACCCTCTGGTATCGAAGCCTGCGAAGAAATAACACATTCGTATCCAAACACGAAGGTGATCATGCTCACATCCTACGCAGAAGACGAGATGTTATTTTCTGCGATACGCGCGGGCGCTTCAGGGTATGTTTTAAAACAAATCGGCGGAGATGACCTGGTAAAGGCGCTTGAAGCCGTTGGCCGGGGGGAAGCTCCGTTGGATCCTGCCATGACGAAACGTATCTTCCAGGAAGTAAAGCGTGTGGTTAAACAGGAAGAAGCTTCAGCCTTCGCCCATCTTTCAGATAATGAAAAGAAAGTCTTGCTAAAAGTCTCTGAAGGAAAAACCAACCGGGAAATTTCAAAAGAACTGTTTCTTGGCGAAGGCACAATCCGCAACTACGTGTCCAGTATTCTTTCAAAATTGGGTGTGAGCAACAGGGCGGAAGCTGCCGCGTTTGCTGTTGAGCATAATTTGAAAGAATATATGCCAAAAGACATGATGGATAAGGCTGACAGCCGTATCGATTAGGACTGGAATTTTCGCAGGGTTTCCTGAATATAAAGCGCATCCTCTTCAAGGATGGGGCTTTCGCATAGAATTCTTCCAGAGCAATTCTTTATGGCCAAAGCTTCAATTAATTCTGAAAGATTGAAATCAGATTCCTTCAATGGCAGGTGATTTCGTTCACCTTTGTCTGAATATTCAATTCCGGATAGATGTATATGAAGGTGGGAAAGTGCTTCACCGCCAAGCGCATCTTCCACCTGGGTCAGGCGGGTCATCCACTCGGATTTGGTATTCTCTTTCCCGGCGGCGCGGGCATGCAGGTGGGCAAAATCAATGCAAGGAAAAACGCCCGGTATCTGCCTGCTCATTTCAAGTGTGTCTTCAAGTGAACCAAGCATGGCCGATTTTCCCATGGTTTCCGGGCGAAGCGTAACAGAATTCCCGCCTTGTCGAAGCTCTTCGGCACAACCGGCCAATCGGGGGATCGCGATCTTCAGAACATCAGAAGCCGGCTGTTCAAAATATGATCCGGGGTGAAAGACAATGTCTGTCGCCCCGGCCAGATTTCCGTAATAGGCGGCATCCATTAACCGTTTGCGTGATTTCGGCCATTCCTCTTCGTTGGCATTTAGATTAATAAAATATGGAGCATGGACACTTATGCTTACATCCTGGGCAGTTGCCTCTGACTTGATCGCCTTGCAGGTTTCTTCAGAAACCCGAACACTCTGAACCCACCCCAGTTCCAGGGCGTTAAGCCCGAGTGAACGCAATTGTTGAATCGCGCCGACGCTTCCACCTGGTTTCTTGGGTGTGGAAAGGGGAGAACCAACTGTTCCTACTCGAAAATTGAGGGTCATATTTTTCCTTTAGTGAAAACCCAGTTTTAATAAAAGGGATGGACCAAGGATGATTACTCCGATCACAATGGATGACATGGCCGCGATCAACACGGCAGCCGCGCCGACATCCTTGCCAACCTTGGCTAATGGATGTTTTTCGGGACTCGCAAGATCTACCACAGCCTCAAGAGATGTATTGATAAATTCTGCCATCCAGACAGTACCGATTGTCAGGATTAAAATCGCAAATTCCACAGCAGGTGTTTGTAACCAGAGTGCCGCGCTGATTACCAACACTGATGCCACAGTATGAATCCAGGCATTTCTTTCATGCTTGAGTACATGTCTTAACCCTGAAAAAGCATGTCCAAAGGAATGATATCTGGAGATAATGAAATCTTTCATTTTTCATCCTCTGGCCAGAACGGATCAATGACTTGCAATTCGGAAAGAATGGCTTCCTGATAGCTTTTCATTGCCGCCTTTTCTTCCAAATCTGAATGGTCCATGCCGGATAAATGAAGACAACCATGAACGATCAACATTGTCAGCTCATCTGGCAAGGTTCGACCGGCCACTTTTGCCTGTTCCGATGCTTTTTCGACCGAAATGATGATGTCGCCAAGATAGCGCCTGTTGGTAAATGGATCAACTTCATCGGATGGAAATGACAGTACATCTGTAGGGGAATCGATTTCACGATAATCCCTGTTCAAACGTTGAATCTCCACGTTATCTGCAAAAATGATGGATGCGTCGCCTGTGACTCCAGCACGGGTGAATGCAATATTTGCCGTCTTTCGAATATCCGTCAATTTCATGGATTCCGGAAATTTTTGCTTTTTTGAAACATGGATCATTTGTTTTTACCCCCGTCGTTATCTTCATCATGTTTTTCTGAAGAGGGCGGTACCGGTTCAGTAGGGGTAGCGGGTGCGTGGATCTCTGGGTAAATTATTCGTGGGTGATAGCTGTTCCGCAATGTGGCCGTAAATGATTCGGCCGCCAGATTCAAATCATTTAGCGTTAATGACGTGTGATCCAATTGTCCTTCCTGTTGCAGGAAATCAAACACCTTTTTTACCATGGTACGTATTTCGATATCCGAACGGGGAAGTTCTGCCCGCGCGCGGGCTTCACAACCATCCGCAAGCATTAACAGGGCTGTTTCTTTGGAACGCGGACTGGGGCCTGGATAGCGGAATTTTTCAATGTTTACCTGCTCAATCTGGCCGGCAGATGCCTGGATGGCACGCGCGTATTGATAACGTGTCAATAAAGTCCCATGATGTTCTTTAATAAAATCAATTATCCGGGGCGGCAAACGGTGTTTTTTGGCAACTTTAATGCCATCATTGATGTGTTGAATGATGATGGCAGATGAAATCTCTGGTGATAGATCATCATGAGGATTGGATTTCCCCGAAATCTGATTCTCAATAAAGAATTGGGGATTTACTGCTTTCCCAATATCGTGATAGATCGCACCAACTCGAGTGAGAAGTACGTCAGCACCAACTACCTCCGCGGCCTGTTCGGCAAGATTGGCGACTTGAAGACTATGCTGATAGCTTCCCGGAGCATTTCGTAGCATAAATTGCATCACTGGATGATCCGGACGTGAGAGATCCAACAGTTGCAGAGCGGTGGTTGTGCCCAGTAACTGAGAAAAAATATACTGAAAGAGAATTGTGAGGCTTACCGAGGCAAGGCCGTTGATAAATGCGCTGCCCATCAATGTTGCCAGCCCTACCAGATCAATGCTGCCAGGCGTGAGCCGATACGCCACGATTACCGCGCATCCTGTCAGGCCGATTCCAGCGCCGGCGCTGAAGAAGCTGGAAATTCGCAATCCTTTCCCCAGAATGAGAATACCGATTAACGACGTCAATGTGTAATATAACGTCAAATCAAGACTGGATGAAAGGTCAAATGCCGAAATGAGCGAAAGCGCCAGAGAAAGAACCATCCCAATTTCTATGTTAAAAAGACAGGAGATTGTGAGCCCGAACGCAGCCATAGGGAATAAGTACGGGAAGACTGTCCGATTGGGAACTATAAATCTGGCTAAAACCAGAAAGATCAAAAAGAGCGAGGATATTAGTAATAAGCTTCGCCACCCATCCATGGCAGAAAGCGGGCGGCGAATGAAGTAAAACGCAATAAAAGCCGCGATGATCACAATCAGTGCCGCGGGGGCCAGATAATTTGAATACGTTGATTGCGGCTTTACCAGATCAAATTTTTCCAGTGTTTCAAAAATCAAGGGAGTGACAACCTGGCCGCGGCGTACAATGATCTCTCCTGCCAGCAATGTCCGGGAAACCGGTTGGACCGCGTTTATGGCATTGTCAACTGCCGTGCGGGTTTTTTCTTCACTGAAACGGGAATTTGCATCAACCTGTGGTTCAATAAGGCGAGAGATTATCGTATTTGATTTGGGGGAGAATGCCAGGGAAATTCGGCTGGGAATGGATTGGCGGGCATCATAAACCTGATCAGTCCGAATTGTGGAATGCATCACCTCTTCAAGAACACGTTGAGCTTCTTCCTGAATGGATTTCCAACGATCATCGGTTAAGTCCAGGATGGACTGCGCCTCTTCAGCCGTAAATTCAGAACTTTTTAATGCCTGTAGATCGACGCTCTTTTGATCACGGCTGGCAAATTGGTCTGCGCGTACTGAGGATATGTAATCCATTGAAACGCGCAAATCATCAAGTTTTTGGCGGGCAATTGCCGGATCAGCCGGCAGATAAATCGGGGAAATGCTTCTTTCAGCTTCCCGCTTCGCGGCCTCTGTTTGAATAGGACTCTCATACGTGACGGAAGACGGTGCCTGAATGTCTTGAGGCGCTACATTTCCAATGGTGATGGGTAGATAGGAAGGTCGTAATGCAAGAGGATATGTTAAAGCAGCATATGACAATACCGCCGTTATGATCAACAAGATTACTCTTGCGAGTACACCATGGCGGAAGAAATTTCCTGGTCCCTTTGAGGGAAGAGAGGTCATGTGATTATTTCGTTAATAACTCACGAACCGCGCGGGAGATCGTATCTCCGCTGGCGCGACCCTGAACCTGGGGGACTACGAGCTTCATCACTTTACCCATGTCAGACGGCAAAGCAGCTCCAGTCTCAGCGATGGCCTTTTCAACAATCGCCCGAAGTTCTGCGGGATCCATTTCTTTCGGCAGGAAGGTCTCAAGAATGGCAATCTCATTTTCGAGATCAGCCACTGTTTCAGGGCGGCTGGCTTTCTGGGCGTCCAATATGCTCTCGCGCCGATTCTTTACTTCCTTTTGAAGAATGGAAATCACCCCGGCGTCGTCGAGGGCAATTCGTTTATCCACCTCAATTTGTTTTATGGCAGCCAGCGCCAGTCTGACTGTAGTCTTTCTGGTAGTATCTCCGCTCTTAAGTGATTCCTTTAATGCAATATCCAAAGTCTCTTTGATAGTCATGGTCAAATTATACTCCCTGGCATGTATTGATTACTTACTCGACTGACACATATGGCTTGATCTGATCAAAAATGTTGCGGGTGATCCCTGACACCTTTGATAATTCTTCGAGTGATTTAAAACCACCGAGTTTTTCGCGTTCGCTAAGAATAGCTTTGGCTTTCTCTTCACCAATCCCGGGAAGAGTTTCCAATTCCTTTTGTGAGGCAGAATTCAAATGAATTTTGGGTGAAGATTCTTGGTCACCAATGGTCTGTGGAAGAATCTCGGTGTCATTGAAGGATGGAACATGAAGTTTTTGTCCATCAGTGACAAACGCAGCCAGATTCATCGGCTGTAGGTTGGCATCATCTGTAACACCGCCGGCGATATTGATGGCGTCCTGTACCCGGCTTTTCCTCGAAAGTTGTACGACCCCGGGGTTCTTCACCGCTCCCACTACATACACCTGAATGGGTATGTCAGTGGCCGTGGGGATAATCACCAGAGTAGTCATCCTGTCTGGCAGTGATACAAAAATAGCAGCTGTTACCAGCGCGGCTCCCAGCAGAATTCCGAAGACAACCTGGAGTAAAGTCTTATTCTCAAACAGTTTCATTAGCCAGTTTTACGGATTGATCTTTGGTCTGGTTTTCGATTTCAAGCATTGATTTAAATGCCGTAATTGAGACTTCCAACATTTCAAGGGTTGGCTCGCGTGTGGTGAGATGCTGCAGGGCCAGGTTCGGTTTTACGATCAAATTGACCAGAGGATTTGTCATATGCTTGCTGCTCCAGCGGATCAATTCATAAGACAGGGATGCCAGAGGCAAAATGAGAAGCAATCTGCCTGCATATCTCCAGATTCCGCCAAGAGGACCGAGAAGGGCAAAGACAAAAATGGAAAGCACGATCAATGTAAGTAAAAACGCGGTACCGCAGCGGGGATGCTCCACCGAATACTGGCTCACGATTTCCGGTGTCATTTTCGCACCTGCTTCGAATGCGTTTATGGTTTTATGTTCTGCGCCGTGATACGCAAAAACTCGGGCGATATCCGGCATCTTGCCGATCGCCCAGATGTAACCAATGGCCAATGCGAGACGGATAACCCCTTCTGTCACATTGGACCACCAGGTATTGAAACCCAGGAATGTTATTGTCAAATGACCGGCTGCGGCCGGTAACAGGAAGAATAATCCGACTCCGAAAGCCAGGGATAGACCCAGAGTCAAATAAAGAGCTGGACCTTCCAGCTTTTCATCCTCGCCGGATTGCATATTGGCTGAAATGGTCAAGAATCGCATACCAATACCCAACGAATCCCATAATGAGATAAGTCCGCGCAAAAAGGGAGTCTTCATTAGAGGATTGGTGTATATACCGGTCAACTGTTCGGATTCAATCGCGATCTGTCCATCGGGTTTACGCATGGCGGCGGCCAATCCTTTGCTGCCGCGCATCAGAACACCTTCAATTAATGCCTGTCCTCCGTAGGAGGGCAATTTTTCTGTCATGGATACCTACCTCTCAATAAGGTTATAGATGAAATGAATGATGGATTCAACACCTCTGTGGAAGGTGGGAAGGTGTTGGGATTCATTGGGTGAATGGATGAGGTCTTCTGACATGCCAAATCCAGTCAAAACTGATTCGACACCCAGGATATTCTGCATATCGGATACCACTGGAATGGAACCGCCTTCGCGTTTAAGAACCGGGGGCACACCCCAGACTGCCTCCAAAGCTTTTTCCAGAGCCCTGGTTTCGGGAAGATTGGGGTTGGTCAGGCAGGGTGGTCCACCAGCCATCTTGATTAATTCCCAGCGAACCGTGGAGGGCATATTCGCGTTAAGGAATTGCATCATTTGTTTATACACTTCTTCGGGATTCTGGTCGGGGACCAACCTGCAGGAGATTTTTGCCATGGCATGCGCGGGTAAGACAGTCTTTGAGCCGGTACCCGTAAATCCTGAAAGCAGCCCGTTAATTTCCAGGGTAGGGCGTGCGCCGATCCGTTCATTAACGGTATACCCTTTTTCTCCCCAAATCTCTGGTACACCCGTGTTTTGTCTGTAATACTCATCGTCAATGGGCAAGCGGGCAAGAGCGTCCCGTTCTTCTGTGGATAATTCAAGCACACTGTTGTAAAAGCCCGGAAGGGTAACCCGCCCGTCAGCATCATGCATTTTGGAGATCACTTCGCAAAGGGCCTGGGCCGGGTTGTGTACCACACCTCCAAAGCCACCGGAATGCAGGTCATGGTCAGGCCCAAAGACACGTAATTCAAAATAGGCTAGACCCCGCAATCCGTACGTGATGGCCGGCAAATCCGCGGAGACAAGCCCGGCATCAGGATTCAAAATGTAATCGCAGGCCAGAAGTTCCTTCTTTTCCTCAATCAATGCGGCAAGATTGGGAGATCCAATCTCTTCTTCCCCCTCAAAAATCACCTTGATGTTCAAAGGAATTTGACTCTGATTGAGAATTGACTCAATAGCTGCCAGGCTGATACAAATTTGTCCTTTCATATCAGATGCGCCGCGACCGTAAAGGCGGTCTCCTCTGATCGTGGGTTCAAATGGTTTGGTTTTCCATAAATCCAAGGGATCAGGTGGTTGGACATCATAATGTCCATAGATCAGCAGCACTGGAAGATCATGATTATCAGGTTGGGTTTGACCAAAAACAGCTGGATGTCCGGCTGTGGAAAGAATTTCTACCTGTTTGAATCCGACAGAAGAGAGCTGTTTGACCAGGCTTTCAGCAGCTTTGAGCATTGAGTCTTTTTGAGCTGTATCGGTTGAGACAGATGGAATTTTCACCAGTTCAATCAGGTTATTTTCAAATTTTGATCGGTTCTTTCGAGCATATTCTATGGATTTTTCGCGGTTGGTTGTCATTGTTCTATACCTGTTGGAAATGTAATATTTAATGGATTATATGCCAAATCCGTCGAAGGATGAACAGACCTGTACATTGGTGACAGATGTCTTACAACTTGAGGTGGGCGTTGTGCTACAATTTTTTTAACTTCCATATAGCTCAACAGGAGTAGAAATGCTGATCATAAATGGTGTACTGGTCACATGGGAAGACGAAAATCGTGTCCTGGAGAACTGGGCGATCCGGATTGATGGCGGAAAAATCACACATGTGAGCCCGCAGAATTTATTGCTCTCACAATTCCCGGACGATGAGAAACTGGATGCTCATGGTCAACTGGTAATGCCGGGAAATATTTGCGCGCATACACATTTTTATGGCGCTTATTCCAGGGGATTAGGTATTCCGGGAAATGCTCCGGCAGGATTTGTTGAAATCCTCGAAAAATTGTGGTGGCCGCTTGATAAAGCATTGGACAGGAAATCTGTGGCCGCATCTGCCTATGTCTGTATCCTGGATGCCATCCATCATGGAACTACAACATTGTTCGATCATCATGCTTCGCCTTCGTATATTAATGGATCGTTGGAGACGATTTATGATGTCGTGAAAGAAACTGGAGTTCGGGCCAGCCTTTGCTATGAGGTTACTGATCGCAATGGATTGGATCAGGCTGACCAGGGAATCAAAGAAAATGTACTGTTCGCGAATTTTGTGAAGAATGAAAAACCATTGGATGGCCGTGTATCGGCCACATTCGGGTTGCATGCCAGTTTGACGTTATCCGATTCAACACTGGAAAACGCGCGAAAAGCAATCCCGGATGGTGTGGGATTTCATATACATGCCGCGGAATCGGAAGCAGATGAATATGACAGTCTGCAAAAATGCGGTCTGCGGGTGGTTGACCGCCTTGAAAAATTCGGAATACTAAGCCCGAAAACCATCATCGCTCATGCGGTTCACGTTGATGCGCGCGAAGCAGAAATCCTGGCACAACATGGAGTCTGGGTGGCACATCAACCTCGGAGCAACATGAACAACGCGGTTGGCATGGCGGCTGTCGAGTCCATGGATCGACTCGGTGTGAAAATGTGTCTGGGGAATGACGGTTTCTCCAATACCATGTGGGATGAGTGGAAGGCCGCCTACCTTGCCCAAAAATTGTGGAACCGCGATCCGAGACGGATGAATGGCATGCTGGTGGCGAAAATGGCCACCGTGCAAAACAGGCGATTGGTCGCCAATCAGTTCGATGGAATTGAAGCCGGAATACTAAAACCAGGGGCGCAGGCGGATATCATTTTTGTGGATTACCATCCCTTCACACCAATGACCGCGGGGAACATACCCTGGCACATTCTGTTTGGATTCAACGAGAGCATGGTAACAATGACCATGGTGGATGGGAAAATTTTGATGAAAGACCATCACATCTTATGCGTTGATGAAGAAAAAATCATCGCGGATGCCCGACAATTGGCTCCGGATGTCTGGAAACGCTATTCAGAGCAGTTCTAGATCTGGTAGACAGGAGAAACCTGATGACAACCAATAATCCAAAGACCATCGCCATTCTGGGGGGAACGGGCAAGGAAGGCAAAGGATTGGCTTTGCGTTGGGCGCTTGCCGGCTATTCCATCATTATTGGATCAAGAACTCTGGAGAAAGCACTTACTGCCGTTGATGAAGTGGTCACACTGGCCGGCAAGAATTTGCCTGTCATTGGAATGGAGAATGCAGATGCGGCTGAAAAGGCGGATATTGTGGTTCTCACTGTTCCATTCTCATTTCATCAAGACATGTTGGAAACCATTAAGCCATATGTACAGGGAAAGATATTTATCGATGTGACCGTTCCTCTTGTTCCACCCAGGGTCACTCGTGTTCAAATGCCACCAGAAGGATCAGCCGCGCAGCAGGCACAATCGATTCTGGGTGAAAATGTGAAAGTTGTTGCCGCGTTCCAGAATATCTCCTATGAAAACCTGCTGTCTGGCCACAATGTGGACTGTGATGTGCTTGTGACCGGAAGCGATAAAGACGCCAGGCTGATCGTAGTCGAGTTGGTAAAAGATACCGGCCTGTTTGGGCTGGATGCCGGCCCTATTGAAAACTCGGTCGTAGTGGAAGGTTTGACATCGATTTTGATCGGGATTAACAAACAATTTGGAATTCAGGTATCTGGAATACGGGTTACGGGTATTCCCCGTTCGTAAGGGAATTTATGCCTTTAATCTTGACACCCATACCGGCAATTCCATTGATTAAACCGGGTGATGATCTGACAAACATCCTTGTTCAGAAGGCAAAAGACGCATGCATTCAGCCTGAAGACGGGGATATCTGGGTTTTGGCCCAGAAAATTGTCAGCAAATCAGAGAATCGTTACATTAACCTTGGTCAGGTTGTACCATCCACCCGGGCGTATGACATTGCCAATCGAACCGGAAAAGATCCAAGATTCGTGGAGCTTGTCCTGAGGGAAAGCAAGAGTGTATTGCGTGAAAAGCCCGGCGCGTTGATTGTTGAACATAAAAATGGTTTTATTTGCGCCAATGCGGGTATCGATCATTCCAATGTTGAAGGAACAAACGAAGGTGACGGTAAACCAGAGGACTGGTATCTTCTTCTTCCCGAAAACTCTGATGAATCGTCCAAACGTATACGAATCAGATTGGAGAGTGCTTTCAACATGCGCTTTGGAGTCATGATCATTGATTCCCACGGACGCGCCTGGCGAAATGGCACGGTAGGTACCACCATAGGTCTTTCTGGAGTACCGGGTGTGGTTGACCTGCGGGATAAACCGGATATTTTCGGTTACCATCTGCAGATCACACAGGTAGGTGCCGCGGATGAACTGGCCGCAGGTGCTTCATTGGTGATGGGGCAGGCTGCGGAAATGCAGCCCGTGGTGCTTGCACGTGGTTTTCCATACCCATTGCGGGAAGCCAGTCTACAAGAATTATTACGACCAGAGGTGGAAGACCTTTTCAGGTGAATTATGTTCTATGCGATCGCGACATTGTTGAACGAACGTACCTGGCAATTTATTCTGGATAGCCTGCCTGAAGGGCATACATTAAATAACGGTGGGAAGATAGAAACAAAATTTCCTCACTTCTCCTGGTTGGTTGGAAAAGGGTTGGATCGTTCAGCGGTAGACAAACGGTTGAAAAGAATCGCCGCAACATGGAAAGGCTTTCCGGTGTTCAGCGGTGGGTTTGGCATCTTTCCTGGTGAGGAACCGGTTGTTACCATAAACCTCGCGCGCAGCAAGGATTTGTGCGAGTTGCAACAATTAATCTGGACGGAGTGTGGTCAGTATTTAAGTGACGTGAATATGAATTATTCACCCTTGAAATGGATCCCTCACATTACCTTATTACATCATGGGATCTCTTCAGAAGAATATTGTCGTTTTTTTGAAAACAATATGGCAAAAGACATATGTTTTGATTTCAAGGTCGAAAACATCTGTGTTCTTTATCGAGATAATGATATTGTCGGTCAGAAGGATTACTACTCGCTTGAAACGGCATAAGCAAAAGATGAATTTTTTGATCAAGTTATTCTCTTCGGTAAGGTGTTTTTAATGTCAGAAATCTTAAAGGTCACAGCATTGGCCGGCGGGGTCGGCGGGGCCAAACTGGCGGATGGCATATCACGGTTCCTCGCACCTGCGCCTGTAAATGTTGTGGTCAATACAGGCGACGATTTTGAGTTGTTTGGATTAAATATATCGCCTGATCTGGATACCGTGTGCTACACACTGGCCGGATTGGCCAACCCTGAAACGGGCTGGGGCAGGAAGGAAGAGACATGGCATGTTTTCGAAACCTTGCCCACGCTGGGTGCTCCAAACTGGTTCCGGTTGGGAGACCACGACCTGGCGCTCCATCTGGAACGTACCCGTCTTTTCCAAAAGGGTTTAACGCTTACTGAAATTACTCACATTTTTTGTAAACATCTTGGGATAAAGGATAACGTCCTTCCCATGACAGATCAATCTGTGAAGACCGTGGTAAAAACCCGTGATGACAGGTCTTTACCATTTCAGGAATACTTTGTAAAGGAGCGTTGCAATCCTGAAGTAGCCGGTTTCGAGTTTGTTGGACTTGAACATGCGCATCCATCTGCCGGAGTAAAAATAGCCATCGAGATGGCCGATCTGGTAATTATCTGCCCATCAAATCCCTGGGTGAGCATCGATCCCATCATCAAACTGCATGGCGTGAGGGATTCATTGAAAAGCAAGAACGTGGTGGCTGTTTCTCCAATCATTGGTGGAAAGACTGTGAAAGGACCGGCGGCGAAAATGTTCTCTGAACTGGGCATTTCACCCGGAGTGACAGCCGTCGCTGACCACTACCATGATTTCCTCAAAGGGATGGTTCTCGATTCGATCGATAGCGCTGAGTCAAATGCCCTGGTTGACCGGGGTATAATTCCATTGGTTACCAACACAATAATGAAATCAATAGCAGATCGCGTAACGTTGGCAAAAGAGACAATTGAATTTGGAATTAATTTGCCGTCCTAAGGGCAAAACTATGAGTCTTTGGGCGATAGTTCCAGTAAAACCGCTGCGCCGGGGGAAAACCCGGCTGGCAGGTGTTTTGTCAGAAGATGAGCGGGAAATTCTGAATCTTTCTTTGATTGGTCACACTCTCGAAGTGCTCACCAAAATCGAGGGTATTGAACAAATTCTGGTAATCAGCAGTGACACGGCGGTTCTGGCTTTGGCGAGGGAGAAAGGAGCCAGAACTGTAATGGAAGACGGTAATCCGGGTTTAAATACGGCGTTGCATCGTGCTACCATGGTGGCGCAAATGTATGCTGTGCAGGGTGTTTTGATCCTCCCATCGGATTTACCGTTGTTAACAATCGCTGATGTGGAAAACCTGGTGTATGAAGCTGAAGAAGCGCCGGTTGTGGTAATCGCCCCTGACAGGCGCAAAGAGGGAACCAATGCGTTGTTAATCAAACCAACCGGTTTGATTTCCTACCAGTTTGGTGAAAATTCATTTCAAAAACATTGCCAGCAGGCGAAGAAATTCAATCTGTCTTTGAAAATTGTTGAGAGTGAAACACTGGGATTGGATCTTGATTTCCCTGAAGATTTGGAGCTATTACAGATGTTTGAAGAGCGCCAAAAACATCTATAATTAGAGTTGTCATACAACCTGTTTCAACCTGGAGGAATAATGGCTGATCGTGTTGCGCTTTACTTGCAGGATGCCCATGATCTACGGGATGGATTGGATTACGTTCAGTATGCGGAAGAGCGGGGATTCGAAGCTGTATGGCAGGCAGAAAGCCGGTTGGTGCGGGACGCGATTGTCCCAATGGCCGCCTACGCCGCGGTAACAAAGAAGATAAAAGTAGGTTCCGGCGTCATCAATAATTGGACACGTAATATCGGTTTACTGGCGGCGACATATCTGACATTGGATGATCTTGCTCCCAACCGTATCATATGCGGTATAGGCGCCTGGTGGGATCCGCTCGCGCGAAATGTTGGCATTGATCGCAAAAAACCGTTACTGGCCATGAAAGAAACCGTGGCTGTGATGAAACGTTTGTTGAATATGGAAAAGGTCACATTCCATGGGGAGTTTATCCATGTCGATGGAATTGAACTTGACGTGGTACATGGCAGGCGTGAGCCTCGCAATGTCCCCATTATGATCGGCGCTACCGGCGATCAGATGATGGAAATGACCGGTGAGATCGCCGACGGTGTGGTGTTGAACTACTGTGTCGCGCCGAAATATAACGAAAAAGCCATGGAGCTTTTACAGAGCGGCTTGAAAAAGGCAAACAAAACACTGGCAGACCTGGACAGGCCGCAACTGGTGGTTTGTTCGGTTGACATGGACCATGATAAAGCTCTGGATACCACGCGAGGGTTGCTTACCCAGTACCTCGCACAGCAGCCTCATATTGCCAAAGCGTCGGGCGTGTCTGAGGATGTCGTCAAAGAAATTCAATCCATTCTGGGATGGCCGGCAACCAAAGAACAGATCAACAAGGCCAAACACCTGGTACCAGAACAATTGATTCTGGATATTACCGCTTCGGGTACTCCGGATGAAGCTCGGGCTAAAGTGGCAGAATATCGAAAATATGGTTGTACCTGCCCGATTCTCTACCCGGTCGGCGGTGATGTGAAATTATTGATCGATACCTTCGCCCAAAAATAGACTGAAATTCCAACGGGTAATACCGTCAGTTTTTACATATAGTGAGGTTTTATGATCATTGAGTATCATCGGCCTGAGAATCTTGAGCAGGCGAAGAAACTACTTAATCGTGAAACACCTTTAACCATACCCCTGGGTGGCGGGACATTGGTAAGCCGACCCTCTGAGATCCCGATTGCGGTGGTTGATCTGCAATCTTTAGGATTGGATCACATAACCTGGGATAGTGAAAAGGCTAAATGGCACATAGGCGCAATGACCCGTCTGCAAGACCTGGTGGAATGCAAAGACTTGCCGATTGGATTACGCCAGGCCGCCCGAAGGGAAACCAGTATCAACCTGCGTAGAAGCGGCACATTGGGCGGGGTCTTGATTGCCACAGACGGCAAATCCCCGCTGCTTGGTAGCCTGCTGGCGCTCGATGTGAAAATCACATGGGAACCCGGTAGAAAATCGATCTATTTGGGTGAGTGGCTGGCAAAAGACCGGGAGAAGAGACCCGGAAAATTGATCACTGAGATCGAATTCAATAATCCTGTTGAGGCAGAATACGATGATGTCGCCCGTTCTCCCGAAGACCGGCCAATAGTCTATGTGACAACCGCGAAATGGGAAACTGGCGATACGCGGATTGTTATGGGTGGGTGCGGAAAATCACCCGTTCTGGGTTCGGCAGGGTCGAAGAATTTGTTCAGCGAGGTATTTCACAAGCTCAGAGGGTCTTCATCACAGGACAATGCCGAGTTCTCTGAATACCAGCAAGCCGCGATCAATATATTGATTGAACGAATAACCCGGCAACAAAACATTTCTGGCGGGAAGGGTTAGATTATGAAAAGTCGCTTCACAATAAATGGAAATATGTTGGAGCTCGACCATGCTGCCGGAATGACCCTTCTTGAACTTCTACGCAGGGAAGGATTTTTTG
Organism: uncultured Leptolinea sp.; assembly: GCA_964420995.1. Classification (GTDB taxonomy): domain Bacteria; phylum Chloroflexota; class Anaerolineae; order Anaerolineales; family Anaerolineaceae; genus Leptolinea. The sequence continues at coordinate 60,650 of CAYQUX010000003.1, read as the reverse complement.
GCGCCAAATACGGCGGCTGCGAAAACGGGGAATGTGGTGCCTGCGCCATATTGCTGGATGGCGTTCCTGTGAATTCCTGCCGGATGCTTGCCGCGCAGGCGGTTGGGCACCTGATCGAGACCATAGAAGGCATGGGAGAACATCCCGAACAGGGTTGGAAGAAGACGGACGGATTGCACCCCATTCAACGCGCATTTGTGGAAACGGGCGCGATTCAGTGCGGATATTGCACGCCGGCCCAGGTTCTGGCGGCGAAATCTCTTCTTGAAAAAAACATCAGTCCTACTGAAGAAGAAATTCGTGAAGCTCTTTCCGGTGTATTATGCCGTTGTACCGGGTATGTAAAACCAGTGCAGGCTGTTTTGCGTGCCGCCGCTGTACTGCGCGGTGAACCGGTGCCTGACATTGGCGATGGACAAAAACCGGACGAATGGGTTTTCTCACCTGAAGATGAAGGGAATCCGAATGAACCAGGGGACTTAAAAGAAATTCCTGCGTTATCAACAAAAGTGATGCCCCGGGTACAGATCACCGAAAAGACAAAAAAATACCATGCCGTCGGGAAATCTGAACCGAAGTTGGATGCCGTAAAACTGGTGCAGGGGAAACCGGCGTTCGCGGCAGATATTGAAATGCGCGGATTATTGGTCGGAAAAATACTCCACAGTCCAGTAGCCCACGCGAAAATCAAAAAGATCGATGCATCAAAAGCCCGGGCTTTGGAGGGCGTGGCGGCCGTTCTAACCTGGCAGGATATCCCGCGGGTAATCTATTCCACAGCCGGACAGTCTGACCCCATCCCCGGACCGCTGGATATGTTTTCACTTGACAGCCGGGTGCGGTTTGTGGGTGACCGGGTGGCGTTTGTGGCCGCCGAAACACGAGAAATCGCGGAACATGCCCTTAAATTGATTGAGGTTGAATACGAAGAATTGCCCGCCGTGCTTGATCCGGCCCATGCTATGGATAAAGGTGTAGGCCGCATCCATGAAGAACCGGAATACGTGAATTTCGCGGATTCAGAACCTGAAAAAAACCTGGCAGCCAAAATTCGCATCGATATCGGCGATGTGGAAAAAGGGTTTAAAGAAGCTGATGTGATTTTTGAAGAAGAATACGATGTCCAGAAGGTGCAGCAGGCGCATATTGAACCTCATGTGGCGGTTTCCTACTGGGATGAAGATGACCGCCTGGTAATACGAACCTCCACGCAGGTACCTTTTCACGCGCGACGAATCCTGGCCCCTGTGCTTGGCTTACCCATGAAACGCATCCGCATCATAAAACCCAGGGTTGGAGGAGGTTTTGGTGGAAAACAGGAGGTCTTGATCGAAGATGTCGTAGGCCACCTGACCATAGCGACAAAGCGGCCTGTTTTGATGGAATATGACCGTGATGAGGAGTTTGAAGCGTCCCGGTCGCGCCATCCAATGAAAATACGCCTGAAAACCGGTGTTAAGAAAGACGGAACCATAACCGCCAATGAAATGTATGCGCTATCAGACACTGGAGCGTATGGCTGTCACGCGTTAACCGTCACCGGTAATACCGGTCAAAAAGCGATGGCCTTATATGTGGGCGATGGAGAATATCGGAAGAATCCCAACATCCGTTTTTATGCGGATATTGTCTACACCAATCATCCGCCGGCTGGCGCTTTCCGCGGGTACGGCGTGCCCCAGGGTTTCTGGCCGGTTGAACGTCAGATGGAAAAGATCGCCCGCGCGTTGAATTTGGACCCGATTGAATTCCGGCTAAAAAATGCGGTTCGGTCGGGAGAATTGCATCCTTTCAGTACATCATGGAGTGAAGGGCGCGAGCCCAGACCGGAAATCATCCACACAGTAGGACTCGAAGATTGTGTCCGGCAGGGGAAAGCCGTGATTGGGTGGGATCAGAAATTTAATAATCCCGACTGGCATGCTGTTCAAGACAAACCTTATCTGCGCCGGGGAATTGGCATTGCCACGGTGATGCAGGGAACGGCCATTCCGTACCTGGATATGGGCGGCGCCAGCCTGAAATTGAATGACGACGGCTCATTCAACCTTCTTGTGGGGGCCACCGACCTGGGTACCGGTTCGGATACGGTTCTGGCCCAAATGGCGGCGGAAGTTCTGGGGGTCCCCACGGAAGACATAATTTGTTACTCTTCCGATACAGACATGACCCCCTTTGATGTGGGGGCGTATGCCTCAAGCACGACATATATTTCCGGCACCGCGGTTGTGAAAGCCGCGGAAAAGGTGGCGGCAAAACTAAAGGAACGAGCCGCTAAAATGCTCTCGGATACGGAGAAAGGAACAGATCCGATACCGGCAGATCAAATAACGCTTGTCGGTAGAAAAGCCACAACCCTGGACGGCCGCAGCGTGACCATAAAAGAGATCGCGTACAACTCGCTACATCATACTGATCAGGAACAGATCATGGAAGTGGCTTCTTATGTGTCACCTTCATCTCCACCTCCTTTCGCGGCACAATTTGCCGAAGTGACCGTGGATACCCAGACCGGCAAGGTTGTTGTTGACAATCTGGTGATGGCTGTTGACTCCGGGGTAATTGTCAACCCGATCGCGGCAATCGGGCAGATCGAAGGTGGTATGAGCCAGGCGTTGGGATATGCCGTATGCGAAGAAATGCGTTATGACGATAAAGGACGTTCTCTGGATAAGAATCTGGTGGATTACCATATATTCAGGTCCAATGAAATGCCGGGAATGGAAGCTCTATTTGTCGAAACGTATGAACCCTCGCATCCATTTGGCGTGAAAGCGGTGGCTGAAATTCCATTGGATGGCGTGGCTCCGGCGGTTGGGAATGCTGTTCTGGACGCCTGTGGAATTGAGATAAACAGCCTGCCTGTTACGCCGGAAAAGGTCTACTTTGCCCTGAAAAAATCCAGCAACACACAGGCAAAATAACGATGGAAGATCGTATTTATGTAATCGGTCATGTAAATCCTGATACCGATTCAATCGCGTCGGCAATAGGATACGCATGGTTGTTACGCGAACGCGATGGAGAAAATGTCGTTGCCGCCCGCGCGGGAGCGATCAACCCACAGACAGCCTGGGTTCTAAATTTCACGGGTGTCGATACACCGGTTCTCGTCGCTGACGCTTCCCCAAAATTTGAATGGGTTACCCGCAGGTTGGATACAACCACCCCGGAGCAACCCCTGCGGGAAGCCTGGGCCATCTCTTCCCGCACAGGCGGGGTGGCGCCGGTGATCAATCCTGATGGCACACCATATGGATTGATCACCGGTCGTAGTCTTTTCAACCATCTGGGACAGTTGGTGGGACCACACAAACTCAAACAGGAGATGAAAATCTCCGAACTTCTTGATACCCCGGCAAAAGATGCGGCTGATACAGCGGTTCCCACTTTTAAATCTGGTTGGCGGATTCGTGATCTGCTCAATCGCATCCTGCGTTCGGAAGGTGATGATTACATTGTTGTCGATGAGAATAACCGATATGTTGGTATTTGCAGGCAACGCGATCTTCTCAACCCGCCGCGTATGAAGATCATCCTGGTGGACCACAATGAACCGCAGCAGGCTCTGGGTTCTTTAAATGAAGCTGATTTGCTTGAGATTCTTGATCATCACCGATTGGGTAATCAACAAACACACGTGCCCATTCGATTCACAGTTGATGTGGTTGGCAGCACCAGCACCCTGGTGTCAGAACGCGTGGAAGATGCCGGCCTGAGTGCCCCTGCACCGATCGCGGCGCTATTATTGGCCGGCTTGCTGGCAGATACATTAATCCTGACCTCACCGACAACAACAGTGAGAGATAGACAGGCCGGGGAACGGCTTGCAAGATGGGCGTTCAATGGCGGTTCACCTTTCTCAGGAGAGACTCTTGAAAGTTACGGTCACAAAGTGATTGCCGCCGGGGCGGGATTACAGACCCGGCCCTCCGATGAAGTCGTAAAAACCGACCTGAAAATATACCAACAGGAGCCATACAATTTTGCCATAGCCCAGGTTGAAGTCAGCGGAATGGTGGAAGTGGGAGAGTTCATTCCAAAACTTCAAAAATCGTTGGAAGAATTGCAAATCAGCAAAGGCTTGCATTTTGCCCTGTTAATGATCACAGATGTGGTGGGTGGATCAAGCCGTTTGTTGGCGGCCAATCCGCCGCCGGTTTTTTCCAGCCTGCCGTACAAACCATTGCCGGACGGTTCATGGCAGGCGGATGGTATTGTTTCACGCAAAAAACAGCTTCTACCGATCATACTGGGAATTCTTGAACAATGAACGAGATAATTTTCAAAAAAATTCAAGAAGTACTTTCAAAGGGTGATTCCGCGGCTTTGTGTACCATCATAAACAGCACCGGTTCGGCGCCGCGGCATGCGGGAACGAAAATGCTGGTTTTATCTGATGGCAGTTTCATGGGAACTGTCGGCGGTGGTGAAGTTGAAGACCTGGTTTTCCAGGAAGCGTTTGATGTCATGCAATCCCGGCAGTTAAAAGTATTGAAATATAAAATGGTCGATCCAATGCGTGGAGACCCGGGTGTTTGCGGAGGAACAATGGATATATTGGTTGAGCCAATCCTGCCAAACCCGAAGGTGATCATCATTGGCGGAGGTCATGTAGGGAAGGCGGTAGCGCATCTGGCAAAGTACCTGGGTTTTCGCGTAGCCATCTCAGATGATCGGGCAGAATTTTGCACGCCCGAAACCAATCCAGACGCGGATGAGTTTTTTCCTGTAAAAATGCAAGATATTCCCGGTGAAACGAAAATCACACCGACAACTTATATAATTCTTACAACGCGTGGATCCAATGTCGATGTGGCCGGCCTGGCCCCATTGCTTGAGTCCCAGGCCGCTTTTATTGGCGTGATTGGATCGAAACGCCGCTGGGCGGTAACCTGCAAAGAATTGCTCGAGCAGGGTGTATCACAGGAAAAATTGAACAAGGTTCATTCTCCTCTTGGATTGGAATTGAAAGCCGAGACACCGGAAGAAATCGCTGTTTCCATCATGGCGCAAATCATCATGCTGCGTAACGGTGGAAACGGGCGCGTAATGAAGGATTAATAAAAGGAGCAATTCCATGTGGCAGACTTACATCAATGCTGAAACAGTCGATCAAGTGATTGAAACCCTGGCAGATTACGGACAAAAATCAAGAATTGTTGCCGGTGCGACAGACCTGATCCTTGAGATGGAGCGCGGGGTGCGAAAAGGGATCGAAGTGCTGATTGATACATCCCGCATACCCGACCTTGACCGCATCCATGAAGATTCGACTGGAAAAATTCACCTTGGTCCAATGGTTACCCACAACGATTGTGTGCGATCTTCTCTGATTCGTGAAAAGGTATTCCCTCTGGCATTAGCCTGCTGGCAGGTGGGGTCTCCTCAAATTCGCAACCGGGGAACGATTGCCGGAAATCTAATCACTGCCTCTCCGGCTAATGACACCATTTCACCTCTGATGGCACTGGATGCCAGTATCATTTTACAAAGCAAAAGCGGATCCAGAACAGTACCCATCAGGGAGTTTTATAGAGGTGTTCGCAAAACAGTCATGAATCCGGATGAAATGCTCGTGGATATTGTTATCACACCAATGCTCAAGAATGAGCGGGGATTCTATATCAAGAATGCCCTGCGAAGGGCACAGGCGATTTCTGTGGTGAATGCCACAGTCATACTTCAATTCGATCGCAAGGTAATTACCAAAGCCGCCATAACACTTGGCGCTGTGGCTCCGGTAATTATTCACGCGGAAAAAGCTGAAAATTTCCTTCGCGGTAAAGAACTGGACGAGCAAAGCATCACCGAATGCGCGAAACTTGCCAGTGAAGCAGCAACACCTATTGATGATTTGCGAAGTTCGGCGCGCTATCGTGCTTACATTGTGAATATTCTTGTAAAACAGGCCCTGGAGCAAATTAATAATGGTGAAATTGAATCTGCTTTAATGGTCGATCCTCCAATATTGCGAACACCATACGCTAACAGCGGCGCTATTTATGGAAAGATTGATTCCTCCGTACCCATTGTTACCACAATTAATGGGCAGAAATTTATATTGAAGAGTGGACAGGAAAAGACATTGTTGCGTCTTCTTCGGGAGGATGCAGGCCTTATGGGTACGAAAGAGGGTTGTGGAGAAGGTGAGTGTGGTGCATGTACGATTTACCTGGATGGCGCGGCTGTTATGGCCTGCATGGTTCCAGCACCCAGAGCGAACGGTGCTGTGATCACAACCATAGAAGGAATGTCTAAAGGGGAAGAATTGCACCCCGTTCAACAGGCCTTTGTGGAAGAAGGTGCTGTTCAATGCGGTTATTGCACTCCAGGATTTGTCATGTCATCCGCCAAACTTCTGGAAGAAAAACCTTCTCCGACCGAAGAAGAAATAAAACAAGCATTGACAGGGAATCTTTGCCGTTGCACGGGGTATTACAAAATCATTCGTGCTGTTGAAAAAGCAGCCGGAAAGATGCAAAAGTCATGAGTAAATATGAATCTTACCGGCCTCAAAGTAAGAAACCCGTCAGAAAAGAACTTCATCCGATCTGGCGTGGTGTGGGTTTTGCCATGGCAGTTCTCATTCCCATACTTGCCTATATTGGCGCTTTGATCATTCTGGAAGAGAACGCAAAACAGGGATGGTTTGCCATTCCGGGTGATTTGATCTCAAAATACATTGAACCGTACCTTTATGTAAAGATCATTTTGACGCTTGTGTTGATGTTCGTTTTTTATACGATTTTCCTGTTTATTACGGCCATAATCACTCGCGTACTGGCTCCTCCCAGATATGGATTATATGATGTTCCCCCGCAAACATTTCGTAGAAAAAGAAAATCCCGGTAAACTACGCTCACCAATTGGAGATTGACATGAAACAAAACGTTGGTGCCTCAGTACAAAGAATTGACGCGATAGGCAAGGTAAAAGGTGAATCCCTGTATCCTGGTGACTTTAATATGGAAAACCAGGTGTACATGAAAATTCTATACCCGGGTAAACCACACGCGATTATTCGCAAATTGAATACCGAAAAAGCTGAAAGATTACCTGGTGTTGTGGCCGTTCTGACCGCGAAAGATGTGCCGGTAAATGAATTTGGTTTGATCGTAAAAGATCAGCCTGTTCTTTGCGGCCCGGGTTCAAAGAAGGAATTTGGCGATCATGTTCGGTATGCGGCAGATCATGTGGCACTTGTGCTTGCCGAGACGGAGAAAATCGCAGAAGACGCCATAAAACTGATTGAAATGGAGTTGGAAGAACTCCCGTTCATTACGAACGTGGAAGATGCGTTAAAACCGGATTCTATAAAACTGAGGCCAGATTCTGACACGAATATCTTTAATCATATTCGCATCCGTAAAGGTGATGTTGAATCGGCATTTGAAAAGTCAGATGTAATCGTTGAGGCGGATTATTGCACTCCTGTACAGGAACATGCCTTTCTCCAGCCTGAAGCTGGTATTTCCTACATTGATGAAGATGGCCGGGTGACTGTTATTTCCGCGGGGCAATCAATGCACGAAGACCAGGAACAGATTGCGCATGCCCTTGGTCTCCCTGAGGAGAAGGTCAGGGTTATTTACCCGGCCATTGGCGGAGCTTTTGGCGGACGGGAGGACATTACCATTCAGGTGGTTCTTGCTGTGGCAGCACATTATCTGGAAAAACGGGGGATCCATCGGCCTGTCAAGATGATCTGGTCTCGTGAAGAATCAATTATTGGTCATTACAAAAGGCATCCATATTTCATGCATGCCAAATGGGGCGCAACGAAAGAAGGCAAGGTAATTGCCGCAGAAGTCGAAATAAAGACCGACGGCGGAGCCTACATCGGAAAGTCAGGGAAAGTCATGGGTAACGCGACATTGCTTTCGACTGGCCCGTATGAAATACCCAACGTTAAAGTTGATTCCTACGCCATATTTACGAACAATATCCCTAACGGCGCGTTCCGGGGGTTTGGTGGACCACAGGGACTGTTTGAAGCGGAAAGTCAGATGAACAAACTTGCGGAAGCACTGGGAATGGACCCGGTCGAATTGCGAAACCGTAATGTTCTGCGAGAGGGTTCGCTCATGGCTGTAGGTACGCCAATCAATTCCGGCGTGACTATTGAGCAGGTGGTAGAAAAAACCGCTGAGGCTGCCGGATGGAAACTGGAAGGCAAGACCTGGAAACCTGATCCGGAAAAGAAGTTGATCCCTGCACCTCAGGTGAATAAAAAGCGAGGAAGAGGATTCGCCTGCGGATTCAAAAATGTGGGTTATTCGTTTGGCGCTCCGGAAAAGTGTTTTGCCACTGTTGAGTTACATGGTGACACGACGATAGAAAAAGCCATCCTTCATCATGCCGGCGCTGAAGTTGGTCAGGGTTCACATACCGCCTTTCTACAAATGGCGGCTGATGCGTTGAATCTCCCACTGGAAAAGGTGGAGCTGATTTCCTCAGACACAGCCTTCACCGATTACGCGGGCAGTGTTTCTGCTTCCCGGATGACTTTCATGGCTGGGAATTCAATTCAAGGCGCTGCCAAAGAGGCGCTGGAGAAGTGGAATAATGAGGAACGTCCGGCTATCGCGACATATATGTACGTTCCCCCAAAGACGACCCCATACGACCCGGAGACGGGAAAGTGTATTGCCAATTTTTCCTATGGGTATGTGGCGGTGGTTGTGGATCTGGAAGTTGATCTTGAAACCGGTCAGATTATTATCCTGAATATCACCTGTGGTAACGATGTGGGTAAAGCTGTAAATCCACAACAGGTTGTGGGGCAGGTCGAAGGTGCCTTGATCCAGGCGGTGGGTTATTCTGTAATGGAAAACTTCACCCAAAAGAACTGCCAGGTACAAAGCCGCACCCTTTCAACGTATTTAATCCCAACGATTCTTGATATTCCCGAGAATATTGATACGTTGGTGCTTGAGTACGCTGATCCCTTGGGGCCATTTGGCGGAGTACGCGGCATGGGAGAAATGCCATTTCTGAGCCTTGCCCCCGCCATCACAGCCGCCGTGCATGACGCCACGGGCATCTGGTTTGATGAATTTCCTTTGACCCCTGAAAGAATTCTCAGGGGATTGGGAAAGCTGTAAATCGAGATGTTAAAAGCACTGATACGAGGCGGTGGAGACCTGGCCAGTGGAATAGCTGTGCGTCTCCACCGCTCGGGTATTAAGGTTGTTATTGCGGAAATTGATCAACCGCTTTCCGTCAGGCGTTATGTTTCGTTTTCCGAAGCGATTTACACAAAATCAACGCTCATCGAAGAGATTGAAGGAAAGTTGGTTCGCTCTTTTGATGAGATTGATAAATGTCATGGCAGCAACTGCATACCGGTAATCCCGGATGGCGATCTGACAATTTGTTCGAAGGCAGGAATTCCCATTCTAATTGATGGGCGGATGTTGAAGCGAAAAGTTGATGCTGATACACATGGTTTTGTTTTCACAGTGGGTATTGGTCCCGGTTTTTACCCCGGAGATAACTGTGATTGTGTGATAGAGACGAAACGCGGCCCATACCTTGGACGGATTTACTGGAATGGAACGGCAGAAGTGGATAATGGTGTACCGGAAAAGGTGGGAGATTACGAAAATGAACGCGTTCTTCGATCTCCGGAAAATGGCCTATTCAAAGCGAAAACCAGAATAGGTGACATGGTTGAAAAAGGTGAAGTGGTTGCCGTTGTGAATAATACACCGCTGGTTGCTCCTTTTCGTGGTGTCGTGCGTGGATTGCTGCATGAAGGATTGACTGTAACAACCGGGTTGAAGGTGGGTGATGTAGATCCTCGCTGCGATCCATTGCTTTGCAGCCTTGTTTCAGATAAAGCTCTTGCCGTCGGTGGTGGAGTGCTTGAAGCAATTCTAACAAATCAGGATTTCAGACAAAAATTAGGGTCTTGACCGATGAAACTCATTGAAGCCCTGAGGATTGATTCGAAAACCAGACTTTCCCTGGTGGGTTCCGGTGGAAAATCCAGCGCGTTGATCCAGATTGGGACAGAATGGCCGGAAAAAGCGATCATCGCGGCAACCGCGCACATTGGATTACATCAATTGTCTGGTTTCCCCGAACACCAGGTTTGGGTTCCCGGCCAGATGAATTCCAGTACTCATGTAGCGGGGAAATTGGTAATCACAGGTCCGGAAGATAGTGAATGTAAACTTTCGGGGATTGATCCAACTTTATGGAATCACCTACTTGAATTATCTTCTGACAATGATGTTCCTGTCTTTATGGAATCCGATGGCTCCAAAATCCGACCTTTAAAGGCACCCGCGTTCAATGAACCGCCGATACCTGACTGGGCAAATCATGTTGTGGTCTCCGTTGGATTGTCGGTTGTGGGAAAAACCCTCAATGACCAGAATGTGCATCGACCGGAGGTGTTTTCAGAAATAACCGGACTGGCAATGGGAAAGCCGGTTACCCTGCATAGTATTATAAAAATGTTGATTCATCCTCAGGGTGGTCTGAAAAATATCCCAAGGCGCGCGCGTAGAACCGTGTTGTTCAACCAGTATGATTTGTTGGAAGATGCAACAGAACTGCCCATGGCCCAAAAGCAACTCCTGACGCATTACGATTCGGTGGTCATTGCATCACTGGAACCGGAAACGAAGCTACACCAAATTCAAAGCTGTCCCAGGGGAGTGATATCGGCCAGCGAAAGAACAGCCTGCATCATTCTGGCTGCCGGCAATTCAAAGCGTATGGGGCAGCCGAAAGCTCTGCTGACCTGGAAAAGTCAGCCATTTGTGCGGCAGTGCGCCTTGCATGCACTATCAGCGGGTCTCTCTCCGGTATTAATCATTGCCGGCAAGGAATTTGATGAAATCCAGTCGGCAGTCTCAGATCTTCCGGTGCAGGTTCTCCAAAATCCTGATTGGAATGAAGGTCAATCCAGCTCAATACGTGTTGGTATAAAAGCATTACCCAGACGGACAGGAGCAGCTATTTTCATGCTTGTAGATCAACCACATATTCCGGTTTCTCTGCTGGTTCGTGAGAAGGTTGAACACGCGGCAACACTCGCGCCGATCATCCTGCCTGAATCAGGCGGACGGAGGGCAAATCCGGTTTTGTTTGACAGAAACACTTACTCCGCGTTGTCCAGTCTGCATGGTGACGTGGGTGGAAGAATGATTTTCTCTCACTTTTCCATCCATACTATTCCGTGGTTTGATGAATCCATTCTTCTGGATGTAGACACCCCAGATGATTATGAACGACTGATGGAAATCCTGTGAACCAAAACATGAACGCGAACACTTTTGGTGCGATCATCCTCGCCGCCGGCAAATCCTCCCGCATGGGTCAACCCAAGATGAATTTGCCATGGAAGAATACTACAGTTCTGGGCGCGGTGGTTCGTGGGTTAAGCAATGCGGGAATCAAAAAAATCTTTATCGTGATCAATCCACATAGGGTCCCTTTTATAGATGAAGAGATGAAAACCAGGACTGTCCGACTGGTTGAAAATCCGGATGCGGAGAAGTCTGAAATGCTGATATCCATGCAGGTTGGATTACAGGCATTGCCTGCTGGAATTGACTATGTATTTATTTGTCTTGGTGATCAGCCTGTAATTGATGAAGGGGTGATTGACCAACTGAAATTATTGGCAATGGAGAAGAACGCTCCCTTGATCATACCAAGTTACAATATGCACCGTGGACACCCCTGGTTGGTCAGAAAAGATATGATTGCAGAAATATTGGGATTGGAAAAAACAGACACGGTACGCACGTTTATAAACCGGCATGCTGATGAAATTCTTTATGTCAATATAAATAAAGAAATGCCTCCTGATATGGATACTCCTGAGGAATATCAAAACCTTATTTCACGATATGGCTAAAACATGGCACCTATGGTTCAAATATGGAAATACAACGCGGGTGATGACAGATATGAAATCAATCCGGCAGGCAGCGCGAACAGCCTGGATGAAGGTAGTCAGTTTTTTCCCGGTGGTATCTATACTACGTTTCGGACATACCAGCACGAGAAAGCCCTTAGACTCGACGATCACTTTCTGAGACTGGAACAATCTGCCCGATTGCAGGAAAGACATTTATCCATTAACCGCGAAATTTTACGCGCGGCATTGAGAGAGATCCTGAATAAATTCCCCAACGGAGATATCCGCCTGAGGATTCACTGTGCATTTGAAGAGAAAAGTATAACCACGTACATAATGGCGGAGCCATTTATTAACCTACCTGAATCATTGTACGAATCAGGTGCTGCTGCAGAAACGATTGAATTACAACGTGAAAATCCAGAATCAAAAGCGACGAGTTTTATTGATCAGACACGCAGCCTGCGCAAAGCGAAACCGAAGGATGTTAATGAATACCTGATGATTGGAAAAGACGGCACATTGCTGGAGGGTATGTCCAGCAATATCTTCGTGTTGGCTAATAGTGAGATATGGACAGCGTCGGACGACATATTGCCCGGGATTACACGCAGTGTTGTTCTGGATGTTCTGAAAAAGTTGGACATAACCATTCGTTTTTCCGGCTTTCCATTTTCGGAGCTCCACAACGCCAGTGAAATCTTTATAACCAGCGCAAGCAGGGGGGTATTACCTGTTACTCGAATTAACAGTCAGGCCATTGGAAATGGCTTGCCGGGTGATATCACCCGGCAAGTTCGGATCAATTATGAGAAATGGCTTCAATCCGAATTGCGTTCGATTTGATCCATTTCGCTGGAAGAAGGATCATCCGGTAATTCAAACTTTCCGGCTTCCATCTGTCCAAGCAAATCCTCAGCCTCTGCTTTCTTATCAGCAGGAACATAAATGATCGCCTCACCCAGTGGGCCTACGGTTAGGCCATAGGTTGTTCCAACACTTTCCTGAATGGAAGTGGCTTCAATGCCATTCGCGTTAAGAAAATCAACAAGCATATCGGCATTCAATCGGCCAAAAGTAGTATAGATTTGAACCCAATCTTTTTGCATAAAATGATTATACAGGGGTAAATGGCTTGCGGGCAACAAGTTGTCCCACCGCCTTTTTGTGTCCATGATCAGAATCAAGCCAACCTTCAAAAAGGTGAATTATTTTCCAATCGTAAAATTCAGCTTTCAGTTCTCCGGGTCGCAATAAATGGTCATCCGGTATTTCGGGGCGAATGGTTTGCATCTCGATAAGCATGGTCTCAAAAAATAGTATTCCACCCGGTAGGAGAAGTCTTTTGATATCAGAAAATAATCTTCGTTCAAGAAAATAAAAATTGCAGATCACATCAAAATGCGTGTCGGCCAGTGGCAGGAACCGGGCATCTGCTGTCAACTGGCAGGCATCTTTATTCAAATCCCTGGCTCTGGACAATGCCTGCAAGGATATATCCAACTCAATTACCTGCAATCCACAACGCTGAAGAAAATCCGATGTCTTTCCCATCCCGCCTGCAAATTCCAATGCCAGACCGCTTTCAGGGAGAAAGCTGGCATAATCCTTAACCAGGCGGCGCGGCGGCGCATCTTGAAACCGATCATCATCGAGGAAGCGATGGTTCCAGCGGTTTGCCAGCTCTCTGGAGCTATACTCCGCCATTTTTACTCTCCTGTTCGATCTTCTTTTTCAGACGATCTCTTCGTCGAAGCAAATCCTCTTTTTTTGATTTATTTTCAGAAAGTGAATCGGAAAACGGTTTATCTCCAAGTGAATCCAGTGCGTTTAAAGTCCACTCGAGAGCGGTTGCGTAGTTTCGCTGCTGATGTTCCAATACTTTGGCCAGTTGGATCATGACCTCGAGGTCATTCGCATTGTTGGCGGCATTCAGTACATCCACCGTATGAGAAAAATCACCGCGGCGTTTGAGAATACGGGCATACCTGAGCTGCAATTCTGGACGGATATGTTCTGGAAGCTCTTCCAAAAGCAACCGTTCATACATATTGATAGCCAAATCAATTTCACCGGCTTCCTCAATCTGCATAGCCATGCTGAATAAATCCACCGGATGCAAGTGATTATTTGATCCCGGTTCATCAGACAGGTTATTAAAATACAGGAAGAGAGCGGCGAGAGATTCAATATCGATGACATTGTGATAGAAAACACCTACCAGTGGATCTGGATCGCCTGTACGCAGGTAGTTGAAGTATAAAACCGGGATTTCCCAACCCGGTACATCCAATTGTTCGCGGGAATAATGCAAAATCTCGTATTCAATATCTTTTAATCCCCGGCTGTCAAGCCGGCGACGCCAGAACCTTCGGGAAAGAGGGAGAAGGTCGATGTGAGTCATATCATGAAGCGGAGATGGCATCCCATTCATGGTAAATCGGGTATTTAGAATGGGCGCGTCAAATGCTTTGCCGTTGTAAGATACGATTGTCTTTACACCGGTCATGAGTTTATCGAAGATATCAAGCTGGGCCCGTTCTTCCGCCGGATTCCGAATAAATACCTGGGTTGTGAGAAATCCTTCATTGGAGAAACGGCCAACTCCGATCATGAAGGGAAGGGTACCTGTGCCACCTGCCAGACCGGTGGTTTCTGTGTCAATGAAAGCAACTGAATGAAGGTCAACCAGGTCAATTACACCGGCAGGGTCGGCCCATCGAAGAAACCGGGATGTTATGGCGGAAATGGTCATGGGGATATCGCCATGCGTATAGCATTCATTCCGTCTGGTTTCCGCGCAAAATACCCGCCCAAACTCAGATTCAAAAAAACGCCCATTAACAAGGTTGTCTATATCCGCCGGTTTGGGTCGTGGAGCCGGCAGGTCTTTCACACCGGTTTTTACTCCAAGTGAACGCAATCGATCGGAAAGAGATTCACTCATGAGACAGCCTGATCATCTTTACAAATCAGCTTAAGTATGGCCAACGTTTCTGGTTTTCCGCCTGCTCCATTTTCACCGCCAGGTCCCACACAGGAGGGACAGCCGTCAATGCATCCACAATTGGAAATCAATTCACGCACGCTGGAAATGATTTGCGGATGCATGTCAAAACACTTACGGCTTAATCCGATTCCGGCATTTACCTGGTCATAGATAATAACAGCGGGGCGGCCATCAGCGATAGAACTGGCCGGATCTGCCAGGGTGCCAAGGTCTGAGGAGTCGCACATTAAAAAGAGGGGAGCCAATTGTCCGAGTGCGTAACCCAACCCTGCCAATCCGCTGCGAATTCTTACGGCGCTTTCTGCCAATTTATGGCAATTTGAACACAGTGTGATCAAATTTTCCATGCGATTGGCTTCTTCAAGGCTTAAAAAGCTGCGCAGCGGGGTTTTATGATGAACGTGATGCGCCTTATCGGTTTCGGGTAACCCGCAAACCTGACAGCGAAATTGATCCCTCTGTCGAACCGCCGTACGAATCTTCTCCCATTGCGGGCCGTAATTATTGGGATCATTTTTCCAGAGCAGCTGCTCACGAAGAAGGTTGACAGTCTCATCACTCAGTGCCATCCAGTAAGCTGTGGTGCGCATTGTACTGGGAGGAAGTATAAGCGGCTCAACCGAAAGCACTTCACGAGTACTCCAGAGTATTCGTTTAAACCCTGTGATCTCAGTTGTAACCTGAATTTCGCCAAACGTGATTTTGGATCCGGGATAATATTCGGCATCCTGTTCGTTGATTTTTGTCAGCGTTACCTTACGGATTGGCTCTGTGTAGTAATCCTCATCAACCGGTTCCAATATGGCTTCCGATTTTTCAAGATCCAAAGACCGTACCGAGTAAGTATTCCCCTCGTGCAAATAAATGGCATTGGGATGGACCATCCAGAGGGAGCTGAGATAATCAATTTCACCTATGGTTTCCTGGCTCCCCGATTCTTTAGTAATCAAATTGACCGAGCGCGAGTCTGAACTTCGCAATGAGAGGGTGCTGGCCGGGTAGGCGGTGTCTGTCCAAAAATATCGTTCGCCTGAATGATGGAGTAAACCAGATTCTTGCAGGAAATCCAGATATTCATGCAACAAACCCGTATCCAGTGAACCAAAAGATTCGTGATCCGTAAAGGGCAATTCAAATGCCGCGCATTTCAAATGACCCAACAGAATTAGTGGGTGATTGGGATCGATCAACGCGCATTCGGGTGATTTTCCCGATAGAAAATCAGGGTGATTCATCAAGTACTGATCAATGGGATTGGCTGTCGCAACAAGCACTGCGGTCGAATCAGCCTGTTTTCTTCCGGCACGTCCCGCCTGCTGGCGCAAACCTGACACGCTTCCGGGATAGCCGGTCATTAACACAGCATCCACACCCCCAATATCAATCCCCAATTCAAGCGCGTTTGTGGCAGCAACGGCGCGTAATGCTCCTGAACGCAGCCGACTCTCAATCTCCCGGCGATCTTTGGCGAGATAACCTGAGCGGTAGGCATGGTAGTTTGATGGTTCATCGTTTCTGGACAGGCGCAACTGGCGAAGAAACATTTCAACGCCGCGACGCGACCGTCCAAAAATCAGAACTTGAATATCCCTATCCAGCAGGGAGGAAGCCAGTTGGATAACCTCTGATGAAGCGCTTTTCCGGATACCCGTTTCCGGGTGGATGATGGGAGGGTTATATAAAACCATGGTTTTCTTCCCATGGGGCGCACCGTCCTGGTCAATGACATTCACTTTTTCACCGGTGAGCGCTTCTCCATGTTCTCCCGGATTGGATATTGTGGCGGAGGTCAGGATGAATTGCGGCTTGCTGCCATAAAACGCGGCGATCCGCTTTAGACGGCGGATCACATTGGCAACATGCGATCCAAACACGCCACGATACGCGTGGATTTCATCAATAACAACAAAATCAAGACCGCGAAAATAATCTTCCCACAGGGTATGGTGAGGAAGTATGGCCGTGTGTAACATGTCCGGATTGGTAAGTAGGCAGCGCGTATTCTTTCGAATGGTCTGCCGTTTTTGGGCGGGAGTGTCCCCATCATATACATTGACAGGAATGTTGTTCTGAGAACACGGGTCGGAAAACTTTGTCAATTCTTGAAGTTTCTCGCATTGGTCATGAGTCAGGGCTTTTGTGGGGAAAAGAAATAATGCCCGTGAAGAAGGCACCTTAAGCAAATGATCAATAACTGGAAGGTTATAACAGAGAGTTTTACCGCTGGCTGTTCCAGTGGTAATGACCAGGTTTCGCCGCTCCCTGATGGAAACATAGCTTTGGTACTGGTGAGAATAAAGGTTTAAGTATCCAAGATTCTGCAGGCGCAACGCCAGACGAGGGTGAATCTCTGCCGGCAAGGGAAAGAATTCCCCAGACGAAGCCTGTGCAACAGTTGTCAACTGAATATTCTCCGCGATTTCTTTGGCGGAATGCCAGTAATCAAGAACAGACTGCAAATTTGATATACTCTTATTATTCATTGTTATTTCGGAAATTTTTTCTATAATCATACTACAGGGAATAAAATCATGCCGTTACTTGTCTTATTTTCCATAATCTGCGGTTATTTTCTGGGATTGGCGGCTAACTACCTGGCAGATGTGCTTCCCAGAAACAGGAAACTGACCAAACCGGTGTGTCTTGCCTGTGGAGAAAATCGAGTCATCAAGGATTTTCTCACGGGGGCTGATTGCCGCTCCTGCGGCAAAAAGAATAAAGTACGATTCTGGTTGGTAATCTGCGGAAGTATCCTTTTGTCACTTCTTTCTGTGATGTTCCCAATCAGGCAGTTGCCTTTTTGGGCCAGCACAACCATGCTGCTTGTTTTTCTGACCATGACCATTACCGATCTTGAATATCGTGTAATTCTGGAACAGGTTAGCGTGGTTGGGTATTTTGTTGCTTTTCTGTGTGGATACATGCTTAATGGGTTGACGAAAACGATTCTGGGGGGTATTGGCGGATTTTTAATTTTCCTTATCCTGTATTACCTTGGAAAAGTATTTGCCCGCAGGTTATCACGGAATCGTGACCAACCGGTAGATGAAGAGGCCCTTGGGTTTGGTGATGTGCATCTGGCCGGTATTGTGGGTTTGTTAACCGGTTTTCCTTATGTCTTACCGGCACTTTTATTGGCCATCGTATTTGGCGGAGTGGCTTCCGGAGTTTACATTCTTGTCGCGTTATTTCGTAAGCGATATGAAGCTTTTCAGGCAATTCCATACGGGCCATTTATTATAGCCGGCAGCATTTTTATTTTGTATTTCTATCATTAGGTGCTTTCCTAATGAACGGTCGGACCTGCTGAATAAACCTCGGCGGATATCGAATTTTTGTATTTTTCAAAATTCCTGGAAAACAGATCGATTAGATAGCTGACTGTTTGTCTGAAACCTTCCCTGTCTTTCCAGGTTTTTTCAGGTGTTAAAAGCTCATCTGGAACCCCGGAACAGGAAACTGGAACCGGGAGACCAAAGTAGGGGTCAATTCGGACTGGAACATCCAACAAGGATCCATTCAACGCGGCATGGATCATGGCGCGGGTGTTGGCGAGCGGGATGCGCGTGCCATATCCATATTTGCCGCCTGTCCAGCCGGTATTAATTAACCAGACGGTTGATTTATATTGTGTCAGCAAACCGGTCAACATACCGGCATATTCTCTTGGATTCAAGGGTAAAAAGGGTGCCGCGAAACAGGTGGAAAAAGTGGCAGAGGGCTCTTTACTCAATCCCGTTTCTGTTCCCGCTATCTTGGCTGTATAACCGGATAAGAAATAATATATAGCCTGATTAATATCCAGACGTGATATGGGAGGTAATACGCCAAAGGCGTCGGCGGAAAGGAAGAATATGTTCCTTGGATGTCCGGCGCAACCACTGGTCACATAATTGTCCACAAAGTTGATAGGATAGGCAGCCCGTGTATTTTCTGTGATGCGGGTATTATCAAAGTCAATTATTCGGCTGAGGGGATCCATAACCACATTTTCAAGGACCGCGCCAAACCGGTGGGCAGCTTTCCAAATCACGGGTTCAAGTTCTTTTCTCAGCCGGATAGTTTTGGCATAACAACCACCTTCGTAATTGAAAATCCCATGATCAGTCCAACCATGTTCGTCATCACCCACAAGTTTACGATCCTGGTCAGAGGAAAGTGTAGTCTTGCCTGTACCTGAGAGGCCAAAGTACAAGGCCGTATCATTTTGTTTTCCCACATTCGCAGCGCAGTGCATGGGAAGAATCCCTTTATGGGGAAGGATGTAGTTCATGTAGGTGAACACCGATTTCTTGATTTCCCCGGCATACGCCGTCCCACCAATCAGAACCAGTCTTTTTTCAAGGTCAATAACAATAAATGTTGATGAGTTCATTCCATCGCCGGCCGGGTCGGCTTGAAATCCGGGTGCACAGATTACTGTGAATGCCGGGACAAAATTGGCCAACCTGTCACCACCAAGCCTCAAAAAGAGATTCTGGGCGACCAGGCTGTGCCAGGCGCGTTCTGTGATGACACGCACATAGGTTTCTGTCATGGGGTCTGACCCCACTGACATGTCCTGAAGGAAAACATCGCGCCCCTGGAAATATGCCTGCAGTTTGATCAGTAACCGGTCAAACTGCGAAGTTTCAATGCCTCTGTTAATATCACCCCAATCAATAATTCCTTCAGTAACCTCTGTCTTGACGAAAAACTTGTCATTGGGCGATCGACCAGTGTGTGGTGATGTGTCCACTACAATGGCACCCGTACGGGATATTTTCCCCTCTTGCCGTAAGATGATTTGTTCAACCAATTCTGCTGCGGATAAATTCCAGAAAACCGCTCTCAGATTGCGGAAACCAAGATAATCCAGTCCGAAAACATTGGGGGCTCCCGAAAAACTGTTGAGGTCCATTCCGGTCTCCTGATCAGATTTATTGAGTTGGTTTACCTGTCATTGATGAATACCAATACCATATGATATCCGATGCCGGTTTACCATGCACGGAGGAAGATTGGTCATGGTTAACCGCTGGAAGCAAGAATCGACGCGAAGAAACACCTTTTATCCAATTCCTGCGGTTAATTTCTGGAAGAGATGCGTTATACAGCTTGACCTGTTCCTGCAACGAAACACCCAGGTCTGGCTGCGCCGGAGATGGAAAGTTCAAAATGGATGGATTTACGCAATTCCCGGAAACATCCACACAACCAAGGTAGGCGGTGGATAAGGAAGGAAAGTCCAATCCGATCCAGATTGTTTTGCCTGTTTCAACAAACACTGACATCACTGTTTCATCGAACTTCGCGGCGATAATGTCTGTATAGGTTGTGATTTCTGCGCTGGAATCGGCAATTTTTCCCAGATCATACAGGTAGACACCATCAAAATTTTCTTTTGACACTTCCGAAAGACCGGAGAGGTCAGCATAATTCAAGCCAATAAGAATGGTTCCCTTATACGCGGCACGAATTTCTGCCAACAATTGATTCCAGGCCTGGGACGAATCTTCCGGGTAAGAATCGAGTACGCCATTCCTGGAATATGTTTTTCCCAATAATCCTGATACAGTCTCGTCTCCTACTATCAACCCATCAGCACCGCTTTGTCTGGCTAAATTGGATGTTGAAACATAAAAACGATAAATCTCCTTAAAAAACCGGTCCCAGCCGGTTGAATCGTGCGAAAAATCATTCCAAAATTCGTCCGGTGATGTCGGGTATTGCGTAACGGCCATCAGAAAGACTCGAAAACCTTTTTCACGGGCAAGAGAGATGATGTCCGTCAGATCTTGATAAGACGGATTCTGACTTAAATCCACATCAAGCCAGAGTGGATTGGCAGAGCGAAAAGTCCAACTGACGGGAAGGATTATTGTATTGGCGTTCAAACTTCCTGCAGCATCAAGAGCTGAAGAGGCATACGCTTTCCAATCGGGGCGATACGTATCAGAAAACTCAATGGCAGCAACAAATCCTTCTTCACGCGGAGAGCTCTGCTCGGTGGTTACAACTGTAGGTTCCGTGATTGGCGACCATGTTGACCAACGTCCGGCGACAGTGGGTAATGCCTGGGGTGAATCGTATGCCTGAAAGGATTGGATCTGGTCGATCATATCAAGGGGGTCACGGGTACCGCATAAAGTTGAATGACAGAACCGGTAATCCACGGCTTTTGAGAAATTCAATGGATTTAATAATTGAAATTCATAGGTTCCATCACCTACAGGCCACATCTCCAGTGGATCCATCCAACCAAACGCGTTGAACTGAATCTGAATACTTTCTCCATCAGGCAAGCCTGGTGGGGGGGCGAATTGAAATGTCACCGGTTGGAAATTCATAGTATTCCAGGAATTGATGGTGTCTTCCACAACCACATCTTCATCTGGTATAAAAATGTGTCGATTGGAAAAAATCCCTTTGGTCGTTGTTTCGCGATTCCAGAATGTGTCACCTATTGAATAGAGGTAATGGATCTCTGACCCCGCTGGTAGTTGAAGCACAGAATAGTATTTATTCTCAGACTGCCTGGTCAAGACAGGTGCTCGGTTCTGAATACGTCCAGTACCTCCAAATAATTCTGCATGACTATCCCCAAGCATGGAAACATTGCCGAACATTCTCAACGCTGCCAATTCTGGCGTGGTGCGCGGAGTATTTACAATAAACGTAACATTGACCATCCTGCGGGGAACTAATTCCAAATTGACAGGAGTTATGCTGCCATCATCAATTACAGCCTGCTGTTGAAAAGGTTCGTGGTATTGATCAGGACTGAATATGGTGATGTTTTGTGTGCCGGTCGGAATACCCGCCAATCGAAAGGAACCATCCATGGAACTGATTGAGGATAATCCGCTGGTTGTAATGATCATCCCGGGTAAGGGTTTTCCGCTTCCAGACTCTGTTATTAAACCTTCCATGCTGCCGGTCGGAATTTTGGTGGAGGTCTGGGAAAAGCCCAAAACTTGATCCTGAATACGGGAATGGTCTGTAATGTAAAAAAATCGCGATACGAGCGGCTGACCGGAAATTGACAATTCAATGACCGGATTTTTTTCGGAAAGCACGTAACGGTACCGCAGCAAACTCCCTTTTTTCGCTGGCGCATCCAATTGATAATGCGTGTCGTCCACTTTTTGCATGAGGGAGTAGGTTGGATTTAACGAATGGGCATTTACGGGGTCCACCCATTCAATGGATAATTGGGAACTATCTGGAATTTTCGCGGGTAATGTGACCAAAAAAGAGGCCAGCACATCTGGATGAGCGCTGGCTTCTTCGGCAATTATTTGATTATTCTCATTCGCGCAACCTGAAGAAACCAGGCAGCCTATCAGCGTGATAAGGACAATTAGCCGGGTTTGCCGTAATGTATTTTGCAGGCGCATGAGAGAAAAGTCAATTTGTTTTGGATTTTACGATCGCGGCAAAGGCCTGATGTATCTCATTGGATCTGTTCGCCAGTGCACCCAGAACGCCATTAACGAAGCGGGGTGTTGAGTCTGAACCAAAAAACTTCGCCAGTTCAATGGCTTCATTGATGGCTACCTTAACCGGTGTGCATTGTTGAACCGCAAATTCCCACATGGCAATTCGGATGATATTTCTATCAATGACTGCTACCTGATCCAAAGGCCATTCTGGAGCGTGCTGGGCGATATAATCGTCCAGCTCATGGGTAATTGGCAAAACGCCGAAAATAATCTGGCGGGAAAATTCCTGCAGAATGTTATCCAGCGGCTCATCAGTCAGGCGTTCTGCCAAAATATCGCCTGGAAGGTGAGATGTCATATCCTGTTCGTAAAGAACCTGCAAGGCGATACAACGAGCCTTGGTGCGTGATTTCATAATGTAACTACTCGCTTACCGGGCTAAAATCAATATCCTCAACATGAATGTTCACTTTACCAACTTCCATGCCAACCATTTCTGAGATGGCGCGGGCAACCTGAGTCTGAATGCCGCGGCTGACGTCACGCACATTGACATCACGATTCAATACGACATGAATATCCGCGTATACGGTATCGTTTTCTACCCGGATCTCAACACCCTCATTGATACCACGGTGGAATAATCTATTCAGATCGGTTGGTGCCAGAGATAATCTCCGAACGCCTGGTACACTTAACGCTGTTAACCGCGCTATGGAAACCAGTACTTCTGGTGCAATGGTGGTTTTACCGGGTGGGCGGGTTCCCTGTGTCATGGTTTCTCCTTAACAGGATGATATATGAATTATAACCCCGAAATTTTGAAGAGATTTCATTTTCCCAATTAAACCCATTAATACACTTCAGGTTATAATCCTTTTGACCCATGAACCAGGATTTTCCCCGCCTTCCTGTGGTACTTACCGCGTTTTTCCTGACCGTAACCGGTTGGGGCGGGCTGGCTGTGATACTTATTAATACCGTTCCAACTCTGGGCCCACGCTGGATGTTTTATTTTTTTCTTTTCATCGGCTTAACCGGATTGGCGATGCCTGTGACCGACTTTGTTAACCGAAGGTTCCCGGGAAAACCGCGTGCATCTGCCAGTGTCATTGTACGGCAATCAATCTGGGTGGGAACTTATGGATGCGTAATCACATGGTTGCAGTTTGGACGGATTCTAAATTCAGGACTGGTTTTATTTTTAGCCATCGGGATGATTGCCATCGAAATGTTGCTGCGCATGAATGAACGCAGCCGTTACCTGGCCTATATGAAAGAAGATGAATAACCTCTCCGGTATACCAGGTGTAGACCGGCTCTTACAGTCCACATCCATAAATCAACTAATTCAATCTTACGGTCGGCCGCTGGTTGTAAAAATAATACGGTCTGTTCTTGAAGATATTCGCCGGAGTGTTCGTCAAGGAGAACTTGTCCCGGACGATGAAGAAATACTTAAACGAGTCAGTCAAACATTGACCGGGTTTGACCTGGAGCTAACCAGGGTGGTGATCAATGCCAGCGGCGTGATCTTACACACAAACCTGGGGAGGGCACCGCTTTCACAAAATACCGTGCAGGCGATAGAGGCGTGCGCGCAAAATTTTTCTGATCTTGAATTTGACCTCGCTCAAGGCAAACGGAAAAATCGGGTATCGCGACTGGAACACCTGATAATTGAGCTGTTGGGCGTTGAATCAGCACTGGTGGTGAATAATAACGCGGCCGCCATTTTGTTGATGTTGCAGGCGCTGGCATTTCGACGCAAGGTGATCATTCCACGTAATCAAATGATTGAGATTGGTGGTGGTTTCCGAATTCCGGATATTCTCGCGCTTTCTGGTGCGAAATTAATTGAGATAGGAACCACAAACCAGACACACGCGAATGACTACCAGAAAGCGATTCACAACGGCGGAAATTTCGTTCTTTACGCGCACGCATCGAATTTCAAGATAACCGGTTATACCAACGAGCCTTCACTCAAAGAAATATGCAATATCGCGCATGCAAACAACGTCCCCGTTCTGGCAGATATTGGTTCCGGTGCATTGCTCAACACCGATAACTATGGATTGGCTCACGAACCGACAGCGCAGGACGCGTTAAATGACGGCGTTGATGTATTGTGCTTTTCAGGCGATAAATTGCTGGGCGGCCCCCAGGCCGGGATCATAATCGGAAAACGTGCGCATCTTGAAAAGATTAAAAAACATCCACTCGCGCGCGTGGTTCGATCTGACAAATTATTGATTGCAGGTCTGGAAGCAACAATCCTCAGTTACCTGAAAGACAGGGCAACACAGGAAATCCCTGTCTGGAAAATGATCAGCATGGGTCTGGAACAAATCCACAAAAGAGCACTTAATTGGCAAAACAGTTTAGGAAAAGGAACAGTTATAAAAGGTCAGTCAACCATAGGTGGAGGTAGTCTGCCAGAAGAGGTACTTCCGACCTGGATTCTTGCCCTGCAATTGAAGAAACCGGATGAATTTGCCTCACTTTTACGAAAGCAATCACCGGCTGTGGTAGCACGGATACAGGACGGGTTGGTTTGTTTTGATCCTCGTACAGTTTTCCCAGAACAGGATGATTATTTGATATCATCCATCAATAACGCTTACCATGAGTATGGAAAAAATGAAAAAATCCCTTGAAACTCTAATGCGGTCCAATTCAATTGCAGCAATTTACGTCACCGGTCCGGCCGATCATAATCCGGCCATGCGATATTTCACCGGCAATGTCCATGTTTCCAGAGGTGACCTGGTTATCAAACCCGGGGAAAAACCCATTTTGTTCCACGACGCTTTTGAACGAGATGAAGCTGCCCGAACCGGATGTGTCCTACGCTCCAACAATGCCTTCTCCTACGTGGACCTATTGGCCGAAACCGGGGGTGACCGGACAAAGACAGAAGCTCGCCGGCTGGCGCATATTCTGGAGGATTGCGGGGTAACATCGGGAAAAGTGCTGGTTTATGGCCAGGCAGATGCCGGTAAAGCGTATTCAATGATAAAGGCTGCCGCGGACTATCTCCCTCAAGTTGAATTCTCCGCGGATTGGGAAGAGAGCGTGCTTTACAATGCCATGATCACCAAAGATGAGGATGAACTCGAGCAGATCCGGCAGATGGGAAAAATTACCACCTCTGTGGTGGGGAGAACGGCAGATTTTCTTTCGCAGCAAAAAGCGCATAAGAATGAACTGGTTGACCGCAACGGTGATCCGGTTACCATCGGCCAGGTAAAGCAATTGATCAACCTTTGGCTGGCAGAATCAGGCGCGGAGAACCCGGAAGGCACCATCTTTTCACAGGGCTATGACTCCGGGGTTCCGCATTCCACCGGAAAAGACAATGCGGTCATCCGTCTGGGAGAGACCATCGTTTTTGATATTTTCCCCTGCCAGATTGGTGGTGGATATTTCTATGATTTCACCCGAACCTGGTGTCCCGGTTATGCTCCGGATGAGGTTGTCAAATTGTTTGACCAGGTGAAAATGGTGTACGACAGGCTAATCTCCGAGCTTGAGGCAAATCGGCCTTTACGACCATACCAGTTGCGGACCTGCGAATTATTTGAACAATTGGGACATCCTACCGTTCGGACTCAGAAGAATACAGAAATCGGATACAACCATTCCGTCAGCCATGGACTTGGTTTGCGAGTGCATGAAAAACCCTGGTCTGGAGAAAAAGCAGATGAAACTGATAATCTGGCGCCGGGGGCTGTTTTTACTGTCGAACCCGGTCTCTATTACCCGGATAAAGGTATGGGCGTGAGGATAGAGGATACCTATTGTGTAAACCACTCGAGAAAGATTGAATTGATGGCAGAATATCCGTATGACCTGATTCTTCCAGTAAAGGGTTGAGACTATAATGGTGGCTGTATATGACTGATATGAAACCTGCGCGGATCCTCGGAATTGAATCATCCTGCGATGAAACTGCTGCGGCGGTTATTGAAAATGGCCGCACATTGCTCAGCAATTCTGTTGCCACTCAGATTGATCTTCACAAGAAATATGGTGGTGTTTTTCCAGAGGTCGCTTCCCGGCAGCATACCCTGAGCGTCTTCCCGATTATTGAGGAAACTTTACAAAAGGCACATCTATCGTGGGATGAGATTGATGCCATAGCCGCCACACGCGGACCGGGTCTGGCCGGGTCACTTGTGGTTGGCTTCAACGCGGCAAAAGGCATAGCCCTGGCTCGCAATCTACCACTGATTGGTGTTAACCATCTGGAAGGGCATATCTACTCTTCATGGATCCAACCGGAAACCGCTGATCATTTCACTCCGCCGCAATTCCCGGTAATGGCACTGCTGGTTTCCGGCGGGCACACAGAATTAAATTTAATGGAAGACCATTTGAACTATAAACGACTGGGAGCCACACTGGATGATGCCGCCGGTGAAGCTTTCGATAAGGTGGCCCGGCTTTTGAATTTGCCATATCCCGGTGGTCCGTCCATTCAAAAGGCTGCTGAACAGGGGAACGGCCAGTCTTTCAATTTTCCCCGCGCACGTCTGGACGGTGGTTGGGATTTTTCCTTCAGTGGGTTAAAAACGGCTGTTTTGCGCGCCATAAAACATCTGGAGGAAGAAGGCAAGGACATTCCAGTGGCCGATATGGCCGCCAGTTTTCAGGAAGCGGTGGTGGATGTACTGGTCAGTAAAACACTGGCAGCTGCCAGACATTTCGATGTGAAAGAGATTGTTGTGGCCGGTGGCGTTTCAGCCAACCGGGCGTTGCGAACGGCTTTCACGGGACAGGGAGAATTTCCGGTACACATTCCTCCCCTGTATCTTTGTACGGATAACGCGGCGATGATCGCCACAGCCGGTTATTACCGCTTCATCGCCGGTCATATAGATAACCTGGACATGGATGTGTTGCCCAACTGGCCGCTGAGTTAAAATCAAACCTGATATCGTTCGTCATTTTATTCGTATTTATATATTGGAGGATGAGCAATGGAAGCGAAAGTTGTTTGGAAAAACAGGATGAGTTTCAATGGTATGTCAGAATCAAAATTCACTCTTCCCCTGGGTACTGATCCTGAATTTGGCGGAGATAATGACGGTTTCCGGCCGCTTGAGTTAATCGCCATCGGTCTGGCAGGGTGCACCGGCATGGATGTGATCTCCATTCTCTCAAAAAAGAAACAGGATGTCTCCGGATTTGAAGTGCAGGTTCACGCAGAAAAAGCGACAGAGCATCCTCACGTTTTTACGAAAGTGGAAGTGGAATATATTATCGAGGGTAATAATATCGATAGAGCCGCCGTGGAACGGGCCGTAGAGTTATCCGTCACTAAATACTGTCCGGCGCAGGCTATGCTATCTAAAGCTGCCCCCATCACACAGAAGATTACCATCCGGTAATCTTGTAGATTCTATTCAAATCAAATAAAGCTACGGGTAAACTTCAGACTGGATCTGGCTGGCCGCGTCAGAGCATTCACAGGCATCCACCACCCGGCTGTACTTGATAAGTGTGCCTTTGTAAGGATCTGACCCATCTTTTGCCAGCCAGCCTTCCATGTCAAAAGGAATAGGACCATCTGCCGGAATCCACTGTCCGTTATATTTGCGGGCGATATGCACATGGGTTCCGGTGGAGCGGCCGCCTTCACATGATGGACGGCCGATTTTGTCACCGGCTTTCAAACGGGTGCCTGTTTTGACCATATCCGCTGAGGCAACATGCAGATAGAAGATTACCCAGCCGGTGCGTTCATCACCATCACCATCCAGGTCAAGCAATGCCAGACCCGTATCCGTGCGGGAAATGATTCCATCCGCCAGCGCGACAGTGATCTCGTTGGTTTCAGTACAGCCGCCGACCACTGCGGGGGGGGCAAAATCAACGGCAGCCAGAGGAGCATCGCTACCCCATGGAGAATGCGGCCCCCCGGTATAAGCCCAGGATTTCCCTCCGAGGAATGGCAGCCGCAGAGCCGGTTGTTTTAAACTTCCCGGGATAAAATTGAGATCCCCCTTCCATGGATCGCCAAAGAGATCGTGATATACAGCGGCAAAACCTTCCGGAGATGTGGCTTTCAAATAATCATCAGCTGTCAACACCCGGGCGAAGTAATAGTGCAATCCTACTGTGGCAGGGTTCTGCCATGGGTCAGGTCTTTCCAGGCGACCATCCTGAAGATCGAAACTTTTTAATTTTCCTGTGCTCCAGCCGTAATACCCGTTGTTCAAATAATTGGCAGCCCAGCTAAGTTGAAGATATAACCCTTTATGCGCGAAATCCCGATAACCAAGCGGGTATTCTTCAATATCCATACCGGGACCTGGTTTGGTCAAACCATCAGCCTGGAATTCCACCAGCGCAAGAAGCAGACGCGGACTGACACTATAGTTCTCAGACAGTAACTTGATGATTTCTCCACCGGTTCTATTCGAGCCAGAGGCATAAACGGTGTAGTCTTTAAACCATCCAGGCTGATTTTTCACAAATGAGACTGGATCAAAATCTATTTGCGCAGGACCGTAGACAAAAAGACTGTCAGGAATAATCTGGTATGGCGTACCCCATAATGATTGGAAGTAAATGGGGATCTTCATAGGGAACCCCGGCGGCATGGTGGAAGCATCCGCGGGAATGATGGGATTGGCCTGTAAAATCTCTTTCACAGAGGTATTAAAATGTGAGGCCAAACCCGGCAGGGTATCGCCGGAACGGGCGAAATAGTCCACCAATTGCCCGGGCGGATATGCTTCCCTGATGGGAAGGGGGGTGGGCACAGAACCTGTCTCAATAATTTCAGGCGCGTTCTCATCCGAACTTGCTGGAACCTGCTCAGACGGCGTAATACAGGCGGAAATCTGGCATAACAAGAAAATGGCGGCCGTGTACCGGGCAATCATATTAACACGCATGGCTGTTTTATTTCTTGGGGCGGTTGGTCAGAGTAAACATGGTTCCGCTCGTATTGGCTTCGGCGACCATGGTATCTTTGGTCAATTGACCCAGGTAGGGAGCCTTCCCGGCGTGAGCTGTCCACCCACTCAAGACAAATGGCATGGGGCTGTCTGCCAGGATCCATTCCCCATTGTATTTGCGGGCAATATGAACATGTGTGCCGGTTGACTGTCCGCCCTCGCAGGAGGGGTGGCCGATGGGATCATCCTGGTTGAGCCAGGTGCCTACTGGAATGCGTTCCTTGGTAGCGATATGCAGGTACAGAATTGCCCAACCGGTTTGTTCATATCCGTCGCCATCGAGGTCAACAATAACCACGCCGTTGGCAGACCTTACTACCAACCCGGGTGCGGATGCTGTGACCCATTCCAATGATTCGGCGCAACCGTGATAATTACTCGGAGGAGCGAAAT
Source organism: uncultured Leptolinea sp. (assembly GCA_964420995.1). GTDB lineage: Bacteria > Chloroflexota > Anaerolineae > Anaerolineales > Anaerolineaceae > Leptolinea. Next base: position 30,971 of record CAYQUX010000003.1, on the reverse strand, counting down.
CGAGCGCGGCCAGGGCTCCATCTGGACCCCAGGCGGAATGTGGCCCACCACTTAAACTCCAACTCTGTCCGGCTTTGTAGGGTAATTCGAGGTTTGGCTGCTTCAGATCTGTAGGGTAGAGTGGTTCAAATTTTTGCGCGCGCAGCCAGGGATTCCCAAACATCTGCTCATGTTTGGCGGATAAATTTCCCGGGGAATAGAGCGAGGCGCCCCATTCATCCTTATTGGCTATAGTCGAAAATAGATATTGGACAGCCACGGTACCCGCGTTCAAGCCGGGCGCCAGACGCAATGTGGATCCATCAGGGAACTTAAGGCTGGTGATCAGACCGGCTCGCCATCCGTAATAACCGATGGAAAATTGCTGTACCGCCCAACTTAGCTGGTGATACAGATTCTGGTACATCATCGGTTTGTGAGTGATTGGATAAGATGTTTCCAGAGGGCTTGGGGGTTGACCGGTCACCCAGTTGCTGCGATATTCCAGCAGGGTCAGTAACAGGCGTGGATTGATCGAGTTCTCGATGGCAACCCGTTGGATCACCTGCGCGCCGGTGTGCCAGCCGCTGGACAGATATTCTTTATACGTACTCAGGTAACCACCACTTTGTTTTACATACGTGTCAATATCAAAATCCAATGCGGAAGGTGAATACACCACTTCACTATCCGGCATAAGAATACCTTCCGGTCCGCTGTTTTCCACCTGCCGTGGAATAACCAACAGCTGGTTGGGGTTTAATAGACTATGATCCGGTATTTCCTGTGGTGAAGTGATATCGGCTGCATCAACGCCAAAGCGTACAGCCAGCGCGGAGCGGGTATCACCAGCCTGTGAATAATACAAGACCATCTTCTGATTATTGGTCTGAATAGAATCCAGCGGAGGGGTGGTGGGAGAAATTAATGGTGTTCTGGTGGGACCGAATGGTTGGGTAAGTGGAGACCGGGTCGTCAAAGGAAAGGGACTTGTCGGGGTGTGAATTTCAACCGGTGTCTGAGTCGGTCTTGTTGTGGATTTTTCAGTAGGAAGAACAGAAGGAAGGGCTGTTTTGGTCGGCGCCGGGATATTGGTGGCCGTGGGTTGCGGCGGTACCCTGGTGGGATTGACAATTTCAACGACCGTTCGGGTAGGCCCGGGTTTAAGTGGGGTGGGTGAAGTTACGCTGACTTGATCATGCAACCCATCCGTTCCACCGGTTTTTGTGGAACCAGCCGGGAGCGCGGCGGCCTGTGTCACTGAAAAAAGGTGGGTTTGTGCGGTGGCTGTGAGATCAATCGGGCTGGAGTAAGCGGGAGCACAGGCCGATAATAAGAGGCAAAATGCTACAATGAGCCATGCGATCTGTTTAACGCTTGACTTGATTTTCAGGTTTGCGGCCGTTGTATGCTTCAATCGATTGATTCTCACGGGTAAGTTCACCGTCATATTCTGATCCGCGGCCGGAAGAACTCCAACCGTCGAGAACGAAGGGTATAGATCCATCCGCTGCAATCCACGTGCCATTATACCTTCTGGCAATGTGGAGATGCGTTCCAGTTGAGATTCCGCCTTCGCAGGAAGGATGACCTATGCGGTCTCCGGTCTTGATAACTGTTCCCTTTTCGACGCGGTCGCGGGTTTCAATGTGCATATAAAGTAAAGACCACCCGGTTTGTTCCTTGCCATCACCATCAAGATCAAGGACAACAGCTCCATTTTCCGCGCGGACGATTTTCCCGCTGGCGGAAGCCACTACCCAATCATCCGATGTGTTGCATCCCAGCATATCGCCCGGCGGGGCGAAATCGAGCGCGCCCCAGGCAGATCCGGTTCCCCAGGAGGTGTGCGGTCCGCCAGTGAATGACCATTCAATTCCAGATTCAAAGGGGAGCTGCAGTGTGGGCTGGCGCAAGCCTCGGGGAAGAAGCGGTTCCATCCCCATGTCAAATGGATATCCGAACAGAAACTGGTACTGGGCGATTAGACCATGGTCGGTTATCGCCTGTTCCCAGGCATCTTTTCCCAGCATTTTGCTAAAGAAATATTGAACTCCGGCTGTCCCGGCATTCACCGTTGGATCAGGTGTAAGATAACTGCCATCCTTCAGAATGAACGAGGACAGGGCATTGGCCTGCCAAAGGTAAAACCCTTTGTTTAAATTGTTGGCGGCAAAAGAAAGCTGGCGGTAGAGCCCCTTGTAATCAGGATCGAGATATCCCAACGGGAACTCAATTAATTCTTTATCCGGGCGTGGATTGGTAACCCAGCCGCCCATGTGTTCCAGCAGAGTTAAAAGAAGCCGGGGATTTACAGAGTAATCACGGGCAACTTTGTTGATAATTTCGACACCGGCGAGTTCAACCTCATCGACTACTTCGCTGTAGTTGGTCAGGTAACCCTGACGTCCTTCCATGAACTGGGCTGTGCTGAAATCCACCGTCGTCGGTCCATATACCAGTTCCGAATCAGGAATGATCTTGAAGGCGGGAGCCTTTCCAATCGGCCTGGCAACGGGAATATCAATCTCCTGCCCGATATTGAGCATGTTCTCGTCGAGAATATCATTCTCTTCGATCAATTCCTGGAGCGTGATACCATGTTCATTGGCAATTTTCCCGTAGGTGTCACCTGCCTGGGCAAGGTACCTAACAGGGTCGGAACGCAGGGTTGGCAGTGTGTGAGGCTTATCCGGGGTGGGGGTGGAACCGGGAATTCGGGGGGGATTCAGGGCAGCCTGGGTTGCGATTGCATAGGCAGTGCCTTCAATTTTTTCTTCGTCTGTCAAATTGTCAGAAAAGGCATTTCTGATGCAGGCAACCGAGATCAATGTGATCAATGCCATCAGAAATACCGCTTTTGTTTTGGATCGCACCTTTAGCCTCCCATCAGCGGCATGGATTTGCCGCCTATCAGATGAAGGTGCAAATGGTGTACCGATTGTCCCGCGTCAGGACCGGTATTGATGACCAAACGATACCCATTTTGCGACAGTCCTTGGGCGGCAGCCAGTTTTCCGGCCGTCAGCAGCAAGCGGCTGATCATTTCCTGATGATCGCTGGTGAGGTCATTGACGGAGGTTATGTGTTGATTCGGGACGATCAGGATGTGTACCGGCGCTCGTGGAAAACGATCGTTGAACGCTGTGACCAGATCATCCTGAAAAACAATTTCACCAGGAAGGCGGCCAGCGATTATTTCGCAGAAGATGCAGGGAGAGGTCATTCGCGCAGCCAGATTCCTCTATTGTTGGGTTGACAAAGTTGGAATGGGTCCGAGCTTTGGTTTGCAGACAATATCATAATACGAGAGCTCAACCGCCATGTTTGCCGCGGCCGTATTGGCGGCTTCTTTACCGGTCAAACGGACTTCATCCAGACGATAGTAGGCATCCGAATCCCAGTAACGTGGAATGGTCATCAACGGATCGCCCGCCGAGCCTTCAGGCGCGTAGCCAGGGCGTTGGGGGTCCAACTGGTCGGCTAATGGGATCCAGTTGTACATGACCGGACTGCGGGGAACGGTAGTGAAACCGACTTTATATCCCACCCGGCGCGCGATCTGGACTGAGAGCTGTGAAAATCCGCCACCGGGCCAGATGTAGGCAATCGGAGTTACGTTCAAATCACGCCTCATGGCATCAATGGAGCCCTGCAGTTCGCCGATTAGAAAATCCTCTTTGTTGTCAAAATAATTATGAACAACGCCATGTGCCTGATAATCCACATATCCGGCAGCGATCAAATTCTTCTGCTCATTAATTAAATCCTGTGGATTATCTTTTACGCTGATCCAGGAGTTGATGACTGGCCATTTCCACTCGTCATAATACTTTTTAAAATTTTCATCAAAATATTGCTGATGGTGACGGTCATCAACGATTAGTAAAACAGACCGGGATGGGATTTTGTCGTTGTTATACATGAAGTCGACAAATTGCTTCATGGTGATGGCTTCAAATCCCAGGTCTTTCAATGATTTCATCAAGATCTTGAAATCAGTCTTGCTGATGTCGTTGTCTTTCGAAGCTACTTCGGCGGCAATTCCATGGAACATGATGGGCATTACGATTGTTCCCGGCTCACTCTTGTTCGGATCCCAGCGGTTTCTCAAATACTCGCAGGTGTCTGCCACATACGTGCGGGGCAAATCCAATGGTTTCAAGAATTGAGACCGGAAAACCTCCGGAAGGGGTGGAGGCGTGATGTTGGGATCAATTGTCGGGGTTGGAGTTTCTGTGGGGGGCAGTGGCGTGGCCGTAGCCGCCGGCACAGCGTATGTGGCTGTCAGGAGGGCATCCTGAAATTGCTTTGTCAGATCGATTGTCGGTTGACTGGGAGTGGGATTAAAAGAACCGCCGCAGGCGGAGAGGAACACAAATCCTGGAAGGATGATGCTCCAAAGTATCCGGAAACGGCGGTTCAGTTTGGTGTGTATATTCATACGCTGGATTCTACCAGCAAGTGAGACCGTACACCAACATGTTTATACGTGTTCTTACTCGGCCTGTTCTCCACGAATGAACGCTTCAGTCATTTCACGGCAGACACTGTCGCGGAATTGTTTCGGAGGGGTTTTCATGAAGTAGGAGGAAGGACCAATCACGGGGCCTGACATACCACGGTCGATGGCGAGCTTGGCGCAGCGCACGGCATCGATGACCACTCCGGCGGAATTGGGAGAATCCCAGACTTCGAGTTTCGTCTCAAGATTGAGGGGAACCTCACCAAAGGTGGTTCCTTCCATGCGGATGTAGCACCATTTACGGTCTGTCAGCCAGGGAACATAATCGCTGGGACCAACATGGATGGCATCCGGCGGAAGCGGCACAGGAAGCTGGCTTTGTACGGAACCGGTCTTGGAAATTTTCTTGGATTCAAGGCGTTCGCGTTCCAGCATATTCATGAAGTCTGTGTTGCCGCCGAAATTCAACTGGTACGTGCGTTCCAGTTTGACACCGCGATCCACAAACAGACTGGTCAGGGTGCGGTGGACAATGGTCGCGCCAACCTGGCTTTTGATGTCATCACCAATGATGGGAAGTCCACGCTGTTTGAAGCGGTCACCCCAGTATTCAGAACTGGCAATGAAGACTGGAATGCAGTTAACCATGGCGCAGCCGGCGTCCAGAATCTGTTCGGCGTACCATTTGGTCGCCATTTCAGAACCAACCGGCAGGTAGCTCACAACCACATCTGTTTTTGTTTCCTTGAGGATTTTGACGATGTCCGCGGTTGGGCCAGGGGCTTTGGTTAAAATCTGAGAAAGGTATTTCCCAAGGCCGTCGTGGGTCATGCCGCGGTAAACGGGGACGTTCAGATTTGGGACATCACTAAATTTGAAGGTGTTGTTGGGATAAGCAAAGATTGCTTCGGAGAGGTCTTTACCGACCTTTGTATCCACCACATCGAACGCTGCGGTAAATTCGATATCGTTGATATGGTATCCACCCAGGTTGACATGCATCAAGCCGGGGACCCGCTCGTTATCTTTGACGTTACGGTAGAACTGCACACCCTGGACAAAAGAGGAAGCGCAATTGCCTACGCCAATAATGGCGACACGAACTTTCTTGCTGTTTGTCATTTGTTCTGGCTCCTGTAAATGAAATTTGTACGGTTGGATATTCGTGTTGGGATGATTATAGCCCGGCTGTACCAGGAAAACTACAAATAGATACCATTCTATCAAACGCTTGATTGAATATAAGACAACATATGTGTATAATCAATCAAACAGTTGATAGAGGAATTCTTATGAACGAAATTAATGAGAAAAATCATGTGAACAGGCGTGATGATTTGATTCGTGCTGCCTGTGATGTGATCGCCGGGAATGGATTTGAAGGGTTGCGAATGCGTGAAGTCGCGGCAAGAGTTGGGATCAATGCGGCGACCCTTTACTACTATTTCCCTACCAAAGAATCCATGATTGCCGGTGTAATGTCGTATGTGTTTGACCGACTTGGAATTGTGGCTGAAGAGCCGCCAGGAACCCCGCGAGATCAACTTCACGCTCATTTGATGCGGATATACCGGCAGATGCGCGATGAGCCTGGTTTGTTTGCCGTGTATGCGGAAATGCAGCTCAGGGCGGAAAGAAATCTGTCTGCCAGCCTATTTAAAGAGCATGAAGCCGCCTGGCAAAAGAAACTTGAAAGTCTGCTGCAATTGGGTATTCGGCAGGGATACTGGCCTAATTATCTCGAACCTGAACAGGCCGCGAATGCCATCATATTATTAATGCAGGGAGCCAGCCTGCAGGTGATGAACAATCCCCGCAGGATTGAAGCCTCCATCAATCAGCTCGAACGCTGGATGATAGGTCGTTGAGTTTTATGTTACATAACTTATAAAAAAAGTATAAAAAGTGTGCTGAAGAGTACATTTCCATTAAAAATTGAGCGATACTAAGGATATTTCACATTACATCGGGCATCTTCGAAGATATTGCTTTTCTTAAAGAAAAATGCAGGTTTGGGAGATCCATGATTCAGCAGAAATCTGGTACGTTTGTTTTCCACATAACCTTCTCTATATTTCTTTTTATATTTTCTTCTGGATTTATCCATCGTGAGATTTCTACCATCTATTTGGATAATTTTGATGCGTATGTGACCACTCAGGTTGCCAGGAGGGCATATGCCGCCTGGGAAGACGGCGCGCAGCTCGAGATATCCCTGCAGGAGAAAAGTGGAGAAAAAGGCACCCGAGGATTGCGGATTGACGCGCTCGGTCCAAACAGTCTGGATGGAAACAAAACCGGGTCAATTTTTCACTCACTGCCCCTTATGCGTCGCAATTGGACTGGCGCATCCGGAATTCGATTCTGGATAAATAACCCCGATACGAACGATCTGTGGTTGACATTAAATTTTAAAGAGGCATACAACGAATACTGGTCTGTTCGACACGGGGCGGAGTACCTGTTGGAAGGCAATGATAAGCCGCTTTTCCAGGAAGAATGTTTCTATGGGAATATCCGGATCCCCGGGGAATTTATGGGAAAAGTCATAATTCCCATGGAGAGCTTTTCCGTACCTGATTGGAATACCGCCCGTGGTGATGAGATTCTTCAACTCAATGATATTGAATCATATGCTCTGGGGATCACTCTTGATGAAAAGTATCCTCTGACGTTTATCATTGATTCATTTGAAGTCATTTCATCTTCGGAACCTTTTGTCTTTATTCAGGGCGTCCGGGAGATTGAGATACCTGAATCTGGACAGTTGAATGAATTTTTTAAGATTAAATCGACAGGCAGAATGGGATCAGAGGATGTGACCTCCATTGCATGGATGGTGGAAAGTGCGTTGAATCCCCGGGTGACGATTGATAAGGATGGAACCCTGACCATCCCTTCAGGATCAAGCGATGAAATTATCACAGTGTTCTTTCACAGAGATATCCCGGCGTATAGTCAAAAAACTGGTTATTCTGTGAGGCTTTTTAATCAAAGAAATTCGGCGGATGGTGAGGTTATTCAAGAGGCCAGTAGTGTTCCTGCCGCGTTACTATCCCAGCCATCCAACTATGATCGTTTTTCACGGGAGTTTGAAACCTGGGCACGCGAATATCGTCCATTGTTCGTGTTGATCTCTGTTGGTCTGGTCCTGCTGTTTATTTTCATCCTGTCAACATTTCAGAGTAAGCTCAAATAAAGCGAAACTGCCATGCTGGGAACGCCTTTCGATCTCCAAATCATAGTCGGTAAGTTGATTTTGCTTTCCGCCATCCTGGCGTTGATGTTAGTGTTTGCGTCTCTCACGCATCGTGATCGCAAGAAACTTAAATATTTCATCGCTTTTGCCATGTTTATTCAGACCGTGTATATGGTCTGGCGGTTGCTTTTTACCATCCCTGTTTTTAATATTTTCAGCCTGGTACTGGGTGGATTGCTTTTCCTCGCGGAACTGGTGGCATTGGTCCAATCCACCACGCACCGATTGATGTTCCTGAAAGATTATGAACCAATTATCAAGACCATTCATGATCTGGACGAAATTCCAACGGTAGATATTTTAATTGCCACCTACAATGAACCGGTAAGTGTCTTAAGAAATACTATCGCGGCTGCAACCAGTCAAAAATATCCGAAAGACAAATATAACGTCTTCATCTGTGATGATGGCTGCCGTGAAGAAGTACGCATTCTGGCGGAAGAGTATGGCGCCATCTGGGCCATTCGCGAAAAGCACACGCACGCCAAGGCTGGCAACCTGAATAATTGCCTGCAGCACTACGCCAACGGAGAGTTATTTGCTGTTCTGGATGCGGATATGATCCCTAAAACCACATTCCTGGAAAGAATGGTGGGGTATTTCGACGATCCAAACATGGCGCTTGTTCAGGCGCCGCAGGTTTTTTACAACCCGGATCCTTTCCAGAATAATCTTAAATTGTTCGAGACAATCCCGAATGAACAGGATTTCTTCATGCGGGAGGTTCTTGAACGGCGGTCCATGTTTAATGCCGTATTAAATGTAGGCAGCAACGCGATTTTCCGCCGGTCTGCCATTGAAGCCATCGGCTGGATTCCGGTTGGAACCATCACGGAAGATATGGCCACAAGCATGTTGCTGCAGGCCAGGGGATTTAACACCACGTTTGTCAATGAGAACCTGGCCATGGGGTTATCGCCAGATTTCTTTTCGGATTATGTGACCCAACGGGATCGCTGGTGCCGGGGAAATATTCAGGTACTAAAGAAATGGAATCCGCTAAAACTCCCCGGTCTTACCTTTATGCAGCGGTTGATTTATCTTGATGGAGTTTTGTACTGGTTTTTTGGCTTGCAGAAAATCATCTATTATATTGGTCCAATGTTGTTTCTACTTACCGGAATACCTATTTATTACTCTGATGTATTCACCATGCTTCTTTTCTTCGTTCCAACTTATTACGCGTCTTCATTGATTTTCACACTTTTCGGCCACAAGAATCGGACGTACACATGGGCGCACATTTATGAATCCGCGCTGGCGCCCTATTTGTCCTTATCCGCAGTGTCTGAAATGTTCTTTTCAAACAAGATAAAATTTTCTGTGACACCCAAAGGACTTAAGGATCAAAAAACCTACTTTGCTCTTAAAGTTGCCTGGCCGCATATTATTCTCGCCATTTTCAGCATAATCTGCCTGGCTGTTGGCATTTCCAAGATGCTCTCGGATGTCAATTACATGATGCCAGTGTACCTGGTTAATCTCTTCTGGCTGCTTTACAACATGCTGGGTATCTTCGTAGCCATCTTTGTCTGTTTTGAAAAGCAGCGTTTCCGTTCGGCGGAACGTTTCGCCATAAAGGATCAGTTAGTATTAAAGCTGGAGGATGGACGGAAAATCCCGGTAGAATTACAGGACATTTCCGTTGCGGGGTGCGCGGTTTCTCCTCTGGAGCCGATTTTCGAAGCAGATTCACTCGCAGGGTCTCATATCGAGTTGATCTTCGATCAGGATAACATGGTCATCCCTGGCGTATTCCTGCGAAGCCGATCCTGGGGTAAAAAATTGATCCTTACGTTTGAAAAACTATCCAGTGAGCAAAACACATTTTTGGTTAACTTCATCTTTGACCGCCAGTTGAATGGTTTCGGAGAATTCAGCAAGGAAAATATCATTCAGGTGCTGCGGTCGAAAGTGTTGTAGGGCTTCAAAGGAACTATTCTCAATGAAAATGCCAGTTTTTCTCTTACTGTTGGCATCCTTGTACAGCGCATTTTTCTGGCAGATGCAAACTCAGAACAATCTGGTATCGGGAAAGCAGCAGACCACAGCGTTCCGTACGGAATCTGGAGAACCAATGAGAATACAAGGTGTAAATATCGGCAATGCCCTGGATGCTCCCAATCCAGGTGGGTGGGGGGTGAATATAAAACCGGAATATTTTGAAAAAATCCGTACAGCCGGATTCAATACCGTGCGACTGCCAGTCCGCTTTTCCGGTCACGCGCAAAAAACTTCTCCTTATAAAATCGATCCCAAATTCCTTCAACAGGTAGATGACACCATAAATGTTGGATTGCAGCAGGGATTGGTGATTATCCTTGATATGCATCACTATGATGAAGTTATGCGGAACCCGGACGGGGAGGAAATCCGATTCCTGGCCATTTGGAGGGAGTTGTCCACACATTATGAGAATTTTCCGCCGAATCTCTACTTTGAAATTCTCAATGAACCCTCTCAACAAATGACCAGGGATAGGTGGAATGATTTACTGAAATCCACCATTGAATTAATCCGTGAGAAAAACCCAGACCGCTGGATACTGATTGACGCAGGAGAATTCAGCGACATTGAAATGTTACCGACATTAACACTCCCGGATGACAAACACCTGATAGCCACCTTCCATTATTATGAACCTTTCCCCTTTACCCATCAGGGCGCTTCATGGGTGGAAGGATCGGCCAAATGGAAGGGATCCAAATGGCCGGGGAATGAAGAAGAGAAATCTGCGATTACTGTTAAACTGGACCGGGCAGCTCTTTGGTCACAGGAGAAACAGATACCCCTGATCATGGGCGAGTTCGGTACGATTGACCAGGCTGACAGGGAGTCGCGCTTGCGGTGGACGACATTTTTGGCGCGCGAAGCCGAAAAGAGGAACATAGGGTGGATACACTGGCAATTCTGTTCCGATTTCCCTGTTTATTCATGCAAAACGGATCAGTGGGATCAAGATATGTTACGGGCATTGATTCCGGAATGATTTTTTATTGATCACAGCGAAAGTCTTGACTGTTATAAAAAGATTAAGATATAATTAAATAATGGGCAGTTTTTGTTTCATTTGCAAAAAACTTGCGTCTAGAAAACGCTTTTTTTTTAATCCCAACTGTTGGAGGATTTCATGAATATCTTTGATTTAGCTCGACATGGCCTCACTGGCTTCGAGCAGGTAGCTGTTTGGTGTGTCATGGCCGTTGCGTTCATCAGCCTGGCCTATGCCTGGCTGCTGCGCGGTACAGTCATGAAAAAGGATAAAGGCAGTGCCAAAATGCAGGAAGTTTGGGACGCCATCCGTGTGGGTGCTGATAGTTATCTTAGTCGCCAGCTGAAGACCATTCTGCCGGCGATTGGTTTATTAACTGTCGCCATGTTCCTCAGCATTTATGTTTCCAGACCAACCGCTGAGGCTGTTGAAGAATTCGGTGACAATGCCACCATCATCATTGCCATCGGCCGCACTCTGGCTTTCATCCTCGGTTCCACTTTTTCCCTGCTGGTTGGCCAGCTTGGAATGCGCATGGCCATTCAGGCCAATGTGCGCGTGACCGCTGCTTCACGCCGCGGTTTCAATGAAGCCCTGACCATTGCCTACTATGCCGGTACGATCACCGGTATGTTGACAGACGGCCTGGGGTTGATGGGCGGCACGCTGATCTTCATTATCTTCGGCAAAGCTGCTCCGGATGTTCTGCTTGGCTTCGGCTTCGGCGGTACTTTGCTGGCCATGTTCATGCGCGTCGGTGGTGGTATTTACACCAAAGCCGCGGATGTTGGCGCTGACCTGGTGGGTAAAGTTGAAAAAGACATTCCCGAAGATGATCCCCGCAACGCCGCTGTTGTGGCCGACCTGGTGGGCGATAATGTTGGCGATTGCGCCGGTATGGCTGCCGACATCTTCGAATCCTACGAAGTCACCATCGTTTCGGCGTTGATCCTGGGTATCTCCCTGCTTTCCGTGGATCCCACCCACAGCCTGAAGTGGATCGTCTACCCGCTGATTATCCGCGGTATCGGCGTGATCTCTTCCATCATCGGAACCTTTACCGTACCGATCTGGGAAAACATTCCAGTGAAATTCCTGCAGGCGCATGACGCGGAAGAATCCATGTTCCGCTCCTATGAGGTCTCCAGCGTAATCACTGTAGTCGTTTCCTACTTTGTGGCCACCCAATACGCGCAGGACTGGCGTCTGGCTGCGTTGACAGCCATCGGTGTTGGACTGGCTGTCGCCTTTAACCCGCTGACCTCCTACTTCACCTCTACGAAGAAAGCCCCGGTTAAAGAGATCGTCGCTTCCACCTCCACCGGCCCCGCCACCACCATCCTGTCCGGCCTTTCCGTCGGTATGGAATCCAGTGTCTGGGCTCTGCTGGTCATCGCCATCTCCTTCATTTTTGGACTGGCGTTATATTCCGGTGAAGGCCCCATCTATGTTCTATATGCCATTGCTATCATCGGTATCGGTATGCTTTCCCACACCGGTAACAATGTGGCTATGGACTCCTACGGCCCCATTTCCGACAATGCCAATGGTATTGGCGAAATGGCCTGGCACGATATGGAAGATGAAGAAACCAAAAAAGCCCGCCAGATTATGGCCGACCTGGACGCGGTTGGAAATACCACCAAAGCCATCACCAAGGGCGTTGCCATCGCGTCTGCCGTTATCGCGGCTGTTTCCCTGTTTGGTTCCTTCATTACCGATGTAGCCAAAGTTCAGTTGCAGCTGGGTCTGCCCATTATGGACTCGATCCGTGTGTCTGAAACCAAAGTGTTTGTTGGTCTGCTGCTGGGTGGTGCCTTGCCCTGGTTGATCAGCTCCCTGTCCATCCGCTCGGTCTCCCGCGCAGCCGGCCAGATTGTGGAAGAAGTTCGCAAACAATTCCATATCCCCGGCATCATGGAAGGTACTGTCAAACCGGATTACGCCAAAGTTGTGGAGATTTCCACCCAATCTTCCCAGAAAGAACTGATCCCGATGGTTACCATCTCCATCGCCATGCCTTTGCTGGTCGGTTTGATCCTGCAGGTGGAAGCCCTCGGCGGTTTCCTGGCCGGTGTGATCCTCTCCGGTCAACTGCTGGCTGTGTTCATGTCCAATGCCGGCGGCGCCTGGGATAACTCCAAGAAAGCCATTGAAGACGAACCGCGTGATCTGGTTGCCAATACCGGTAAAGGCTCTGAACGCCACAAAGCCGGTGTTGTTGGCGATACCGTTGGTGATCCTTTGAAAGACACCGCTGGTCCCGCTCTGAACCCGATGATCAAAGTCGTCAACATGGTCTCCCTGCTGGCCGCCCCCATCATTGTCCAGTACGAAAACCTGGGCGTTGGTGGTTGGATCGCTGTTGCTATCCTGGCTGCCGGTACCATCTGGGGTATCATGCAGAGCAAGAAACCTGTTGTAGAAATTAAGTAGTATTTCGCTGGTCCATGAAAAGCGGAGCTGATCATTCAGTTCCGCTTTTTTTATTTCACATTTGATAGAATGGATTTAATTTTAATCAAGGAGACGGCCATGCATATAGTCCATGTTCATGTACATGTCAAAGAAGAAAACGTTGAAGCGTTTATTGCCGCGACTCTACAAAACGCGAAGAATAGCGTCCTTGAGGAAGGAGTATCCCGCTTTGATGTGATCCAGGATGCCAAAGACCCCACCCGATTTGTGCTTTGTGAGGTGTATAAAACAGCCGGGGATGCCGTCAAGCATAAAGAAACAGCCCATTATCTCACCTGGCGCGATACTGTAGCCGAAATGATGGCTGAACCACGCAGCGGGATACCCTATAAAAACCTGTTCCCGGGCGAAGACGGATGGGCTTCATGAATTCCTTTGAATTTGTAACCTCTCCACGCATTATTTTTGGTAATGGCTGCCTGGGGGAGGGAATGAAAGCAGCCGCTCAATTTGGGCAAAAAGCGTTACTCGTACACGCGCCAGCTGGATCACCTTTGGAACCGGTGATTGATGCCATAAAAATAAACGGCATATCCTTTATTGAGTCAATTGTTGACCACGAACCTTCCATACAAATGGTTCAGAAAATGGTCGATCAGGCGCGGGCGGAAAAATGCGAATTTGTGCTGGCATTTGGGGGAGGAAGTGTGCTGGATGCCGGAAAAGCGACAGCCGCCATGTTAACCAATTCGGGGGAATTGCTGGATTACCTGGAGGTAGTGGGAAAGAACCAGCCGCTAACCCTTCCGGCTGCACCATGCGTGGCTATTCCAACAACGGCCGGCACCGGAGCTGAGGTCACCCGTAATGCTGTTCTGGCTGTGCCGGAAAAGAAAGTAAAGGTCAGTCTGCGGTCTAATTATGTTCTACCGAGACTGGCGATTATTGATCCGCAATTAACCTTCAGCCTGCCACCGCAGGTGACTGCCTACACCGGTCTTGACGCCCTTACACAGGTCATTGAACCATATCTTTCAAGCAAACATAACCCTCTAATGGATGTGATCTGCCGGGATGGTATATCACGCAGTGCGAGATCATTGAAGAAAGCGTTTCACAACCCACAGGACGCAGACGCAAGGGTTGATCTCAGCCTGACCAGCCTGTATGGCGGACTCGCGCTGACAAATGCCGGGCTGGGCGCCGTACACGGCTTTGCCGCCCCACTGGGAGGTATGTATGATGTGCCGCATGGCGCCATTTGCGGCATCCTGTTGCCCGAAGTGTTTCGCATTAATATGAAAGCCGTTGAACAACGCATGCCCCAGAGTGAAACACAGGGGAGGTTTGTTGAGGTGGCCCGGTTGTTGACCGGGAATCCATACGCCGCTGGACAGGATGGGGCGGATTGGCTGTCAAACCTGGTGCGTGATCTGAAGATACCGCGGTTATCAGACTATGGTATTCCCCGCGAAGAATTTCCGCTGATCATTGAAAAGGCGCAAAAAGCCAGCAGCATGAAAGCCAATCCGATTTCGCTCACAGTGGAAGAACTTACCCAAATTCTCACTGCAGCCCTCTGAGACTTACTTTAACAAAGAATATAAAAAGAGCCCGGGTGGATGCCAGGCTCTTTTTGGTTCTTCCTGTTATTGTTCTGCAACGATAAAGCTGACTGCAATGGCGCCAGGACCGGCGTGAGTCAGAATGGCTGGCGGGAGATTGTAAACCGGGACATCCGCTATTCCCTGATTCTTTTTAAAATTATCCACAAGGAAAGCGATGTCTTCTTCAAGCGCGCCCTTATGGGAAATACACAAATGCCCATCGACTGATTTTGGACATTCACTGGCCACTATCTCGATGATGCGGTCAAGAGCTTTCTTTTTCGTGCGTTGTTTATCAAACGATTCAGTTTTTCCATCCACAAGGGTAAGAATGGGCTTAACCTGCAAAATAGAACCAAACAACGCCGAGGCTCCACCAATGCGGCCACCTTTATACAGGTATTCCAATGTTTCCACCATGAAGAACGTTCGGCTGCGAGCTGAATAATCAGTCATCGTCTTCATCAGGGTATCAACATCCATGCCCTGTTTGGCCAATCTGTCCGCAATTAACACCAATTCACCGAGACCACCGGCTATGGATTGAGTATCCAACACACGGATATCGACACCCGGAAATTCCATCGCCGCTACTTCCGCGCTGCGCACCGTACCACTCAATTTGGCGGAAGGTGCCATAACAATCCCCGGTATATTCTCGTCCTTTAATTTTTGATAATATGGCCGGTATAATTCCGGCGGCGGTGCGGCTGTTTTGGGAAGCTGGCTGGATGTTGTCAGTTTTTTTAAGAACGCATCCGAATCCATCTCCGTATCATCACGGTACGAGTCATTTCCAAAAATGACAATTTGCGGCAGAAACGGAATACCAAGTTCTTTGGCCCGTGGAACAGGAAGACTGCACACGGTATCTGCGATTATCTGGACCATTTCGTTATCCTTTCGCGATCGCGTTAATTGGTGAACGAACGTTTTCTAAACGCAATTATAGTCGATATTTTGGAATTATTAAAAAATATTAATGTTACGGGTTGTCTGCTGCCGGTAATCCTCCGGCAGGCATGGCATGGCGAACCGCGTTGAGCACAGCGTCGGCCATGACTTCTGCCGCAAATGCGCCGACGATATTGATATCTGCCCGATGTTTGCCTGTGGCCACCGCGAAGATCGTATCACCGTCAAACATGGTATGCGCCGGGCGGATGGACAGAGCCAGTCCATTATGTGCCACCTGGGCCAGTTTGTTGGCTTCTTCCTTGTTGAAGTCCGCGTTTGTGGCGATCACTCCGATCACCGTATTTGAAGCCGAAGAGGCAAAACTCATGATCGTGCGCCCGGCAAAACTTTTCATGATCTCCAGTGTGTCTGCAAATTGATCTTTGCCACCAATTGAAATGGGACCTGCCTGTATCGGCCGAGCGCCGGCCAGAATCTGTCGGTTTTGCGGATCGACCACATCGCCAAAGGCATTTACCGCGACCAATGCGCTGACAATCACCCCGCCGCCAATATCCAGACTGGCTGAACCGATACCGGATTTCATGGCCTGTTTCATGCCAAGGATTTTTCCCACCGTGGCACCTGTCCCCGCGCCAACATTTCCCTGCGCGAATTCGCCGGATGCCGCGTTCTGGCAGGCCTGGTAACCCATGGCCGCGTCAGGACGAATGGAGGGATTGCCGATGCCCAGGTCAAATAAGACGGCTGCCGGAACAATGGGTACCCGAACCACACCCGAATTGAATCCGATTCCATGTTCTTCCAGGTACTTCATAACCCCGGTGGCGGCATCCAATCCAAACGCCGACCCGCCTGTGAGCAGGATGCCGTGAACCTTGTCCACCATGTGCATGGGGCGCAACAGGTCTGTTTCACGCGTGCCGGGTGCGCCGCCGCGTTGATCCACACCGCCCACCGCGCCTTTCTCGATCAAAACCACAGTACAGCCGGTCAGCGCGTCGGTGTCCTGGGCGTGGCCAACTTTAATTCCATCGATATCTGTCAGCAGGTTATGCAATTCGCTCATTTTCATGTCCTGTGTATATAAATTGATTTATGAAGATTATATAATCATCTCAACAGGAATTATCCTTTTGAAATGATTAACTAAAACAGGGAAGAATACTATGTCTGATGAATATCAAAGCTGTCAGGAAACAGGGGCAACGGCGTTTGTTATCTTTGGGGTAACTGGCGACCTTACCCGCCGGAAATTGATACCTGCCATTTATGAACTGTCTGCCGTGAACCGTTTGCCTTCTCAATTTCATATTGTAGGGTTTGCACGCCGGGATTGGACAGATGACGTTCTCATTCAGAATCTTGCCGAAGGAATCAACCTGTATGCCCAGAAGAAACCCGTGGATCAGACGGTTGTTCAAAAGACACTCTCTAACGCGGCATACATTTCCTCTGATTTTGCCGATCCAAAAGGATATGAACAACTGTCACGTTTTTTGGATGACCGCGAGATTTGTAATGTGCTTTTTTATCTGGCAACACCTCCTGATGTTTATGAAGACATCGTAACGAACATCGGCAATAGCAGCCTGATGAAGCGGCAGGGCGGGTGGACGCGAATCGTGATTGAAAAACCATACGGCCGCGACCTTGAATCCGCCGTCCACCTGGATGAAGTGGTACATTCTGTTTTTCAGGAAAACCAGGTATTTCGCATAGATCACTATCTCGGAAAAGAAACCGTCCAGAATATTCTGGTCTTCCGTTTCGCGAATGGAATTTTTGAACCGCTTTGGAATAACCATTACGTTGATCATGTACAGATCACTGTGGCGGAAAAGAATGGGGTGGGTACCCGTGCTGGATATTATGAACAGGCCGGGGTGATCAGGGACATATTCCAGAACCACCTGCTGCAATTGCTGAGTCTGACAGCCATGGAAGCGCCGGTCGCTTTCAATGATAAGAGTGTGCGGGATGAAAAGGTAAAGATCTTGCGTTCATTAAAACCAATGACGGGTGGTGATGTTCTAACGCACACATACCGGGCGCAATATGCCTCGGGGTTGATCGACGACCAGCGGGTGATCGGATATAAAGATGAAGCCGGTGTTTCGTCATCATCGGTAACGGAAACATTCATGGCCGCGCGTCTCTTTGTGGATAACTGGCGATGGGCGGGTGTGCCGTTTTATGTGCGCTCCGGGAAACGCATGCCCGCGTTTCTCACAGAAATTGCCATTCATTTCAAGCAGGTACCATTACCTTTGTTCAACTGGCAAAATATAGCCGGCTCCGCGCCCAATGTGCTGGTTTTGAATCTTCAACCTGACGAAGGCATCACTTTGACTTTTGGCGCGAAACGGCCGGGGGCCATAAATCAGATCGCCCCGGCGCGTATGGAATTCAACTACCGACAGGCCTTTGGCGGTAATCCTCCGGAAGCATATGTGAGGCTTTTGCAGGATTGCCTGGCAGGTGACGCCACGTTGTTTACCCGGTCTGATGAGGTCATTGCCGCCTGGATATTCACCGATTCCATTTTGAATGCCTGGAAGGACAATCCGGTCAAGAACCTGCCGGTCTACGAAGCCGGCACCTGGGGGCCGCCGGGGGTGGATGATTTTATCGGCTCAAACGGAAGAAAATGGCGGGAGCCGGAGGTTAACACCTAGGTGCCGGGATAGACCGCAGCACCGCAATTGGGGCAAAATTTTTCATCCGCTTTAAGGACATAGCCGCATTTTCCGCAGGTTTTAGGCTGCAACCTGCCGAGAGGGGCGCCGCAGGCCACACAGTTGGATTCGCCGACCGGATTCGCGCTGCCGCAATAATCACATACCAGGCGGCGCAGACGTTCAGAGATCTCCTGGCTGGCACCTACGGAACGGGCGTAGGAGTCGATTGTGTCCCACACCTGCTGGCTGAGGTTTAGGGATTCAATATCTGTAGCGATATCATCGAGCCGGCCCAGCAAACTCCATGGATTACGCAGTGCCGTAAAAATTGAAAAACCCAGACTGGCGGCTACACCAAATAAGGCCTGCTGACCTATTTTGATGGAGACACCATCTTCCACTTTTTGAATAATCACTGTAAGGGCGGTTTGCCCGCCTGACATGGTCTCATTATTGGCAATTTGAACGGCAAGCTGGTCATTTGATCCTTGCCGCATCACTTTATATGCTCCGCGATTAAATTGCGCGTCAAGCACATAGGCAATATCTTCCGGTGTTATTGTTCCGTGGTAAATTTTCTGGTCCATCTTTAGGTTATAATCAGCCCGGTTAAAAAGATTTGATATTTATGATCTCTAATTATATACGCAGTATCTGGATTTGTGGTTGTGAGAGTCTATGAATAGAAAAATTTTCCGGTGGGCACTTGCTGCCGGCGCATTAATTAGCATGATGGCCGCATTTTTTCCGTCCCGGTTGACGCCGGTGATGGCCAGTGGATTCCCTCAAATGCCTACGGGTTCCATTCCAACGGTGACCAGCACGGCCATGGGCGCGGCGGTCACCGTCAAAATGGACCAGGAACAGATCAATGTACGGTCCGGTCCCGGTACGCTGTATCCCAAAGTTGGTGTATTGCTTGCTGGGCAGGTCATTCCAGCGAAAGGGAAATCCCCTGGTGGTGAATGGATACTGGTCGATTACCCGGGTGTTGAAGGAGGTACAGCCTGGTTATACGCCCCATTGGTGGATCTGGTTCCCGGGAGTGTGCTCGAGATTGTTGAACCACCACCGACACCCACACCATTGCAAACCTCCACCATCAACCCGACACTGGCCGCTCAGTTCATTGTGACCAGTGTGCCCACCCGGCTGCCAACATTTACCCCTCCCCCGCCTCTACAGATACCCACTTTCACGGCAGTTGAGTCCAGCGCAGGTGGCGGCGTCCCTCCTGGTTTGATCATCATCTCTCTAATCACGGTAGGAGCGTTGCTGGGTGTGGTTTCGTTTACGCAGCGCCGCTAATCGATCATAAACGCATCATAGCGGTTGAAGCAGGGCAGACTGACTTTATGCCCTCCGTTGGCTTCGCAAAATTCAACAGCCGCGCCTCTCCCGATTAGAAAGGCTGCGGCTTTTCTGGACTCTTCAATACTGACAAGATCATCATCGGTATTATGAGCAATGAACGCTTTCAGGTGTGATAGTGAACGGTCTTCGATCCGTGCAATAAATCCTTCCGGGAGGTAACCGGCAAGCGGGGCAATTTTTGTTGGTGAAGTCTTCAGACAAAGTGAATAGCACATCGCCGCGCCCTGACTGAACCCGACGAGATCAAGTCGGGTGCCAGGTTTAAATTCGGGAATCCATACTGGCAACCGCTCCAGCAATTGATCGGCACTGTCCAAAAAGGGGGAAATATCGGGATACCGGCCTTTTTGAGACACGGCCCAGGCGTAACCACCCTCAGGCAAATTATGCGGTCCACGGGGCGCGATTATCCAGGTACCGGGTGAAAATTTGCGGGCGAAGATCCACATGGTTTGTTCATTGCCGGTCCAGCCGTGCAACAGCAGGATTATGCGACCGTTCCAGTCTCCCTTCGGTGGATGCACTCGTGCCACCCAACCGTTGGATTCAACAAGGGATGTT
This sequence comes from uncultured Leptolinea sp., assembly GCA_964420995.1. GTDB lineage: Bacteria > Chloroflexota > Anaerolineae > Anaerolineales > Anaerolineaceae > Leptolinea. Next base: position 10,717 of record CAYQUX010000003.1, on the reverse strand, counting down.
CTCTCAAGAATTTCGATTGGCACGTTTTACTATCCAATCCATCAACCAGATGACCAGCATAATCAATAAAATGGGAAGCATGGCTGCCCCGAGACAGAGCAAGCCCATTCCCGCGGCTTCTGGTCCATAAATTAAGAAAATTAAACCGTCTCCGAGGATAAAGACGATAAGGATACCGCCGGCGATCAACCGGGTGATCGTCTGGTTATCGTATTTCTTGAGATCTGTCATTCATCATCACTTTCCTCCGGTTCGCCTGTACCGACCAGACGCGCCGGTAAATCCACTTTGCGGAAGTATCGGGATATGGCCTGCGGCCAATTCAAGGAGCGCAGAATGTCGTCTTTGGCCTCGTTGACGGCATCCTCACCGAGTTGGATCAATTCAGAGGCGTCCACTTTATCCAAAATATCGAATTTATCCACTTTTGGACGAAGGATTACTTCAGGTTTGTCGATTTGAAGGCGCAGCTCTGTTAACATCCGCGCGCTGATGTCCATTGATGTGGTGTAGATATTCAACATCTGCGTAATCTTTAACTTCGAAAAAGTTTCCACCACCGGGCGGGGTAGCATGGAAACACTTTCCAACCCGGGTGAAGGCACATGCGCCCAGCCTTCCGGCGCGGGAGAGAGTACCACAGCCACCACCGGCAATGTGGGTTCCAGCCAGCGCACCACACTGACCGGAACAGGATCCAGTACGGCACCATCGACCAGTACGCAATCACTCATTTCTTTCGGGGGAAAAACGCCGGGAATGGCAATGGTGGCCAGAACAGCGTCGAGCAATTTCCCTTTGCTGATGATCACCTCCTGGTAGGATTTAATATCCACGGCCGTGCAGGCAAAAGGTATGGGAAGATCTTCGAATGAACTGTCACCCAGCATTTCAACCAGTACACTGGCAAATCCGGAAAAATCCAGCAAAGCCGGTGCGTTGGAAAAACTCAACTTGAAAAATTCGTTTTGATCGAGGTGGATAACCCGCTGTTCAATCTTATCCAGTGGGATACCTTTGGCTGCGACCGCGCCACAGATGCCACCGGCGCTTGTGCCGGCAATCGCTTTGACAGTCAGTCCCAGTTTTTCCAAGCCGCGCAGCGCCCCGATATGCGCAAGACCCTTAATTCCCCCACCACCCAACGCAACAGCTACCTCCGGCATGTCTTCCTCCAGCAATAAAACGACGAATAAAAGAATTATAACCAAACCGCTTTATAAACGTGGCAGTGAGGGTATACTTCACGTCCGGTACTTTCAGGTAGTTAGATGAAATCTTTTAATTTATCCGTACTTCGTGCACGGCGTGATACTCTGGCGCGCAACAGTCTCCATCTGTACATGGACATGCTTTGGTTCGGTGTATTAACCGGCAGCACGCTGTCTTTTCTTGCCATCTACGCGGCCAGGATTGGCGCATCCACGTTTCAGGTGGGCATGATCAATGGGGCGCAGGCCATCGTCAACCTGTTGGTGGCGTTGCCGGCCGGGCATTACCTTGCCAGACGGTCAGTGAACCGCATTGTATTCTTTTCTGCCATTTTGCAGCGATTGTTTTATGGTTTTATGATCCTTATCCCGCAGGTTTTCGCGCAATCCACCCAGATGACCACCATACTGTTGATAACGTTTGTCATGTCCATCCCGGGGACATCACTGGCGATCAGTCAAAACGCCCTTTTTGCCGATTCAATCCCTGTTGAAAATCGCGGCCGGGTGGCTGGAATCAGAAACGCGGTTCTTTCCATCGCGACTATCGTGTCCACATTGATTTGCGGACAGGTATTAACTCTGGTCGAGTTTCCCCTTAACTACCAAATTGTTTTTGGAATAGGATTTCTCGGTGCGGCTTTGAGCACCCTGCATTTGTATTTCGTCAAACCTGCCTTTCGTGAGGAACACGCCTTTGAACAGGTTCCGGTTGACATTGAAACCCGCGGCGATAAGATTCGCGGGCTTTTACGGTTTGATGTATTGAAAGGCCGTTACGGATCAAAGATCGGCTTGCTTTTTATGTTTCACTTTGTGCAATACCTGGGGATCGCCATTTTTCCCATCTACCAGGTCAATGTGATCCATATCTCTGATTCGGTGATCAGCATTGGGACCGGACTATTTTTTATCCTGATGTTCATTGTATCTGTAAGGTTGGAAGGATTTACCCGACGGTTTGGTTACCGAAAAGCCCTGGCACTGGGGATCGCGTTATTAAGCCTTTACCCGGCGTTTCTTGCCATGAGCACAGGTCCATTGCTTTACTATATCGCCTCGTGCTTTGGCGGCATCGCCTGGGGATTTGCCGGTGGGACGATCTACAACTATGTATTGGAAGCCGCTCCCCCCGGCGGACGAGCCGGCTACCTTGCCTGGTATAACCTTGTTTTTAATGCCGGAATACTGACCGGTTCCATTGGAGGACCTTTGCTGGGCAGTCTGACAAACCTTCATATCGCATTATGGGTAGTGTCGGTTGGCCGCTTGGCTGCCGGGCTGGCTCTGCTATGGTGGGGTTAGTATGTTAAAATTGTAAAATGAGCATCAAAGTCGTCGCCAATAATCGCAAGGCTCATTTTGAATACTTTCTGCTGGATCGATTTGAAGCCGGTATTTCCCTGGCTGGAACCGAGATCAAATCCATCCGTGCCGGACAGATCAGTCTGGCTGAAGCGTATGTGGAAGTAACCGCAAAAGACGCCTGGCTGGTAAATTCGCATATTGCCCCTTATGAAGCGGCCAGCCGGTTCAACCATGACCCGAAACGCCCGCGCCGTTTGTTGTTGCATAAAAGGGAGATCCGCGAACTTTTTGATTCGGTCCGCCAGAAGGGGGTGACCATTGTTCCCGTTCAGGTCTATCTAAAGGATGGGCGGGCAAAGGTCGAGATCGCCCTGGCAAAAGGCAAAAAACTATACGATAAGCGGGATGTTATGGCCCAGCGTGACGCAGAACGGGAAATCCGACGCGAAAAATCCGGAAAGAATGATTAGAGGTACATTGAATCCATGATGAATCAATGGGTTGCCATGCTGGTCACCCTGGCGCTGGCCGTCTGCTGGCTGCGGGTTAATGACTACTTCGCGCACCGGGGATGGATCAGCGGGCAGACCAGCCGAAAGATCATTCATATGGGAACCGGCCCAATCTTTGTGTTATGCTGGCTTTTTTTCCCGGATGAACCGCTTTCCCGGTATCTCGCCGCGGTGATCCCCTTGATGATCTCCGTGCAATTTCTACTGGTCGGACTGGGTTTGATGAAAGATCAGGCGGCGGTGGATGCCATGACTCGTCGGGGAGACCGCCGTGAGATATTACGCGGCCCGCTGATCTACGGGATCGCTTTTGTTATCCTGACGGTGATTTATTGGAAAGACTCACCCATCGGAGTAACCGCACTAATGTTGTTGAGCGGTGGTGACGGGTTGGCGGACATCATCGGGAAACGCTTTGGCAGCGCGAGATTGCCCTGGTCTAAAAACAAATCCTGGGCCGGTTCGGCGGCCATGCTGCTTGGCGGCGTTGGTTTCGCGATACTGGTCATTATAGTGTTCATTCAGGCGGGTATTTTTTCCTCGCCTCTTACATCCTTTTTACTTCCCGTAATCTGGATTGGTCTGGTTTGTACAGGGGTTGAATCGCTTCCGATTGAAGAGTACGATAATTTCACAGTCCCGATTGTTGCCGTAATTCTCGGGCACTTTCTTCTACCGAAAGGATAAAAGGCATGTTGGATATTACTGGTCACGACCTGACATTGGAGCAGATCGAAAATGTTGCCCGCAAAAAGGAGCTGGTAAACCTCTCCAGGCAGGCGCAGGATCAGGTCAACCAGTCGCGTGCCTGGGTTGAAGAAATTGTGAATTCCGAGAAACCTGTGTATGGAATAAATACCGGATATGGAATTTTCTCTGATAGACGGATCAACAAGCAGGATGCGAGAAAACTGGCCCGCAATCTGATTTTAAGCCATGCCGTTGGGACCGGCGATCCATTGCCTGAAGATGTCGTTCGCGCGGCAATTGTGATCCGTGCCAATACCCTCGCGAAAGGATATTCGGGTGTGCGGACATTGTTAATCGAGCGCCTATTGGACTTGAACAACAGGTGCGTGTACCCACTGATCCCTGAAAAAGGTTCCATGGGTTCATCGGGTGATCTGGCTCCCCTCAGCCACCTTGGATTGGTATTGACCCGGGATGACGAAGATGTTGATCAATTGTCCGGGGAAGCCATGTTCAACGGAGAAATAATGTCTGGAAAAGCGGCTATGCAGGCCGCAGGCATCGAACGCGTCATTTTGCAGCCCAAGGAAGGTCTGGCGCTAAATAATGGTGCAACCTTTTCCGCAGCGCTGGCAGCCCTGTGCGTCATCGACCTGGAATACTACATGAAACTGGCAGATGTAGCCGTGGCTATGACCCTGGAAGCCGTGCAGGGATGTTCCTCGGCCTTTGATGAACGCCTACATAAAGCCCGCGGGCACAAGGGGCAGATAGATTCCGCCCGGCGCGTGCGCATGAATATTAAAGGCAGCAACCTGGTGGACGCGGTTGGCAGGATTCAGGATGCCTATTCCATCCGTTGCGCTCCTCAGGTGCATGGGGCGGGACTGGATGCCCTGGCTTATGTACGCAAGACCGTTGAAACAGAAGTCAACGCAGCGACCGACAACCCACTGTTATTTGAAGCCGGTGGCGCCATTTCGGGGGGGAATTTCCATGGTGAACCGATTGCCCAGGCAATGGATGTAGTGAAAATTGCCGCGGCGGAAGTTGGCGCCATTTCAGAACGCCGCATCTTCCGGCTGCTGGATGGCAACCTGAACAGCGGTTTACCTTCCATGCTGGTAGATTCTCAAATGGATGCCGGGTTGAATTCAGGCCTGATGATGCTGCAATACACGGCGGCATCCCTGGTACTCGAGAATCAGTCGCTGGCATCTCCAGACGCCGTTTTCTCGCTGCCTACATCGGCCAACCAGGAAGATCACAACGCCAATTCGATGAACGGGGCAAGACACGCGCGTTCCCTTTTGGAAAACCTGAAGCATATCCTGGCGACAGAATTATTCACCGCTTCGAGAGCGTTATCACAACGGTTAAGAGAAAACCGGCAAACGAAACTGGGAATCGGTACACGATATAATTATGACCTGATCCGCAACCATGTGCCGTATGAAGCCGGTGATACATATTGGGAACCGGGATTGGTAAAGATAAAGGAACTGATCGATAAAAAAGAACTTTCCGGGTAAACCACCGAAAATGGCATTGGAAACAAAATGAGACAAAACATCAATCGACGTGATTTTCTTAAATATTCATTGGCCGGGTTTGGCCTGGTAGCGATAAAACCTGACAGGAACTGGCTGCAACCGGTGGCGGAAATTCCATCCGGCGAGCGTATCGGCCGGATTTGTGTGGGTTCAGTCAATCTTCGCGCGAGACCTTCTGCCGATGCCGCAGCGGTGGGGAAGCTATACCAGGATCAACTAGTGCAATGGAATCGCGATATTATCGGCGAACTGCCTACCGGATTGATGAACCGTAATTGGGTGGAAACACCCAACGGGTATATTTATGCCGGCAGTGTACAGCCGGTCAAGAACATACCCAACCAGCCAGCCAGCGCTCTGCCTGCCAATGAAACCGAAAAGGGCATGTGGGCGGAAGTCACCGTACCCATGGCTGACCTAATTATTGAGAATCCTCCTGCAAGAGGAACCTGGATTGATGCGGTACCTGTGCCGCGAATTTATTACAGCCAGGTGGTCTGGGTCGATGACATGCGAACAACCTCGGATGGAAAAGTCCAATACCGCTTGAATGAAAAATTCGGCAATCCGGGCGATATTTTTTGGGCGGCAGCTGAAGCCTTCCGCCCCATTACAGCGGAAGAAATTGCGCCAATCAGCCCGGAAGTGGCAGAAAAACGTGTGGTTGTGAATGTGGATAAACAGATCCTTTCGTGTTATGAAGGTAACCGGGAAGTGTATTTCTGCCGGATTTCTTCCGGCGCGAAGTATGATTCTGAAGGAAAAGCCGTAGACAACTGGGCAACTCCCATGGGTCCGCAACCCATATGGCGGAAATTATTATCCATTCATATGGCCGGAGGGCAGACAGGTAATGGATGGGACACGCTTGGTGTAGCCTGGACCAGCCTGTTCAATGGCGATGGCGTTGCCATCCATTCTACATTCTGGCACAACAACTATGGCATGCCGGTTTCCCACGGCTGCGTGAATGCCTCACCGGAAGATTCCAAGTGGATATTTCGCTGGACAACACCAAATGTGGGATATTATCCCGGTGATCTGACAGTATCCATGCCAGGCGGCACGGTGGTTGACGTACGCGAGGGGTAACCCGGAGTGACTGTATCACCCGGATTGGCGTTTCTGGCAGGTCTGGTCTCATTTTTGACCCCCTGTGTTTTCTCCCTTATGCCGGCTTATATCGGCTGGCTGGGAGGAAGAACTGTGACCGGCGACTCTGATGCAAATCAGAACCACCGTTGGAATATTTTCTTTCACGGCCTTGTATTTATTTTGGGTTTCAGCCTTATATTTATAGGGTTGGGGTTGACCGCTTCCTGGATTGGTAGCTTTTTACTTGACGCCCGCGTCTGGCTTGCCCGGCTGGGAGGCATAATAATCATCCTGTTTGGATTACACCTTACAGAACTGTTGCGAATCCCCTGGCTGGATTATGACCTGCGACCGCGGACTCGTCTGGAAGCGGGAAGTGGATTGGTCTCATCCTTTGTTATGGGAATCTGTTTCTCTGCCGGGTGGTCGCCGTGTGTGGGGCCAATTCTGGGTTCCATTTTGACACTTGCGGTAAACGAAGGCTCGTTACGGCAGGGTTTCCTCTTGTTAACGGCATATTCTGCCGGTTTCGCGGTACCATTTATGATTCTGGCGCTTGGTCTGGATTGGATTGCCCCGCGTTTGCGGACAATCGGCAAATTTACGCATGCAATTCAGGTTATTCTTGGCGTTTTGCTCATCGTCGTTGGAATACTACTCTTTTTGGGTTTGTATGAGCAATTTATTCACCTTGGAAATCCGTTTAACTTGGGCCTATAAGGTAAATTTTTATGTGGAAAGACAGAAAAGCAGTTATCCTCATTGTGCTGATCATCCTTCTGGTTATTCTGGGGGAAAGCCTGCGGCATGATGATCATGAGGGCGATTCGAACGTAGAAATTGTGAATCCATTTGCCAGTCAGGCAGAAAAGCCAAAAACAGGCAGCCCGGTACCAACTTTTTCCCTTCCATCCACCTCCGGAAACCAGATCGGTATTGAACAATTTAAGGGGAAGGCAGTGCTTGTAAATTTTTGGGCAACCTGGTGCGCGCCCTGTCTTGTCGAGATGCCCCTTTTACAGACGGTTTCAGAGCGTCATAAAGATGAACTGATTATCCTGGCGATCAATAGTGAAGAATCCATGGATTCGGTCAAACCCTTTCTGGAAAAAAATCATCTGACATTTCCTATATTGATGGATGAAGAGGGCAAAGTAGCCAATATGTTTGGTATATATGGCTATCCGGTTTCCTTCTTTGTTGATAAACAGGGTATCATACGTTCATTGCATTACGGGCAATTGAACAAAACACTGCTAACACAAAATCTTTTAACTATCGGAATTGACACATGGTAACTGTGACCCTGTATCGTAAAAATGATTGTAGAGATTGTGAAACCGCATTAGACTTTCTTGGTGAATTGCAGGACAAATATCCCCATCACCTGGCTGTGGTAAATGTTGATGAACTGGATGACGCGGCAACCGCGGAAGACCGTATCAGCTACCCTTATCTAAAAATTGGCCCCTACGTGTTACGCGCTCCTTTTTCACGGGCGAATATTCAGGTGGCACTTGGCGCGTCCATTGACCGAGAAAACCACCTAACAGCTGTTGGTGATACTGAGTATCAGCGACGAATTAACCGCGGTCATGTAATATCCCGCACTGACCGGTTTTCTTTATGGTTAAGCAAAAACTTGATATTGCTGGTGAATACCCTGATTTTTATTTATGTTGGTTTGCCTTTTCTGGCACCGGTATTAATGAAAGCCAACCTGTCAGGTCCCGCTAGAATTATCTATGCCATGTATTCTCCACTGTGCCACCAGCTCGGTTTTCGGTCATGGTTTCTTTTTGGCGAGCAATATTTTTACCCGCGTGATCTGGCCGGAATTCCCGGTTTGAAAACCTTTGAGGAAGAAACTGGTATTCCAACAAATAAAATACTGGAAGCGAGAGCTTATATCGGTGATGAGCGGGTTGGTTATAAAGTGGCTCTTTGCGAAAGGGATACCGCGATCTATGGAGCCATGTTACTGTTCGGTATAATCTTTATGATCACTGGCCGTAAGATCAAACCGGCGCGCTGGTATATTTGGCTGTTCATTGGCCTGATACCCATCGGGTTGGATGGTTTCTCCCAGCTTCCAGGGCTGGCTGGAAACATACCGGACTGGCTTCCCAACCGTGAAAGTACCCCATTGCTGCGTGTGATCACCGGCGCGCTTTTCGGTGGGACGACTGCCTGGTATCTCTTCCCGCTTCTGGAAGATTCAATGCGTGAAACCCGGGCATTGTTGGGATCAAAAATGGTGATCGCGGATCAATTGAAAATCAAATATGATCGGCCATCATGATTAAGTCAACCGAAAAAGGATTATCTTTTTTTCAATTTGCTTCACTGGCCAATTATCCCCTTTATCAGGGTATCTTCTCACGGCGGGGTGGGATAAGTCCACAGCCATGGAAGTCGTTAAACCTGGGAGGTTTAAGCGGGGATACGCGGGAAAATATCATAGAAAACCGTAAACGTATTTTTGACTGTTTCGGTCTGCCGGTGGAATCAATTTTCGATGTATGGCAGGTTCATGGAAACCGCATCATCTGCACGGAGAGAACCCGCCCGTTAAATCAGGATCACGAAAAAGCGGATGCCATCTTTACGAATAAACCGGGAATCACCCTGTTTATGCGTTTTGCCGATTGTGTCCCCCTGTACTTCTACGATCCAATCAAGCAAGTTATTGGCATTGCCCATGCCGGGCGCATAGGAACCTTGAACCGCATTGCCGCCGATTGCGTACGTTCTATGCAAGAACGCTACGATTCCAACCCGGAAGATATTCACGCCGGAATTGGCCCATCCATAGGACCCGATCATTATGAAGTCAAAGAAGATGTCATCAAGCAGGCGGAGATCTGTTTTAAAGATTTAAAAGGTATCCTTGATCGAAGAAATGGGAAAACCTACCTGAACCTGTGGGAAGCCAATCGTAGAATCCTATCTGAATCGGGTGTAACCAGGATCGAAATCGCAGAGATTTGTACTGCCTGTCACACCGATGATTGGTTTTCCCATCGGGGCGAAAATGGCCTTACCGGCAGGTTTGGCGCTCTACTGGCTTTGAAAGGTGGCGTCAATGCCTGACAGTATACGGGATCGATACAATGATGTGGTGACAAGGTTATCCACGGCCGCCCGGCTGGCAGGACGGTCAGCGGAGGAGATAAAGCTCCTGGTGGTAACCAAAGGTCAGCCAGCGGATAAAATGGTACAGGCTTATCAGGCGGGCGCGCGGTTATTTGGTGAAAACTATCCGGAGGAAACCGCCGAAAAACTAGATGGATTGTCTGGTTGTGACGGCCTTGAAATCCATATGATCGGCCATTTGCAGAGCCGTAAAGCACGGATTGTGGCCGCGTCTTTTCATTACATGCATTCGATCGACCGAGTTTCCATTGCCGAAAAGTTGAACCGGGAACTGGCAGAAACCGGGAGGAATATCCATGTATTGCTGGAAGTCAACGTAAGTGGGGAAGAATCCAAGCAGGGTTTTTCTGCCCTTGATAGAGATTCCTGGTGCAATATTCTGCCTGAGGTCGAACAAATCGCATCCTTCAAAAACCTGACCCTGCGCGGGTTGATGACCATGCCGCCACTGTCTGTCGAACCGAATGCCGTTCGGCCTTATTTTCAAAAATTGTGCGAATTTCGCGATTACCTTGCAGTACAATTCCCCAATCAATGCTGGTCGGAGCTATCCATGGGAACCAGTGGTGATTTTGAATCCGCGGTTGAGGAAGGCGCGACCTTTATCCGGGTCGGCACGGCTATAATGGGCCCCCGACCGCCAAAAAATGAATAACTTGAGGAAACATGGGTATTATTCTTGTTACATCTTTGACAATTTTTTTCCGGGTGCTGTCCTTTATTGTAATCGTGGATGTTTTACTTTCTTACTTCATGTCACCCTATCACCCGGTTAGAGGATTTCTTGATCGCATGGTTGAACCCTTGCTCAATCCAATTCGACGGGTGGTTCCATCCATGGCCGGACTTGATTTTTCCCCGCTGGTGCTGATCATTATTCTACAGATACTGGAATCGGTTTTCACCTCTCTTGTCTAAACGGGCATCAGGCTGAAGATCATTAAGCGATTGGTCTTTTACCAGTAATGTGTTTGCTCACCTGCAGAAGGTTCTCAACCTGCGTACAGGATGCGGCCGCAGGAGGAACAGAATACCAGCCGCTGGGGTGACCGTGCCGCTTGCCAGTCGGCTGGCGTCAGCGTGGAACCGCAGGCTGTGCAGGCCTGTTCTACCACCAACGCCACAGCCAATCCTCGTTTCGTTTTTCTCAGGGTTTCATACTTTTCAAGGTTGACCGCGTCCAGATTCTGAA
>CAYQUX010000002.1:2583-261071 GCA_964420995.1 uncultured Leptolinea sp. | reverse complement strand
TATCGTTTTATGGTGAAAATGTTGGCGATGAATTTTAGGCGTGGAATCCGGGTTTTACTTGAAGCCGAAAAAATTCAGAGCGGCAAAGGATACAGTCCTGATGCCGAAAAACGTATAAAATATGGAACACGCGCCCTGTTGTTGCCCATGTCGAAAGATTCAAAATGATCAAATGCCCATCTTGCAACCATCGAGAACGTAACGGCACCCTCTTTTGCTCAGAATGCGGTGCGGAGATATTCAATGTCATCCCCGAAGGGGTGAATGAAGTAGTGCTCGAATTTGTCGAATCCGGAAAAAGACTGCGCCTCAAAGAAAACCGCGAGTACACCATCGGCCGGGCCGGCAAGAAACAGGCACTGATTCCGGATGTGGACCTTTCGCAATTCGGCGCATTCCAGAAAGGCGTTTCCCGTCTGCATGTCATCATGAAAACTTTCCCGGGAAAAGTGGTGTTGATCGATCTCGATTCGGCCAATGGAACCCGCCTGAACGGTCAGCGTGTCACTGCCTATGAAGACACCCTGGTAAAAAATGGTGATACGATTAACCTCGGTTCATTTACGATTATTATTCACATTTCCAATCAACAGAAGACGGACAGACTATGCCCAGTGTAATTTTGCACATTATGAATGAAGACCCGGTTCTGGGAGAAATTGATGATATTCCCGGGATCACCGATACCATTGTCCTGGTTAAGAATCCACGCCGCAGAGACGGCAAAGATTTACCGCATCTCGACCCGAACGTGATGACCGTCATCTGGCCTATCGCGCGGATCAATTATCTTGAGGTTCTCCCCAGCGGCGAAGAAGAAGAAATCATTACTCATGTTAGAGAGTAGTACATGGCGGACGATTCATTAAAAAATAGAGTGGTTTTAGTGGTGGATGATGAAGAACGGATGGCACATTTCATCCGTTTGAACCTTGAACAGGACGGCTTCCAGGTTGTGGAGGCCTACCGTGGACTGGATGCGATCCAGCGCATGCGGGATTCCATGCCCGACCTGATACTGTTGGATGTGATGATGCCGGATATCGATGGGTTTGAAGCTTTACAGATGATCCGTGAATTCAGCAGTGTTCCGGTGATTATGCTCACGGCCAAAGGCGAGGAAGAAGATAAAGTTCGCGGGCTGGAGCTCGGCGCGGATGATTACATTACCAAACCATTCAGTCCCCGTGAGTTGACCAGCCGGGTAAAAGCGGTCATGCGCCGCGCGGAAATGGGAACCGCCTCTCCAACCCATGAGATGATCGAGGTTGACGATCACCTCAAATTGGATTTTGGAAAACGCGAAGTCTGGGTGGATGATAAGATCATCAAACTTCGCCCGACCGAATATCGCCTTTTATACCATCTCGTGCAGAACGCCGGTTGGGTTTTAACCTATGATCAATTGCTGGCCAAGGTATGGGGGTATGAATACCGCGATGAGCCGCATTATGTGCGCCTGTACATCAATTATCTGCGCCAGAAACTGGAACCTGACCTGGCCAATCCGCGCTACATCTTCACGGAACGCGGTGTGGGGTACCGATTTGTGGATTTCAAACGGGAAAAAGGCGGACAAAAACCACCCGCCGAAAAATAATTGCATTGTAGTGATTTTTAATGAACGCCGGATAACTTCCCGGCGTTTGTTTTTATTTTTTACCTGATTCTCTCGTATTTTTCTCATTCCTCTGGAATCATTCATATAGTCTTCTAATAAAAATCTTGTGTTTCGTTGATATTTCCCTCCTATTATTTGCATTGAAAAAATAATTAACTCAATATGGAGGTTGAAATGGCTAATTTGGTGCGTTTTGAACCTATGCGGGAAATGGTCCGAATGAGCGACGCGATGGACCGGTTGTTTGACAATATCTATGGCCGCGGTTGGAGGGATAATGATATTTTGGATACTCCCTCAATGGATATGTACCAGACAGAAAATGACATTGTGGTCAAGGCATCACTGCCTGGAATGAAAGCTGATGACATTCAAATCTCTGTGGTTGGTGATGTGCTTTCACTGCGCGGTGAAACCCATGCAGAAGAAGAGATAAAAGAGGCTTCCTACCATATCCGCGAACGGCGCAGCGGCAGCTTTGCCCGCTCAATTCCTTTGCCGGCCGCCGTTCAGGCTGATAAAGCAAGGGCCGAATTCGAAGATGGCGTGCTAACATTGACTTTGCCAAAGGCGGAGGAAATGAAGCCCAAAACCATTACAGTAAAAGCCAAATAACCAGACAAAAACCGGAGATTTTTTTCTCCGGTTTTTGTAACCATATAGACCAGGTTTCATCTAATCAGAAGATATTTAGCTGCGAATGAGAATTTTGCAGTACGATGATATCAATACGAAAAATAAAACCAAGGAGTATGCAATGGGAAATGGTGAACCAATTCATGTGACAGATTCGGAATTTGAAAAAGTAGTATTACAGTCAACCCAACCGGTGCTGGTTGATTTCTGGGCGCCGTGGTGTTCCCCCTGCCGCATGGTCGCGCCTGTGCTGGATAAGCTGGCCAAAGAACTGGACGGCAAGCTGGTGATCGCCAAAGTCAATACGGATGAAAATCCCCAATGGGCGACGCAGTTCGGTGTCCAGGGTATTCCCACCATGCTGATGGTATCGGGTGGAAAGGTTGTCCACTCCCAGGTCGGTGCACTCCCTGAAGGTATGCTGCGCGAGGTCGTCAATCAGTTCCTTGATGTGGTAAAGAACGCGGCACCTGCTGCCTGAGGTTTCATATTGGAAAAAAAGCGGCATCCGGAAGACGATCCGGATGCCGCTATTTTTTTTATTCTTCGCGCATACGCTGAATTTTTGCCCCCATGGCTGCCAATTTTTTATCAATATTCTCGTATCCCCGGTCTATCTGACCGATGTTGCGGATTTGAGACTTCCCCTCCGCGGACAACGCGGCCAGCACCAGTGCCATACCCGCGCGGATGTCGGGACTTTCCATTTTTTCGTAATAAAGTTTACTGGGTCCCTGAACGATGCAGCGATGCGGATCGCACATGACGATCTTGGCACCCATGCCCACCAGTTTGTCGGTGAAATACATGCGGCTGGGGTACATCCAATCGTGGAAGAGCACCATGCCGTTCGATTGGGTGGCAATGACAATGCAGATACTCATCAGGTCGGTGGGAAAGGCCGGCCAGGGCATCACACTGATCTCCGGAACCATACCTCCGAGATCGCTTTCAATGGTCAGCGGCTGGTCTTTGGGAATGATGATATCCTCTCCATCAACTTCCCAGATGACGCCCAGACGCCCCATAACAAGGCGGATCATGTCAAGATAGCGAATACCCGCGTTGCGCACGCGGATCGAGCCTTTGGTGACCACGGCCGCTCCCACATGGCTGATCACTTCAAGGTAATCCGGGCCGATGGTAAATTCACCGCCATGCAATTTGTCCACACCGTCGATCTTCAGCGTGTTGGACCCGATGTGATAGACATGGGCGCCGAGGGTATTCAGAAAATGGCACAACTCCTGGATATGCGGTTCAGAAGCCGCGTTGCGGATGACCGAGCTGCCCTTCGCGGTCACGCAGGCCATGATGGCGTTTTCTGTGGCTGTGACTGATGCTTCATCCAACAGGATATCCGCGCCGTGCAGGCCATGCGCCCTGAAATGAAATGAACGATCGTATTCGACCTCAGCCCCAAGTTTTTTCAATGCCAGGAGATGCGTATCCACGCGGCGGCGTCCGATGACATCTCCACCCGGAGGCGGAAGGTGCAGTTCACCGGTACGGGCAGACATCGGCCCGGCCAGTAAGATGGACGCGCGAATGCGTCGGCAGATATCCGGGTCAAGGTCGGCGGGACGCACTTCCTGCGCTTGAACACGCCAGGTATGGTCTCCGACTTCCTCTATGCTCACTCCCAGGCTTTCGAGGAGCGCCCGCATGGTTTGTACATCACGAATATAGGGCACATTGTGCAAGATAACCGGCTCATCAGTCAGCAGACAGGCTGCCAGTAGGGGCAGCGCCGCGTTTTTGTTGCCGGAGGGTGTTACTTCACCCGATAGAGGAATGCCCCCTTCAATGATGAACTTTTCCATGAAACCTCCACAAAGATGATTTTTTGTATCTCAGGCAGAGTTCAGTTTTGGCAAGTATACTTTAATTCCAGTGCAGAGGTCATGCCGGGTTGTTTGTTTATTTCCGGCATACACCGCGGAGTGAAAATGCCAAGATATCGTAAACTGGTGATTATTTTATTATCTCTGATTGGTATGTTTCTACTGGTCTTAACCATTTTGCTGGTACTTTATTTCAGTCCGGTAAAACACAGTAATCAACAGACGCCGTCGCCATTTGTCATGGCTCCATCCAGGATTCCCATTCAGCCTCCCACCGAGAATGCGTTTTCCAATCAAGGCCGACGAACAATACCATTCCAATCAGTCGTTATGATCACGGCCATGTATTACGAAAACGGATCTCTGGTAGAGGGCTGGACTGGGTCGGGAACGGTGGTTTCAAAAAATGGTCTGATATTAACCAACGCGCATGTGGTTTTACCGGGTGAAAATTCTCCGGTCGATCTATTAACCATCGCACCAACGGTCAGCGCGGATGAAAAGCCGCAACCTGGATTTATCGCGAAGGTTGTACAGGCTGATCCAACCCTCGATCTGGCGGTGATCAAAATCGTCAGTGATTTGAGTGGTAACCCGGTGGACGCTGCAACCCTGAACCTGCCTGTTGCTAAACTGGGCGATTCGGATAAACTGACCCTGGGTGATAAACTCACCATTCTGGGGTACCCGGGGATCGGCGGGGAGACCATCACCCTGACAAGCGGAGAAGTCTCCGGTTTTTCCAGTGAAGCCGGGTTTGGGAATCGTGCTTTTATAAAAACATCTGCCACCATAGCCGGAGGGAACAGCGGCGGCCTGGCGGCTGATGACGACGGCGAGCTGGTAGGTATACCCACCCAATTGGGTTCAGGTACTGATTCAGGGATTGTGGATTGCCGGTTTCTGGCTGATACCAATGGGGATGGCTTTATCAATGAAAATGACACGTGCATCCCGACAGGTGGTTTCATCAACTCATTGCGGCCTGTAAACCTTGCCAAACCGCTGATTGTGGCAGCTTTGCGGGGAGAAGAAAGGGTTATTGTCATCAACCCGACACAGGCAGTACAAGCGCCGGGAGAGGGGAAGACTCTGTACCAGGATGATTTCTCCAACCCGAACAGCGGCTGGGAAAACATTGCCGATTCAGACGGACAGATCGGTTATTCCAATGGGACATATATTATTTCGGTGACCAGTCCCAACACGGTCCTTTCCGGGACATCCGGTCAAACTGCCAGCGATGTGGTCATGAAAGTCACGGCCGGGGTGATTCAATCGACCGGGGAGGGGGACTATGGCATGATCTGCCGGCAGCAGGAGGATCGCAGTTATTACGCGTTTGAAATCCGGGAGGATGGTTACGCGTCCATTTGGAAGAATTATTCTTCCACAATCGTCCCGTTGATCGATTGGCAATATTTCCCATCCCTGGATTCAAGGTCATCGGCAAACTTCTCCGTGTCTTGTGTGGGAAATCAGCTTACTCTGGCTGTAGATGGCCGCACGCTCTTATCCACAACTGACAGCGATTTTATTGGCGGAGACACAGGACTGGCTGCCGGTACACTGGGAATCGGTGGTTTTGTGGTCGCATTTGACAATTTTTCACTTCAAACACCCTGAGCGAAGTGTAAAGAGCCATCATTTTCCTATGAGTGACCTTTTTCATCTTGACCCTTCACCGAACAACAAACCGGCTGTCTTTCTTTTGCATGGCCTTGGTACCGAGGCTGGAAGCTGGATTTACCAGATTCGCGCGCTGCAACAGGCAGGTTTTCGGCCGGTGGTTCCCGATCTTCCAGGCTTCGGTCAATCAAAATTTATGGGAGAGAAATGGAGTATCGCGGAGGCGGCCGGTGAGATCTGCATGCTGGCAGATCGATTGGGAATAGAACGATTTCATCTGGCTGGCATCTCCATGGGTGGAACCATTGCCCTGAAGACAACAATCGATCACCCGGAGCGCGTTTGTAGTTTGATATTGATCAATACCTTTGCCACACTTCGGCCAAAACGTTTGTCTGAACTGTATTATTTAATCCGGCGGTACATTCGCGCGCGGGTAAAAGGTGCCGGCGCACAGGCGGAACTGACCGCATCACGTATTTTTCCACAACCCGGGCAGGAGGATTTACGCCGGGAACTTGTCAGGCATATCCGCCAGACCGACCCAGACGTGTATAAAACTGCCATGCGGGAACTTGGATTGTTCGATATCCGCAAATTGCTGCAGGATATTCATATACCCACGCTGGTGATCAGTGGGGAAAACGATACCACCGTACCATTGGAAAATCAGCGTGATCTGGTGATTGGAATACCTGACAGCCGGTATGTGCTTATTCGAAACGCGGGTCACGGAGTGATCATAGACCAGCCTGATGCGGTCAATGAGAAACTGGTAGAATTCTTGCAGAAGCAATTGCATTAAGACCTGACTATTCTGGGGTAAAATTCCCGAATATTGATTCTTGCGCTCTTCCGGTAGGAGGTAGTATGCCCGATATTATTCAATCCATCACAAAAGACCTGTCACAAAAGATTGACGCATTCAAACCGCAGGTGGAAATCCGCGATGTAGGAGTTGTGACAGAAGCGGGTGATGGTATAGCCAGAGCGGACGGATTATCGAGCGTCCGGTCACAGGAACTGGTTCAATTTGCCAACGGCGTGATGGGCATCGCCTTTAACCTGGAAAGAGACAGTATCGGTATCATCATCCTGGGAGATTATTCCTCCATTACGGAAGGTATGCAGGTGCGTTCCACCGGCCGCATTGCGTCCGTTCCGGTGGGTGATGGTTTGGTCGGCAGGGTGGTCAACGCTCTGGGTGAACCGGTGGACGGCAAGGGAGCGCTGGATTTCAGTCGTTACCTGCCGATTGAACGCATTGCCCCCAATGTGGTCGAACGACAGGATGTGGATACACCTGTTCAGACCGGCATCAAGCCAATTGACGCCATGATCCCCATCGGCCGCGGCCAGCGTGAATTAATCATTGGCGACCGGCAGACGGGAAAAACTGCGCTGGCGATTGACACGATCATCAACCAGAAGGGGAAAGACCTTATCTGTATCTACGTGGCCATTGGGCAGAAAAAGTCTTCCGTTGCGCGAACAATCGCGCTGCTGGAACGCTATGGCGCGATGAACCACACGGTGGTGGTCATTGCGGCGGCAGATGAACCCGCGGCCATGCAGTACATTGCTCCCTATTCGGGATGCGCCATTGGCGAAGATTTCATGGAACGCGGCAAAGACGCGCTGGTAATCTATGATGACATTTCAAAACACGCCTGGGCGTACCGTCAGGTTTCCCTGCTGTTACGCCGGCCCCCGGGCCGCGAGGCTTACCCGGGCGATGTGTTTTACCTGCACAGCCGCCTTCTGGAACGGGCTGCCCGCATGGCAAATAAATATGTGTTGGTACCAAAGGATTTCAAGGATACTCTGGCTAAGGCCGAGGATGGCATGGACGGCATGGTGTTTGACGGTCCACGCTCCAAAGACGATGCGGAAACCGCCCTGAAAGCCAGACCGGATGCGGAACGTTTGCAGGTGATGAAGGTGGAAGGCAGCGGCGGTTCTTTGACCGCTTTGCCGATCATTGAAACCCTGCTGGGCGATGTGTCAGCGTATATTCCCACCAACGTGATCTCCATCACCGATGGACAGATCTATCTGGAATCGAATCTTTTCAACGCGGGTATTCGCCCCGCGGTGAATGTGGGTATATCCGTTTCGC
Organism: uncultured Leptolinea sp.; assembly: GCA_964420995.1. Lineage (GTDB taxonomy): Bacteria > Chloroflexota > Anaerolineae > Anaerolineales > Anaerolineaceae > Leptolinea. The sequence goes on along the minus strand of CAYQUX010000002.1, from coordinate 253,222 downwards.
GCGTGGGCGGGTCAGCCCAGACCAAAGCCATGAAACAGGTTGCCTCCCGTCTGCGTTTGGATATGGCTGCGTACCGTGATCTGGCTGCCTTTGCCATGTTTGGCTCAGACCTGGACAAATCAACCCAGGCGCAATTGAATCGTGGGCAGCGCCTGCAGGAAATTTTGAAGCAATTGCAATATGAACCCATGTCACTGGAACAGCAGGTGACGGTTCTGTTTGCCGGCACCAACGGTTATGCCGACCAGGTTCCGGTCGAGAAAATGCGCCAGTGGGAGACCTCCATGCTGCGTTTTATGGAAACCAGTTTCCCGGCACTCGGCAAGGATATTGCGGAAAAGAAAATGATCACCCCGGAAACGGACAAGAAAATGCGGGAAGCATTAAAAACCTTCAATGCGTCCTTCGTCGCTTCATAGTCAGATGTAAAGGACAGTGATCCATGGCTTCTGCCCGAGAAATGCGGCTCCGCATTCGGAGCGTCAAAAGTATAGCCCAGGTAACCCGCGCGCTTGAAACCGTAAGCGCGGCGAAAGTACGCCGCGCCATTGCCGCTGTCAATGCCACCCGTCCCTATGCGGAAAAATCCTGGAAACTGCTCGTACATTTGGCCCGCCAACCAGGCCATGCCAGCCTGAATCCGCTCTTGAAAGAACGCGAGGATGTAAAGAATGTTCTGGTCATCCTGATCAGCGGTGACCGCGGCCTGGCCGGCGCGTTCAACGCCAACATCGTCAAAGACACCCTGGATCATTTCCGTGATTTTTCCGCCTCCGTACATTATGTCGCCGTCGGCCGCAAGGGACGTGATATGCTGCTGCGCCGCAGGCGAAACGTGATCGCGGAATTCAGTGACCTGCCCATTGCCCCATCATTTGCCAGCCTATCCGCGGTGGGTCATATTGTCATTGATGAGTACCTGGAGGGAAAAGCCGACCAGGTGTATATGGCATACACTGATTTTCACAGCATGGTCAAACAGGACACTGTTGTTCGCAAGCTGCTCCCCCTGGATGTTCAGTATGCCGATGATCGTGTGGTGGCCTACAATGTAACCCACCATCAGACCAACTCGGTGTTTGAATATGAACCCGATGACAGGCATATATTGAATGGCATCATTTCTCGTTTTACTGAATTACAGGTGTATCAGGCTATTTTGACCTCACAGGCCAGCGAGCAGGCGGCACGCATGGTATCCATGCGGAATGCCACAGATAATGCGCATGAGTTGATTGGTTCACTTCAGATGGATTACAACAAAGCCCGCCAGCAGGCGATTACCAATGATATGCTGGATATTACCGGCGGCGCTGAAGCCATGGCGGCTCTGGTCGGCCACGCGAATACAGATTAAAGCGAAAGTTACTGGGAGGTTGTATGGATTTTCAAACCGGGCGTATCGCACAAATTCAGGGCAGTGTTGTGGATGTCGAATTTTCCATTGACAACATGCCTGATATTTATGAAGCCCTTGAAGCTGTCACCACACAGGGACCTTCCATCGTGTTGGAAGTAGAAAAACATCTGGGTGATAACATAGTGCGCTGCGTGGCCATGGATACCACAGACGGTATGCAGCGCAACACCACGGTGAAACGCACCGGTGCGCCCATCAAGGTGCCGGTGGGACCGGACATTCTGGGTCGCGTGTTCAATGTGCTTGGACAACCCGTGGATAACAAAGGTGAGGTAAAAGCCGAATCCCGCTATCCCATTCACCGCGAAGCTCCGAAGTTCGAAGAGCAATCCACACGGGTTGAAGTATTTGAGACCGGTTTGAAAGTGATCGACCTGATCGCCCCCTTCACAAAAGGCGGCAAAACCGGCATCTTCGGCGGCGCCGGAGTGGGAAAAACGGTCATCATCATGGAATTGATTCGCTCGATTGCCACGGTACACCAGGGGAATTCCGTTTTCGCCGGGGTGGGTGAGCGTACCCGTGAAGGCACTCAGCTATACCGTGAAATGCTCGAATCGGGCGTTATGAAAGACACTGTTATGGTCTATGGGCAGATGAACGAGCCGTCCGGTGTGCGGTTACGCGTGGCGCTTTCCGCGCTGGCCATGGCCGAATATTTCCGTGACCAGGGCAAGGACGTATTGCTGTTCATTGACAACATCTTCCGTTTCACCATGTCGGGCTCCGAGGTTTCCGCACTGCTTGGGCGTATGCCTTCCGCGGTGGGCTACCAGCCAACCCTGGCGACGGAAATGGGTGAATTACAGGAACGCATCACCTCAACCCGTACGGGTTCGATCACGTCCATGCAGGCTGTATATGTGCCGGCGGATGATTATTCCGATCCGGCTCCTGTGGCCACATTTACCCACCTGGATGCCACCATCGCGCTGGAGAGAGCCATTTCCGAAAAAGGTATCTATCCGGCGGTTGATCCCTTGGCTTCGACCTCTCGTATCCTGGATCCCAAAATTGTGGGCGATGAGCATTACAACACAGCCCGCGAAGTGCAACGGATTTTACAGAGGTACAAAGACCTGCAGGATATCATTGCCATTCTGGGCATCGATGAGGTGAGCGAGGAAGATAAGATCATTGTCTCGCGCGCCCGTAAGATAGAGCGCTTTTTCTCGCAGCCCATGTCGGTGGCTGAGCAGTTCACTGGCATTCCGGGGCGTTATGTGCCCTTGCGTGAAACCGTGCGCAGCTTCCGTGAGATTCTGGACGGCAAGCATGATGATCTTCCCGAGCAGGCTTTCAGTATGGTAGGAACGATCGAAGAAGCCAGAGAAAAGGCCAAAACCCTGGCTGGCTAAGGAGAACTCATGCCAATTCGTTGTGAGGTTGTTTCGCAGGATCGTATCGTATTCCAGGGTGATGTTGACATTGTTAATCTCCCCGGTATGGAAGGCGACATGGGTATCCTGCCAAACCATTCACCGGTCCTGACATTGCTGCGATTTGGTGTGGTATCCATAAAAACGAAGACGGACGAACAGTTTTTTACAGTTGCCGGGGGAGTAGCTGAAGTTCAACCCGACCAGGTTACCATTCTGGCGGACGCGGCTGAAAATGTTGATGAAATTGATATTAAGCGCGCGGAATTGGCGCGCAAACGGGCGGAAGATGCCCTTGCCAAAACCCCGCAAACTCAGACGGATGAATACCTGGCCATTCAGGCGGCCATGAGGCGTTCCAACCTGCGCCTGGACGCGGTTCGCCGGTTTAAAAGTTTGAGAAAAAGTCACTGACGTATCATGAGAGGAAATTAACTTATGCCCGGTTTTACCCGAGAATTAGGCATCGACCTGGGCACGATGAGTATTGTGGTGGCCGAAGGCAACCAGATACTTTTACAGGAACCCACTGTCGTTGCCATTATTCCCGATGAAATGAAAATGGTCGAATGGGGACAGGCGGCCAGCGATATGATCGGCCGTGTTCCCGAATCGATTGAAGTTATCCGCCCGCTGCAGCATGGGGTGATCGCTGAATATGAAATTACCGAAAACCTGCTGGGTTTTCTGGTAAAGAAGATCTGCGGCCCTATGTTCCTTTTTCGCCCGCGTGTGATGGTTACCGTACCGTATGGTGTGACCAGCGTGGAAAGTCGCGCCGTGCAGGAAGCCAGCCTTGGCGCGGGGTCACGCGAAGTGGCGCTGATCCAGCAGCCGCTGGCGGCCGCTTTGGGAATTGACCTGCCTATTGGTACACCCACAGGCAATATGGTGATCAGCATGGGCGGGGGAACCATGCAGGCAGCGGTTTTGTCCATGTATTCCATTGTCGCTGCCGAAACGTCCACTGCCGGCGGACTTCATTTTGACGAAGCCATCATCACCTATACCCGCCGCAAGTACGGCGTGATCATCGGGCAGCCGACAGCCGAGTTATTGAAGATCAAAATCGGCACGGTAGTACCGCAGGAACAGCAGCAGGCCATGGAAGTGCAGGGGCAGGACCAGGTTTCCGGATTGCCCCGGCCGGTCAACCTGACCACGGATGACCTGTTGGAGGCACTGCAAGATCCCATGACAGAGGTGGTCAACACCGCCCGCAAGGTGCTGGAAAAGACCCCCCCCGAACTGCTATCTGACATCATTGACCGCGGTGTGGCGTTGTGCGGCGGTGGTTCTCTCTTGCGCGGTGTGGATAAATACCTTACCAAGGCGCTGGGGATTCCGGCTTACCTGGTTGATAACCCGTTAACCTGCACGGCAGAAGGTGCCGCTCGTGCCATGACCATGCGTGATCTATTACGAAGAAGTCTGCCGCCTGTATAATGGTGGTATGGATCGCGATCAAGTTGTTTAAATAATAAAAACCAACTTTCCCGTTTTGGAAGAGGATTATGGTGTGTTGCGCCTCTTTCTGTTTGGATCAACGGCTCGAAACTCTGCCTGCATGGACAGTGATGTAGATTTTATTGTTGAGTTCTCACGACCAACAGGTTTGTTTGGATTATTATCATTGGAACAATACCTTGAAAAGCTGCTTATCCGGCATGTTGATCTTGGCACGTATCAGAGTTTAAAACCCTATATTCGAACTGAAGTTGAGAAGGATTTAATACTTGTCGCCTGGACATTATCGCGAAAGAATTCAGGATATCTTATCTGAAATTCAAAAAATCCATACATTCACGGATGGAATGGATTTTTATGCTTTTAAATCCGATGAAAAAACAAAACATGCAGTTCAAATGAGCCTGATCATAATAGGTGAAGCAGGAAATGCATTTCCTGAGGCTTTGCAAGAGAAATATCCTCAGATCCCTTGGGATCTGATCAGGGCTATGAGAAATCGGTTAATCCATGTTTATTTCAATTTTGATGACAAAATCCTCTGGGATACCTTGTCTACCGATATCCCCTTCCTGGAAAATGTCTTATTGAAAACAGATTTATAAGTAATACGTCATGTGCTGCAATTGCACAATTGGACTTACGGTTTCCACATGGACTTCATCAGGCACGGATAGCGGCACAGGCGCGTAATTCAATATGGCGCGGACCCCGGCAGAAACCAGTTGATCGGTTACATTTTGTGCTTCCCGGGAGGGAACCGTGATCATGGCAATCAAGATTCCCTGCGCCCGGATGGTTTCCACCATCTGGTCTGTAGATAAAATGGGATGACCGCCCACTTCATGCCCGATCTTTGAAGGATCATTATCGAAAACCAGCTTGATACGGAAACCGCGCTCGGCAAAACCGGGATAGCGGGCGATGGCGTGTCCCAGGTCGCCTGTGCCTATAAGGGCGACATCCCACACGCGGTCCATCTTTAAGATGATGCGAATCTGGTTGCTGAGATAATCAATATTGTATCCGCTGCCCTGTTTGCCGAAGCCCCCGAAAAAGGATAGATCTTTGCGAACCTGGGCGGCAGATATGTTGGATTGCTCTCCCAATTCCTTGGAAGACGTTACAGTTTTTCCCTGCTTTTGCTGAAGAACCAGGGTTTGCAGGTAAACGGGTAATCGGGAGACTACAATATCGGGGATGAATTTTTCAGACATGTGAGTTTTAATCTCTCGAAAAACGGATAAATTCCTTGCATGAAATGCTGCTTAACTTTATCATACTCAACCAGGTAGCACAAAATCATGATTGACGAAAAAAAACCATCTAAATCCATTCTGCTGGGTACGAATTATGTGCCCTACCAGGTGCGAATTTCCAGCCGGGCCAGGCGCTGGCGCTTGACCGTCACGGCTGACAGGGTTGAAATCGTCCTGCCTGAAGGTTCACGGCTGCATCCAGAGCGGTTGTTGCAGCAATACGCGGATTGGATAATCGAAAAACAGGCAAAACAAAAAAGACGTCAGGCGCGGCTGAATAAACACGCGCTCCCCGCAGATCAGATCCTATTCCAAGGAAAACCCGTCTTACTCGAAATCCGGCAGGCAAGTCTGCTTGAAAAACAGCAGGTTACCCAGTCTTTGGGACGGATCAGGGTGGTGGCTGGAAAACATCCGGCATCCCGGGTTCTGCAAAAATGGCTGGCAAGGCAGACGGAGGCAGCCATCGTGCGGCAGATACAGTTGCGAGCCGCCCAGATGGGTGTACAGCCTGCCAGTCTTTCCATTCGAAACCAGCGTACCCGCTGGGGATCCTGTTCGACGCGCGGCGCGCTGAGTTTTAACTGGCGGTTGATCATGGCGCCGCCTGAAGTTCTGGATTATGTGGTTGTGCATGAACTGGCTCATATGAAAGAGCAAAACCATTCCAAAGCATTCTGGAAGATCGTCACGCAATATTGCCCTGATTATCTTAAATTTCGACAGTGGTTAAAACAAAACCAGGCCGCCATGTGGCCTGGTCTGTTTGATTAGTCAGGTATTATCTATCAGTCATCCCTGCGTCCCATCAGGAGGAACGCGTAGTAAAGCACAGTGGATATGGCCTGGGCAGCTGCGGCAACATAGGTCAGCGCGGCGGCATCAAGCACACTGTGAATACCGTTCATTTGCTCCAGACCGATGAAACCGTTGGATTCCAGCGCCAGTTTCGCACGCCGCGTGGCATCGAATTCGACCGGCAGGGTAACGATCGCAAAAATGGCGGTCAGGGCAAACAGGATGAGACCAAAGATAGCGATCTTTTCGCCCATGGCCGAAGACATCACCAGCCCCACCATGAAGATGATCGGACCCAACCAGGATCCCAGTTGAACGGTGGGCACCAACGCGGAGCGGATTTGCAGCGGAAAATAGCCTTCAGCATGTTGAATGGCATGTCCGGACTCATGAGCGGCAATGCCAGCCGCGGCAATCGATGGCGTGTCGTAAACGCCCTGACTCAAGCGAAGGGTTTTTGACTGCGGATCATAATGATCACTGAGCATACCGTTTGTTTGTTCAACGCGAACATTTTGCAGGCCGTTTGAATCAAGCACCCTCCGGGCAACCTGTGCTCCGGTAAGCCCGGTGTAATTTCGAACCTGCGAGAATTTCTTAAAGGCGGAATTAACCCGCGCCTGGGCGATTAGCCCCAAGATGAGCGCCGGAAGGGCGAACATCAAATATGTGCCATATGAACTAAACCATAGAATTGACGGGATCATTTGCAAGTCCTTTCGTACATTTCCGTATTGTACATCAAGGATAGACACGATATATATGAAAAAAATTAGAAAAGCGTAAAATTATTGTTATTTCCAGCTCACTTGTTTTATAGTGGTACAGAATCAAGGACAGGATAAAAATGCCGGGTGCTATCTTATTAATCGATGACGACAAACTCATGCGGCGCAGTCTGGCTTTCAACCTGCAGCAGGCCGGTTTTTCGACCAATACGGCCGCCGACGCGGAAGCAGGTTTGGATATCATTCGCCAGCACAGGCCTGACCTGGTCATTCTGGATGTGGGGCTGCCTGGAATGGATGGTTTGGACGCGTTAAAGATCATCCGCGATCAGATGGGTGTTCCGGTTATCCTTCTGACTGCCCGGCGCAGGGGAGTGGATGAGATTCTGGGGCTTGAACTGGGGGCGGATGATTACATCACCAAACCCTTTGAGTTTGATATTCTGCTGGCGCATGTAAAAGCCGTGTTGCGTCGTGCCGCGATGAATGCAGCCGCACCCTCGGAGCCGGAGTGTATTACCGGCGGAGATGTAATCATTGACCCGGCCGCGCACCAGGCAACAGTACACGGCGCATTGCTGGCACTTTCTCCAAAAGAATTTGACTTATTAACCTTGCTTGTATCCAACGCTGGAAAGGTTCTTTCAACGGTGGATATCCTTACCCGTGTGTGGGGCGCGGAATTTGAAGGCCAGCCCCAGGTGGTATACGTACATATTCGCTGGCTGCGGGAAAAACTGGGTGACATCAATGAACAAACTCCCCGCATTCAAACCGTGCGCGGGATTGGTTATAAGTTCATCCCGAAAGAGATCTGATTATGCGTTCACTTCGCTTTCGCCTGATCTTGAATAACCTGTTGCCTTTATTGCTTGTGCTGCCCTTAATGGGACTCCTTCTTGTTTATTTACTGGAAACCCAGGGTATTGTGGCCAGTGTATCTCGCGACCTCAACCGTCAGGCCGTTCTGGTGGCTGATACAGCCAGTGTGCAAAGTTCCATCTGGCAGGACCCCTATTCTGCCCGGACATTTCTACAGCGCATCAGCCCTCGGTTGAGCGCGCGGGTCATGCTTCTGGATTCCGGTGGGCGTGTGCTCGTATCCAGTGAGCCGGCGGACGAAGGATTGATCGGCAAGATTCTTTACAGCGGCCAATACCAGACTGATGAGGAGAATTCCTACACTGATCAAAAAGGTTCGGAAGAATTAAGTGAAGTGGTTGTTCCCGTCGTCCGCCCTGATGGACTGCTGCTTGGGTTCGTTCGCATGGATAATCCGCTTCTATCCTTCTATGAGCGTTCCATCCAACTGCGACAGGTAACCATCTGGGTCGTCGCGGGTGGCTTGATCCTGGGGGTTTTACTGGGGTGGGTGCTTTCGCGCGATCTGGCGAACCAGCTTCAAACGGCTACCCGGGCAGTCACCAACCTGGCTACAGGGCAATCTCTTGTGCTTCTTGACGAGACGGGAAAACCACAGGAGATAGGGCAATTGTATCGGGCGTTCAACACTCTAACCGGGCGGTTGAAAAATCTGGAGGAGAACAGAAAACGGCTGCTGGCCAACCTGGTTCATGAGATCGGGCGTCCGCTTGGTTCGCTGCAATCAGCCGTGCAAGCCCTGATCAGCGGGGCGGATAAAGACAGCGAACTGCGTTCAGAATTACTGGATGGGATGAGTGGGGAAATCCGTCGTCTGGATCGACTGGTGGGTGAACTGGCCAATTTGCATAACGAACTGGCCGGTACGCTCTCATTGAACCGGCAGCCTGTTGTGGTGCGGGAATGGCTGCATGCCATCACCGAAGTCTATCACCAGGAAGCGGTGAACAAAGGTCTTACCTGGGAATGCCAAATCGACGCCGACCTGCCGGTTGTCAACATTGACTCTGAACAGCTCACGCTGGCTGTGCAAAACCTGATCAGCAATGCCATACGGTACACATCATCAGGTGGAAAAGTGTGTGTATCCGCGGAGACATCATCTGAAAATCTGGTTATCTCGATCAAGGATAGTGGGCCAGGCATTATGCCCGATGAGCAGAAAACCATATTTGAACCATTCACCCGGGGAAGCACAGCCCGAAGGTTTTCTCAGGGTATGGGACTGGGGTTGACAATCGCCCGTGAAATGACGGAGGCGCATGGCGGCCGCGTAGAACTGGTCAGCATTCCGGGTTCTGGAAGTGATTTCAGAATTATCATTCCTCTGGCATCGGCTTAATGTTTTCTTAAACTTCCCTTCAGGTTTTCATAAAGACCCGGTGATTGAAAAAGGATATTCTATTCTCGTATACCTTATCTGAAAAAGGAAGAGAAAGAATGAAAAGAATATCTGTAGTGTTTAGTTCCCTCATAATTCTTGCCATTTTGTTGTCGGCGTGCAGCTTCACAATGCCGCAGATTGTAAAAACCAGACCGGCTCCAGAAGGAGCACCTCAGGCAGCAGAAAGTGGAAAACCAGCCGCGGCAACGGCAACCCTTGTACCTGAAAGCGCGGCTCCCGCGCCGTCCGCGAATATGGCCGGGTTGGAGGCATATGAGACCGAGTTGACAGGTGTATATGAACGTGTAAACCCGTCCGTGGTCAGTATTGAAGTTTCGTCAAAAGTAAAATTGAGCAACCCGCAGATGGATTTGCCTTTCAGCTTCCCTGACCTGCCGGAGTTTTCCATTCCGGAAGACGATGGGAGCTCTCAGGAACGGTTTCAACAGGGTATCGGTTCTGGATTTGTCTGGGATAAGGAAGGTCATATCGTTACCAACAATCATGTGATTGATGGCGCGGATATGATCACCGTAATCTTTGAAGATGGCGCCAGTCTTCCCGGCAAGGTACTGGGAACGGATAAAAACAGCGATCTGGCTGTGGTTCAGGTGGAAAAGGGTTCAATTGACTTGAAACCGGTGGAAATGGCCGATTCCAATAAATTGAAAGTTGGCAACCTGGTCATGGCCATTGGAAACCCGTTCGGATTGGAAGGCAGTTTTAGCGTGGGTGTGATCTCAGCGCTTGGTCGTTCATTGCCTGTGGAGAGTGGTTCCAGCTCAGCCAGCTACTCCATCCCGGATGTTATCCAGACGGACGCTCCCATCAACCCGGGCAATTCGGGTGGTGTGCTGGTCAATTCAAAAGGGCAGGTGGTGGGTGTAACCACCGCGATTGAATCGCCCATTCGCGCGAATGCCGGTATTGGTTTTGCCGTGCCGTCAGCGATCATCCAGAAAGTGATTCCCGCTTTGATCCAGGATGGCAAGTACTCTTACACCTACCTGGGTTTGAGCGGCGGCACATTGACCGCTGAACTGGCCAAAGCCATGGACTTGAAAGAAACCCAACGGGGCATCCTGGTCAACTCGATCAGCCCCAATACCCCCGCGGATAAAGCTGGTTTGAAGGGCAGTGATAAAGAGACAGAGATTCAGGGTCTGAAAGTGAAAGTTGGCGGTGATGTCATCACCCACATTGACGGCCAGGAATTGAAGAGATTCGAAGACCTGGTAAGTTACCTGGCCAGAGCCACCGTGGTCGGTCAGGAAGTGAAGCTGGATATCATCCGTGATGGCAAAGAACAACAGATCACAGTCAAGTTGGAAGCCCGCCCGGATGTGGAGAAGACAGCCGAGCCAAAGGAATCAACCATAAAAGGAACAGCCTGGCTGGGCGTATCACTTCTGGATATCACCCCGGAAATTGCCAACGCGATGGAACTTGAGAAGGGACAGAAAGGCGCCCTGATCCAGTCCATTGAGAAAGACAGCCCGGCGGATAACGCTGGTCTGCTTGGTGGTGATACGTCTCTTGAAGTTAACGGTACACAGATCATGGTCGGAGGTGACATCATCACAGCCATGGATGGTGAGACCATTGAAAGTGTGAAGGATCTGCGCGGCCGGATCCTGCGAGCCAACCCGGAAGATGAGGTAAAGCTCACCATCCTGCGTGAAGGCTCGGAGAAGGAAGTGACGGTAAAACTCGCAGAGCGACCGGCGCAGTAGTCGCTCAGTTTCTCCCTCTCAAACAGGCTCATCCAAATCAACGGATGGGCCTGTTGATTTTTTTTCTCAAACTCCGGTCATCCACCAAATGCTCTGACCTTTAGCCATATAAATACGCCTGTATAATTTATTTAGTACGATCAATACTGTATGGGGTCTTAATTGAAATTTCAACTCGTATCTTTTCAGAAAATCGCCCCTGTTCTGTTCTTCTCTCTCATATTTTTAACCGGGATCGCCGTATTTCGCGATTATGGTGCGCATTATGACGAGAAAAGCCAGATGGTAATTGGCGTTATGAACTACCGCTATATCAATCAGGGTGACACGGACTTGCTAACCACACAGGACCGTTACTATGGTCCTTTCTTTGAATTACCATTGTTGATCTTAACCAATAACATCCCGGCACCCGGGATGTTATATGCCCGACACCTGGCAGTATTCGTTACTTTTTTTGCCGGTCTGGTTGGATTTTATTATCTGGGCAGACGGTTGTTCAAGTCAGAATTTTGGGCGTTGCTGGGCGTTCTGATGCTGGCAATAAGTCCACGGATTTTCGCCGACGCATTCTACAACACCAAGGACATCCCTTTTCTGGTTATTTTTCTGCTGGGAGCAGAGAGTTTGATCTTCTGGATGGATTGTTTTGAAAAGGATGAGAAACACCGATTATTCTTGAAAATTGCGGTTCTTCACTCTTTTCTATCGGCGGCTGTAGTCACAACCCGAATACCCGGTCTGATTCTAGTGGGATTGACTACAGGTTTTATCCTTCTTTACATGGCAATAAAACCTGTTTATTTAAAACGCTTGACTGAAGTACTGGTCAGCTACCTGCTGATTACTTTTAGTTTAATCACCGCGTTTATGCCTGTTCTTTGGCATGATCCATTAAGTGAGTTTATTAATGCCATTCATCAGACGAGTCGTTTTAATGTGTGGGAAGTAATCGTCCTCTTTGCGGGTCAAAGCTTTAGTGCAAACAATCTTATGTGGAATTATCTTCCCGTGTGGATTGGTATTACAACCCCATATTTGGTTCTGCTTGGATTTTTCTCCGGGATTATTGTCCTCTTAAAAACAGCTTCGAAAGAAGTGTGGGTTTTGTCCCATCGTACTGACAAAAACTGGAGGTATATCTTTACACCAGATGTGTTAGCCTGGCTGGTGGTTATTGGCTGGCTCATCGTCCCGGTTGCGGCTTTGTATATACTCAGATCTGTCTTATATGATGCATGGCGGCAAATGTTCTTTATTTACCCGGCCATGATACTGGTTGGTGTTTTAGGTTTGCGGAAAGTTTTCGAATGGCTGATCTCTTTGTCTAAAAGGTCGACCTGGATGAAAGTCTCCTTGAGTGTGTTCCTGCTGGTTGGAATACTTGAACCGCTGGAATTCATGGTTCGAAACCACCCATTCGAAAACGTGTATTTTAATGCTCTGGCAGGTGATCCACGAACTCTTCGGCAGCGCTTTGAACTTGATTATTGGGGTTTGTCGTATAAACAGGGTATTGATCACATCCTCGCCAACGATTCCCGAAACCACATCAAACTTTCTGCGGTTGGTCCGGCATCTCTCTATGTAGAGTACATGCTCCCGCGAGATCAAGCCGAACGCATCACGTTCACTGATGTTGAGGGTGCGGATTACTTTTTGACCAATTACCGCTGGCACCCGGAGGATTTTCCTTTTCCGGATAAGTTTTATTCCATAATGGTTAATGATATGGAAATCATGACGGTTTATCGCCTGCGACCGGCAGAGATGGTTGGGGGAGACTGACCCATGGAGCAAAGTCCCGCGCTAAAGTCTTGCATCAAAAAAATACCGGTCTGGCTGGTAGTGCTGATACTGGGCTCACTTTATTGTCTTTATACACTGGTCAGCAACCAGTATGATCCCATGGCCTTTGTGATGCTCGGCAAACAGTATGACCCCGTGCATGGGGTGACCAACCTGGGCTATGACGGCCAATTTGCCTACCAGATCGCCGTGAACCCGGCCGGGGCGGCACCATACCTTGATATGCCGGCGTACCGCTACCAGCGGATTATGTACCCGCTCACGGCGCGGTTGCTTGCCCTGGGAAACGAAGCGGTTGTACCGTGGACTTTGATCCTCATCAATCTGGCCAGCCTAACACTGGGAACGCTGGCCACAGAAAAAATATTGCATAATCACGGATTCAGTCGCTGGTACGCGTTGGTGTACGGACTTTTTGCCGGACAACTTCTCTCTCTTAGACTTGACCTCACGGAGCCGCTGGCGTTTATGCTGGCGCAGTGGGGAGTCTTGTTTTTTGACCGTAAACGGTACGGCTGGAGCGGCCTGTTATTCGCGCTGGCCGGCCTGACCCGTGAACTGACCCTCCTCTTCCCGGCGGCCTGCGCGCTCTCATTGTTGGTCAAAGACCGCAAAGCATGGGGGATTGCCTGGGGAGGGCTTGTCGTCCTTCCCTTTGCCCTGTGGCAGGTGTTTCTGCGCCTCTGGCTGGGAAGCTGGGGGATCAGCTCGGGGGGTGCCCTGGCCAGTTCCTTTGAGATCATCCCATATAAAGGTTGGTGGGGTTATCACACAACGGAAACCCTGATCTTTGTGCTTTTCTCGGTTTTTGTCCTGCTGGTGGCCCTGATCCCGGCTACAGCAGGCATCATTACCGGTATCAAAAACATCTGGCAGCGAAAATGGGGGATGGGTGTGTGGATCCTGGTGCTGAACGCGTTGATCTTCCCCTTCCTGCCCACGTCCAACGTGTTGAATCCGCCCGGCCTGGTGCGGGTGGTTATCGGATTGGTGGCGGCTGTACTGGATTACGGCGCGCTGGAGGGGTCAAAGACCGCTCTGCGCTTAAGTCTGTTGTGGCTCTTTTTGCTGGCTTTCGGGGAAGGTCTGGTGGCGGTGTATTAAACTCATGGGTGAGTCTAAATTCATTATTTAAATAATATTCCCGTGCCTGAAGCGAAGAAAACCAGCAGGTGCATATAAAAGAGGATAGCCAGTCCAGGCAAGAGCCACAGGTGAGCTGTTTTTTTGGCTGGTTCTGCGGCAAGAGGTTCGATCACCTCAAGTAGTGAAAACTCCGGTTGCTGCATTTGCCTGCGGTAAAGGTACACCATCAAAGGCGCAATCAGCAAAAAGCTGACATTCCAGCCCATCAGCCATCCGGGATAGACTCCCTGAAACTGGCCCAGGTTGGCCTGCACACCGAAAAGGTGATAACAAATGAAACCCATTCCGACGCCGCCGAACAGGATCAGCCATAATAGGCCGGCGTACTCACGTAAAAACTGAAACCATTTCCAGTTTCCTGTTTTTATGGTTTTTAATCCAAGGATTGTAAAGACGCCGATAAGGGCGGAGGAGCCGTTTACAGCCATGTCGATCCAACCGTAGGTGCGCCCGGGGTGGATGCCCTGTTCAAGCTCATCCACCACGCCCAGCAGGGACGTGCACAGAAATACCAGAATGAGAATGCCATTGCCATCATACTCCCGTGATAAGACAGCGTAGACCAGCCACGCCAGAATGACGTATTCCGGGATGTGGATATGCTTGTTCGGGTTGTCAACCGATTGGAATATGACCAGAACAATCAACGCGCTAGGGATCAGATAGAGAAGATTGCGCAGGCCTCTTTTGGTTTGCCTGAGATAAATGATAAAGGCGACCCCGAGTAGTACTACCAGCACGGCGGGAATTCTCCCCGCGAAGACAAGTCCAAAATTCTTTTCTATGTACCGGTAGACCAGGATGGCGTCCGGGATCATGAAAACATAGACGGCGATCAGACCCCACAGGAGAGCGGTAATCAGGTCTTTGTTCAGGAATAATGTCAACCGTTTGAGCATCTTCATATTATGGGGCAAGACTTGCCAAATTGGTATAAGGTTTCCACGGGGAGACGCAAACTCACACTTTCCGCTTCAAAGCCTTTGGAACCCGCCTAACGTACGATAAAGTGATTGGATACAATCCAGCCATAGCTGACCAGCAGCGAAAACGCGGTCAGGCCGAACATATACGCAGTCTTATGGGGGAAATGAACGTTCCGGAAAAGGTTGTACCCGACCAGTAAGATGGCTGGAAAGAGCGGCATGGAGAACAGGTTCCAATCGCTGTAAAGGCCGATGGATGACACCCAGACCAGTGAAAAGGGGATGCCTATGCAGGCGCCGGTCAAAAGGAAGCCGTTGAACGGTTCAAGTTTGACACGCGCGAAAGCCAGCAAGACCAGCAGCAGCCAGATCGCCGGGAAGACCAGGGTGATCATATTCAAACGGGAGATGAACAACAGGGGGGTGTTCGTCAGGAAATTCGCCAGAATATTGCCATTGCGGCCCAGGCCCCAGCTCGTATCCACCATATTGAGAAGCGGGTTACCGTTGCTGACAAAAAAGATCATCGTCATGCTGACCAGCATCAAAAGGCCGAGCCAGCCCGCGATGACCTCAAACCCTTTGCGCCGCTGGATACCGATGATCGTCAGGTAAATGAGCGTGGGCAGCAGGTAAAGCGTCTCCATGTGGAAGGTCATGGCCAGCGCCAGCATCATGGCCGGGGTGACGAAGGACGTTTCGCCCTGCAGGTACGCGTAGGCCAGGTAGAAGTAGGCGATCACCAGGGTGATGGAGATGGTGTAATACTCCATGTCGCCGAAAAAAAGTTGCGCGAATCCACCCGACACGATGAACAGGCATAATGACAGGGCTTTATCGGGCACCAACCGGCGGCTGAAGGTCAGCAGGATGGACAGGAAGAAAGGCGCGGCCAGGCAGGAAAGCAACCGGTAGCTGGCCAACACGTCCGTCCCGAAAAAGTAGTGCAGCAGGATGTAGGCGTTAAAGTGCAGGTTGGATTCCCACATCTCGTCAAAGCGAACGTGCATCATCCCGCGCATGGCCTGCTTCGGTATCCAGCTTTTGTAGATCACCATATCCGCCGACACCATGTTGCTCTGCAGCATGCAGCAGGCGGCGAAAAAGACAAGGCACAGGGTGATGGGATAAATCTTATGGGAAAAGAAGCGCTCATTGACGCGCGCCAGGAAACGATACAGCACCTGATCCCGCCGCTTGTTCCACAGGAGTGCCATGCCAATCAAAATAGCCAGGCCGGCAACAATCAATACACCGGTCGGGATGAGCCGTAGCCGATTGAAGGCGAAACCGAAGATGACCTGCTGCAGGGTGGCGTTGTTGAGGTTGTTCGGGTCGGGCAGCGGTTTTACAAAAAAGCTGGAATAAATAGACAGCCCCACCAGCAGCAGAAAAAAGCCGTAATACACGGCTGTCTCGATCATGTTCCAACAGGACGCGTTTCGGGCGGTCTTCATTCTGTTTTGGACCTTCGCTGACGGTCAATAAGATAAAGGCTGGCAAACAACACCGGGATGCAAACGTACACGACGGGCATCCAGAACGCGCTCCGGTCTTCAAAATAAACCGGATCGTTTAGAAGGTCGATCCACATGGCGATGTTGGCGATCAGCACAATGGTCAGCCCTCCGGCTGCCAGGCGGTCTGGGCGGCTCTGCGGCAAAAAATCACGCGGGGAAAGAGACAGCCAGCGGTGGATCAATGTCAGGATGAAGAAGAAGACTGCCACTGCCAGCAGCCACAATAGGATGGGACTCAAACGCTCGTACAGGAAGATATACGGCGCCATACGCGGAAAGCGCTGCCCATCCATCAGGATGTCGAGACCGCCCAGCAATAGAATGACCGCCAGAGACAGGCAGACATACGCGGACGACAGGAAAGGATGGGAGGCGTGCCATGCCCTGATCTTTGCTTCAAAGTGAGCTGTCCAGACAGGATTAATGAGGGCCTTCAGGAATAATCCGAGTGATGCGGCGGTAACAATCCCCAGGAATCCCAGGGTCAAAACGCGCATCAGGGAAAAATCTCCTACAAAGGCGTTCTTTGATTCGGAGGGTGGGAGGCTCAGAACATTGACCAGTGAAAGCAATCCCGCCAGCGCGCACAGCAGGAAAAACAAGCTCAAGGTTAGACGAGGTGGAAATGATTCATCCTGATTTGGAACTTGTTGATGTAGGGTAGGAGTCACGCAACAATTATAGATGAGATTTTAAGATACTAGGTCTTGACAGAGCCTAAATCAGAAAAGTAAGCAATTCATTTTTCTCCGTAAAATAATCCATTTCCTTGAATCATTGAATTAACCTACAACATCTTGATTTATAATCATTTTCTAGGGTATGAGATATATATCCTGAAAAGTTTCGGGGATTCTAATTGCTTTAAAATGAGTAAAGTAATTTCTTGGAGTTTTATTTACCTTATTATCCATTTAACCAGCAAAGGCTCAATATAGACTCGGAATTCGAACCAGTATTGTTTTTGTATTTACTCTTTCCTTCTCATAACTAGACAAAAAGGAAGTTGATTAAAATATTGCTGAAATTGAAAATAATCATCTCTTTTCTCCAGTCGCTGACCAAGCTTTAGCTGCCTCGGTGAAGACAAAAATTTCTATATGCTGAATCAATTGAGAAAGAAAATTGTATGATAAGAAGGAGAAAGAATAGTTAGGGCTTGATACTTCATAACATTTCAACCAGCGCATTTTCTACCCCCACCAAAACTATTTCCAATTGTTATTATACTTATTCAGCTATGAAAAAAGTATGAAGAAGAGTAGGAAAGAAGGTAACTATGGAAATCGAATTATATATTGATAATTTCAGAGGATTTTCTAATACTTTCATACCGATAAAGAAGGTGAATTATTTTGTTGGTGAAAATAGCACTGGAAAAACATCATTACTATCATTATTATATCTGCTAGGGTCACCAGAATTCCAAGAGAATCATAAATTTAACTCAAGTAATGTAAAACTGGGCACATTTAATGATATTTTTGGGGGATCAAGGGAAAATCATAAAAAAGAATTTAGGATTGGATACATTGAGGAAAAAAAAGGTAATCAAGCAGATGCTATTCTCTATACATTTAGAGAAAAAGAAAACAATCCTGAATTAAAAAGAATTAATGCAATAACTGAATCAGGGGAATTAGATGTAATATTTGATGGGGAAATAATAAAAAAAAGAAAAATTGTATTTATTGAAGATAAAAGAAAACTAACTGAAATTCGTAGTTTATTTAATCAATGGATCGAGATTGATTATGACTTAAGCGAATATATACTAATTAAAAGTGAACTACCTCTTCAGGGCATGCCATTTTGGTTTGTTTTTTCAACATTGTTCGATGACGCTTCTGAAAAACCATTAGATTTCTTCCGAAGGGATATTATTCTTCCAAGTTTTGTCAAAGATATGATTTGGATCGCACCTATTCGTAGTAAGCCTCATCGAACGTATGACGAATTTCGACTAGATTTCAATCCCGAGGGGGATCACATTCCATATCTAATTAAAAATTTATTATTTGAACCAAAAAAAAATATTGGATTCAAAAGATATTTGGAGGATTTTGGGAAAAATAGTGGTTTGTTTGAATCGATTGCAACTAGAGATTATGCGGATGATTTATTTGCCCCTTTTGAACTTCAGGTTCAACTAGGAAATCTCAAACTCCCCATAATGAATGTTGGATATGGAGTATCCCAAGCTCTTCCCATAATTGTGGAACTTTATAACCAATCAAATGGATCCACATTTGCAATTCAACAGCCTGAAGTCCACCTTCACCCAAAAGCTCAAGCTTCTATTGGTGATGTCGTTTTTAACTTGGCAGCTTGGTCAAAAAAGAACTTTTTTATCGAAACACATAGTGACTATTTAATTGATCGTTTTAGGAAAAACGTTCGGGATGCCAAGCAAGAACTTTCTATATCGGCTCAAGTTCTTTTCTTTTCCAGGGGACAATTCGGTAATACTGTTCAATCTATTCCAATTATGAATGATGGATCTTATTCTATTGATCAACCATCCGAATTTAGGGAATTTTTCATTAATGAAAGTCTTGATTTGTTAGGAATATAAAATGTGCATCGTAATTGATAAAAACACGCTAGCAAATGTTTTTAATAAACGGGATTCAAAACATTTCGAATTTGAACCTGTATATGATTGGATTATAAATAAAAGAGGGAAAATAATAATGGGTGGAAGTACTTATAAAAAAGAGCTTCGTGATTCTGGCTCTTACTTAAGACTTATTCGTAATCTTAGTACAGCTAATAAAGTCTTCTATTCCAACGACAAGGAAGTAGATGACTATGAAGAAATGATAATAGAAAAAATTAACGATCCCCGATGCGATGATGCGCACCTCATAGCAATATTAGCCATTTCAAAATGTTTTTTACTATGTACTAACGACATGAGAAGTAAAAAATATTTGCGTAACAAAGAATTCTACCCACCAAATGCAAGAAAAACTAAGTTCTATACAAATCAAAAAAGTGCTTCAATCTTGGATGACAGAAATCTCGTTGAAGATTGTAAACCATACCCAATTCTAAATAAGCAACAAAGAGTAATAATAGAAACTTCAATTTAAATGCTTTCTAGAGCACTTTTAAAAATATTAGAATTATTGTCCTTCTGTACCTTCTTTTTTCACTCCTGTTAAAAATTTCTGCATTAATTTGTGTTTCTCGCAGAAACATACAGGATTTATTAGACAAACAGGAGATGGAAGTAAATATCATTCCCGTTATTCTTTAAACACAAAGTGTCCCCGGTGAGACTCGAACTCACACTTCCAGCTTCGGAGGCTGACGCTCTATCCATTGCGCTACGGGGACGAACGCGTCTATTTTACCACGCTGGAATCGGGTTTAAGCAGCAGTTTACCCCGCGTCACGGCCACGTCTCCGGGGTCCAGTTCCAGGGCAGCCAGCACTTCGTCCGCGCGGCCGGTGGCGCCCTCGCGCGCCTGCAGGGTCATGGTGATGCAACCGCGGCCATTTTCATCGGTGGTCACGTTCATTGCATGGATGAGCGGGCGCAGGTCATAGGGTTTGCCGCGGCGCTCGCGCGGCAGACTTTCCGCGGCCATCAAGGTTTCCACCTTACGGTGTATCTCTGTTAGATCTGCTCCCGTTGGCAGGTCGAAACGGTACTCCGCGGCTTCCACGCGGGTTTGCAGCGCCGGGGTGGAGAGTGGGACAACGTCAGCCCGCAGTGCGCGCAGCCCGGCCGGGGCGCACCGATTGATGGAGTCGCAGAACGCCAGCAGATCGGGCGCTTCGTTGAACCAGAAATCCGCCAGTTCTTCCGCGCCGTTTACCCCCAGCGGCATGGCGCTGGCCAGGTTGATGCGCGGGCCGGGGTTGAAGCCCTGCGTGTACGCCACTTTAAGTTTCGCTCGTCGCAGCACGCGTTCCCATATCTTTTGCAGGTCAAGCGCGCCGGTGTAGATCAACGGGCCGGATTTGGAGAAAGTCACTCTGACACGCGTTAGAGCCGGCGGTTGTCCGGTATTCTGCGGATTCGTGTTTTCCATGCTCAGGCTCCTGCCGTTTGGTGTTTTCTTGACGGCCTGGTGGGCGGGCAGTTCCATTCACCGGGCTTTATGCCGGCTTTCAGGCTGGCGTAGGATGCCAGGATGCCACAGTTGTGGCATCCTTCCCGGCAGTCCTCCCGGGTTTCCCCGCGCAGGCTCATCTGATAGTCCTGTTTGAGGTAATCCAGGTCAATACCGCTGCCCAGATGCTGCCAGGGGAGAATCTCGTCCAGCTCGCGCGGACGGTGGCTGTAGGTGAGGGGATCGATGCCGCAATCGGCGAAGGCCTGCTGCCAGAGGTCAAAGCGGAAGCAATCCTGCCAGGCGTCAAAGCGGCAGCCAAGTTCCCAGGCACGCTTGATCACCCGCGCCGTACGGCGGTCGCCGCGCGACAACCAGGCTTCCAGCAGGCTGGATTCGGGATCCGCCCAGGTCATTTTCAGGCCCGGCCGGCGAAGTTCATTCCTCAGGTAATTCAGTTTCTCACGGATGGCGTCGGTGTTGTCGCAGGTGGCCCACTGGAAGGGGGTGTGCGGTTTGGGGATGAAGGTGCTCACCCCGGCGTGAACCTTGACTCGCCCGCCGACTTTTTTCCGTCCAATGGCATACACCTGTTTACACAGGTCGGCGATGGCGGTCACGTCTTCCATGGTTTCTGAAGGGTGGCCGATCATGAAATACAGCTTGATGGACGTCCAGCCGCGGTCAAAGATATCCGCAGCGGTCTGCAGCAGTTGTTCGGTGGAAACGGGTTTGTTGATGATGCGGCGCATGCGTTCCGTGGCCGCTTCAGGCGCCAGGGTGAACCCGCCGGAGGGGCGCAGGTCGCGCAGACGCTCCATTAACTCGACGGAGAAGGATTCGATGCGCAGGGAAGGCACGGACACGGTGACCTGTCGTCCGGCAAAGCGGTCAATAATCGCCTGGGCGAGCTCGGTGATATGCGTGTAGTCAGACGACGAAAGGGAGAGCAGCGCGACTTCTTCATAACCGGTCTGATCCAGCGCAGATTCGATGGCATCCACCACCTCATTCACCGGGCGTTCGCGCACCGGTCGCAGGATGTGACCGGCCTGGCAGAAGCGGCAGCCGCGGCTGCACCCGCGCATGATCTCAACGGCCACGCGGTTGTGCACCGTGTCGATATTCGGCACCAGAAAGCGGGTGACCGGCGGCGGCAGGGGAACGGCAAATCGCTTGACAATCTGCTGCGGCGCGTGGGGGTTGGTGGCCTCAAACCGTGATACCTGACCGGAAAGAGAGAAGTCCACGTCATAAAAGGAAGGGATGTACATACCTTCAACACTGGCCAGGCGTTCCAACAATGCCTGCTTACCCGAACCAGTTTGTTTCCATTCCTGCCAGATGTTCAACAGGTCATCCATTACGGCTTCCCCGTCACCCAGGAATAAGGCGTCCATGAAAGGCGCCAGCGGTTCGGGGTTGAACGTGGAATGCCCGCCGGCGATGATCAGGGGGAAGGTTTCATCCCTGTCTTTGGCTTCAAAGGGGATGCCGGCCAGATCCAGGGCGTTTAACACATTGGTGTACAGGGTTTCGTACGGAACAGAAAAACCGATGATATCAAACGCGGAAACGGGATTCTTGCTTTCCAGAGCGTAAAGCGGAATCCCCGCCGCGCGCATTTCATCCTCCATATCCTTCCAGGGAAGGTAGGCGCGTTCGGCCAGGGCATCATCTCGCCGATTGACCGAATCATACAGAATCGACATCCCCAGGTTCGGCAGCCCAATATCGTAAATCTCCGGGAACACCAGCGCCACCCGGGTAGGAATGAATTGCCAGTCTTTTTGTACCTGATTAAATTCTCCGCCCACATAGCGGCCGGGTTTTTGGACTTTTAACAGTATCCGCTGAAGGCGGGCGGAAATATCGGTGTTTGAAACCAATAACGTGCTCCTGTAACTCTGGATTAAACCGGATGGATTTTACCCGATTTTACAGAGTTCCCTTGTACATTCCGCCATCTACCGGGATCATCACGCCGGTCAGGTACGACGCGGCCGGCGAGAGCAGGAAGACCGCCACATTGGCGAATTCTTCAGGGGTGGCCATGCGTCCCAGCGGTGATTCGGCGGATTGCAGGCGGGCTTCTTCTTCGACGCTGGAATGCTTGTTTTGCGCGCGTACCTGCAGCAGGTCGGTGACCCGCTCGGTGACCGTCCACCCCGGCAGGATGGAATTAAAGCGGATGCCTTCATGCCCCAGTTCCAGGGCCAGTGTTTTGGTCAACCCGATGGTGGCAAGCCGTAAAGAGTTGGACAGAACCAGATTGACAATGGGCTGTTTTACAGACATGGAGGTAACCGTCAGAACACTGGCGGCTGTCGATTTCCGTAAAGCCGGCAATGCTGACCGGATGAGGCGCACATGCGCGAGGCAGACCAGATCGTAGGCTTTTTCCCAGGCGGCATCATCAAAGCTCTCAAAACTACCCGCCGGGGGGCCGCCGGTATTGGTCACCAGCAGGTCAAGCCCGCCGAAATGGTTGATGGTCTGTGAAACCAGAAAATCCGCCACACCCGGATCGGCCATATCACCGGCCAGGGTGATTACATCACCCCCGGTTTCGGCTTTCAACTGGTCGCAGGAGCGGGTCAGTTTTTCCGGGCTGCGGCTGTTGATCACCACCTTTGCGCCTTCCAGCAGCAATTGCCGGGCTGTGGCGTACCCCAGCCCCCGGCTGGCACCCGTAACCAGTGCGACGCGGTCTTTCAATTTCAAATCCATGGTGTGCTCCTTAAAAACACTCGATATGGTATTGCAGGATTTCCAGGTCAGGCCAGGTATCGGCGGTAAAGTCAACAACGCGTTGGAGAAATGCCTGGACTTCGCCGCCATCCGTACTCAATGCCGCGCATTGAATCCCCGCTTCATGGTGATGATCGAGCAGGTCAACCTCAGCCGCCGCAATATTGAATTCACGGTGCAGGCGCGCCAGAACAGGCTGCACCCGGCTGCGTTTTTGTTTCAATGACCGGCAGTCTCCAAGAGAAATGTGTAAGGTCAACAATCCAACAGCCATTACGCACCTTCCTTCATTTTACGAAATTGACCCTGCCTGTCAACACCGGTTCGTTTGCAAAAGGGATTTGAACAGCATATAATGCAAAACACCGGTCATTTTTTAAAGGGAGATGATTATGTCAGAAAAACGGAAATTCAACCGCATACATCTGATCCATTACTTACGGTTGTTCGACCGGAAAACCGGTGACCTTATCGGTAATCTGGTTGACCTTACGGCAGAGGGTCTGCAATTGATCAGCGAAAAAGTCATCGAACCGGGGACAATACTTCATATTCGCATGGAGTTCCCGGAAGAAGTAGACGGCGAACGTGAGCTGCACCTCAATGCGGAAGCCGTGTGGTGTGATCATCAGCTTGACCCCGACCTTTTTTCGGTTGGCTGCAAACTCATTCCGGTCACCCTTAATAACGTTACAATCATACGCGACCTGATCAGCAATTATCAGGATTAAACCTCGAACGGATTCCCATCGATGTCATTTGAGCCTTCCTCCTTCAGCGGTTATTTCCAATATTTAATCGGATTCGCCGCGGCATTTTTTTCCGCCCTCTGGTTAAGCCTGATCTTCTGGGCGTTTCGTGATATACGCTCGCGTACGCGCGACAGCTTTGCCAGAATTCTGGCTGTTTTGGTGGTAGCCGTTTTGAACATACCGGGTATTGTGATCTATTTGATCCTGCGACCCGGCCGTACACTGGAAGAGGAATATCAACGAACCCTGGAAGAAGAGGCTTTACTAAAAGCCATTGAAGAGATCAACACATGTCCCGGCTGCGGCAGGCACACCCGGGAAGACTGGGTGGTTTGCCCCACCTGTCAGACACGGTTAAAGAAAAGCTGCCCCACCTGTCATAAATTGATGGAACTTCCCTGGAACACCTGCCCGTATTGCGGCTCAACCGGCAGCGAAAGTCAAACTCCGACCGGCTCGGATTTTGACCAACCGCTTCAGGTATAATCACGGTATGTTAATGCCCCGTCAAATTCAACCGATCGATTATCTGGCGATCGGCCATGTAACATGTGATATCACCCCTCAGGGCAATGTGCCGGGAGGAACCGTCCAATATTCCGCGATGACGGCACGCGCGCTGGGATTGCGTGTGGGTGTGGTTACCTCCTGCGCCGAAGGGTACACGTTCCCGGAAATGGATGACCTGACGTTTGTCGCCCGTCCGGCTGAATTTACCACCACCTTTGAAAATATCTATTCCAAAGATGGCCGCATACAGATGGTGCATCACACCGCGGATGAAATCAACCTGGCTGCCATTCCTGAAGCCTGGCGTGACACGCCCATCATTCACCTGGCTCCGGTCGCGCGTGAGGTCGACCCGACTCTGTCACGCGCTTTTCATGGCAGTATGGTTTGCGTAACCCCGCAGGGTTTCATGCGCGCCTGGGATGCCTCCGGCCGGGTTCGCGCGTCTGATTGGCCGGAAGCCGCCTTTGTTCTGGAAAATTGCAGCGCGGCTGTTCTCAGCCTGGAAGATATTGGCGGAGATGAAAGTTATATTGAAGAAATGCTGCGTTCCATACGCGTACTTGCCGTAACAGAAGGCGCGGAAGGCGCCCGGGTGTACTGGAACGGCGATGTGCGCCGCTTTCCGGCTCCCGCGGTGACCGAAGTTGAATCCACCGGTGCCGGCGATATCTTCGCCGCGTGCTTTTTTACCCGTTACCATCTCACCCGTGACCCCTGGGAAGCCGCCCGGTTTGCCGTGCAACTGGCTTCGTTCTCGGTAACCCGGCGTGGCATGAACAGCATACCCACAGTACAGGAAGTTAACATGACAGGCACGGAAATACTCAAAGCGGAACAACAACCATGACCAGGATATACACATTCGTAAACCAGAAGGGTGGTGTGGGTAAAACCACCTCCGCCATCAACCTGGGCGCCTACCTGGGGTATTACGGGCAGCGCGTCTTATTGATTGACCTTGATCCCCAGGCCAATGCCACATCATCGCTGGGAATTGACAAGAACACGGTCAAAACAGGCACATATGAGGTGATCATCGGCGCCACACCACCCACGCCGCACATTCTGCATAATCCACGCATCAAGGTTTCGCTGCTGCCTTCATCTCCAGCACTGGCCGGGGCGGATATAGAATTAATCGACAGCAAGAATCGAGAAAGCCGCCTGCGCGAAGTGGTGAATGGTCTGGCTGACCGCTATGACTATATCCTGATTGATTGTCCCCCTTCGCTCAGCCTGTTGACCGTGAATGGACTGATGGCGGCAAAAGACGGTGTGATCATCCCTGTGCAGTGTGAATACCTGGCTCTCGAAGGATTGGGACAGCTAACCCAGACGATCAACCGCGTAAAGAATTCCCTGTTCTCCGGGTTACAGGTACGCGGAGTTATTCTGACCATGTACGACGGACGCACCCGATTGGCGATTGATGTGGTCAATGAAGTACGCAAGCATTTTCCCACCCAGGTATTTCAATCGGTGATTCCCCGCTCCATCCGTCTGGCGGAAGCGCCATCGTACGGTATCCCGATATCTCTGTACGCACCTGAATCCGGCGCGTCTAAAGCGTATTCCGCGCTGGCGCGTGAAATTTTGGGTCAAGACGGACTTTCCATTCCCGGAGTTGTAGAGCAGGAGAAATAGATGGCATACAAAGGCGGTTTGGGTCGTGGACTGGACGCAATCATTCCGGCTTCTGAAGAAGCCAGAGCTGGAACCGATTCCGTACCAATCGGTAACATCATCCCCAATCCCCGGCAGCCGCGCACCATCATGGCAGAAGAAGGCCTGCAGGAATTGGCTGAATCGATACGCCAGCACGGCATTTTACAGCCGCTGATCGTCACCAGGGAATCGGACAACCGTTTTATCCTCATCGCCGGTGAGCGCCGCTGGCGCGCCGCCCAGATTGCCGGATTGGAAGCGGTACCGGTGATCCAGCGGGAAGCCAATGACCGCGACCGGCTGGAACTGGCCCTGATCGAAAATGTTCAGCGCGCGGACCTGATGCCGTTGGAAACGGCGGAAGCCTACCGCCAACTGGCGGAAGAGTTCAATCTCACCCATGATGAAATCGCCGCCCGGGTGGGCAAAAGCCGGGTGGCCGTAACCAACACATTGCGGCTGCTAAAGCTCCCCGAAGGTGTGCAAAACGCACTACTGGCTGGAACCATCTCTGAAGGGCACGCCCGCGCGTTACTGGGGCTGGCCAGCCCGCAGGCGCAAACAGCCGTTTTGCAGATCATCATCAAAAATGATCTCAGCGTGAGGCAGACTGAAGAACTGGTAAAGAAGTATGGCGGTGAGAAAGCTCCGTCAACCCCCAGACCGGAAACACCGGCGGAAGTCAAGGAAATAGAGGACCGCCTGCGCGAACACCTGGGTACCCGGGTGACCATTAATCATGGAAAAAAGGGCGGAAGCCTGGTTATTTATTACTACTCCAACGAAGAGCTAAACACCGTTCTCGATACTATTCTTAAAGGTTAGGTATCAACCTGTGACCGCAGGTATATTCCAGTTCACGGTTTGACAGGAAATGCCATATCGATCATGATAGAGAATTCGGACATCGCATCTAACCAGAGCATACCCGAGTTGACCCCCGAGGTACTGGTCCCGCGCCTGGGGGAATACCTGATTGAATGCGGTCTGATCACCGAAAAGCAACTCGCCTGGGCAATTGAGATACAGACAAATGCCAAGAAGATCGGGAAGAATGAACTGCTCGGTCAAATCTTGATCGACCAGAAACTGATTACCCGCACCCAACTGGACCGTGCCATTACCGAACAAATACTCCAGTTACGTGCCGCGCTGCAAAATGCCAACGCCACCCTGGAATTGCGGGTTAAACAACGCACGGAAGAACTGGAAGCGGCGCTAAACCAACTGGCAGATTTCAATCGCATGAAATCCAATATCGTGGCGAATATTTCCCACGAGCTACGCACCCCCATGACACACATTAAAGGGTATCTGGAATTACTGGCCGCGTCTGTTCTGGGTCCCTTAAACGATGACCAGGCAAACGCCCTGCATGTCATGCAGAAAGCGTCAGAACGGTTGGAGAAGTTGATTGAAGACCTTCTCCTGTTTTCTGAGGCGGATAAAGCGCAAGTGGCCCTAAACTTGCAGCCAAGCAATATGCACCGCCTGGGTCAAACCCTGGTCAATCGGGCACAGGTCAAAGCGGAAGAGAAACACATTCAGCTCAACCTGGTTTCAGATCCCGCACTGCCGCCGGTTAAACTGGATGAGGAGAAGATCTCCTGGGCAATCGGGCAATTGCTGGACAATGCAATCAAATTCACACCGGTCAACGGAACGGTTGAATTGCGTTGCGTTGGAGAGGAAAAGACAATCCGGGTCATTGTAAAGGACAGCGGCATTGGCATCCCCTCAAACCGTTTTGATGAAATCTTTGAACCTTTTCACCAGCTTGACGGTTCATCCACCCGCAGGTATGGTGGAACAGGCCTCGGATTGGCTCTGGTGAGAAAGATCATCGAAGCGCATGGTTCAGTGATACGGATCAGATCTGAAATTGGGAAGGGCAGTGAATTTGAGTTCGACCTGCTGTCGACCTGAACGAACACCTCGGTGCAGGAGATACGCTTAGAATGCCTCCAATAGCCGAACCCATTGAAGAAAATCCTAATCTTTACCTGCTGCGCTCTCTGGGAAAGTTGAATAAACCAGATGAATGGAAAAACGGGCTGGATGATTTTGCCCATCAGGTCCGCCTGGGGCTGATTTACGACCATCTGGTGATCTATAAAAAGAATGGCGGCGGCAATTTGGAGCCGGTGTACGCGCGTGCCGTTGGCCGCGGACGTTCCGCAGAGGCGGATACAGCCTGGGGGGACAGCATTGGCATTCAGGCAATCCAGGACAACCAGCCCGTATCCACATTGCCCCAAAAAACACCGGGATCAGACAGGTTGGAAATGCCGTATGGACTGGCCTTGCCACTGTATAACGGTGAAGACCCGCTGGGTGCGGTGGTGATGATCCGCTTTGGCGGACCGACTTACTCCGCCATTGATATCGAGCAGGCGCAGGGTTTTTCCGCTATTCTGGGTTTGATCCTCGGAAATATAAAACTCCGAAAACAGGTGGAAGACTTGACCAGGCAGTATAAGATATCCACCCTGCAGGACAATTTCATCTCCACCATAACCCATGAACTACGCAGTCCTTTGGGATTCATAAAAGGCTATACTACAACACTGCTGCGTTCCGATACGCAATGGGATGAAAAAACCCAAAAAGAATTCTTGAAAATCATTGATACCGAAGCGGATCATCTGCATGATCTGATTGATAACCTGCTTGATTCTGCCCGCCTGCAGAGCAATATGCTGGAAATGACCATGCAACCGGTGCGAGTTGAGGGCCTGATCAATAACGTCATCGCCCGCAGCACTTTGCATCATCCGGAATTGAATATTAAGTTTGAGGTTTTGTCATCGGTCAAAAAAGTCACCGCGGACCCACGCCGCATGGAACAGGTATTTGAGAACCTGGTCACCAATACGGCAAAATACGCTCCGGGTTCTGCGTTGTGGATCACCCTTAAGGAAGAACATCCTTTCGTGGTCATCCAATTTAGAGACAAAGGCCCCGGCATTCCACCTGAGTCCCTTGACAAAATTTTCTGGCGGTTTTATCGCGATCCGCAGGCATCCAAAGAGGCGCGCGGAAGCGGTCTGGGGTTGTATATCTGCCACCAGATTATTGACGCGCACCATGGAAAAATATCAGTAGAATCAACAGTAGGTGAGGGAACCCTGTTTACCATCACACTTCCCTCTATTGATTAAGCAGTGGACGGAGAGAATTATGCCGGCAAAAATCCTGGTTGTTGATGATGAGAAGCAATACGTCCACCTTCTTCAGGTGAACCTCCAGGCTGAAGGATACGATGTGATCTTTGCCATGAATGGAGAGGACGCGCTTGAACTGGTATCCTCTCAAAAGCCCGACCTGGTCGTTCTGGATGTGATGATGCCGCGGTTGGACGGATTTACAACTTGCGAACGCATTCGGCAATTCTCAAACGTTCCGGTGATCATGTTGACAGCCAAGGGCGAGGAACAGGATCGCGTTAAAGGATTGAATGTTGGCGCGGATGATTACGTGATCAAGCCATTTTCTGCGTCAGAACTGGTGGCGCGCGTTCGCGCTGTTCTGAGACGTGCCCGAAAAGATGACGCATCCATGGGAGAGCGGTTCTTCCAACACCTTGACCTAAAAATTGATTTTGCCAGAGCCGAAGTGTGGAAAGGTGAAAAGCCGGTATTTCTTTCAGCCACCGAATACAGGTTGTTGATCCAGTTCGCCCATCATCTGGGTCAGATTTTGACGGGAGAGGAATTGTTGACTGCCATCTGGGGGCCGTCTTACCGTGATGATAAGGAAATTTTGTGGGTCAGTATTGCCCGTCTCCGCCAAAAGCTGGAGGACAATCCGCACAGCCCATGCCATATTGTTACCCGTTCCGGGCTGGGATACCTGATGCCTGCCGAGGTTTCAGTATCTTCCGCGAAAGGAAAGAAGGATTAAATGTATTCGAATTTCGAAGAAAAAGGCAAAATTTTCACCCAGGTAGTGACAAAGAAACCAATCAATGTCACCATTCAAACCACCAACCAGTTGATCCGTGGAAAAATCCACATCCGGCCGGAAGACCGCGTCAAAGATGAATTGAATCGCAAAGACCTGTTTATTGCCGTTACGGATGCCATTGTCTTCTCTCCGTCAGGTGAAGCGTTGTACCATAGCGGGTTCTTATCGGTAAATACAGAACAAATCATCTGGTTAATGCCCGATGAAGAAGTTAAACCGGCAAAGGCGCTGAAATGATTCAATCTGGCGGTTATTCCTTAAGCCCTACCGATCAGGCAAAATTAAAGAGTTACCTGATCAATTCGATTTCCCGGGAGATGGAAGCAAGGCCGCCATCGCCGCGGCAACGCAGGGAAGCCATTCAGCAATACCTGCAGCAGGCATATGAATCCACCCGGCTTAATTTACCCGAAAACGCGAAAAACGCCATTTTCAAAGAGATTCTCGACGAATTGCTCGGGTTTGGCCCATTGCAGCCACTGCTGGACGACCCGACGGTGAGCGAAGTGATGGTCAATGGACCGAATATGGTCTTTGTGGAGCGCAATGGAAAGCTGACGCCCACCGACGTCCGTTTTGAGAATGATGACGCTGTGCTAAGAATCATTGACAAGATCATTCTGCCGCTGGGGCGCCACATTGACACAGATAATCCCACGGTGGATGCGCGCCTGCCGGATGGATCACGCGTGAACGCGGTCATTCCTCCAGTCGCCATAGATGGACCTTCTGTAACCATCCGCAAGTTTATGAAAGATAAATTGTCGATGGAACAACTGGTTTCCCTGGGTTCCATCACCAAGGGCATGGCAGAACTGCTGCGTGCCTGCGTGATCTCGCGGTTGAATATCATGGTTTCGGGTGGAACCGGTTCTGGCAAGACCACTTTTCTAAATATTCTCTCCAGTTATATTCCATCGAATGAACGCATTGTCACCATCGAAGACGCGGCGGAGTTGAAACTCCAGCAACCGCATGTTGTGCGCCTGGAAACCAAACCGCCCAATATTGAGGGCCTGCACGCTGTAACCATTCGCGATCTGGTTCGCAACAGTCTGCGTATGCGGCCAGACAGGATCATCGTGGGCGAATGCCGCAGCGGTGAGGCGCTGGATATGCTTCAGGCCATGAATACCGGTCATGACGGCTCATTGACCACCCTGCATGCCAATACCCCGCGCGATGCGTGCAGCCGCCTGGAAACCATGTGCCTGATGTCTGGCATGGACCTGCCCATTAAAGTTTTACGCGAACAAATAGCCGCGGCGATTGACCTGATTGTACAGCAGGCCCGTCTGAAAGATGGTTCACGCAAGATTACCTCAATCACCGAGGTATCTGGCATGGAAGGTGATACCATCACCATGACGGAAATCTTTAAATTTCAACAAACCGGTGTCCAACAGGACGGATCCATCATTGGCGAATTACGCCCGACCGGAATACGCCCCGCATTCAGCCCGCGTCTGGAAGCGGCAGGCTACCGATTGGGGGCTGAAATATTCGGCGCCAACTTAAACGAGATGTTGGGACCCCGGAGGAGATGACCCTTGGTAATTAAATCTCAAATCAAAACCCTGCGAGCGCACAAGGTGGCTGCGTTGATCGTGGACGCCCGCCTGTACGCGCGGCGGACACAGGAAGAAACCTGCGCGTTGCTTGGATGGGATCTATCCCATCTTGAGGATTTGGAGACCGCTGTCATACCGCCCTCATTGCCTGAATTGGAAGCTCTGGCGGCGATCTATGCCGTGCCGGTTGACCATTTCTTCGGTTCAACCAGCCTGTCAGACGGAATGCCCAAACTGCGGGTGGAAACCATGCGTCAACGCCTGGAACTTCGCAACCGCATTCTGGGTGCCATGATCATGCAGGCACGTACCCGCCGCAATTTCTCGCGTGATGACCTGTCCATGTCTACCAACCTGACCATCGAAGAGATCACCGATTATGAACTCGGGCAGGTACCCATCCCGGTCACGGACCTGGAAGATATTACCCATATTTTGCAGATCGATGTGTTTGACTGGATCGACAGTTATGCGATCCCAACTCGGGATATTACCTTCAAACCATTCAAGATTGCTGATCTGCAACCACAGAAAGTCATGGCGGCCGTCGATGAGCCTGCCGTCCCGGCGCCGCAAGCAGTTCCTGCCGCGGTGACGGAAGCAAAACCGGAAACCGTACCATCCCAGCTTCCATCTGTTCAGGAAGCCTCTGTGTCATCCGCGATGCCACCCACCCAAAAAGCTGAAGAACCAGCGCCGTCAATTCCACCGCAACAACCAACCCGCGAACCGGTTGAGTTGGATCTATCTGCAGAAAATCTGCCCTCCGAACTGGCTGACTTTATTTCTAATCCGGTCAACCGGCAATACTTGCTTTTGGCCAATAACCTCAGCCGCATGCCGGCAGACCAATTACGCCGAATCGCAGAATCCTTATTGGAGATAACTTTCTAATATATGGCTGAATCATTTGAGTCCATTGGTGAGCAGGCGAAAAAAGCCTATCAGGATGGAAAATATCAACTGGCTGGCGATCTTTTTCAGAAAGCAGAAGACGCCTGCAAAGCAGCGGAAAAACCGTTGGATGCGGCGGAAATGGCAAATAATCGCAGCGTGGCTCTCCTGCAGGCTGGTGATGTTCACGGCGCGCTGGCAGCCTGCCTGGAAACGGATAAGGTCTTTGCCGGGGTGGGGGACATCCGACGTGAAGGACTGGCTCTGGGCAACCAGGCAGCCGCGTATAAAGAGCTCGGGCATAAGAAAGAGAGTCTGCGTCTTTTCAGACTGTCTGCGGAACGTTTAGAAAAAGCCGGCGACCGCGATAACCTGGCAGTGGTTCTCAAAACCATCGCGTCCCTTGAAATGGAAAGCGGCGATCAGATTGGTGCCATGGGTTCCATGCTGGACGCGATGCGCCTGACTGAAAAGCTGACATGGCGTCAAAAAATTATGCGCTGGTTATTCTCTCTCGTGTCTAAATTGATGCCCAAATAACCATGACTTTCCAGACCCGGCATAACATTCCGATCAATAAATTCCTCTTGCGGCCTGCTTTGCCGGCAGACCTGAATGGACTATCGGCATTTTTCAAGAGCCGGATAAATATTCAACACCACCTTGACTGGCGCACCTCTCTTGAATGGATAGGCTTTCAACCATATTATTTACTGCTCAGACAGAATGAGATCCTGGCAGCCATGGCTGCCCCGGTCGATCCTCCAGGCGTAGCCTGGATTCGTGTTTTCGGCGCCACGATGGAAATACCCCCGGAAAAATTATTTCCCATTCTTCTCGAGCGCTGTGTAAAAGACCTTACTAATGAACCCCAACCGGTTCTAGCCGCGCTGGGTCTTCAAGACTGGTTCCGCGATACCCTTGAGAAAAATGATTTCCACCAGCGCCAGCAAATTGTCGTACTTGGTTGGGATTTTAATCTGCGACCCGCCAGAAAGACCCCGGAGGGATTGGTTATTCGACCGATGATCGCGGCGGATTTACCTGCTGTGGCGCACGTTGACAGACTGTCTTTCAAGCCGCTCTGGCAGAACTCACTTGATGCGTTAATCCTGGCCTTTCATAAGGCTTCCATCGCGACAGTGGCATTATTGAATGATGAAGTAATTGGATATGAGATCAGCACATCAACTCCTATTAACACTCACCTGGCGCGGCTTGCCGTAAACCCGGAATACCAGCGGAAGAATATCGGTTACGAATTGGTACGGGATATGCTCACGACCAGCCTGAAAATGAATTGCTGGCAGGTTACCGTAAATACTCAGGGGGATAATACTTCTTCGCTGGCGTTATATGAATCTCTCGGATTTACATTGACCGGTGAGAATTTCCCTGTCTTTGTTTATGACTCGAACAAGACAGGGCAATCTGCCTGATCCCAATTGTTGACGTTTTTACCATTTCGACTTATTTACAACCCTGTATATATCGTCGTAATGAAGCAGAACGTCAGGTAGAATACATGCAGATTCAACACCCCAAGGAGATTTCATGAGCAAAAGAGAAGAGTTGAAAGCGTTGCGGGCAGCAGACCGCCGTAGGCAAAACCAGGTCATAATGGGAATACTAGTATTTGGCGCGCTGTTGATCGCAGGCGTTCTCCTCTGGCCATCCCTGATGAAAGAAAAGCTTTCTAAGATTAATTTCCCGTCAGTTGGAAGTGCTGAAGCGGTCGTTATTGTTGAAGAGTTTTCGGATTTTCAATGCCCTTATTGCCAGCGGTTTGCCTTACAAATGGAACCGGAATTCATGACCAGATATGTGGAAACCGGCAAAGTGCTTTGGAAATTCATCCCATTCAGTTTTCTGGGAGAAGAATCAGTGAAGGCGGCGGAAGCCGCGTTTTGCGCGGAGGACCAGGAAAAATTCTGGGAATACCATAAGTTGATTTTTGAAAGCCAAAATGGTGAAAACGGGGGCGCGTTTACGAAAGACAAATTTATGCAACTGGCAGTAAATCTTTCTCTTGATACTACGGTGTTCGAGAAATGTGTGGAGGATGCCACTCACGCGCAAAAAGTCAAAGACAGCCTGACTTACGGAAAAAATTTGGGAGTAAATGGTACGCCATATTTCATGGTAAATGGCAGGTTGGTCGATTCTTCAGAATTATCTGCCGCCATTGATAGTGCCCTGGCGGAGAAATAGTCTTACCTTTAAGCTGAACAAATCAGGCTGCCAACCGGCAGCCTGGTTTTATTTTATCCATTGAAATACTCCGGTTATTAGTGGGGCGAACACCAACGCGGGTAAAAAATTTGCCGTGCGGATGCGTTTGATCTCGAGAAAACTGTCGATGGCAATGGCCGCAAGGATGATCCCGCCAACCGCCGTAAGTTCATTGATCATACTCGCATTAAATATCACCTGTACCTGTGACGCGAAGAGGGAGATAAATCCCTGGTAAAGGAATACCGGGATGGCGGAAAAGGCGACACCCGGGCCAAGAGTGGAGGCAAAAGCCAGACTGCCAAAACCATCCAATACGGATTTGACGGCCAGGGTGTTGAAATCTCCGGTCAAACCATTCTGAATAGCCCCGAGAATGGCCATCGGACCGGAACAATAGATCAGACTGGTTGTGATAAATCCTTGAATGAAGGTTTCTGAACTGGCTGAGTCTTCAGATTGGTTTCCGGAAAATCGTTTCTCCAGTTTCTTGCCAAGCCGGATCAACCAACTGTCAATATCCAACCACTCACCCATAATCACGCCGAAAAGAAGGCTCAACAGGGGAATGATGGCATTTTCTGTCTTGAGAAAGATCTGAATGGCGAAAAGCAGGGTAAAAATACCCAGTGAGAGCATTACGGATTGTTTTAATTTATCAGGCAACCGGTATCCGATAAAAATACCCAGCAGGCTGCCCAGAATGATCGCCCCGCTATTTAGGAAGGTACCGGTCATCCTCCGGCAGCCTTTCCAGCCTGGCTGGGCGCATCCAAACCGGATGAGCGGATTTCCAATAATTCCAGCACAAACAGGAGCGATGACAGCCTGTTGAGATAGGCGATAATGAACGGATTCTTAAAACCGCCAGAATCACTTAATTCAATGACCCGCCGTTCCGCCCGGCGAACCACAGACCGGGCCATATCCAGCGCGCCTCCGCCCGGATTGTCACCAGACATGACAAAACTGCGGGGCGCTTCGATGGTTTGCGAAATATTGTCCGCCTGCTCTTCAAGCCATGCGACCTGTTCCGCCTGGATGGTACGAAAACGTGCGGCGTCCGCCGGGTCTGCGGCGATTTCTCCCATCATGCCGCTCAGATCGCGCTGGACATGGAGAAGGATCGCGCCGATTTCCGGGGATGCGGTCAATGACCTGGCAAGCCCCAGTGTGCCGGAAGCCTCGTCCACTGAACCCAGGGCTTCCATGCGTATATCGGTTTTCTTGAGGCGCCCTTTGCCGATCCAGGTGGTGAGACCATCATCGCCTTTGCGGGTGAAGTAGTGGGTCATTTCTTTTCCTTTTCGTAACTCATCACACGATACAGGTACCAAAATTTTTCCCTGGGAAAGGCGGTTTGGACTTCAGCTTCCCAGATGAAATCATTCTCCACTGTAAATTTCGCCAGGATTTTATCTTTACGTTCGATGCTCTCAGAAAACTCTTGCGCCTGAGTCGGTATAGTATCTTCGATCAGTTGCATGATCACCCGGCTGCGTACCTGATGTTTATAGGCTGTCGAAGGTTCTGTTTTGTCAGGAGCCATCCCCAGCAGAAAATCACCCCACTGGCGCATACGCATCTTCAGTTCTGCGTGACACTTTTTCTGCCAGGCAACTTTCCATTGCCCGCGAATATCCTCAATTTGCAGGCAGGACGAAGCGACTTCATGATCAAGTCCGGCTGCCGTCAATCGTTTCTGCGCCAGAAGAATCCCACCCGTTGAAAGAGCAATATCCGGCAATATCCTGATCGTATCATTGGAAAGCAGAAAAGATTCCAATTCTGATGGCGAATGATTGAGATACGCTATGTCACGTTTCAGCATATCAGTCATGTGAGTTATTTCTTTCTGTACGTATTATTACTGGGCGGTTGTCGGTGTCTGTTTTACCACAGGATTAATGGCAAGGTACCAGTCCAACACAGAATTAAACCGGTCAGATGTGTCAAACAGCGGCCCCATGCGGATACCCAGGATGGTATTATCCGCGCCCCAGGTATAAACCGGGTAGAACAATGGGATGGCCGGTAACTCATCTTCAAATATCAACTGGAAATTGCGATACAGGCGGGTACGTTCTTCAATATCTGTTGTAATGCGTGCCTGTTCCAGCATTTCACTGGCCACGCGATTGCTCCATTGCGAATAATTCTGACCGCCGGTTGACTGAACCTGGTCCCAGAAGGGGTATGGATCCGGATCAGGAGTGCGCGAAAGGTTGATATCAATCAAGGCAGCCTGGTAGGTGCGTGGATCCAACCTGTCTTTCAGCAGGGATTCGTAAGGCAAAACTTCAAGATCAACCTGAATGCCTACGCCAGCCAGATCGCGTTGAATGGCACCTGCCAGATTTTTGTGACGTTCTGTGTCTGGCAGGGTTAGTTTAACCTTGAGGAAGACTTCTTTTTTGGAACGAACCGTATCATTTTCGCCCGCCAACACCCAGCCGTTCTGTTTTAAGTCGCGCCGGGCGATATCAGGGTCAAATGGAATTGGTTTGATTTTGTCATAATACGCCCAGGTACCCGGAAAAATGGGACCGTCCGCAATAATGCCCTGTCCTTGAAGAAGGTTGTCGATCATCCACTGGCGGTTCAGGCTGCGCATGATCGCTTTACGGATGTTTGCGTCCTGCAAGAAGGGAACCTCTGTGTTCTTGAGGTTGAACAACAGCATGGTCATCTCAGGTTTGCGGCTGGTGTAAAGCGCCAGATTCGGGTAATTTAAAGCCTGAGGCAATACGTCCGGGGTTAGTTGACTTATTCCCTGCGCGCGGCTTTCTTTATATGCCGTCAGGGCGCCGATGGAATCCGGGTAGAACAGGAAAACAACCTGTGAAAGGTTGGGCTTTGTACCGTGATAGTCTTTATAGGCCCGCAAAACCAGACCGGAAATCCGGCCATTATCGACAATCAGACGTTCGAATTGAAAGGGACCTGTGCCAACCGGTTGCAAATTGAACGGGGCATTGATGAACGCATCCCCTGATAACCCATTTAGCAGGTGTTTCGGAATAATCCCAAAGGTAACATAGTCCAGGAAGGGAGAAAACGCTTCTGTCAGCTTGAACTGGACGTTGAGCCCGGCGCCTTTCACTTCAATGGATTTCCAAAAGTCCTGTAAATCCTGCGATATTGAAGGATTCCCCTGGCGGATCATCTCTACTGTAAAAATAACATCATCGGCTGTTAACGGTTGACCGTCATGCCACTTCAAGCCCTGCCGCAGGGTGAAATTGTAAATCTTGCCATCCTGTGAAATTCCCCAGGATTCTGCCAGATCGGCAACGGGCAGGCCGCGTGAATCAAAACGCACCAGTCCATTGAACAGAAGTTGATCAATATCCCGGTCAGGTTGATTTCGACTATCCAGCAGCGGGTTTAAGCGTTGAAGATTCCCGACGACGGCTTCGGTATAGATACCACCCTGGGCCGGCCGGGGAGTGGCTTCAAGGACGGTTACATCCTTTTGTTCGCCCAATAGCAAAATCCCGACGACCAGACCGG
This sequence comes from uncultured Leptolinea sp., assembly GCA_964420995.1. Taxonomy (GTDB): domain Bacteria; phylum Chloroflexota; class Anaerolineae; order Anaerolineales; family Anaerolineaceae; genus Leptolinea. The sequence continues at coordinate 214,850 of CAYQUX010000002.1, read as the reverse complement.
TGAGAAAAATGATGACAAATTGCCAACGAAGGTTTTTCATAATAAACAAAAAGGGCGTGCGCTTCAGGCTATGGAGCGTCGCCCTTTATGAATCCGCGCAGAGTAATTGAGCGAAATCCGTAACTATTTGCTGACAATGATGGTGACCAGAGTGAGGATCACGAAGATGATGCTTAATACAATCGTAATCCAGAAGAGGGTCTTCTCAATGCCGCGGCGGGCGGAGAACACACCACCGGAGTCGTTGCCGGTCAATCCGCCGAGTCCAACACCTTTGTTCTGCAGAATGACACTTACGATCAAAGTCACCGAGATTATAATCAGCGCAATATCAAAATAGGTCGTCACGTTTAGCCTCCTAAAGCAACGACTGATTATACCTGTACCTGGAGCGAATCGTCAAACAAAATGGAAGAAATCAGTCTCAATTTACATATTCATTCCGTGTATTCCGATGGCAGTGGAACCCATGAAGAAATTGCCAGAGCGGCCTGCAAGGCCGGGCTGGACGTGGTCATCGTTACCGACCACAATGTGCTTGTGCGTGACAAGGAAGGGTATTACGAGTCTGAAGGCAGACGTGTGTTGTTACTGGTGGGTGAAGAGGTTCATAACCAGGGGAGGCATCCACAGAAAAACCATTTGCTTGTTTTTGGCACAAACCGGGAGATGGCCGCGTTTGCGCCGGATCTTCAAAACTTGATCCATCAGGTGAAGCTCTCTGGTGGTAGCAGCTTTATTGCCCATCCAACCGAAGCTGCTTTGCCCATGTTTGGTGAAACTGATATCACCTGGGATGATTGGTCGGTAAACGGAAATACCGGGATTGAATTGTGGAACGGTTTTAGTGAATTTAAATCGGTCGTCACTGGACGTCTATCCGCCATATTCTACGCGTTATTCCCGTACTATATGGCGCACGGCCCTTTGACGTCTACACTGAACAAATGGGACGCGTTACTGTCTGCCGGAGCACAGGTTACCGCGGTGGCAGGTTCAGACGCTCACGCGTTGCATAAATCCATGGGACCTCTGCATCGGGTTATTTTTCCGTATGATTACCATTTCTCCTCCATCAATAACCACCTTTTGCTTCCATCCGCCCTGCGTGGTGATCTCGCTTATGACCGGGGCATGGTTCTTTCCGCGCTAGCCAGAGGCAATTCTTTTATCGGGTATGATCTTCCGGCATCCACCCGCGGTTTTCGGTTCTCCGCCAACAATAAGCATGGGAATGCCTCCATGGGAGACACAATCACGGTGGAAGACGGCGTTACCCTGCAAATACGGATGCCGGAAACAGCGGAATTACGGATGTTGTGTAACGGCGAAGTTATACGTGAATGGACAGGAACCACGAATGGCGCCATGGTCACCACACAAGCAGGAGTTTACAGGGTCGAAGCGTATATCAATTTCCTTGGAAAGCGGCGGGGTTGGATATTCAGTAATCCAATTTATATTCGACCCAACCCGGCAAGGAGACGCCAGCATGACAGCCAATAATGTCACCCGCTTTCTTGACTCCAAAAAAGTAATCTACACAGCCTTCGACCTGCCAATTGAAAAACTTGGCGCGCTTGAATCCGCGCGTTTGCTGGGAGTACCGGCGGCTCAGGTTTTTAAGACGATTGTCGTCTTGCGAGCCAGACCCGGGAAACCCATTCTGGCCGTTGTCCCCGGCGACAGGGAAGTAGACCTTAAAGCCCTGGCCGCGGCTGCAGGCGAAAAGAAATTGCAGGTATCCACACAGGTGGAAGCGGAAAAAATGACGGGTTTATTAACTGGCGGGATATCTCCGCTGGCATTGATAAATCGGGGTTTTCAGGTCTGGCTGGATTCTTCGGCCAGAGACTTTGACGAAATTCATATCAGCGGCGGTCAGCGAGGCTTGAACATTCGACTGCCGGTGAAAGCCCTGGTGACACTAACATCTGCCCGAGTGTGTGAGATCAGCCACACGGATAATGCCGGGGCTGACCGGACAGAATGAGAATTCCCTGTGAAAAATTTGCCCCCGATGACAGGTTCATTATAATAAGAACGTGAAAATCAATTTTGACGCAATTGAAGCTCGTCTAAAATCACTGGTTGAATCGAGTACGCAACTGGTCTCAAGCCAATCGGTGAGCGATACACGCCAATCCCGTCTGGCGGCGGCCGTTGAGGCATTCCTTCAAAATCGTAAAGGTTCGTTGGACGATTTGCCGGATTCCCTGGTGTTTGTGGTGGCCCAACAGGATCTGGCTGGTTGGAAGGACTATTCCATAAGCGACACTCTTCAGAATGTTTTCCAGGATTCCGGACAAACCCTGGAGACACTTCCGCATATCTTACTTGAAGCTGATCCTGAATTGCTTCCAGGTGAAATCCTGGTCAAAGAAGGAGATTTACCATCTGCCATTCCATTGGATAAGACGGCATCCATGCCTACACTATCTGAGGAAGAGGATAATTTCCTGGGAGATTGTTTGCCCGCCAATGCTTTTGTCATTGTGAATGGATTGGAAACCATCCAATTGACGCAATCTGTTATGAATATTGGAAGGCGGCTGGAGAATGATATTGTGATTGAAGATCCGCGCATTTCGCGTAATCATGCGCAGATACGGGCGGTTAAAGGGCAATATGTGATCTTCGATTTAAATTCCACGGGAGGTACATTTGTAAATTCGGTGCGGGTTTCCCAGCAACCGTTATTTCCCGGAGATGTCATCTCCCTGGCCGGTGTGCCCCTGGTTTACGGGCAGGATAATCCACCCGCCAGCGCGCAAACCGGCCCGGTGGAAACGTCTTACGACCCACCCGGAACGAAAGAAGGATCATGAGCGGGATAGCTTTTCTCGTTATTCGTATAATTGTTTCATTGATGCTGTACGCGTTTCTTGGTACGGCCATTTATATCCTCTGGCAGGACTTGCAGATGCAGTCTGAACTTATGAAGGCCGCGCAGATTCCACTTCTGACTGTGTCATCAATAACCAGTGACCTGAATTCCATGGAATTCAACGTTCCAGAGGTGATTATTGGCCGTGATCCACTCTGCAATTGCACAATCGCCGATGACACGGTTTCATCGCGACACGCCCGTCTGAGTTATCACCACAACCAGTGGTGGTTGGAGGATATGAATTCCACCAACGGTACTTTTTTGAATGATGACCGCGTGTATACCCCTACTGTGGTTATTTCGGGCGATGAAATTCGCTGCGGTCAGGTTGTGTTAAAAATTCTGATCACACCGAAGTGATCGGTTTGCGTGCCAGCATTACCAGTGATGAACCAAACGGTAATTTTCGGCCTTTGGTGAGCCAGGCGGCTTCAAGACTTAATATGACGCATACAATTTCATTGACCACCGGAATAATCCGAAATTCTTTTTCGGCTTGATGGTGAACCTGCAATTCCTGGGACGCAATGGCAGAATCAATCGCTTTTCTCCCAATCCAGAGAGCAGGGTAGGTAAAGGCAATATAGGGTGATAAAAATTCTTCCGTGAAGCCAGCCTGAATAATGGTTTGGCGTAAACTATTCAACGTGTACCGGCGAGCATGCCGGCTGGCGATGTCAAAATAGCTCCAGAGATGGGGATCGGCTGGCACGGTCACCATGAACAGTCCGCCAGGTTTGACAAGTTTAAAAATCTGCCGGACGGCTGCCTGATCTTCTTTAATATGTTCAAGCACGTCAAACATTCCAACCAGATCGAATTTCGTGTTTAACGGTGGAGCGGCCAGATCTGCCTGAATTAGACCGCATTTTGTCCTTTGATGGGCAAACCGCAATCCCTCTGAAAACAAGTCCATACCGGTCAGGTTGGCCGATGAAAATTCCTTTTCCAGTGATTGCAGAACATTTCCCGTTCCGCAGCCCACCTCAAGAATGGCGGGAGTTTTTATACCTGTCAGAGCCTTGTGGGCCAGTGAACTGATAACTTTATTCCTGGCCACAAACCAGAAATGCCGTTCCTCTGCCGCGAAAAGTGGTTCAAAATAATGGGGGTCATAACTTTCTTTTGATGGACTCATATGAAGGTCAAGTATATCATCCAACTTTTATCAGCATTTTCCTGGCAATTCTTGTGCTATGATTCAGATACTACTTTACTGCCAGAGCCATGGAGGGATTATGTCAAACTCACCTGTTTTAGGTGTTATCGGTGGATCAGGTCTTTATGCCGTCTCATCATTGAAAGATGCGGAATCGATTGAAATCGATACTCCATTTGGCAAACCCAGCGCGCCGCTGGTTTCGGGGATTCTCAAAGGGAAACGGGTTGTCTTCCTCGCGCGTCACGGTCTGGGGCATACCATAATGCCCTCAGAAGTGAATTACCGGGCGAATATCTACGCGTTGAAATCACTGGGAGTTCCGCGGGTTGTCAGCATCAGCGCCTGTGGTTCCCTGCGGGAAGACTATGCTCCCGGTGAGATCATCATTCCTGACCAGGTGTTTGACTTTACCCGGGCAAGCCGCGCGCATACCTTCTTCGGAGATGGGCTGGTTGTGCATGTAGGTACGGCCAATCCATATTGTGAAGATCTGAACGCGCGTGTATTTCAGGCCGTATCCCAGACCGGTGTCGTCACTCATGCCGGGGGTACCCTGATCACTGTCGAAGGGCCGCGGTTCTCCACTCGCGCGGAATCAAACCTGTTCCGCGCCTGGGGAATGTCCATCATCGGGATGACCGCCTGCCCTGAAGTGTTTCTGGCGAGGGAAGCAGAAATGTGCTACACCACGATGGCTCATGTGACAGACTATGATGTCTGGCGGACTTCCACTGAGCCGGTGAGCGTGGAAATGGTCATTCAAACATTGAACAAGAACACAGATGCCGCCAAACAGGCATTGGAAAACCTGGTTGAAATTCTGCCTGAAGCTCCGACCTGCGGCTGCGGTGAAGCCCTGAAAGATACCATTATCACCAACCCTGGCCGGATACAGAGTGATACCCGCCGGAAATTGCGCCTGCTAGTTGATAAATACCTGCCGAGTTGAATCGATTATTTCCTGCCACAAGCGCCTATCACAGTCAGGTTGAAAGCCGCCTGTTAACCCTGGCGGGCTGGTTTCTATTCTTCTACGGAATAGCGATCACACTGTCTCCCGCGGCCCGGATGCACTCCTGGCAGGTAACCTACCGCTGGGATCATTGGATTGGCTTTACGGTCTGGCTGGTTGGCACAGCAGTGGTCTTGCGCGGGTTAAATAAGTCGCTCCCGGACCGGGATCCATTCATCTTTCCACTTGTCATGATTCTGGCTGGTTGGGGTTTGCTTGAAATCTGGCGGCTTTCACCTGTTTACGGAATTCGCCAAACGGCCTGGCTGGCGGTATGCCTGGCAATCCTGCTGGTATTGTCATTTAGACCCGCGTTTCTTGATCTTTTGCGCCGGTATAAATACCTCTGGCTGGCTGGTGGTCTGGTATTAACCGCCCTGACTTTTTTTATAGGGACGTACCCGGGAGGGAATGGACCACACCTGTGGCTTGGTCTTTTTGGCATGTATTTACAGCCTTCGGAACCTCTGAAGTTGTTGTTGATCGTGTATTTGTCTGCATATCTGGGGGATATGCATTTTCAGAAACCGGGAATACTACAGTGGTTGATGCCGGCACTGGTAATCCTCGCGGCGGCATTATTGATCCTTCTGGCGCAGCGTGACCTGGGAACCGCGACAATATTCATCCTGATTTTTTCATTCATTATTTATCTGGCGACTGGCCGGCGGCGCACGCTATTAATCAGTGTGATGATCATCGCAGCAGCCGGCCTGCTTGGGTATCAATTGTTTGATGTGATTCGGGTACGCGTGGATGCCTGGATCAATCCCTGGTTGGATCCATCCGGCCGGTCGTATCAAATTGTTCAATCCATTATCGCCGTAGGCAGCGGAGGGGTTATCGGGCACGGACCAGGTCTGGGCAGCCCCGGCATCATACCGGTGGCGCAATCGGATTTTATTTACTCTGCCATTGCGGAAGAGACCGGCCTGATCGGCACAATTGGCCTTCTGGTGATCCTGGGCTTGATTTTCAGCCGCGGTTTATCCACCGCTTTGCATGCGGCCGATACCTATCGACGCAATCTGGCGGCTGGAATTTCCATTTATCTGGCCATACAGAGTATATTTATTATTGGTGGAAACGTCAGACTGCTGCCATTAAGCGGGGTAACCCTGCCCTTTGTTTCCTACGGCGGCTCGTCCTTGCTCACGGGCATGCTTGGTGTGTGGATGCTCCTGGTCATTTCAAATCAATCGGGGCATCAACCGGTCGGTACTATACACGTTGAGCCATATCTGATTTCGGGGGCGCTGATTCTGGCGGGACTGACTTGCGCGGCGCTGGTTTCCGGCTGGTGGGCGGTTGTCCGGTCTGCCGATCTGGTAGAGCGGGTCGATAATCCACGCAGGTCAATAGCTGAACGGTATGTGCAACGCGGATCGCTGGTGGATCGATCGGGAAAACCCATAAGCCGTTCAGTGGGTGTTTCAGGTGATTTCAAACGGGAATATTTATTCCCCGGTCTGGCTGCCACCACTGGCTATTCTCACCCGGTTTATGGTTTGAGCGGTCTTGAACAGTCCTACGATGCGTACCTGCGCGGAACTCAAGGCAACCCGTCCATGTCCATCTGGTCAAACCAACTTCTTTATGGTCAACCCCCGCGTGGTCTGGATATTCGCTTGAGTATCGATTCTGAAACTCAGAGGATTACCGATCAGGTATTGACCGGGAAAAAAGGCGCTATCGTGCTGATGAATGCATCGACAGGCGAAATTCTGGCGCTTTCTTCACAGCCAGGCTTTGATCCCAATACCATGGATGAAAGTTGGTTGACCTGGACAACCAGTGAAGACAGCCCGTTAATTAATCGGGCTACTCAGGGGGCCTATCCGATCGGCACAGCCATTAATCCATTCATTCTGGCTGCCCAACCTGAAGAGATTCCCCTGAAATCAAAGCCGGAACAGACCACCCTGGATGGATTTGGATGCGCTCTATCTGTAACAGACACACCAACATGGGGAGAGGCATTGATCGCCGGCTGCCCGGGAACATCGCTGAATCTGTTGGATCATTTGCCCAACCGGCAACTGACCGATATTTATGAAACCAGTGGCTTTTTCAGTCTGCCTGATGTCCTTCTGCCTCAAATTTCCGCGGGAACCATGAAAGTATTGGATCGCAAGGATGCCCTACTGGGAAATCAAAATGCCAGGGTTTCTCCGTTGCAGATGGTACTGGCGGCATCGGCATTGACAAATAATGGTGAACGACCGGCTCCGCGGATAGCCATGGCGGTAGATACCCCGGCGCAAGGCTGGGTGATTTTACCCGCCGGCCAAAAAGTTCAATCGTACAACCCGAAGGGTGTCAAACTCGCCTTAACCCTGATGGCGGACGAATCGTCACCTTACTGGCACACCACCTCCAGCGTTCCCACCAGTGGTGGTCAGGTATTCTGGTTTGTCGGGGGAACTACACCAGAATGGCAGGGAACCCCATTTGCGCTGGCCATCGTCATGGAAAGCGGTACAGCAAAATCAACTACCGATATGGGGATTGATCTGCTGAATTCTGTTATGTTGCAATAAGGTCAATCTGTTTAAGACTGACTGAACTTGATTCTGACAAAATGTCGTTTGCCAACCTGAAGAACACCCTCGTGATCCAATGGGGTTTTTCCATCTGCGAGAATCTGTCCATCCAATTTGACACCTTTTTGATCCAGCAAACGGCGGCCATCGCTGCGTGAGGCCACAAGCTGGCAGGCGACCAGGACATCCAGCAGGGATTGATCACGGGCAATTGACATTTCCGGCATTTCATCCGGGATATCGTGTTTCTGGAATAGACGGACAAATGAATCCTGCGCCTGGTCGGCTTCTTCTTCTCCATAGAAAGAGGCTGTGACCTCGCGGGCGAGTTTCATTTTGGCATCACGCGGGTGGATGGAGCCTGTTTTCAGGCCATCTTCCATTGTTTTAATATCAGCCGGTGTCCAGCGGGTAACCAGACGGGAATACGTAGGCATGGCTGCATCCGGGATGCTCATCACTTTGCCAAACATATCGGGGGCATCTGTGTTGATGGGAATGTGATTCCCGAGGGACTTGCTCATCTTCACGGAACCATCGGTTCCCGGAAGAATACCCAGGATGATGGCGATGTTCGGTTTCTCCCCCATGTAGGTCATCACTTTACGGGCCGCGGTAACAATATTGAAAAGCTGATCCGTACCGCCCACCTGCACATCAGAGCGCATGGCGTAGGCGTCATACCCCTGCATGATGGAGTAAAAAGTTTCATGAAGGTAGATGGCGTCACCTTTTTCCCAGCGAAGCTTGAAGTTTTCGCGGGTGAGGAATTGCTGAACGGTGAAATTGGATGCCAGTTTGATCAAGTCTGCGAAGGTTAGTTTGGACAACCAGTCCGCGTTGTAGCGGATGATCGTCTTTTTGGGATCAAGGATGCGAAAAGCCTGTTCGGCGTACGTGCGCCCGTTTTCCGCCACTTCTTCTGGTGTTAATTGTGGGCGGAGAATATCTTTATCGGAGGGGTCACCGATTAATGAGGTGAAATTGCCGATTAGAAAGGTAACTTCGTGGCCGCAGTCCTGGAACTGGCGCAACTTGTTCATGGGAACGGTATGCCCCAGGTGAAGGTCGGCTTTACGGGGATCAAAACCGCAGTAAATGCGCAGCGGGCGGTGTTCCTTTTCGGCATCGACCAACCGTTGACGAAGCTCGGTTTTCATGGCCTGCTTGAGCGCTTCATCCCCATATTCCGTTCCCTGCATAAACAGTTCTACTTGATCGTCAATATTCACTTCAGCCTCCACACAGGAAAAGCGCCAGATGGCGCTGGATTTTTCTCGTTCCGATTATACCAGCATGAGCCAACCCGGTTGGTTCGCCGGTTTTGAAAGAGTACACTCCTTCGATTAGTCTGGATGTATCTGGCGAAGGGCCGATTCCAGCCCAGGATATTTGAATGCGTACCCCGATTCATTTATTAATCGGGTTGGAAGCACTCTTTGACCATCCAGAATGAGGGTGGACATTTCACCCAGAACAAGGCGAAGTGTAAAAGCCGGAACAGGCAACCACGAAGGACGCTTGATAACTTTTCCCAATAGACTGGAAAATTCGGAATTTCTGACGGGTTCAGGCGCAGTGAAATTATAGACCCCCGACGAGTCTGGTTTTTCAAGCAGGTATAGGATACCTTCGACCAGATCGGCCAAATGGATCCACGAATACACCTGCCGTCCATTTCCCATCGGCCCGCCGACGAAAAAACGGAAGGGCAGTTCCAGACGGGATAAGACACCCCCTTTTGGTGAAAGCACCAATCCGGTGCGAATGACCAAACGACGGATACCCAGGTCTTCCACGCGTGTTGTGCTTTTTTCCCACTCACGGCAGATGCCTGCCAGCCGGTCAACCCCGGGTGGGGAGGATTCGTCCAGGTAATCAGGATCATTGGGGGATTGTGTTCCGTAATAGCCGATGGCGGACATTTGAACAAATGCCGAGGGACGGTGTGACGACCGGTGAACGGCTTCGGCCAGAAGTTCCCCGGAAAAGACGCGGCTTTCCCGGATCTGCTGCAACCGTTCAGCAGACCAACGCCCCGCGCCGATATTGTCACCGGCCAGATGGATGATCCAATCCGCCCTGGATACCCATTCCATCCATGGTCCGGGGTGAATTCCATCCCAGGGGACGCTTTCACCGAACCGACTTTTAAAATCTGCCTGGCGCGTGAGAATCGCCACCTGGTGCCCGCGGGCCTGCAATTCTCTGGCCATGGTTGTGCCAATCATTCCACTTCCACCGCTGATCAATACTATGGACATTGTTTCTCCTTGTTTTATTGTACATAATCCCGGTCCTGTGCATACAGTCTGCATCATGACATTCGGGATATTAAGAAACTTGAAAAAGCGAAATAAGGTAAAATTTTCAAATGCCTTCAATCGTCGAATCTTTATCCAAATTTCTCAATCTTGAAAAAGAACGCGGTTTTAAGAACACGGCCATCATCGGCGGTTTACACAAGGTGGTTCCCTACTGGGAAAACGAAGCCCGTTCTTTGTCCATCGCACCAGATATGATCCAATCGGTAACTGATCTTCTGGAAGAATACAGCTCCGCCGAAGGCGGCCGCCGGCAGGATATTATTCAAGAACTGAATATTCATCTGATGGGAATTCCTATTCCCCCGCCGCAGGAAAACCGTGTACAGGTAAATCATAAACCTGCGCAGGTCACTCCACCTGCTCAGAAACCAACCACGGTTGCTGCACCTGCCCAGAACCCTGTAACTCCGGCCAGGCCTGAAATTCATCCGCCCGCCCAACCGGTCAAGAAGACACAACAATATCAACCGCCTCAATGGGTTGACCGTCCCACAAGAGCAGCACCCAGACCGGCCACTACGCCGGTTCGTGACACCACGTCTCCACGCCGGCCAACACCGGGATCGCGATTGCCAGACGCGTTTGCTCCGGTAACCTTGAGCGCGCCTCTCACCGTTATTCAGGGAATTGGGGAGGAAACCGCAAAAAAACTGCGTAACCTAAATCTGTATACCCTGAAAGACCTGTTATATAACTTCCCGCGGGACTATCACGATTTCAGCCAGGCCAAGACGATCAACCGCATCATGTACGGTGATACGCTCACGGTAATCGGTACGATCCAATCCATTCACGCGCGCGACGCGCGCAGCGGGAAGATTTGCATCGTTGAAGCGGTGATTGGAGATTCTACAGGTAATCTGCGTATCACCTGGTTCAACCGGCGGTTTCTTGTCAACCAATACCGTCCAGGTGACCAGGTCTCGGTCAGCGGCACCATTAAGCAATACCTGGGCCGCCTGATGATGGATAACCCGGAGATTGAACCGCTAGAGGCGGAAAACCTGTCGACCAACCGGATCAGCCCGGTGTACCCATTAACGGCTGGAATAACCCAGAAATTTATGCGCCGTGTGATGAAGCAGACGGTTGACTATAACGCCCGGCGTGTGGCTGATTACCTGCCTGAGGAAATTCGTACAGACGCGGATTTGTCGACCCTGTCAACCGCGTTATTGCAGGTGCATTTTCCGGATTCACAGGAAGAATTGGATGATGCCCGGAAGCGCATCGCCTTTGATGAAATTTTCCTGTTGCAGATGGGTGTTTTACGACAGAAGGCCACTTGGCAATCCAATACAGCCCGGAAGTTCACACCGTCACAGGATTGGCTGGATGGCCAATTTTCCCGGCTGCCGTATGAATTGACATCCGCGCAGAAACGGGCAGTGGCTGATATTCAGACTGATCTGGCAGCCGGCAGGCCGATGAATCGACTGCTGCAGGGTGATGTGGGTTCTGGAAAAACCATCGTGGCGGCCATGGCTTCTTTGATGATCGCCAGTGAAGGAGCGCAATCGGCTTTCATGGCGCCCACCAGCATCCTGGCTGACCAGCATTATCGGGGACTTACCCGCCTGTTAACAGAAGGGGAGAACCCGCCTTTAAAAACGGAACAAATCCGCCTGCTCATCGGTGATACACCGGAAGCGGAAAAAGCGGTCATTCGTGAAGCGCTGGCGGATGGAACGATTAAGATCATTGTTGGCACACACGCTCTTATTGAAGACCCGGTGATGTTCCAGCAACTGCAACTGGCTGTGATTGATGAACAACACCGTTTTGGGGTAGCCCAGAGAGCCGCGCTGCGTCAGAAAGGTGAAAACCCACATCTGTTGGTGATGACCGCCACACCCATTCCCCGTTCGCTGGCGTTGACCGTGTACGGTGACCTTGACCTGTCTGTGATGGACGAGATGCCCCATGGACGCCTACCGATCAAAACCCATGTTCTTCACCCGTTGGAACGGGAACGGGCTTACCAGTTAATCCGTAAACAGGTGGAGAGTGGCTTCCAGGCGTTCATCATCTATCCATTGGTGGAGCAGAGCGAGGAAAGTGACGAGAATCTGGCTGCCGTGCAGGAACATGAACGGTTGCAACAGGATATATTCCCCAATTACAAACTTGGTTTAATGCATGGACGATTAAAGCCGGAAGAAAAAGACGCGGTAATGGACCGTTTCCGGGCGGGTGAATTGAATGTGATGGTATCAACGTCCGTGGTTGAAGTTGGTGTGGACGTTCCCAACGCCACAGTCATGTTGATTGAAAGCGCCAACCGTTTTGGTTTGTCGCAACTGCATCAATTCCGTGGCAGGGTGGGACGCGGAGATGCCCAGTCATTCTGTCTGCTGATCCCTGATTCTGACACAGCTCTGGAAAACGAACGCCTGGCTGTGATGGAAGAAACCAACGATGGTTTCGTGCTGGCCGAAAAAGACCTGCAACAACGCGGGCCGGGGGACTTCCTCGGCACGCGGCAATCCGGTTTTGCCGATTTGCGGATGGCCAAATTAACAGATGTGCGACTGATCGAATCAGCCAGACGGCATGCCATGACTGTATTCGAAACTGACCCCAACCTGGAAAAACCGGAAAACCAGAAACTTGCCATAGCCCTGAATGATTTCTGGGGCAACGGCAAAGGAGATGTAAGCTAAATGATTCGTGCTTTTTTTCCCGGATCGTTTGATCCCATTCACTACGGGCATATTGATATTGCCTGGCGGGCATCCAAGCTTTTCGATGAAGTCATTGTCGGTGTTTACAACAAATCACTCAAGAATATGCTTTTTTCGCCGGAAGAACGGATCTCGCTGGCAAAGGTAACGTTTGAAGACGAACCAAGAATTAATGTGGTTGGTTACAACAAATTGACGGTGGATTTTGCCCGCGAAATTGGCGCCAAAGTAATCGTGCGAGGTCTTAGAGTTTTTTCGGATTTTGAGTATGAATTCCGCATGGCGCTGGCCAATCACCGTCTGGCGCAGGACATTGAAGTTGTCGCCCTGATCACCAATGAAGAGCATACTTTCCTGTCTTCCACAACCGTACGTGAGATCGCTTCACTCGGAGGGAATATCTCCACCATGGTACCCCACCATGTGGAGGAAGCGTTAAACCGGAAATTTAGCAGCATATCGGATGACCGCCCAAATATTCACATGACATCTTTGCGGGATTAAGCAATCGATTAAGACCCGGTAACCGGCTGGCCCATTCCTTGCAACGGAGAGCACAGCGTACGCGTGGGAGGTTGGTATGGATATTTTGCATCTGGTTGACCGCCTGGAAGAACTTTTCAACGAAAGTCGATCGATCTGGTTTACCCATAGTGTGGTCGTTGATGAAGACCGCATGTTGGACCTGATCGACCAGATGCGTGTATCCATTCCCGACGAGATCAAGAAAGCTCAACAATTGTTGGCTCAGCGCGACCGGATTATGGCACAGGCGCAGGAAGAAGCCAACCGCACCCTCGCGCTGGCCCGTGAAAAGGGGGAGTCACTCATTCAACAGGATTCACTGGTGCAGGCGGCCCAGACGAGGGCCAATCAGATCATTAACGAGGCCAAGGTTGAAGCAGAGAATACCCGCCTTGAAGCGGATGATTATGTGCTGCAATCGCTCTCAAAATTGGAAATGGAGATGGAACGTTCTCTCACCCAGGTACGCAATGGCATTCGAACCCTGCAAAGCGAAAAGCAGGCGAAAGCGAAATAAGAACTGACCAAATCAAAACAGCCCGGACTTCCAGGGCTGTTTTTGGGTAAATGGGATCCTTAATGATCCATTTTTGATTCAATACTTTTTTGCTAAGAAGGCAACCTTTTACCCGTCAGCGGTTTTGATCGGCTGTTTTCCACCAGAAATCAGTGGCTCCCCAGCCAATCAGGCCGGTGACGATTACGACAACAAGTCCGGCTGTTCCCACCATATCCTTGTTCTGTGAGAACAGTCCAGGAATGCTCCAGGGGAACAGGTCACCCCAGCCAAGCGCGATGGCCACATTCGCCAGGATGAGCGTAAAAACAGCCAGACTCATGGGAAGGAGATAACCGCGCCCCATGCTGGCCAGCCACGCAAACGGTATGACCGTTAAGATAACCAGACAGGTGGTCGTCAGGATCAGGTTAATCCCCTCCGGTATAATTTCCGGGTTGACACCCGGTAATTGGATCAAATTACCGGCCAATAGGCTGGTGACAACCATAAGCACGGCCATGAGCGCGGACCAGAGTATGTACAAAATGATCTTGGAGAGGATGATCGTTGACCGGGGAACGGGAACAGCCAGTAGATCTTTTACGGTGCCATCGGCAAACTCTCGACCAAAAATCCAGCTTATGACCACGATGAACATAAAGAATCCCGCCGTTGCCAGAATCTGCGCCACAAGGATCATAAAAGCCGGCCAATCGGTGGCAGAAAAGGCGATCAGATCAGCTTTGGCACTGATCACACCGAGTTTACGGGATACTTCAGGATTGCGTGAAATTAAAACCATCAGGGCAATCACCACCGGTAACACAGCCGCGAATACGGATGTCCATACAGGAATTCTGGAGCGAATGGCTTTAATTCCCTCCAAACGAATCAGGTTATATAGAGTGTTCATTTTGCAGTTCCTTCTGTTACGCCGACCAGGCGCAGGAAATACTGTTCTAGGTCTTCCTCATCCACATACAGGCGGGTAGGGGAGACACCGGCTTCAACGAGTTCACGGTTGATTACATCCGGGAAATTTACGGATGGGCTGTCGGCCAGCATTATGGAACCGTTGAGTGATAATGAGTCGGTTTTCCCAATTTTTTGTAAAATTTTTACAGCTTCGCGATTGTCACGGGTTTGAATGAACAATCTGCGCAGGCGATTCTGTTCCAGCTCCTCCATGTTGAGTTCCTGAATGAGGCGGCCGTTGTGAATGATGCCGACTCTTCCGGCCAGACGTGAGACTTCGGCCAGAATATGACTGGACATGAAAACGGTAACACCTTCTTCGCGTGTGATTTTGAGAAGCAGTTCGCGAATTTCCACAATGCCCGCCGGATCAAGCCCATTGGCTGGTTCATCGAGGAACAGCAATCGGGGTTTATGCAATAACGCCTTTGCCAATCCCAGACGCTGCGCATTTCCAAGAGATAGGTTACCGGCACGGCGGTCGGCATACTCGCCAAGGCTTAATCGTTCGATGATTTCACTGACAGCCGATTCTGGTGTTCCAGGGTGCAACATGCGACTTGCATTCAGGTTCTCGCGTACCGTCAGTTCGGGGTAGGCATGAGGAGTTTCCACCAGATAGCCCACATCCTGCCAGGGTCGACTGGACCCCACGCGTACCCGAATTCCCAGAACTTCGGCATATCCACCGGTTGGCTGGATCATCCCGAGGAGCATGCGGATTGTGGTGGTTTTGCCCGCTCCGTTAAGTCCCAAAAAGGCGTATATCTCACCTTCGGATACTCTCAACGAGAGGTTATCAACCGCCCTGACCTTTCCATAATTTTTTGTAAGTCCAAACGTTTCGATCAAATTCATTCCAACTTCCCTTCTTCTTTGCTAATAATCTGGCCGGGTTTTGGTGTCAGTTCCAATTTAATTTCTCCCAGACAGTAGGCGGCGAGTATTTCCAGATGTTTGTCCAGATTCCCGGCGAGATTGTTTTCTTTACCCCCAATTCCGGATAGGAAACCAACCACCAGTGGATATAACAATTCGGCGATTTCTTCCGCACTCACCTGGATGTCGATGCCATTTTTCTCGCAGCGGGCAAACAACTCTTCGAAAAAAGCCCGGTCACTTTCCATGTGTGCCTGGAATACGTCCGCCGGCACTCTGTGTGTAAGGAATTCCAAATCACTGCCGGTAAACATCCGTAAAATGGGTAATTCACCAAACATGTCAAACGATTTTTTCAAAATGGCATACAGCCTGGCGCGCGGGGAGGGGCCGGGTTGATCCACCACCTTTAAAATTTCACGCCTTCCACGGATTTCAACTTCTTCAATTACAGCCATGAAAAGTAATTCTTTTGAATCGAAGAACCGATAGAACGCACCTTTGGAGATCCCAACCGCGAACGCGATCTCCTCGATATTGGTTTTTTTGAAACCAAAGCGAGAGAAATGTTTCTCACCCTGTTCCAATAACATCCTGCGGATATGATCTTTTTCATCTTCAGAAAACCATTTTGGCATATGCTCGCCTGGAACCCAATGACCAAATAAGATATATAGTCATTGATATTTTAGCGCAATACACCAATTTTGCAATACCTTTGGTAATGGAAATATGCCAGTCAATACCCTATAATGTTATGAAACGTGATTCAATTGATCTGAACAGGCTACAGGGGCATATGAAAACGAAAACAATCCTCCTGATTATCAGCGCAATTGTTATTGGGTATATTGCCATCCAGTTCATCATTTCACCGCATAACACCGTGCCAATCGTCCCAGGCGAGCTTCCCACCCTTATCCCATCTTACGTGCCGCCACCAACTCAGACCTCCGCGCCGACACCAACGGAGACCTCTGCGCCGAGCCCGACAGAGACCTCAGCACCGACTCCGACTGAAACTCAAATCCCGCAACCAACCTCATTAAAAGTTCCTCCCTCTGAATCCTCGCAACCATTGGTTGCACTTCAAGGGCAGCTTTTCTTTGATATTGATCTTTCCGGAAAACAGAACCAGATACCTGTTCGATACTACCGCGACCTGATATACCCACGGGAACCGGAAAAACGTCAAAACCTTGATTTTGTCAGGTCCCTTCGCGCGTATAAGGAAGCACATCCTTACCTTATGGATGGCACACTGATATACATGATGGAACCGGGATTATCTGGCTATGAGGTATGTGGCTTTGTAAAGGAGATAAAAAACGGATGCGCGTTGACTGACGCGGATGGTAAATTTGAGATCAAAAAAGACACAATCAGAGAGGGTGATACGGTGGGAATCAGGATCACGGATGCCACCACGGAAAAGATTGGAACGATGGCGTATCAGAACATGTATGTAAAATCTGTTACCCTTCCGACGTATGAAATCAACGGGTACATGGTTCCTGAACAAACGCTGATTCAGACCGACATGATGAAGCTGTCCAACACACATTACCTTTCGGCAAATGAAGAACCACTGCTTATCGGTCTGTCACAGGGTTATATGCCATACCAACCTGTAAAGGGTGAGATGTATGTATACAGCTTTTTTGACCATGATTCGCGCCTGGCGTATGGACTGGACTGGCGTAACAGGAATTGTTTAATGCCGCCTGCCTACAACCAGCCGCCCAATAAAATCACAGATGGCACCGATGGTGTGATCTTCGGAGGGCAAAAGGGAGACCTGGTGCTATCGATGGGATTTGGAATTGCCAGCGTAAACGAATCGGAAGAAATGGGCAGGCAGGTGATTGTCATGATTGATAATGCGCCCCATTCTGTCGTTTACAGCCATCTGGATACCGTGCTGGTGAATAATTTGCAGGAGGTCTTTGTAGGCCAGATCATTGGAACCGTAGGACGTACCGGGAAAGAAGTGGGCGCCCCGCAGGTTCATGTGGAAATTGGCAACAATACAAAGCTTGATCCATTCGGTGATCCATCTGGTGAATCTGCTCCCGTCTGGACGCGGTTTTTCTCGCCGGTGGAATTTCCATAAAAAAGCCACCACGTCATACGTGATGGCTTGTCTGCTTTTGGATTGTCTAAAAAAGTTATGAATCGCTGCCGTTTTTTTCGGTTTTCTTCTTAAGCGGTTTCGATGTTGTTTTCTTATCCACTTTTACCCGGGGTTTGCGTTCCACCGGAGGGTGAAGTGCCACATCCAGAACCTGATCCATGTGTGAAACGGGAATGACCTTAAGATCAGAAAGGACTTTCTTGGGCACGTCCACCAGGTCTTTCACATTGCGTTCCGGCAAGATCACTCGTTTAAGTCCGGCGCGGTGAGCCGCCAGAATTTTTTCCTTCAATCCCCCGATGGGCAATACCCGGCCGCGCAGGGTGATCTCGCCGGTCATACCCACATCTTTATGGATGGGACGTTCGGTAAACGCTGAGATCAATGCGGTGGCAATGGTGATACCCGCGCTTGGTCCGTCTTTCGGGATGGCGCCTTCCGGAATGTGCACGTGAATATCCAGATGTTCAAATTCACCGGCATCAATATCCAGTTGATGAGCGCGCGATTTAAGGTAGGAGAAGGCGGCCTGTGCCGATTCCTGCATGACTTCACCCACCTGACCGGTAATCTGTAAATTTCCTTTGCCTTCCAGAATGAGCACTTCAACCGGCATGATCTCTCCGCCGTTTTCCGTCCAGGCGATGGCGGTAGCCACGCCGACTTCATCCGTGCGCTCGGCTTCTGTCAGCAGATATTCCGGCGGGCCAAGGAATTTCTCGATCACCGCGGGAGAAATTTGCCGGGGGAATTTTTTCTTCTCTGATTTGAGTCTGGCCACTTTTCGACATGTTCGGCCGATCTCGCGTTCCAGATTACGAACCCCGGCTTCATAGGTATATTCACGCACGATTTTTCGAAGCGCGGTTTCCATTAAGACTGTCTCATTAACCTCAAGTCCGCTTTCTTCCATCTGGCGTGGAATGAGGAAGCGGCGGGCGATCTCCACCTTTTCCTCTTCGATATAGCCAGGGAATTCGATCAGTTCCATACGGTCCATCAGCGCGGGTGGTATGGAAGTGGTACTGTTGGCTGTAGTGATGAACATGACCTTTGACAGGTCAAAGGAAAGCTCCAGGTAGTGGTCAGAAAAAGCATTGTTCTGTTCGGGGTCAAGCACCTCGAGGAGGGCAGCCGATGGGTCGCCGCGAAAATCAGCGCCCAATTTATCAATCTCATCGAGCATGAAAAGCGGATTGATGCTTCCGGCCCGCCGCATCGTTTGAATAATTCGCCCTGGAAGGGCGCCAATATAGGTGCGACGGTGCCCGCGAATTTCCGCTTCGTCACGCACTCCACCCAGCGATAAGCGTACAAACTTGCGGCCAAGGGCTTCGGCTATGGACCGTCCGAGGGAAGTCTTGCCTGTTCCCGGAGGACCAACAAAGCACAGGATCGGCTGGCGGTCTTTTTTGGGTTTCAGACTGCGAACAGCAATATATTCCAGGATTCGGTCTTTGGCTTTGCCCAGACCGTAATGGTAATTTTCAAGAATCTCGGCGGCGTGTTTCACATCCAGGTTGTCTTCGGTGGCCGTATTCCAGGGCAGTTCGATGATCCAGTCCAGATAGGTACGGATGATGCCCACCTCGGGAGCCATTTGTGGCATCTGGTTGAGCCGTTCGATTTCCTTCAAGGCGGCTGTTCGGGCCTCTGCCGGAAGTTCGATGGTCTGGATCTTCTCTTTTAATTCATTGATTTCTCGTGTCCAGATATCGCCTTCACCCAGTTCAGTCTGGATGGCTTTCATCTGCTCACGAAGGTAAAACTCGCGCTGACTGCGATCCACCTCGCTTTGCACGCGGGTCTGAATTTCATCTTCGAGCTGGAGGACATCAAGTTCCTGTGCCAGCAGCCAGTTTACCCGTTTGAGGCGCTCTTCAGGATCGTTGATCACCAGCAGCTTCTGGCGTTCATGCATGGAAAGCGAAATGGACGTGCAGATCATATCCGCCAGCCAGCCGGGTTCGTTGATATTCATGGCCACCAAATGGGCTTCTTCCGGCAGACTGCGGTCAAGCTGCACGCAGCGTTCAAACAGATCGCGGGTGGTACGCATAAGTGCGTCAATGCGGCGCGTCACCCGTATCGATTCTTCCATTATGCGGGCGCGGACTCTGGGGTAGGGACCATCTTCCAGAACTTCAAGGATTTCCACCCGCCGTCGGCCTTGAACCAGCGCAGAACTGTTTCCATCGGGCATGGTTAAGATGCGTCCAACAACCATTTCAATACCGATACCCAGGTATTTTCCCGAGTCCGGGAAGTCAAGTTCCCATTCCCGTTTCATCAGCCCGATGACCGGTTCCACATTTTCCTGTGATTCCTGAATGGCCAGCAGGTTGGGCCCCGGGGCAAGAAATACCGGAAGGGTCAGGCGTGGGAAGATTACCAGATCGGTAAGCACAACTCCGGGGAGTTCAATAATTCCGTTTTCATCACCGGTGGCATTGGGAATGCGGTAAAGCTCTTCTGTCCGCTGATGCAGGGCGGCAGAGTATTCATCATTTCCGTTACCGGTGTTCCATTCATCCATACGATTTCTCTCTATCTACTATTATGCCTTATCTGTTGATTCCCGTTTGAACCAGGCTTCTCGCACATTGGCTGCCACAAACAGGCTTCCCGCCGCCAGCACCACGCCATGCGGTTCACCCGGATCCAGACTGAATTCCAGGGCGATTTCCACCGAGTCCGCGGTCAAAACGGAGCAGGAATAGGAGCCTGCCGATTTTATCAGACTATTCATTTCCGCGGCGCGCGGATGTGGGGAGCGGGTGAGGATTACCCGTGAACAAATGGGCAAAAGTTCGGCAAACATGCCGGATATGTCTTTGTCTTCAGACGCGCCGAATATCAGTGTGATGGGCTTACCGGGGAAATAATCTTCCATTGCCTGGCGTAATTTGTGCGCTGAGTCACGGTTGTGGGCAGAATCCACCACCAGGTATGGATCACGGCTCAGAACTTCGAAGCGGCACGGCCAAATCACCTTCGCCAAGCCATCTTGAACTGCCTGGTCGTTGATCTCAAAACCAAGCTGACGCAATTGCATGACCGCGGCAATAGCCACCGCCGCGTTATCCACCTGGTGCCTGCCCAGCAGGGGAATGTAGAAATCCATTCCTTTTTGATAATCTGCGGGAAATGGAGAATTCGTTCCATCTGTCAACGCGGAAGACGAAACCTCAAACCATTGTCCATCCAGTGTGTGTTTAAGTAGACGGGCATTTAAATCGCGGCCAATCACCGTCAGCGGGCTGTTCTTTTCTGAAGAAACTGTTTCCAATACAGCCATTGCGTCAGGGTGCTGAGGCGCGCTGACTACCGGCACACCATTCTTAATGATCCCGGCTTTTTCGCGGGCGATCTTTTCCAGTGTGTCACCCAGTACCTTCATATGATCCAAGGACAGGGAAGTGATAACAGACAGGGTTGGATCGACGATATTGGTCGAATCCAGACGGCCTCCAAGGCCCACTTCAACGACGGCGACATCTACGTGCTGCCGCCGGAAGGCTTCAAATGCCAGGGCAGAAGTGATCTCAAACGTGGTGAGCCGGTTGATTTTTTGAACGACCGGTTTAATGTCTTCGATCAGCTTATTCAAAGCCGCGTGTGGGATGGGAAGATTGTTTACCTGTATACGTTCGGCAAAATCATGCAGATGAGGAGAAATATAAAAACCGGTTCGATAATCTGCCGCCATCAAGATCGATGCGATCATCGCCGCGGTGGATCCTTTCCCTTTTGTACCGGCAACGTGGATGACTGGGTAATCATTCTGTGGATTCCCCAACTCATCCGCCAACGCGCGCATCTGCTCCAGGTTAAATTTTTCAGGAGAGTATTGCAGGTTGCGGGTCAAACTGTAATCTACAAAAGAAAAAAGGTAATCCAGGTTTTCCTGGTATTTCACTTCAGTTGAGTTCATGATGTCCCTTCGATTCTGTCAAAGGATTGTAATCATGCGGGGGGTAATCCGCAAGATGGGATGGATATTGATCTTGCAGGATATAATTACAGAGTCTGGGAGGAAATCAATGACCGCAGAATCGCAGCCCATGTACCGCATACGAGATTTTGAAGCCAGTGACCGACCACGCGAACGACTTGCATCTGAAGGCGCCGGCGCGTTGAACAATGCCGAATTGCTGGCCATCCTTCTTCGCACCGGATTACCGGGGGAAAATGCCGTTCAGATGGGGGAGCGATTGCTCAAAGATTTTGGCGGACTCATCGGATTGCACCGGGCAAGTTTTGATGAATTAAGTCACCAGAAAGGTATCAATGTGGCCAAGGCGTGCCAGATCAAAGCCGCCATTGAATTGGGTAGCCGGCTGCCGAATGCCAACCGTGATGACAAACCGGTCATCAAGTCTCCGGCTGATGCCGCGAATTTGATCCAATTTGATATGGCCGGGTTAATTCAGGAAAACCTCTGGGTGTTGCTCCTGGATACCCGCAACCGGGTTCTTAAAATTGAGAAACTTTATCAAGGGTCAATAAATTCTTCCTCTTTGCGATTGGGGGAATTGTTCCGAGCCGCGTTAACCATAAACGCGGCTTCCATCATACTGGCACATAACCACCCAAGCGGCGATCCGACCCCCAGCCCGGAGGATATTGCCACAACGCGCGCCGCGCAACAGGCAGGCCGATTGCTGGATGTGGAGGTATTGGACCACATCGTGATTGGTCACAATTCCTTCGTATCCCTGAAGGATCGCGGGTTGGGATTTACCGCATAAAAAGCGTGAAAATGTAATTCGCGACACAGAAGACGGGTTTACCAGTCCCGTTTGCGAATAACTTTAAAGGGTTCCACCAGCATATTGGGTGATGTAGCGGCTTTCAGTAATTCAATCAGAATGGTCCGGCTGATATAGGTATTTTCCTTTACCAGTATAGTGCCATCCGTCTTTTTGATGGGTTCCACCAGAAGCATACCGACTTCCAGATCGTCATGCGTCACAACTTCAACACTGCGCAATTCAGGAAGCGCTTGCACACTCTGTAAACTGGACAGGGTGTTGACGATCTCCTGTTTGTATGTGTTATTTCGAGAGGATAAGGTGGACAGAATCTGATCATGCAGGAGCCCCTGGAGCATTAACTGGTCATAATCCACGCAGATTTTCAGAATATGAGAACCCAGATCGATTGGATAAACATCCGGAAAGTCCGGGTTCAGGCATAGATCATCGATGGATTTGGCTTGCCCGGCGATCATACGGCTGATCTGACCCAGGCGGGGGATTTTTTCGAGGAGCTTGCTGGCTGTAAATGGATGCCTCGAAAAGATGACCATCTCATCGGCATTCAAAGTTTGCCCATTGTTGATTTTTTCGAGCATTTGCTGGGGGAATATGAGCCATCCGAGCTGCGAGAGTGCGGCAGCCATCTCATATTGCCATCCGTTGCGCAGCTTCAAAACCCTGACAATATGGGCGACAAGCTGTTGAATGCGTAATGACCGACCATATGCCTGTGGATTGACAATGGCCAAAACTTCCGTCAAAAGGCTGATCGATTCCTTCAGTGTTTTTTCCAACAATTCTTTTTCCGAAATGATCAACTGGTATTGGCGCAACCCGGCATCCAGTGCCATGGTTATTTGTTCACCATTGCAGGGTTTGGTGAGAAACCGGAAGATCTGTCCCTGATTGATGGCTTCAATCGCGGTTGGGAGATCTGAATTGCCGGTCAACATCATACGCACCGTATCAGGTGCCACTTCTTTAACCTGGGTTAGTAACTTGATTCCGTCCATTACTGGCATTCGAAAGTCGGAAACAATGATCGCGTACGGGCCATTCTTCCATAACATATCCAATGCTTCAGATCCACTCTGGGCGGTATCAATGCTGTATCGAAACCCTAACTCTCTCCTGAGAGAATCCAACAGGAGTGCCTCATCATCAACCAGAAGTATTTTTTCAGCCACTGTCTATTTTCCTGGTAACCGGATAATAAAGGTTGTTCCCTTTCCAACCTCTGTTTCAAAATCCAACGATCCACCGTGTTTTTTCACAACAACTGTATAACAAATTGCCAACCCCTGCCCGGTGCCAACCCCCACGTCTTTGGTGGTGAAAAAGGGATCAAAAATTTTCGCGTGGATTTCTTCTGGAATCCCCGTTCCATTATCTGAAACGCGAATTTCAATATCATTCTCCATTTCGCGCGTGCTTATGGTGATCAACCCCTTCATTTGCGGATTGCTCTTCTGAACATCTTGAATGGCATGAACCGCGTTAATAATCAGGTTCAACATCACCTGGCCTAATTCGCCGGGCAGACAGGGGATGGACGAAAGGTCTTCCTGAAAATCCTTTTGAATTTCTGCCACATTTTTCCATTCATTGCGCGACAACGAGAGGGCGTTTTGGACAATTTGATTTATGTTTCCCATCTCCTTATTCTCACTACCGGGATGAGAATAATAGCGCATGGCAGAGACGATATTTGTAATACGGTCAATTCCTTCCAGTGAATCTGCTATGGCTTTGGGCGCTTCTTGACGAAAGAAATCCAGGTGCGCTTCATTGGCGGACTGCTGAAGGGCGACCGCCATTTCTGGCGTAGCCGTACGTGACCTGACATTCTGATTTAAAATAACTACCTGGTCGATAAGTTTGAGAATATCTTTCAATTGATTGCCAATATAACGCAGGTTGCTGCCCACTAGCTGCGTTGGTGTATTTATTTCATGCGCGATTCCGGCAGCCATTTGCCCGATGGCTTCCATTTTGTTTGACTGGCTCAATCGCTGTTCAAGGGCGCGCCTTTCCGTGATATCAGCTCCCACAAGTAAAAACCCCGGTTTTTCACCGGATTTCAAGAATAGCGGCGTCATGGTGATGCCAAGTATCCTTGTTCCCATTTGCGTTGTGTCAAGAATGAGATCGGCCATGCGAATTTTTACATTGTCTTGCATACACCTTCGCGAATCTTGAAAAATTTTATCCCAATCCCAGGCGATAGGTAATAGGAAAAAGTCATTCCCGATGACTTTATTGGCTGACAACCCTAACATGGATGTGGCAATATCATTCCATTGGGTTACACACATATTATTGTCAACTCCGATGATCATGGAGGATATTGAGCTGAGAATCTGATTGTTCTCAAGGTATGTCTCAATCAGGGCATTTTCACTTAATTCTCGCTCCCTGATCTCATGTTTTAACTCATAATTCAATTGAATCAATTCAGACGTTCTTTCGGCGACTTTCTTTTCTAGTTCGTCTTTAGCCAAGCGTAGTTCCGAACCATATTTTTCAAGAGATTCGAGCATTTCATTTATTCCCACAGCCAGGGTGGAAATTTCATCGCTGCCCTGAACAGGAACACGTTCTATCGGTTGAATATCCAGCCGGACGTTTTTTACAGACCGGTTGAGTTCTGATACCCGTGAGATCACCATTTTGTTCAGCAAAAAGAGAATGACAAATGTGAATATAAGTAAGCCGAGAAATAGGACATAGATATAAAACCGAACTGTCGATGAACCCTGGGTATAAATATCCCGCTCCATGCGGGTTTGAATGACAATAGCCGGTTTATTAAATACATCATTTAACAGGGAGATGCCAGCAATTGTGTTTTTATTAAGTTCATTGATGTAGACCTTGGGATCAGTATTCTTAACCAGGTTCGCGGGTGTAAGGATATTTGAGGCTGAAAGATGTTCATACCTGTCTATGTGGATATCTGACTGGGTGGACTTTGATAACCTGGTAATGTATTCCTCGGTTATAAACCGCCCAATGACCATTGTCCCGTGTGACGGCCCGGTGTGCTTGCTGGTTAATATTGGATGGGCTGCGAAAAACATTGGTCCATTTTTTAATTGAATAATGCCTACCATGCCTGTACTTGAAAATAATTCACTTTCTGCTGGCATTCTCTCCAGAATATTTACAAGTTCGTCAGATATGGGTAATTGTTTTTCGGATTCCAGATCGTATCCAAAAAAATTGACAACATTCCTGGAATTGTCTATAAAAATGAAATAATTAAGGTTCAAGCCAATAAGTGTTTCAGCAACTATATTGGTCTTTAAATATTCGGGATCTTGATTCTCGATGAACTCATAGGTATCATCCCAGGCGGCATAGTCGCCGGCAATGGAGAGCAGGCTGGTATTGTCGTTGGAAATAACATTAAGTACTCGTTGAACATTACGGAGACAATAATCCTGTTCCAACAATTCCAGACTCTTTAACAGGATCAACCTGGTCGCGGCAAAGATCAGAATGACCAATAGCAGGGAAATGGGAATGATTATGAGCAGGGATTTTTTTCTTAACGACATATGATTTTTAAAGAACCCGCATCTTTTCTTTATGTAATCCTATAATAATCGATACATCGTTCCCATTTATAAAAAATGGATAAAAACTTTTATCGGAAAAATCCGAAATTTTCCACAGGAATGTTGCTGTTTACGGAAAGTATTGCTATACTTCCATTTGGTCAATTTTCAAGGATCATATTTCATGCGTGTCAGCCGCCACTAATTACGAACATTTTAAGGGAGCGTTTCGCTCGGTTGGTATTTAACCGGGGGCGTTGCCTCCGGTTTTTCTTTTATTTATTCAGGGCTGTATATGCTTACTGTAACCAATATTACAAAATCATTTGGTTTTAAACCAGTTCTTCAAAATGTGCAATTTCGGCTTAACGCGGGAGAGAAGCTGGGTTTGGTCGGTCTGAACGGTTGTGGAAAAACCACTCTGCTGCAAATAATTGCCGGCGAGTTAAAACCTGATCAGGGAACAGTGACTTTCACGTCACCCGGCATGCGCGTGGGGTATTTGCGCCAGGGATTGGTACTTCCGGAAGAAGAAACCATAGACACGTTCATAAATAACCTGAAGGGAGATTCATCCCGGGTCTCTTGTGAGTTTGAGCGATTGTCTCGTGCGCTGGCTGAAAATCCCGGCAACCTGCAAATTGTGGAGGCGTTTGATCGGGCGCTGGCTGTGCTTCTAACTACGTCAGAGTCGACCGGCGGGGTGGAGCATGTTCTTGCCATGCTGGGATTAGGGGATATTCCGCGCGACCAAAAAATCCGCCAATTAAGCGGAGGTCAAAAGACCCGTCTCGGCCTGGCTTCTGTCTTGCTCAATCGGCCTGATCTGTTGCTATTGGATGAACCCACCAACCACCTGGACATTCAGATGCTGGAGTGGCTGGAGGGTTGGCTGAAGAAAAATCGCAGCGCGGTATTGCTGGTATCTCATGACCGCACATTTCTCGACGATGTTGTGGATGGAATACTTGAATTGGATGAACATACTCACACTGTAGAATTTTTCTCCGGGAACTACTCGGATTACCTTCAGAGGAAACGCGATTTACGAGATAAACAATGGCAGGATTTTTCCAACCAGCAGGATGAAATAAGACGGCTGCGAAAGGCGGCAGCGGGAATACGAGATCTGGCAAGGTATCACCGCGGAGGAAAAACAGACCCGGCCAGGGCGGATGGTTTCAGCATAGGCTACTTTGCCAACCGCGGGAAGGAAACCGTGCAGCGGGCAAGGAATATTGAAAAAAGAATTGATCACCTGCTTACAGATGTAAGAGTGGAAAAACCATCGCGAACCTGGCAACTTAAGGTTGATTTCGATCCTTCGGTTGAATCTGGACGGGATGTGCTGGTGCTTGATGATCTTTCAATCGGGTATAACAATCAAGAATTAGCCGGACCGTTCAACCTTACCGTCCGTTTCAGGAACCGGGTCATCATCAATGGGGCAAACGGTTGCGGAAAATCCACCCTGTTGAAGACGATCATTGGACTGATACCTCCGATCACAGGCTTCGCGCGGTTGGGAAGCGGCGTTAAAACCGGCTATATGGCTCAGGAACAGGAAACTCTTGACGGGAAACTGAATGTGTTGGAAACCATAATGAAGATTTCCAATCAGTCTGAAACGGAAATCCGTTCCTTCCTGTCGAAGTACCTGTTTATGGGGGACGAAGTCTTTACAACGGTTGGAAAGCTATCCTATGGTGAAAGAGTGCGCCTGCTGCTGGCTTGCAACGTGGCGGATGGATGCAATTTTCTGATTCTGGACGAACCCATCAATCACCTGGACATTCCATCACGGGAGCGATTTGAACAGGCACTCGCCTGTTTCCCGGGTACTGTCATGTCTGTGGTGCATGATCGTGCATTCATCAAAAAATTCGGCCAGATACTCTGGAAAATGGAGAACGGCCGGATCACAGTGGAGGATAACCGTCCGATTGGCTGATGCCGGATGTGGCTGCGAATTCAATATGAGTTGTGTTGACAGGAGTCAGGCAATATAGTAAACTTTCCCTCGCAATTTTTGGCGAGGTAGCTCAGTGGTAGAGCAGGGGACTCATAAGCCCTTGGTCGTGGGTCCAAATCCCACTCTCGCCACCAAAACTTTCGTGGAACTTCCGGCACAAACCGGAAGTTTTGCTTTAATCAACCGGTTTTAAGGAAACCGTAGGGAGAAATTTAAGAGTATCGTCGGGAAAAACCAGTTGACAAAGGGTCGATGTGGCATAAAATCTGGTATGAAGGTCAGACCAAAATACCATGAATATTTCTAACACACCCATCGCTCGAAGATCACTGGCAGAAATCATTGCCGGTAAACTGGCTGCCAGCATTCTGGACGGTAAAGTCACCGCCGGGACGCAGCTCGCCCCGGAACGTGACCTGGTGAAAGAATTCGGGGTCAGCCGTTCCACCCTGCGCGAAGCCTTGAAGATCCTGCTTGACAGCCGGTTGATCGAATCACGGGTCAGTGTTGGCTGGTTCGTGTGTGAGATCACCTCGGGCAACCTGGCCAGGGCTCGCGAACTGGCTTCCTGGGCGCGCGCTGAAGCTTCGCCGATTACCCGGCCGGCAGGACAGGAACCGCCCACTGGGCCGCGGCGTTTGCCGGTGACTCCGGAGAAACCGCTGCAGATCCCCAACCTGAAAACCGACCGATCCGGCACTTTCCAGCTCATCTCCTGGTGGGAGCGTGAAAAAGTGGAACAGGCGCGAGTGATGATCGTTGGCGCGGGCGCGCTGGGCAACGAAGTTCTTAAGAATCTCGCCTTGATGGGAATCGGCCATATCCTGATCGTCGATTTTGACACAGTGGAAATGGCCAACCTGAGCCGCTCGGTTCTGTTTCGCGAAAGTGATTCGTCGCGGAATAAAGCGGAGGTGGCTGCCGCTCGTGCCAAGGAACTAAACCCGAATGTACATGTGCAGTATCTTCACGGTGATATTTCAAATCAGGTGGGGCTGGGAATTTTCCGGCGCATGGATGTGATCATCGGTTGTCTGGATAACCGTGAAGCCCGGCTGGCGGTCAATCGTTTTGCCTACTGGGTGGGCAAACCCTGGGTTGATGGTGCCATTCAGGAACTCTACGGTCTGGTGCGCGTTTTTATCCCCGGCCAGGGAGCCTGTTTTGAGTGCAGCCTGACGGAACAGGCCAGGCGAGATCTGGCGGTACGCTATTCCTGTCCGCTGCTGGCGCGCGAAAACGTGCTGTTGGGAAAGGTCCCCACTACCCCCACCATCGCGTCCATTATTGGCGCCATGCAGGCGCAGGAAGCCTTAAAGTTGATCCACGGGATGCCGGTGGAGGCGGGCAAAGTCATCCATTTCAATGGACTCACCAACGAGATGCACACCTCGGCATATACAGCCCGGGAAGATTGCGAAAGTCATTGGAGCTATGGCGAAATCACCGAACTTCCACTCAGCGCCGGGACCACCTCGCTGGCAGAATTTGCCCGCATTGTTCAGGCGGATCTTGGGCCGGAAACACTGATCGAACTCGATCAGGAACTCATCCTCTCCCTGACATGTCCGCAATGTGGCACGCGAGAAGAAATCTTGAAACCCATGTCACAGGTAGGATTTCAGGCCGCGCATTGCCCGGCGTGCGGCATCTTGCGGGAGATCGAGATGACCCACACCATTACCGGGGGTGAACCGTATGCCCACCTGTCGCTAGCCGCGGCAGGAATTCCACCCCTGCATATTTTGCGTGCGTTTAACGCGGCAGAATATCGATTTTATGAATTAACGGGTGACCTTTCAGATACTCTCCATTTCCGGCATTTTGAGCGGCATGATAACCGCCTTCTGGCTACGGCCTTACGGGAATCCATACGGTTGCATGAGGTTCCCGCGTCTGAAGAACCACCATCCAATCCGGCGCATGGCCGGGTGACCCTCTGGAAGGATTGATATGGAAATGGGGATGGATATGTCTTCCATGGTAAACGCACCGGCTCCACATCCGAAAAGTGGAAGAGCGCCCTCCGGTTTCCTTTCCCGGTTGATCATGCTGCTGGTCTTATCTGTGGCGATCATTGCCGGTCTGGTCTATTTGTTATATGCGCGGTCTTTCCGCTGGGTTGAACTGGTTCCGTCTGCTTCGGCAGTCATTTGCGGTATTTTTGCCGGCCTATTCTCGCGGATGATTTATCATTGTTGGCCGCGGTTTATCCGTTGGATATTCGCGTGCGTGGCCTCAAGCGCGGCACTGGCCATTGCCGGGTTGATCGGTTATCAGTGGTTCGATATCGACCTGACAGGAATATTGACTGCCACTGAACAATCGGATTTTTCCGTGCTATCGGTCATGGCAGCAGCATGCGCCTTTTTGGCGGTCTTTGCCTGGCGAAAAAAGAGTGTTGTGGTGCAACCAAAAAGTTTTCCAGTGGAGTCTTCTCCAGCGACGTTTAGGAACGAAACCTCTTTGATGCCCGCTGTCACGGCTGAAAGCGTAAACACTAGTCAGACCGCACCATCACGAAAAATGAAAAAGTCGATACTTCCAGAAACTCTGCGCAAACAATTTCGAAAAAATAACTGGCGACGCTTGAAACGCAAATGGAAGATGCAATGGCTGGCTCTGTTAAAACAGGGAAAAAAGCTCATCAATACTGCTTTCCCGTTTCTTTTTCACAAAGGAACAACCCCAACCCGGCATCTTCCCGCTCGCAAATCGGTAAGCCGGCTGCAGATTCGGGTGCCTGAGCGCCATGCGACTCCACCCGCCTCATCTCCACTTTCACTGCCCAGAAAGCATTTCAGCCGCAAAACGCACCACCCTGTGCGCTTGATCGGCAAGGAAGAATTACGTTGTCCGTATTGCCTGCAAATAATTGAACCGCACGAAAGAAAAACCATGGTGGTTTGTCCTATTTGCCATGCCGCTCACCATAAAGAATGCTGGGAGATCACCGGCTCCTGCCAGGTACCCCATAACCATACCGTGCCCTAATCCAAATACCGGAGGATTGTATGACTGACCGTTCCATAACCATCGTACTGCCTAATGGCGGAGCTCGCCGGGCGGATATCCCCGCGGATGTAGCGGTGGGCGATATCCTGGCTGAATTAACATCCCTGCTTCAACTCCCCACTGTGGGGCCTGACGGCCGGCAAATGGGTTATCGCCTTGA
The DNA here is from genome assembly GCA_964420995.1 of uncultured Leptolinea sp. Lineage (GTDB taxonomy): Bacteria > Chloroflexota > Anaerolineae > Anaerolineales > Anaerolineaceae > Leptolinea. The sequence goes on along the minus strand of CAYQUX010000002.1, from coordinate 183,753 downwards.
CAGTAAGGCTCTGGGACGCGAATTGCTGGAAAGAGAGACTTTGGCGGAAGCCAATGTTCCTGATGACGACCGGTTGATCCTCACGGCAGATATTACAGCCGGAGCGGGCGGCCTGGATCAGAGTCCACGGATGCGCCGCCTGCGCGCGGATCATGAGCTCATCCAGGAATTGGCGGCGCGAAGCGATTTGATCCAAATTCAGACCAAATCCGCCTTTCCGGGAATGCCGCCGGAACGTTATATTGTGACATTCAAGTGCAAATCGATCATCGGCATCGACGCTAAAGGAAACCCGAAGATCGGCGAGCATCATCAGGTGGAAATCTATCTGCATGCCCAGTACCCTCAGCGCTGGCCGGGCATGAACTGGTTGACCCCTATCTGGCACCCGAATATTAATCATCTGAACGGAAGTGTATGCATTGATGCGGCCTGGTGGGCCGCCAGCCGTTCACTGGACCGGTTGGTGATCATGCTGGGTGAAATGCTACAGTATAAAAATTTCCATGATGACCCGACAAAACCGCCCTTCCCGTGGGACGCGGAAGCTGCCAAATGGTGCAGGGCGTACCGCATGGTTCACCCCGGTGTATTCCCACTGGATAAACGTGAATTGATGCGTCCGGAACGGGTGAAAATTAAAACCTCGCCGCCCGTGGCGGCAGCCAAACCGAAAGTGAAAGTGAAATTGAAATTGAAATAACCGACATCAAGGTGCACCTTGTTTTTGGATACTACTGAAACCAAATGGAGGATTCTATGTCTGACAAAAGTGTAACGTTTGTATTACCCTCGGGTGGAAGCCGTACGGCTGAAGTGCCGGATGATGTAGCTGTTTCTGACCTAATTCCGGAACTGGCGACCTCGCTACAATTGCCCACCACTGGCCCCGACGGCCGCCCCATCAGCTATCGTCTGGATAGCAAAGCGCTGGGCCGCGAGTTGCAGGAAGCTGAGACACTTGCTGCAGCCGGCGTTCCCGCGGACGACCGTTTGATGGTCACCGCAGATATCACGGCGGGGTAACTCTCTCACAGGCCAGGCGGTACACTGGTGGTCAGAGCCGCCTGGCATTGCCATCATCGAGGTATCTGTGGAGCGGATGTCACGTATTCGTATTGGAGAAGGCAGCGGAATGAAATTCCGGTATAACCGTGCCCCGTATTACCGGGCTCAGGGATGGCAACCGCTCGAGCGGGATGGAAATGTCCAACCGGCTGTCCAGATTTTTCTCACACAGCGCGCGTTTATCCGCATCTGCGCCCATGCCGGTTCAGATTTGCAGAATGAAGTGGGAGGCTGGTTGGCTGGTAAGACGTATCTGGATAAAACAACCGGAAAACCATTCATCGTGATAAACACTGTGCTGCCGGCTGAATTTACAGTTCAGGGAAGCGCTTTTCTAACATTCACACAGGAGAGCCAGGTGAAATTGCATGCCACCATGAATGATCAGTATCCTGACTTGATGCTGCTGGGCTGGTTCCATACGCATCCCAAAATGGGCGTGTTTTTTTCGGAATGGGATCGTTGGCTGCATGAAAACTTCTTTCCTGAAGCCTGGCAGGTTGGATTGGTCATCGAACCATTCAGCGCTTCAGGGGGATTCTTTCAAAAACAGGTGGATGGAACGCTGGATACCCGCCGTTACTTCGGGTTCAACGAGCTGTATCACCGTCGCAGGAGATCCATCGTTCACTGGCGAAACCTGGTGCCTGTTGAAAATTTGACTGATGAAACGAGGCAACTATGAGTCGTTTTATGAAAATCTACTATTATGCCGTGCTGGGTGGAATCGGTGGTTTGTTCGCCTGGCAGGCAAGCAACATTCTGGGTTTGTCTTTTACGGAAAACCTGTACTTTAATGCGATGGTGGTCGGTGGATTCATCGGCTTTCTGATCGGATTCATGATCGGTGCGGTGGAAGGAATTACGTCCCGTAATCCGGGTAAAGCGGCCATTTCAGGTGTCATCATCGGTGGACTGGGACTGGTGGGAGGTGCCATTGGCCTGCCCATCGCTGAAGGTTTTTTCCAGGTCATCGGTGGATACGCCTGGGCAAGGCCACTTGGATGGGGTCTCTTCGGTCTTTTGACAGGAACCGCGGCTGCCTATAAAGGCGGCGCGCAGATCTGGAAGGGCGCATTGGGTGGTTTTGCCGGCGGTATTCTTGGCGGACTGTTGCTCGAATTTGCCCGCAACAGCCTGTCAGACCCGTTGTTGGGAAAAGCGGCCGGCCTGGTGATGATGGGTATGGCGGTAGGCGGGTGTATCGCTTTGATCGTCTATACACTGTCCAAGGCATGGTTTGAGGTGAAGACGGGAAAGCTGCGGGGAACCGAATTCATCCTGGACAAATTCCTCCAACCCAACGGACCATCGGCGATCATCGGCAGCAGCTCGTTAAAAGCCGACATAGCGCTGCCAGATCCTGACATCGCCCCACAGCATGCCATGTTGCAGGGCGGTGGTTCCTTCTTCAACCTGAAGGATATGAGCATGACCGGCACGTTCGTAAACAATAGACGGGTAGAGCAAACCAGGCTATCCAACCAGCAGGTCATCCGCATGGGCAACACCGAATTGGTGTACCACGAAAAGAGGTAACTAAGATGAGATATCACAAAACGCGGTTTGCGTTAATCTTGCTGATCATTTCTGGATTACTATCCGCCTTTATTCCCGTATCATCGGTACAACCACAAAACAGTGATCTGCACATCCGCATTACGCAGGTGGATAATTCCAAATTTCCGCTGGTCACGGTATATGTGTCCGTGGTTAACGCGAAGGGTGAGCCGGTGGCCATTAATCCAAACAATCTGGTCATCAGGGAAGGTGGAAAAGTCATTCCGGCAAATAATGTAGAGGGCGCCGGGCAGGTTGGTCCGCTGACGACCCTGCTGGTGATGGATGTCTCCGGCAGCATGGATAAGATGGGCAAGATTGATTCTGCAAAAGCGGTAGCCAGAGAATACATTGCCCAGATGCGGCAGGGTGACAAAGCCGGGATCGTCCTGTTTAACACCATAGTGCGTACAGCACAGGTGATTAAAGAGGATAAAGCGGAACTATCTCACGCGATTGATATGATCTCGGCAGGCGGCGACACCGCCATGTATGACGCGCTTATTGCCGCTGTAGGGCAGTTGAACGGCATCAGCGGAAGAAAAGCCATACTGGTTTATACAGACGGACTGGATAACCGCAGCAAGTCATCGGTGGATGGCGTCATCTCCGCCATTGGTTCCGGCGGATTGACCATCTCCACAGTGGGCTTTGGTGATGCCAGTCTGGGTACCGGTTCACAGGAAGCACTGGATGAAGCAGTATTAAAGACACTTGCCGAAGATTCTGGCGGGCGTTACGGATTTGCCGCGAATCGTGAGCAGTTAAGTGCTCTTTACGCTTCCTTCGGCGCCTCTATGCGCAGTGAGTATGAACTAACCTACCGATCTCCGTATGGGTTGCGTAACGGCATCAATCGATCACTATCCGTCACGTTGCATGATCCTCTAGGCTCCAGTTCACAGCCGGGAGCTTCAACCACCTATAATCCAGGGGGATTGATCCCCGAAGTACCGGTAGCCGGTTCATGGCTGGTGTTCTTTCTTATGCTGGCGTTCCTTGGCGCTTTAGCCGCGGGGCCATTTCTCCTCCCGAAGGTTCAGGACAAGATCCAAAAACCTCGACCAGCAGTTAAATTGAAAGAACAGAAAAAAGTGGCTATCAAGTTCAAAAACTAAACGTTTTCTCTCCAATATGATCAGCCAGTATGTCCCTTATGGGATTACTGGCTGAATTTATTGTTAAAAAAGGGATAATTTTTTACATATGGGATGGGGAAAATGTACAATTATGGAATACTCAAGAATCCAGGAGAATCACATGTCAGAATCATCATGGAAAGAGCGCCTGCGTTACCAGTTTGATAATTTCATGTCGAAAGGTACAGGCTCCCTCATTGTGGGGCTGGCAATCCTTTCTTTCATTATTATTACCATCATGGCGTTGGTGGTGGTTTTGCTGGGAATTGCCCCGGGCGATGGGGAACGAATTACGTTTCTTGAAGCTGTCTGGTTGAACCTGATGCGCACCCTGGATGCCGGAACGATGGGTGGGGATACCGGTTGGGGATTTCGAGTTGCTATGTTTGTTGTGACTATTGGGGGTGTTTTTGTTATCAGCACATTAATCGGTGTGTTGACCAGCGGTATCGAATCAAAAATGGAGGAGCTTCGCAAAGGCCGTTCACGCGTTATTGAAAAGAATCACACGGTGATCCTGGGGTGGTCTGAGCAGGTTTACACGATTATTTCCGAATTGGTGGAAGCTAATTCCAATCGATCAGATTCTTGTATTGTCATCATGGGAGAATCTGACAAGGTAGAAATGGAAGACCTGATCAAGGAGAAGGTGGGGGAAACCGGGAAAACACGTATTGTTTGCCGATCCGGTAACCCGATAGATATGACAGACCTTCAAATTGTTTCATTGAATACCAGCAAATCCATCCTGGTATTATCCCCGGAAACGGATGCGCCGGACGCAGAGGTGATCAAGACAGTCGTTGCGATATTGAATCATCCCCAGCGCAGGGCGGAACCGTATCATATTGTGGCAGAATTGCGTGACCCCATGAATTATGAAATCGCCCGGGTGGTTGGGAAGAACGAAGTTGAATGGATTCAGCTTGGCGGATTAGTCGCGCGGGTTATCGCCCAGACATGCCGGCAATCCGGTCTGTCTACGGTCTACACCGAATTGCTGGATTTCGGCGGGGATGAGATCTACTTCACCCGCCAGGAATCTCTTGTTGGAAAAACGTATAAAGAATCGCTTAATCGCTTTACCAGGAATGCCGTAATGGGGTTGGCATTTGCCGATGGTTCAGCCGTGTTAAATCCCCCCATGGATTCTGTTATCAAGAATGAAGACCAGTTGATTGTTATTGCTGAAGACGATGACAAAATTGCGCTTAATCAGGCGGCACCAGTTATGGATGAATCCTGTTTTGTAAAGCAGGAGAAGATCATCCAAAAACCTGAGAAGACTCTGGTACTGGGTTGGAACTGGCGGGGGAAAACCCTTATTCGTGAATTGGAAGGTTATGTTCCCACAAAATCAGAGGTATTGATTGTGCACGAAGCCGAGGAAGATGAAGAATCCATTCGCGCGCTTAAACGTGGGTTGAAGAATCAGTCAATCAAATCTCAGATCGGTGACACAACGTCCCGCAGTACTCTGGAAGAACTGGAGCTTTCATCCTATGATCACATTATTGTTCTCAGTGATTCCGATAGGCTGCCCACCCAGAAGGCCGATTCAAGAACGTTGATCACCCTTCTTCATCTACGTGATATGGCGGAAAAAATGGACCTGGATTTCTCTATTGTGAGTGAAATGCAGGATGTGCGTAATAGAAATCTGGCAGAAGTAACCCGCGCCGATGATTTTATCGTCAGCGATAAACTGGTCAGTTTGATTCTGGCGCAGGTCTCAGAAAATAAAGGTTTAAACGCCGTCTTCACAGATATGTTCGATCCTGAAGGCGCGGAAATCTACTTGAAACCGGCTTCACGTTATGTACCATCTGGACAGGATGTTTCGTTCGCCACGTTTGTTGAAGCTGCCGCCAGATTGGGCGAGACAGCTATCGGGTATAAACTGGAATCCTTTGCCCATGACGCACAAAATGGATACGGAGTTCGGGTTAACCCATCAAAAGATGAGGTGATTAAATTGGATGGGTCGGATAAACTGATCGTACTGGCAGAAAACTAAGCGTATTTTGCAAAATTACTTCTATGCAAAGGCAGACCGGAGAAAATGGACCGGTCTGTTTTCTTTCTGGAAAGAGCGATGCAATTGCCAATGACTAAAGAGTTTTATCACCCATACAATAAATGTTATTACGACCATTTTTCTTGGCTTCATAAAGAGCTTTGTCAGCCAGGTTAAAAAGCTGGCCAATATTCTGAATTTCCTTTGTGAAACTGGCAATTCCGATGGAAGCGGAAAGCTGGATTTCGGTACTCTCGATAGTCAATTTCCTGCTTTCTATTATTCTGCGCAATCGTTCCGCCGCTTCGTGGGCGTGGTCAATGGGGGTATCTGGAAGCAGGATGGCAAACTCATCACCTCCATACCGGCAGACAAGATCAATCTGTCTGAAAGTATTGTGGCAGCAATCTGCGATTTCCTGAATTACTTTATCCCCTGCAGTATGACCAAATTCATCATTAATCCGTTTCAAAAAATCCACATCCATCAAGAGTAGGGATAAAGGCGCGCTCGTTCGTATCGACCGGTTTACTTCCCGTTGACCCATTTCTTCAAATCCGCGCCGGTTATATAGGCCTGTTAAAATATCTGTAATAGCGATCTGTTGCACTTCGGAATGCAATTGGGCGTTTTGAATGGCTGCCGTAACAGTGTCCGCGAAACTGGTCAAGACATTTAAATCGTTTTCAATAAAGACACTGGATTCATCAGCGGAAAGCTCTATGACGCCGTATACCCTGTTATGTTGGATTAGAGGGGCGACGATCCAACTCTTTTGATTAATAATCCCAAATTTCTCTCTGGAAATATGCAGATTTTTTTCCTGGGAGACGTCCTGGAACAATAATGCCCGTTTTTCACTGGCCGCTTTACCGGCCATGCCTTCATGACCTTTTATTCGAATAGTGAACACCTGACTGTCAGGGTAGCCATATTGCGCTCTGACAATATAGACCTGTTTCTTCTGATCATACAGGAACAATAATCCATATTGCGCGGAAGGGATCGCATTTACGGCTGTCTCAAGGACCCGTTCAAAAATATTCTGCAAATTCAATGTTGAGGTCAGCGTCGCGGTAGCGTGACGCAAGTTTTCAGCTTCACGGGCGCGATTATTCGTATTCAGTATGGACAGGTTTTTCGCAACCGCCAGCGCAATTTGATCCACCATTTGTCCGAAAAATTTCACCTGATTCTGGTCAAAAGTTCTTGGTGTCGTGTATCCAATGATGGCGGAGCCGAGATGTATCCCATCGGCATACATGGAGTGGAGCACATACGACTTAAATGGATTCTTAAAATCATCATTTACTGGTCTGGAATGAAAATCATCATCAGTCACTTCAATGTCAGAAAACTCCGCCAATCGTTTGCTAATATCAGAGCTATTGGATATTCTGATCAACAACTCATTTGTTTCCGTGTTGTCCGCGATGGCAACTCCGTTCATTATTCGTCTGAGTTGATCGTGAGAGAAACATACAATAACCCCATCCGGTTTCAGGGTTTCATTCAGGATGGCAACCTGCTCAATCAGCATACTTTTAAAATCGCTGGTCTGCAGGGATATTTGAGTGAGGCGGTTGATTGAGGAGAGTTGAAATTCGTGTTTCTGAAGCCGATCAACCAAAAGGGTGTTTTCCAACGCTATGGCCGCTCTTTTGGCATAGGTAAAAATTACTCTACGCTCATTGTCTTTGAACCCATCAATTTCAGGGCTTTCCAGATTCAATACTCCTATTGGTTCTCCATTAATGATAAAGGGGATATCATACTCTGAACATGTATCCGGTGAATCCTGAAAATAACGAACATCTTTTGTTACATCGGGAACATAAATTGGTTTTCTTTCCAGAAGTGAAGCGACGGTTAGTCCTTTTTTGTCCTGAATGTGAAAAGTCCGGGAGTTATTGTTAGAATATCCGGCCTGGGTCAATTGCACCAGATTCTCTTTCACATCATCCATCATTAAAATGGCGACATGCGCTTTGGAGAATTCCTGTTGAATGGTCCGGGTAATCTGCTCCGCAAGTGTTGAAATATCTGTACTGGAGCTTAAAAGAGCGGTGGACGCTTTAAACAGGGATGTCGATTCTTTGGCCTGCTCCTGTAAGGCTTTATATAAATTCGCGTTGGAAATTGCCGTGGCAGCCAGGTCGGCAAAGGCCTGAATTTGGTCAGCATTTTCTTTTGTGAAATGCCCCGGAGTCGCGCTATCCAGGTTGATGACACCAATCACCTTCCCTTTAACCCGTAAAGGTGAACCTATGTATGACTTAATCCAGGCAAACTCCGGAGAGGTATGCCATCCGGGATAGTTGCGGGTATCAGGAATGAGTACAAGCCGCCCGGTTTCATTCATCTGGACAATTGTGGAAAATTCACTCAGGTTGATTTCCAGATTTGATATGTATGCCAAAACGATAGGATCAGCGTACCCTCGAGTACGCACGACCCTGATGATCTCGTTTTCAATCAGCATGATATTGGCTGAATCGTGAGGGACAACTTTTCCAGCCAGTTCCAGGATTTTATCGAGTACCTCATCAAGAAGGAGCGAACTACCCAATAACGAGGCAGATTCAATAAGCGCATTGGATAAAGCTCTTTCCCTGACTTCAGATTTCCTGATTTCTTCCATATCTGTAATGTCACGAATCATGATAATGCAACAGGCATGATGCTCATCAGTATTCTGCAAAAGGCCCGCGCTGAACTCCAGATGAATTTCTGTGCCATCCTTTTTGCGACCGGTAATATTTAACCCCTGCACAAATTTGTTCTGTTCTATATTTGAAAGAACTTCAGAAATTCTTTCCTGGTCAACGGGGGCGATGATATCTTCCCGGCTGATATTTGCTTGAGTAAATTCCCGATGCGAATACCCATGGATATGTGCCGCCGTCTTATTGGCGTAAATAACCGTACTGTTAAGATCTTGAATCGTTATTCCTACAGGCAGTAAATCAAGATATTTTGTGAACTTTATGTTGCCTTTCTGATCCAGAATTATCTGCGCCAGTAATTCCAGTTCCTGATAATTACCTGTCATGTAATGGGAAAAGCCACTCTCTTCTTTTTCGCTCATAGGATTTGAATTATTTTTTTAGATTTATATCAGTATAGAATAAATCTATCCGGATTGCCTTATTAATCTGGCGATTTTTCATTTGAATAAGAGAAATAAATCAAGGGGTGATGATTAACATACCATCATTTTGGCAGTAGAAACCAATAAATGATTCCTTGACAGGTTCCATTCCTCGCAGGTATAATCCACCAGTTATTTTTGATGATTTTGACTTGATCAAGCAGGAGCAAGAAAATGGGTCCACTTCCAAAACGGAAACTCTCCAAAGGCCGTCGTGATCGCCGCCGCTCTCAGGACGCTCTCGATAACCTGAACCTCACCCAATGCAGCAATTGCGGTGAGATGCGCCTTCCCCACACGGTATGCCCCAAATGTGGGCATTACAAAGGCCGTGAGGTCATCGCTGCTTCCAAAGAAGAGAAGAAAACGAAGTAATTTCGGCAACTGATTGCCCGCCGGACTGCCATTGGCAGTCCGGTTTTGGTTTAATTTATCATTGCTTTCTATAATTCTTCCGGGTTGGATTTTTCATCTGTTTCAACCGGTATGGAAGGATCAAATAGGAACGGTTGAAATTGCGCGATCAACCGGCCGGGCAGGCTGCCGTGAATGATCACCCCGGCACGATCCTGCTCAAAGCGGTCAACCTGGCCCAATTCGTGAAATAATGATATGTACTGTCCCTGCTGATATGGCAGGCGCACGATGATTGGAAGATACTGTTCAAACAAAATTTTTTCAATTAGCTGATTTAATTCTGACAGACCTTCTCCGGTGCGGGCGGAAATTAATGCCGAGTTGGGAAGCGATCGGACAGATTCGTCTCCATATGCCCGATCCTCCAGTTGATCCATTTTGTTGAAAACAGTAACCACTGGGATATGATCGGCTTTGATATCCTTTAGCGTTTGTTGTACTGATTCCCACTGTGCCAGGGCGTTGGGATGGGTGATATCGACCACATGAATCAACAAATCCGCTTCCGTGATTTCTTCCAACGTGGCGCGAAAGGCGGCTACCAGTTGCGTGGGAAGTTTTTGAATGAAACCGACCGTGTCGGTCAGCAAGGCCAGATGGCTGCCCGGGAGATTGATACGCCGTGTGGTGGGGTCAAGGGTGGCAAAAAGTTGATCGGCGACATATACATCACTGCGGGAGAGACGATTCAACAGGGTTGACTTGCCGGCATTCGTGTAGCCAACAAGCGCCACAATAGGGATCTGCGAGCGTTTGCGCTGCGCCCGGTAACGCTCACGATGGGCGCGTACCTTTTCAAGTTCGCTTTTCAGGCGGGAGATTTTGTGATTGATCTCACGGCGGTCAACTTCAAGCTGGGTTTCACCTGGACCGCGCAAACCAACGCCGCCCACGCTGCCGGTACGCCCGCCGCCACCGCCCGCCTGACGGGCGAGGTGGGTCCACGCGCGGGTAAGGCGAGGCAGGCGGTATTCGTATTGCGCCAGTTCGACCTGAAGGCTGCCTTCGCGTGTCTGGGCATGTTGGGCGAAAATATCCAGGATCAGGGCTGTGCGATCCAGCAATTGAACTTTGCTACCCAGTTTTTCTTCCAGTTCGCGCTGATGTGTGGGAGCCAGCTCGTTGTCAAAAATAACTACATCGGCCAATAGTTCTTCCACAAGAGCGATAATTTCGGCGATCTTACCTGAACCGATGAATGTTCCAGGATGCGGCCGGTCGATGCGTTGGTATGTTTGACCAACCACATCCAGCCCGGCGGTATCAGCCAGCAGGGCCAATTCCTCCAGGGAATCCTCTATTGAAAGAAACCCGGACTGGCCTTTGATCTCAGCCGCGACGAGAAAAGCCCGCTGTCGCGGCGGCCGGGTTGGTTCTGGTTGCTTTTTTGACATATTTCAGTCTTTTTTCATCCATGCCTGAATGCGATTCAGGGCATTTTTCACATCAGAGGTGGCTGTTCCCAGCGATATGCGGATGAATCCTTCACCATGCTGCCCGTACACCACACCAGGTGTCAGACTTACGCCGGTTTCTTCCAGCAGGCGGGTACAAAAGGCGGCCGAGTCGGTTATTCCTTCAGGCAAATGCGCCCATACATAGATGGCCGCGCTGGGAGAATCAACCTTGAACCCACAGGACTGCAACCCTTTGACTACAATATCACGCCGTTCAAGGTAGATATCATTGCGATCCTGTATCCATTCCTGATCAGACGTTAGCGCGTGTATGCTGGCCGCCAGAATGGGGTTGAACTGTGAGCTGTCCATCTGGCTTTTATACGTGTTCAAGTAACCCACAACATCCGTGTTACCCACCACCATACCCACCCGCCAGCCGGCCATATTATATGTCTTAGAGAGTGAGTTGAATTCCACCGCCACATCCCGGCTTCCGTCCACCTGCAGGATGGATGGAGCAACATATCCGCCAAAGCAAATATCCACGTATGGCGCGTCGTGCGCGATCAAAATGTGGTGCTGGTGGGCAAACTTCACCACTTTTTCAAAGAATGAAAGCGGAGCTACCGCGCCGGTGGGATTGTTCGGGTAGTTCAACCAGAGAATTTTGGCCTTTTCCAGAATATTATCCGGTATGGCATCAAGATCGGGAAGAAAGCCGTTTTTTGGCAGTAAAGGCATGTCATATAACTCTGCTCCGGCAATACGGCCGCCTTCACGGTAAGCCGGATAACCCGGATCGGGAACCAGTGAAACATCACCCGGATTAAGTATTACCTGGCTGAGGTTAAATACGCCTTCTTTTGAACCCACCAGGGCAAGTATTTCCCTGGCAGGGTCGAGTTTCACATTAAATCGTTTCAGATAATAATCGGCGCAAGCCTGTCTGAATTGAGGTGTTCCCCCAATGGCAGAATAGCCATGCTGGTGCGGGTCGCGAGCGCTCTTGACCATCACATCGATGATCTCATCGGTTGGCGGAAGATCGGGCGAACCCATATCCAGGCGGATAATGGACACACCCTTCTTTTTTAATTCGTTGATTTTCTGATTGAGACTGGCAAAGAAATATGGTTTGAATCCGGCGATTCGTTGCGCGGGTTGGATATAATTCATCATCGACCTTCAACTGGTTTGATTGTTTTGATTATTTTACCCTGTCGGCCGCAGAATAGGAGCATCATTTGAGCTGGAATTTGCATGGAACTCACGCGCAGGAAGGCGACCTTGTGGAATTGGTCGGTCTGAGTCACAAACATTTCATCATTATGTTAAAAGCCGGGGGTGAACTGCATACGCACCGCGGCGTTATGCACCATGGTGAGCTGATCGGCAAACCCTGGGGAAGCCAGGTATATTCGCACACAGGAAGTCCGTTCTTTATGCTCCAACCCGCGTTCAATGATCTGCTGCGATCCGTCCCGCGGAAGACACAGATCATGTACCCGAAAGAGATCGGGTACATCCTCATCGCCCTGGGGATTGGTCCCGGGCAGGTGGTGATTGAGGCCGGAACGGGGTCAGGCGCGTTGACCACTGCGCTCGCTTATTCTGTCGGCGCAACGGGAAAAGTGATCAGTTATGAGGCCCGGCCGGAAATGCAGGACGTGGCAAAAAAGAACCTGGAACGTTTCGGACTGGCGGATCGAGTGGAGTTTAAAATCAAAAATATCGGGGATGGTTTTGATGAAACCGGTGTCGACGCGCTGTTTCTGGATGTGGCCAATTCGTACGACTACATGCAGCAGGTACGCGCTGCGCTGAAACCAGGTGGCTTCTTTGGCAGTATTTTGCCCACCAGCAATCAGGTTTCAAAATTGCTATATGCCCTTCGTCATGAAGATTTCGCCTTTACCGAAGTTTTGGAGATCATGCTGCGATTTTACAAACCGGAACCAGACAAGCTGCGTCCCACCGATCGAATGGTTGCCCACACCGGTTTTCTGATATTTGCCCGGCCGGTGCTGATTGATCATACACAAAATTCTCCCGACTCTCTTGTTGAAGAGGGATGGGAGGCGGATAACGATATCTAACTGGAGGAGCCCATGTTTCGACGAGGCATTCCATTTCGCCGGCCGATGAGTATTTTTGGCTTTATAAATCCCATGCTCGCGCGTATGCTTGGAGAAGCCAACCAGGCATTTGAATCCGGAGATTATCGCGGCGCCGCGGAACGGTTTTCCCGGTTGGCAGAACGGGCGGCCATTCGTGGAAAAAGCCGGGCTGGAAACTGGTTGATCAAAGCCGGACAGGCAAACACACTTAGCGGGTCAAAGGAAATGGGTATGCAGCAAATCTTTCGAGGTTTGGAATTGCTGCGTAATGAGGGCCGGCAGAGAGATCTTGGAAGATATGCCTGGCGGACTATTGACCTGTTCAATAGTAATGGATTGAAGGATGAAGCCCAAAACGTGTCTGACTGGGTGCATGGAAAAGCACCGGACGTAGATGGGGAGGAACCGATAGCCGGGGAATCGGACGGGCAGGTACCATCCCGTCAGCGATTGCCATCAAAGTGCCCATCCTGCGGCGCCCCCGTTCATCCTGCCACGGTGGACTGGGTGGATAATGGTCAGGCAGCCTGTGCGTATTGCGGCAGCCTTCTTCCAGAAGGTTGATATTGAATTTATCACAGGAAACATAGATGAATCCGGCCTACATTCGTGAGATACTGGCTGTTCCGGATCTTAAACAGGAAATCCCGGAAGGGAACTGGAAAAGGGCGGCTGTTCTGGCGTTGTTTGTGCCGGGTATGAATGGCGATGAGATGCTTTTCACCCGTCGCACCGATAATGTTCTCGATCACAAAGGGCAGGTGTCCTTTCCGGGCGGTGCCGTGGAACCCGGTGACCTGTCGTTGGAAGAGGCTGCGCTGCGGGAAGCCCGTGAAGAAATTGGACTTGATCCAAAAACAGTTGAAATACTCGGGCGTTCCAGCGATTTGTTTTCCATCTCAGGGTGGTGGATCACGCCGGTTGTCGGCTGGTATAACGGTGGATACTCCCTTTCACCCAATCCGGCGGAGGTTTCACGTATCTTTACACTACCGGTAGCCTGGCTGGCTGATCCGGCTCATCATGAGATACGAACCTTTACCCAGAATGGAATTGTGCGATACAACGTGATTTTTTTCAGGGAATATGATCGGGAAATATTATGGGGTATCACAGCCCAACTGGTCATAGATTTACTGGTTCGTCTAAAAATGATGTAATGAAAAAGAAAAATCCCCTGTCGGCCATAATGCGACAGGGGATTTCAACTCGTTGAATAATGCGATCCGGCCTAAGCGGCTTCTTCGCCTTCTTCTTCCTTCTTGCCTTTTTCGATGACTTCCGGTTCGGCGGCAACAGATTCGCCTTCAGCAGTTACAGCTTCTTCTTCCTTGGTCGCGGTGACGATAACGATAACCTCATCCTTTTCGGCGTGGATGTGGACTTTGTCAGAGATGACAATGTCTTTTATGGAGAAGTGGTCGCCGATTTTCTTCAACTGGCTGATATCCAGAGTGATCTTTTCCGGCAGGTCCTGGGGCAAGGCTTCAACTTCGATGGAATCCATTTCAGAAATGATCACACCATTGTAATCTTTGACAGCCGGTGAAATGCCTGAGAGAACAATAGCCACTTTGGCGCGAATTTTTTCGGTCAAAGAAACAATTTGAAAATCAACGTGTTTCAAAATGTTGCGCAGGTAATCGCGCTGTTTTTCACGTACCAGGGCGGCATGTTCTTTGCCTTCAAGGTTGATGTACACCAGACTGGAGGCGGTCAAACCATGCATGACCCGTGAAGCCTCGCGCAGATCAAGAGTGATGGGTGTGGCTTCAAAATGATGACCATATAACACGGCCGGCAGCTTGCCTTCGCGGCGCAGGGCTCCGACTTTTTTCCCTTTGACAGTGCGCAGGGTTGCATTAAGAACTGCTTTTTCCATCTTATTTTCCTTCGAGCGCCTCTCACCTCTTCTTGAGGTTACCTTCGCTCTATGTTAGATTCGGCTTTCGCCGTGATTACCTTTTTGATTGCAGCAACCGGAACAGGCTGTAGACAAGCCCGAATGTCAGGCCGGCAACCGCGCCAAACAGGGCAATGCTTCGGGGCTCGACAACGGTTTCGACCGGAGCGTCCATGCGGCCTGTGATGAGAAAGACGGTATGCATTTTCGCGCCATGGACTTCACGGGCGATCAGGATTCCGGAGCGGGATTCATTCATCCGCACCGATTGGGCAACGGTCAAGCCAACCGAACCGTTGATCACAGCGTCACCGCTGGAAACCACGCCGGTAAAACCATGATCGACTGCCACCTGATCGGATTTTAAATACGCTGTAATACCACGTTGCAATGTGGCGGATTGGGTTTTAACTTCTCCCAGAAAACTATCCGCTGCTTCCACTGTTTCCGCCTGAACCCTGGAGGCTCCACTCTGGCGCATCTGAACAATCTGCGCGTCAATGGTATCCGCCGACAGGTTTGTCATGCTCGCTTCCTGCGGTAAAGAATTATTCTTTACCTTGATTCCAGTTTCAGGTTTCATCTAAGACAACTTTCTCTATGTCCAAAGGAAAGGACTAATAATTCTATCGCACGGCAGATAAATGTGTCAAGGAAGAACTGGCATGCGGCTGACCGCAATCAATAGCCACAGGCCGTACGCGAAAACACCAACTCCCAGAATTGGCAGGACAATATCCACCAGACGCATGATCTTATGCGATGGTTTTAAGTCCAGTAGAATGCTGCGCAGACCGAGAAAGCTGTGAACCAGAACAAAGGTAAGGAAGCAGCCTTCCATTACCAGTATCATGGGATTTTGATAATAGGCCACAACATCATTGAAGGTTAATAATCCACCAGGCGCGACGAGATGGTTGACAATAAAGTGGATGACCAGGAATACCAAAATCAATCCGCCGGCCAGTACCTTAATGAACCAGAGGAGTGCGGTTTCATAGTTGGGAGACGCTGATTCGTTTTTCATTCTCTCTTTACACTCCTGCCAGCATACGGACGGCAAAAAATGCGATCCCAACGATGGATAAAACCGCGACGATAAGCAGCATGGCAAATTGATAACGGCCGGCGATGCCGAAACTGGTCAGGCCGATGCGTAGGCCATTTAATCCATGCATGATTCCGGCAGCGATGACCAGAAGTTCTCCTATTAGGAAAACCGGAGTCTTCATCAGAGTGACGAAACCGTCATAGGCTGCCGCTCCCTGTGTGAGTTGAAACAGCACAACCAGGTGAAGGGCAAGATAAAGCATCAGACCCAAACCGGTGATACGGTTTAGAATGAAACCCCATGAGCCGGCAGCCCTTCCGCGGGGATCAAACCATTGCATGAATTTTTTTGGTGAAGGCGTGCCTCTTATCATTTTTTCTCCGCGCCGCCAAACCACTGGCGAAAGCTTTTTCTCATCAGTTGTTTACGCAGGTCCATGATACGGTATCCAGGCTCGACGTTGGAGGGACAGACAGCCGAGCATTCATAGGCACTGTGGCAGCGCCAGGCGCCGTTTTGATCATTGGCCAGGTCAGCGTCTGCGCCATGTATACCGGCGGCGAGTGCCTGTTGCAGGCCGGCCAGCGCAGCCGGGCCAGCATACGATTCATCCGTCAGGGCAACCGGGCACGCGGATACACATAAGCCGCATTCGATGCAATCAACCAGGCGTTCAAAATTCTCATGGTCTGCGGGGATTTTTTCATAGGTCAAATTTCCCTGGTTATTTGTTACCACCGCGGGTACTCGCATTTCGTCCAATTCACGGAAAAAGGGACTGACGTCGACAACCAGGTCGGATATCAGCGGGAAATTTCGCAGCGGCTCCACTTTTAGATTGCCATTGTTGTGTGTCACTGAACGGATGGGGGTGATGCAGGTGAGTTTCTCCACACCGTTCACGCGCATGCCGCACGCGCCGCATGTGGAGTGGTGGCATGCATGCCGGAACGTCAATGACCGGTCGTGGAACGCCCAAACCCTTTCGACCGCGTCAAGCACGGTTTCATCAGGGTCGATTTCCAACGGGTAGTTTTGCCAGACAGGAAGGTCTTCACCACTCCTCTGGCGGGGGATGCGCAGGGTTATGTTCCAGAGAGTTGTCATCAATTTACCTGCCCGGTATAGAAAGTGCGGTACGAATCCAATTCAAGCGTGTCAGTCTGGCACGGAACGGAGATATTCAATTTCGAACAGACCAGATCAGCGGTTTTTTCAGCCATTTCGCGGCAGGTTGTAGCCTTTCCTCCGGTAATGGTGATAAACCCTTTCGGACCGTGGTTGGCTTCATGATCGTAACACTTAAATGTGCGGGATAAACTGCGCTCATTCGATCCCGTCTGGATCAAAGGACGCGCGGATATGTAGGAGGCTCGCACCTTGATATCGTTAATCGCGGGTATCATCTCCCTGGCACGGGAAACCATCGCCTGTATCTGGTCTTTCTCTACAGGGATGTAATCGACGTCTTCCACTTCAAAGGAGGTTGTCCCTATAACCGACATACGACGTTGGGGAATGATAATGTCGCCATCTCCGGGCAGAGAAAGGCGGGTAACCACCTTGTCTGTCATTCTCTTTTCGAAGGCCACCATAACGCCAGGTGAGGGCATAACCGGTACACTCGTACCAACCAGTGCCGCGATCTTCCCCGCCCATGCCCCGGTTGCGTTGATCACAATATCGGCATGAAGTTCCGCCTTCTCCCCGCTATGGCGGTTTAATATTGTTACTCCATCCACGACGGTCAAACCATTGACCCGGATACCAGCCACTTCATGGAATGGCAGAAAACAGGCACCGCGGTTTTTCGCGCTGGCGGCAAAGGCCAACCCGAGGCGCAACGGGTCAAAGGACCCATCAGGAACTTCGAAGCCTCCGTGAATGCCGGGATTCAAAGCCGGTTCGAGAGAGAGAATTTCTCTCTTTTCCATCCATCGGGCAGGAATTCCGCATTTTTCCGCGCCTTCCGCAAACTCATCTCGGAATGCCAGTTCTTCTTCGCAAACCGCGAGGCAGATGCCCTGATTAAATTCAATACACTGGCGGGCAATCTTCCTCAAAACAATATTTTCGCGAATGCATTCCCTGGCCGCTTCCTGGTCGTTCACGCAATATCGCGCCCCTGAATGCAATTCTCCATGTGTCCGGCCGGAAGTCCCCGAACAGATTTCACCCCGTTCCACCACAGTTACGGCAAAACCCCTTAATGTGAGGTCGTGAGCCAGAGCGCAACCGGTAAAACCGGCTCCTATTATTATCACTGTTGGTTTTTCTGCCATGTCAATTCTCTATCCAATCAAGGGATCGGGTGACAGCCTTTTTCCAACCGGCATACAGACGATCGCGTTTGTCGGCTGGCATTGATGGTGTCCAGGTCTTATCCACTTCCCAGTTTGATCGCAATTCCTCCTGCGATTTCCAGAACCCGACTGCCAGTCCGGCCGCGTATGCCGCGCCAAGAGAAGTGGTCTCGGCAACCCTGGGACGGGTGACCGGAACATTCAGGATATCCGCCTGGAACTGCATGAGAATATTGTTTACCACCATGCCGCCGTCCACTTTAAGGCTTTGCAGTTCAATGCCTGAATCGGATCTCATGGCGTCAAGCACCTCGCGGGTCTGGAAGGCGGTAGCTTCCAGAGCGGCACGCGCCAGATGCCCGCGATTCACAAAGCGGGTCAGCCCGACAATCACCCCGCGGGCATCGCTGCGCCAGTATGGTGCGAAAAGCCCGGAAAAGGCCGGGACAATGTAGGTTCCCCCGTTATCATCCACACTACATGCCAGTGCCTCAATATCGCCCGATTTCTGGATAATCCCGAGATTGTCGCGCAGCCATTGCACCAGCGCGCCTGAGATTGCGATTGACCCTTCAAGACAATAGACAGCCGATTGGTTTTCCAGTTGATAACCGAAGGTGCTCAGTAATCCATTGCGGCTGGGTACGGGTTGATTCCCGGTATTAAGCAACATGAAACAACCCGTGCCGTAGGTGTTTTTTGCCTCACCGGGTGAAAAACATGTCTGGCCGAACAGGGCTGCCTGTTGGTCGCCCAGGATGGACGCGATAGGCACGCCTTCTAATATCCCACGGGCTTCCCCAAATACCCGTGAAGAATCACAGATTTCTGGCAGCAGTGTGGCAGAAATTCCAAATAAACTCAACAAGTCGGCATCCCACTGACGGGATTTCAAATCCATCAATAATGTGCGCGAGGCATTGCTGCCGTCGGTGATATGCAGCCCTCCATTTTTGCCGCCGGTCAGATTCCAGATAAGCCATGAATCGATTGTCCCGGCCAGGGCGTTGCCATTGTTAACAGCCCGGGCAACCTGAGGATCATTATCGATCAACCATTTGATCTTCGGACCGGAGAAATATGTGGCAAGGGGAAGGCCGGTTTTATCACGCAGGCGGTCCTGCCCTCCTTCGCGCGCCAGCATGGAACATATCCCATCGGTGCGGGTATCCTGCCAGACAATGGCCGGATGAAGCGGCTGACCGGTGGTTTTGTCCCAGATGACCGTGGTTTCTCGTTGATTGGTGATGCCAAGCGCGGCGATTTGAGAGGGATGAATGCCTGATTTTTGCAGAGTGTTCAGGATGACTTCCTGAGTACGAATCCATATCTCCATCGGGTCATGCTCCACCCAACCCGATTGCGGGTAGAACTGTTGGTGCTCTTTTTGATCGACAGCCACGATCTGTCCGGCATGATTAAAAAGGATAAAGCGCGTGCTGCTGGTCCCCTGGTCAATGGCGGCAATGTATTCTGGCATATGCAACCTTATCAGATTGAATTATTCGCCGGTACTCCCCAATGTGTTGGCAATGTTGGCTCTCAGGGAATCTTGATCAGAAATTACAATAGTCCCGTCTTGAACAAGATTCAGGCGAATTTTTGGCATGGTGTAATAACGGAAACGCACAGAATCAATGGTATTTGCCAGGCAAACCATCTTGCCAAGCTGACCCACGGTGAGATCGCTGATCAAACCATCTTCTGCCTGTGACATGAATGTGCTGACAAACGAGGTGGAATTCTGGTGTTTCATTTCAGAGCGAAACGCGTTGATTACATCATTCTGACGAAGGACACGGTCCCATTCACTTCCCAGAGAAGTCTCTTTGGCGGTCATATATTTCCGGACTAATGTACCGTCTATCTTTCGGGAACCACGCTGCAGATCAAATTCATCTGTCACAAACGTACCGCTGATTTTGACATCCAGTGAACCGGTTGTGTTTCCATAATTCTCAATTGCCGCGGTATCCACGATGATGTAATGAGAGGCGAGGATGCCAAGATTTTCATTGATCATCTGGGCGATCGCGTTACTTGCCAGAGAATACGCGTCAGCATTGCTGCGTTCGGCAGTGTACACAATGTCAAACGCATCAGTCAAAGTGGCGCTGGTTCTGCCATATGGCACAAGATTCGCGCCGGGTAAAACCAGTTCGGGGGGAATCGCGTAAACGATGATCCGCTCACCGCTAAAGTCAATTTGCACAACCCGAAAACCAATCGCCCCATCCTTTTCCAAATCCGGATTCGTCACGTCGGTCAGAATGGCCAACAGAATATATGAACCGGTTGTTCCGCAGACTTCTTTCAATGGGCCGGGTGTGTTGGTTGGTCCGGGGGTGTTAAAAACTTCTGGTGAAGCCAGCGGCTGCGGAGCCGGGGTTTGAATTTCGGATGTGGCAGTGACAATTCGCATGGTGGTGGGCGTTCCAGGGGTGCCATCCACCGGGGTGAGTGACATCATGGCAGCCAGGGTTGAGGGTGGAATAAAGGGTTGCCGGTAGAAAAGTTGAACAATAATGATCCCAATCACAGTACCCAGAACAATCAGGATACCTATCAAGATCAGAATTACGTTTCTACCTTTCATCTACATTGACTCCAGGGATTTAGTATTCAGAAGTGTTCCACCAAGTGGTATCAAAACATGCGATACGAGTATTTTATACCCGTCTGGTATATCAGGGAAATTCAAAAAGGAATCCCATTTCCGGAAGCGGTCTATGGTTTGCGAAAGACCGCCGTTTCTTTAACCCCGTTTCCGAACCAGGTGGCATTCCAACCGGTCAGTTTTACTTCCACCGTCTTCCAATCATCATTTAGGGGGCCATTTTCTGGTGTTCTGCTGTTGGGTGCGGCCGAGGTTGAAGGGAGATAATGATTGGCGTCATCCAGAATTAAGAGAGCACCGCTTTTCATCAACGGGATTGAATGCAGAAGGCAGGCCGGGCGGGAAACACCATCCACGAGAACAAAATCCAGGGAATTATCTGGAATATTTCCGCCAGCCTGAACATAGTCTGATAGAAGAATGCTGTCTATGGAAGCGCCTTCCGGCTTCGGGAAGAGATGATAATCAACAGTAAGAATGCCGGCTTCATTTATACCCGCCTGAACCCGGGCGAACCATTCAGGGTTGTGTTCCACGCTGACCAGGTGTTTTGCCAATCCGGCGAACCAGATGGTGCTGCGGCCGGAGCCATATTCAAGCCCCGAAAAATCCCGTTTTAATTCACCCTCGAGAAAGGCAATGGCACGCGGTGTTAACCACGGGGCCCGGGGGTGAAACGACCGAAAAATATAATCGGCCAGACGGCCATACATATACGCGGGTGTCCAATGAGCAAATGAACGCATGAAAGATCCTGTTTAGGCGTTAAGATTTATCCGATTTTACCGGATGTTCCTGAAATGCGCGGCGATTTAGAATATAAGCGGCAATACCAAAAGACACCGCGACGTTCAATGATTCTTTTATTCCGGTCATGGGGAGATAGAGTTTTTGATCACACAACTCAAGAACCGCCGGATCGATGCCGCAGACTTCGTTCCCGACAACGATGGCCATCGGACTGTCGGGTTGATCAATTTCAGAAAAGATTTTGATGGCATCCCGGCTGGTTTCCAGTCCGACGATCCAAATGCCAGTTGATTTAAGCTCCCCAATAAGGTCGATCGAGTTGGGATGATATGACCAGGAGGTGTGAATTTCAGCCGTGAGAGATGTTTTGGCCAGGCGCGAATGCTGCGGCGTGGGTGTAATGCCGCAAAGAAACGCGTGCTTGACACCGGCACCATCTGAAGTACGCAATATGGAACCGACATTGTACGCAGAGCGCAAATTATCCAGTATGACTGACACTTCCCGACAGGCTGGATTAATGGCCGCTGGATGTGGATTTCCGACCTCACTGCGAATTTTTCTTTCCACCGGAGACTTACAGGCAGGACACACAAGGTCTGCCTGCAGCGGAGCCGGGAAACGCAGCTTGCAATGGGTGGAGACACATTCGTAAAACCAGATTTCCTGTCCTTTTCCACCCTCACCACCAAGCGGATCATTATCCGGATGTGTGTCTGCCGTTGCCATTGTGTACCAGCTGGTGCAGTCGGGGGACCTGTTCCAGCAGAACGCGGGATTCGCTTCGCCAGATAAAAGGCGCGCCCGTGCCGCCATATTCAAAAGCAATGATCTCCGGGGTGCGCCAGGCTCCAATTTTTATGGATTGAATCACTTTTTCAAAAAGTGTCCAGTCCTGATCCTGCATTTCCATGTGGTCCTGGATTTCGCCATTATGAATCCCCAGTCCATTAACATGAATTTCTTTCAGACGGCGAACAGGAAATTCAGAAAAGAAGGAATACGGTTCTGTCTGTAGTGTTCTGGCGGTAATGGAGGCATGCGCCAGATCCAGCAGCATACCACAGCCGCTTTCAGCGACCAGTCGCTGAAAGAATGTTGGCATGGCAACCGGGCGCATATAATTCTTGCCGGTAAGCGGCAGTGGGAGATTTTCGGTGATCACCCGGTCAGGCCCAAACTGCTGGCAGACTGACTTGACTTCGTCCATAATCTGGTCAAGCCAGTGTTCCACCTGGCCAGAATCACAGGGATTCAAGTCCGGGGTGGTAACGACATGCAGGTTGATGATATTGGTCCCGGTCATTTCAAGAAAGTCGCCCACTTCCTGCCAGTCGACGTTTGCCAGGCGTCCATCACCCACACTCAGGTCAAAATGTACATAAACTGGCAGTAGAGATAAGGCTTCAGCAACCATATCCTGCCAGTTGGGGGTCTTAAACAGATCAAATTGTATCTGTCCGGATTGCAACAGGTCTGCTGCCTGTGGAGAGTAATTAACAGCCAGTTTCATAGAGGAGCGATTGTAACACCACATGAGACTATCAGGGTGCTATCTGGTACAATTGCAGGCGGTTTTTTGGGGAAAATTCCCATTCTTTATGAAAAACCGGAGGGTTTTTTGCGAACCAAGAATTCGAGATCCCTTGTTGAGATCATTCTCGTAGCCATAATTCTGGCTGCTCATCTTTATATCGCGCTGGCACCGGCCAACAGTCTGATGAACTGGTTTACCACAGATGATGCGTTCTACTATTTCAAGACAGCGCAAAATATTGGCCTGGGAAATGACATTTCATTTGATGGGATTAGCCGGACAAATGGATTTCACCCGCTCTGGATGATTATCTGTGTTCCCATATTCCTGCTGTCTAACATCAATCTTCTCCTTCCATTGCGTATAGTTGTATTCCTGGCGGGGTTGATGAACGCGGCCACAGTTGTTTTGATCTGGCGCTTGTTCAGAAACAATGGGGCTGTTTACGCGGGAATTCTGACCGCCATGTTCTGGGCGTTTTCCATTCAAGTGCATACCATCACGGTAACGCTGGGAATGGAATCTACCGTTAACGCGCTGACTGTAACATTGCTCATATACCTGGTTTCCAAATTGGATCAGAAAAAAGAGCAGGGAACACTTGCCACGCGAGATTTTGTGCTTGTCGGCATTACCGCCATATTTACCTTTTTAAGCCGGATAGATAATGGCTTTGTCGTTGGAGCAGTTCTGTTATGGGCGTTGGGAAAACACTGGAATTCACTGGCGGTAAAGGATGAGAAGCTGGCAGACAGGTGGCTGATGCGCCTGCGCATCGCCATTATGCTTGGATTGCCTGTCGGCCTGACTCTGGCCGCCTACCTTGGGTTCAATCAGTTTTATTTTGGAACGACCATGCCTGTCAGCGGTCTGATAAAACGTTGGTGGGGGACTTTACCCAACACGGTCTATGGTTTTCCCGTGGATAATTTCGCGGTTTACCTGACCCATCTGATTACGCCACAGGTCAATATTGGTCCGTGGGCTCTGGCCACGCAATTACCTCATGATATTGCCAAAATCTTTGAGGCACTGTTCAGTATCAAAGAAAACTTGAAAACAGTCCACCGTATTCTCGTTCTGGTGATCAGCCTGATTTTGACCGGGCTGGCAGGCTTGCTCATCAAATCCAACTGGAAACGGTTTATTAAACTGGTTGACCGTTTTTACCTGATTCCCTTCTTAATAGGCTGTATGGCACAGATCACCAGCTATAAATCCACAACCTATATTGAGACTCTGACCTGGTACTGGGTTGGTGAAATGGTGTTTATTGCCCTTGCCGCCGGAGTTCTTGCGGATTGCATGGTCCACTGGCTGGAGAGTAAATCAGTCTCAACGCGATTTTTCCAGGTTGCCGGAGTATTAATCGGACTGTTTATGGTCTATCAATATGGCGCTTACGTCATGAATCTGGCACCGTATCAGGTTGATCCGGAATATACCGAAGCCTATCTGGGTGGGGCACACGCGCTGGAACAATACACGGAACCCGGTTCAACCATTGGAACTACCGGGGGCGGGATAGTGGCTTACTTCATCAAAGACCGCAAGATCATCAACCTGGATGGCTTGATCAATAGCAATGAATACTTCCAGAGAATGCGTCGGGGAAAAACCACCGAATATTTTGACAAAATCGGGTTGGATTATGTTTATGGAAATATCTACATGATCACGCAAAGCGACCCTTACGCGCGCATGTTCTCGGATCGTGTGGAGCTGATTGGCACGGTGGAAGGCGCGAGTCTATTCCGCTATAAACCCTCGAAAAAGTAACATAAATCTCAAACAAAAAAACCACCAATCCAATTTTTTGGGTTGGTGGTTTTATTTTGTCTGAATATGGAAATCGATCAGTTTGTTGTGGGTACTTTATTTAGCGATGAAGTCCCGGGTCTGATCTTCAACCATTCGGTCAGAGGATTGGGGAGTTTTTTGCCGCCCACCAGGGTGTAATACAACATGTTGTACCCGGCGATGGTGTTCTCAATGGTGTGAGTTTGCACGATTTTTAGGCTTTCCTTACCCATCTCTTTCCACCTGTCAGGATGAGCGAGAAATTCGTCAATTTTCGCGGCAACATCAGCCACACTTCCTGCGTTGAAAAGGTATCCGTTCACGCCATCATGCACGAGTTCTGGTAAAGCGCGGGCGTTTGCCAGTAAAAGAGGTTTCGCGCAGGCCATGGCTTCCAAAGACGCGATGGACAATAATTCCGCTTCACTGGGCATGGAAAAAACGTCCACGGAATTAATCAGGGAAGGGAGATCCTCATCTGGAACATATCCCAGAAAATGTACCTGTGAATGCATCTTAAGATGCTCAACCATCTGTTCAAGGTGTCTTTTTTGAGAACCATTTCCCGCGACAATAAGCTGCACATCATCCTTCTGGCGGAAATGCAGCGCGCGGATTAACAGATCAACCTTCTTTTCGGAATCCACCCGACCAACAAACAGAATGGCGGGTTTTTCCACATCCAACCCATACTTTTCACGCCAGACACGCCGGTCGATGGATTCGATGGGCTTGAACCGTTTGGTATTCACACCGCATGAAATGGGATACACGGGTAGTTTGATTTTCTGCTGGCGTAAAATCTCGGCGGCTGTACGGGAAGGCGCCGTGGCAAAATCCAGGTGATTGTAGGTGAATAACATCCACTGCCACATAATCCAGCCAAGCAGCGTGGCAAAGTGCGCCGAACCGGGTACATACGGCGCAAGATTATCGGGCACAAAATGATTGGTCCCCACCAACTTGATGTGTTTCTTTTTCCCTTCATGAACAAACGTGTTGCTCAACGGGTAGTGGTCATGAATATGGATAACATCCGGATGGAAATGCTCTAGTATCTGCCTGACTTTCCGTCCCGCAAAAAATGTCATGGCTGCTTCTGGGTGAATCCGGGAAAGGTCAAGAGATTTCATCTCGAGAATATCAACGCCATTGCGTTGATATTCCTTTTCAATTCCACCTCTTGAGGGAAGCACAACCAGAACTTTATTACCCAGTGCTGCCATTCCTTCGGCGAGATTGATCATAAATATGGCTTGCCCATTACGCGAGGGAAAATATGTGCAGCCTGTAATAAGAATCCGCATAGCACCATCCTAAAAATGGAACATTGATTTTTAGTTATTCTTCTGGCGTATCTTCAAATGTTCCGCTGATCTTTAATGATCGGCGAATATAATACACCATAACACAAAGAAAAATAATGGATGCGCCTAATAGGACGTACTCAATGCCTCTGGAAAGAGAAGAAAGCATCTTCGTTCCATGATAGCCAATGAGAACCAGAGCGCCAGTCCAGATTGTTTCTCCTACCAGCAATGTAGGCAACCATTTTTTTAAGGGAACTCTTGCCATACCGGCTGCCAATAATGAAGGGATCATAAATCCGGATGAAAGCTTGGCAAAGAAAAGAATTTTTGGCGCGTGTCGGTGCATCTCATCCTGTAAATGAGACATTTGTCGTGGTTTGATTCCCAACCAGCGTTGGTACGGCAACAACCACTCTATTTTTCCCGCATACCCCAACCGGTACCACACCATATCCGCTGTTAAGTTGCCACAGGCCGCCGCAGCCAGAACGAGGCCGGTTTTTAGTACACCTGAAGCAGACGCCGCGGCACCGAGTAACGTCACAATCGGCCCTTCGATTGCCACCAAAACGGCAATTATGAGGTAATTCCACGAACCAATCTGGGTGACTACCCCTACCTGGAGATTTTGCCAGAAAGTTCGGACTATGTCTACCATCGCATTCATTGTCTTCTCGCTACCGTCCTTAAAAATTGCTTATGTGTCACATTGTATTTCGGTGCAAGCAGATTATGATGAACACACACGGAACTTCACCTGAATCGCTCCATCCGGTGTCTTTATTAATCATAAACCGAAAATCATGTAATTACAAGCTACATGCAAGTTTTGTGCTCATTAGAGAATCTTAATATTCATATAAAGGAAACAGTTATGAATGCAAACCGGTAAGTTAGGGACGCCTACAAATTTATAACCAGCCCTGCCATCTGTACATCATTATACCCAGGTATTCTTTCATGACGGTTGTTGTTAACCCCAGGGCACTGGAATTGGGAATTATGTTAATGAGGAAAGTCTCAAAATTCGGATTCATGACCCGCTGCCAGCCATCTTCGGTTACGGTGAAATCCGCAGGTGAAGGGATTGTCTCCAGACCCTGCCGGGTGAAGAGACCAACAGAACGCGGCATGTGCATGGCCGATGTGACCAGCAAAATGCGGGTAATGCCGCGTTCTTTCAAGATTTCAGCCGAATAAAGCGCGTCTTCCCGCGTATTCTGAGATTTTGGCTGCAAAATCATGGCGGAATCGGGTACTCCCAGCTTTAGCATGATCTGGCGCATATCAGCTGCGGGAGATTTTTCCACTGACTCCATCCAGTCGATATTTCCTCCACTGAGGATGATGATCGGAGCCGCGCCTTTATGGTAGAGATCAGCGGCGTGAATCATGCGGTCGCCCGCGCTGTTGACTTCCACAGCCTGTCGGGGAGAGAGGTCTGATTCAGTGCCACCGCCAAGAACAACAATCGCTTCCGCCGTAAGATTATGATTATCCGGGAGGTATTGCCATTCAAGGGAACGGGCCAGGGTGTAGGAAAACCAGCGGTTGCCCCCAATAAAAAGCACCAATAGCGCAGCGAAGAAGACTGACCGTGAAAATTGTATTCGTTTGATGAAAATGAACCCAAGTGAAATCAAAATGGCGCTGACGCCCAAAGGGTAAACAAACAGGGGAAGGAATTTGGATAGAAAAATAAACATGTCTGTGATTGTAATCGAAGATAAAGGTGGGTGTTATAATCCTGCGTTCGCTGAAAAAAGAGAGAAACCAACAACTCATGACGACCATCGATTTTTCCCGCAAATGGCAGGTATTAATTTCCGTTTCATTCGGCGTCTTTCTCGCCACCATTGACAGCAGCATTGTTAATATTTCCCTGCCTACGCTGGAAAGAGATCTTCATACGAGCTTCGCTTCTGTCCAATGGGTGGTTTTAGCCTATCTTCTGACGATCACCGTACTGTTACCGGGGATTGGCCGGTTGGCGGATATTGTTGGCAAAAAATCACTATATCTGGCCGGGTTCGGTATTTTTACCCTGGGATCTCTGTTGTGCGGTTTATCACGGCAGGTGGAGTGGTTGATTGTGTTTCGCGTGGTACAGGCAATGGGTGCCGCATTCCTCATGGCTCTTGGCCCGGCTTTGCTGGCCGAGGGCTTCCCGCCAGAAGAACGGGGGAGGGCGCTGGGGTTTAATGGACTGGCGGTTTCCATGGGTATCATTATTGGCCCTACACTTGGCGGAATTATTTTGAAAAACCTGGGCTGGCACTGGATTTTCTTTGTGAATATCCCTGTAGTATTGATCGCCATACCCATTGCCATTCATTCGTTACCCAATTCCACCCGGAAAACAGGTGAACGATTCGATTTTTTGGGCGCGGGAATGCTGCTTGTGTGTCTGGTTGCACTGTTGTTTGGTCTTACATATTCTCAGGACAACGGCTTCCTATCAGCGCCATCTTTGCTCTTATTTGCAGCTTTTATTATTTTCCTGTGGTTGTTTATTCGAATAGAAAAATCTGTCACCCAGCCGCTCATCGATTTGAGTTTGTTTAATAATATGCTGTTCAGTGTGAATTTAATCACCGGTTTACTGACTTTTATTGCCAGCACCGGAACAGTCTTTTTGATCCCATTCTATCTACAAAATGTGCTGGGATATGACCCGGAGTTCTCCGGTATCCTCATGGCCGTGTTTCCCATCATGTTGGGAATAACCGGACCGCTATCCGGTTGGCTTTCAGATAGATTCGGTTTTCGCTTATTAACCATCATCGGGCTGGCAACCCTGGCATTAAGCTATTTCAACCTTTCCAATTTATCCACACAAACATCGTGGCAGAACTTTTTGATACTATATATGCCGATAGGACTGGGTATGGGGTTGTTTCAAAGTCCCAACAATTCAGCCATTTTGGGTACGGCATCTTCTGAACGATTGGGCGTTGTCTCTGGATTGCTGGCCATAACACGAACACTCGGACAAACCAGCGGGATCGCCATTATGGGGACATTATGGACAGCCCTGGTTTTTCAGTTTTCCGGAGTTTTATCTGTCGGGGCGACCTCTGCGCCCATTGATTACCAGGTGATAGGTCTGCATTACATTTTTATTATCATGGGTTGCCTTCTGTCTGCCGGAACACTGATCAGTCTTCTAGCCTGGCGGCGTGAAAGGAAACCTGCCTTACCATCACTTCAAAAAAACCTTAACGAATGAAAAACGGGAAGAGTTTTTATCTCTTCCCGTTTTGTATATACCAAATAAGTCTATCCAATCTTGGGTTCGATCAGACCATACGCACCATCGCGTCTGCGGTATAAAACATTGATGTGGCTGGTATTGGCATTGTAAAAGATGAAGAAGTTTTCGTGACCGAGTAAGGCCATTTGTTCAACAGCTTCCGCTTCATCCATCGGTATCAGTGTGAATTCCTTCCGCCTGACAATGAGCGGCAGTTCAGATGATTCTTCATCCAAAGTATCCACTGGAATAACTTCGGAAGCCGGTGTGCCATCGCCGCGGCCGCGCTCCCGTTTCCCTTTATAGCGTTCAATCTGACGCTGCATCTTTTCCAGTGTTGTATCCATGGCTGTGAAAATATCATCAGCCCGTTCTTCCGCCCGAAGGATATATCCTTTGCCTCGAACAGTGATCTGAGCCACATTGCGATCGCTGACACTCCGGGCGTTTTTCAGGTGAGACAGATCAATACGGACTTCGTCAATTGCCGGAAGCAATCGGTCAAACTTGGCGACTTTTTTATTGACATAGTCGCTTATTCGCTCCGTTACTTCCATGTTCTTCGCTGAAATCTCGACCTTGAAATCCATAAAAGCCTCCTTGACAGCTTAATTAATGAAATCCACCCGGTTCAACCTGGAGTTGTTTTCAGCGGCGCTCTGGCCAGAGTGATCGCATGAATTTCCCTGGCACCCGCCTTCCGAAGTGCTCCCGCGCATTCTGAAATGGTTGATCCTGTAGTGGATACATCATCTATTATTATGACAGATTTTGCCTTAATGGACATAGAATTTGCATAAAAAGCGCCTGAAACATTTTCCCGGCGTTCTTCGGCGGAGAGATCAATCTGGCTGCGGGTATCAACCACACGTTCCACTGCGTTCCCCAGATATGGCTTTTTGATCATGGCGGCGAAGGGCCGGGCCAGTTCCTCTGCCTGGTTATAACCGCGGCTGCGCAGGCGTTTTTTGCTGAGGGGAACAGCCGTCACCAGATCAATATCCAGGTTCATGCTTTGATACGTTTTTACCAGATAAGGGGACAAAACTTCGCCCAGGCCAATGTCATTGGAGTATTTCAGGTGGTGTAGTGCCTCACGTATGGGTCCTGTAAAAAGGGTGTAAGACCTGAGAGAATCAAACGCCGGCGGAATAGACCGGCAATCAAAGCAAACCTCCGCCGTGCTGCCTGGTTCTCCACAGACAGGGCAAATATGCCCGGATATTGGTTTAACAGAACTGGAACAAGCCTCACACCAGCGAGTGCCCATCGTCTGACAACCGGGGCATTGAGGAGGAAAAATCCAATCAATCCCTTTCCACAAACCGCTACGCAATTGATAAGAAAACTGCTGCCATTTCAGGGCAGCAGTCAAGTTTTTGGCCATATGGATTATCTGAACATTGATCCGAGAGCCGAATGCATCAACCGGAAGGCTGCCGGAGTTAACAAAACAATCATCAACGACGGGAAGATCAGCAGACCCATAGGGATCAGCATTTTAATGGGGACTTTGTGAGCTTCCTCTTCCGCCAGTTGCCGACGGCGGATACGCATCTGGTCAGATTGAATACGCAGCACTTTCGCCAGGCTGACACCAAGTTGCTCACTCTGGATAACGGCCGCGACAAAACTGGTCATTTCGGGGATACCGATCCGATCTGCCATGGCTTTCAGAGCTTCGCGCCGGAGTTTGCCAAGTTGAATTTCACGAATGGCGCGCGCAAAGGAGAGGCTCAATTCAGTTTCCCACTTTTCAGCGACTTTCGACATGGCCGCGTCAAAGCCAAGACCGGCTTCAACGCAGATGGTCAACAGATCCAATGCGTCAGGCATAGCCCGCCGGATGTGATGCTGGCGGCGATTGATGCTTGAACTGAGCAGCAATTGTGGAACGAAGAAGCCGAGTATGGAAAAACCCAGCACGATCAAAATAACCACGCCCAGCGGCCAGCTTACCTTGGCCACCGAGAACACCAGGAAGAGCATACCGCCAAAGAATACAAATGAAATAAACTGGAGCGCCATCATCATGGTAGGATCAAGTTTTCCCGGGCTACCCGCCAGTTCGAGTTTTTTGGCAGTATTTTGCAGCGCGTTCTGGGGTGTGAAGCGGATGGCAAGTTCACCGAGCTTTCGAGCGATAGGGTAGATGACCCGCTCAGAAAACGGCATGGAAAGCTCAATTTTTTCCAGGTTTACCACTTCACCTGTGGTGGTCATTTCTTCAAGGCGTTCTTGAAGAATGCGGTTGTTCTGGAATGATGGGTTGCGCAGGCCGATGATCACAAGGACGACCGCCACAATCACAACCACAACCAGGAGAACAATAAAACCAATCAGAATATCAGACATAATTCAAATCCATTCTGCTGAACTAAACCTCAATGTCACCGAGTTTGTTCATGGCAAAATAACCTGAAATGATTAAAATCGCGCCCAGAATAAGTGATATATACCCGCATGGCAGGTTCTCTGGCTTGAAAAATTCCATCATGTATGGGCGGTTGACCAGATACAGGATGGCGATCACGAAGACCGGCATCATCGCGAGGAAACGGCCGGAATACATCACCTGGGCGGTGAGCACGCGGATCTCGCCTTTGATGCGCACGCGCTCGCGGATTGTGTAACTGATCGTATCCATGATCTCTGCCAGGTTACCACCGACCTCACGCTGCACGTTTATGGCTGTGATCACCAGATCAAGGTCATCGCTGGGAATGCGTCTGAGCAGGTTGTCCAGTGATTTTTCCATGGTGACGCCCAGTTGCATTTCCTGCACAACACGACGGAATTCATCACTGATGGGAGGCGGCAATTCACGACTGACGGCTTCCATGGCCTGCATGGTCGAAAAACCGGCGCGCAGGCCGTTAACCATAAGGTTCAACATATCCGGCAGTTGTTCATTGAACTTGATCAGGCGTTTTGCCTGCTGGCTCTTTAGATACATGCGGGGAAGGAATGTCCCGCCAATAGCACCGAGTATTCCGGCGAATATATTTTGACCGGCAAAGAACCAGAGAACAATACCTACACCAAACGCAGCTATAACGATCACCGCAATAAATTCACCCGGCTTAAGTTTTAGGTCTGCTCGTGCCAGGTCTTTTGAGATTCTGTCGCCTATGGATGAGCCTTCCATCCGGCGGTTCAGCCAATCTGTTAATGGTTTGGATGCTTCCCTGCGGATAATTTCTTCTTCTTCAGGCGAATCTACCAGGCGGCCCAGACGTTCATCGACCAGATCGCGGTCGCTGCGGACTGAAACAACGATACCCACGATCAACAGAAGCACCGCAACACTCCCACCCAGAATGAAGAAGAGCATCAAATTCATGGGGTTATCCTGTCATTTAACAAGAAAGCTGGCAGAATATTTGCCAATGATTATCTCCGTCCAATTCCGAATAATGAAGTGGGCAGGTTAATGCCTGATGCGCGGATTTTATCCATAAACTTGGGAACCAGACCACTCGGTCGGAGCAATCCAATAATCTGCCCATTTTCGATACCAGCCTGTTCAAACGTAAACAGGTCTGTTGTGGTAATCACATCGCCTTCCATGCCAAGCACTTCGGTCATATAGGTGATCTTGCGGGTGCCATCACGCAGGCGATCTTGATGGATGATCAGATCAATGGCGGACGAAACCTGTTCGCGGATGGCGCGCACGGGGAGATCCATACCAGCCATCAAAACCATCGTTTCCAGACGGGAAAGGGTATCACGCGGACTGTTGGAGTGCAGGGTGGTCATGGAACCTTCATGACCGGTGTTCATAGCCTGAAGCATGTCCAACGCGGCTTCATCGCGAATTTCACCTACGATAATGCGGTCAGGGCGCATACGAAGGGCATTAACCACCAGTTGACGGATGGTGATCTCGCCCTTGCCTTCAATGTTCATGGGGCGGGATTCCATGGTGACCACATGTTCCTGTTGAAGCTGGAGCTCTGCCGCGTTCTCAATGGTAATGATGCGCTCATCACCCGGAATATAACTGGAAAGCACATTCAAAAGAGTGGTTTTACCGGAACCGGTACCACCGGATATCACCACATTCAACCGGGCTTCAACGCAGGCTTTCAAGAACTGCATGGCTTCGGGTGTCACAGAACCATAACCGATCAATTGTTCAACCGTGATCGGGCGTTTGGAAAATTTACGGATGGTCAATACAGGACCCACCAGCGAGATGGGAGGGATGACCGCGTTAACACGGGAGCCATCAGGCAAGCGGGCGTCAACATAGGGGCTGGATTCGTCAATTCTACGGCCCAGTGGAGAAACGATGCGGTCAATAATACGCAGTACATGTTCGTTACTTTCAAAGGCGACATTGGCTCTGAGAATCTTGCCGCGCTTTTCCACATATACATGTTTTGCACCGTTAACCATGATTTCGGTAATGGCTTCATCGTCCAACAGGGGATCAAGCGGGCCAAAACCAAGAAGTTCGGCGCAGACGGATTCGTATAGGCGGATTTTTTCCGGCCGCGAAATGGTCCTTTGTTCTTCCAGGATCATGTCATCGATCACCCGCTCAATTTGCTGGCGGAGTTGTTCTTTCCGTGACATATCCGTGGTGGGTTCAAGTGTGGCCAGTAGTTTGTTTTGCACCCGGTTTTTGAATTCAGTAAGACCTTCCATGCTGACAAGTGAAGCCGCCATTGCCGGGCGCGGTTGCGTGGCTACCGGTGTTGGGGCAGAACGTGGATTCTCATTGCCTGAATTGCTATTTCCCCCCGATGGAGTGGGTGGAGTGTTGCCACTGTCACCTGCGTTGAATCGTTTTAACAAAGCCATTACTTACCTCCAAAAACCCTTCCCGCCCTGTGCTATTTAATACCTGCCTGTGTAAAAGCATTGTCATCCTGTTTGATGATCTTTTCCTTCACCATGGATGCCAATTTTTGAATGCTCATACTCACTGGATGCGTACGATTTTCAATAAAGATGGGCACGCCTTTATTGATAGAGCGGATCACGTAAGCCTCATCCATAGGTATCGTCAAATTTACGGCCTGGTTTAGCCGATTGCCAACTTTTGCCGGATCAATATGCAGATTGCGATCGTAACGGTTCAACACAAATACAATCCGGTCCCGCTCGATTCCACTCATATCTGCCAGATTCAGGAATTGGCTGCAATTTTTGATTGACGCAATATCAGGCGTGGTGATCAATATGATCACATCCGATGTGGACAAGGCTGATTGCACCACATCAGACAGGTAGGATGATGTGTCAATGATGATGTATTGAAAAGACTGGCGCATTAATGTCAATAGTTTGACAAGCTGGTCTCCCGTGACCCGGTCCACCAGATCGGGACTGGGAGGAGGCGCCAGAATCTTAAAGGGCACTGTCTTTGGTTGGACCAACGAGGCGGCTACCGTCTCAGGATCAAGATCATCAGCGCGAACTGATAGGTCAATGATGGAATTCTTGGGTTGTTCGTTCAAGAAAACAGGCACGTCGCCGTACAGAAGGCTGGCATCGACCAGGGCGACATTGGCATTCTCACCCTGCAGAGCGGATGCCAGATTTGTGGCAATGGTCGTACATCCTGTGCCGCCCTTGGGGCTGTACGTCACGATGATCTTGCCCAGCACCATGGGGATGCTGCTGTATGGGAGCGGGCCTGTTCTTCCAGCAGTGGATGTGTAAACCTGGACAGCTTTATTCTTCTCTTCCTGGGCCATGGCACCAGCCCGGTGAATGGCCGCTGTGAGTTCGTCGATCATCGGTGGCTTGGAGATGAAATCACGCGCACCGGCCAGCATGGCTTTGCGGTAATAACCGGGATCATCTTGAACCGAAAGGATAATGATCTGGGAGTAGGGTGTTTTTTTGCGGATGGCTTCCGTAGCTTCAATGCCGTTCATGTCTGGCATATTGATATCCATCAAGACGACATCTGGCTTCAATTGCTCACATTGAGCAATAGCTTCCATTCCAGATTGAGCCCCGCCCAGAACTTCAATGGATGTGTCAAACTGCAAGAGACGGCGAACCGTCTCTCTTGTTTCGGCTATATCATCTACGATCAGCACCCGTATCTTTTCCTGCCCGGGCATAAGTTCTCCTAAATTCTGGTTTTTCCTTCAGTCTAAATCATTCTACCGCGGTACAGCAGTGGGAGCAGGACTCGATCCTCTGGAGTTGAAAATAAGATCATCTTTACGCGGTTCCAATCCAAAGGCAGTCTTGGGTGGATTGGGAATGTTGTACGTTTGGAACAGATACTGCAGAGTGACTGCTTCAACAGCCGCCGGATCAAGATCACCGGCTGAGCGTAATGCCAGACTCAATTGAGTGTTGCTCAACATCAGGTAATTTAATGTGATGGCGTCCTGCGGACGAACAATGAGGGTCATCATATCGGGAGCGGGAACGGCCGTAGCTTCAGCCCCGCCTGCGGCCTGCGGACCCGGTGTGGGTTCCACGCCGCTCGTTTTTGCCAGTTCATCCGTCGGGAAAGAACCGACACGTAAAATGATGGCATCCTGGATGACCATCTGACTGACAAGACGCGGCCGTTGATTCTCTGAAGGCACCAGATATATCGGCTGGTTTAATGTGGCGTCCAGATCAACACGACCCTGTGCCCCGGCACCGGATGTAGTGGTCACCGTGAGCGATCCGGGGTCACCCTCAGACGCGCCCCGGGGAGGAACAGCATTGCCGGTCAAATTTGGAAGCCGTGACTGGTAGTTCTGGTCGATATCCACCACCATCATGGAGGCAATGATATTCACATGATCGCCAACCACAGGCGCGAAGGATACAGCCGTCAGCTTTGTGATCGGGATGGATACGGCGACATATCCCTTGGGTATCTGGAAGGCGGCGTATGAACCAACCTGGCCGGTGACCAGCATGCCTTCGGTAATGGGGATACGGGCTTCCAGGTCATATTTGGCCTGTTTATTGATTACAGCTTTGGGATCGGTAAAGAAAGTTCCGGCAACCAGGTCTTTTTCAGGATACGCGAGGGTCGTGATCACGCTCTCTGTTATCACAGAGCCCCGGGGAATTCGTTGGGTGGTGATAACAATGCTCGTCATCTTAACGCTGGGTGGCTGTGGCGCAGCGGCTCCAGGTTGAGGTGTGGTCGGTAAAAACGAAGTTCCTCGGAACAGAAAATACAATACTGCAAGTCCTGCTAGTATCACAAGGGCGATCACTATAAAAATCAGCCCCCGATTTCTTCCTCCACTGGCCATGTAGTCCTCCTACATACTTATTTTGTGCGGTCAAATCTCCCACTGTTAGGAATTATAGTATAAAAATGGCGGATGTATTTAATATAGTTTGGGAAGCCGGTTTTGAAAATAAATTCCATATGAAAAAAAGAAAAGCCCTGCAACGTAGGGCTTTTCTCTCCGTATATCTGTGTAGATAAAACGATTTCCAATTTTGAAGTCGAAACTAGATGGCCTCAACGACGTTCGAGAAGATCTTGCCGATGGCAGGACCGAGCAGGGCGAGGATCACGATAACGACAACAGCAACTAAAACAAGAATCAATGCATATTCAACTAAACCTTGACCTTTTTCCTTCGGGGAAAACAACATGTTCTTTCACCTCCTTCCACGGTATGGATAATAATATTTTGAAACCTAAGCATAATTATAGAAAGAAAACCATCAAATGCAAGGGAGAAAAATTACAAACACCTTACAACGATAAACACATTGACC
This sequence comes from uncultured Leptolinea sp., assembly GCA_964420995.1. Classification (GTDB taxonomy): domain Bacteria; phylum Chloroflexota; class Anaerolineae; order Anaerolineales; family Anaerolineaceae; genus Leptolinea. Next base: position 146,647 of record CAYQUX010000002.1, on the reverse strand, counting down.
TTGCTTGTGTCAACGTTTTGAACTGGCTATAATCCAATTGTCATCAATTGAGATTGACTTTGAATCGGAGGAGATTATGAGTGACCTGTTTGACCAAGTGACATCCAGCCAGGATGTTCTTACCAAACTACTGGCAAAAATTCCCGGTTTCAATGGTTACATAGAACGGCAGAACCGGCGGGCGGCTGACAAATTGTTGCGGGATACCGTTGCCAGCAAGTTTGAAGAGGTCTGGCGTCGTATCAGCACAATTCAGAGTGATCTGGTCAGCCAGGGAGCTCTGGAATTTGTGGACGATATGGAATCCGCCGCCATCAAATACCGACAGTTCATTGACCGGGTGAAAAATGCTGCGTACGGATATTCTGGTTTGTTTGACGCGGTCAAGATAAATGAAGCGGAACTGACCAAAATCTACCAGTACGACCTGGCGCTGCTCACCCTGGTAGATGAAGCAAACAGGGCAGTTGACACGGTGGAAGCTTCCATCGGTACAGATGGTCTACCGGCTGCCATTCGCAATTTGAAGTCAATGGCTACCAGGGCGGTAGACGCGTTCAACCACCGATCCGAAGTTGTTCTCGCGCAGCAAGACCAACCATCTCAATAAACGCATATTCTGGCAATCACATTTTGTGGAGATAAACCATGGCAAGGATTTTTGATGTAGTTGAATACCCGAATGAGATGGCAGATGAAATTGTCCATCGTTTCCCGGAAGAAGGGGTGGCCGATCTGCGGATTGGCAGTCAAATTATTGTGCGCGAAAGTCAGCGGGTGGTCTTTTTCCGCGACGGTAAGGCGCTGGATATGTTTGGCCCGGGCCGCCATACCATTGTCACCGCTAATATTCCCAAGGTGATCGACCTGATCGGGAAAGTCTTCAATGACCGCACGCCTTTTACGGCTGAAGTCTATTATGTGTCGGTTAAAGAATTTGTTGACCGCAAGTGGGGAACACCCCAGCCCATCATTGTCCGCAATCCTGGAATGGGTCTGGGTGTGGCTTTGCTGCAGGGTTTTGGTTCCTACAGCTTTTCCATCGCTGACCCGGTACAGTTCATCACCCAGATCGTTGGCGCCCAGGGTTCATATCGCATGGGCGATATTGAAAACCGCGTTCGCAATATGCTGCTGAGCAAATTACAGGATGTTCTTGGCGAAACAGCGGCGAAAAACAGCGTGGTTCAGCTTATTGGCCTGACGGAAGAGCTGGGCGCGGCCGTTCGGGCAAAAGCCCAGGATGATTTTGCAGCCATCGGAATGACCCTGAAATCGTTCTATATTGGCAACCTGAAACCTTCCGAGAAATCGGCGGAAGAATTGCGTGCCATGGGTATGCTGGATATGGCCACCTATACCCAATTGCAGGCGGCAGACGCCATGCGTGACGCGGCCCAGAACCAGGGCGGCGGTGCAGGTCTGACAGCCGGTATTGGCGCAGGAATGGGGATTGGCAACATCATGAACCAGGCTCTGGCCGGTGGTATGGCTGCCAAAGCCGGTGACATGGGCACGGCCACGGCTGCCGGCGCAGCGGCAGGTGCGGCGATGAGTGATGTGATGACACCCGCAGAAGCCGCCGCGGTAATGCGTGTAGCGGAAGAAGATGTGATCGCTGCCATTACATCAGGCGAATTAAAGGCCAAGAAGATTGGCAACGCGTACCGCATCAGCAAAGACGCTTTGGATGCTTTCTTGAAGGGTTAGTACTTCGAATATCTGGCAGGACTTGGCACGGGAAGAGGTTGTGAAATTTCTTCCCGTGCTTTTTTACCAACAACAATGGCGCTCCATGCGGCGCATGGCAAAATGACCGTGAAAAACGGGATTAGTAATTCTTGTTATAATCTTATTAACCACTTTGATTAAAGCGAGGGTGATCCATTCAGCCTCTTCTGGCGTTGGCAGTTACAACTGGTTTTCCAGCCGTTTACGGCGGAAGACCTTTATCTATTTAACCTGACGAAAACGGTGAATCTGGCATGAGATTACATGAATACCAGTCAAAACAAATATTCAACCGGTATATGATCCCAATTCCAAATGGAAGAGTGGCCTCCTCTTCCGGTGAAGCCAAACAGATCGCGGAAGAATTGGGCGGCCGGGTGGTGGTTAAAGCCCAGGTACTTGTGAGCGGACGCGGAAAATCCGGGGGTATTCGCCTGGCAAAATCTGCTCGCGAGGCAGAAGAACTGGCCGCTGTCATCCTTGGGATGGAGATCAAGGGTTTGCCGGTACGCAAGGTTCTGGTGGATGAAACCGCAAACATTCAGAAAGAACTTTACCTGGGTATTATCAATGATCGTTCTCTGCGGAAGCCGGTCATGATCACCTCTTTTGCCGGAGGAATGGATATCGAGGAAGTCGCGAGAACCACGCCTGAAAAAATCATCAAGATACCCATTGATCCGTTGTTGGGACTGCGTGATTTCCAATCACGGGATATGGCAGCCGGTATTGATTTACCGCGCGATCTCTGGAAGAGCTATGGTGAAATCACCCATAACCTGTGGAACCTGTTCAATGACTTTGATGCCACCATGGTTGAAGCCAATCCTTTGGTCATCACCAGCGAACAGAAACTGGTTGCGTTGGACGGTAAGATCACCATTGATGACAACTCACTTTTCAGGCACCCGGAGTTGACAGATTTCCGTAACACGGATGGAGATGGCCCGGTTGAAATTGAAGCCCGGAAATTCGGACTTTGTTATATAAAGCTGGATGGGAATGTTGGTTGCCTGGTTAATGGTGCCGGATTGGCACTGGCCACCACCGATATGATCTATATGGCAGGTGGAACACCGGCCAATTTTTTGGATATCGGAGGAGGCGCCAGCGCTGAAAGGGTTTCTGCTGCGTTGCATATCCTATTGATGGACCAGACCGTGAAGTCGGTTCTGGTCAATATTTTTGGCGGGATTACCCGTTGTGACGAAGTAGCCCGCGGGATACTGGCCGCGCTGAATGAATTCCCCTCAAGAGTTCCCATAATTATCCGCCTTGAAGGTACCAATGCCGAAGAAGGACGCAGTCTGTTACGGACCGCGAATCTGGCATCCGCCGGGTCAATAAATGAAGCCGCGAAAATGGCCATCTTGGCAGCAGAAGGAGCGGCCTGACATGGGCATTTTGATCAGTAAAAATTCAAAAGTGTTGGTTCAAGGCATTACAGGCCATGAGGGGCTCTTCCATGCACGGCAGATGATTGACTATGGAACCCACATAGTCGCCGGTGTCACTCCCGGCAGGGGTGGCGAATGGGTGCTTGATGGGAAAATTCCGGTATTTGATTCAGTTCGCACGGCTGTGGATATGACCGGGGCGGATGTGAGTGTTATTTTTGTGCCATCACGGTTTGCTGCCGATGCCATGTATGAGGCCGCGGATGCCGGAATATCATTGATTGTTTGTATCACAGAAGGAATACCCGTTTCAGATTCCATGCGGGTGCACGAATACCTGACCCATGCGGGTACATTGCTGGTTGGGCCAAATTCACCGGGCATCCTTACGCCTGGTGAAGCCAAGGTTGGCATCATCCCCGGGGATATAGCCTCCGCAGGAGCCATAGGCGTGGTCTCCCGGTCAGGCACTTTAACGTATGAGGTTCTGTTCGCGTTAAAGAACGCGGGCTTTGGTGTGAGCACCTGTATCGGTATTGGGGGGGATCCGGTTCAGGGTATGAATTTTATAGAAGTATTACGCCTTCTGGAGGATGACCCGCATACCGAACAGATTGTGCTGATCGGGGAGATTGGTGGTACCGAAGAGGAAAAGGCGGCGGAATTTATTAATCGTAATATGACAAAACCTGTAGTGGCCATGGTTGTCGGGCAGACAGCGCCAATCGGCAGGCAAATGGGTCACGCGGGTGCCATCATAGAACACGGGTCGGGAAGCGCGCGGGAAAAGATACTGGCATTTGAGAAGGCCACGGTAAAAATTGCCGCGACCCCTGATGAAGTGCCCTCACTCTTATTGCGATAGACTGATGGTTAAATGAGAAACTCCTGAACAGAGAAGAATTCAGGAGTACAGAAATTTGTGACAATTTGTTGAGCAATTAGCCTAAATGGGAATCGACGTATTTCACAACATCGCCGACGGTTTTTATTTTCCGGGCGTCTTCATCCGCAATGGATACATTGAATTTTTCGCTGAAACCATCGATGAGGAAGAACTGATCCATCGAATCGGCTTTTAGATCTTCAATGAAGCGGGTGTCCATATTAATTCCCTTGCCGTCGATCTTCAAGACATCGACGATCACGCTGCTGACCTTTTCAAATGTATCGCTCATCGGTTTTCTCCTGGGTACGATTGTTTTCCTTCGTGTTGAATTGTAATGAGTGAATGAAGATTGTCAAGTCATGTTATCCACCCGGCTTGCCGGTTGGATATATATGCTGATATAGAATATAACCCCGATAGGCGCGTTTTGGTATACTCAAAAAAAAACCGATATAGGAAATTGCCATGCCAGATTCCACGCAATTGTCATCCCGCAAAGGCGATCATATCCGCATCAATCTAATTCAGGATGTTCAATCTTCCATTCGCACAGGATTGGATGAGTATCAATTCATGCCACGGGCGTTACCGGAGATTGACCTATGTGAGGTAGACACATCTCTAACCCTTATGGGAAAAACCCTGAAAGCTCCGATTCTTATTTCATCCATGACTGGCGGAACAAAGGAAGCGGAAAAGGTTAACCAAAATCTGGCAACCGCCGCCCAGTATTGTGGAATTGCCATGGGAGTAGGTTCGCAGCGAGCCGCACTTGAAGATGACAGACTGGTATCTTCTTTTCTTGTTCGAAAGCAGGCGCCAGACATCCTCCTATTTGCCAACCTTGGAGCTGTGCAGCTAAATTATGGTTACAATTCCGACCACTGCCAGCGGGCTGTGGATATGATCCAGGCGGATGCCCTGTTTTTGCATCTGAACGCTCTTCAGGAAGCCGTTCAGCCGGAAGGAAACAGTCGTTTTGGCGGATTGTTGAAGAAAATTGAGACGATCTGTCACTCACTGTCTGTGCCCGTATTTATCAAAGAAGTCGGCTGGGGGATATCGGAACAGGATGCCTCACGGTTGGTAGGAACGGGTATTGCCGGAATCGATGTAGCTGGAGCGGGTGGGACTAGCTGGTCTCAGGTGGAAATGTATCGAACGGAGGATGAGAATCTGTCCAGGGTTGCCGGAGCTTTCCGGAGTTGGGGGATTCCCACCGCACAATCCATACAGATGGTACACAAAGCCGCGCCGGACTTAAAGGTCATTGCGTCAGGTGGATTGCGAGATGGATTGGATATCGCCCGTTGCATGGCGCTTGGGGCAGTCATGGGTGGAATGGCTTCCACTTTCCTGAAATCAGCCGCCGTATCCGCGGAAGAGACCATCAAAACCATAAAAGAATTCCAGCGTGAAATTCAAATTACCATGTTTGCCTGTGGAATTCGAGACATTTTTGAATTAACGGGAAACACTGCCATTTTGCAAAAAAGGAGCGGCCATGAGTCTTGACCAATTCATTCAGGCAGCCCGTCCGCTCATTGAAGACGAGTTAATTAAAACGGTCAATACCATAGACAATTCTTCATATGAAGGATTACGTGCCATGCTGGCATATCACATGGGTTGGGAAGGTGAGGATGCCGGAGAAAAGGCGCAGGGGAAACGAATCCGCCCAATTCTTGTACTGCTGGGAACAACCGCGGCCGGAAAAGATTGGAAGCTGGCCCTTTCTGCGGCAGTCGCGGTGGAATTGATCCATAATTTTTCCTTGATCCATGACGATATAGAAGACCGGTCAGATTACCGGCATGGACGAAAAACGGTCTGGACGAAGTGGGGTGAAGCCCAGGCGATCAATAGCGGCGATTGCATGTTTGCTCTTGCTTTCCACGCGGTGCATCACGCAGAGGCACTTCCAGAATGCGTTCTCGGAGCAGCAGAATTATTACAGAACACCTGTGTGCACTTGACCAAAGGCCAGTACCTCGATATGGCCTACGAAAACTGTGATGACCTTGCGCTGGAAGAGTACTGGAATATGGTAGGCGGAAAGACGGCGTCACTGCTTGCCTGCAGTGCCTGCATCGGCGCGGTAATAACCGGCGCGGAAGAGACGAAAATCGATGCACTGAAGACATTCGGTTGGAATCTTGGGCTGGCGTTTCAGGCACAGGATGACTGGCTGGGAATCTGGGGAGACAGCGCTCTAACCGGAAAATCAACAGAAAGTGACCTGTTCAGTGGAAAAAAGTCATTGCCGGTGATCCTGGGACTCGCCTCATCGGAAGTTTTTAACGATCGCTGGAAGACGCGTCCATTCAAAATGTCGGAAATTGAGGAACTTGCCGGTATCCTCAAAGACGCGGGTGTACAGGAAATGGTGGAAGCAAAGACGAGACGATACACTGAGATAGCCATATCCTCCCTTGAAAATGCCGGTCTTGATGATGAGCCTGTAAAATATTTGCTGGATTTGACACGAAAGTTATTGAAGCGGAAAAAGTAAAATCCTGATTCAGGTAAGAAGAACCCGATATTGACCAGGAAAAACCCATTATTTTTGAAAGGTAGGCATGTTTATGGTGCCCGAAAAGAAAAAAAGTAAGAAGAATCCTGACGACCTCTGGGATACCGCAGAGATCATATGTGATGAAGGGATTGACCATGAGACTATTCGAAAATCTGTTACAGCCATCTTAAAAGCTGTTGGTGAAGATCCCAACCGGGAAGGTCTGTTAACCACTCCCCAAAGGGTGGCTAAAAGTTACGAGGAACTGCTCTCCGGTTACCGGGTCGATCCATATAAATTGATTAATGGCGCGTTATTTAACGTGGAATATGACGAAATGGTCATTGTTCGTGATATTGAGTTTTACAGTTTGTGCGAACACCACATGCTGCCGTTTATTGGCAGGGCGCATGTTGCCTATCTGCCGGACAAGCAGGTTGTGGGATTATCAAAAATTCCCCGCATTGTGGACATGTTCGCGCGCCGGCTTCAGGTTCAGGAACGATTGACCATGCAGATAGCCGATTTTATAAATGAGGCTCTGCATCCACACGGCGTTGCGGTGGTTATTGAGGCGCTGCATCTTTGTTCCATGATGCGTGGTGTAAAAAAACATGATTCCCGGATGACTACATCGGCCATGCTTGGTTATTTCCGGAGAAACCTGGCCACCCGCACAGAATTTTTGGATAATATCTCACGAAGTGCGGAGCCTTTGCACTTCTAAGTGTTGGGTCACGCGAAAAGAGGAAAGTCGGACAACCGGCTGGCTCCCGAAGTCGGTTCTATTTCGTTTGCCATGTCATGAATTTGCCTGCCAGAAATGGGATGGATCAGGTCCGAAACCAATTCAGCTACAGGTAACAGGATAAACGCGGTTGTCCAAAGCCGGGTCTCAAGGACAATTGCGTTGTGAATAATGGTGTCAAGATCCAGTGTGCGAGGGGCATATTTGTCAGATGTCCGAAGACGTCCCAGCTCCTGTTCCAGGGGGCGCAGGACGGTAAATTTGAGATCGTCCGGGGAAAGATGACAGGCAACTCTGACAGCTGCGTTATAGAAATCAGGCCCGGTCGTTCCGATCGCCGGGGTCAACCAGACTGATGATGCCTGCAGAACCGTGAGGTGGCGGCCAAGGCCCAGAGCTCCTTTGCGAATATTTACCGCAGGATCGATATTTGACCCCAGAAGAATGACGGCTTCGCCCGCACGCATCTACATGCCTGTCAATCGATTCACGTTATGACCGAAAACGTTCAATTTCTACGCCTACAGACTTTGAAAAGCGTACCGCGCCCGGTTTTTCAACCCGAACGCGCACCCCAGCCGCACGCGGATTTTGGAGAATAAGCTGCGCCACATCTTCAGCCAGGGCTTCAACTGAATACCTCGCGACAGTGGAGGCGTGTTCCAGCACCATCTTGGCGATGGTGCGATAGTTCACGCTCTTTTCCACATCATCAGACTTTGCCGCTTCACCGATATCCGTAAAGATGACAATATTGAAGAGAATATCCTGTGGTTGTGCGCGCTCCCTCTCGGTAATACCGATCACTCCGCGGGCAAGCAGGTCAGTAATGAGTATTTGGTCCATTATTTCTCCATTTTTATACCAGATGGCGTCCACCATCCAGATGAATGATCTCACCGGTGATATATTCCGGACCGTCAAGCAAAAACAAGATCGTTTTATCCAATTCGTCGGGCTCGGCCCATCGGCGCAGGGGAACCGGTTTGATGATCGAATCTGATTGTGATCCATCCGCTGGAGGTAGAATGGCGCCGAGGGCGATACCGTTTACGGTTACGCGCGGCGCCATGGAGATTGCCAGGGTTCGGGTTAAGGCAGCCAGGGCGGCCTTGGTGATGGTATAGGGAAGGTGGTCAACACCCGGGCGCAGGGCGCGCCAATCAAGCATGTTCACGATGCGGCCTTTCGCATCCGTTGCCAATGTTTGATGAAAGGCCTGACTGATAAAAAACGGAGCGGTGAGATTGATATCCAGATGCCGTTGCCAGTTTTCTTGAGTAACATCCGGCAACCGCAACGGTTCAAAGATAGCTGCGTTTTGGATCACGGCATAAATGGGACTGATGTCCGTAGCTTTTTCCACGAGACGGCGCGCCTCGGCTGGTTGACTTAAATCAGCCTGAAGGAGATTGACTTTTCGGCCAAGCGAACGTATTTCATCAGCCGTATCGGATGCCGATGCTTTGGATTGACCATAATGCAGCAGGATATCCGCGCCGGCCCTGGCGAGAGCGATGGCCATTTGTCTTCCAAGGCGAATGCCGCCGCCGGTTATGAGAATATTCCTGCCTTCAAGACTCATAAATTTTCACCGTAGTATTCATTAAACACTAAGATTACATCCAATATCAGTGTAAAGGATGTCTTTATCGTGTGTCAAGCCGAACGATTGTTATGCCAGATGGGAACGTTTGACAATCCATTTAGCCAGAAGGCTGAATAAAAATATTCCCAAAAGGCTGAAAGCAAGGTCAAGGGCCGATGCCGTTCGTGATGGGAAAAATGATTGAGAGTATTCTTCAATTACGGCAAAAACGGCCAGCAATAGGCTGCTAACTGGCAGCCGTATTGAGAGGAACCGCCAGAAGAATTTTGGGAAGCTGAGGATCAATAACAATGCCAGGATACCATAGAGACCGAAATGCCCGGCTTTATCACCATTCGGATAATGGTAAATGGTATTGATCCAATCCGGCAGGGAATTACTGTCGGCTCCCCAGATGATCAGGCTGATAAATATTCCAAAAAGCAGGGTAAACAGACGGATCCACGTAATCCGGCTCATGTGTTGGCTCTCAACCTTTTCCGGGTACCGCTACTTATCTTCCTGGAACCCAAAGACTAACCCGTTCAGTTTGTTTAATGTTTGTATGCCGAACTTTTTGATCTGATCCAGAGTGGAAGGTTTTTCCGGGATACTCTCTGCCATATTGATCAAACCGGTTAATGTTTTGGTCCCAGTAGAAGGTTCCCACTTCATGAGGACTCTTAACACTTTCAAATTTTCGTCAAAATCTGTATCGGTATGGTTGGCAAGTTCAAGGTCAACCGCGGCAATTCCATTCATGGCCAGCCAGTCGGTAAATTGTCCGGTGTATTTACAGCCAGTATCCTGAGGCGGGTAGGCATAATTGGTAACAGCGGCAATGGATTGCGCGAGACGAACGGATTCTTTTTCCGGCGGTCTACCGCCAGCAAAAATACCCAGGGCGGCTGAATGGTAGTTGATCAAGGCACTGATCTGGTGCGCCTGAATGAAGTCGCGGACGGCAATTGTTTCGGGTTCAGAGAAGGGGGATGACCCCGCGCTGATCGGGCGGTAATTCCAGCAACCATCACGCGGCCAATCAACAACCCAGAATGCGTCAAAATTGCGATTCAGATCCACTCCGCGCTCGTTTGTGCGGCCGTCCAGGTTATGCCCGCGGGCTTCACCATCCGGATTCATAAGACGAAGGATATAGAGAGTGCGATCCGCCGGTATGACCTGGGGATTCTTCTTTATGTATTCAATCAATTGGTCCGCCAGCGCGGTGGTGTTCCACTCGTTTCCACCATGCACTCCCGCGACCATCATGCGTTCTACCGGCCCATTACCGAATTGCATGATCTCGAGGTTATTCCCTTTGATCGATTTGCCAATGACTTTCGGGCCATCCACAAAACCGGTGGGCTGAGCCACCACGGGTGAATTGGCGACCGGGATCGGTACTTCAGCGGCCGTTGTATCAGATACCGTTTGTTCGGGCTGATTGGCTGGTGCGGTATTGGCAGGTTGCGCCGGGGGGGTAACGTCAAATGTAACGTTATTTGAGTCGATGGGCTCCGAGCTCTCGGTGTATCCCTCGGCTGAATCATCAATAATTTCTGTATCTGATGCCAAATTTTCTTGAGGGATTACAGGTGCGACGGCTTCAACAGGAGCCTGCGCGGGGATTTCTTCAGGGACCTCCGACGACAAATTTTCTTCCACCGGAACCTCGGCTGAAGCACGCTGGTCCTGAACGCCTTCATTGTCACCCGTGGATTCATCAACCTCACTTATGGGCGCCACAGTGGGAGTCGGGAAGAAGGTAGCCAATACGGATGGCTGTTCTGCAGGTTGGTCATAGGGAGAAGCCACTGAGGAGGATGTGTTTTCCCCAATAAATGGCATGTCGCCGAGATTGTTTTCGATCTGAAGCGTGATCCATCCCCAAACACGTTCACCGGTTGTCAGACCGGTTGAAAAGAGGATATACCCTGCCATGGCAAAAATGGCGACCACCATGGCGCTTTTGACCAGGCCCTCCAGACTGATTCCCCGGCGGGGTTTCCTGGCAGGCCGGCGCGTCACCATGACCGGTTGATTTTGTGGGCGGCGGGTAGTGTTCTGGGCAGGCCGGTTGTTTTCCCGGGCTTTAGGATAATCAAGATCGATCGATAAAGCCGTATGGTAATGCGGGGGCAATTCAGCCCTCTTCAAACCACGTTGGACGGCACGCTGTGCATGTTTTGCCGCGAGAGTGTTGTCTGAGGTTTTACCATCATCATCGAACAAGGCATTGTTGCTGTTGATGTTCGATGGTCTCTGATAAGCGGTTGGACGGGATTGGAAAGACGCTGAAGATAATCCGGCGCGTTCCAGGCAGTAATCACGCTTGGATTGATTGGGCATACATTCTGCCAGCCAACGCCAGGCATCCATATTATCAGGATCAACTTCCAAAATACGGTTCAGGTAGGCTGCTGCCGCCTGTTTATGCCCGTATTGAATAGCTCGCATCGCCTGCGCAAGTAATTCAGTTATTTCTGAAGTCATTTCTGCCATAGTCCAACCGCCACTAGAATTGGATTTTATTAACAGCGGTTGCAAGAAAAAGGCCAGAGATTTTTATATGGTTTCAGATGGAGTGGAAGGCAAAGCCGCCGGGTCTGCCAGTTGTGCCGTAAAACCAGACTTCACCAGTACATTGAACGCATCCATCACATAATCAGGAATTGGCTGTGGAGCCTGCCATCCACGCTCAGCGTACACAATAATGCGATGAAAATCACCAACCATTACCTGGATCAGATCAATCATGGAAAACCCGTCAAATGGATATTCTTCAAAAGTTATTTCCGGAGAGGAAACACAAAAATCCAATTCGGGCCAGTATTTTGTCACGGCTGCCATGGTTCGGCGTTCCATATATGGCTTTTGTAGAATAATCAAGCTTATAAATGAAACTTGATTTGCGGTGAGCAGCTCGCGAGTGAAAAAGATGTTTTCCGCCGTATTGGTCGCGCGATTTTCAATATAAATGGCGGTTTTAGGGATACCGGCTTTGAGCAGAACATCCGCAAAGGCTTCTGCCTCGGGTTTATGGTAAAGGTCATACGTTAACCTGCCAACTCCACCCGAAGGGCAGATCCATTGAGCCATTCCGCGATGATACAGTTGAGCCGCATACTCGGCGACCCGAAGATCATTGCTGCAAAAAATCAAGATTCCGTCAGCGGGTTTCAGCGGAATCCCAACTTTTAGATAATTCCATAAACGTCTGGCAGACTCGATAATGAGCGGATTCAGTTTTAATTGCATGGATGAATTTTTCCCGTTTATTTCCCGATCTTTCAATCCAACCTGTACAAACTTGGGAAGTATTATTAATTATGTAAGTATAATTCCTAAATAAATACAATTTTCCCTGAAAAGGGGAGGAAATATGGGTTTTTATCTTGCTTTTAAAGAAGTCTGGCGGAACCGGGGAAGATTCTTTCTGGTCAGTCTGGTTATTGCGTTAATCACCACCCTGGTTCTCTTTATCGCAGCGTTGGCGGAAGGTCTGGCATTATCCAATCGTGAGTATTTAAGCAAAGTAAATGCCGATCTTTTTGTCTTCCAAAAAGATGTGGATACACTAATTGCCACGAGTCGGATCGGCCGGTCCAAGATAAATGACGTACGCAGGGTTGAAGGCGTACTGAATGTGGGTGCCATCGGATTTGCCACCGGTGGACTTATGTTTCCGGATAACACATCGGTCAATGTCTCTTTGCTTGGTATTGAACCAGACAGCCCGGGTATGCCGCCTGTCATTGACGGCAGAACAATCAATACTCTGAGAGGCAATGAAGCGGTAATGGATGAGCGTTTATATTCACGGTACAACATTCGTATCGGGGATGAAATCACGGTAAAAACGATTCAGGGAACAAAAGAAAAATTCTTTAACTTGCAAATTGTTGGACAAACAGACGGGCAACAATACCAATATGCGCCTACTTTATTTCTGCCTTTCAAAACCTGGGATCAAATTCGTCCCCAGGCCTTGCGATCAAACATTGAAACTGAGTTAACGTCCAACATTCTGGCTGTCAAATTAGAAAATCCTGCTGAGATCGAATCCGCGGCGCAAAGAATCCAAAACCAGGTGGAAGGTGTCGAGGCGATCGATAAAAACACCACCATTGACGCAGTTCCAGGGTACAAAGTTCAGCAGAATACGTTGAACACCCAGCAGTTTTTCACCCTGTTCATTGGTGTTCTCGTAATTGGCGGTTTCTTCCAGATTCAGTTATTGCAAAAAATCCCCCTGATCGGGGTACTCAAGGCTATTGGTTCATCCAACTGGATTATTGCCGTATCCGTAATCTCGCAGATCGTAATCGTCACCACATTTGGAGTCATGTTGGGCAGCGTCATCACGTTGTTGTTATCCGTCGCGCTGCCCGCCGGTATCCCTATTATTTTCAATGGCAGTTCTGTGTTAATTGCCATTCTGGCGCTATTGGCGATCGGGCCTCTCGGTGGATTAGTTTCCGTGCGGGTGGCCATACAGGTGGAACCATTGATCGCTCTTGGTTTGTCTTCTTAAGGCAGATATCATGACTATTGTTTTAGAAACCAAAGATGTCAGCAAAATCTATAAGAGCGGTTCGTCCGAAGTTATAGCCGTGGACAAAGCCTCTTTCCAAATCCATGCCGGTGAATTCATCGGTCTTGTTGGCCCCAGCGGATCTGGCAAGACAACCATGCTGGCCATGCTGGCCGCGTTACTGGTTCCGTCTCATGGTCAGGTACTAATTGATCAAACAGACCTGGGAACCATGTCAGAAGAGCAACGGGTCAAGTTTCGCCGGGAGAGAATCGGATTTACGTTCCAGTCCAACAACCTAGTTCCCTATCTCACTGTCAAAGAAAACGTTGAGCTGATGATGCGCTTGAACAAGCAATACTCTGCTGAAACCGGGAAAAAGGTGGATGAATTACTCGACCGGCTGGGATTGTTGGAACGCAGGAACAACCTGCCCAATCAATTATCTGGCGGCCAGAAACAACGGGTTTCGATCGCGCGCTCTCTGATACACAACCCCAGTGTGGTTCTGGCGGATGAACCTACCGCCAGTCTTGATACGGAGCGGGCTTTCCAGGTAACGCGTTTGTACGCGGACCTTATTCATGAACAAAAGAAAGCCGGCATTATGGTCACACATGATTTACGAATGTGCGCATTTGTCGACAGGATTATCCAGATTTCTGATGGCCAGATCAGCTCAATCATCGAAGATCGTAGTGAGATTGATAACCTGATCAACTGCGGATAATTATTCGTTAATAACAAAGAGAGGACATCGGTTTTTGCGATGTCCTCTCTTTCTTTTACAGTAACAGTATGTTTATTCGTCGAACTTGATGGAAGCGGTCATTCGCCATTTAATGCGCGGATCCTGTTTCTCGAGCCCGATGATAACCGTATAGGTGATATCACCCTGATTGTCCTCTCCCAGTGGTTTTACACGCTTTACTGTTCCGGGAATTTCCAATCCGGGGATACCGTCAAATGTGATGGATACTTTCTGCCCTTCGCCAATTCTGGAAATATCCAACTCGGTCAGATCGTTGCTTTCCACATCAAATCTGGTCAGATCAGCCAGAATGACAGAGGTTGAACCCACTGCTGAAATTTGTCCGGGTTTCAGATTTGACGAGACAACCGTTCCAGAAATGGTCGCTTTCAAATCCAGGTCTTCCAAACCTGCCCGGGCTGCCTCAAGCTGGGCGTTGGCATTATCCAGCCGCTCCTGAGCCAGCACAAGATCGTTGGTATTGGGTCCATTTTTTACCATTTCCCAATCTTTCAACGCCTTTTCGTAATTTGCTTTTGCCACCACGAGCTCGCCTTCGGAGATTTGTACTTCTACTTCTTCCGGGGAACCTTGAAGATAATTAAACCTGGCTTCTGCCTGTTCAATCTTTTTTCGGGCGGCGGCAAAATTTTGTAATGCGAACGCGCGATTGGGATCGGTTTCATCCTTGTCCTGCCATCTTTCCCAGACCATCTTGGCATTGTTAAAGTCATTCAATGCCAGAATGTAGTCCGCCTGTGATTGGTCTATCAGCCATTGATCGGCTTTCTTGTAATTTTTGTAGTTCCGGTTCTCCGCGGCTTTATCCAGGTCTTTTTTCGCCTGGGCCAGTTTCAACTGTGCCTGCGCGCGGGTCACATTGGCGTTATCGTTCAGGTCATCCAGCGCTTGCTGCGCTGCCGTGCGTTCCGATTGAGCCGCCGCAATGGCGGCCTTCTGCTTTTCCAATCCTTTCAACCGCGCGATCAGATCACCTTCTTTCACCGTTTCCCCTTCGTTTACGCGTACTTCATCAATAACACCGGAAATTGGAAATGCTAATGTAACGTTTTCCACAGGAACAGCTTCACCCTCAAAAATAAGGCGATTGGAAGAGACTTCAGGCGTTTCTTCCATGGTCGCCGCTGCTGACAGGGTGGGTTGTGAAGATTCCACTTCTGACTGGCAGGCGGCCAGTGAAAAAGATAAGACGATAAGCACGATGATAGGTATTATTTTTCCCGATTTCATATTTTTTCTCGTTCGTTTTTTATTTATTCTGATTATACAGGGTTGAAAGAAAGGCCGGCTGAAGGTTATGCATTTTTTCTGCCGAATACTATTTCCGCATCCACAACCGATACCCATTCTTGTCTTTATCCACATAGTAGTTTTCAGCAAGAAACTGCTGCAATTCAGGAAAATCCCGGGTTGTGTCCATTCCACTTACCCAGGGACGGCCATCATAAAACTGGATGATCACTTTGGGTTTTGAAAAATCGAGTTGTTTAATAAGATCCTGGCGAATGAATTGGATTTCAGGATTGGAAACATGATGATAAAAATAGAAATCGTACAGGTATCGGGAGGCAGGCCGTACTCGTGCTTCAAGCATTGACTGAACGGCTCCGTTCGTCCAGTCAAGCGGTTGAACGGTATCATCAGGATCCAGGTTTTCCTTCAGGTAATGTGATATTTCATCTACGCGTCCCCCCTGAGGAGAAGACGAACTGCCTGCCTGTGTTTGCATCCAGAAATCTACGGATGGACGAAGATTGAATCCAGCAATCAGGCAAATGGCACCAATGGAAACCCATACGTGGATCAATCTCAGTTGCTGTGAAAAAGGTGCCAACGCCAGCGCGGAAAGCATGATAAGAAAAAAAAGCATGGGAAACCAGTGATATTCCCAGTACTTATTCGCCACAATGACTTCGATGAAACTGACAAATGCTCCGCCTGCAATTAGCAAGACCTTGGATTGTGCTGTGGAAGAAATCGGAGAATCTTTCCAGGAAACAAAAAGACCCATGACGGCTGGTAAAAGCCAGAGACCTCTGCTTCCAATCGATTGGATACCTTTTATAAGTTCAAGGGGCTGAATCCCCCCCGGGGTTATTTCCAAACGGGCATTTATTTGATTATAAAGAGGCCAATATTTGAATGCGATCTCTAAAAATGAGTTTAGGGAATTATTTAACAAGAAATGCAAAACCGTCATGATTAAGGGAACGAGAAAACCCATTCCCATTATTGCGAAGTATGGAAGTAGCGTTCTTACCGGTTGATGACTGTCTTGTTTATGATTTAGAAAAGCCATGCCCACAAAGATGACCAGGATTAAACCCGATTGAGGCTTTATCAAGACAGAACAGCTGACTAAAATACCAACCAGCAGAAATTTCCAATACCGTTCCTGTGATCTGGTTAACGGAAAAATGATCAGACTCGCAAGAAGGAAAGGTAGTGTAATAAATTCTCGTTGCAAGCTCATGGCGGGGCCATATTGAAAGAAAAACACTCCAACGAGTAGAGATCCCGTAATTGCCGTCAAATTACTGAATGATCTAAGCCACATAAAAATCAGAACCATGGTGATCAACAGAATCAGCAAGTTCGCGCGTTGAAATCCTCTATCTGAAAAACCGAAAACTGTCCCGATAAGCGCGTTGAACCAATGGGCGCCTGGCATGTTCATATCAAAAAAATCTTTATACGGTATCGAATTTTGATGGGAAATCAGATAACCCATGTAATAAAGGATTGGACTGTCATGCACCATTCTCCAATGGAGAGAGACATACGCCTCAACCAAAAAGAAAAATGACAGAACAAAATCAAAGAAAAGGATTAACCCTCTAAATATATTCCTTCGAAAAAAATCCATGATGTGAATAAGTATAATATGACAATGAATGAAAAAAGATTAGTTGAAAAGAAGACCTTTATTTACTATCTTATTTTATTTTGTTTATTAAACCTGATCGTCATAAACGGTTTCGAGTATTTTCTCGAAAATGATGGAACTCAAATTGGTAATATTTACCGTATTTTAATCTGTAGACCAAAATATTACGATTCCTGGGATCCAATGATATCGGCATTAAACACATTTAAAATGGGGGATGATCCAACTATTTATCAAAAAGTATTTTTTGACCAAAAACAGAAATTCCAATACCCACCCACCAGCCTTCTTTTCATTGATGGTTTACAGAAATTAACCGGTGGCATGATTCCCCTTCGAACTTGTATTGATTTGCTGTCAGGCGTTGCCTTTTGGGGGACAATAATTATTTCAGTATCTCTCTTTCTCGAAGTTATTAAAAAGGAACTTTATGTAGAAAAAAAAACCGTAACCTGGATTGTGGGATTTTTAATTGGGTTGTTAGGACTAACATATTATCCATTGAATAGGGCGTTCTTCCTAGGACAAGTACAGATCTGGCTTGATTTGTTTTTTACACTGAGCTTATGGTTTTGGATTCATAATAGGCAGGGTTATAGCGGAATTTTTTTGGGAATCATTTCTGTCATTAAACCGCAGATGGGTATATTCCTCTTATGGGGCTTTTTCCGACACAGAGTAAAATTTTGTTTGGGGGTTATTGGTGTTGTTTTTCTCACCTTAAGCCTGTCGTTATTAAGGTATGGGCTTTCTCCTCATCTAAAATATCTTGAAGTTTTACGGTATATTGGTCAACGTGGAGAAACCTTTTATGCAAATCAATCAGTCAATGGATTAATCAATCGGCTGCTCTTTAATGGGAATAATTTGCACTGGGATGCATCAAAATTCGCTCCTGAAAATGGAATAGTTTCAATTGTGACAATTGTTTCTTCTATTGTGTTTTACGCATTTGCCATTTTTCTTACAAGGAAGAAAGATATTCAATCACCGGAAAATCCATCATGGATATCCTTTTCAATTGCAAGTTTGATGTTTACGCTAGCTTCTCCTGTTGCCTGGGAACATCATTATGGTATTTTTTTTCCGGTTTTTGCTTTGGCTATCCCCAGCATCTGGAAATACCGAGATCTATGGAAAGCTGGACCAGTATTTGTAGTAATAGCCTATTTATTAATCTCCAATTTTTTTCCATTTACAAATCAACTTGCAAATACGATTTTTAATTTCATCCAATCCTATCTTTTATTTGGTGCCCTAATTTTTCTATTTATTCTTATTAAACTCTTCTATCTTTCACTGCATGTAATTCCCAAAGAGATACCCCCTAAAAAAAATAATAATGACTGAATAGGTTACGCGTTTGTCTCCAATAATCTTGGTCTGTATTGAAGTGCTTCAGCAAGGTGAGAGGATGTGATCTTCTCGCTCCCGCTCAAGTCGGCGATGGTTCGCGCCAATTTTAAAACCCTGTGGTAGGCACGCGCGGAAAGCTGTAACTGCATGCTGGCTGTTTTCATCAAACTGCGGCTGGCCTCATCTAAATCACAGAACTGGCGTACCTCCGCAGGCCGCATATCCGCGTTACAGGTAACACCGCTGGTAAAGGATCCGTTTGAATCCATGAACCGCTTGCGCTGCCTTTCACGAGCGGCTTCCACTCTGGCTTGAATAACAATAGACGGTTCGCCAATTCGATCACTGGATAACTTTTCATATTCCACGCGGGGAACCTGGATATGAATATCGATTCGATCCAGTAACGGGCCGGATATGCGTTTTTGGTATTTCGTTACAGTGGAATCAGAACAGGTGCAGGCACGCATCGGGTCGCCATAATACCCGCACGGACATGGATTCATGGCTCCGATTAACTCGAAATTGGCCGGGAACGTCAATGAGCCATTTGCCCGGCTGATGGTCACTACCTTGTCTTCGATCGGCTGGCGCATAACTTCAAGAACCCGCTGACCGAATTCGGGAAGTTCGTCCAGGAAGAGGACCCCCCGGTGGGCCAGTGAGACCTCCCCAGGGTGAGGGATATGCCCGCCGCCTACCAGACCGGCATGGCTGATGGTGTGATGCGGAGCACGAAATGGCCGAGAGCGCAGCATGGGTACATCCGGAGGAAGGGCGTCTGCCACAGAATAAATACGGGTGACATCCAATGCTTCATCAATAGTCATTTTAGGGAGGATTGATGGCATGGCGCGTGCCAATAGAGTCTTCCCCGAACCAGGGGGACCAATCATTAAAACATTATGGCCGCCGGCTGCGGCAACTTCCAGCGCGCGTTTGGCATGTTCCTGCCCTTTAATTTCACTGAAATCTGATCCAACCGGTTCTTGAACTTCTTCCGGATTGATGGTTTGAGCGGCTTCCAGTTGTATCTCGCCGCGCAGGTACATAACCAGTTCTGTGAGGGAGTTTACCGGTATGACTTCCAACCCGGGGATCAAGGCGGCCTCGGCGGCATCACTAACCGGCACAAAGACCCGTTTAAAATTCTGCTGTCTGGCGGTGGCGGCCATGGGAAGCACGCCTCGCACATGGCGCACGGTGCCGTCCAGTGATAATTCGCCGATCACCAGACTGTCTGACAGCAGATCGTGGTCGAGCTGCCGGGTGGCAGCCAGAACTCCGAGAGCGATGGGCAGATCATACGCCGGGCCTTCTTTGCGAACAGAAGCCGGCGCCAGGTTGACGGTCAGCAAATGACGCCAAAAATCAAAGCCGGCATTGATGACTGCGGAGCGGACTCTTTCACGGCTTTCCTGCACGGCAGTGTCAGGCAGCCCTACGATGACCATACGCGGTAAACCCGAGCCAGTGTCGACTTCTACCTCGACAATGACCCCCTCCAATCCAATGACCGCGCAGGAGTATATTTTTGACAGCATGGGTAAAGTTTAGTTATCCACCGTAAAAAAGTCAATCAGATTTGCCAGATCAATGAAGAAGAGGTCGTTGAGAGGAAAGAGATTTCCTCCATTTTTCAAACCACGTAAAACGCAATGGTGCCGCTTTTGAGAGGTGTTCAGAGTCTGTTACTGCCAGGCGAAAGCTTTCGGCAAAATCTTCGGCTGGACCACAAGAGCGGCCGTAATCGGTTGGATTGATTTCCAATCCGGAATTGAGCAGAATTTGCTCGAAATGAGGACTACGGAAACGTGGAAAGAACCGATCCGGTTCATACCCGACAAATCTGGCCAGGTCATCCGAAGGACCACCACCCAGAATGCTGGCCAACGGGTGATCCCCGAGACAATTATCCAGCACGTGCGCGAATTCATGCACAACAATATCTACAGTTGTTGCCGCCGGATCAATGAAAACTGTAGAGAGCTCCACATGATGAAATCCCAACATACGCCAGATTCGTGGGGATGGTTTCCAGTGGATGGTTCCAAGAGTTTCAATCAGGTTTTTTGCCGGATTATTTGTTGATTTACCGGCATCGCTCAACCAGATGGTTAAGAGATAAGAGGCTTCAAGCAGCACCTTAATGGTTGATTCAGGTAAGGATTTATCTGCTATCCAGGAGAATCCATTTTCCAGGACTTGTCTTGATTCCATGCGGTGCTTGGTTCCGGTGGTGATATTCTGGATGGTTTACCTTACCCATCGTCTGAATGGAGTATTCTGCCATCCTTGCTTTTCCCTGGATTGAAAGACGATCAGTAGGAAACGATTCTAGGGAGGGTTTTGGCTTCGGTTATCCAGCCTTCCACCATTTGCTGGGTTGGTATGCGGCGTACCAATTTCTTCTCGATATTTACTTCCACCATCTTTTCTGTCAGGTTGTCAGCGCGGCGTTTGGATAATTCAACTACAGTATCAACACCAGAGGCTTCCAATAAATCCGAGTATTCTGAACCAATCCCTTTGATGCGGTACAGATCTGCCCGGTTTACCCATTCCAGAATTTTATGTTCATCAATCCCTGTATCTTTCGAAATTTCTTCACGGCCTTTTTTTGCGGCACCTTTTTCCAGCAGAGCTTCCACCGTGTTGATGCCGATACCGTGTAATTTCTTCATATAAATGTCCCCGATGCCTTCAATATCCTTTATGGCGGTCATACAAATACTCCTTTCATATACAGAAAACAATCAAGTTAAAATTATAGGTATTCTTAGGGTAATGCACAAATCTGTTGTCAACAATTCACCTTTGCCTTAGAATAACCTGATAATCAAGGAGAATCGAAATGTCCTGTTCCTGTAAAGAGAAAAAAGTGGTTATTGCTCCCAAAGCTCCGAAGGCACTGGGACCATATTCTGCCGCCATCAAGGCTGGCCAATTCATTTATTGTTCCGGTCAAACCGGATTGAACCCGGAAACGAACGAACTGGTTGAAGGTGGGGTGGAGGCACAAACCCGCCAGGTTCTGACCAACCTGAAAAATGTTCTGGAAGCGGCCGGTTCGGACCTGTCTTATGTTGTCAAAACCACCGTATTTCTAAAAGATATGGCTGATTTTCAAAAAATGAATGCCATTTATGGTGAATTTTTTGTGGGCAACTATCCCGCCCGTTCCACCATTCAGGTAGCCGGCTTACCGAAAAATGGCCAGGTTGAAATTGAACTGGTTGCCATTGATCCGAGTAATAATGGTGATTAGAGCTCTTTACTTTATTGCGGTAGAAAATGATTTAATAAAAAATGTCAGATGAATTAATCCTGCTCGTGGATGACGAGCCGAATATTATCCAACTGGCGCGCATGTACCTCGAACGTGAAGGGTACCGGATCATTTCATCTGCCGATGGCAAGAGCGCGCTGGAAACCATTCGCTCAAAAAAACCCAATCTGGTCGTTCTTGATGTTATGCTTCCCGAACTTGATGGTTTGGAAGTGTGCAAGCGGCTGCGACGGGAAAAGAACAACGTACCTGTGATTATGTTGACCGCCCGGGATGATGATATTGACAAGATCCTTGGGCTGGAATTGGGCGCAGATGACTATATGACCAAACCATTTAATCCCCGCGAGTTGACAGCCCGGGTTAAGGTGATATTACGCCGGTCCGAAAGGTTTGGCAAGGAAACCAGCGGAGAAATGCTTCGCGTGGGAAACCTGGTGATCGATCCGGCTCGACGGGAAGTGTACATGGGTGATAAACCGTTATCACTGCGAACCCAGGAATTTGAGGTCCTCTGGGTTCTCGCCAAAAACCGGGGACTGGTTTTAACCCGTGAAAAGTTACTCAATCTGGCCTGGGGTTTTGAGTATTTTGGCCAGACGCGCACTGTTGACGTACATATTGCCCAATTGCGGTCAAAGATTGAAGGCAGCGGTGTCCATATTGAAACTATCACCGGTATTGGATACAAATTAACCGCCTGATGCTTTCCTCCATCCGCTCCCGATTGTGGTTGAGTTATTCGTTTGTGATCATTGCCTCGGTGGTGGGCATGATTGGTACAACGATTTCTACGTTGAATCGCAGCCCGCTTTTTTACCGCCAGTCGATCATGGAATTACGCCTGGCACAATCTTCTCTCGCCAACCGCATCCTGCTAAAGAACCAATTTGATCTGGATGTTTTGGAGAACACCCTGATTAAGGAAAACCGTCAGAATAATATCCGGTTTGCCATCATAGACGAACAGGGTCATGCTTTGGTGGACAGCGGTACAGGCAGGTCAGCTCCCTTCCCTGATTTTGAGGTGCCCCTGAAGATTACCGGTAATGACCCCATCTCTTTCAGCACATTCACGGATCTGGACCACAAAACCTGGCTGTATATCCTTCGTCCGTTGAACAGTTCTCTTTATCTTATGGCAGCTTCGCGGCAGCCTGTATTGGAATTTCGAGCGATCCTGCGGGACGAAATTATTCAACCGATGCTGCAGGGAAGTTTGATCGCGCTTTTCCTGGCTTTTATGCTTGGTTTGTTCATGTCAGCATGGATTGGCAACCCACTGAAGCGGTTGTCAGATGGTACCCGTCAAATTGAAGGCGGCCATTACCCGGTCCTTGAAAAAGATGGGCCTCGCGAAATTCAGGAACTGGCTGAATCGTTTAATCAGATGAGTAAACGAGTGCAGCGCACGGAAGAATCGCAGCGGGATTTTCTGGCAAATGTTTCTCATGAATTAAAGACACCATTGACATCCATTCAGGGATTTGCCCAATCCATTCAAGATGGCGCTGCCAGCACCCATGAGGAATTAATGCAGGCGGCCAACGTGATTTATGATGAATCTTCACGCATGCACCGTCTGGTGCTCGACCTGCTAACCCTGTCCCGGTTGGAGCAGGGCATGGCCAATATGAAATTTACTCAGGTCAATTTATCGCTGATACTGGATCAATTGGATGAAAAAATGCATCCCCTGATACAAGCGGCGAACCTGACAATAGAGAAGAAAATCATGCCAGACCTTCTTGTTATGGGAGATGGCGACAGGCTCGCGCAGGTATTTACCAACCTTGTGGATAATGCCATAAAATTTACTCCGGCTGGCGGGTTGATCACGATCAAGCTGGTTACCGACCAGAGCAGTGTGCTGGCATCTGTGTCGGATACCGGAACAGGGATCCCCAACCATGAAGAGGCTCGAATTTTCGAACGTTTTTATCAGGTGGATAAATCCAGACGCGGAGGCTCAAGTCATGGTATTGGCCTGGGCTTGGCCATCGCCCGCCAGATTGTGATCTCACATAACGGTGAGATATGGGCGACCAGTGAACCAGGGAAGGGCAGCACATTTTTTGTTCGTTTGCCATCCGCCGAAAAACAAACCGTGAAAATTCATCGAAATTGACCATGACAAGTGTTTCAATCATTATTCCCTGCCTGAATGAAGAAAAGACCATCAGCAATGTGCTGTTTGCCATATACCGGCAAACCTACCCGCTGGATTCTCTGGAAGTGATCATCGCAGATGGGCAGTCAGACGACGGAACTTTGGAAAAGATTCAGAGTTTTGCGGAAGAACATCCCGAATTTCAAGTGCGCGTAGTCAAAAATCCAGGCCGCAAAATTCCGACAGGGTTGAACCTGGCAATACAGGAAGCAAAACACGACATTATTATCCGTATGGATGCGCATTCATTGCCCCGGGAAGATTATGTTTCCAATTGCGTGAAAGATCTACTGGCTAAGAAGGGTGAAAATGTCGGCGGGAGGTGGGAGATCATTCCGGGAGAAGATACCTGGGTGGCTCGCGGAATTGCCGCGGCGGCAGCACATCCGTTAGGGGTGGGCAATGTTCGTTATCGCATTTCGGGTGAGCCCGGACCAGTGGATACAGTTCCATTTGGAAGTTATTACCGTGAGCTATTTAATCGGATAGGTCTCTTTGATGAGACTCTGTTGACCAATGAAGATTATGAATTGAACACACGGATTCGGATGAAGGGCGGGACGATCTGGTTTAACTCCGAGATTGTGTGTCAGTATTATTCGCGGGCCACTTTGAAGGCTCTGGCAAGCCAATACTGGCGGTACGGATACTGGAAAGCCAGGATGATTAAAAGATATCCGTCTTCCATTAAGCCGAGGCAGCTCCTACCCCCGGTGTTTGTGCTCGGATTGTTTTTTTTACTAATTGCCGGCCTGATTTTTCCACCATTGTTGGCAGGTTTGCCGGCCGTATTTCTGGTATATCTGTGTATAATCACCGTTGCGTCGTTTCCGGAGATGAAAAAGCGGAAAGATGCGTCTTTGGCTGTCGGCATGCCATTGGCCATCATGACCATGCACATTTCATGGGGATCCGGTTTCATTGCCAGTTATCTTGGATTGTAGGAAAGCAAACGTCCGATCTACGAATGAATACTACCAAACCTGTTCGTCCGCTAAGCTGGCGGCTTCGAGCCACAGAACGTCGAATCATTCTTACCATTGGAGATCTTCTGGTCGCCTGGATCGGATTGATGATTTCCCTCTACTTCTGGTCCCAACGTGATCAGTGGTTGAATTTTTCGTGGGAATTTCTGACTGAACGTCCGGCATTCTGGTTTTATCTGCTTCCGTTTATCTGGTGGTTATTAATCCTGGAGTTATACGACATCCGCCGTTCAAGCCGGGTGAATGAGACAATCCGGGGGATTGCCATAGCGGCAGGAATCAGTTTTATTTTGTATTTCGGCGTTTTCTTTATCAGTGAGCCAAATTCCTTGCCGCGTACCGGTGTAGCCGCATTCATCATTGCCACATCCTTATTAACGGTCCTGTGGCGTCTGTTATATATTAAAATTTTTACTGCCCAGGAATTTCTACGCCGGGTGGTAATAGTCGGAGCGGGTCGCGCGGGCACTAATCTGGTCAAATCTCTGTATACCGTGAAACCATTGCCGTTTCATATCATTGGTTTTGTGGATGACGACCCGGAAAAAATTGGCAAGGCTTTTGACAATATCAAAGTTTTGGGAAATGGCAATGACTTGCCTTCATTGCTCGAAGAAGAGAATATTTCAGACGTGATCTTTGCAATTACTGGCGAGATGAACCAGACGCTTTTTCAAAACCTTCTAAAGGCGGAAGAAAAAGGTGTTGAGATCACTACCATGCCCATCGTCTACGAGGATACACTGGGCAGAGTTCCCATCATGCTGCTGCAATCAGACTGGATATTGCGGTCATTTGTTGACCAGGCGCATACAGGTGGTTTTTATTTGCTGGCAAAAAAATTGATGGACATTTTCGGCGGGCTGGTTGGAACATTACTGTTGATATTTTTTACGCCGCTCATTTCCCTTTCCATTCTGCTTGAAACCGGAAGACCGGTGTTTTTCTCACAGGATCGTCTGGGTAAGAATGGGCAGGTGTACCGCATCACAAAATTCCGCACCATGCGGCAGGACGCGGAAAAGGATGGTAAAGCCCGTATGGCTGTCGAAAATGACGACCGGGTTACCCGGGTGGGCCGTTTCTTGCGAAAATCTCATCTCGATGAACTGCCCCAATTTTTGAGCGTTTTGCTGGGCACCATGAGCCTCGTCGGCCCGCGGGCGGAACGCCCTGAACTGGTGGATACATTGCAGGAAAAGATCCCGTTTTACCGGGCGCGGTTATTTGTGGCACCGGGGATAACCGGATGGGCCCAGGTGAACTACGGGTACGCATCAACCATTGAACAGACCATAACCAAGCTGGAATACGACCTTTATTACATTAAGCACCGCAACCTGTTTCTGGATATCAACATAATCATGCGCACTATCGGCGCTGTCTTTGGACTAAAAGGTCTATGATGAAATCTCGTCCCAATATTCGCAACCGCTATGTTCTTTTGGCCGATCTTATCCTGGTGGTTGTTTCTGTCCTGGGGAGCTATGTGCTTCGCCTTGAATTGGGAGCGGCTTTCACCTTTTACTCGCCATCCGCTTATTGGATGATTGGTTCGGCGTTGATCATCAAACCATTGGTTTATTATTACTTTCGCCTCTACCGCCGAATGTGGATTTATGCATCCGTTCAGGAACTTAAGCTGATCATCGCCGCAGTCTCGGCGGCATCCGTGATGCTTTCCGCGGTGATGGTAAGTTTCTTCAACCTGGGTATTTTTTCTGGCTTTCCCCGGTCCGTATTAATCATAGACTGGCTCGTATCCCTCTTTCTAGTGGGAGGCCTGCGGTTTACCATCCGTCTCTTGTCTGAAAGTTTCACACAACAAACGGTGGGGTCTCCGGATGGGAAGAGTAGGAAGGCTTTGATCATTGGAGCGGGCGATGCTGGCGCGCTGGTGGTTCGCGAGCTCCAAAAAAACCCCCAGCTAAGTTTGATTCCCATTGGATTTCTGGATGATAATCCGATCAAATTCAAACAACAGATTTACGGCATTCCGGTTATTGGAAAAATAACCGATCTGGCAAAGGTACTGGATAACCGCCGGGTGGATGAGGTCATTATTGCCATTCCATCAGCTCCGGGCAAGGTTATTCGTATGGTTACAGATGTGTGCCGATTGAAGGCGGTACACTTCCGCACCATGCCCGGTATTTATGAACTAATCGGGGGGAAGGTCAACGTCAATCGCCTACGCGAGGTGGATATCACCGACCTCTTACGACGGGAACCAACCCGCACCATGGATGAACTGGTCGGAAAGTCGATAAATAATCGGGTTGTTCTTGTGACCGGTGCCGGAGGGTCAATCGGCTCTGAACTTTGCCGGCAAATCGCCCGCTGGAATCCATCTGAACTTATTCTCCTGGGCCATGGTGAAAACAGCATTTTTGAGGCATACCTTGAATTAAAGGACCGGTTTCCCTCCCTGACCTTGAATCCGGTCATTGCTGACATTCGTGACAAAGAGCGCATGGAAAGCGTTTTCAGCAGATTTCATCCACAGGTTGTGTTTCACGCGGCGGCTCATAAACATGTTCCGCTTATGGAAACCAACATTGAAGAAGCGGTAACCAACAATATTGAGGGAACACGGAATCTGGTTCAGACTGCCGTGAAATTCGACGTGGAACGCCTGGTGATGATTTCAACTGATAAGGCGATACGACCGGCCAATGTGATGGGTGCCACGAAGCGACTTGCGGAGATGACAGTTCTGGATGCCGCCGAACAATACAAGCGCGATTTCTGTGTGGTACGTTTCGGAAATGTTCTGGGTAGTCGGGGAAGCGTGGTGCCTCTCTTCAAACGTCAGATCGCGCGGGGTGGTCCGGTTACCATCACGCATCCGGATATGAAGCGATACTTTATGACCATACCGGAGGCTGTCAACCTGGTTTTACAGGCGGCTTCCATGGGTATGGGTGGAGAGACGTATGTGCTCAATATGGGGGAACAGGTCAAGATTCTCGATCTGGCCGAAGATTTGATCCGTCTATCCGGTCTGGAACCCGGTCGCGATATTGAGATCATATTTACCGGTATTCGACCCGGTGAAAAATTGAGCGAAGATCTCTGGGATAGCGGAAACGCGTTCGCGAAAACACTTCACCCCGATATTTATAAAGTTGATGGCAAGGATGACCTTCAGGGAGGCGAATTAGGTAAATCCATCAATGAAATAATTCATCTGGCGCGCGGTGGTGAAGCTGAAACCGTTCTGGAAATGATGGATAATTTGATCCCCGGCGCTTCGGTGCGTAGTACGCCGCCGCCTGAGTTGATCTCAATCGACTGATGGCTATCTTAAACGCGGTGGAGTGGGATGAATTTCTCGCGCGTCACCCTGAAGCGCATCTTCTTCAGAGCTCAATGTGGGGAGACCTGAAGAGTCAATTTGGTTGGAATCCTGTCCGTGTGGTTGCCGGATTGGCGGGGGCACAGATTCTCTTCCGAAAATTGCCCCTGGGCTTTTCTCTCGGGTATGTCCCCAAAGGTCCTATCGGTACAGACTGGGATAGCCTTTGGCCCGAAGTTCACACTATTTGCCGGCAAAAAAAAGCGGTGTTTTTACGCATTGAACCGGATCAGGAAGAGCCTGTTGACCCATTTCTCATTAAGAGTTTGCCGGGTTTCCTTGAAGTTGGCGATACCATACAACCGCGGCAGACGGTTCTGATTGACCTGACAGGTAGTCCGGAGGACTGGCTGTCAAGGATGAAACAAAAAACTCGCTACAACACACGCCTGGCAGAAAAAAAAGATATCGAAGTCACCGAGAGTCAGGATTTTGATGCCTTTGAGCGTTTAATGCGAGCCACCGGTGAGCGCGATGGGTTTGGTGTGCACACCCTTGAGTATTACAAAAAAGCCTACTCCATTTTTGCCACTCATAACCAGGTGGCGTTATTGTCAGCCAATTTTAAAAACCGGCCGCTGGCCATGTTGATGGTCTTCGCGCAGGGCGGGAACGCGTATTACCTGTATGGCGCTTCGGGCGATGAAGAGCGCCAGCGGATGCCGACCTACCTTTTGCAATTTGAAGCCATGCGATGGGCGGCTGCCCGGGGATGCACGTCATATGATCTGTGGGGAATCCCTGACTCACCCGAAGAAGAACTGGAAGCCCAATTTGAATCCCGGTCAGACGGTTTATGGGGTGTTTATCGTTTTAAGCGGGGTTTTGGCGGGCGTATTGTGCGTTCCTGTTCGGGTTATGACTATGTTTATCATCAAATTTTGTATCGTGTTATCCGCCGGCGAATGTATCAGAGTCGGGGGGTGTAGACGTGGAAAATTTGGTTAATTGGGATGACAGAATAAGCGGATTACCCGGGGCAAATTTTCTGCAATCAGACGAGTGGGCCAGGATTAAAGCGCCGGTAGGCTGGCGGGCTGTAAAATACGAACGGCCGAATGCCGCCGCCCAACTCCTTCTTCGAAAAGCATCCCGTCTTCCCATTTCGGTTGCCTATGTTCCAAGAGGACCGCTATTGGATTGGACTGATCCGAACCAGTATCAATCGGTTCTTAAAGAATTGATTGTGGAAGCAAAGAAGCACGGAGCGATATTCTTGAAAATTGATCCCGCGCTGGTGATCGGCCGGGGTATTCCTGGCACATCAGAAGATATTCCAGACCAGATTGGCTTATCTGTGCAGCAATACCTGGGGAAAGAAGGCTGGATTTTTTCTTCCGACCAGATACAGTTTCGTAACACGGTTGAAATAGATTTGAGACCGTCTGAAGACGCATTACTGATGCGCATGCACCAGAAGACTCGGTATAACATTCGGTTGGCAGAAAAAAAAGGTGTAAATGTCAGTGAAGCCGATGTATCAATTTGGCCGTCCATTTACCGGCTTTATGCTGAAACTGCGGAACGGGATGGTTTTATCATCCGGCCCTGGGAGTATTATCAGCGGGTCTGGGCAATCCTTTCGGAAAGCCGGATGGCAAACTGCCTTCAGGCTCGCGTGGAGAATGAATTGGTCGGTGCGATCTGGATGGTTGGTTTTGGGGAAAAGGCGCATTATCTTTACGGGATGTCCAGTTCAAGCCACCGCGAATTAATGCCCAACCACCTGTTACAGTGGCGAGGGATACTTTTGGCCAAATCACAGGGACGGACTACTTATGACATGTGGGGCGCCCCGGATGAATTTACAAAAGATGACACGCTTTCTGGTGTTTTTCGTTTTAAACAGGGATTTGGCGGGGAGGTAATTCGAACCATGGGCGCGTGGGATTACCCGATTCAAAAGACGGCCTACCAGATCTATACGGTGATCCTGCCGAAGGTTTTGAATATTTTACGCAGACGCAGCCGGGTCAGAAACCGGCAAATGCTGGCCAATTAGTTATTCCCATCTGGTTTCCAGACTGGTTGATAGGCTTTTTCATCCCCGGGGGTCAATGACTCTGCGCCGCTGCCCTTAATCGAAATCCGGTAGACCTGGAAATTTCCATCTATGTTGGAGTCAAACAGAATCCATTGACCATCCGGCGAGAAATCCGGATTGTAGGCGTAGGTCAGGCGGGGATTTAGAATGACCTCATCTGTTCGGGCGGAACTGGTCGATTTTGCAGCCAACTGCATGGAATTGGTCAGGGAAAATACCAGGTCTTTTCCATCTGGTGACCAGTCTGCCGTAAATGCGGCTCCACTGTTTTGACGTGAAAAGGCACTTTGCCCGCTGCCATCCGCGGCCATAAACCAGATCTGCTGGGTTCCGGTTCGCGCGGATGTGAAGGCCAGCATCGTACCGTCTGGAGACCAGGCTGGTTGGCGGTTGGCAAAGGTTGTGGTGGTTAATTGCCGGGTTGTATCAGAATCCAGATCGTACACATTGATCTGAGGTGTTTGATTACGAAGAGAAGTGAAGGCGATACGCTTTCCATCGGGTGACCAGGCTGGATCGAAATCGCCGCCTGGTTTCGATGGAACGGGAACAACCTGTTTTTTTTCAATGGTGTAGATAAATAATCCGGCGCCGCCATACGGTTCCTTCCTGCCGGTTAACTGCGATTTTGTCGGGCAGGGTGAGACATACACGATTTGTGTTCCATCCGGTGACCAATCCGGCTGACAGGCGCCTTCGGGTATATTCGTTATCTGTTCCTGTATTATTGAATCTGAAGAACCAAGAAATACCTGTGGAATTCCTGTTTTTTCTGAAACATACGCATAAAGCCCTGATCCACCTCCAAGAGGCGTTGGTTCTATTACGGCTGGTATTGCCGTGACCTCTGGTAATGGAGTGGGAGGGATTGTCGATTCTTGACGTGTGGGTTTCAGAAGAACAGTTGTATTGATCAATGTAACAGTCACGGTTGGCGCGGGTATTATTGTTGACTGTTCAAATGTGGCAGGTTTGAAAAGAAACAAATACCCTCCCACGCCAAGCACCATCAGACCGGTAAGAATTGCCAACACGGAAATTATCAACTGTTTTCGTGATCGGGGTTGGGTGCGGCGCTGGTTGCGGGTCGTTATGGAAGACAACTCCGGTTGAGTCTTAATGATGGATGTTAACGAGTCAAGAAATGCCTGTATATCGACATAACGATCCGATGGATTGATGCGAAGAGCTTTTTCCAGGCAGGTGAGAATATCCAATGGTATTCGTGATGCCGCTTGCCCGGGTAACTGATCATTGCCTGACGCGCGTGTGATCCCATCAGGCAGCATGGTGGAGGTTAATATAAAGAAAAGCGTTGAAGCCAACCCGTACTGGTCAGACCGGGTATCGGCCATACGGTTATATTGTTCGGGCGCGGCAAACCCAGGCGTAAGACC
The DNA here is from genome assembly GCA_964420995.1 of uncultured Leptolinea sp. GTDB lineage: Bacteria > Chloroflexota > Anaerolineae > Anaerolineales > Anaerolineaceae > Leptolinea. The sequence continues at coordinate 114,983 of CAYQUX010000002.1, read as the reverse complement.
CTGCTCATGAGTGGTGGGTTGTGCTAGATTATCCTGAACGGTGGCAGCCAGATCAAAATCGATCAGCATGGCCTTGCCGTCAGGTTTTATTCGGATGTTGCCCGGTTTTACATCCAGATGAATAACCGGCGGCTCCTGTTTGTGCATGTACTGTAATGCATTGCCGATTTCGGTGATGATCTTGATGGCTTCCCCTGCTTTTACCGGCCCGAACGTCTCGACTTTCTTTTTCAGGTCTTCCCCGGGTACAAAATCCATGACAAGAACCTGGGTCCCATCGTCCAATTCGAACGTGTCGGTAATCCTGGGTATGCCCGGATGATGTAATCCGGCCAGTATTGTCGCGTTTTTCTGCATGTGGGCCGCTGAAATCTTACCCGGTATGGCAACTTTTAAGGCGACATCCACGCCCAGGCTCTCATCTTTTGCCCGGTAAACGATACCCATTCCACCACTGGCAAGCATTTGAAGAACACGGTAGCGTTCTTTGATGATCTCGCCGATCTGCAATGTCATGTAGGCGGAATTCCTGATGGTTTCCAGGCTGGGCCAAAATCTCGTTCTTTATCGGTTGTCAATCGCAATCGTTTCGATCCATCCGCTGAGACCACATAGATGTCATGATTGCTGCCATCAGGCCAGCCTTCAAAGCTGAACCACTTCCCATCTGGTGAGATAGCGGGTTCCACAACCGGTCCAATATCGGTAGCACCAAGCGGAGGGATGCGGAACTCCAGGTTTTTCCCTCTGTTTTCATAGGACAACCCGACAAGATAACCTACAACAGCATCGGAACTCATTTGCGAATAGAAAATTGTTGAGCCATCCGTGCTCCATTCAGGCCAGTAATTTTTGACGGCTCCGGGCGGACTGTGCTGGAATTGCTGATTGCCAATAAGATCGGTCACCCAGATTTGTGAATTGGGAAATTGGCGGACAAAAGCGAGCTGCAATCCGCTGGGAGACCAGGCTGGTTGAATATCTCCGAAAGCCGCACTGGTTATTTGCTTAAGTGAAGAATCTTCAAACGAATACAGGAAGAGGTGTGATTTACTGTCAGCCCGCAGGGAAGCGAACACAATGGACTTCCCATCCGGCGACCAGGTTGGATTGAAATCTCCCGCCGAATTTAATGGGACAGGCAGTGAACGAATATCCTTACCTTCTGAATCAGATAGATAGATCTTCGCGTACTGGTAAATCTCTTTTCGCCCTTTACAGGGAGAAATGAAGGCCAGTTGGCGCCCATCTGGAGACCAGGCTGGTTGACAGGCTCCATCGGCCATCCCGGTGATTTGACGTTGATTGCTACCGTCAACATTCATCAACCATATCTGGAAATTACCGGTTCGTTCTGAGGAAAAGGCGATCGAACCGCTGCCACCAAGCAGCACTTCCTGTGCCGCGGCGGTCGGGCTGGTAATAATGATGGCCACTTCTGTGGGTACCAGGCGGGTAGGCGTTTGGGATGGAATTGCGGAGGGTTCCGTGGTTTTTTCTGCCGTGGTCGCCGTAAGGGAGGGTGTCCGGGTTTTCATTGCTGTTGGCGGCACCGTGGTTTTTGCCTGGGCAACCATGGTTTCGGTAGGTTTCACAAATGATGGAAGGTTACTCCAGGGGACAAAAAAGGAACCAAGAACAATGAGACATAACAATACAACGGATACGAGGAACACCCTGGTTTTTGCTTTTCTTTCCGCGGGTTTAGGACGAGAGGCAGGAGGCAGGGCGGGTTTGGATGGGGGAGGTTCTACCGGCGGCGGTGGAGGAGGAGTCTGGATCAGATCTTTTTCCATTGGAGAATAGATCTCATCCAGATCCTGGCTGAAGGGAATGCTATCCACGGCATCTGGCGGCGGTGCGGAGATCATAGGAGGCGTCATGAAGCTGGTGGTCAATTCCAGTGAAGCCAGCAAGGCGGCACGGAATTCAGCCGCTGTTTGATACCGGTCTGCCGGATTTAGCTCCAATCCTTTTTCAATGACTACGGCCAGTCGTTTGTTGCAATGCGGGACAAACGTGGGGATGGGAGTCAAAGGTATATTGCGCGTTGCCCGGGTGATGCTATCTTCTGGAATGGCACCAGTAAGGGCAGCGTACAGTGTGGCAGATAGTGAATAGATATCAGTTCTGGCGTCGGTACGGGCGGTGCCATATTGTTCGGGTGGTGAATAACCCGGGGTCATGGCACGAGCGCCCGTGGTGGTTGCCTGGTCGGCATAATCCTGCTTTACCAGACCAAAATCCACCAGGAAGACCTTCTGTGTCGGGGTGATCTTGATGTTCCCCGGTTTGATGTCTCTATGAATCACCGGTGGAATACGGGTATGCAGATAGGTTAACGCGTCACATACCGCTTCACCGATGAGAACCACATCGCGGTCTGGCAGTTGTTCCGCCCGTTCAATGCGCTGCCGTAAATCTTCCCCTTCGATGTAATCCATGACCAGATATTGCCCCTGGCGTGGATACGCAAAATAATCTGCCACCCTCGGTAGGGCCGGGTGCCGAAGGCTGGCAAGCGTGACAGCTTCACGCTTAAACTGGCGGGCAAATTCATCTGCCAGATTCAAGTTTTCTTTGACTGCCACCGGACTTCCCAGGCGCTCGTCTACAGCGCGATACACAGCCCCCATTCCTCCCTGACCAAGAACAGAGATGATTCGGTAGCGATTATTCAAAACAGTGCCGGGCTGCATTACCATACCGGAATCTCCATGTTGATATTGATTTTACACCATGCGCCGTTATAAAACAGGAAAATAACCTGTACGTGCTATAATCAAAAATCATTTTTCTGAATGGTCTACGGTATGCCCGTTTCTCTTAATCTAGATATAGATACTGCCCTGCAGGTTTTATTTTTCCTTTCCGTTGCCGGCGCTTTTCTGGCCGGTCTTGCCGGGTTGCAATCCATTCGGGCTGGTTCTCGGTTGATGTTCTTCCGCAAACGGCAGGAAATGATGATGCGCGGGTGGCGGAATATTATTCTGGGGATAATTCTGGGCGTTACCGCTTTTTCGTTGAACCGTTACGCGGAACCGGCGATCTACCGGGTTTTTCCACCATCCCCCACTATCACATTAACGCCAACGGTTACAATCACTCCAACCATTACATTATCACCAACCATCACATTAACACCAACCATAACGGAAACACCTTTGTTTTCGCCTACTCCACAACTGCCCACTCAGTTTGCCACCAAGTTTTTAGGCAAAGTCACCCCCAGCGCTGACACGCTCTTCAGCAGCTTGCAATTCAGCCGAAAAATAGAAGGCAATTTACCGGTTGAACCCCTCGTGGAATTTACCAACCCGATTTTTCATTTGTATGGCACATTCAGCTACGACAAGATGGTGGATGGCACACAATGGACAGCCATCTGGCGGAGGGGGAACGATATTGTGTGTGAAGAGACGAAACCCTGGGATGGCGGCACCGGCGGCTATGGCTATTCAGACTGCCTGATTCCAGCGCAGGAATGGCTGCCGGGTGACTATGAGGTACAGATATTCCTGGGAACCCAGTACATTACCGGTGGAAAGTTTTCTGTGACAGGCAATCCGCCTACCGCCACACGAACTCCCCTGCCGACCCGAACCCCGGTACCAACAAGTACCCGGCGGCCGACAGCGACTTTATTACCTACCAGAACCCAGACAATCCCGACAAATGCTGCCACACTGGCAACCCGCCTGCCCACCAACACGCTGAGACCAACAAGAATGGCAACCACGGCCATTCCGACTAAAACGGCTGCCAGCATGGTGCCTGATGTGCTTGTGATCACTGTGACGGGTACACCATCTTCCGGGTTTATTCCATAAAAAAAGCCGCGTCGTTTTCATTTCGACGCGGCTTTTATTTTCATTAATTGAAATCAAATGATTTGTTTCTTTTCGGGAAACAGGGCACAGGCGATCTTTGCTGCGAGAGATGCATTGTTTTTTAATAGCGCCAGGTTTGTCTTGAGGGTTTGATTCCCGGATATCTCTCCCAATCTTGAAAGAAGGTAGGGGGTTAGGGCATTTCCGTGTATGCCGTTGGCGAGGGCGTCTTTTTCCGCGCGTAGAATCCAGGCTTCGACTGTCTGGGGTGGAATGGCATCTGCCGGTGGGGGCGGGTTGACCACCAGGATGGCAGAGCGCAGTCCAGACGCCCAGTGGGCGCGGGCCAGTTCCGCCACTTTTTCCGGGGAATCCACCCGGCATTCCAGACGCAGACCGCTGGTGGTGGAATAGAAGGCTGGAAATTCATCCACGCCATAGCCTATCACCGGAACCCCCTGGGTTTCCAGCACTTCCAATGTGGCGGACAGGTCTAGAATGGATTTCGCCCCCGCGCAGACCACAATCACGGGGTTGCGCCCCAGTTCGATCAAGTCAGCGGAAACATCAAAATGAGATCCACGGTGCACGCCCCCGATCCCGCCGGTGGCAAAGACTCGAATGCCGGCGTTTCGCGCGACGATCAACGTGGCGGCGACTGTCGTTCCGCCATCCCAATGATTGGCGGCAGCAGGGCCGAAATCACGCGCACTGATCTTATGTGTGCCGCGCATTTTCGACAGGTTTTCAAGTTCTGCCGCGTCCAACCCGACATGCACATTTCCACCCAGCACGGCTATTGTCGCCGGTTGGGCGTTCCCTTCTGTGACAATCTTTTCCATGCCGCGTGCAAGCTCAAGGTTGGTAGGCACGGGGAGTCCGTGGGTGATCACGGTGGATTCCAACGCGACAACCGGACGTTGATTACGCAACGCTGCCGCGACAGACGGATTGAATTGATAAGTGTTATTCTGCGATTCCATATGATTTGCAACTCCTGTCCGGCACCTGCCGGATGACCGGTATCATTTAACGTGAGTAATTCAATTCTATCACGCCGGCAAAAAGAACCCGCTCGAGGCTGGGGTATAATCTGTACCAGTGTGAACAACTACCGCGCCTGAAAACGCGTATTTATTAATAGAATTCTATTCGGGAAAATTGTATGACAGAACAATTCATTAAAGTAGATTTCCATTGCCACAGTGATGCTTCACCAGACAGCCTTGTGAAGCCGGTGGAATTGATCAAAACAGCCCGGGAGCGGGGGCTTGACCGCCTGGTGGTGACCGACCACAATACCATCCGTGGCGCGCTGCGCTGCAAAGAATTGGACCCTGAACTGATCATTGTGGGGGAGGAAGTTCAGACATGCCGCAGTGAATTACTGGCCTGTTTTGTTACCCATGAAGTTCCGCGTGACCTGGAACCGAAGGAAACCATCAAACGGCTGCGCGACCAGGGCGCGTTTATCAGCGTTTCCCACCCCTTTGACCCACACCGCGGGTGGGATTTGAAAGACCTGGAGGAGATCATCGAGCTGGTGGATGCCATCGAGATCTTCAACGCGCGATGTTACCGCCCGGAGTGGAACCTGCAGGCTATGGAATTCGCCGGCCAGCATGGCAAGCCCGGCACGGTGGGGTCTGACGCGCATTCGCTGTATGAGATCGGCGGGGCGGGGATCAACCTGCCGGTATTCAGCACGGCAGAGGAATTGCGGGCGGTGATTGGCCGCGGCAAGGTGGAAGCGGAACTGGCTTCGCCGCTGGTGCGTTTGAATTCACGCTATGCCAAGTGGGTCAAGTCTTTCTTCCCGGCGGAAGAAAACTGAGAATCCCGGGCAGCGAGCCTGTCGAGGGAAGCCTCAATAATAATGGCTCTCCGAAAATCGCTCCCCGAGCTTGTCGAGGGGCCACCTCCCAGGGGTGAACTTTTTCCTTGACGGAATAAATGAATAGGGTAGAATAAGTAAGCCCATGGGGCGATGGCGGAATCGGCAGACGCAACGGACTTAAAATCCGTCGATGGTGACATCGTGAGGGTTCGACCCCCTCTCGCCCCACAAGTAAGTATTAAAAACTTCCTCCTGGTTTTTCTTTAAGGTTATAATTTTAATAACCATTGTTCAACAAACCCACTGTCATCAATGATCTGTGGGGAAAGTCTGTTAGATTGCCACTGCAAAACCAATACTGTTGCAAAGGTGCGCATGGAATTCACAGAAAAACAAATTGTCGACCTCATCAACCAGAAGGGTCCGGTACAGCTCTCTGCCAAAGACCTGGAAAATGCCGACCTTCACGGCATGAATCTCAAAAGCGCGGTGATGCAGTACGCGCGCATGTCAGGGGCAAACCTGAGCGAAGCCATTCTCAACAGTGCCGATCTGAGCAATTCTGTCATGCTGAATGCCAACCTCAAGGGCGCCATCCTGCAGAGCGCCGTGCTAAAAGAAACCATCCTGGCCGGGACATCGCTGAAGGGTGCGTTCATGTGGCGCGCCAATTTACAGGGGGCCAACCTGGAGAATGCCGACCTGGAAGGCATTCAGGCGGATGATTCGATCTGGGAGGTGGCTCGCATGATCACCTGCAATCTGATCAACGCGCGGATGAAAAATGCCAATCTGTGGGGTGCCATATTGCAATCCGCCTATATGGAAAACGTGGACCTGCAGGGAGCTAATCTGCAGGCCACCAACCTGCGGGGGGCTTTCCTGACATCGGGAAAACTCAAAGGAGCAAATTTTCAGGGAGCCCGCCTGGTGAATGCCAATCTGGAAAACGCTGATCTGACCGGCGCCAACCTGAAAAGCGCCCATTTTAACGGGGCGAATCTGACCGGCGCCTGCCTGAAAGACGCGGACCTGAACGGCGTGGATTTCGATGAAGCCATCATGCCAGATGGACAGTTGTACGATCCGGCAAACCCGGGCAGAGGAATATAGTCTCGAATTTCCGGGGAAAACCGGGGTGTTTCCTTTCATGTTATAATTCCTCTCCGTTCTTTTTAAAAACATATCCCTGTACTAATGTAGGAGACGAAACCCATGTCCGGTCATTCAAAATGGGCCACCATTAAGAGGAAAAAAGGGGCTGCTGACGCAAAACGCGGTCAGGTTTTCACCCGTCTTACCCGTGAAATCGTCATGGCAGCGCGGGATGGCGGCGGCGATGTCGATTCGAACTTCCGGCTTCGGCTGGCGATCGAAAAAGCGCGCGCCCAGAACATGCCGAAAGATAATATAGACCGGGCTGTCAAACGGGGTACGGGCGAATCCAAAGAAGGTAATACCTTCGAGCAGATCATGTATGAAGGGTATGCCGGCCATGGTGTAGCCTGCATGATCGAAGTGGTCACGGATAACCGCAACCGCTCTGTGGCGGAAATCCGTCATGTGTTATCCCGCGCCGGCGGCAATCTTGGTGAAAACGGTTCGGTTGCCTGGCAATTTAACCGTATCGCCTATTTCTCCATTCCGGCGGCTGGAAATGACTTTGATAAAATATTCGAGCTGGCTGTAGATTGCGGCGCGGACGATGTTACCAGCGAAGATGATTCGATTGAGATTTTCGCCCCGGTGGAAACCTTCAAAACCATCAGCGACCGGCTGCGCGCCGAAAAGATCACCATTGAGGAAGCAGAACTGCGTATGATCCCCACCCAGGAAATGGATCTGGATGTGGAGAAGACACTTTCGGTGATGAAGACGCTTGATGCCCTGGAAGAGCTGGACGATGTCCAATCCATGTCATCCAACCTGCATATCTCTGAGGAGGCCATGGCGGCTCTGGAGAACGAATAACCCGCCATGTTGGTGCTGGGAATTGACCCCGGTACGGCGACGACCGGCTACGGATTGGTGCGGAATTTATCCAATGGCGATCTGGAAGCGGTCACCTACGGTGTGATCTCCACGCCCAAGAATACCCGGCCGGAAGACCGGCTTCTTTCCATCTACAATGAAATTCGCAAAATAATCGCTCTCCACAGCCCGGATACCGCGGCTGTGGAGAAGCTTTTTTTCCAGCGCAATGTCACCACGGCGCTGGCGGTTGGCCAGGCCAGGGGGGTGGTACTGCTGGCGCTGGCGCAGGGGCGCGTGCCGCTTTCCGAATACACACCCATGGAGATCAAACAGGCGGTGGCCGGTTACGGCGGCGCGGATAAGAGCCAGATCCAGTTAATGGTGAAAGCCCTGCTCAATCTTACAGACATCCCCCGACCGGATGACGCGGCAGATGCTCTGGCTGTCGCCATCTGTCACTGCCATGCCTACCGCTACAAGCAGCTCGAGGAAGGGCAGGCATGACCATCATAACCAGTTCATCCAACCCGCGTCTCAAGGAGATTCGCAAATTGCGCGAGCGCAAGTTCCGCGCGGAAAGCGGGCTGGCCTGGGTGGAAGGGCTGCGTGCCTGCGGCGATGCTTTCTCAAGGCCGGAGGAAATCGACCTGGTGGTCATTTGCCCGGAATGCCTGCATAGCGATTACGCTGACGAATTGCTGAATAAGGCCCGATCGCAAGGATTGGACATCCTGGAAGTCAGCCGGGACGCCTACGCCACCCTTTCCGGTAAGGAAAATCCGCAGGGGATGGGTGTGGTAATCCGGCAGTCGTTTATGTCGCTCACCGCGGTCAAACTGTCAGGCGATGACCTGTGGGTCGCGCTGGATCGGGTGGCTGATCCGGGGAATCTGGGCACCATTCTGCGCACACTGGATGCCTGCGGCGGAAAAGGACTGTTCCTGCTGGATCAATGCACAGACCCGTATGACCCCACCGCCATTCGGGCGTCAACGGGCGCCGTGTTTCACCTTGATCTCGTCAGGGCGGACACGCAAAGCTTCTCACAATGGAAGAAGGGCAATTCAACCCGGTTGATGGGCGCGGTTGCCGTTCCGGGTGCGGAGGATTATCATTCCACGCATTATGACAGCCCGCTTATACTGATGATGGGCAGTGAACGCGAAGGATTGTCCCCCGCGTTGACAGCCCTGTGCGATGGCTGCATATCCATTCCGATGGTTGGACATGTGGACTCCCTAAATCTGGCGGAAGCCACAGCCATAATGCTGTACGAAATTTTCAACCAGCGCCGGGATTCAACAAAGAAAGCGGGAGGCGGAAGATGATCGCTGCGTTGCGGGGAGAAGTAATCGGCCGGGGGGAAGACCACCTGGTGGTTGAAACTGGTGGAGTCGGTTTCAAAGTATTCGCCACCCAGGAAATGGTTCTGCACGTAGTCATTGGTGATCCTGTTTTTCTGCACACCTACCTGGTGGTGCGTGAGGATTCCCTTTCCCTGTTTGGTTTTGAAACAGAGGAATTGCGGGACCTGTTTGTACTCCTGTTGGGAGTAAATGGCGTGGGGCCGCGCATTGCGCTGGCCATTCTTTCCAGCATGACACCTGACGCCATCCGCCGTTCCGTGCTTTCGGAGCAGCCGGACCTGTTCGCACGGGTTTCCGGTGTGGGCAGAAAAACAGCGCAAAAGATCATTCTGTACCTGCAGGGCAAAGTGGGCGGCGAACTGACCGTCAGTGCAGAGCCGGGTACAATTGAAGTGGATGCCCAGGTGCTGGATGCCCTTACCGGGCTGGGGTACTCCATTGTGGAAGCACAGGCAGCCATTCAGTCCATTCCACGCGGGTCTGCTTCAGATGTGGAAACCCGGCTGCGCCTGGCGCTGCAATATTTTTCAAATTAGAAATTACTTAAATTCATAATTCAGTGGTGGTTCTATGAAACAGGTACTGCAATCCATGAAAAGCGGTAAAACGAGCGTCGAAGATATTCCTGACCCCCAGGTACGTCCCGGCACGGCGCTGGTACGTACGGTCTGTTCACTGGTTTCAGCCGGCACGGAACGCATGGTGGTGGAATTTGCTGAAAAGAACCTGCTGGATAAAGTCCGCTCGCGGCCAGACCTGGCGAAGCAGGTGATCGATAAAGCGTTGAAAGAAGGCCCGCTCACCGCGTTGGATGCCGCCTTCAACCGGCTCGACCAGCCCATGGTGCTGGGGTATTCTTCCAGCGGGGTGGTGGAAGCCGTTGGTGTTGGATTGACCGGGTTCTCCGTTGGCGACCGGGTAGCCTGCGGCGGCGGCGGTTTCGCCGTGCACGCCGAACTGGCTGTGGTTCCGCAAAACCTGCTGGCGCATGTGCCCGATAATGTTGATCTGGAACAGGCGGCCTTTGCCACTCTCGGGGCGATCGCCATGCACGGATTCCGCCTGGCCCAGCCGCAGATCGGTGAAAGTGTGGCCATCATCGGCATGGGGTTGCTTGGGTTACTATCCGCCCGAATTGCCGCGGCGGCTGGCTGTTCAGTCATCGGCATTGATACCAACCCGCAGCGGGTGAAGCTGGCGGAGTCCATGGGATTCAGTGCCGTGGAACGCGATCAGGCTGAACCGGTTTGCTCTGCGTTCACGCAGGGAAAAGGCGCGGATGTGGTTTTGATCTGCGCGGATACTCCGTCGGATGATCCGGTGGAACTGGCCGCTCGAATTGCCCGCGACCGGGCTGTGGTGGTGGCTGTTGGCGCCGTGGGGTTGAAGTTGCAGCGCAAGCTATATTATGACAAGGAACTGGACCTGCGTATATCTCGATCCTACGGACCGGGGCGCTATGATCCCGAATACGAAGAACGCGGCAGCGATTATCCGGCTGGATATGTGCGCTGGACGGAAGGCCGCAATATTCAGGCTTTTGTTGACCTGCTTGCCGCGGGAAAAATTGACCTGAATGCGTTTATCACCCACCGCTTTCCGATTGACAAAGCGGAGGAAGCGTATGAATTGATCACCACGAAACAGGGAGAACCCTTCCTGGGTGTGTTGTTGACCTATCCTCCCGCGCCAGTCCCGCTGCAGTACCAACGAAAACTGGCCTCTATTTCAGCGGCCGGGCATTCCCGCAAGGCGGAAGTCAAAGTGGGTGTCCTGGGTGCCGGGAATTTTGCCAATGCCATCCTTCTGCCGGCCATCCAGAAAGTTGGTGGCGTAGACCTGATGGGCATTGCTTCGGCTGGGGGAGTGTCTGCCCAATCGGCTGCACGGAAGTTTGGCTTTGCCTTTGCTTCCACGGATGAAGCGGATATTCTCGATAATCCGGATATTAATACGGTACTGGTGCTTACCCGCCACCAGCATCATGCCCGCCAGGTGTTGGCCGCGTTGAATTCAGGGAAGAATGTGTATTGCGAAAAACCGCTGGCATTGACCGTTGAAGAGTTGGATTTGATTTTCGAAAAGGTGCAGAAAAAAGACAGCCCATACCTTTCGGTGGGTTTCAATCGCCGGTTTGCCCCGCTTTCGGTTAAGTTGAAGGAATTCGTCCTGACCGGGAATGAACCATTCATGGCAACCTACCGGGTGAATGCCGGGTACCTGCCATTAACCCACTGGACGCACGATCCGGCTCAGGGCGGGGGACGCATTATCGGGGAAGGCTGCCACTTCATTGACTATCTGGTTTTCCTGGCTGGCGAAGCGCCGGTCTTTGTGGAAGCCAGGTCTCTGCCGGATGGCGGACGATATCGCCGTGATAACGTCCAGATTACCCTGGCCTTCCCGAATGGTTCCATCGGGCAGGTGCTTTACCTGGCGAATGGCGATAAAGGTCTATCAAAGGAACGCCTTGAAGTGCATACTGCCGGGCGAAGCGCCATTCTGGACGATTTCCGCGAATTGCAATTATGGACGGGAGGTTCAAAGAAAATCCTGCGATCACTTTTGAGGCAGGATAAAGGCCATAAAGCCGCCTGGCAGGCATTCGTTCAGGCTGTCCGAGAAGGAGACAATCCTTCCATCCCTTATGATCAATTGTACGCGTCCAGCCAGGCCAGCCTTCAGGCTGCCATGCAGATCAACAACCAGGCTTAACTCCGGAGTGGCCGGGTGAACGCCTTCATTCGGGGAATAAAGACAATCCGGCAGGTGGGACTCCTGCCGGTGCTTCAGGTTAGTTTGTACCGCTTCGGGCTGATCACCGGTCATTACCGCCGGATGACACCTCCGGTCATTTTGGATCGCCGACTACCTGAAACGTGTTGGCTAGACGCGGGATTATCTTTGGCGAAGTCACCGATTATGGATTTTTATCACCAGGATGCTGATCTGAAGGCGGCCTGCCTGAAGGAAGCTGAATTCATCCTGAGCGGGAAGTGCCTCATATTTGGCAAAATTCCCGTGGAAATCTTCCAGACAGATACGGCATACACGCAGCACTGGACAGAGTATGAACGGAAACAGGTCAACCTGCCAGTGGAAGACATCAAGTTCATCTGGGAACCTGCGCGGTTGGGCTGGATCTTCGCGTTGTGCAGGGCGCAAGCTGCCGGGGGGATCCCCGGTTTGGGGCCCAAAACGTGGGATTTGCTTCAGCGTTTCCTGCGACTGAATCCGGTAAATTACGGGCCGAATTGGATGAACGGGCAGGAAGTAGCCCTGCGAATTCTGGCGCTGGTCTTTTTCCATGAGGTGTTCCGGGATTGCCCGGATCTGCCGCCGGATTGGGAACGGTTTCTGGGGCAAGCCGTGATTGACCACGCGCGGCGCATCCCGCCGACGCTGGTATACGCGCGCAGCCAGCAAAACAATCACCTGCTGGTGGAAGCGGCCGGGTTGTATACCGCGGGGATTTTCCTGCCGGATCATCCGGAAGCCGGAAAATGGCGAGATACAGGCTGGCAGGTTTTTCATCAGGGATTGGATGATCAGATCGATGATGACGGCACATACGCGCAGTATTCAACAAATTATCACCGCCTGATGCTGCAAATCGCCCTCTGGGTGAAAGCGATCAGCCTGAGAGTGGGGGACGGTTTTCCTGAGACCAGTTCGAGAAAACTTGCCGCAGCAGCGAACTGGCTGGACGGGTTGACAGCCCTGGAAACAGGCCGGGTGCCCAATTATGGGCATAACGACGGCGCCTATATCCTGCCTTTAACCGGGCGGCCATATGAAGATTTTCGACCTGTTGTTAATACAGCCAAAAAGTTCTTCATTTCAAGGCAATCTGATTCAGCGCAAAATGAAATGTCTCTGTGGTTTGATTGGCTGGCCAATCAACGGGAAGACCCTCGCAACCAGACTGATAATATCCCCCTGGTTAATTCTTACAAGAAACTGATGGATGGATCGGTCACCGCATTTCTTTTCGCGCCTCAAATCAAGCGGCGGCCGGGTCAGGCAGACCTGATGCACATCGAATTATGGCGCAACGGTGTGCCGCTTCTTCTGGACGCCGGGACATACCAGTACAATGCCGCCCCACCCTGGCAAAACGCGCTGTCACAGACCAGGGTTCACAACACGTTGACCATTAACGGTGCGGATCAGATGCAGAAGGCTGGCCGCTTCCTCTGGCTGGATTGGCCGAAGGTAAACTGGGGAGGCAACCCGGCCATGCCCAACCTGATCGCCGCCAGTCACGATGGGTATAAGCGTTATGGTGTGCATCATAATCGCATGGTGCAAATACGTGGAAAACAACGCTGGTGGATTGTCGATCAGATTTCCCCGATTACCCCGGGGGAGAAACCGCAGATTCAAATCTGCTTGAATTGGTTAATCCCAGTTGCTCCCTGGAATATTTCCGAAGAAGGAAGTTTAAGTGTTGAAGGCCTGGGTCAAATTCGACCGCATGATACAGTGGATGGTGAGGATATTCGCTTGTTGCCTGATTATCAGATCATACACGCGGGAGAGATCGTGAAATGCAGTCCCGATTGGGCTACGCCCGGGGAAGATATTGATAACCTTGGCTGGTATTCATCCACATATGGGGTGAAAGAGCCGGCGATATCCTTCCGATTACTATATCGTGTAAAAGCACCGATCACCATTCTGACAGAATTTATTGTCTGTTAGAATATTCGCGTGCATATTCTCATAATTCATCAGGCTTTCTCGTCACTCGGTGATGCCGGCGGCACGCGGCATTATGAGACTGCCTGTTACCTGCGAGAAAAGGGGCATGATGTGACCATCATCGCCAGCCCGGTGAGCTACCTGACCGGAAAGACGGGCGGCAGGATGAGATGGATCGACCGGCAGGTGGATGAGCGCGGCATCACCATACTGCGTTCGTATACCTATCCGGCGTTGCACCGCAGTTTTTTCCACCGAATCCTCAGCTTTCTGAGTTTCATGGTCTCTTCCTTTTTCGCCGCTTTGTCAGTAAAGAAAGTGGATTTCGTGTGGGGCACATCGCCGCCAATTTTTCAGGGAGTGACCGCCTGGCTGGCGGCGCGGCTTAAAGGCGCCATCTTTCTTTTTGAAGTGCGCGACCTCTGGCCGGAATTCGCCATCGCTGTCGGTGTCCTGAAAAATCCGGTGATCATCTCCATGTCACGCTGGTTGGAACGATTTCTTTACACCCATGCCGATCAGGTGATTGTCAATTCACCGGGTTTTATCGAACCGGTTACTGGGCAGGGAGCAAAATCTGTTCGTTTGATCCCCAATGGAGCGGATGTTGCCATGTTTCAGGCTGATCGCGGTGAAGCCGCGAAGGAACGCTGGGGGCTCAAGGGGAAATCGATTGTGCTCTATGCCGGGGCACACGGCGTATCGAACGACCTCGATGTGGTTCTACGCACGGCCAATCTGCTTAAAGACAGGCAGGATATTGTTTTTGTGTTTGTTGGGGATGGAAAAGAAAAAGAGAATCTGATTAACCAATCCCGGGAGCTTGATCTGCACAATGTGCTCTTCCTGCCTCCGGTTTCCAAAAAGGAGATGGCAGACGTGTTCGCGGCGGCAACAGTTTGCCTTGCCATTCTCAAACCGTTAGAATGGTATAAAACCACCTATCCCAATAAGGTTTTTGACGCCATGGCCGCTGAAAAGCCGGTTATTCTGTGTATTGATGGCGTCATTCGCGACCTGGTTGAAAAAAAGGATGCGGGTGTATTCTCTCAACCAGGCAACTCGGAAGAATTGGCTGATGTTACTGTCAAACTCATTGATAACCCGGAGAGATGTTATCAAATGGGAGTAAATGGAAGAAGAGCCGTCGAAAATGAGTTTTCGCGCAAAGTGATCACCGACTCGTTGGTGGTATTGATGGAAGAGTTGAGGAGGGAACATGGCAGAAGCAATACTGGTGGTTGAAGATGAAATTTCTCTTCAAGAAACCCTGGCGTATAACCTGAAGAAGCAGGGATATACCGTACATACCGCCTCCACGGGAGGTCAGGCATTAAAATCCGCGCGTGAGATCAAGCCAGATTTAATCCTTCTGGATATCATGCTCCCAGAGATGGACGGCTTTGAAGTCTGCCGGACACTTCGGCAGGAAATGAACACCCCCGTGCTCATGCTGACCGCGCGTGACGATGAGATCGACCGTGTGGTTGGACTGGAGGTGGGAGCCGATGATTACCTGACCAAGCCGTTTAGTATGCGGGAATTGCTGGCGCGCGTAAAAGCCATGCTTCGCAGAGTTCGATTAATTCGTGAAGACGCGGAAGCCCGCGCGGTGGCAACCGAAGCGACCGCCGGTGGAACCATGACCTTTGGAAATCTTGAGGTTAATGAAATCCGCCGCGAAGTCTTGTTCAACAAAAAGCCGCTCGCCCTGAAACCCAAGGAATATGAACTGTTACATTACCTGGCCATGCACAAAGGACAGGTTTTGACGCGTGAGATCATCCTGGAAAAGGTATGGGGCTGGGATTTCATCGGAGATAGCCGTACTGTGGATGTCCACATGCGCTGGCTGCGGGAAAAAATTGAAAAAGATCCGGCCGTACCAGAGCGAATCGTTACCGTCCGTGGCGCAGGTTACCGGTTTGAAGGATGATCCAAATGCGAAAATCCCTGATCACCCGTTTTGCGCTTCCATACATAATCCTCACCCTGGTTGTCATGGGAGGGTTGAGTATTGGTGTAACCTATACTCTGCGTGATACATACACAGAAAACTTAAAAATACGTTTGATGGGAGAAACCCGCAGTCTGGCAGATGATATTAACCGCCAACTCACGAAAGACTCATCACCGGCTGCCATGGAAGAATTGGCCACCATGAACGCGAAACTGCTGAACTCGCGGGTGACTGTAATCCTTTCCGATGGAACTGTAATCGGGGAATCGCAGACAAACCCGGCAGAGATGGAAAATCACCTTCAACGTCCAGAAGTGCAGTCAGCGCTGCAGGGCAAGGAAGCATCCGCCACCCGGATCTCAAGTACTCTGGGTGTACGCTATTTATATACCGCGGTTCCGGTAACGCAGAATGGCCGAGTGGTGGGGATAGCCCGCCTGTCAACACCGATAACAGAAGTGGAAACTAGTATCTGGTCGTTAAATAAGGCGATACTCATTGCCACCGCTTTTGCCACACTGCTGGCAATCCTGCTTACCTTCTTGATTGCCAATTGGACAACACTGCCGGTCAGAAAGTTGACCCGCTCCATACAGAAATTTGAGAACAATCCGGATGGGCAGTTGAACGGACTGGATGAGACCGATGAGATTACCCGCCTGAATCACGCGTTTGACAGCATGAGTGCTCAACTTCAGAGCCGAATCGATGAATTGACGGGAGAACGGACCAAACTCTCTGCCGTTTTGAACAATATGGCCGACGGTATTCTGATCGCCGGCGAGGATGGCACAGTCCAGTTGATCAACCCGGCAGCGGAACGCATGTTTAAGACCACCGCGGCTGATTCACTCGGTAAAACACTGGTCGAAGTTGTTCGGCACCACCAGTTGGTTGAGCTATGGCAGCGCTGCAAAGAAACCGGTGAACCGCAGACAGCCAGTTATGAGATCAGCCTGGAAAAAATATTCGTTCAGGCCGGGGCGGCGCTCATGGACTCAGGCTTGCCGGGTTCGGTACTGTTGATTTTGCAAGACCTGACCCGAATTCGCAAACTGGAATCGTTACGCCGTGATTTTGTGTCAAATGTGTCGCATGAATTACGAACACCGTTGGCGTCGATGAAGGCGCTGACGGAAACATTACGCGAAGGCGCCATTGACGACCCCCCAGCCGCGCAGCGCTTTCTTGGACGGATGGATATAGAAATTGATTCCCTTACCCAGATGGTGGAAGAATTGCTTGAGCTTTCGCGGATTGAATCCGGTCGGGTGCCCCTCGAACACCGTATTGTGCCTCCGGGTGATCTGGTGGATAAAGCTGTAGACCGTATGATTTTGCAGGCACAGCGCGCCGGCCTAACCATTGATAAACAAATTGAAAAAGATCTTCCCAGGGTTTCTGTGGATTTCAGTCGCATGGTTCAGGTCATTGTGAATCTGTTGCACAACGCCATCAAGTTCACACTTCCCGGCGGATTGATCACCTGCGGCGCGAACAAGCATGAAGGCGGTATCGTATTTTTTGTCAAGGATACCGGAGTGGGGATCGACTCTGAATCGCTTCCTCGGATTTTCGAGCGGTTTTACAAAGCGGATAAAGCCCGTTCTGGCGGTGGTACCGGTTTGGGGCTTTCCATCGCGCGGCACCTTGTGGAAGCGCATGGAGGCCGTATCTGGGCGGAAAGTGAAGTAGACAAGGGTACAACTGTATATTTCCTCCTGCCTGGCGCTTAAAAAACCATTAGTATCTTAACCAGGGCAGGATGGCTTTGTGCCATCCTGCCCTAATATTAAAAGAAACTTACTTCTTATTATCCTATTGTTAACATTGCATTCCTTACTCCTTAAACAATGATTGATACTATTAGGCCAACGAAAATACACAAAGGAGTGAAGAATGCGTTCTAAATTAATGATTTTTGTTTCTGTTTTAGTGGCCAGTAGTATGTTCCTTGCTGGTTTCGCGCCGGCTGCTCAGAGCTTTGACGCGACCGCAACCCCCGAACCCGCCAAAGCGGATGTCAAAGCCATTGAACTCCCGGAAGTGGATCCTTCTACATTGAAGGGTAACATCTATTCCGCCGGTTCCTCCACGGTTGGTCCTCTGTCCGAAGCTATCCAGGAACTCTTTGTTCAGGATGGTTTCGCCGGTGAGATCAAGAACGATATCATTGGTTCCGGTGGTGGTTTTGAGCGTTTCTGCAAGACCGGTGAAACTGATATTGCCAATGCCAGCCGCGGTATCAAGAAGGAAGAAATCGAGAATTGTGGCAAGTTAAATCCTGCCCGCAAGCCGGTTGAATTCCGCGTTGGCACCGATGCCATCACCATAGTTGTCAACAAGAAAAATGACTTCCTGAAAAACGTTACCACCGAAGAACTGGGCAAAATCTTCACCACAGCCGAAAAATGGTCTGATGTCAACCCGAAATGGCCTGCCCAGCCCATCAAACGCTTCACCCCCGGAACTGACAGCGGCACCTTTGAATTCTTTGCCGAAGTTGTCATCCAGAAGCCCCAGAAATTAAAATCAGTCGACGATGCCAAAAAACTGCTTCTGAATGCAAAAAACAACCAGGCCAGCGAAGATGATAATGTTCTGGTGCAGGGTGTGGAAGGCGACCAGTACGCCATCGGTTACTTTGGCTTCGCCTACTACCAGCAGCAGGCTGATCGTTTGAATGCGGTTTCCATCAACGATGTTGCCCCCAGTTTCGAAACAGCAGAATCCGGCAAGTACCTGCTCTCCCGCCCGCTGTTCATCTACTCCGATGCGGGAATCATGAAAGCCAAACCCCAGATTGCCGGTTTCATCAGCTATTACCTGAGCAATGTTGACAAAGTCATCGACAAAGTTGGTTACTTCCCCGCCAGCACCGCCGCCCTCAATGAATCCAAACAGGCTTTCCTGGACGCCACCAAATAAGTTTGAACTGGTAAAAATTACCGATTTACACATCGCCCGGACTGGTCTGTGGAAACACAGGCCAGTCCAAATATATAAAAAATGGTACCCGAATGCAAGAACAGACCATGAATCAACCTATGGCATTAATTAAAGCAAATCCGAAAACAGATGTCCCTTCTTTTTTAAAGAAAAGAAATCGTTGGAATGAAACATTCATTCAGGGATTTCTTTTCTTTTGCGGTTTTGTCTCCATATTGACAACCATTGGCATTGTGTTTGAACTGGGAAAAGAATCACTGTTATTCTTTTCCAATCCGGATGTCAGTCTTTTTGAATTTTTCACAAACACACGCTGGCAGCCATCCATCGGTGAATTTGGAATAATACCGCTGGCAACATCCACCCTTGTGACAACGCTTATTGCCATGCTGGTTGCTCTCCCAATCGGACTTTCTGCGGCGATATTTCTCAGTGAATATGCCACAACAAAAGCGCGCAGTATCTTGAAACCTATATTGGAAATATTGGCCGGGGTTCCCACCGTTGTATACGGCTATTTCGCCCTTACTTTTATGACTCCGTTATTGCGCGCGATATTTGGCGAACAGAATGTTGAAATCTACAATATGTTGTCAGCCGGGTTGGTTATGGGTATCATGATCCTCCCGCTGGTGAGTTCGATGAGTGAAGATGCCCTGTCCGCGGTCCCACGATCACTACGTGAGGCTGCGTATGGTCTGGGAAGCACCCGCCTTGAAACGGCTGTACAGATTGTCGTTCCAGCCGCATTATCCGGAATTATTGCTGCCTTTATTATCGCGGTTTCTCGCGCTATTGGAGAGACGATGATTGTCGCGGTTGCGGCGGGTTCCGGATCAAACTTCACCTTTAATCCATTCAAAGCAGCTGAAACCATGACGGGTTATATCGCCCGGATTAGCGGTGGAGACGTGGGTTATGACACACCTGATTACAACAGTATTTTCGCCATTGGGCTGGTTCTATTCCTGGTCACACTGGCATTGAACATATTGAGCCGCAAGCTATCCGCCCGTTACCGTGAGGTGTACGATTGAACTCACCTGAATTTTCGCAAATAAATTTAACCGCCAACCTTCGGAAACGCCATCGCGACAGCCGGATATGGCGGATGACATTCTTCATTTCTACTGTGTTTGCTCTGGTGGCTCTGCTCATTCTGGTACTCAGCATTGCCAATCAGTCTTTTGGATTGGTTGTAGTAAAAAATACGGTTGAACCAGAGAAATTGTCCTCAATACCCCTGGAACAATTGGGCAAACCTGAGCTTATCAAAATGTTGAAGGAAAATCTAACCAACAACCGCTATAAAACGATTGACCGCCAGTTGCCCTTCACAGCAAGGAGCCATGAGGAACTGTTGGAACTGGTGACAGCGGAAATCATTAAACCAGCTGTGGTGGAAAGCTACCATCTGGACGAATCGCTGCTGCAACGCGAAAGAATCATCGCCGAAGCCGCAGAGAAACATCCGGGTACGCGGGTAGAATTTCGTTCCTGGTTGAATGAGGATTTTATCACTCGCAGTATGTCTGCCACACCTGAACTGGCCGGGGTGCGTACAGCCATCTTCGGGTCTTTATGGATCATCGTTATTACAATCTTCACCGCGTTTCCCATCGGGGTCGGTGCCGCCATTTATCTGGAAGAGTACGCGGGAACAAACCGGATCAACAGGATCATTCAGACCAACATTGACAATCTTGCCGGGGTGCCATCCATTATCTATGGTATTCTTGGACTGGCCATCTTCGTGCGAGGGTTGGGCTTCTTTACGGGCGGCGGATTCTTGGGCGGCGGTGAAACCAGCGGCCGGACAATCCTTTCGGCTGGCCTAACCATGGCTTTATTAATCCTGCCTATCCTGATCATCAACGCACAGGAAGCCATTCGGGCGGTACCAAACTCGTTGCGCCAAGCCAGTTACGGCCTGGGCGCGACAAAATGGCAGACCATCTGGCACCATGTGTTGCCTTCGGCTCTTCCCGGAATATTGACCGGAACCATTCTGGCCGTTTCACGCGCGATCGGTGAAACAGCACCGTTAATCCTGGTTGGAGCCTCTTCTTTCATCAATAAAGACCCAAGCAGTATGTTTTCGCGTTTTACAGCGCTGCCGATACAAATCTATAACTGGACTACCCGTCCACAGGATGAGTTTCGGAATATCGCCGCGGCGGCCATTCTGGTATTATTAGTCCTACTTCTATCTCTAAATGCGTTTGCCATTCTAATGCGCAACCGCTTTACCAGGCGGATTTCATGACCGAACATCAAACAGAAAAAATTCAACCCATTATCAGCACAGACGACTTAAGCATTTTTTACGGCAATTTTCGCGCCGTAAAGAATGTGGATATGCGGATCAATCCCAACAAGATCACGGCCATAATCGGTCCGTCTGGCTGCGGGAAAAGTACTGTACTGCGTTCTTTCAACAGGATGAATGATTTTATTCCTTCCTGCCATGTTACCGGCGAGATCACTTTTCATGGATATAACATATATTCCGATGATGTTGACCCTGTGCAGGTGCGCCAGAGAATTGGCATGGTTTTCCAGAAACCAAATCCATTCCCCAAAACCATTTTTGAAAATGTTGCCTGGGGGTTGAAGATCAATGGAATGAAAGGTGACCTGAGTGAACCGGTTGAACAGGCATTGCGCCAGGCAGCCCTGTGGGATGAAGTGAAAGACCATTTAAAAAAATCTGGACTGTCACTTTCCGGTGGTCAACAGCAACGATTGTGTATTGCCCGCGCGCTGGCCGTCAAACCGGATATTATCTTAATGGACGAACCATGTTCCGCTTTGGACCCGATCGCCACATTGAAGATTGAAGATTTAATGCGCGAACTGTCCAGGGACTATACCATCATCATCGTCACACACAATATGCAACAGGCCGCGCGCGCTTCTGATTACACGGCGTTTTTCACCATGGACCCGGACCGCGCAGGGGTCATGGTAGAATACGGTGAGACCAGCCACATCTTCACAAATCCGCTGGACAAGCGGACAGAAGATTACATCACCGGGCGGTACGGATAAAAGTTCGGGTAACAGAGAGCCAGGTGAATCTATGACGCGTGAAATATTGACCCGCCAGATCAAACAACTGTTGGATGAGGTTCTCATCCTCGGCAGTATGGTTGAGCAGGCCACCTATAATTCGATCAATACACTAAAAACTCGGGATGTGAAAGCAGCCCGTCAGGTTTTTGATGATGACATGTCGATCAATGAAAAACGATATGCCATTGAAAATGCCATCCTCATCACCATCGCCACCCAGCAACCCATGGCGCATGATCTGCGTTTACTGGCGGCAATCCTTGAAATCATTGCCGAGTTGGAGCGCATGGGTGATTATGCCAAGGGGATCGCCAAGGTGACCATGCGGCTTGGTGATGTTGAATTGCCCATACCGATCAGGGAAATTGAGCAGATGGCGGAATTGGGTATCGGGATGCTTCATCGATCCTTAAGCGCATTTGTCAATGAAGACGCCAAAACTGCCAGCAAAATCCCGGCTGAAGACGATGCCGTGGACGCGCTCTATAATGAAACGTACAGATTACTGGTCAGTGAAATGATTGCTGACCCACGTCTGATTGAATCAATAAACCTGTTACTTTGGGTGGTCCACAACCTTGAACGCCTGGCTGACCGCGTGACAAATATATGTGAACGGACAGTGTTTATCACTACCGGCGAACTCATGGATATGGATCCATCCGACGAAGAAGATAACGAATAATTTTCATTGCACTATAATGAATAGTAAATCTTCTTTGCGTTAGAGGCAGGAGAATAATGTTACCGACTGGCAATTACAAAGGAAAGTTGATCGTTGTTGAAGGAATTGACGGCAGCGGTAAGTCAACGCAGATCGATCTGTTGCATAAATGGTTGCTGTCAAAAGGCCATTCTGTGTATTTCAGCGAATGGAACAGTTCAGATCTGGTGAAATCAACGTCCCGTATGGCGAAGGACAAAAAGATGTTCACGCCAACCACATTCAGCCTGATGACAGCCACAGATTTCGCCGATCGATGGGAACGATATATCTTCCCACTCTTGAAGGCGGGGGGAATTGTTCTGGCTGACCGGTACGCTTTCACCGCATTTGCCCGGGATGTTGCCCGCGGCGTTGATCCCACCTGGGTGCGAAATATGTATTCCTTCGCCCCCATGCCTGATCTTACATTGTATTTCCGGGTACCACTCGATGTGGCTGTTGATCGCATCCTATCAAGCCGTGCCAAGATCAAATACTATGAAGCAGGCATGGATCTGGGACTCTCAGATAACAAAGTCACCAGCTTCCGTCTTTTCCAACAAAGAGTTATTGATGAATATGAGAAGATGGTTGATGAATTTGGCATGACGGTTATTGATGGTACCGAATCGGTGCAGAAAGAACAAAAACTCGTCCGCCAACTGGTCACCCGGATATTACGCGGTTGGGAAGGATTGCCCAATCCAATACCCCGTTCCCGCCGCCGTTCATCTGTTACCGCGTAGGGGAGGATACTATGCATTCAGTCGATTTTTATGGAGCCGGATTCCCTTACAACCCCATAAAAGAGTTGGAAGGGAAGTTAATTGTTTTGGAAGGAACAGACGGGGTGGGCCGTTCCACCCAGATTCAGAACCTGCGCCGCTGGCTTGAAGATGAAGGCTATGCGGTAAGTGATACCGGTTTACACCGCTCCCCGTTGACCCAGGCAGGCCTTGAATCAGCCAAGAATGGACATACACTCAGCCCGCTGACCATGAGCCTGTTTTATGCCACCGATTTTGCCGACCGGTTGGAAAATCAGATCATCCCGGCGCTTAAAGCCGGTTTCATCGTGCTTTCAGACCGGTATTTCTTTTCGATCATCGCGCGGGATATTGTACGAGGTGCCGATCCGGATCGGGCTCGTTCCATCTATAGTTTCGCGTTAAAACCGGATCTGGTCATTTATATGCGCTCCGATGTGGATTCACTGGTGGCGCGGTTGGTTCATGGCCGCGGTTTCGACTACTGGGAATCGGGGATGGATATCCGTTGCGCCGATAACATCTATGACAGCTTTGTCTCCTACCAGGGAAAATTGATCGAACAATTTGACAAGATGTCGGATGAATTTGGATTTGTCAATGTTGACGCCACCCGTCCAGTTCAGGCTGTTTTCACTGATTTAAAAACCCAGATAAAACAGCTTTTTGAACGGTTACCGGAGTAGCATCACGGATTTTATGCAACCGATCTATCTGGCCGGTGGCTGAGTGAGGAGTGTCTGGTGAAACAAAAACCGGAAGAAAGCATCCGCATATTTGCCGCCGGCCTGCTTGTTAAACAATTGGATATATTGAGCGCCGAACTCGCTCAGGTACGCAAACCCAGGGATATTGAATCTGTTCACCGCACACGGGTATCCAGCCGGCGTATGCGGGCGATATTGGATATTTTCTCTGATTGTCTGCCATCCAAACGGGGAGAAGTCTGGCAGCAACAAATCCGCAGGTTAACCGGAGCGTTGGGAGCCGCCCGCGATACCGATGTACAGATGGAAGCAGTCGGTAAAATCATAAAGGCTAATGCTGATCCACAATTACGAGTGGGATTACGGCGATTGTTGCTACGCCTGCGGCAGAGACGTACCCGGTTGCAAGAGCGGTTAATTACCCGGCTGGATGAATTTGAAGCCACCGGTATTACGGAAGAAATGCGGGCCGCAATGCAGGATTTATCAACCCGCAATAAGTCAGTATATCTATATACGCCTGAACTTTACAGGCGTTCTTTCAACAAGATACAGGGTGCGCATAAAGAATTCTTCGCTTTTGAAGAAAAAATCAGAGACGAGCGCAATGTCACAGAATTGCATGCCATGCGTATTGCGGGCAAGAATCTGCGTTATGTTATGGAATGTTTTGCACCGTTGTATTCTAGTGAACTGAAAAACCCCCTGGCACAAATGCGACTTGCCCAGGATATGCTTGGAACGATCCACGATTGCGATGTTTGGATTCTAACCTTGCCGAAATTTTTGGAGAGCGAACGGGAAAAAGCCATCGCTTATTTCGGGCATGACCGTAATACCCTACGATTTGCTGTCGGTATTCAATACTTTCTTGATTTGAAACAGCAAAGCCGGAATGATACATATCGATCATTCATGATTAAATGGGATGAATGGAAAGAGGAAAAACTTTGGGAGAGTTTGTTCCAGACCCTTCAGGTTCCATTCTTCAATCAAAAAGAAATAATGCCGTTGACTCTGCTTGAACAGGTCAGGAATGGAGGAAATCAATGAAGGTTGCACTACTTTCTGATATACACGGAAATCTCCCTGCGTTGGAGGCAGTATTAGCCCACGCCGGAGAATTAAAAGTGAAGACAATCTGGAATCTGGGAGACTTCACAGGTTTTGGCGCTTTCCCGGATGACGTTGTTTTATTGTTAAAAAAATTGAAAGCCGTCAGTATTATTGGAAATTATGACCAGAAGGTTCTGAAAGTCCCACAAAAGAGTGACGAGTGGAAAGAAAAGAAAGTTCCAGAAAAGTGGTTCTCTTTTCAATGGGCCTACGAGCATCTTTCCAAAAAGAGTATTAAATATCTGGAAAAATTACCAGAAACCAACAAGGCACTCATAAAAGATTGGAAGGTGCTGTTCACCCACGGTAGTCCCGAATCGATTGATGAAGCACTAAACGATGAAACTCCCCAGGAGAGGTTGCGTGATCTTGCGAGGAAAGCGCGTGTGGATATCATCTTATGCGGGCATTCGCATGAACCATTCATGCGATTTGCCGGAGGAGCCATTTTCGTTAATCCCGGAAGTGTGGGAAGACCTTTCGATGGTGATCCACGTGCCTCTTATGCCATCTTGTCCATCAAGAAACATAAAGTTGAGGTCGACTTTTTCCGGATTGAATATGATAGTGAGAGGGCTGCCGCGGCGCAAATCAGTGCCGGTTTGCCCGCCGCTTATGCCGATATGACCCGCCGGGGTGTCAGCCTGGATGATTTGGCGGTGCAACAACCCGCCGTACCAGAAGTGGTTGAAACCGATGAACCCAAGCCGGCAGCCCGCAAACGAAAACCCCGACCCACTGCATCATCGCATGATGAAAACGTTGAGGTTACCCGCGAGGTGATCCAACCCGACCCGGAAGAAAAGAAACCGGCAGCCCGCCGCAAATCGAAACCGGCTGAGAATCCATGACATTGCCAGAGGGAGATGTCTCTTCCGACGCGGCTGTCATGTCAGCCGTCATAGACCTGGCCAAAACCTGCGAGTCGGAATATGACCATGTCACTCACGTAGCTCGATTAACACTGCGCCTGTTTGACAGTCTGAAAGACCTGCACCAATCAAGTAAAGACGACCGCTTTCTGCTACAATGCGCGGCTATTTTGCATGATATTGGCTGGGTGGAAGGCTGGCGTAATCACCACAAGACAGCTTTACGAATTATTCTCGAGACACCATTGTTACCGTTTGCCCATCGGGACCGGCTGATCATCGGTTCCATCGCCCGGTATCACCGCAAGGCACTGCCAATTATGTCGCACGACCATTTCGCGGCGCTTACGCCAGCGGATCGTAAGCGGGTTCAGATTCTGGCGTCATTCTTGCGATTGGCGGATGGTCTGGATAGAACCCATTGTGGAAAAATCCGTGATATTGAGTGTAAAATTTTCAAGAACAAGATTAAGATTAATTGCATTTCCGCGTATCCGGCTCTTGAGGAACTGGAAGGTGGAATTGAAAAGTCGGATTTGCTTTCGCTGATTTTTGACAGGGAAATTATGATCAAGATCAAATCCCACCTGTAGCCATGAAACAACCACCGGTTATTACACTTCTAACCGATTTTGGATTGTCTGATCCCTATGTGGGCATCATGAAAGGGATCATCGCGGATATCGCTCCTAGTGCGACTGTCATTGATCTTACCCATTTGATCCCACCACAGGATATCTGGCAGGGCGCTCTGGTATTGGAACGGTCGTACGAATATTTCCCCACGGGAACCATCCATCTGGCGGTCATTGACCCGGGGGTAGGATCAGACCGGCATGCCATCGTCCTTCAGGCTGACCATTACCTGTTTGTTGGCCCCGATAATGGATTGTTCACGTTTGTGATTAAAAAAGCCCGCGCGAATGAACGGCCGGTAATCGCCTATCGATTGGATAATCCCCATTACAGACTGGAACCTGTCAGCCCGGTATTTCATGGGCGCGACCTGTTCGCTCCGGCGGCGGCTTACCTTGCCACCGGCGCATCACCCAGGGAATTTGGAGAAGAAGTTGCCAACCCCGTGGAATTATCCATTTCAGAACCCGAGCCGACCGGTCAGGGTTGGCTGGGTGAAGTGTGGTCCGTAGACCATTTTGGCAGTCTGGAAACCAACCTGAATGGTGAGTTGCTGTTTGGTTGTAACCCGAAAAGGGTAAAGATCATTGTTGCCGGCAGAGTAATTACCCGCTGGGTGAACACATTTTCAGACGGAGCCCGGGATGAATTGATCGCACTGTTGAACAGCGCGGGCAGGTTGAGCATCAGCGTGGTTAACGGGAATGCGGCTAAGACACTTACTGCAGGTGTTGGCACTCCTGTCGAGTTGATATTGAATTCCTGATTCAACCCAATTTTCCCCAAAAAGTTTAATCTTCTCTTAATCTTTAAATCCAAAGGGAGTATACTTTCACGTATCTACCCGAATGGACGAGTGTTAAATCTTATAAAAAAGCGAGGGATTTATGGTCACAGTCGAACAGATCGATCTATCGAACAAAAAGCAGGTGGACGATTTCGTCATGCTGCCCTTCCGCCTTTACAAGGATTGTCCTCAATGGGTGCCTCCCTTTATAAACGACATCCGGTTGATGTTGAATAAAAAGAAGCATCCGTTTTATGAATTGAATGACGCTGATTTTTTTGCCGTTTACCGTGATGGCCGCATGGTGGGACGAATTGCCGCCATGGAGAATCGATCGTTTAATGAGTACCACAAAGTCAAGAAAGCCCAGTTTTACCTGTTTGACATTGAGGATGATCAGGAAGCCGCCAACGCCCTGTTCGCCCGTGTATTTGAGTGGGTAAAAGCCCGTGGGTTAAATACCCTGGTCGGCCCGAAAGGCTTCTCGGCGTTTGACGGCTACGGGATTCTGGTGGAAGGCTTTGAAGAACGCCAGATGATGATCATGATGAATTACAACTATGCGTATTACGCGACACTGTTGGAGAACATCGGTTTCGAAAAAGAGGTCGATTTTGTCTCCTGTTATCTTTCCCGGGAAAATTTTAAATTACCGGAAAAAGCGCAGGAAATCGCCCGACGGGTGAGGGAACGCGGTTCCTTTAAGATTGTGGAGTTCAAGAATAAGCGCCAGATCATCAAGATGGCTGACGAGATCGGTCATGCCTATAATGATACATTCGTGAATAACTGGGAATATTATCCGCTGACGGACGGCGAGATCAAATTATTGCTGGATAATCTGCTATCCGTCATTGATCCAAAATTGGTCAAGATCATCACCTATAATGGCAAGATTGTAGGCTTCCTGCTGGCCTTTCCGGATATTTCCGCGGCACTTCAGCGGCACGGCGGAAAGATCACCATCTGGGGCATCATCGACATGATGCTGGAAATGAAGAAAACCAAAGTTGTCTCGTTGAACGGCGCGGGTGTTTTGCCAGAATACCATGGGCGCGGCGGCGCGGCCCTGCTGTATTCAGAAATGCAGAACACGATTGAATCGAAAGATTTTGATTTTGAACATGGTGAACTGACACAGGTTGCCGAGACGGCAGTGCAGATGCGCAAGGACCTGATCAATGTCGGCGGCCGGCCGTATAAGAACCACCGGGTCTTTCGTAAAATTCTGTAATTTTTTGGGGCTGTCTATAACTTTGACAGCCCTTTTTTGCACCTTTTCACCAAAATGGTGCCAAGTTCTGTTAGGGCTGTCGCCTGCGCGATGGAAAATAATGGCACCAATAATGTGTAGTACCGCTGGAAGGGAACTGGTGTAAATAATATGATGGTCACCACACATACCAGTGTGAAGATCAAGTAGATGGCAACCGGGTATTGTACCGGTCCCTTGTTCTTAAGGGTTCTTCTGGCAAGTATTGTTAACCCGACCAGCGTCAGAATAATGAGGATGGTTCCACAGGAAAAACCACGCAGAAACACATGGTAAGGTTGCGCGAGGTATTCCTCTGTCTGGGTCTTCGTGGCCGACAGGTAGTTGGCGACATCGGCGGTTGCCGGCTGTTGAAAGAAGGTCTGAGAGATCAGGTGGGCTGTCTGTTCGACCGGGTTGGTTGTGCTATGGTAATCTTCGCGCATGCGTGCTGAGAGGTCCTCCCGGAGGGCTAATCCTGTTTTCACAGCCTCGATAGGGGAGTTCCAGAAAACTGGATTTAGTATCCATGTGATTGTCACCAGAATACCCAGGAAGCCCAGGATCCTTTTGACCCGGGAGAACCATCCAGCGGTTTCTCGATGAAACACTATCTGCAGAAATCCAAGGAGTGTGAGCGGCAGGGTGGTCTGTTTCGCGTTGATTGCCAGTCCAAGAGGAATGGCGGACAGCCACAACTTCCAGCTATTTTGAGTCATCCACCAGAGTGCAGCACATAGCGCGCATACCATGGCACTTTCCGCCATGGCTCGCCGTGTATGGATTAAAACAAGCACATTAACGGCTGTCAACAGGGTGGCAAGAAAGGCTGTGCCTGGGCCATCGATCTTGCGGGCTGCCAGAAAAAGAAACAGACAGGTCAGAGGAAACAGCCAGGCAACTGACCAGCGCGCCGCCAGAAGTGTCTCATTGGCCGGTAAGGCGCCGGCGGCTTTGTTCTCCTCCCAGGTCTGTGACCAGTTCCAATCTGTCTGCAATGGTTGTTTTTCCTGAATCATTAACCCCCATCCGATCAGGGTATGGGTAAGCGGCGCATCGAGAAGGCGGTAGCGCATCCGGCCATCCGTGGCGGATGCCGGGGTGTATTCCAGTGTTGAGGGTGGTTGCCCCGAATCGGCGCTCATATAGATCTGTGTGCTCTCATCCGGATGAAAGGGAACAGAGGAGATCCCGGAAAAGTACATCCAGAATATCAGAAAGAAAATCAGAACAATCGCGGTCTTAGCCCAGGGGAATGATTTCATTTTGCGCTACAATAACTTGATGAAATTGTTGAACCGGCTTGAGGGAGAAAAATCGATCACCGGAATTATCCCGATTACGGGATGGTTGATGTTCATTGTGCTTGCCGGAGTACTATGGAAAGTTTTATGGTTGGCCAATGACGCTTTTCCTTTTAATTCAGATGAAGCCATTACCGGATTAATGGCCCGGCACATTTTACAGGGAGAAAGCCCCGCGTTTTTTTACGGCCAGGTATACATGGGCAGTCTTGACGCGTATCTTACGGCCGGCCTGTTCCACCTGTTTGGAGATTCGTTCCTGTTAATCCGGATTCTGCAGATATTTCTTTTTACCTGTACTATTATAACGACAGGCTGGCTTGGTATGAAAATTACCCGTTCGAGGGAAGCGGCGTTGGCGGCAGCCCTGTTGATAGCTTTTCCTGCGGTTAATGTGACTCTTTACACCACAGTAAGCCTGGGGGGATATGGTGAGGCGCTGGTTTTGTCCAATGGCGCATTTCTTTGTGCCGTTCACTTGCATTCTGGCGATACTGAAGCGAAGATTGCCCGGCGGATGGATTGGTTGTTGCTGGCATTGCTTGGCCTGATCAGCGGTCTCGGATTCTGGGTACTGGGTTTAACCCTGGTGGCTACCGTACCATCGACGTTGTTTAGCCTTTACTGTGTCTGGCAAAGACGAAAAACATCAGCGTGGTTGTTTCCGGTGGGACTAACGCTCTACGCCTTCGCATTTTTCATGGGGGCATATCCCTGGTTCCAGAGCGTTATCCAAACCGGTTTATTGAAACCGGTACAGGAACTTTTAGGTTCAGCCGTATCGATTGAACAGGGGAACTGGTTTGTGCGGTCCGGCCTGCATCTGGTTTACTTCCTGCTTTTTGGATTGCCGGCGGTCTTTGGAATGCGTCCACCATGGGAGATTCGCTGGCTTGGGCTGCCGCTGCTGCCCATTATTTTGATTGTATGGGGGATGATTCTATGGCGGCTACCGGGCATGTTGAAAAAAACTAATTCGACTGACCGTCAGAACTGGTACCTGCTTATAAGTTCAATGGGAGTTTTGATTGCGGGTTTTATTTTCACCTCCTTCGGATTGGATCCATCCGGACGGTATTTTTTACCTCTGGCGGTACCACTTTCACTGATTGCCGGCTGGATTATCGTCAACGCGCCATTTCGCCGGGAGGCACGTTGGGCGGCAATTCTTCTCCTTGTGGTATATCATGGGGTTGGAACGGCTCAATCGGCGATGAAAAATCCTCCAGGGATTACCACCCAGTTTGATCCGGTGAGCTGGATCGATCATCGATATGATCAGGCATTAATGGATTTTCTGCGATCTGAAGGCGAAACCCGCGGGTACACCAATTACTGGGTAGCCTATCCACTGGCATTCAATAGCCGTGAAGAACTTCTGTTTTCCCCAAGGCTTCCATACCATAACGACCTGCGATACACACCGCGAGATGACCGTATTCCAGAATATACACGTCAGGTGGCGGAGTCCTCGAAAGTAGCGTATATCACCACCCTGAACCGGGATTTGGATCTTGCTTTACAGTCAGGGTTTAACCGGCTGGGTATCATCTGGAAGGAAAAAGTCATCGGCGATTACCATGTGTACTATCAATTGAGCCGTCCTGTGCGGCCTGACGAAATGCAAAACGAATTGACACCGCGCCTCACCGGGGAAAATCCATGAGTGAAGATAAGCCGCCTGTGGCTGATGTATCCAGGAATAACAGTTTGGAAACCCTGATCCTGGTAATCTCGCTTTTGCTCTTATTCCTGATGGCTTCACGCACTCCATTGGATTCTGACCTCTGGTGGCATTTACAGAGCGGTCGGGTGATGGTTGAAACCGGCCAACCTTTGCTGACTGACATTTTCTCTTACACACGTGAAGGCCAGGTTTGGGTAAACCATTCATGGTTGAGCGAGATCCTATTGTTTGGCCTGTATCAGGGCACCGGATGGATCGGAATTTCCGCTTGGATGGGGGTTATGGCTGTTTTACTCGGCGCGTTTCTCTGGATACAGCTCCCGGGAAGCGCATTCAGCCGGGCCGGATTCGTCATTCTAGCAGGGGTTTGCAGCGCACCATTGATGACTCCACGACCGCAATTTTTCTCCCTGGTCTTTCTGGCTTTATTGGCCTGGCTGGCGGATAGATGGTTGGATAGAAACGATAAACGCATTTGGATTATAGTTCCCTTGTTCGTTTTGTGGTCCAACCTGCACGGCGGATACATGCTTGGTATCTTATTTTTGCTTTCCTGCACGGTGGGATTGCTTTTGGACGCGATTTCCCCGTCAGAAAAAGACAGGTGGAAAAAACTGAAGCAGGCTTGCGTCCTCGCAGGGGCAAGTCTTGCCGGTTATGCCGCGGCGGCTGTCAACCCGAACGGCATCCAGATGTGGCTCATTCCTTTCCAGACCGTCGGAGTGGATGTGCTGCGCCAACTCATTCAGGAATGGGCTTCCCCCGATTTTCACGGAATGGAAACCTGGCCATTCGCGTTTTATCTGATCTTCTTTTTCTTTTGTTTGGCCAGAAAAAACAAGACGATTTCTTTCAGGAGAGTAATTCCCTCGCTCCTGTTTATATTATTGGCATTATACGCGCGCCGGAACATCGCGGTGGCTGTTATTGTGTCACTTCCCATGCTGGCTCAGGCATGGAATAACATGCCTATCAGAGAATTCATCACCGCAGTCATTCCCTCCACGATAAAGAAATGGTACGCGGATTATCAAAAACATGGCGGCAAGGATATCACCGCAACAAATAGAAGGGTGATTAATCTCGTCTTTGCCGGTCTGCTTGGCATGGGATGTTTTTTCAAGCTCGCCGCTGTAACCCATCCGGTAATAATGACGGGGTTTGAGCAGAAATTCAATCCTGAACGGGCAATTGCATTTTTGAATGAGCATGAAGCCCTGCTTGATGGACGGCTGTTCAATTCGTACAACTGGGGCGGCTATCTGGTTTGGAAGGATGAACAGATCAAGGTTTTTGTCGACGGTCGCACTGACCTTTTTGGCGATGAAATCCTGGGTGAGTGGTTGACCATCATCCAGGCCGGAGAAGGTTGGGAAGACCTGCTCCAAAAGTGGCAGGTCACCCAGGTGATGATTGAACCAACCCGGCCGCTGGCGTCGGCGCTGCTCGCTGCCGGCTGGGTGGAACGCTATCGGGACTCCCAGTCGGTAATATTTGACCGGGGTAATCCATGACAGCATTTCTTTTCATGGAATTATGGATGGGAACGTTTTTTCCCCGGAAGAAAAACAGCCAGTTCGGGCGATGAATTATAATGAGTCCATTCACAGATAATCGGAGTCTACATTGAGGTATCGACGTGATATTCGAAATTGGTTGATCGGCGCGCTGGGAATTCTGATTTTCCTGGTGGCACTGACCTACGCCAATCATTATTATGCCGTGCGTAATCCCGGGGGGAATGATTTTCTGGTTCACTGGGTGGGCACACGGGCCTTGCTTGTGGACGGGATCAGCCCGTATAGCGATGAGGTCGCCGGTCGTATTCAAACCATGGTATATGGACGGCTCGCGCAGGCCGGAGAACATCAACTGCGCGTGGCCTACCCGTTGTACAGCATTTCCCTGTTCCTGCCGTTCGCGTTAATCCCGGACTTTGTTATCGCCCGCTCAGTGTGGATGACGGCCCTGGAGCTCGGACTTATTGGTCTGGCTATTTTTTGCATGCGGCTGGCAGATTGGCGCCCCGGGTTGGGGATGACCACCGGTTTTATTTTATTTTCCCTTTTCTGGTACCACGGTATGCGTCCGTTGATCAACGGTAATGCCGTAATCCTGGTCGTTTTTTTTGCTGTGGCCGGACTTGCCTGCATCCGCGGCAGGGCGGAAGAATTGGGCGGAGTTCTATTTGCTTTCATGACGATCAAGCCGCAACTGGCGCTCGTATTTCTGCTGTACATTACTTTCTGGGGAATATCAAATCAACGCTGGCGGT
Organism: uncultured Leptolinea sp.; assembly: GCA_964420995.1. Classification (GTDB taxonomy): domain Bacteria; phylum Chloroflexota; class Anaerolineae; order Anaerolineales; family Anaerolineaceae; genus Leptolinea. Next base: position 81,178 of record CAYQUX010000002.1, on the reverse strand, counting down.
TGCTGGGCTGGTTGTTCGGCACCGTGACTGTCTTGACGGCGGTCTCAACCATGTTAATACCTGACTGGCTTTTACAGAATTTACGGGAAGTGGTGCTTTACCCGAAATACAATCCACCGGGCACTCCCGCGGCCATCTTCGCTGAATGGATGCCTGCCACCGGTCAGCGCATCGGCATGGGTTTGACTATTTTCCTGAGCCTTGTCCTGCTGGTGGAGTGGTTCCTCTCCCGGCGTTATGAATTCCGTGGATTCCTGTGGGTCTGCTGCCTGACATTGACCGTTTCACAGTGGATCGGCATTCAGACAGACCCCGGAAACTTCATCATTTTGCTTCCCGTGCTGACTTTATTGTTCTCCATTATTGATGAACGGTTCCGGCATATGGGCAAATATTTCATAGTATTTTTGATGATTTCCCTGTTGATCGGCCTATGGTGGCTCTTTCTGGGCACGATCTCCTACGAGTATCAACCCATCCAGAGTTCGGTGATGTTCTTCCCGCTGGTCGGGTTGTGCCTTCTGCTGCTCTTCTGGGTGCGCTGGTGGGCCATCCATCCAACCCGGTTGTGGTTCGATCAAATTTCCGGACGGTAATAATCTGCGCCGCGCCATTTGTCATCCACTTTTCGGATTGCTCACCGCGGCGGCGGCCATTCGTCTGATTGGCGTTACCACCCGCGGCATCCAGTATGATGACGCGTTCAGTATTCTACTGGCAGCGCGGCCCGTATTGGATATTCTGAAGGGAACTGCGGCCGATACTATGCCGCCGTTGTATTACCTGCTGCTGCACGTCTGGCAATTTCTGGGTTCTTCCATTGCTTTCCAGCGCCTGCCCGGGATACTATTCAGCCTGGGGATCGTAGTCCTGGCGTATCTGTTGGTAAACCGGTTGGCCGGACGAACAGCCGCCATCTGGACAGGTGCCATTGTAACGGTGTCGCCACTGCAGTTCTATCACGCGCAGGATGTGCGTATGTACGCTCTGGCCACTTTATTCATCCTGGGTTGGAATCTGGCTTCGCTGGAATTGAGCCACAGAGCAAAACCCGGAGTGGTCATCTGGTTTGCCCTGATATTGTGCGGCACGGGGGCACTGTACAGCCACGCCTTAGCCGGTTTTGGCCTGCTGGCACCTTATGTTTATTTCCTGTTCAAAAAGAACTGGTCTGGAATAAGGCGGTTAATGTATACCGGGTTGGCGGCGGTTTTTTTATACCTTCCCTGGCTGGTGATGGTTCCCGGTCAGATTGCCAAAGTTCAGCGTGCTTTCTGGACACCGCGCCCTGGAATAGTTGAAATTCTGCAATCCATGATCATGCTCTTCGGGGATATTCCATCGCCCCCGCTGGTTATGGGTGTGGTTTTGTTTTGCGGGTTAACCATCACGGCACTGTGTGTGATGGAATTCTGGCGAAATCGTGGGAACAGCCAGTCTTTGGTTTTCTTTCTTCTCCTGACCATAATTCCACCGGTCAGTCTGTTTATTCTTTCGTATGTAATGCGCCCGATGTTCGTTCCGCGCGGATTCTTGAGCGCTTATATCGGGGCGGCGGCCGTCATTGGCATCCTGGCTGCCCGCGCACGACCGCCGGTGCAGATATTGATAGGATCACTCGTACTGGCATCGGCAGTATTGACTCTTCCCTCCCAGATTTCATATGACCGCTTTCCCCGATCACCATTCCAATCTGCCACTCAATTCCTGGAAGAAACGGTCAAAGATGGTGATGTGGTCTTGCACGATAACAAGTTAAGCTTTTTTCCCTTCAAGGTCTATTCCCCCCATCTTCCTTCCCGCTTTCTGGCAGATAAACCGGGTTCACAGAACGATACGCTGGCCGCGGAAACTCAATCAGCGTTGGGTATAACCGCTGAAATGGATTCGGTGAAAGCCATCATCGGTTCTGACCGCGTTTTTTTTGTGGTTTTCCAGGTGACCATTGAAGAATACGCATCCATGGGCGGGCACCCGGTGATCCGGGAATTGAGAGATATGTTGGGTCAACCGGTTGAGCATGTATTTGGTGATTTGCTCATTCTGGAGTTTCCTCCGAAAATAAAAACGTCATGACCCGAAAAGACGCCTTACTACAGTATTGTGCCGCGCTGATCGCTTTCCTGATTTTTTCGATATGGATTAAAGCCCCTGGATATATGGACGCGGAGTACTACACACTGACTGCCGGGCAGATCGCGGCCGGGAAAGGATTGACACAGCCCATCATCTGGAATTACCTTGATGATCCAACCGGCCTGCCGCACCCTTCGCACACGTACTGGATGCCCGCGCCGTCGCTGGTGGCATCCATCGGGATGTTGATTACAGGGAGGGAGGATTTCTTCAGCGGCCGGTTGATTTTCATTTTTTTCGCCGCGCTGACCGCGCCAATTGCCGGCTGGATGGGATTCCGTCTGAGTGGACGACGGTTCATCTCCTGGCTGGCTGCTGTATTTGCAGTATTCAGCGGATATTACGCGCCATATACAGGTACGGTAGACAGTTTCTTTCTGGTTATGATTGGCGCCTGGGGTGTACTTTATTCCCTTGACAGGCTTATTCAGGGGGCGGTGAAACATGCGGGTGCGTTCTGGCTGCTGGCTGGTGTTGGCGCGGGGTGGATCTACCTGAATCGAGCTGACGGATTGCTCTGGCTTTTCCTTGTGCTGGCAATGTGGATCTGGTACTACCGAAAATCACTTAATTCTGGCAAAAACTGGTTATCTTTGGTTTTTATTCTTCTTGGTTTCTCCATCCTGACCGGATTCTGGTTCTTCCGTAACATCACGATCTATGGAAGTCTTTTTGTGCCGAATGTATCCCGGTCGTTATGGATGACGACGTACAATGAATTGTTCTCCTATCCACCTGAAACGCTGACTTTTTCACGCTGGGCATCAACTGGTCTGGCAGTTATCCTCGCGGATCGGTTTTCCGCCCTGGCCCACAACCTGACTGCGATGGCGGCTGTTCAGACGGAGATCGTATTGCTCCCTCTTTTAATAACAGCATTGTGGAATCATCGCAAAGACCATCTGGTTAAGATGGTAATGGCGATGGAACTGACCATTCTAGTTGTGATGTCCTTTGTTTTTCCGTATTCCGGCCGGCAGGGAGGTTTTCTTCATTCGTCTGCCGCGCTGCAGCCTTTCTTTTGGGGATTATCCGCCGCGGGTTTCCTGGAATCAGTCCAATGGGTTGCGCGAAAACGCATGTGGAAACCAGAACGGGCTGCCAGAATGTTTTCCGCCGGTCTTGTTCTCATCTGCGGTTTGATCACTTTATTCATATTCCAGATGGTGGTGGTTGGTAATGATCCCTCGCGCATGGCCTGGGAAGAAAGTCAGCGGAGAGCTTACCTCGCCAAAGATCTATTGCTGGCCAATGATATATCCCCGCAAGAAGTCATCATGGTCAACAATCCGGCTGGATTCACACTGGTCAGCGGCAACCAGTCAATTGTGATCCCGAATGGCGGACCGCAGACAACATTGGATGTTGCTGAAAAATTTGATGTCCGCTATGTCCTGATGGATAAGAATCTGGTCAAAGGACTGGTGGATTTGCACAATAAACCGGCAAGTGATCCGCGATTTTCACTGGTAGAACAGGTGGAGGACCTTCGTCTCTTTCAACTTCAAATACATGGAGAGATAGGCGAATGACATTGTGGTTTGGTCTTAGAAGAAATCAGGTGTTGATCCTCATGGCGGCTGAAATAATCACCGTTGGTGGTTATCTCGCCTTTGCCGTTTTTCAGGGATTCAGCGGTTTTCCGCTGGATGATGCCTGGATTCACCAGGTATACGCGCGCAATCTGGCACAACGAGGTGAATGGTCTTTTAACCCGGGTCAGCCCTCGGGTGGATCGACATCGCCACTGTGGTCGTTCCTGCTGGCAGGAGGGTATTTGTTTCAATTGAATCCCCTGGTGTGGTCTGGCCTCCTGGCTGGAATAGCCCTGTGGATCACAGGTTGTCTGGTTGAAGGAATTGTTCGCGCGTGGTATCCCGACTATGGAAACAATATTCCATGGGTGGGATTATTCTTTGTGCTTGAGTGGCATCTGGTCTGGGCGGCTGTATCAGGCATGGAAACGGCTTTGTACATTTGCCTGATCATGGCGGTATTTTTCACCCTCCGGCCGCAAAATCGGCATTACGGTTGGGCTGGCGCATTGATAGGGTTGTGCACCTGGGTTCGCCCGGATGGGATCACGCTTCTTGGGCCGGCTTTTTTCATACTGCTTTTTGAGCAGGGCACGATGAAACAGAAAACCAAAAATTTGATCCATGTCGTGATTGTGGTCCTTTTATTCTTCATACCCTATCTATTTTTCAATCTTAAGCTGGCCGGCAGTGTATGGCCGTCCACATTTTCAGCGAAACAGGCGGAATATCAGGCTAGCGCCGGGCTGCCATTCATCGAACGCCTGTGGAGTTTATTCCTGCCATTCCTGGCGGGTGGTGGTGTGATCCTGCTTCCCGGCCTGGCGGCTGCCATTACACGAATCTGGCGCGAAAAAATGGTGGAACCCTTTGCCATTTTCCTGTGGTTCTCCGGAATCCTTTTCCTCTACGCATTACGATTGCCGGTGAATTATCAACATGGACGGTACATGATGCCGGCCATGGCGGCTTTTTTTCTTGTTGGTCTTTGGGGGATGATTGCGTGGGTGAATCACTGGCCGGAGAACAAATTCACGACTCTCACCGGATTGTTCTGGAAAACCTGTCTGGCCACGGTAACCGGGGTCTTCCTGTTTTTGGGATGCCTGACCTACAAAACGGATGTGGCCATCATTCATACAGAAATGGTGCAAACAGCCCTCTGGATAGATGAGAACACTCCCACCGATACCCGGGTGGCAGCCCATGATATTGGCGCGTTGGGATATTTCTCACAGCGTGAGATCACCGACCTTGCCGGATTGGTCAATCCGGACGTGATTCCCATTGTCCGTGATGAAAAAGCGCTGGCAGCCTATATGAATGACCACAATATCGATTATTTTGTGACATTCCCCGGTTGGTATCCGTCTCTCACAGCGGATCAAAAGCCGGTATATATAACCAATGGTGTTTACTCCCCAAAATCTGGTGGAGAGAATATGGCGGTTTACAGGTGGAGGTGAGAGAGGCATATATTGTATAATTGTCGAAATTCCCCCACCATGCCGTTTTTACACCTTGATTTGAAATTGGACTCCCTGAATTCAGGGAGTTTTCAAAATTCATTCCGGCTGGAATCGCGTTGACTTTCCCTGGAGAACACAATGAAAAAAATCACTGAAAGAAAATGGTTCAAATTCCTGCTTGGATTCTCCCTGGCGACTGTTATTCTGGCCTCTGCGATAACGGTATTACCGGGATGGATAGCCACGTACGGCGCGACAGACGCCGAAGTAAAGGATTCCTATCCGGGGGACGAGATGATTACCAATCCCATCGTGCAATGGACACACGCGGAAACCATAAAGGCACCGGCGGAAAAGGTCTGGCCTTGGATCGCGCAGATAGGACAATCCAGGGGAGGATTTTATTCATATACATTCATCGAGAATCTCATTTCCGGAGATGGATCGTACAGGAATGCTTCCCAAATAATTCCCGAGTTTCAAAATCCCAGGGCGGGCGATGAGATCATTACTGACATGCTTCCGTGGAAAGAAATCAAGACCGGCGAGTATATTCTGGCTGCCACCGAAGATTTCTTTGGATTACATTGGACCTGGGGTTGGTACTTAATACCAATCGATAAGAACTCAACCCGGTTGATCCTGCGCATGAAAATCCGATCTGAGGAAGAACAACTCCCTGAAGCCGCGTTATTCTTTGTGAATGCCGGCGGCTTTGTCATGGAAAATTGCATGATTCGCGGGATTCGTGAACGCGCCGAAGGAAGCGAGGTACTCTCACCCAATGAACCACTGGAAATCGGCTTATGGGTGGCCGTATTGCTGATTGGATTTTCCTCCGCCTGGCTGGTTATTACCCGCAGAAAATGGATCCATCCCCTAATTCTGGGGTTATCCAGTGTGATTGTCTTGGTTATCTTTACTTTCATTCAACCAGATAATTGGTTGCGCATAGTTGTGGTGCTTGGGTTGTTGCTCGCAATGTGGTTTTATGTGAAAAGGGAAATTTCTCCAATAAAATAAGAACAAAAATAATCAAATTTCGGAAAAGGTTATGCTATACTATCCGACTGTGCCTTGAATATCCTCAAAAAAACTGATTACGTGCAATAATGAAGCAGGAGATTCGAGATGGCGATTAAGAAGGCCGAGGGCGTCGATCCCTGGCTTGAATTCCAACAGGAAGTCACAAACGAATTGGAACAATCCCGCCGCACAATGGCGGAGATTCGTATGATGCTGGAACAAAGCCAGACAGAATTGACCCGCCTGACGCAACGTAACGCGTCTGTTACCGGGAAAATGCAGCAGGTCCAGACCAGCATTGAAACACTCCCGCGCGAAGAGATACGACTGATCTTCACCGAAGCGCTGGACGCTCAGCAGCGTCTGCTGGTCATGCGCGGACAGATGGATAAACTTCAATCGGATCAGGCACACTTGCAGCGCTATATAAGCTACCTGGAAAAAATCCAGTTGTTTGTTTTCAATGAAAAAGCCATCACAAAAGATGTAAAACAACAACAGTCTACAACGGGCGCGGAAACGCTTTCCCTGATGATGGATGCCATTGAAAATGACCGAGTAAAAATCGCCCATGAGATGCACGACGGTCCGGCGCAGGTGCTTTCCAATTTCATCATTCAGGCAGATATTGCCAACCATCTGATCGATGTTGATCCGGCCAAGGCGAAAATAGAACTAGAAAACCTCAAAGCCGCGGCCGCGATGACATTCAAAAAAATTCGCACGTATATTTATGAATTGCGTCCCATGACACTGGACGATCTCGGTTTGCTGCCCACACTAAAACGGTTCTTTGAAGGATTTGCCGAGCAAAGCGGTATTGAATACAAATTTGAGTACAAAGGGGCTGAACGCCGCCTGGTAAGTTACCTGGATGTACTCCTTTTCAGGGCGGTTCAGGAATTATTAGCCAATTCAGTTGAACACAACAAAGATTATCCGGTAAAACTGCAAATTTATGTACAGGTTATCTACGAAGACACCCTCGTGCGAGTCATCGTCCGCGACAATGGAAAAGGCTTCGACACGTCTCAACTTGAACAATCTACCGGACGGGGGCTGCACATATTGCAACAACGCATTCAACTGGCTGGCGGCGAGATTGAAATTGATACACAACCTGGAAAGGGTTGTACGGTTTCATTCCAAATTCCTGCAATCGAACCTGGTGGTGCCATTCCTGAAATACCCCAGGTCAAATGAACTCTTAATTCATCCTTGAGGAGGTAGTAATGTCGAAGACCATCGGAATTTTGACAGGCGGTGGAGATGTACCTGGCCTGAACCCCTGTATGAAGGCAGTGGTGATCGGCGCGTTGGAAATGGGTTATCGCGTTCTGGGTATCCGGCGCGGGTGGGGCGGTTTGTTGAATTACAACCTGAATGAACCCTCAACCCATGATTATTATGTTCGCGAATTGCATCGAGATGACGTTCGCACGATCGACCGCACGGGTGGTACATTCCTGCATACCTCCCGCACAAATCCGCAGAAAGTGACAGCCAACAAAATCCCTGATTTCTTAAAGACTTCCACACTGGGAAAAAAAGTGGACGATTCTGGAATGATGGATTACACCGATCATGTGATCAAGGTTCTGGATCATCTGACGATTGATACGCTGGTGACCATTGGCGGTGATGACACCCTCAGCTACGCCGCCCGTCTGCACAAGGAAGGCTACCCCTGCGTGGCCATTCCAAAGACCATGGACAATGATGTCTTCGGCACGGATTACTGCATCGGTTTCTCTACCGCGGTGACTCGCAGTGTGGATATGATCACCAACATGCGTACTTCGGTCGGTTCACACGAGCGCATCGGTGTGGTCGAGCTGTTTGGCCGCAATTCCGGCGAAACCAGTTTGATCGCCGCCTACCTGGCGTATGTTGACCGCGCCCTGATCCCGGAAGTTAAATTTGACATCTCAAAACTGTGCGACTACCTGCTTGAAGACAAACGCAACAATCCTTCCAACTATGCCATGATCACCATTTCAGAAGGCGCCATCATGGAAGGCGGCGATATTATTGAAAAAGGTGAAGCAGACGCCTACGGTCACCGCAAACTGGGTGGTATCGGCGAAATCGTCTCCGCAGAGATCAAAGCCCGCACCGGTCAGGATATTATGTACCAACAGCTTGCCTACATGATGCGCTCTGGCGCTCCCGATTCACTGGATCGCATGGTGGCCATGTCCTTTGGTAATCTGGCTGTCCAGTTGATCAAACGCAATGAAACCGGCAAGATGACCGCCCTGCATGGCGGTAAATACACAACTGTGCCGATCGACATGATCATGGCAGGAAAGAAAACAGTGGATGTTCCTGCGTTCTATGATATTGAGACGTACCGCCCGAGAGTAAAAGACTTTATGGGCGTACCGATGTTCCTGAGCTAATTCAAGACGTATTGAATTGTTCCGGAGGTAATAACGCATTGATTGAAGCACTGGCAAAAGAATTTGTCACTCTGCTGGAAAACAGTATCGAAATCAACGGCGATAAAGTAAGGCTGCTGAAACCGGATGTTGTCAAGAAGCATGCCCGCAAACTGGCTGAAATATCCGCTCTTGAAAAAGGTTCCCGCGCCGCCGCCGCGCAATACATCACCCGTTGTGTTGCCCAACAAATGGGTATCGTTCCCGCGTCCATACATGAGTTGTACATGGCACGCGGGAACGGTGCTGTCAAGCCGACGTTTACCGTCCCAGCCATCAACCTGCGCGTACAGTCCTTTGAGTGCGCCGCGGCAGTTTTCCGTGCCGCGAAAAAGATGGACGCCGGTGCCATTGTGTTCGAATTTGCGCGCAGTGAGATGGTCTATTGCGGACAGCGTCCATTTGAATACACCACCTCCGTTCTGGCGGCTGCCATCGCGGAAGAGTTTCGTGGACCGGTTTTTCTCCAGGGTGACCACTTTCAGGTCATACCCAGAGCTTATGCCACCAATCCGGCCAGAGAAATTGAATCACTTACTAACCTGATGAAGGTGGCCATCGCTGCCGGTTGGTTCAACATCGATGTGGATGCCTCCACTCTGGTTGACCTGGAAAAGCAGACCATACCCGAGCAGCAGGCAGTAAATGTCGCCCTGTCTTCCATGTTCACCAAATTTCTGCGTGATTTACAACCCGATGGTGTGACCATCTCGGTGGGCGGAGAGATTGGCGAAGTTGGCGGGCACAACTCGACTGTTCCTGAACTGCGTGGTTACCTGGAAGGATTCAGAACCGAACTGGCCAAACTGTATCCCAAAGCCGTTGGCCTGAGTAAGGTCAGCATTCAGACGGGTACAACCCATGGCGGCGTAGTCCGCCCTGATGGGTCCATCGCCAAAATGGCTGTTGATTTCAACTGCCTGAAAGAGCTGGGCACAGTTGCCCGCGAATATGGTCTGGGCGGCGTAGTTCAGCATGGCGCTTCTACTTTGCCCGAAGATGCCTTTGGTCACTTTGTTCAATACGAGGGTCTTGAGATCCACCTGGCCACCAGTTTTATGAACAAATGGTATGACCATATCCCGGCAGACCTCAAAGCGGACATCTATCATTGGTTGGATGCAAATTTGGCTTCAAAGCGTAAGCCGGATATGACCGACGAACAGTTTTACTACAAGACACGCTGGAACGCCATCGGTGTTTTCAAACAGCAAGCCTGGAACTTGCCGGCCAGTTTCCAGAAAGAAATTGGCGAGGCATGGGAAGCGCAGTTCACCAGACTGTTTGCTCTTCTCGGATTGAAAGGTACAGCCAAAATTGTTGCTGATACCGTGCATGCCAGAGTTGTGGAACCCGTAGAAAACGACTATTTCGCCGGCGAAATTTCAATCGATGAAGATATTACCGGCCTTGCTGATTGATACATACGTATATGAAATCTAAAACCAGGGGCAGGTCGCAGACCTGCCCTTGTGCTTCCCTAAAGGGAAAGAAGGGATGGCGTCAATGCCAGCCGCTGACCAGGGTGTTTTCCATGACAGGTATTGTCTTATCCCGCGCGTACTGATCTTTATCACCCGCGGACGGGAAGTCTTGATGATCAAGGGGGCGGCCACAAAACGATTATGGGCAAACCTGTACAATGGAATTGGCGGGCATGTGGAGCAGGGAGAGGATATTCTCTCGGCTGCCTATCGTGAACTGAAGGAGGAAACGGGCATCAGCGGTGTTTCGTTGCACCTGACCGCGATAATCACCATTGACACTGGAGAGCGAACAGGAATTGGTATGTACGTTTTCAGTGGTGAAATTGACGAAAACGGTACAGTTGAATTGATACCTTCCTCTGAAGGAACCCTGGAATGGGTTCACCAGTTTGACATGGTCTCTGTACCTCTAGTCGAAGACCTGCCAGTACTTATCCCCAGAATACTGGCGCATAAACAAAACGAACCACCTTTGTTCGGGCAATATTCGTATTCAACTGAAGGGCAGCTGCAAATCCGTTTTGTGACTAATTCGCGGTGAGGAAATATCTCAACTGGATACAGATTCATCAGATTTTCGTTCGTAGAAAATCAGCAGGGTACTGCCATATTTGCGACGGTCAATTTCAGTGAGATTATTCAAAACTATGTCTTCCCACTCAACCGGGTGAATCTGTACGATCACCCAGCCGTCTTCACTCAGCCAGCCCGGATTACTATCCAGCATTTGCAAGGCTTCGCTCCACATGGATTTGTACTGGGGCGGAGCGATGTAGATGTAATCATATGCCCTGTCAGGCGCTGACCGTAGTAAATTGAACGCGTCTCCCTGGGTAACCTGTCCTCCGGTTTTCAACCGGGTGATCTCCAGGTTGGTGTTGATTGTCTGGATGGCCAGGCGGTTCATCTCATTAAACCGAACGTGTTCGGCGCCGCGGCTGAGGGCTTCAATGCCAATGCTGCCGGTTCCCGCGAACAGGTCAAGCCAGATGGAGTCGCGTACATCACTGGCAAGGATATTGAACAGCGATTCCTTGACCCGGTCTGTCACCGGGCGGGTCGTGTCGCCGGGCACAGCCTGGATACGCATTCCCCTGGCGCTGCCGCTGATGATCCTCAAGCCTGACATTCCATCACCTGTCTATTCTGAACAAAACTGCCGACCGGGCTTTTGTCAACTGACGTCGTTGTACGTCCAGTAGCGGTTGGCAAAATAGTTCCACAGCATTACCACGAGAATGGCAAAGGCCAATGTCACATTGTGGCCGATGAAGGTGGGTGTAAGCCCAATGTCGGGAATCAGTTGATCGGCAAGATCGATCAACGGCAGTTCCAGCAGGGCGAAAAGGATCAAGCGGATGCCCATACCCACCAGGCTGACCAGCAGGAATTGAACGGCCTGTTGTTTCAGAGGCTTGCTGCGGGAATCCGGGTAGGTCCAGTAGCGATTAAAAATAAAATTGCTGGCCACAGCCATGATGAAAGATAGTCCACTTGAGACAATGGCCGGGACACCCAGAAGACTGGTGAAAAGATTGAAAAATCCGAAATCGATCACCGCGCCGAACGCACCGACCGCGGCGAACTTAAGAAATCGGGTTCTTTCTTGTGTGTTATTCAGGATCATGAAAAACCTAACTTCTCCTTGAAGTATGGGATGGTCTTGTTGATACCCTCTTCCAACTGGGTTTTGGGTTCCCATTTGAGAATGGATCTGGCACGGGTGATATCAGGCTGGCGCTTCTGGGGATCGTCGCCCAGGCGCTGGTCCATTTTTATTTGAAGGCCCGCCGGATTGCCGGTGATACGATTAATGGTCTCCGCGAACTGGCGGATGGTCGTTTCGGCGGGATTGCCGATGTTCACCGGATAATGCTCATCTGACATCAAGAGCCGGTAAATACCTTCCACAAGGTCATCCACGTAGCAGAAACTGCGGGTTTGCATACCATCGCCATAGATGGTGAGGGGTTCTTTCTTTAGGGCCTGCTGAATGAAATTTGGTACAACCCGGCCGTCATCGAGGCGCATACGTGGTCCGTAGGTATTGAAAATTCGAACAATGCGGGTATCAATGTCATGCGCGCCGTGATACGCCATGGTCAGCGCTTCGGCGAAGCGTTTGGCCTCATCGTAAACGGAGCGCACACCGATCGGGTCACAGTGTCCCCAGTAGGTTTCCTTCTGTGGGTGCTCAACCGGGTCACCATAAATTTCACTGGTAGATGCCAGAAGGAAACGGGCATTATGGGCGCGGGCAACCCCCAGGGTATTGTGCGTGCCAAGGGCGCCGGCTTTCATCGTCTGAATGGGCAGGTTGGTATACCCGTAGGGAGAATTGGGATTGGGACTTGCCGGTGAGGCAAAATGCATCACCGCGTCAACTTTTCCCGGCACAAAAATGAAATTGGCCACATCGTGGCGGATAAACGTGAATTTTGGATGACCGGCCAGATGCGCCAGGTTCTCCTGATTACCGGTGATGAAATTGTCCATCCCGATGACTTCGTGACCTTCCAGAAGTAAACGGTCACAAAGATGTGATCCTAAAAAACCTGCGGCTCCAGTGATTAGAATTCTCATAGTTCCTCTTCTCGGGGTACGATTTTATCGCCAGGCGAGCATACTGACCAGACCATCTCCGGTAATTTGCTGAGATTGCCCGGTATTTGGGTCTACAAACCAGATATTGCCCTGATAAAGAAGGGCGATCCGCTGGGGAAGATTATCTTCTGCCGGCGGTGACCAGATTAACTGCTGGGGGTCCATGGGTTGCGAACCTTCCGCTGGAAAGACCTGCCGCCGGTTGGATCCATCCCGATCCATAATCATCAGGCGGGTACGGCTGGTTTCGCTCTGGCCGGGGAAAGCGGCTTGAAGGTAGGCTACCAGGTAATTGGCTTCATCCAACCAGGGGGAAGGTGATGGGTAGGCAAACATGCCGGTCTCAGGGACAACTTCGAGAGCCAATCCCTGGCGGGGAACCAGTGCCGAAATATTGAACCGCTGGGATTGTTCAGGGGTTGATGCGGCGGGATCTTGATTGTGGTTTGTGAAATACAACGTGCGGTGATCTGGAGACCAGCCGATGGCCGGCACCCAGGCCCAATCTCCGCGGGTTTGCAGCGGGGTAACGCGCATTAGTTCGGTGGTTTCACCGTTATCCGGGTCAACCAGGCCGATGGAATCCGGGCGGGCGTACGCCAGGCGTTCCCCATCCTGCGACCAGACATAACGCGTACCCCACCATCCAAAGACACCACCTGAGTTGACCGCGACGATTTCCTTGCCGCCAATAATCTGACCTCCGTCATCGATACGCAGCAATTGAAGGTCATTGTTGGACTGCCACCCCGGTGCGGTGGTTCTAGATTCTACGGTGGAGAAAGTAAAGGTGACATCCTTGCCAGGAATAAAACCGGCCGCGTTGATCACGTTGTTGACACGCAGATCGACCAGCGTTTCTGTTTTCACATCTGCACGCGCCAGCCAGAGGGAGTTGATGATATTTGGCTCGCTGTCTTTAATCTTACGGGTGAAAAGCATCCATTTGCCGTCATTTGACAGGCTGAGTACATGGCCATCCGCGTCTGCGGTGGTGACCACCAGCCGGCGATTGCCTGTGGCGCCTTCCATGATCCAGATATTTCCGGAGGATAAATAGACCAACCGGCCCTGGATTGAGACCGAGCTGAAAGGCGCTCGAACACCGATCATTACAATCTCCGGGCGGGCTTCCTTGATCACCTGCGATTTGAAGAGGGTTTCGGCTGCCTGCTCGTTATCCTCAAACACCTTTCGGTATGTGTCCTGACGCTGCCCGTTCTCGCCGGGTTGGATAAGGATGGTCTGGCCTTCAGGCAGGGCTTCGTTGCGCACAGTTTGATGCTCAAAGGCAATGGTGATATCGCGGGTGTCAAATTCTTCACGCACGCGGGTAACTTTGATCAGAGTAACCTCGGAGAGGGCGGTTCCGGCAGAGGGATTCACCCTGTCGAGTGGGTCCATGGTGATCCCGGCAGTATCCAGCGCGGATTGGACGCTTGTACCGGGGGGAACATCCACCGTCAGGTCTTTGCCGTCTGCTTTGATGACCACCGGGATCAATGTTGTTCGGGTGGGTTCAACAGCGCAGCCGCCCAACAGGGCAGCCGCGAGTAGTACGGCACTGAAAGGAAGAAAAACCCTCGACCTGCGCTTGATGATGATCTTTGCCCCCGATCAGAGTTTTTTCGCGGTAATGATCAATTTGTGGTCGGCGATGGACAGGGAAAGAATTTCGTATCCCTGACCGGCCTGGTCCTTCAAGGCGTCGTTTATGGAGACCGTCGCGTTGGAAAGCATACCTTCTGGAATGGTCATTCCGCCCATGGTGGCGCTCACAATGGATAGGGTTGGCTTGCCCTGCGCGTCTGTTGCCACACCAAGAACGATCTTTGCTTCACTGGAAAGGAAAGATGTCGTGATCTTTCCGGTGATCTGTGCCTGATTATTCTCCAGTAATACCGATAAATTAGAAAACTGGGCGTCCTGCGACGAAGGAGACTGCAGGTTGATCATGCTGGTCAACTGGCTCTCGGTCAACTCCAATGTGACGGTTGAGCCGCTGACTGCCGAATTAAGCTGTGAGGCAATTTGCTCCTGCACCTGTTGAGCTTCAACCGGGTTAACCGTTGGGACCGCTGTGGGCTGGGAGCGCGTGGCAGGTAAAGTCAGGTTGCAGGCGAGTGTTGAGAGTATCAACCCCGAAATGAGTAATGAAATCTGAAAAGTGTTTGCTTTCATAAAATAACCCTTATAATAGGAACACAAACCCTGAACGACCCGGCAATTATAGCATGAGTGAAGATACCGAAAATTTAACCCCGATCAACCTGAAAGCAGCGCTGGAAGCGCTGTTATTTATCGCACCCGGACCGGTGACACCGGCGCAATTGGCTGATGTGACCAATGTCTCGGTGGAACAGGTGGATGCCGAACTGGCTTCCATGGCTGAAGCATACCAGGTGGAACGCGGATTGCGGTTGCAATTTCATGGCGGTCGGGTGCAATTGACCACTCCGCCGGAGATGGCGCCGATGGCTGAGAAATTCCTCGGTCTTGACGTGACCGCGCGCCTGAGTAGAGCCGCGCTCGAAGCCCTCTCAATTATTTCCTACCGTCAACCGGTAACCCGCCCGGAAATTGATTCTGTGCGCGGGGTGAATTCTGATGGTGTGCTCAAGAGTCTGTTGAACAAGGGATTGGTTCAGGAAGTCGGCCGCGCTGAAGCGCCGGGACGGCCGATTCTGTACGGCACAACAACCGAATTTTTGCAGCATTTCGGGTTGAATTCTCTAAAAGAATTACCCACTTTGGAACCGGCCGAAACGGCCGAAACGGGTGAGAATACCCGATTATTAAAGGATTAGGTAGATGGAAGAACGTATTCAGAAGATCATGTCGCGCTGCGGATTGGGATCGCGGCGTGATTGTGAAGATTTGATCGCGGCTGGCCGTGTTAAGGTTAATGGTGAGAAAGCCATTCTCGGCACAAAAGCCGACTCGGCGGTAGATACGATCACTGTGGATGGTCGGGCGCTTTCAAAGGAAGAGCCTGAGCGAATATATATCGCGCTAAACAAGCCGCGCAATGTTCTTTCTGACAGTGATCCCGATGACCCGCGTCCATGTGTGCGTGATCTCATTCCGGTACCCGGGCATCTTTTCACCGTGGGGCGGTTGGATTTTGAAAGCGAAGGCCTGATCCTGATGACCAACGATGGGGAGTTGGCCAACCGATTGACGCATCCTCGTTACGGGCACGAGAAGGAATACCGCGTGCTGTTGGCAGCCACACCGGATGATGAACAATTGAGCACATGGCGACGAGGTGTGGTGCTGGAGGATGGTGAAAAGACTCTTCCGGCTGACGTGCAGATCGAATCAAAACTGGGTAAAGGCGCCTGGGTACGTGTGATCATGCGCGAAGGGCGCAAACGCCAGATCCGCGAAGTGGGGAAGCGTATTGGGCTTCCGGTTGTGCGGATTGTCCGAGTGCGCATAGGAACCTTGCGATTGGGCACATTGAAACCCCGTGAATGGCGCGAACTGACCGCGGAGGAAGTAAATACACTGCGAAGTTTGCAGGCCAATACCGAACCCAAAGGAAGTCCGGCGGCACACCGGCGATCTGAGCGAAACTCTGACCGCTTTGCCGAACGCAGCAACCACCCTTCGACGGGAAGGGGCAAACCCGGCAGCTCACGAAAACCGGCTGTCAACCGAACTGGGCGGCCGGCCGGCAGTGGAACACCGGCACACAGAAATAACCCTACAACGGGGACAACGGACGCGTATAAAAAACCGTGGCATGGATCATCGGGTGACGCCGGGCGACCTTCACGCGATCGCGCAGGTAGCAAACCAAGTGGAAATTCTCCTCGAAAAAACGAGAAGTAGCCACCCTGATTTGACATCTGGTCAAACCAACAGGCTGCTTGTATTCATAATTGGATGCCAGCAACTATTTCTTCACCCCCCATCCCAACCTTCTCCCAATCCTGTATTCCGGATTGGGGGAAGGTTTTTTTTCAATTTGTCGCGCCTTATTGAGATGATAATGAATTCCCCAACCGCAGGGTGGCTACTCTTCTTTATCGCTCTTTGGAGAATCTGGAAGAATGATAACGCTGTTGACCTCTTCCACCTTCTCAAGGGGGAAGGCGTTGTCTTTGGCTTTTTTCCGCAGAAAATCTTTCACTTTCTCGGCTTCAACAGTGGCATAGGGCGCGTCGGTCACCTTGACGCTGGCCTGTGAGTTGGTGAATAGCAGCAGAGGATTGACCGCCGGGATTTTGTCAGCATCCATCTGGCGGGCGAAATACTTTTTGATGTCGTCCAGGGAATATTCGGCTTCTTTTTCCGGTCTGCCCAATCCTTCCTGGGCGAAGATCTTCAGGTACCAGTTGCCGCCTTTCTGGCGGTACTTGCCCTTTTCATATGTGATCGTTCCCTTCTGGCTAAAGGGCAGGATTACCCAGACCCCGGAGGGGCCGACCAGCAGGTGTGAAACAGAGGTGGCATAGTGGTACAGGGAATAGCGGTCATCCAAACCTTTCAAAGCAGCACTCACCTGTTCATCCGGCCGGGGGGAACGGCCGAACTTGTTGCTGAAATAAATGCCGAACTGTGAGATTAAAAAACCAATGATCAAGGCCAGATAGGAATAGGTGATGTTCTCGACGCTGCCATTGAGAGACAGAATCAGGCCAAGCACCAGCACACCGATGGCTGTGTAAGTGAGGATTTGCCCTATCTTTTTGTTGCGGTTGATTAATTTCGTATTTGCAATGATTTTCATGGGATAAATTCTTTCTCTTACGTATTATGAAGCGCTTGAATCGGCTGCCGGTAGTTTGGACAACTGATCCTGGATGGCGGTGCGCAGTGAATCCAACAGATCAGCCTGCACCAACTGGTGGGCTACCCGCAGGGCAGACCCCATGGCGCGGGCGTCTGATCGGCCGTGCCCGACAAATACCAGCCCGTCAATACCCAGAAGGGGAGCCGCGCCCGTTTCGGCGGGATCCATCATCTTCTTTATGGCTTTGAAGGCGGGTTTTGCCAGTGCGGCGCCGAGTTTTGTCTGGAAGGAGGACATCAATTCCTCTTTCAAGGTGTCGGTGATCAATTTCGCCACCGCTTCACTGGATTTGAGGAGGATGTTTCCGGTAAAGCCATCGGTGACCACCACATCGGTCTGGCCGCCAAAGACTTCCTTACCTTCCACATTGCCGATGTAATTCAGTCCGCTGGTTTCCAGGTGATGGTAGGTGTCTTTAATCAACTGATTGCCCTTGCCGGCCTCTTCGCCATTGCTGAGCAACCCGACCCGCGGGTTGTCGATCTTCAGCATTTTTTGGGCGAAGACGCTGCCCATAACGGCAAACTGCACCAGGAATTCGGGGCGGCAATCCGCGTTGGCGCCAATATCCAGTACCACACAGCGCCCGCCTTTTACCGGGAAGAGGGTGGTGAGCGCCGGACGCTGAACGCCCGGAAGCCGGCCAAGTACGCGAAGCGCGTTGAACATCACCCCCCCCGTATTCCCGGCGGATATGAACGCCTGACCTTCTCCGGTCTTCAACAGTTTCAGGCCGACAGCCATTGAATTCAACGGTTTCTTTTGCGCGTTTTCCACCGGCTTGTCCCACATTTCCAGAATATCAGGAGCGTGGACCAGTTTGATCTTTGATTTATCACCGGCCGCCGCGGCCAGCTTTGGTTTGATGATGTCTTCGTTGCCCACCAGGATGATCTCTTCGTTGAATTCCTGCGAACAATCAATGGCTGCGCGGATCTCAGGATCGGGATATTCGTCGCTTCCCATGGCGTCCAAAACAAGGGTCATTTGTCACATCCTCCAGTGATTGGGTTTGCTTGACACGGGTACAGCACCGATTATAATTGCACTCGTACTCGCGCTGGTGCTGGAATTGGCAGACAGGCATGGTTGAGGGCCATGTGCCGCAAGGCGTGGGGGTTCAAGTCCCCCCCAGCGCACACAAAAACCTGATCTTACCGCCCCGAAAGGGGTGGTTTTATTTTAATCGATGATCGGATAGGTCATCCCTCCGTGCGGGAAGACGGCCAGCGAGGCGCCTTTTTTGAACATAGGACGGGCCAGTTCGACAGCCTGTTGCGGTGAATCGACGAATTCTATGAAGACCAGGTTGTCACGCGCCTCCTGGGGAATGGTGGGAGCGTACATGATCAACCGGCAGCGCAGCATGGCTTGCAGGGCAAAGTAAAGGAAGAATTTGTCCTCTTCGCCCATACCTTTTAACTTCAGACGTGGAACCAGCGGCAGAAGCAGGGGGGCGACGAATTTCAGGGCTTTACGCCCGAGGGGGAGTTTTTTATTGGCCAGTCCGAATACACCCAACCCCTCTTCCGCGCGCGCCAGAACGATCAACGCGCCGCCGGGACGCACGGCGCGGATGGTATTGGCCAACGCCTTGACACCCTGACGCAAGTCGGAATCCATCGGGTGCGATGAGGTGATGACCACATCGGCGCATTTCGGCATGGCCGCGCTGTAGATCTGCGCGCTGGTCTGGCAGCCTTCACGGTGCGCCGCCAGCGGGTCGCCAGCGACAATGCGCACCGGTTTAAGGGCGCTGTTCAGCACGGCATTAACGATAAACACCGGCTTACCGATCATGCCCGCGCCTTCTTCCAGGTCAAGACGCATGGGGTTGCCTTCAATCGGCTGACCGACCATGTTGAAGGTATTTGGCCGGCAATTGATGGCATGGTTGTGCGCGATGGTCGCGCGGCCGGCGACGCCGGGTATAAGGTTTTTGAAGCCACCGCCAAAACTGGCGATGATGTGCGGTTCGATGCAGCCGATGGACACGATCAGGTCGCTTTCGGCTACAGTTTTATTGACACACACGGGTGTGCCCCGTGAGGTGCTGCCCAGGAATTTCATTTTCTCCGGGTCGTCGCAAGCGTGGCTCTCCCAGTGGATGTCTGCGGGGACGCCCTTCCCCATGCGCAGACGGACTTCCTCATCGGTCATGGGGCGGTGAACGCCCAACGCCGGGACGATTGTGATTTTGTCACGCGTTACGCCGGCAGAGGCCAGTTCCTGCAACACTTCAGGAAGGATGAGGGAAATGGGCGTGGGCCGGCTCAGATCGTCGATAACGATGGCCACTCGCGTGTCTTTGGTGACCATATGAACCAGGGCGGGCGCCATGACCGGCCCTTTCAGAGATTTGCGCACGGCTGCAGGAACATCCACCGGTTCAAGTGTGGCAGAAGGTTCCATATTGCCGACGAATTGCCAGTCAGCAGGGATCGAGATGGAAAGTGTTTCTTTACCCCAGGGAACAGATACCTGATCAGTCATGGCTTTCCTCGTTTATTAAGATAAAGGAGCGCTTCTGGCGCGCTCCACCGGTATTGGAATTATTACAAATGGGGGGATGTAGTGTGGGGAAAGAGCGGGTGATGAGATTCGAACTCACGAATGGTACCTTGGGAAGGTACTGCCTTACCACTTGGCGACACCCGCGTTAACACGGTCAACGCTAACCTTCTTTTTTGCCGCAACGCCTATTATACCCAAAAGTTGATAACTTTTTAACTTTTTTCATTCAATCCCACCTGATTAGCCTCATGGATCATATCGGCGGGTGGAGGTGTTGGGTTTCATCCGGTAACCTCCTCTGATTCTCAATGCGTGTTAATTATACCTGTCAGCCGACGCAAAACGCTTTTGCCGGTTGCCTTGTACCCGAAAAAAGAGAATAATGTATTATTGATGATTAAATAAGCAAACCTGGTACAAAGAACTCATTATAAGGTTGATAATTTTTCGGTTTTTTTATAGGATTTTTCAGATGAATGTTGAATAATGAATGTATTGTTTGCCAATTTTTTGAACATGAGAGCTCTTATTTTTCCAGTTCATCTTTTTAGGTAGAGGTATCGATGAACGAACAAATCCGCGTTTTATTAATCGATGATTCAGAAAAAGATGCCCGGCAGGTTATGCGGGTTTTGCAAACAGATGACCTTTCCTGTGAATTTGAACGGGTTGAATCGGTGGCAAATTTGCAGGCAGCGCTGACTCGCTCAAACTGGGATGCCATCATTATTAACCTGGATATTCTTTCGTTGCCCGTTTCCATGGCTGTGGCGGTCATTCACGAATTGGCGAATGACACACCCTACATCATCATCTCAAAAAAAACGGATGAAAAAGCCGCGGTTGATTTGATGGGCAGCGGGGCGTCAGGTTTTATTGTGAAGGAAAACCTCTTGCTCCTTGCGCCGGTAACCCGCAGGGTTTTGAAAGAGGCCCGCAACCTGCGTGAAAAGCAGGACGCCACGGCTGCCCTTCATGAATCCAATCGCAGATTCCAGATATTGTTTGAACAATCGCCCTTTGGAATTGTGGTTTTCGATCCCAGTACTGGCAAACCGGTGGAATTCAATTCCGTTGCCTGCCGCCAGTTGGGGTATACACACGAAGAATTTTCACATCTGAAAATCAAAGATTTTGAAGTCTATGAAACTCCCGAGGAAATTGACCGGCATGTGGATGCCGTATTTAAAAACGGATTGGATATTTTCGACACCAGACACCGCACCAAACAGGGAGAACTGCGTGCTGTGCGTGTCAGCGTTCAACCGCTGGTTCAGGGTGATACCACTTACCTGCATTGCATCTATGTTGATGTAACCGACCAGTTGAAGGCAGATAATGCCCTGGCTGTGAGTGAACAAAACTTCAGGGAAATCTTCAATTCAACGCCAGATGCTATCTTCATTCACGACGCGGAAACGGGTGAGATTATTGATGTTAATGATACGGTGTTGAAGATGTACGGCTTCGCCTCCAGAGAAGATGCCATGTCGGAAAAAAATATCCAGATGCTGCAGGCAGACGCCATGTTTTCAGAGGAAAAGGGACGCGAACTGGTGTTAAAGGCGAATTTTTCCGGTCCGCGGGTATTTGAGTGGCATTCAAAAAGGACAGATGGCAGTCAATTCTGGGCGGAAATCTCTCTGAATCGGGCGTTGATCAACGGCAAAGATCGCGTGCTGGCTGTTGTACGGGATATCAGCGAACGCAAGCGTATAGAAGAGGCGCTAACGTATTCTGAGGAACGCTACCGCCTTCTCTTTAAGGAAATGTCGGAAGGATTTGCCCTTCACGAGATTATCGTAGATAAAAAGGGAAAACCCGTCGATTACCGCTTTCTGGATGTAAACCCCGCCTTTGAGAAATTGACCGGTTTGAAACGTGAGAAAATTGTCGGTTTCACTGTGAAGGAAGTGATTCCGGCTACAGAACCTTTCTGGATCGAAAAATATGGGGAAGTGGCTTTGCATGGGGGGGAAATACAATTTGAAAATTATCATGCTGGTATAGGGAAATGGTATAACGTGACAGCTTTTTGCCCCGAAAAAGGTCAATTCGCTGTTACATTTGAGGATATCACCGACCGAAAAAAGAGCGAAACGGCTTTACGTGAAAGTGAGGCACAATTCCGCAGCACATTTGAGCAGACCACGGTTGCCATGAGTATGGTAACCCTGGATGGGCAGTTTATGCGGGTAAACCAGGCTTTCAGTCACTTACTCGGTTATGAACAGGAGGAATTGGTCGGACAATCCTCACGTCTTGTCACCCACCCGGACGATTGGCCGTTATCTGAGCAATATCTGGCGAAGTCGCAAGTGTCAGACACCAAAAATATCCAGTTTGAAAAGAGATATGTGCATAAATCCGGCCGGGTGGTCTGGGTCAATCTCAGCTCGACTGTGATCAGAGACTCTTCCGGGAATCCACGCTATTTCATCACCCAGATTCAGGATATTACAGAGCAAAAGTCGGCCGAAGAAGCATTGCATTTACGAGAAAAGATTTTTACCCACTCGCTTGATATGCTGTTTGTCGCCGGATTTGACGGGTATTTTAAAATTCTAAACCCTGCCTGGGAGAGTAACCTCGGGTGGGAAATAAGTGAGTTGACCGGCAAACCCTGGATCGAATTTGTTCACCCCGATGACAGGGAAAGCACACAAAAATCCACATTAACTTTAACTGAAAATAACAATGAAATTTTGCAGTTTGAAAACCGCTATATATGCAAAGATGGCAGATACCGCTGGCTTTCATGGAATTCTTATCCTTATCCAAAGGAATCGATTATTGTGGGTGTAGCCCGGGATATTACCGAGAAGCGAGCGTTGGATGAATCCCTTAGGCAATCGGAAGAGCGATACCATTTGATCGATGAAGCAAGTTCGGATTTCATTTACAGTTATGATTTATCAGGCAGATTCACCCATGCAAATTCTGCTTTGTGCAAAGGTCTTGGCACAACCATTGAAAACATCATTGGGAAGACACATAGCGAATTGGGATTTCCTCCTGACCAATGTGAGGAATGGGAACGGTTGCATCGGCAGGTTTATGACACGAACTCCACAGTAGTGTCTGAAACGACGGCGACAATAAATGGTGAAAATAGATACTTCGAAGTAGTGCTAAATCCCATGCATGATATTGAAGGAGAAATAATTGGAATATCTGGTACGACACGTGATATCCATGCGAGAAAAAAAGCAGAGATGAAGATACAGGAACAGATGGACGAATTGCGCCGCTGGAATACCGTAACCCTTGGACGAGAGAATCGAATCCTTGAATTAAAAAATGAGGTCAATCAATTATTAAACCGCCTTGGGGAAGAAGAGAAATATAGCGACGGTACTCGATTGGAGATTACCCATGGCGAATGAGTCTTTTCTGGGTTTGGTGCACAATATCTCTCTTCTTCTGGCCCTGGTGCTGGTGTTTGATATTGCCTCGCAAAATTGGCGATCAGGCAACAGGTATCTGCGTGACATGGTGATCGGATTGATCGTGGGGGGAGTAGGAATTGCCATCATGTTGACTCCCTGGGTGTTTGTCCCGGGAATCATCTTTGATACCCGGTCTGTACTGCTGGGGATTTCAGGAATTTTCTTTGGAACCGTCCCGACGCTCATCGCCATGGCCATGACCATAGCCTTGCGCGTTTACCAGGGTGGAGCGGGTGCCATTATGGGGGTCTCGGTCATCCTGGCGACAGGAACAATTGGCATAGTATGGCGCAAGTTCTCCCGAAAGCCACTGGTAGAGTTCAGATGGACTGAGTTATATATTTTTGGGCTGGTCATACATGTGGTAATGGTCCTTTTGGCTTTTACCATGCCAAGGGATGTTGCCCTGCGCACGATATCGAATATCTACCTTCCGGTGTTGACCATTTATCCGGTTGGCACTGTGCTTTTGGGTTTTATTTTAATTGCACGACTTCGCAGGGGATTGCTGATAGAAAAACTTGAGGATAGTGAAGCCCGATACCGCATTGTGGCAGATAATACGGCTGATTGGGAATACTGGGTCAATACAAAAGGGAGATTTGAGTATTGCTCTCCTTCCTGCAAAACTATTACCGGATATCCTGCTGATGAGTTTGTTAAGAACCCCGGGCTCTTGATGGAAATCATTCATCCGGATGATTTGGAGGCTTTTCGTAAACACCACAACTACGATCCTAAAGAAAGAAAAGAAATTCCCATTGAATTCCGCATCATATCCCGGAATGGTTCCATTTGTTGGATCAGTCATGAGTGTCGTGCCATTTACGATATAAACGGTGTATTTTTAGGCATAAGGGGCAGCAACCGGGATATCACTGAGAAAAAGCAGGCCGAAGAAGCATTGCGTTTGAATGAAGAAAAGTATCGCACCTATACGGAGAAAATCTCCGATGTCATCTGGGTGCTGGACACGGAAACCATGCGTTTTACCTATGTCAGCCCGTCTGTAGCGAAATTGCGCGGATACACGGCGGAAGAAATGACCGGCCAGCCTGTAGATGAAGCGATTAAACCGGAAGAACACAGTGAATTAAGACAATTGATACAAGCACGCGCGAAGGCATTTGCCGACGGCAGCGTTCCCCCTGACATGGTATATGTCAATGAGGTGGAACAGCCCTGCAAAGATGGCTCGATCGTCAAAACGGAAGTGACATCCAGCTTCCAGCTAAATCCACTGACCGGCCATGTGGAAACCCTGGGGGTGACTCGCAATATTACAGACAGAAAGAGAATAGAGACAGCCCTTCAGGAAGAAAACAAATTAATGGAAGCTATTTTTAACAGTGTGCCGGGTGTGCTTTACCTGTATGATTCAGATGGTTATCTGCTGCGATGGAACAAAAAACATGAAGAAATGACCGGTTACTCCGCGGAAGAATTGGATCATTTTTATCTGCTGGACTGGTACAAAGGCCAGCCTGAGGATATTGAACGGGTGACCAAAGGCGTGGAAAAAGCACTCAAGGAAGGTTTTGCTTCCGCTGAAGCAAATCTGACCACAAAAAGCGGTGAACACATTCTGTTTGACTTTACAGCCGCGCGGGTGGACATCGGGGATAAGGTGTTTTTCACCGGCATTGGCATCGATATTCGCGAACGCCGGGCGGCAGAGATCAAACTGCGTGAAACCATGGCCGATTTGGAGCGCAAGAACGAAGAGGCCATGCAGCACGGCCGCGTTTTACTCAGTATGCTGGAAGACCAGAAGAGGGCGGAGGAGGCCCTGGAGCGCGAGCAATACCTTATGCGTACATTGATGGATACCATCCCGGACACCATATGGTTTAAGGATCGCGATGGGAAATTCTTGCGCGTAAACAAAGCCCAGGCCAGGCGGCTGGGAGGAAATGAACCAGCCGATCTGCTGGGTAAAACAGATTATGACTTTTTCTCCAATGAACACGCCCAAATGGCTTTTGATCAGGAGAAAGCCATCATCAACGGCGGTGATGCCGTCATCAATGATGATGAGATGTTGATGTTTGATGACCGCCCGCCTGAATGGGTTTCTGTGACAAAACTGCCATTGCTTGACCAGAATGGAAAGATCATTGGCACGTATGGTCTGGCCAGGGATATAACGGAAAGGAAGAGGGCGGAAGATGAATTACAGATCGCCTACGACCTGACCCTGGAGGGCTGGGCAGCCGCACTGGAGCTGCGCGAAAAAGAAACGGCCAACCACAGCCGAAATGTTGTGGAAATGACACTGAAACTGGCAGAAAAGTTCGCCATTCCCGCCGAAGAAATGGCGCATATTCGCCGGGGGGCGTTGCTGCACGACATTGGAAAGATGGGCATTCCTGATTCAATCTTATTAAAACCAGGCCCGTTGACGGACGACGAATGGAACGTTATGCGCATGCATCCCATTTTTGCCTACCGCTTGCTTTCAGGTATTCCTTATTTGCAGCCCGCACTGGATATTCCGTACGCACACCACGAACGTTGGAATGGCAAGGGATACCCGCGCGGACTGGGCGGAGAGGATATCCCCCTGCCGGCACGGCTGTTTGCCGTGGTTGACGTGTGGGACGCGCTGTCTTCAGACCGGCCATACCGGCCAGCCTGGACACATGAGGCCGTCCTGACCTATCTGCAGGAACAAAGCGGCATTCAGTTTGATCCACGGGTGGTGGAGGTGTTCCTGCTATTGCTGGATGGGCAGGGGAATAGCCATGGATCAAAAACGAGGTAGATATCACCGGCGAAATACATGAATGAGAGTCTTCCAACGATCATCTCCCCCCTGATTTTAATGTTCAATTTTTCTCTGGTATAATTTTTCATCTGTTTATAACCATAACCTTGTTTACAAGTTTTTAGGAGAAATTTTTGGCTTTCAACCCTCTCAACTGGCTGATGGGGATGTTCTCCCTGGATATAGGGATCGATCTGGGGACGGCCAACACGTTAGTCAATGTTCGCGGCAAGGGGATTGTCATCAATGAGCCATCCTGGGTCGCCATCGACAAACGCTCGCGGCGGCCTTTAGCCATTGGCGCGCAGGCCAAGGAGATGGTCGGGCGCACGCCAACCAATGTGGTGGCCATCCGACCGCTGCGCGATGGTGTGATCTCGGAATTTGAGATCACCCAGGCCATGCTGGGCTATTTTATCGGTAAAGCCCACCAGCAGACCATTGTACCCATGCCGCGCCCGCGGGTGGTGATCGGCATACCTTCCGGCGCCACTGAAGTGGAAAAGCGCGCGGTGTTCGATGCCGCCATGGCAGCCGGGGCACGCGAAGCCTATCTCATTGAAGAACCCCGGGCAGCCGCGCTGGGCGCCGGCCTGCCGGTTTCAGAAATTCACGGCAGCATGGTGGTGGATATCGGCGGCGGCACCACCGAGGTGGCTGTCATGTCGATGGGCGGCATTGTGGTCTCGCGCTCACTGCGCGTAGCCGGCGATGAACTGGATCAGGATATCGCCCTTTACATCCGCAACAAGTACAACCTGTTCATCGGCGAACGCATGTCCGAGCTGATCAAAATACAGATTGGGTCGGCTTTCCCGCTGCCGGTCGAAAAGACCATGACCGTGCGCGGCCGCAATCTGGTGACTGGATTGCCCGAAGCCATTGAGATCTCTTCCGTCGAGATCCGCGAGGCTATCTCAGGCTCCATTCAGGTGATTGTGGATACCATCAAAGACGCGCTGGATGAGGTGCCCCCGGAGATCATCTCCGACCTCATCGAGGGAGGGATTTGCATGGCTGGAGGAACGTCACAGGTGCAGGGATTGCAGGAACGTCTTTCAGACGAATTGAAGTTGCGTGCCTGGGCGGCGGAAGATCCCATGACCTGTGTGGCGCGCGGGGCTGGTATGATCCTGGAAAACCTGGACATGTACGAACAGTTTCTGGTACCCCTTGACCGTTCAAGCGCGCGCAGGTAGGTTATAATCCGCGTGTTCATGTTTCAAATGAACACACATAACGAATGAGAGTATTATCCACTGGTAAATGGCGTCCGTTGGTTGTGGCGCTTGTTGTGGCCGGAATTGTGTTTCTTGCGCTGGCAGGTTATCTGGCGCCGATATTTCGGGTGGCATTGAACCCGGTTGTCGGTTTGCAAAGCTGGATATCCACGCGCTATACAGCGCTGTATGATTTCGTCACCGTCCCGCGTGATGTGGCCAGTCTGCGCCAGCAGAACGCCGTACTGACCAACGAGAACTCCCAGCTCCAGACGCAGATCATCCAACTTCAACAACAGTTGAAAGAAGCCGATGTGCTGTACGCGCTGCTTGACTTTGCCCGTTCCAGACCGGAGAACGAATATATTGCCAGCTCGGTCATTGGACGAGACCCGAGCCCGTTCATGAGCTATGTGATCATCGACCACGGTTCTGATTCAGGATTGCGCCACGGCATGCCTGTTGTAACCCAGCAGGGATTGGTTGGCCGCGTGGATGCCGTTACAGCCGGCGCCGCGCGCCTGCAATTGATTACCGACCCCGGATCATCCATCAATGTGCGTCTACAATCCGCGCAAACCGAAACCCTTTTAATGGGTTCCATCACCGGTGACCTGACCCTGGAAATGATCCCCCAGGAAACCCGGTTAAAAGCCGGCGACCTGGTGCTGACATCCGGCCTGGGTGGCGGTTACCCGGCTGATATTCTGGTAGGGCAGGTGGTTTCCATTCAACGGCGTGAAGGGGAACTATTCCAATCTGCGTCCATTCAACCGGCTGTGGATTTTACCAGCCTGCGCGCGGTGCTCGTCATTTCCAACTTCAAGCCGGTGGACATCGTACCGCTCACGCCAACTCTATCACCGTAAAGAATGCCAGTTTTAATCGGAATTCCCGTTCTGGTGTTTACCCTCGTTTTGCAGACGACAGCTTTTTCCCGTCTTCCACTGCTGTACGGTACTGCCGATATCATGATGCTGGTTCTGCTGGCCTGGATGCTTAACGAAAAAGTAAATCACGGTTGGGAATGGGTGGTGATGGGTGGACTGATGGTTTCATTCGTGTCCGCGCTACCATTGATGATCCCCCTGTGGTGCTATTTGATGGCTGCGGGTCTGGCTTTCTGGTTGAAAAAACGCATATGGCAGACACCGGTACTGGCGATGCTGGTCAGCGCGTTTTTTGGAACAGTCATTTTTCATGTACTTTCTGCCCTTGTGTTGCAATTCTCCGGCTCGGATATCTCTCTGGTGGAGAGCTTCAGCCTTATCATTCTACCCAGCGTATTCTGGAATTTGATACTGGCTGTTCCCGTCCACACAATTATTTCCGAACTGGCAGATTGGCTTTACCCCCGGGAGGTTGAAATATGAGAAACGAACAGCCGCTGGGACGTTTTGAATCCTGGCGTTTATATGTGGTGTTTGCGATTATAGGAAGCGTGTTCCTGTTTTTCACGTTCCGGCTCTTCAGCCTGCAGATTATTGACGGTGAAACGTTTGTTGCGCAGGCAGATGAAAACCGTATCAAGGATGTAAGCGAGGCCACCCAAAGAGGGATTATCACCGATCGCAATGGGTTTGTGTTGGCCCGCAATGTGCCTTCCTATAATGTGACCATCACCCCGGCGTATTTACCGACGGATCAGGGCGCTTTGGAAGAGGTATACCGGCAATTAAGTGAGTTGATTGACATCCCGGTTAACAGGGGTGTCATCAACGACGAATCGGTGAAAGCCTTTAAGTATTGTGACAATGATTTCGGCATAGCGCAGATTGTGTATATTGGCGACACAAACGCGCCATACACACCGGTGCAGGTGAAATGCAATATTGATGAGACCACGGCGAAAATCATTGAAGCCAAAAAAACAGACTGGCCCGGGGTGGAAATTGAAATTCAGCCGGTTCGTGAGTATCCCACCGGTGAATTGACATCAGAAGTAATCGGTTTTCTGGGACCAATCCCGGCCGCGCTTGAGGAAGAATTGAAAGAACAGGGTTTTGTCCCCGGCCGCGACAAATATGGGTATGCCGGTGTGGAAAACTCTTTGAACGATGTATTGACCGGAAAAAACGGTCAAAGGACCATTGAGGTCGATGTCGCTGGAAAAGAAATCCGCAATATCACCGAACCGATCGACCCCATTCCAGGCAAAAATGTGAAATTGACAATAGATGTTCGCCTGCAAAACGCGGCCAAGACTGCATTGAAATCCGAAATTGATTTTTGGAATACCTATCTGAACAAGATCAGGTCTTCCAATGGTGTTGCCATAGCCATGAATCCCAAAACTGGGGAAATTCTCGCGTTGGTGTCATATCCCACATATGAGAATAACCGCATGGCGCGCTTTATCCCGGCGTACTATTACAACCAGTTGAGCAATGATCCAAACCGTCCGTTGTTCAACCACGCCATATCAGCGGAACATCCGCCTGGTTCAGTATTCAAGATGGCGACAGCCATTGGCGCATTGAATGAAGGTGTGGTCGACCCCAACAAACAACTGGAATGCCTGGGGAAGATCACCATTTTGCAAAAATTTTCGGAAAACGAGGAAGGAAAACCTCGTGATTTCGTCTGCCACCTGTTGACAGGTCATGGAATGGTCAATTTCCTTTATGGAGTTGCCCAATCATGTAATGTGTATTTTTACAAACTGGGCGGCGGATATGAGGATGAAGTCCCCCAGGGTCTGGGAATATGGCGGATCGGCGAATACGCGAAAGCCCTGGGATATGGCGAAGCCAGCGGTGTTGAATTGCCGGGCGAGTCTACCGGGCTGATACCCAATCCTACCTGGAAACGCATTCAACTGGGTGAAAACTGGGCAACAGGAGACACGTATATTGCCACCGTCGGTCAGGGGTATGTTCTTGCGACCCCGATACAGGTTGTTATGTCGGCGGCGACAATAGGCAATGATGGCAAGTTGATGCAACCAACCCTTGTTCGCGAAATCACAGACCAGGAGGGAAATGTTGTACAGCCATTTTCCCCAAAACTCAAATGGGACCTCACCGTAGACCCGAAAATCCGTGTTTTTGATGAGAATTTCATCCCAACCGGCGAAATGAAAACAGTTGAGCCCTGGGTACTGGAATTGGCCCAGCAAGGGATGCATGAAGTTATTCGCAATGGAACCGCCAGAAAGGAATTTGTCGGTGATGAAGCTTTAAAAATTGCGGCAAAAACCGGTACGGCAGAGTATTGCGATAATATTGCTCAGGAAGCAAACCTGTGCCAGCCTGGTAATTGGCCGTCACATGCGTGGTTCATGGCCTATGCGCCGTATGATGATCCGGAAATTGCCGTGGTATCTTTCGTGTATAATGGTGGCGAAGGCGCCAGTGTGTCAGGGCCGGTTGTTCGAAGGATTATCGATGCCTACTATGAACTTAAAGCCATTGACGCAGCTGCCAACTCACAACGGTGATATAGAAATTTTATGTACACTTCTGCCACATTGACCGGTGACCGACCCGCAGATTTCCAGATAAAAGGGATAAATGACGGTCTTCTTATAACTCTGGGAGACGGTGAATGGGTTGTATTGCGGGAGCATCTCCTGAGGAATATTGAGGAGCGCTCCGCCTTTTTCCAGGGGGCACGGGTGGCGTTGGATGTTGGCAGTCACGCGTTGAAAGCGGCAGAATTGGGCGCGCTGCGCGATAAACTTGGTGATTTTGGCATCTCGCTGACCGCTGTCATCAGTACCAGCGGCGTGACGGAAAAAACGGCGCTAATGCTGGGCATTTCAACCCAGATCCAGGCACCCCGTAAACCGATCTTCCCGGCGCTACCGGAAGAAGAACCGATCGGCAGCCCTGATAATGCGGTTTTTGTTCAAAGAACCCTTCGTTCCGGCACAAAAATTGAAAACGCATCGACTGTTGTCGTTCTGGGCGATGTAAATCCGGGCGCGGAGATTATCGCCGGTGGAAACGTGATCATCTGGGGGCGCATGCGCGGCTCTGTGCACGCAGGCAGCGAAGGGAATGAAGCGGCAGTTGTCTGCGCCCTTGAACTAACCCCCATGAGTTTGAGAATCGCAGGCACCGCGTATGATAACAAACCACGCAAGGGAAAATCAGGACCTGAATACGCGTCGCTCGAATCGGGAACAATCAGCATTCAACCCTGGAAACATCCTACTTATTGAGGTACACGAATGGCAGCTAAAGTAGTTACAGTAACATCCGGGAAGGGCGGTGTGGGGAAAACCACCACAACCGCGAATATCGCCGTCGCGCTCAGTATGGATGGCGCAAAAGTTGTTTGCCTTGATGGCGACATCGGTCTGCGAAACCTGGATGTGATCATGGGGCTTGAAAACCGCATCGTGTACGACCTGGTGGATGTGGTGGAAGGACGTTGCCGGTTGAGACAGGCAATGATCCGCGACAAACAAAATTCTGAACTGTACCTTATCCCCGCCGCGCAAACCCGCGACAAGAGTGCTGTCTCTCCGACAGACATGGTGCGCCTGTGCGATGAGCTTCGACCGGATTTTGACTGGATATTAATCGACTCGCCCGCCGGAATTGAACGTGGCTTCCGGAATGTGATCGCCCCGGCGGATATTGTGATCGTGGTGACCAATCCGGAAGTCTCGGCCGTTCGGGATGCTGACCGCATTATAGGTTTGGTCGAATCGGAGGAAAAAGGACCGGCACGTCTGGTCATCAATCGACTTAATACCAATATGGTTAAACGCGGTGATATGTTAAGTGTGGATGATGTCACCGAGCTGCTGGCCATTTCGGTGATTGGAATTGTCCCCGAGGATGAGATGGTCATTTCCAGCGCCAACCGCGGTCAGCCAGTGGTGACGGACTCGAAGTCACGTGCCGGAATGGCGTTCCACGATATCGCACGCCGCCTGCGCGGAGAAGACGTCCCCTTCCCACCACTGGAAGGCAAAGATGACTTCTTCAAAAAACTCTTCCGGGTTAATTGATCAGGAGAAGGAATCATGTCCGGCTGGATGGATCGACTCACTGGAACTCGAACAAGCAGCGCCAATCAGGCGAAGGAAAGGCTGAAACTGGTCTTGATTCACGATCGCACCGATCTCACCAATGAGGAAGTGGATAAACTGAAGGGCGAGTTAATGGATGTCATCTGCCGGTATATTGATATCGAACCCGGCGAGATTCGTATTTTAATCAACCATGACGGTCGAGAGCAGCGTCTGGTGGCTGATGTACCTTTGCGTGCAGGGCAACGGCGCAGAGTAGGTTGATTTTCAGGGAATTATGTTTCGTTTACAAAGCTGGCGCCATTTCGATTACTGGTTGTTTGGCACCGTAACCATCCTCTGTATTTTTGGAATAGTCATGATCCGGTCCGCGGTAGCTGGCTCAATTGAGCTGGCTGGTTATGCCAACCGGCAGACCTATTTCGTAATCGCCGGACTGGTGGTGGTATTGGCCACTGCCGTGGTGGATTACCATTTTCTGGGTAACCTGGCGAGACCCATGTATATTTTCGCCGTGGTTTCACTGATCGTGATCTATATATATGGTCAGGCGAGTTTTGGGTCCGCACGCTGGTTGGATACCGGTGTTTTCTTTATCCAGCCTTCCGAGCTTGTCAAAATTATCATGGTAATTGTCCTGGCAGATTATTTCGCGCGTTCACACCAGGAGGTTCATAACCTGATCTGGGTTGCCAAAAGCGGCGCGTTGACATTTGGCGTGGTTCTCTGGATCCTTTTGCAGCCCAATTTGAGTACATCGATTGTGCTGGTTGTGCTATGGTTCTCTCTTTTGTGGATCAGTGGTTTACCTCCCAAATACATCATTTTCTTCGGAATTGGTGGGATTCTGGCGGTTATCGCGTTATTCCCCTTCCTTGAAAACTATCAGCAGATGCGCGTTTTGAATTTCCTGTTTCCCGATCCAACCTCACGGCATGGTAACAGTTACAATGTGGAGCAGGCTTTGATCTCCATCGGTTCAGGTGGATTGTTCGGTATGGGGTATGGTCATGGAACACAGGTCCAATTGCGATACCTGAAAGTCCGCCATACCGATTTCATCTTTTCCGCCATGGCAGAAGAGTTCGGTTTTGTCGGCACGGTTCTGGTGATCAGCCTGCTGGTATTCGTGATCTACCGGTGTTTCCGCGTAGCGCGGGAAGCCAATGATATGTTCGGTTCTCTGATCGCATACGGTATCGGTATTCTGTTGTTTTTCCAGACGGCTGTAAATATCGGTGTAAATTTGAACGTCATCCCGGTAACAGGTCTGGTATTGCCATTCATCAGTTACGGGGGTAGTTCCCTGTTGTCCACCGTTCTGGCCATTGGTCTGGTCGAAAGTGTTGCCCTGCGGCGCAAGCCGTTGGATTTCTAAAATTTCTGGAGTACTTTGTCACCTTCTCTCATCCCCGCTTGAGTTCGGTTTGCTCCCAGCCCTACGGGACACTTGCATCTTGGCGGTGACCGCACAGCCCTGTATGATAATCTGCTTGCCTGGCAAACCGGAGGGCAGTTTATCTTGCAGATAGAAGATACCGACCGGAAACGCCTTGTTCCGGGCGCAGAAGAGGAGATCATGTCCGGTCTGCGCTGGTTGGGATTGCAATGGGACGAAGGCACTGATATTGGCGGTCCATATGGCCCGTACCGACAGTCAGAGCGCAAGGAGATCTACCAGCAATACGCGCAGCAGATGATCGAAAACGATCAGGCATTCTATTGTTTTTGCACGCCAGACCGATTGGAACGGGTACACAACGAACAACAGAAGGCAAAAATGATCCCGCATTATGACGGCACTTGCCGGCGGCTGGATAAAGATGAGGCCAGGCGACGGGTGGCTGCTGGTGAGCCTCATGTCATCCGCTTTAAATCACCGCAGGAAGGATCCATCACGGTCCATGACACGCTGAGGGGTGATATCCATGTGGAAAACCGGACGATTGATGATTATATTCTGGTGAAATCAGACGGACTGGCGCTGTATCACCTGGCGGCGATGGTGGATGATCACCTGATGAAAATCACCCACGTTATTCGCGGGTCTGAATGGCTGCCAACTTTACCTTTGCACAGCCATATTCACCGCGCCCTGGGCTGGCAGGAACCCGAGTGGGTGCATCTTTCCGTGTTCCTCAAACCGACAGGCAAAGGCAAGATGAGCAAACGTGAAGCGGCTGACCTGATCAAGGATGGGCACTCCATTTTTGTAAAAGATTTCGATGGGTTGGGATACCTGCCTGAGGCCATTGTCAACTGGATCACCCTGATGGGGTGGAGCTATGACGATCACACGGAATTTTATAATATGCAGGATTTGGTGGAAAAGTTCAGCCTGACACGCCTGAATCCCTCACCGGCGGCCATCAATTTCACCAAACTGGACCATTTCAACGGCCTGCAGATCCGTTCTCTTCCGGTGGATGAATTCAGCCGCAGGATAAAACCGTTCTTCAACACGGCCGGGTTGAACGCGGATGATGACACTCTGTTGAAGATCGCGCCGATCATTCAAGCGCGGGTGGCCACCCTGGATGAAGCCCCGGAAATTGCCGGTTTCTTTTTCAGACCAACCGTTGAACCGAAAGCAGAAGATCTGATTGCCAAAGGATTGACGGCTTCACAATCTGCGGATGTTGCCCGCCGCAGTCTGGCTGCGTTGGAAGCCGCGACTGAAATGACACCGGAGGCCGCAGAACCTCCCATGCGTTCCCTGGTGGAGGAACTGGGGCTTTCTGCCGGACAGGTGTTTGGCATTCTCCGTACGGCAGTCACCGGGCAAAAGATCAGCCCACCATTGTTTGAGAGTATGGAGATCATCGGTAAGGTAGAGGTGGTACAACGGTTAAAACGGGCAATCTCGCTGTTGGATAGCGTATATTGAGTTGACACTTCTTGCCGCCGGTGGTATAAATGGGGGCGCGAGCAAGCTTTGGGGGCTCGTCTAATGGCAGGACAGCAGACTCTGAATCTGTATGTAGAGGTTCGACTCCTTTGCCCCCAGCCTCACCAATCGCCCTCCTGATGGATTAGAATCATTGGGAGGGTGTTTTATTTATGACGTCTGGCGATAACCATATCGGGGTGCTGCTATGAAGAAATTTACTGATGGCAAATTCATCGTCACTGTGGATGAAAAGACGGACTCCCGGCGGGAGATTATTGTTTCTAAAGAATCTGATCCGCCCATTCCTATTGCCCGATGGACAACACGATATCCCATCGGGTTAATCGAAAAAATTTTGCGCATCAAGACCGCAGAATACCTTTGTGATGAGATCCGGCGGGATGAAGATGAAAGCTACATTCGCAAATCCATGGATGTGGAAATCCTGGGTTATCTTAATGCGGAGGACTTTGCCGGGACACGCATACTGGATTTCGGCTGCGGATCAGGGTCTTCCACGCTTGTACTGGCACGAATGTTCCCGGATGCCGAGATCATTGGCTGTGAACTGGTGACGGATTATGTTGATCTCGCCAATGAAAGAGCTGCGTTTTACGGGAAAAACAATCTGGTATTCCTTCAATCTCCGGATGGAAATCATTTGCCGGATAATCTGGGGAAGTTTGACTATATCGTTCTCAGCGCCGTTTTTGAGCATCTGCTACCAACAGAGCGGGTGACTGTGTTGCCCCTGTTATGGGAGTATCTAAAACCCAATGGCGTGTTGTTTCTCCGGGAAACACCGTACCGTTATTCGATGATTGAAGCTCACACCACCGGATTACCGTTATTGAATTATTTGCCGGATGGATTGGCTTTTCGTTACGCGACCCGGTTCTCGAAACGTGTCGACCGTTCAGAAGACTGGACTACATTGCTGCGAAGAGGCATCCGTGGAGGGACAGCGGAAGAGGTCATGGGAATCCTGACGACTCTACCCGGAAACGCGACTTTGCTCGAACCAACCCTGCCGGGAGTCACAAACCGGGTTGACCTGTGGCACCAACTGCCAACGTCATCCCGTTACTCCATGGCCAAAAAGATGATGTACCTGGCTTTCCGGCTAATCCACAAACTGACCGGTAAGATCATTGTTCCCCAGGTCTCGCTGGCTATCAGGAAGACGACGGATTAAGGTTGCAGGGGAATGATAATCTCCGGTTTGATCTTTTTAATCCACGGCGTTGATGTATAGGTTGGTAAAAGATGTAATGGCGCGATTGGTTTGTAAAGCTGCAATTTAATCGCGATTATTTCGACCCAGAATGCGTCCGTTCCCGAGTTGTTGATCCCAAAGACAACATTGTCCGGTGATTTAAGCCGGAAGTATCCCTTGTACGTCCCTGTGTCTGCGGGAGATTTGAGTTGAACCGAGATATCCACCATTTCACCCGGGTCAACAGATCCATTCGTCAGGACAGTTTCATCTGGCGCGCTCATCCGGTCGCCTGAATCGAAGATTAATTTATAACCTGAAGTCCAGGAACAGCTGCCCACATTCTGAAGTCGCCACGTCTTCGTGAAATCCTTGTTTATGAGGATTTCAGTACCATCGGGATAGTTTACATCTGTGATGTACAGGGCTTTGTTACAAGGAGTTTGCGGAACAGGGTTGGTAGGGGTTTTTACAACAGGAACGACTGTGGGAGTTGAAGTGTCTACCGGGGGAGCGGTTGGTGGGACCGGCGTATTGGTAATGGTTGGTGTTACAGGAGTATTTGATGGCTGGACTGGTGTGCTTGAAGGAAGGTCATCAGTATTTTGCGCGGAATTGGCTCCGGTGTCGCTGATCATTGGTGCATTACATGAGAGAGAAACCGCGAAAACCACTACCAGTAAAACAAGAGGTGATACTTTCGCTTTCTTGCTCATACGGCCTCCTTACTGCCCGGTTACCGTATAAACATTATACAGTCCGATCACTCAAAAACAAGTCAGGTAATGGAGGCTCTTTTTCCCGGATCTTTCATAAAGATCTGCATACTGATTACACAGATTATGGCAAAAACCGTCGCCGTCATAAAGGTAACCGAATAACTGCTAATGTCAGCCAGCCATCCGCCAATTAAGGGCGCAAGTATCGTACTTGGCGCTATCAATGTGTTCGAAAGGCCAACGTATGTTGGTTTTTCATCTTCTTTTCCAAATTCAAGTGACTTCGCGATTCCAATGGTCCAAAAAGCAGTGCTGGCTGTTCCGGAAAGAATAATTACAGCGTAGAACCATTCAGCGGTGGGTGCCCACCAGGCAAGCAACGAGGCAAGACCGATGGCAACAGCACCGGCTTTGATAACATTTGAGCTATTCCATTTATCGGCGATCCTCCCCAGTACGGGATTGGCGGCAACCTGGGTAATAAAAAGTAGACCAGTCATAAAACCAGCTTCTTCCATGCCGAGGTGCAGTATTTTTATTGCGTAGATAATATAAAAAGCCTGGGCCATCATGCCAAATTGGAAGGCATTGCGCGAAATGATAAACCAGCGAAATGGCACATCGTTTTTCATTATATCCACCACTTTTCGCCAGAAATCCGCTTTGGAATGGTCTTCCGGTAGTTCAAGGCGTTCCGGTTCACGTGTCAACGAAAGTAACACATAAGAGATGACCATCATACCCGATGACGCAAAAAAACAGATGGCAAAGCTGCCGGGGGAGGCCGTATTTTCAAGCAAATAACCCGCCATTACGGCTCCTATGCTGGCAAGCAGATTGGAGCCGGCGGATTGAAGGCCGAAAAAAGTCGCCAAAATGTCTGACGGGATAATCCGACTGACCATATTCTGCCACGCGTTGGCGGTCAATCCGCCTCCCATTCCCTGCCAGATCAACAGGAGAAACGTAATGATCAGACTGGCTGTTGGCCCAATGCTGGTTGAGAGAAGGGCAATGACCGCCAATCCAAGAAAGGGTAACCTTTCCTGGATGGTCATCAACATCACATAAGGTTTAAAACGCGGCATGCGTGTGATTTTGTGCGCTGTGAAGAGTTGCGGGAATTGCCAGCCAACATTATGGATGGCAGGGATGAGACCAATCAGGATTGCCGAGTTGGTCATTGTGGACACAAATAAGGGGATGACCGTGTTAAATGAAGAAATCCCAATTCCAAACCCAAAGAATGAGCCGTCACCAATGTTCGCCAGTATATTGTATTTAAGGTTTTTTTGAGTCTCGGTTGTCATTTTGACCTGTAAAGATAAGAAACCCCTCCCAAAAAATTACAAGGGAGGGGAAGGTTGATCGCTCGTATGGTTACGAATTTGTCTTTCGAAACCATACCTATTTTACAGAAAAAAGTTCTTTTCGACTAGTAGGCTTCTTCCTCATCGTCAGCCCAAAGGCTGTCATCTTCGTCATCTTCGCCGTCAATTTCTTCCCATTCTTCCAATTCTTCTTCTTCCTCATCCCAATCTTCATTAGTGTTGGCTTCTGCATTCGGGTTATATGTCATACATCCTGAATCCGGGTCAATTTCAACGGCAGCCGCGGTGCACATCCCTTCATCAATAAAAACACAGTCAAGATAATGACATTTGATTCTAGCCATTCTTATCCTCCAGGGACAAATTTAGATCACGCCGGTTTTGAACCAGACGCATAATTGAGTATAAAAGTATGATTGAAACGATTGTTGCAAATTGTACATAGAACGGACAGACCGCTTTTATAACCGTAATTTCCAGGTAGGTCAAGTATATTGAATAAATCAATCCGAGAAAAGCAAAACCATATATGTCTTGATACTTATTCAAGGTATAAATCAGATCACTTCCACTTGTTGTCAGAAGTACGATCGCCAGCAGAAATGCCATAACACCCAAAAAAGTGACAGTGATAGCGCGGATTATGGAAAAGTTACGGTCATTCACCGTCCACCAATCCGCAAAACCCTCCATGCGCATGGACAGTTTTCGTGTCCGCTTCTGAACGGGGCGATAGGACGAAGCTGTAAAGCCTATCACGGCTGCGGTTATCGCGGTCTTATGACGTATTTCCGTATCCTTCAAATCATGTCCTTAGAAAAGGCTTTTTGAAAAGCGGAGCGATTTTACCGCAATGGAAGCAATGCGTAAAGTATTAATCCGTATAATTTTTGTAAATTACCCCGGTTTTTGCCTGCGGGCTTCCAGAACATTGGGTAAATTTTCAATTTTTGTCAAAACTCTACTTAACTGGGCGATATCGCCAATTTCCAGAATAAGATTGAAAGCGGCCAGGTTTTGATTAACCTTCAAATTAATATCCAGGACGTTAATCCCTTCATTGGTCAGGATGGAAGAAATATCGCCCATAAGTCCCTGCCGGTCGTAAGCCTTGATCTGAACGGCAACGGGAAAGGTTTTTTGCGCTTCTCCCCAGTTGACCTTAACAAGACGGTCACGATCGGTCAGGCGCAGCATGTTGGGGCAATCTTGCCGGTGAATGGTGGCGCCTCTGCCACGGGTGATATACCCGATGATCTCATCGCCCGGGGCCGGGTTGCAGCAACGTGCCAGGCTGGTGAGAATTCCCTTCAAACCAAGGACAATTACCGCATTGCCAACCTTTTTGGATTCGCCGCCGACTTTTGTTTCCAAAATATCGGGCTGCCGGTCTTTCTCGACCTCCGATAAGCGATTGATAATGCGCCCCATCGAAAAATCACCGCAGCCCAGGTCTTCGTACAGATCATCGATTTCGTGATATTCAAAATCACGGGCGACCTTTTCAAGATCGAAATCGGTGATCCCCAACCGGCGCAATTCACGATCAAGGAGAGTTTTTCCCTGGCTGATGTTTTGATCGCGATCCTGTTTCTTGAACCACTGTCGCACCTTGGAGCGGGCACGCTGGGTGCGGATCAACCCGAGGTTGACATTCAACCAATCGCGACTCGGACCGCCCTGTTTGGCGGTGAGGATTTCCACCTGGTCACCAGTCTTTAATGTGTAGTCCAGGGTAACCAGTTTTCCATTGATCTTTGCGCCGCGGCAGCGGTGACCGATCTGGGTATGAACATGATAGGCGAAGTCAATTGGTGTGGAGCCGGCAGGAAGATCGATGATATCTCCCCTGGGAGTGAAGACATAGACACGGTCCTGAAACACGTCTGTCTTCATGCTGTCAACAAATTCCTGGGCGTCATTCACATCCTGACGCCAGTCCATCAACTGTCTGATCCAGTTGATGCGCTGCTCATAGGTTTCGTCGCGCCGGCCGCGTTCCTTGTAACGCCAGTGCGCCGCGATACCATACTCGGCATTCTGGTGCATTTCAGGGGTGCGGATCTGAACTTCCAGAGGTTTCCCATCATCATAGATGATGGCCGTATGCAGCGATTGATAAAAATTGTCTTTTGGGGCGGCTATGTAATCGTCAAATTCGTGGGGAATTGGTCGCCAGCGGGTGTGGATCACCCCCAGCGCGGCGTAACACGAAGGAATGTCCGGCACGATCAGACGAAAGGCGCGCAGATCACGCACCATTTCGAAGGGTTTGCCTTTGTCATTCATCTTTTTATAGATGGAATAAATATGCTTGGGACGACCGGATATTTCGACTTTAATCCCGGCCTGCGCCATAATGTTTTGCAGTCTGACCTGAATACTCTGAACCTGACGGGTGCGGTCTTCCTGGCGCTCGGCCAGATTTTCCGCAATTTCCTTATATTTATCTGGCATGGCGTAGCGGAACCCAAGGTCTTCCAGTTCCCATTTCATCTGCCAGATACCCAGGCGATTCGCCAGTGGGGCAAAAATATCCAGGGTTTCCTGGGCAATACGGCGGCGTTTGGATTCTGGCATAAAACCCAACGTTCGCATATTGTGAAGGCGGTCAGCCAGTTTGATCAACACTACACGGATATCTTCCCCCATAGCCATGAAGGTTTTCCGCAGCGTTTCCGATGCCAGGTCTCTTCGACGGCTGCGATTGAGCGAAGACTCCTCCTCTTCAACCGGCTGAGCGGACTTTTCACTGGCAACATCTTCCATGTGTTGGTCACCGCGCGAAACGCGCGGCAGGTTGGTCAGTTTGGTGACCCCGTCCACCAGTTTGGCCACCTCTTCGCCAAAATCGCGCGCCAGATCAGCATTGGTAATCTTTGTGTCTTCCACCGTATCGTGCAGCAGACCGGCGATAACGACCACAGGGGGGATTTTCATTTCAGCCAGAATTCCCGCCACTGCCACGCAATGGGTGATATAGGGCTCTCCAGATGCCCGTTTCTGGTCCCGATGAGCTTCCTCAGCGTAAGCGTAGGCGCGCTGTACCACTTCGCGGTCAACCGCGCTGTAACTTTCTGGAAGGATGGCCATCAAGTCTTCTATTTTCATGGTTTTTTTATGGTTAGAAGATCATCGTTTCATTCATTTGATTGGAGAATAGTATACCTTTCCAACGAGCCGAAAACAATTGGCTGGTTTAAAAGGGTTCGGCATAATATGTTTTTAATTTGAACCCATTCTGGCGAATTACCTGACTGTACCAGCGTGCACTGTCTTTGAGTATCCGGCGGCAGCCATTCTCATAATCTATGAAAATGATACCAAATCGGCGGCTGTAACCGCGTGTCCATTCAAAATTGTCCATCAAAGACCACACAAAATATCCTTTAACCGGAACTCCGGCCTGGATGGCCTGATGAACAGCCGCGATATAATCTTGCAGGTACTGTATGCGGCGGGAATCGCGAACCCGGTTATCCGCATCCACGCCATCAGTAACCGCTGTGCCATTTTCTGTGATGTAGATGGCTTTCACCGGGTAATCTTTCTTCAAACGTGCCAACAGATCGTACATGCCATGCGGGGTCATTTCCCACATTTCAGAGT
Source organism: uncultured Leptolinea sp. (assembly GCA_964420995.1). Classification (GTDB taxonomy): domain Bacteria; phylum Chloroflexota; class Anaerolineae; order Anaerolineales; family Anaerolineaceae; genus Leptolinea. The sequence goes on along the minus strand of CAYQUX010000002.1, from coordinate 38,980 downwards.
ATGTGCTGCCTTCCGGATGCACCATGTCATATTTGACAGGAGATTGGTGATTGTATTTCACAACCTCCCGAAAATAATTATTAATTCCGAGGAACTCTGTTGGTGTGGTAATATCCGGGAAATCCTTTTCATATCCCGCAGGGAATTGGAAACCTTCTTCACAGGTGACTTCATCAGGATACTTTCCATAATACAGGGGATCAAGGAAAATTCGATTTAGGTGAATGTCGCGAAGATAGGCTGCCTTTATGTCTTCGGGCTGTTTTGATGCGCTTTCGATAGAACTCAGGTTAAGAGTAATGCCGATCTGCAATGGTTGTTTCGCGGCTGCTCGCATGGCTTGAACCGCCTTCCCGTGACCCACCAGAAGGTGGTGAGTGGAAGCCGCCGCGGAGGTTTTATCGGCAATTCCCGGGGCGAATTCTCCATTGTAATAACCGAGCATGGAAACCACCCAGGGTTCATTGAGGGTGATCCAATCTTTTATCCGATCGCTAAAGTGCGTGACCAGCAGGCTGGCAAATTCTGAGAAATAGTCTGCCGTCTGTCGATTAACCCATCCACCCTGGTCTTCAAGTACCTGGGGAAGGTCCCAGTGATATAGGGTGGGAAACGGGCGGATATTATTTGCCAGCAATTCATCCACCAGGCGGTCGTAAAACTCCAGTCCTTTTGGATTAACCTTCCCTTTACCTTCGGGTAGTATACGCGGCCAGGCGAAGGAGAACCGGTACACTGGCAGCCCCATCTCTTTCATCAGGACAACATCTTCCTTCCAGTGATGATAATGATCGGCGGCGACGTCACCTGTATCGCCGTGGAAAACCTTGCCCGGCTTCTTGCTGAAGGTATCCCATATGGAGAGACCGCGGCCATCCTCGTTCCAACCTCCCTCGATCTGATATGACGCAGTCGCGGCGCCCCATAAAAAACCGTCAGGAAAATTGATTTCCATAATGTCGTGTACCTTTCAGGATTTGACTGGCATCGCCAGAATATCATCGACTGTAATGTCGGCCAGAGACTTGATGATCAGGTCGGCATGCTCCACATTTAACTGGCTGGATATGCCATTGGGTACTGCCACACAGAAAATACCTGCGTTTTGCGCTCCTCTGATCCCATTGGGGGAATCTTCAAAAACTACGGCTTCTTCGGGGTTTACTCCCAGTTCCTTAAGCGCGAGTTGATACACGGCCGGATTGGGTTTGACTTCGTGAACTTCATTCCCCGTGCATATGGTATCAAAAAAATGCGCGAGATCAAGACGGGCGAGGTTAAGCCAGACCCAGTCCGCGGAACTGCTTGAAGCCACTGCCAGTTTTATTCCCCGTTCCCGCGCGGAAACCAGCAATTCAGTTACGCCAGGAAGTGTTCTCTGCCGGCAAATACGGGCAAGAGAAATGACCTGATGTCTGTGTTCCACCTCTTTTTTGTTTATGGGGTGTCTTAGCAATTCTTCCAGATATGTTGGCGGATCAAAAACATTACGGCTTGTGCCCAGTGATTTTTGCCATTCTGATAATGGAAGGAAAAGGCCATGCTGTTGAAAAACTTCCTGCCAGGCCTCAAAATCCGGGGTTTCTGTATCAAGGATCAAGCCGTCAAAATCAAAAATGAATGCTTTTATTGTCATTACATCACCGGAACAATAAATTATTGGTATTAAGAAAGCCGCCCACCAGAAGCCGGTCGGCGGCGGAACAAAACCAATTTTACTCCAGTTTTCGGGACAACTGTCGCCGATCTGGATTCAAATTGAATCAGAACGGGAAATTGTACTGATCAAGGCGCAGAGCCTGACGCATTTCCAGAATATCCTTTTGCAGGTTGGGCACGATCGGAATTCCTCTTACAGCCGTATCCTTTTCGGAGATGAATTCCTTCTCTCCGGCAGAGAATATGCGGGCAGAGCCGGGTGCTTTACGCGCGGCGCGGAGCTGGCGGATGATCTCTCCTGTGGAATGCTTGAAGTCTTCAAGAGAACAGAATGCTTCGACCTGAATGGCCATGAAGAAGTGCCCGAGGTAATTAGGCTGGATTTTTCCTTCTGGGCTGATGCCGGAAAGATCCCAAAGGAACTTTCCCTGTTGCAAGGATGCGCTTAGAATTTCAACAATGGTTGCCAACCCATAGCCTTTGTAACCGGCCAGGTCTTCCCCGGCGCCGCCCAATGGGAGCAAGGCTGCCGCGTCTTTCGCGAACCCCTGTAAAACCTGATCCGCGTCGGTGATTGTTTCACCCTGCGAGTTAATCGCCCATCCGGGTTTAGCCGGTTTACCCTGGCGGGCAAGGACTTCGAATTTACCGCGCTGTGTAATGCTGGTGGCGGCGTCATACAGGAATGGGCAGTCCTCATCGGTGGGAGCTCCGAATGCGATTGGATTGGTGCCCAGCATGGGCTGAACGCTGAAGGTGGGGGCGATGCTCGGGCGGGCATTCGTAAAAGCCATACCAATCATCCCGGCGTTGACTGCCATCAAAGGATAGTAGCCGGCGATTCCGAAATGGGTCGAATTACGGACAGCCACTGATCCCATACCGTATTGCCTGGCTTTAGCGATGGCCAGTTCCATGGAGCGCACACCGATCACCTGTCCCATACCATGATGACCGTCGACTACGGCCGTGGTCGGAGTTTCCCGTACAATTTCAAACGTCGTTGTGGGTAATTGAATCCCCTTGCGAATGCGGTCAAAATAGAGTTTAAGGCGTCCTATGCCATGTGATTCAATACCTCTGCGGTCCGAGGTGATCAGAACATCCGAGCAAATCGCGGCTTCATCGGTTGGGACACCGCAGCCAATGAAAACGTCTCGCATAAAAGCGGCCAGTGTGTCAACCGGAATATATGGAACATCAGTAGGCATGGCAAACTCCTGTGGTTGGATGAATTTTATTATTATAGATGTTAAAACACCATACGCGAAATCTGTTTATGTACGCATCTTCCCTGATCTTCCACACACAGGGCAGTCAGGCCGTTTATTAATAATCACATTTTGAAAGGTACCTTCCAGTCCGTCGTAAATCAAAAGACGGCCGGTTAAATTCTGCCCCAGTTTGAGAAGGTATTTTATGGTTTCCATGGCCATAATGGATCCAATCACCCCTGGCAGCGGGCTGATCACTCCGTCAGGCGCATTAATGTTTGGGGCATATTCCTTTTGAGTAATGGGAAACACGCAGGAATAACAGGGACCGGTAAGGGCATCAAACACACTGGTCTGGCCTTCGAATCCCTCAACAGCCCCGAACACTTCCGGTTTTTCTGAACGAACACAAAACTCATTGATCTCGCAGCGGGTTATCAAATTGTCCGTGCAATCCAGCAATAAATCGTATCGCCCGGCGATTTCTCTTGCTGTATTCTGGTGGAAATCAAGATCGTAGGGTTCAACGTTGATATGAGGATTTAACGATTGAATACGTGCCGCGGCGGCTGTAACCTTCCTTTCACCAATTTGTTGGCTGTCATATAGGATTTGCCGCTGCAGGTTGGATGGTTCTATTTGGTCCCTGTCCATTATACCGATGTGACCGACCCCGGCGGCTGCCAGGTACAACCCTGCCGACGATCCAAGTCCACCGACGCCGATAATTAGAATACTTGAATTCTTCAGCTTTAATTGACCTTCCGTGCCTATTTCCGACAGGTCTGTTTGACGTTCATAGCGAATTTTTTCACGATCAGATAGGTGCAAGGGTGGGCAGTCTGGCATGTAATTCCTGTTTATTGTGAAAGAAAACTATGTGGTGCCTGAAGGATAACTGACTTATGCGTTAATAATTTCCAAAAATGTTTATTTATCTGTCAGGAACCGGTAACCCACACCCGATTCCGTGATGATGTATTCCGGTTCCTCTGGATTTGTTTCCAATTTTTTCCGCAACTGGCCGATGTACACGCGTAAATATTCCACCCTGTCCGTGTCAGTGATATCCCAGACATGATTGAGGATCGCCTGATGGGTAAGAACTCGGTCGGCATGGGCAGCCAGATAGGCAAGTACCTTGAACTCGGTTGCCGTCAGCTTAATTTCTGTTCCTGACCGGGTGACGATATGCTTTACCAGATCGATTTCAATAGACCCCGCCGTGATGATTGATTGTTGTGAACCGCCAGATTGGTTACTGTGGCGTAATGCCACACGGATGCGCGCCAGTAGTTCTTCAATCCCGAATGGCTTGGTCAGGTAATCATCCGCTCCCCGGTCCAATGCCTGAACTTTGTCATTCTCCCTGTCTCGAACTGAAAGTATGATGATGGGAACCTGGCTCCATTCACGAATACGCGAGCATACTTCCATTCCGGAAAGGTCAGGCAGACTCAGGTCTAGAATGATCAGGTCAGGCTTCTGAGTGGCAGCCAGTACCAATCCTTCTTCCCCACGGTTGGCGGTAATGACACGAAATTGTTTGGAACCCAGTATTGTTTTTAATGCCCGCAAGATTTGCGGTTCGTCGTCGATGACCAGTATGACAGGTTGTATGTTCATAAAATATCTTTCACTTCGGACTCAAGCTGGAGAGTTTTTCTTGATGCCACTGGAATTGTAAAGGTAAAAGTAAATCCCTCTTTCCGATTCTCCGCCCAGATTTTCCCATGATGCGCTTCGATGATACCTTTACAAATCGATAGACCCAGACCTGTGCCGGTTACCATGGCGGCATCGGTAACGCGGTAGAATTTGTCAAAAATTCGGGTCAGATGCTCTTCGGCGACGGGCGGACCCTCATTAATCACCTGCACCTGTACCATGTCTTCCGAAAGCCGAATGGCATTAACTGTTATTCTGGATCCGACCGGCGCGTATTTGGCGCTATTGCTTAAAAGATTCGCGAAAACCTGATCCATCTGGCTGTAGTCCACGAAAACAAGGGGAAGATCATCTGGAAAGTTGATAAGCAGGTTGTGCGTCGCCAACGGCTGGCGCATGCGGCGTACCGTGCCAGATACTATTTCCCGCAGGGAATTACTCTTTTGAGCAGGCTGCAACGCGCCCATTTCGATGCGCGACATGTCAAGTAAATTGCCCACCAGTTGGTTCAGGTGATCGCTTTCTTCTTCCACGGCGGTTAATAATTCTTTACGGGCATCCGAATCCCAGTCTATTTCACCGCTGCGAAGACTGGAGACTGACGCCTTGATGGTGGATAATGGTGTCCTCAATTCATGTGAAACAGACGACAAAAGAGTGGATTTGAGCCGGTCACTTTCTTCCAGAAGGTGGGCACGTCTTTCCGCGTTTGCCAGGTATGCTTTTTCCAGGACAAGACTGGTTTGACTGGCAAAAGCGCGCAAAAGCCTGAGCCGCGGTTGATCCAATTTTGCGGTATGCCAGATTGCAATTTCACCATTGATATCACCGCCGCCGGAAATTTTCAATGTGATTTCGGCAGGCCGGTTTGGCGTGGCAGATTTTTGCGGCAAAACCAGATGCTGATTGGGACCGGTTGTCTGGTGAAGTAGAATGGAAACCACCTCGACCGGGAAATGTTCAGCGATTTTACTCCCAACGATCTGAAGGATCTCTTCCTCCTGTGTGCAGCCGGCCAGTGCCACATTCAGTTCATACAGGATGGTGGTTTCTTTCTCGCGTGTAACGGCGGTCGCCATGCCGATCTTTGCCTGGCTGAGAGATTGGCTGAAAATCACAGCGATCACCAAAAAGACAATCAAGGCTAGAATATCCTGGGTTTGATGGACAGCCAATGTATGAAACGGTGGGATAAAAAAGTAATTAAACGCCATAAACGCGGCAAAAGAGGATGTGATGCCTCCGGTAAGGCCAAAATTTCCTGCCGCAATGACAACCGGCAATAAAAAGAGCAGGGCGATCACCGGTGTATTGAGGTTGGTCTGGAAGAAAAGCAATAACCAGGTAAACAGGCCAACGAGAAAAAGTGATAACACGAATTGCAGAAGGAATGAGAAGGATGTCTTTTTTCTGTTCATGGATTATTCCTAATATTACCTTCCGGTGTGTTGAACCGCAAGAAAAACGCAGGGAACCCTTTTTCTTTTTTTGATTATGATAAAATCATTAGCTGCGTATAATTTCAATAAAAATAACCATATTCTTACTGACACTACAGTAATGGAGGAGCAATGAAACGGATAGGTGTTTTAACAAGCGGTGGTGATGCGCCCGGAATGAATGCAGCCATCAGGGCAGTTGTTCGCACCGGTATTTCCAAAGGTTGGGAAGTCTGGGGCGTAAAAGGCGGGTACCAGGGACTGATCACCGGCAAGATTTCCGCTATGGGAGCCCGCGAAGTGGGTGGAATTTTGCAGCGTGGTGGTACCATTCTGGGATCAGCGCGATGCCCCGAATTCAGAACGGAGGAAGGCCAGCTTAAAGCCCTGCGTACATTGAATGAGCAGGGGATTGAAGCGCTGGTTGTCATCGGCGGGAATGGTTCTCAAACGGGAACCGGCGCCCTCAACAAACTGGGCTTCCCGGTGGTCGGGGTGGCCTCAACCATTGATAATGACCTGTATGGTTCAGACATAACCATCGGCGTTGATACCGCGCTGAATATTGCCCTGGAAGCGATTGACCGTCTGAAAACGACTGCGTCATCATTGCAGCGGGCTTTTATGCTGGAAGTAATGGGCCGTGACTGCGGTTACCTGGCGTTGATGTCAGCCATTGCCGGCGGCGCCGAAGCCTGCATCATTCCGGAAGTGGAAACTGATCCGGAAGAACTGGCTCAACGGCTGCGCGCCGCGTACCAGAAGGGCAAGGAACACGCCATAGTTGTTGTGGCGGAGGGCGCCAAATATAACGCCGAAGCCCTCGGCCAGTATTTCTCGTCTCACCGCGAACGGTTGGGGTTTGACCTGCGGGTTACCATCCTCGGCCATGTGCAGCGCGGCGGCGTTCCCAGCGCCTACGATCGCATCCTGGCCTCCCGTCTGGCAGCAGGCGCGACAGACGCGCTGGCCCGCGGGGAATATGGCGTTCTGGTTGGGATGATCAATTCCAAAATTGGAACCACACCGATTGAAGTTGTCAATTCCAAGAAGAAAGAAATTGACATGGATCTGTTCGAGCTGGCCAGAATTCTCGATTAATCCAGCCTTGAAAAAGAAGATAAAACGGCGGATCACTCCGCCGTTTTTTTTATTATTCCGGTTTGTTGTTCCAGCGCAGAAACGCTTCGATAAAGCCATCCAGGTCGCCATCCAGCACGCCCTGGGTGTTGCCGGCTTCAAATTCGGTGCGGTGGTCTTTAACCATCTGGTAGGGGTGCAGCACATAGGAACGGATCTGGCTGCCCCATTCCGTTTTGGTGTATTCGCCGCGCAGTTCGGCCAGATGTTTATCCTGGGCTTCACGTTTCAATTCCAGCAGGCGTGAACGCAGGACGCGCATGGCATTCTCACGGTTCTGCATCTGCGAGCGTTCGTTCTGACAGGAGACCACAAGACCGGATGGAATGTGGGTGATACGCACGGCGGTAGCGTTCTTCTGAACGTTCTGCCCGCCTGCACCGGATGATTTATAAATATCGATCTTCAAGTCATCCGGATTGATCTGAACATCCGGGTCTTCCGCAGCTGCCTCCGGCAGAACTTCCACCTGCGCAAAAGAGGTATGCCGCCGGTGAGCGGAATCAAAGGGGGAGAGACGTACCAGACGGTGAACGCCTTTCTCTGGACGCAGGTAACCATATGCGTATGGGCCGGTCACAGCTATCGTGCAGCTCTTGATGCCGGCTTCTTCACCCTCAGAAAAGTCGAGGATCTCGGTCTGGAAACCGCGGCGTTCGCACCAGCGCAAATACATACGTTGAAGCATGGCCGCCCAATCCTGTGAATCAGTGCCGCCAGCGCCTGAGTTGAAGGCAAGCAGAGCATTCCCGCGGTCATAACGACCGGAAAGGAAGACACTCAATTCACGGCGGGCAAGTTCCTGTTCTACTTCTGCCAGTTCGGCTTCCAGTTCAGGGCGCATGGATTCATCACCCATTTCTGAGAGTTCAGAGGTATCTTCAATTCGTTTTTTTAATCTGGTCCAACCCTCAACATCGTCCCTCGCGTCCGAAAGTTTTTTCATGACGAGCTGGGCTTCTTCAGGATTATTCCAAAGTTCAGAAGATTCAGATTGTTTGATCAGCGCAGCCAGTTCAGATTCCCTTTTGGGGAAGTCAAAGATGCACCATGAACTGCTGGATTTTTTCGGCACACAGGTGTGCCCGTGCTGTTAGATCTTGCATGGAACCAACTCCGTAATATGATCAGGCGGCCAGAATGCCGTCTACAAATTGTGTGCGGTCAAATGGCTGCAGGTCTTCCGGTTTCTCACCCAGACCGGCGAACAAAATGGGAACGTGAAGTTCCTGTTGAACGGCGAAGGCCATTCCGCCTTTTGCCGATGAATCCAGTTTGGTAAGAATAACGCCGGTCACTGTGGTGGTCTGGTTAAATGCTCTGGCCTGTTGCAGGGCATTCTGACCGGTTGTGGCATCAAGCACCAGCCAAACGCCGTGCGGCGCGCCTGGCATGGCTTTACCGGTCACCCGGTGAACTTTCTTCAATTCTTCCATCAGGTTATAGCGGGTATGCAGACGCCCGGCGGTATCCACCAGAAGAAGATCCATGCCGCGTGATTTGGCGGCTTCTACGGCGTCAAATGTCACCGCGCCAGGGTCTCCTCCAATCTGCCCGCTGATGATCGGCAGGTTCAGACGATCTGCCCAGACCTGCAATTGATCTACGGCAGCCGCGCGGAAGGTGTCTGCCGCGGCCAGAAGGACTTTATGTCCTTCAATGGTGAAGCGCTTGCCAAGTTTGGCTGCTGTGGTGGTCTTTCCGGAGCCGTTCACGCCGACGAGCAGAATGACAGCCGGTCGGGCATCGGGGAGCAAGGCGGTTGGAGGTGGGTCAAGACGGTTGATCAACTCGCCGCGCAGGGCAGCCTGCAATTCATCCGAGCGGGTGAGGCCATTTTCCTGAACCGTTTTCCGTAGGGACGCAATCACCGATTGCGTGGTTTCCATACCCATGTCGGATTGGATTAAAGCTGCTTCAAGATCATCCCAGGTCTCAGCGGAAATATCACTGGTTCCCAGAATCGAACTGATACGCCCAAAAGTCTGCTTTCGGGTGCGCTCAAGCCCACTCATCCATTTCGAAAAGATATCAGCCACGGGTGCGTATTATACCTTACCGGCGATTCAATTTCCTGCTGGATTATGGGCCGCATTCAGGTTTTGATTGCGGTGCTTTCCGGCCAGTTGACCGCAGCCGGCCTGAATATCGATGCCCCGGCGCAGACGGATGGTGCATGGGATGCCGGCTTTTTCCATTTCTGCCGCGAATTCCTGCGCCCGGCTTTGGGGTGTCGCTTCACCGGAATATTCATGGGTAGGGTTGAGCGGGATCACGTTGACATGACAGATCATCCCGCGGATCAGACCGGCAAGCTCCTGGGCATCCTGCGGGCGGTCATTTACATCCTGTATCAAAGCCCATTCAAAGGTGATACGCCGGCCGGTGGTTTCCACGTAATTATGACAGGCGGGGATCAGTTCAGATAGAGGGTGTTTTTTGTTGATGGGCAATAACTGTGAGCGTAGCGGGTCATTTGCCGCGTGCAGGCTGACAGCAAGATTGACCTGCCGCTTTTCTTCGGCAAACCGTTGGATCATGGGGACCAGTCCCACAGTGGATATGGTGAATCGCCGCGCGCCGAGACTGTATCCGCGTTGATCATTCAACCGGTCAACGGCGGCCAGGGTATTGTCGTAGTTATGGAAAGGTTCACCCATGCCCATGACCACGATGTTGGTGACCACATCATTTTCTTCCTTTAACAGGCGGGCGTAATATAACACCTGCTCCACAATTTCACCGGATGTCAGGTTGCGGAAAAATCCCATCTGCCCGGTGGCACAGAACACACAACCCATGGCGCAGCCTGCCTGTGATGATATACACAACGTTCGTCGTTGGTCATATTTCATCAAAACGGCTTCCACCGGGTTGCCGTCATGCGTTGTAAACAGTGTCTTGACTGTTTCCCCGTCGGATGATTGGATGCGGTCAACAGGGGTCAAACCTTGAAAGGAAGTCCGTTCTGTCAACAGCATTTTCAACCCGGAGGGCAGGTTGCTCCATTCGGGAGGGGATGATTTTAAGTTTTTATAAATGCCATCCCATAACTGGTTGACGCGAAAGGCAGGCTGCCCCCAGGAGGCCAGAAGGTCCTTTAATCCGTCGCGGTCAAGGTCGTAGATGAGCGGTTTTTCAACGGTCATGGTTACTTGATATCCAGCATATGCCAGAGGGTATCGGCTACCAGGTCGGGTTTGGGTTCCCAGGCGGCCAGTTCAGTGATGGAGGTGACCCCACTCATCACCAGCCCGGTACGGCAGCCGGCACGGTTCCCACCGAGGATATCCGTATCGAGACGGTCACCGATGGCCAGGGTGGCCTGAGGCGTCGTCCCAAGGCGTTCCATGCTGATCTCGTACATGGCAGGTTCCGGTTTTCCGGCAAACAGCGGCTGGACGCCTGTTGCAGTGGTTACCGCCGCGATGACCGACCCGGCGCCGGGAAGAAAGCCGCGCGGGGTGGGGAAGGACGCATCCGGATTGGTGCCGATGTACATTTTTCCCGCGCGCACCAACAGGGTGGCAATCTCGAGCTTTTCATAGGTCAATGAACGATCCAGCCCTACAATGACCGCCTGCGCGTTTTTTTCATCGTTGTAGTACCCGGCTTTTTCCAATGCGGCCATGGTTGAGGAAGAAACCACACCATAGATTGGACCTCCATGTGGAAAATGGCGTTTAAGGATGGCTTCCACCACCTGGATGGTATTGATGATCTGCCAGGGTTCCAGATCAACCCCGAAGGATTTCATTTTCTCCTGGTGTTCATCGATGTTGCGAATGGCATTGTTGGTTGCCATGATAACCCTCAGACCTTTTTCTGCAATACCCGCGAACAGGCGCGGCAGGTTTCCCAGGGGCTCATTGCCCTGATACAGGACGCCGTCCATATCGAGGATCAGTCCGCGGATTGCGGGGGTCAGTGTATTGATCATTCTCTCTCCAAATAATAAATAAAGGCCGGTAAAGTTCCGGCCTTTATTTTAATTCGATTACGTGTTATTTCTGCGGCGATTTTAAGATCTGATCAACCAGACCATAGTCCACTGCGGCCTGGGCATCCATATAGAAGTCTCGTTCGGTATCACGTTCAATGACTTCAAGTGATTGGCCGGTGGCTTCGGACATGATCTCGTTGAGGCGCGCGCGAAGACGCAGGATTTCCTTGGCCTGGATTTCCACATCAGATGCCTGCCCCTGGGCGCCACCCAGCGGCTGGTGCATATGAATGGTGGCGTGCGGCAGTGCGAAGCGCTGGCCTTTCGTCCCGGCGGCCAGCAGAACGGTGCCGAACGAGGCGGTCACGCCCACGGCCACTGTGCTGATCTTGTTGGGGATCATCTTCATGGTATCCATAATGGCCAGACCGGCATAGATCTGCCCGCCGGGGGAGTTGATGTACATCTGGATGCTTTTGTCTGGATCTTCATGGCTGAGGTAGAGCAATTGCGCCACAATTACATTGGCGACCTGTTCGTCAATGGGGGTTCCCAGGAAGATGATGCGTTCCTTCAACAACAGGGAATAGATATCATAGGCGCGCTCCCCGCGGCCTGAAGATTCAACCACCATGGGGATCACAGAACGAAACGTCGATTCACTCATTCGATCTCCTTTACGAGAACTCAATACCCGCACTATTCGGCAGATTTCTCTGCGTCAGTGTCGGTTTTTTTGGCGCGGGCGGCTTTTTTCGGTTTGGCTTCGCCTTCCACCGGTTTGGCAGCCGCTTTTTCACCGTCCGATTTACCGGAAGCCATATCCCGCAGGTATTCCAGCACTTTGCGGTTCATGGCGCGGTTGGCGGCTTCAAAAGCCACGGCCTGACTGAATTGCTGATTTGAGAAGTTTTTCCGCATTTGTTTTGCGTCACCAGACATACTTATCTCATTGACCGTCTGGTTGAACGAGCTTTCCAGTTCTTCATCTGAAAGTTCCAGTTTCTCGCGTTTGCTGATCTCGGTAACCAGCAGCGAGCGTTCCAGGCGTCTGACGGCCACGGGTTTGAGTTCCTTCTCGATCAATTCATCCATGGTCAACTTGCGGATTTTCAGGTAGGTTTCGATATCCAGGCGTTGCTGGGAAAGGGTATCCTGCAGGGAATGCTGGGTGCTGTGAATTTCTTCATCCAGCATGTGCGGAGCGTACTTGAAGCTGGAAAGGGCAACCATTTTATCCAGCAGGTCGTCAAAGTATTTGTTATCGTATTCCGCTTTCGCGTCGGCTTCGAGGCGGCGGCGCAGGTAGGCATTGAAATCATCCACGGTCTGGAACTGGCCGATCTTCATGACGAATTCTTCATTCAACTCGGGCAGAACCAGTTCCTGCACTGTTTTGAGTTCAACGGTGAATTCGAGCTTCTGTCCGCGCAATTTTTCCACCGCATCGTCTTTGGGGTAGGTGTGAGTGAAGGTTTTGGTCTCACCAGCCTTCATGCCAATGACATTCTTTGAGAAATCTTCAAAAGGCCAGGTTTCCTTGCGCACGTCGTTTTCGCCGATGATGGCCTGGTGGGGCGTTTTGGCAATGAATTCTTTTTCTTCCCCTTCAGGCGGTTTGACATAACTGGCAGAAAGGTCCATGGTCACCAGGTCGCCTTCTTTGGCGGCGCGGTCGGCGTCAGTGGGGGTGGCATAACTGGTCTGCACGCGTTTTACAGCATCTTCCACCTGGCTGTCGCTGATGACCGGTTCAACATACTCCTGTTTGACCGACGCGAGGTCACCCAGGGTGACAACCGGGGCCAGCGGAATGGTGAAGGATAACTTGGGGGGAACGGTGCTGATGATATCATCCAGCTTGCCGGAGCCGGAGGCTTCAATTTTGGCTTCATCGAGGATTTGCGGGTATTTGTCATCCACCAGAATTTCAATGGCCTGTTCGCGGACGGCTTCTTCGCCGTACATGCGCAGCACTACCGGATAAGGGGCTTTACCCGGGCGGAAGCCGGGAATTTTGGAGCGTTCCGCGATTTTGCGGGCGGCCTTGTGCATGTAGGCTTCAAGATCGGAATTTTCAAATTCCGCTACTACATTGACCTGATGGTCATCACGGGAGGTTGTCTCTAGTTTCAAAGGTACTTTCCTTACTCAAGTAATATTGAATTTTCAGTGGGGATGAAGGGACTTGAACCCTTACGCCTTGCGACACATGATCCTAAGTCATGCCTGTCTGCCAATTCCAGCACATCCCCACGTTAAAATGCCGAGAAATTTTATCACTTTTTGTCTGTATAAATCGAAAAACAAGGTTTTAAGGATGTTTTTTATAAAGTTCTTATGTGGTTTTACCTACTCTTTTATGTGATTGACTGTCTCATTTTTGAAACCATTTTTTCTATTTCACCGGCAATCTGATTGCCCACATCTGGTATGGAGCGGATACCTTTGCTTCCCATGGTGTCATTAACGAGACGAATATCAACTTCCAGATCATCCACTGCCCAGGCGGCTTTGCGGTACGCCCACACGCGGTGCCCGGCCGCGCCGGTGATCTCCAGTTCATAGGCCTGGTTTGCCAGGTGTTCGGCAATGCGTTTGTTCAGGGCAAATTTGTCATCAAAATTGATCGGCCGGGGCATACGGTCGGATATGCCGTACTTTTCGCACAATTCCCTTATGCGCCGGGCTTTGCTGTTCCAGTCATACTTTACCGGGACGTAACTCGCCGGCGGATACCAGCGCCGGTACGATTCGACCAGATGGGGAAATTGTGCCTGCAGGATATTGAAGAAAAAGTCTTTTTGCTGGTCGGCCAGGGTCAGGCTGCCGGCCAGCACGAACTGTCCGCCGTTTTCGGCCGTCCAGCGCACCACGGCTTCCAGGTTGGCATCGTCGTCGCTCACACCGGGCAGGATGGGCATGAAGCATGTGCCAGTGATGATCCCGGCGGCTGCGATCTCTTTCATGGCGGCAAAACGGCCTTCGACATGCGGCGCAAGGTTTTCCATCTGAACTGCAATGGAATGGTTGGGAGAATCCGGGGTGCTGATAGCGCTGAATGCCACCGCGGAAGGCGACCGGGCATTGATCTCCTGCAGGATGTCAAGATCGCGCAGGATCAGCGGGGAGCGGGAGAGCATGAAGACAGGGAAACCCATATCCCGGCAGACTTCCAACATCCGGCGGGTGATACCAAACTCATGCTCGGCGGGCTGGTAATCGCCCAGGCAGATGATATCCACCGGTTTGTGGATCAGTGCGCGGCGCAGCAAGTCAGCCGCATTTTCTTTAACCTGAATATGGGTCGAGTATTCATCAAGATTGTCGCACGGGGCATACTTCGTCTCACGGGCGTAACAAAAGGCGCAGCCATGCTGACAGCCTTTGTACGGATAGGCAGAATACCGCGACCAGAACCAGTGATCCGCGCGTTTGTGGCTGTTTAAGATTGTCTTCGGCTGGTAGGGTGTGAAGGTTACGGTGTTCGTCATGACGTTCTGCCAGTCACTTTTTCGCGAAGGGCGGCGGGGAGATATTTAATGGCTTTACGCATCATCAGAGCACGGTGCGGCCGGTTTGATTGGCCTATGAGCCACTCCACCACAATATCCGGGTAGTAACGGCCGAGGGTCTTCAACCCCCAGCCAATCCCCTTGATGGCGTCCTGGTCGCGTTCGGTGAACATCGGTTTAAGAAGGTCCAGAAGGCGTTCCACCTGCGGCATGCAGGCGGATTTTCCGTGTGCCTGTTTGGCCCAGTAATGAGCGGAGACTCCGACCATACGTCGGACCCAGCGATTGGGATCATCACGCCAGCCGGAGAGGATGGACAACGTCTGATTAAATTGATTCACAAGTGTGTGACCTGGAACCCGTTCCCCGAAGGAATCGGCGGCATACCAGACATCTGCCTGGATCACGTAATGGCAAACGGCAATAAGCGCGGTGGAAAGATCGGTTTTGGCCTGTTGCTGCAACGCACTGGCAATCACGATCCAGCCGCCCATTGTGCCTTCTGCCGCCATGTTTTCCAGAAATGGATTCGTTAGTTCACTGGATTCTCGTCCTATTTCATTCCCCAGTATGTCCAGAAGACGAAAAGGGATTCGCTCACGCAGAATGGGCCGCAACAATAGGCTGGCAGCCTGATAATCGCTTTCGCGAATTTTAGTGGCCAATTGAATCCCAATAGTGCGTGCGGTTTTTGTATCCATGTTCTCTTTTTTGTTCCAATTCTATTATAGAACAAATTTGTTATCAAATGCAATGAATAAATTTTAAGAATTATTTCCGCGTGTTTTAAGAATCCAGGTATTTTACAAAGCAATAACCACATGTTTTTATTTTGTTAAAGATGAACAGGTACCATATTTTTACAAGTGAATACATCAAACCGGGAGGGTGATATGACCTCAATTTCCGAGAAAATTTTCCTTTTCAGTCTCCATGAAAAGCGAAATGGGTCTGTTCAGATCAATAAGTCCCCATTTTTATCTTATGGATTGGTTACAGCCGGATTGATTCAGATCATTCTGGATAATGTTGGGTTCCTAAACTCCGCTCGCAAACTGGTGATTAACAATTCCATTGATAACCACTCGTATATCCCGGCGGACCTGGTCAAGATCATCATTTTTGAAAAAGAGTACCGCAAGTGTTCCTTTTGGATCCAGGCATTGGGGCATAAAAGAAAAAGGATCCATGAAGAATTTTTATCTCACATGACTGAAAAAGAGTTGCTAATTCTGGACGGCCAACTTTATCGTTTCAATCCCATCGTGGTGCCATCCACAAAATTCCAGGATAAGGAAGCGATCCGTCGCAAACTCTTTAGCGAATCGCCCATCGAAATTGAGGATTTTGCCGTAATAAAATTGATGCAGACCATCCATTTACTGGATCTTCTATTCACCTATGATGAGATTAAGTCCATTCATTACCGTATCGATAACCTGGTACAAATAAACACAACTACGGAAGAAGAAAGACTGCAGCATTCTTCCATTCTTTCGATCATCGATTCGTTAACCAACGTTATCAATAACGAAAAGGAATGATTCCCGGTCTTATGAAAACATCCAGATTGAACTGGTTCGTTCTAATCCTTTATATTCTTATCTCGTTTGTTGTCTTTATCGTTTCCATTATTTCCCCATCATTTCGCATGATCGCGAAAGCGCCTTTGAGAGATTGGCTTCTTCCACCACCGGAACCGGTTGTTGTTCATCTTTTGTATTCCACCGAAAAAGAAGGATGGCTGAATCAGGTAATTCCCGAGTTTGAAGAGCAGAATTTCACCATTAACGGACACCCGATAAAGATAGAAATGGACCAGATGGGATCACGGGAGATGGTTTTGTCCATAATGGATGGCAAAGCCAAACCTGTAATGGTCAGTCCGGCCAGTATGTTGCAGGCAACCATGCTGGCAGATCAATCTGAGAAAAAATTTGGCACAACCATCCTTCCGCTGGCAGATCCTAATACCTGCGTTCCGGTGGTGAAATCCCCTCTTGTTCTGGTCGCCTGGAAAGAACGGGCTGATGCCCTTTGGGGAAATGAACCGCCTACCAATTTATGGACGCTTCTTCAGCCAGTATTAATAAACTCTAAGGGTTGGGAAGCATACGGGAGGCCGGAATGGGGGTACATAAAATTTGGTCATACCAACCCGGAGACTTCAAATAGCGGGTTGATGACATTACTATCAATGACATACGATTATTTCGGCAAGACCTCTGGAATCACCTCCGCTGATCTCCTGGCCAATTCAGAATATCAAAACTGGTTGTCCGCGTTGGAAAATACGATCAGTAAATTTGGTGACAGCACGGGCACTTACATGAAAGATATCGTTGCGTATGGACCAAGTGTTTATGATTTTGTCGCGGTTTACGAAGCCACGGCCATTGAGCAGGCGCAAAACGCCAGAGGCCGGTATGGTGAATTGCATGTGTACTACCCGGCCACAACCATTATGTCAGATCATCCGTTTTGTCTGGTAACGGCAGATTGGATCACACCTGATCAAAAGAAAGCGGCTGAAACGTTACGCGCTTACCTCTTATCTGCTGACGCACAACAGAAAGCTCTACTTAATCAGGGATTCCGACCGGTGGACCCAACTGTGAGCCTTACACAACCGGGCAGTCCTTTCACCGCTAATTCGAGTCTGGGGATTAGACCAACACTTCCACCGGATAGCCAGATACCGTCATCCGATTTCTTAAATACGCTGATTGACCTGTGGCATCGCAAGGTAAATGTGAAATAGGGAAGAGGAAAAATGAATAAGATCAAAGGAATTTCTGGAGCAATATTGATCATCTCTTTATTGGTAAGCGGGTGTCAGAGTATTCTGGCGCAGATTTCCGGTAAACATGTGGCTGTTGACATTGTGTATGGGTCTGAAAAGCAACAATGGCTTGAACCCTTGATAAACCAATTTAATGAAGCACAGATCAAGACAGAAGACGGCAGCCTTATCCAGGTTACCGCCAAAGCGATGGGCTCGATTGAATCTGTTGAAGGGATCATTCAGGGATCAATAAAACCAGTAGTCTGGAGTCCCGCGTCATCACTATACATTCCAGTGGCAAATTTCGAGTGGAGAAAAAACCACTCCACAGATATTTATACCGAAACACCCAGAGATCTGGTTTTGAGCCCTGTTGTGATTGCCATGTGGCGTCCCATGGCAGAGGCGCTGGGGTGGCCGGAAAAAAGTCTGGGCTGGTCTGATATTGCCAACCTCGCCGTATCAGAAAATGGATGGGAAGAGCTTGGCTACCCGGAATGGGGATCATTCAAGTTCGGTCACACACATCCAGGGTACAGCAACAGCGGTCTTGTAGCTGTTATCGCGCAGGTTTACGCGGCCACCAATAAACAACGCGATCTGACCATGGAAGACGTGAATTCACCCCAGGTAAGTGAGTTCGTATCCAAAGTGCAAAAGAGCATCATACATTATGGATCCAGTACCGGGTTCTTCGCGACAAAAATGTTCCAGGGCGGACCATCCTATTTGAGCGCATCTGTATTGTATGAAAACCTGGTTGTGGCGCAGGAAATCAGCCGGCTGAATGGCTCATCCAACCAACTGCCTGTGGTTGCCATTTACCCAAAAGAGGGTACGTTCTGGTCAAATCACCCCTATGTGATTCTTAATGCCGAATGGGTCACACCCACACAAAAAGAAGCGGCCCTGTTGTTCCAAAAATTTCTTCTTGAAAAACCACAGCAACAGAAGGCGATTGAAATTGGTTTCAGACCGGCAGATCCTTCCATAAGCCTGTCCAGCCCTTTGGATGACCGTCATGGAATTGATGTGCAACAACCCAAGACGGTTCTGGAAGTCCCTTCCGCCGAAGTGACCCAGGGTGTGCTTGACACCTGGAGAAAGGTGAAAAAGCCTGTTGATCTTGTTCTTGCGATAGATACGTCAGGCTCCATGGCTGGCGACAAAATCGCCGCCGCGCGGACCAGCTTAATGGATTTTATAAAATTACTTGACAATGGCGACAGGGTACAAATCTTAACCTTCAATTCAAATGTTAATGTTTTGACCAAAATGGACGAAGTTGGCAAAAAACGCACCGAGCTCATCCGACGGGTTGGTGGCATTATTGAAGGTGGAGACACAGCGTTATATGACGCGGCTTTTGAAGCCACAAACCAACTTCAACAGAATGCGGATGAAAATCACATTCGAGCCGTAGTTTTGTTATCAGATGGTCAGGATACCGCCTCGACTCTATCTTTGGACGAATTGGTCTTAAAGATTGGCCCAAAGAGTAACGAGGGTGGTAACGCCATCAAACTATTCACGATAGGTTTTGGAAACGACGCGGATAAAGATGTGCTTGACCGTATATCCAATACAACAGGTGGAAAAAGCTATAGCAGCGATCCCCAGACCATTCGTAATGTCTATTCTGATATAGCCACATTTTTCTAGGATTTGGAAATGAAGAATTCTCCCTGGTTTGATGCCTTTTTTGACCCTGCCGGCGTACTGTTACTTCTCAGTTCCGTGGTTTCCGGCCTGGTGGCTGCCTGGTGGTTGTTTCCCGCAGGAATCGTCTTATGGGTGATTCTGGTAATCAAGATTCTGCGCGATCCATCGCTCCAAATAAATGCCGCTATAGAGAATCGGTCAGAATTAACGCAGCGGTTTCAAAATCAATTCAATCAATTACAAAAATCTCAGGTTACCTTTTTTAATACCATTCAGTCTTCTGAAGATGAAGTTCAACGAAATTTACTGCCAATAAATTCCGCCATCACCCGGCTGCTTGACCAGGTGTATGAAAATTGCCGTCGGTATTCATTGCTCGAAAACCATCGCCTGGTTTCAACTGTCAATCAAAATCTTGACCAGCAGCTTTCTGATTTTGAAAATAGATTGCAGGGAGTGACCAACCCTCAGGAACGTGCCCGTCTTGAGCAAATGAAGAAAACCCTGGATGATAAAAAGATTCAACAGCAAAGTGTGCTGAACCAGTTGGATCAATACTCCGAAAAATTGTCGATGATAAAAATCCAATTGGATGGATTGATCACGGAAGCATTGCAGGCGCAATCAACCGATGAAGTTACGATAAAAAATGCTATTCCTGATATTCGAAAAAGAATACAGAGCCTGGCGAATTATTTGAAATAACAGAAGTTGATTGCGTACTTTACAATTTCTCAATGGAAGCGTATTATTCCGCTCTACATTATTACAGGAGCCTACCATTGAGCCGAATCATAGCCACCGAGGGGGGCACACGCGAACGAACACGTTTGAGTAAAGCTGTTGTTAAAGCCATTCGGCTGCTGGCGCAGCAAGAGCGCCCGGATGAGGAAAGCCGCGACCTGGCCGCCTTTATCGCCATAGCCTGCGGTGAGATGTATAAATCCGTCGAAGCCAGTGTGGTCGCCTGGGAGAAGAAAGATTACTGGGTTAAGGCAGATCGTTTCCGCATGGAATGGCAGTGGTGCGACCGCGCGGCTGCCGCGATGAGCAAAGCCGTACTCAGTGATGACTGGGGAACCGTGGCGTCAACTTCCGGGATGATCGCCCAGAAACTGATGAAAGTCCAGCTGGCACCCGGTGCGCGGGTGGGAACACCCTGGGTGGGCGCGTACAAACAATTGAAATTGAAAACAAAATAATTTTTGCTAATAACAAAAAAAGCCGTGCTGTGAATAATCACAACACGGCTTTTTCATGTATGAAATATTACTTTTTCTTCAAGATGATACGGGCGTCGACGACTTTCAGGCCTTTGCCTTCTTCGTAGACCAGTACCGGATTGGCATCTGATTCGCTAATCTCATCTTCGAGGTCCGTGATCATGCTGGAGTAAATTTCCACCGTTTCCGCAAGGGCTTTGCGATCGCGCGGGGATTCACCGCGGGCGCCTTTGAGAATGGCGGCGGCGCGAATCTCTTCGAACATATCGGCTGCCTGAGCTTTGTCCACGGGGGCGACGCGGAAGGTGACGTCTTTGAGCACTTCCACGAAAATACCGCCCAGACCGAACATCATGGTTGGGCCAAAGGTGGCGTCATTGGTGGAACCGAGAATGGTTTCAGTACCCCAGGGAGCCATTTCCTGAATGGCAATACCATGGATGTTGGCATCGGCTTTGTAGGCTTTGGCGTTCTTGAGGATGGTCTGGAACGCATCGCGGCAGGCGGCTTCGTCTTTGATGTTGACTTTGACACCACCGGCATCGGATTTGTGCAGGATCTCAGGGGAGACGATTTTCATTACCACGGGGAAACCGATCTTCTTGGCCAAAGCGACAGCTTCATCTTCTGTTTTCGCCAGTTCAGTGGCGGTCACAGGAAGGCCATAGGCGTTGAAGACCTGTTTGGCTTCGATCTCGGTCAGGGCGCCGCGTCCATCGGCGCGGGCGGCGGAAATGACCTGCATGGCAACCTTGCGGGCGGCATCATTGCGTTTGTAGGCGGGTTCCTTGGCGGTCTCGCGCATGAGGGCGTATTCACGCAGCGCGGCCATGGCGTTGATCGCCAGGTCAGGGGCGCCGTAGGCGGGAATGCCGTTTTCCACCAGCCAGGCCATGGCGGCGGCGGATTTTTCACCACCGACATATGACACCGTGACAGGTTTATCTTTCACACCAGATTCAACCAGAGCCTGTTTGATGCCCTTGGCGATCTCCAACGGATTGGTCATGGCAGTTTCACAGTAGAGAACTACGAGGCCGTCAACCCACGGGTGGGCGATGGCGAAGCGCACAGATTCGGCGTACCACTCGGTGCCGGCCATACCGGTCAGGTCGACCGGGTTCTTGGCGGAACCGAATTCCGGCATGTGTTGTTTCATGGCGTCTTGAACATCGGTGGGGGCGAATTTCATGGGGATGCCGTAACGTTCGGCCGCATCGGTCGCCAGAACACCCACACCGCCGCCGTTGGTGACGACCAGCAGGTTTTCACCTTTGAGCGGGGGCATAAGGGAAAGTGCCAGGGTGCGGTCGAAAAGGTTGTCGAGATCAGAGGCTTGGATGACGCCGGCCTGTTTGAACGCGGAACCGTAGACTTTTGCCGCACCGGCCAATGAACCGGTGTGTGAGGCAGCCGCCGCCGCGCCGTGGGCGGAGACGCCGGATTTTAAGGCGATAATGGGTTTCTTTGATTCGCGGCCGGCCTTGATGAACTTGCGGCCATCTTTCAAACCTTCAATATACAGGCTGGTGCAGGTGGTGCTTGGATCATCATTTAACCATTCGATGATATCGGCGATATCCACGTCGCACATATTCCCGATGGAGACCAGTTTGTCGAAACCAACCCGGCGGACATATGAAGCGGCATCCATGGCGATAAGCAGAGCGCCAGACTGGGTGATGAGTGTGGCTTTGCCATCCAATGGCAGAAACGGAGCAAAGGAGGCATTCATTTTGTCCGAGTTGGACAGTGTCCCCACTATGTTCGGGCCCAGAACGCGCATCTTGTATTTACGGGCGATGGAAACAAGCTCGTCTTCCAGGTCTTTACGTCCCACTTCACTGAAGCCGGAGGTGATCACGATCAGGCCTTTGACACCCTTCTTGCCGCATTCTTCCGCCATGGTGTTGACCAGTTTTACGGGGACACACATAACAGCAGCATCAATACTGCCGGAAATGTCGCTGATACTGGCATAGCATTTCATGCCAAGAATATCAGATGCGGACGGGTTGATCGGGTAGACGGGGCCTTTGTAGCCGGATTTTTGCAGGTTTTCCAGAACGGTATAGCCGATCTTTCCCGGTGTGGCTGAAGCCCCGATCACGGCGATCGATTTTGGCTTCAATAAAGCATTTAGTTCATCATTATTCACGTCAGGTTCCTCCTAAAGGAATGTATTTTTAATAATTACTATCAAAACCTATCAACTTGATTCACACAAAACCAACCGGAGAAACAAATTCTACCGGTTGAAAAGATTATCGTGATTATTTTACGACAAAACGGTTGAATTTGCCGGTAGCATTAATGATGATTTTGATAGGATTGGACAGGAGGAATGTCATATCCCAAAAGGTGTATATTCGACGGCATGAAGTGGGGCAACATACAAACGACCTGTCATGATAATTAGTCTGACAGGTCGTAAAAAAACAATAGGAGTACCCTGTTTAGTCGATGGAACCTGCTATCACGATGGCTTATCCAATGTGGCTGCCATTATCTTCTGAATTCGGCCGATCATTTCCGCCGGGTCAGGGTGCAGGCCTTCAATTAGCAGAGCGTTCTCGTAGACCTGTTCGACCAGAAGGGAAACCAGTTCAGATTCATCCGGAAGGGCGGCCATACGGACGAGAATGGTATGCCGCGGGTTAATTTCTAGTACTTTGCGGGGCACTTCCAGCGGTTGGTTCATCATCTGGTACACACGCTGGATTTCCGGCGCCGGGCTATTATCCGGGTCAACAAGGCGGGCGGGGGATTCGATCAACCGGTCGGTGGTACGTACATCAGCGACTTTCGTGCCAAGTCGGTTCTTGAAACGTGATATCAGCGTGCTTGCCGTTTCTTCGGAGACAGGCGCGGCTTCCGTTTCTGCGGGTTTAACCACTTCCCCGAGGTCAGCGTCGCGGTCAGAAACATTTACAAGTGGAATATCTTTATATTTCTTGAGTGCCAGAAGCATAAATGAATCCAGCGGATCGGTCAGTAAAAGAACATCCAGATCCCTCTGACGCACCAGGTCAAGATGGGGACTGTGAATAATGGAGTGGTCATCTTCACCAAGAATGTAATAAATCTTGTCCTGTCCTTCGCGCCGTTCAGCGAGGTACGTCTCCAGAGAGATCAGGTCTTCGGTATGATGAAGACTGTGGAAGCGCAGAAGGGGAACGAGATCGTCATAATCCGCGAAATCAGAGGCGACTCCCTCTTTCAGGTAACGTCCGAAAAGATTCCAAAAATCATTGTACTCTTCAGGTTTTTCCTGTGCGAGCCGGCGAATCATATCGATGGCCCTGCCGGTTACCAGTTTTTTTAATTGCATTAACAGGCGGTTGGATTGGATCGTTTCACGGGAAATGTTCAGGGGAATGTCCTCGGAATCGACGATACCCTGAACAAAACGCAGATATTCCGGAAGAAGGTCGCGGAAATAATCCTGGATGAGTATTTTCCGGGCGTATAACCGCAATCCGTCCTGCTTGCGCGGGGCATACAGGTAGTGTTCCGCGCTGGCCGGAATGAAGAGCAACGCATACGCCTGCACAGGGGCATCCACCGCGAGATGCGTATAGGTTAATGGTTCTTTCTGGTCAAGGGTAAATTGTTTGTAAAATTCATTGGCATCCTGCGGAGTAATCTGCTGCGAATTCTGCCTCCACAGGGCTGTTTGCCGGTTAACCTGTTCCGTTGATGAGCCCACATAGATGGGGAAGGCCACATAATCGTTATGCCGTTGAATCAACTGGCGAAGGCGGCTTTCATCAGTAAATTCTGTGGCAT
Source organism: uncultured Leptolinea sp. (assembly GCA_964420995.1). Taxonomy (GTDB): domain Bacteria; phylum Chloroflexota; class Anaerolineae; order Anaerolineales; family Anaerolineaceae; genus Leptolinea. Next base: position 14,943 of record CAYQUX010000002.1, on the reverse strand, counting down.
CTTCTTTCAGATATACCGTGATCTGAGTACCGCGGTCTGGTTTTTCAAATGCCTGAATGTTGAAGTTTTCCTTCCCATCCGAAGTCCACAGGGCAGATGGCTCTTCTTTATAAAAGGAATGTGAGGCCACTTCCACTTTATCTGCCACCATAAACACGGAATAGAACCCCACACCGAACTGGCCGATGATATTGGAAAGATCAGTGTTTTCGTTTTGCCCGGCTGCCTGCATGAAAGCAGCCGCGCCGGAGTGGGCAATGGTACCCAGATTTTCTTCCATTTCATGGCGGGTCAGGCCGATGCCGGTATCGCGAATGGTCAGCGTACGGGCGGAGGGATCAGTCGTTATCCAGATACCCAGTTCGGCTTCCGGGTCGAGAACGTCCCGGTTGGTGAGCATTTCAAAATTCATACGTGTCAACGCGTCGGAAGCATTGGAGATCAATTCACGCAGGAAGATTTCACGATCGGTGTAAAGTGAGTGAATAAGGATATTTAACAACTGCCGGGTTTCCGCCCGGAAGGGCATGGATGAAGACGGAATTTCCATATCTACCATAGTAATTCCCCTGAGAAATAAGATTAATTGAGATAATTGTAAGCCAAAAATGTAAGAGAAATATTAACGGTGAACAATAGTACTGTGTTGATATACAATTCACCTGATCTTTACCATGCATCGTACCTGCCATTAAAGGAGATTCAAAGAAATGACCGGCAACAATATTGTTAATGCTGAAATATCAAAAGACCTGATTGAATTTACACAGAAACTGATACAGATTAAGAGCTACTCCGGAGAAGAGGGAAACGCGATCCGTTTCATTGCAGAAACGATGAAAGCGCTGGATTTTGACGATGTGACCATCGACCGCTATGGAAACGTCATCGGACGGGTGGGACATGGGGATAGGGTCATCCTGTTTGATTCGCACATTGATACCGTGCAGGTGCTGGACGCTGATGAGTGGGATGTGCCGCCATTTAGCGGCGAAATCAAGAACGGCTTTTTGTGGGGGCGCGGTTCTGTGGATATGAAAGCTGGCGCCGCGGCTTCTGTTTTCGCGGCGGCGCTGGCCAAAAGCAGCGGCTGGCTGGAAGGCAAAACGGTGTATGTGTCCTGTTCCACCTTTGAGGAAGACTGCGATGGGGAAGCCCTGAAACGGGTGCTCGAGGGAATCAGGAAACGCCCGGATTACGCCGTTATTTGCGAACCGTCAGCCAATCTGATTGCGATTGGACATAAAGGAAAAGCGCAGATTGTTGTTACCACGCACGGGATCTCCGCGCATGGCTCTGCGCCGGAAAAGGGCAGAAACGCCATATACGAAATGGCTGAGATCATTCAACGGGTTGAGCAGACCAATCTGGATCTGTTTAAAAATTCAGGACGGCATGGAACCCTGGTTCTTTCGCAAATTTCCTGTAAGAGCGTCTCTTTGAATGCCGTACCATCAGAGTGCCAGATATACCTTGACCGCAGGATGGTGGTGGGTGAAACAGAACAGACCGTGCGTGATGAGATGGAGAACATCGTGGCCGGTAAGGACTCGACCTGGGAGATTGATACCATTCAGCGAAAGACCTGGACAGGTGAGCCTATCACCTATCGCCCCTTGCATCCCGCATGGGAGATCAGCCTGGAAAGCGATCTGGCGAAAGCTTTCATTAATGCCAGCCTGGATGTCTATGGTCAGGAACCGCAGAAATTTGATTACTGGGATTTCAGCACAAACGCGGTGGCTACAGTCTCACAGGGTATCCCAACCATTGGTTTTGGGCCAGGTGAACATAAACTGGCGCATATGCGTAATGAACGTTGTGAAATAAACCAGATACTTGAAGCGTGTTCCGTTTATTCCCGGGTCATACGATCTTTATGAGTGGTATTTACCGGGCTGAAGCGAAGTACTGAGCGAAACCGTGGAGCACGCTCATGCTGCCCGGGGGTTGGTGTAACCATATGTCTGAATTGAACTCTGTATTGCCCCCGATGTTTACCAGGCAGGAAGGGAAATAGACGGGAAAATCATATGCCTGCGGAGCGCATGGACGAATACCGGAATGGTGTTTAGATTGCATTTTCCCGCTTGCTACCTTGAGGGACCCTGGCAGATCCGTGAAAGACATTTCGCGTTGAATGGGCACTGTCTCTATTATGTTGGAATCGGATTGTCACCGGTGACCTATTTCCTTTACGACGTTCAGGATATGAAGAGTTTTCATCACCACTCTAGCTGGCAGGGAAATATAATGATTGCGCGGTAATCCTGACAACCGTACTGGATATGGTTAAGATAGTGCGCGGAAAATTTGATTTTTACGCGCGTGGTCAGTACAATCGAGCATATATAAATTTTCAAAGTAATGAGCACCGCCATGAAAGGGTATTTATTATTTGTAAAAATATCCAAAAAGGTATGTGAAAAGATGAGAGCGGTGGAGATTCTTTAGATAAGGACATACAAATGATAACCTGGTTTCAATCACTTCATCCAATCTGGCAGGCGCTGGGCGCGACGTTATTCACCTGGTTAATTACAGCGCTGGGGGCTGCCACGGTATTTGGTTTTAAATCGGTAAATAGACGCCTGCTGGATTCATTATTGGGATTCGCGGCAGGGGTGATGATCGCGGCCAGTTACTGGTCACTGCTGGCGCCCGCGATTGAAATGACGGAAGCCGAAGGAGGTATTGCCTGGGTTCCAGCAGTTGTCGGATTTCTGCTGGGCGGCGTATTTCTCTGGGCGGTTGATAAAGTACTTCCCCATTTGCACGTCGGATTTCCTGATGAAGAGGCGGAAGGTATAAAAACCAAATGGCAGCGCAGTGTATTGCTGGTGCTGGCGATCACATTACATAACTTCCCTGAAGGACTGGCCGTGGGTGTGGCGTTCGGCGCCATTGCCGCCGGATTACCATCCGCAGACCTTTCAGGCGCTGTTGCACTTGCTCTGGGCATTGGTATCCAGAATTTCCCTGAAGGATTGGCGGTCGCCGTCCCGCTGCGCCGTGAGGGGTTAAGCCGGTGGAAGAGTTTTATGATGGGGCAGGCATCCGGTATTGTTGAACCCATTGCCGGTGTGATTGGCGCGGCGGCGGTGATCTTAATGCGGCCGATACTTCCATATGCCTTAGCCTTTGCCGCCGGCGCTATGATCTATGTGGTGGTGGAAGAATTGATCCCTGAAGCGCAAATGGAAAAAACAGATATTCATCATGCGACCATTGGTGTCATGCTTGGTTTCGCGGTCATGATGATCCTGGATGTTGCTCTCGGTTGATGCATTTTGTAAAATCGGTGAAAAAAACCTGTCAACATATTGACAGGTTTTTTTGTGAGATGTATAGTCTTTATTAAACCGACGGTCGGTTTAATAAGGAAAAATATGGCACGTAAAGTTGACACAGCCGCTCAACAGGCGAAGTTAAACGAAATTTTAGATTGCGCCCAACGGTTGATCTATACCATCGGCTATGAAAACATGTCGATTCAAGACATTACCAATGATCTTGGGATTTCCAAGGGGGCATTTTTTCATTATTTTTCCTCAAAACCTGCTTTGCTGGAATCATTGCTGGAACGAACAAGCGAACAGGGAATGAAAGTAGTCTCTCCAATTGTGGATGACGAGACGTTATCACCGACTCAAAAACTGGAACGGATCATCCAGGCGGGAATGTTGTGGAAATCAGGGCAGAAAGACTACATGATGGCAATTCTCAAGGTCTGGTATTCAGATGAAAATGCCATTGTACGGCAAAAAATGCTCACTTCATCCGCATTACATCTTGGTGAATTGCTAAACCGCATTTTTCAGGAGGGAATTGAAAAAAATGTTTATCACACGAGTTTTCCCGATATGTTGGGGAAACTTGTCTACGCATTAATGACTCAGATGAGTGACTCACTCGGATATATTCTTCTGCGCGTTAATTCCGATCCTCCTGGGAACGGATCTGCGGCAATGGATGAAATGGATCAGGTTATCCGGGCGTATACAGACGCCATAGAACGGATTTTGGGAGCTGAATCTGGCTCGATCCACCTGATTGATCTGGAAGCCATGCGTGAATGGATCCCATTGACCGATTAATGAAAAACGTTACACCATTATGTAACCGGTTCATTAAAGGAGCATTCGATGAAATTATATTTTCTTCTGGCCTGGCGCAATATTTGGCGCCATAAACGCCGGACTTGGATTGTTGTATCTGCGATCATGCTAAGTTTGGCCATGATGATGATATATGATGGCTTGATGATTGGATTCAATGATGCCATTTATGCCAATGCGGTAAAAATCCTGGGTGGAAACGTTCAGGTGCATGCGGTCGGTTATCGCGAGAAAAACGGCAACAAACACATGCTGCCCCTGGCGAATGACAGGCTTGTCCTTGATGAAGCGGGCAAACTGCCTGATGTTGCTCTGGCTTCCCGCCGGATCAATACCGGCGGTATTCTAACCAACCGCAAAGGTGCATTTTCGGTAACCGTAACCGGATTGGAACCAGAAAGAGAAAAAGACACTAGCCTGGTCTCGGCCAATATTACTGTAGGGCGTGACCTCATTATGGGTGATAAAGATATGATCTTGATTGGAAAAGGTTTGGCGGATGCCATGGAGGTAACGGTTGGAGATAGGGTCACCATGGCCGGCAACGACTCGCATAACCAGCCAATCAAGCGATCGGTGACAATCACCGGAATTTATGATGTCGGTCTGCCGGAAATTGAAAAAAGGACAGTATACGTAACGATTGATGAAGCCGGTTACCTTTTTGGTCTGGATGGTAAATCGACAGAGATCGTATTGTTCTTGAAGAATCTGGGTGAAGAAGATACTGTCATCCGCAAACTCGAGATGGAAGTCTCTGGTTACGAGATCGATTCATGGGTGAAAAACTTCCCTGAAATGAGCGCAACGATTGAACGCAAGAACAAGGTTATGGATATTTTCGGTGTGATTATTCTTGCCATCGCGGGAATTGGAATATTGAATATGCTGCTTATGGCTGTTTTTGAGCGAACCCGGGAGATCGGCGTTTTGGGAGCACTGGGGATCAAACCACGGCAGATCGGCTGGATGTTCATTCTTGAAGGCACTATGATGGGTCTGGTTGGATTGGTTTTCGGAGTGGCATTAGGCTTGATCATCAATAGTATTTTCGCGAGAGTCGGATTTGATTACAGTCAATTTGCCGGGATGACAGACTATACGGCCTTGATAAAAGGGCGGGTTTATTCCACATTGGGATTGGAAAAAATTTGGCAACGCGTTATCACTGTGTTGGTAATCGCGATTTTCTCTTCACTATATCCAGCCCGGACGGCTTCTCTTAAAGAGCCGGCTGCTGCTTTGCATACCGTGTGAGGTTCAAGATGACCCAGATCATAAAGATGGCATATCGTGATCTTTTACGAAACAAACGGCGTTCTTTCTTTTCATCGTTGGCACTTGGAATTGGACTGGCTCTATTACTTTTGATGGCGGCCGTTATTTCAGGTGAGGTACGGTATTCAATGGAATCCGCCGTGAAATTGCAGAGCGGGCATATGCAGGTGCAGGCAAAAACCTACAATGAAGCAAAGAGCAGCCTGGCTTTTGAGGATTTAATTGGCAATCCGGATGAAGTTGCAGCCAAAATATCTTCCCTGAGTCAGGTCTCGGTGGCAACTCCCCGCCTGATCGCCAGTGGAATCATCGCGAACAAGAATGAAACCAATGGTATCCGGCTCTTTGGAATCGAACCAGAATCTGCCGCCAATGAAGCATTCAGGGAAGAAATACTCTCTGGCAATTTCATTCAGTCCGACGATCGTTCGGGGGTCATGATTGGCGAAGCATTAGCCCGGAAGATGGACTTGAACGCCGGTGATTCTGTCAATCTGATGGTCAATACCTCTAATGGTGACGTCGACCAACAGACATTCGAAATTCGGGGCGTTTTTACCACCCGCACTCCCGCTTTTGATGACTACACCGTATTGATTCCCTTAGCCAAAGCTCAGGCCATCACAAAAACGGAAGGGTATGCCAGCATTATTTATGTATTGCTCCATGATCAGGAACAGGTTGAAAATGTGCGCAATGCGTTAAAAACAGATCAAATGCAGATCAAAACATACCTTGAAATGAATGACATGATTCTGCAAATGGAGGAGTTTTCTCGAAGTTACATGATGATCATCTACCTGATCGTACTGGCAATTACCGCCACCGTCATTGTAAACACGTTGATCATGTCTGTTTTTGAACGCACCAGGGAAATCGGCATCCTTTCTGCCATTGGAATGAAAGGATCAAGGATCATGTCCATGTTTTTCGTGGAATCCGGTTTTCTGGCTTTAGGAGGCATTCTGGCTGGGTTAATTCTGGGGGGGATGATGGTTTATTATGCATCTACAACAGGTTTCTATTTTGGCGATGTTGGCGCGACAGATTTGTTGATTGGCGAACGAATTTATGCCTATCTCAGGGTAAATGATGCTGTCACATTGACCATTCTCGCTTTTGTTGTCGCCATTTTGGCGGCTTTATATCCGGCAATCATGGCAGCCAGGTTGGAACCGGTTGAAGCCATGCGCGGTGGAAAGAATTAGAGGAGTCTACAATGGACGTCGTAAAAACTGAAAATGTAACCCGGGTCTACAAGATTGGAAATGTAGAGACAAATGCATTGAAGGGCGTTGATCTGCGTGTTCAATCGGGAGAATTCACAGCATTGATCGGCCCATCTGGTTCTGGAAAGACCACTTTATTGCAGCTTATTGGATGTTTGGATCAACCGACGAGTGGGAAAGTGTACGTGAATGGGAAAGATGTCACAAACCTCAACCGCGATCAGCGCGCGGATATTCGCGCGGCATCCATCGGATTTGTGTTTCAGTTCTTTGCCCTGATTCCGACCCTGACAGCTTATGAGGACATTGAAATGCCCCTGCTTCTCGCGGGAAATAAGACTTCTGAGAGGAACGACCGGGTTAAATACCTGCTGGAAATGGTCGATTTAGCGGACCGCGCCAATAACCGGCCTGATCAAATGAGCGGCGGCCAGCAGCAGCGTGTGGCGGTTGCCAGGGCGCTTGCCACCAATCCTGCCATCATTCTGGCAGATGAACCTACCGCCAACCTGGATACTCCCAATGGGAAACAGGTGATGGAAGTAATGACCCGTCTCAATAAAGAAACCGGTGTCACATTCATCTTTGCCACGCACGATCCGCGGGTCATCCAGTACGCGCGCCGGGTGGTCACCCTGCAGGATGGATTGATTGTAAAGGATGAGGTTGTCGAGAAAGCCGCCATGGGAGTCTGAATGAAGCGCATATACCTTATTGGTTTGCTGTTTATCCTTTCCAGTTGTACGGCGATAGGGAATTCGAGTACGGCAATACCAACGGTCTCACTTGATTCCCCGGGGCAATCTCAGCCAGTGCAGGCTGCCAGCCCGATTGCGAAAGGTACAAATTTTGTCACGGGTTCAACCGGTGGAGAGGCAAACGCTTCAGGTGTGATCACTTCACTACATCAGGCGCAATTTGTAGCCAATACCACCAGTTCGGTGCAAACTGTGAATGTGAACGTCGGTCAGGAAGTGAAAAATGGCACCATACTCGTCGTCCTTTCGGGGCGTGAGAAAATGAAAGCGGCCGTGGATGCTGCCAAACTGGAATTGTTATCGGCGCAGCAGGCTTTAGAGGCTGTCAACCGGAATGCGGACAAAGTCCGCGCCGCGACACAGGTACGCCTGGCGGAAGCCAAAAAAGCGTTGGATGATGCCACCCGCCGGCGGGAGTACCGAAATTATCGTAACGGCTCTGAAAGCACGATTAATTCGGCGAAAGCGGATTACATTCTGGCCAAGGATTATCTGGATAAAGCCAGAGACGCGTACAGTTACTACCAGGACCTGTCAGATGACAATATTAATAAAGCCGGGGCGTTGACAGCACTCTCAGCGGCGCAAAAAGCCTATGATAAAGCGTTGGCCAACCTGAACTACCTGACCGGAATGCCAAGTCAACTGGATGTCGATCAGGCGGAAGCCAACCTGCAGGCAGCGAAAGCGGAAGTGGTAAATGCACAGCAGGCTTTCGACCGGGTAAAAAATGGGCCTGATCCTGAGACTATGGCACTTGCACAGGCAAGGGTAAGTAATGCCGAATCACAATTGTTGGCCAGTCAGACGGCTCTCGATGAGATGGAAATCAAAGCTCCATTTGACGGTTCGATCGGACGCCTCAATGTGCATCCCGGTGACTGGGTCACGCCAGGTCAATTGATCGTTGCCATGGTTGACTTGAAGACATTACAAGTGGAGACAACTGACCTGAGCGAACGTGATGTGGTCAAAATCAAGGTTGGCCAGCCGGTCAAGGTATTTGTGAAAGCTCTGGCTGTGGATGTTAATGGAGCGGTAAGTCAGATCGCGCCCATGGCTGATACCCTGGGGGGTGATGTGGTGTACCAGACGATTATCACGCTGGATAGCTCCCCGGATGGATTGCTGCCAGGAATGAGCGTTGATGTGAAATATGAATGATCCATATAAGTAAAAGAAACTTCCTCCAGAAAAATCATTTGGAGGAAGTTTTTCTTTTGATACTATTTTTTTGAACCTTTTTTACCAGACGGATAAATTACTACTTTATTCCGACCGGATTTCTTGGCGGCGTATAACGCGGCATCGGCGCTTGATAATATCTCATCGTTGTCAGTGCCATGTTCAGGAAATATTGCAATACCAATTGAGACAGTAATGTTAAAGGTGTGATTTTCAAATTCAATGGTCATGTCATGAATACTCTTGCGGAATGCTTCCGCTTTGTTGAAGGCTGCTTCAGCGTCCGCATCTGGCATGATGACCATGAATTCTTCACCACCGTAACGGCAGGCGATGTCACTCTGCCGGATATGAGAAAGCAGCGACTGCGAAAGCATCTTTAGTGTATGATCACCGGCCTGGTGGCCATAGGTATCATTAACGTCTTTGAAATGGTCGATATCCATCAGCAAGAAGGAGATTGACTTTTTTCCTCTTTCAGCCCGGCTGTACTCTGCCATCAACCGCTCGGATAAGTAATGGCGGTTGAATAGACCTGTAAGCGCGTCGTGGATTGCCAGTTCTCGGACTTCTTTTTCCAGTTTTGTAATCGCTTCCAGTTTTGCCTTTAATTCAGAATTGGCTTTGTTGAGTTGCTCTCTTGATTCTTCCAGTTCCCTGGTGCGTTCGTTAACATGGGTTTCCAGTTCTTTGTTTCTAACACTGACAGTTTTGATTCGCAATTGGACGAGTAAATACACGAAGACAAAGCTGCCAATAATGGCAATTATTCTAAACCACCAGGTTTCCCACCAGGGTGGGAGAACAACAATATTCAGACGGCGAGACTCATCATTCCACACACCATCATTATTCGCCGCGCGAACTTCGAAGGTATAACTTCCTGGAGGTAAATTCGTGTACGTGACCTCGTTTCTGGTTTTGGGCGGCGACCAATCTTTATCAAATCCTTCCATTCTGTACTGGTATAAATTTTTGAATGACAATTGGTAGCTTAATGCGGCAAACTTAATGGTCACGACAGATTGGTCATGATCCAGTTGTATCTTTCGTGTGCTTTCGATGGGGCCGGTAAGCAGCTCGCTTCCTGTTGGAATGGATTCGTTGAACAACTCAAACCCGGTGAATGACACCGGCGGCTTATAGGTGTTTTCTTTTATTTGGTCTGGATGGAAAAAGGTCAGGCCATTAGACCCACCAAAGAACACCTCTCCATCGGGGCCAAGGTGTGTGCTGGATATTTCAAAAAGGTCTCCCTGTAAGCCGTCCCTAACGCTATAGTTTTCGAAGGTTTTTTCAGAAATTTTAAAATGACTGATCCCTTTGCCAGTACTGATCCAGAGGTCATCAGATTTTCCGGGTTGTATCCCGACTATTGTGTCACTTGGGAGTCCGTCTTTTGTTGTAAAGTTGTGCCACTTGCCGGTTGAAATTTCAAGTCCACTTAACCCATTGGATGTCCCTGCCCAGATCATTCCTTTGGATTCATCCAGATAAAGCGCGAATACGGCGTCATCCAGAATGGTATTGGGGTCAGCAAGGTCATTACGGTGGTGGGTAAATATACCCTTTTCCGGGTCCAACAGCTCAAGACCACCCCGCGCTGTGGCGATCCATACATTTCCTGACCGTTCAATGGCCATATCATAGACTGTATCTTCGGTGAGAGAATCCGGGTTTTTCGGATCATTTTTAAATTTGGCTTCCACCTTGCCGGTTTTTTTATTGAAAAGGTCAAGTCCAAAACCCAGGGTACCAATCCACAGGTGATCAGGATCTGCCGGGAAAATTTTTGTTAAGAAATTACTGCTGAGCAGGTCCTCTGTATCTGGTTGAGTTTTGTAGATTGTAAACTTGCCCGTGGCCAGATCCAATTTATTCAATCCACCACCCGAAGTTGCCAGCCACAGGTATCCATCATGCTCTTTGTAAATATGCTGGATCTTGTCTATGGACAGACTGTCTGGATTGTTTGGATCATTGCGGTACAGAGTCATCTGGTCGGTGGTCCGATCATACCTGTTCAACCCTCCGCCGAATGTTCCAATCCAGATGACACCATTTTCCTCCGCGAGGATGCTGTAAACATTATTTGAATTCAGGGTGTTTGCATTCCCGGGTATGCTGCGATAAAGACCAAAGCGTTGAAAGGCTGGATACAATTTATTGACGCCGCCATACCGGCTGGTGATCCACAATACTCCTGACCGGTCTTCTGCCAACCAGAAGAGGTCGTTATTACTGACAGTGAATGGATCGTTGGGGTTGTGCTGGAATGAACGGAAGATTTCTTTATCACGGTCGAATAAATTCAGGCCACCATTTTCTGTGACAATCCAAAAATTACCCGATGAGTCTTCAAACAGGTTCCAGATGCGGTCATTACTTAAGGTTTTTGGGTCGCCGGGTTTGTTCCGATAGACGGTAAATTTACCTGTTTTCCGGTCAAACTTATTGAGACCAGCCCCGCGGGTGCCCACCCAAAAATCACCCCGACTGTCTTCCAACATAGACCAGACATTGTTATGGCTGATGCTCTCCGGGTCGTCCGGGTTGTTGGCAAAAACGGTGAAATCATCCGTTTCCGGGTCATACCTGTTCAATCCATTCCTGGTCCCGAGCCAGATTGTTCCACTTTTATCCTGATAAATGCGATATACCACCGCACCCGATAGTGCCCGAGGGTTTTCAGGATTGATCACGTAATTCTTGAAGGTCCCTGATCCCCGGTCAAGAACACTTATTCCGCCCCGGGTGCCAATCCAGATACGGCCATCCCGGGCTTCCATTAAAGACCAGATGCTGTTGTCGACCAGGCTATTCGGATTGCCTTCTTCTTTTTTAAACAGGGCAAATTTCCCGGTAGCCGGGTCAAATGTGTTCAATCCACCCGGATCGGTGCCGACCCAGATCAACCCGTCTGATGATTCGATCAGGGAGAATGTATTGTTGTTACTCAGGCTGTTTGAATTGTCAACATCATGCCGGAAAGTGGTGAAGGTATTTCCATCATAACGGGCCAATCCATTGGCGGTGGCGAACCACATAAATCCCTGGCGGTCCTGTAACACCGAAAGGACTGTCGCGTGTGGTAAGCCATCTTCAACCGCCAATCGTTCAAACCGCAGGTTACCTTTGAAGAAATCCTGATCAGTTTTGCTGGCGGCGATAACTGTTTTGGGGTTGCCCGGGCAGGTGACTGAAAGAATGAAAACCAGTAGAACACTATGGATGATCCGAGTAAATTTCATATGCCGAACCTGACTTTGGTTATTTATATGAGGTTTTGATTATGCTAAATAGTACAGGTAAAGTGATTCCGAAAAAAAAGCGTATAGAAATTATTGTACATGATTCAATTTGGAATTCGTTTGCTTTTGCATAATTTTTTATATACTTTTTATCACCTTTGTATAACGGAAATTTGTTAATTAATGAATTATCTAAAAATGGATTGAATCACCTTTGATTGAAGGGTAAATTTTATATAAAAAGAAGATTGCTTCGGGTGAAGAAGGGCATCCACCCTCGCAATGACATAGGGTTGGAATGTCATTGCGAGCCGGTGCACTTCCCGGCGAAGCAATCTTCAACTAAAGCGAAAAGGAAATTTAATTCGGAAAAATTTTTGAGACAAAAGAAGATTGCTTCGGGTGGAGAAGGGCGTCCACCCTCGCAATGACATAAGGTTGGAATGTCATTGCGAGCCGGTGTACTTCCCGGCGAAGCAATCTTCTACTAAAGCGAAAAGGAAATTTAATTCGGAAAAATTTTTGAGACAAAAGAAGATTG
>CAYQUX010000002.1:0-2483 GCA_964420995.1 uncultured Leptolinea sp. | reverse complement strand
GGGTGGAGAAGGGCGTCCACCCTCGCAATGACATAAGGTTGGAATGTCATTGCGAACAGGTGCACTTTCCAGACACACAATCCACCAATAAAAGAGTTTGCTATGAGAAAAAATTTAAAATTCTTCTGATAGATCATTCCATAGTGGGTTTATCGAATTGATGAGATCATTTTTCTTTTTTCTTGACCCTCCTTTAATTTGTTTTTCTCTGGAAATAGCCGCATACACATCTGATGTATATTCATAGTAAACAAGTTTATGTAATCGATATTTCTTCGTAAATCCTTCGACGGAATCATTCTTATGCTCTGATACTCTCCTAATCAGGTTATTTGTCACCCCTGTATATAACGTGGTGTTTGCATCATTTGTTAATATGTAAACAAAATATTCCTTATTCATAATTAAATTTTACTGGTTTTTTCTGCCTAAAAAGGTCGCTTTCTAGATATTTCTATGGCAATAAAGATTCTTTTTTAAGTGAAGTTAAAGTGAAATACAAGGATTTTCGAAACGATGCTTATGCCGAATTAGAATTCTTAATTCAAGTCGATTACCCTTTTTTAACCTGGAAGATATAAGGGACAAAAGAAGATTGCTTCGGGTGGAGAAGGGCTTCCACCCTCGCAATGACACATGTAGAGTTGTCATTGCGAGCCGGTGTACTTCTCGGCGAAGCAACCTTCAACGAGAGCGAAAAGGAAATTTAATTCGTGAAGATTTTTGGGACAAAAGAAGATTGCTTCGGGTGGAGTAGGGCATCCACCCGAAGCAATGACATAAGGTTGGAATGTCATTGCGAGCCGGTGTACTTTCCGGCAAAGCAATCTTCAACGAGAGCGAAAAGGAAATTTAATTCGTAAAAATTTTTAGGACAAAAGAAGATTGCTTCGGGTGGAGAAGGGCATCCACCCTCGCAATGACATAAGGTTGGAATGTCATTGCGAGCTGGTGTACTTTCCGGCAAAGCAATCTTCAACTAAAGCGAAAAGGAAATTTAATTCGTGAAGATTTTTGGGACAAAAGAAGATTTCTTCGGGTGGAGTAGGGCATCCACCCTCGCAATGACATAGGGTTGGAATGTCATTGCGAGCCGGTGTACTTCCCGGCGAAGCAATCTTCAATGCATCCAAAGGATATCCAAAAGCCGGGGATATGTTTTGCTAACAAAAAGATCTCTACCTGTGAAGAAGGGAATCGCATGAAGTAATGATTTGAATGATTGCTTTATTATGGAAAGGAGAAATCCATTCTAAAAATTTCATTGAGACAATCCTGGAAAGAAGTATTTCTTATTTCGCTTTGCTTTTTTCTGATCCCAATGCTGCAGAATGCGCAGGGCTTCGACACCGGTGCGGCAGGCGCGGTCTTCTCCGCCGGCGTCATCCCACTTGCCGGCCAGACGTTGGGCGATCACTGACGCAACAATCCCCGCGCGCAATTTGAACAGCCGCGCCAGCGTCAGAAGGGCAGCTGCTTCCATCTCAAAATTCAACACACCCAGTTTGCGAATATCATCAAAAAAGGCATCGGTATCCGAAAGTTTATAGCCTCCAAAAGCCGTACGCCCCTGGCCGGCATAGAACGACGCGGACGTGCAGCCTGTACCCACATGGTAGCGATAGCCAAAGGTTTCGGCGGCTTCCACCAGAGCCATGGTGACCTCAAACGAAGCGGCCGCCGGGAATTCAGGACGCACATACAGGGGAGTCATACCGTCCAGACGGATGCAGGCGTCATTGATGATCAAATCACCGCACTCGATTCCTTCCTGAATACCACCAGTAGTGCCCACACGGATAATGGTATGCGCGCCGGACTCGGCTGCCTCTGTTAATTTGTACTCCAGTGATGGCGCACCAATCCCGGACGTCATCGCGGAGATTTTTGCCCCTTTGTATTCACCAATGGCAGCCCGGTACCCGCGTACCTGCGGGTACTCCTGTGCGTAATCCCATTGACCAGCCATTACGCTGATGCGATCCGGGTCACCTGGCATCAGCATATAGCCACTGTAGTCTTTGAGTTTGTTCGTTATACCCGCATCGATGTCTCCGCCCAGTTCGGCGTCTGACAAACCCTTACGCCCATCTTCGACTTTGCGTGTCATGAATTAGATCCTTCCAATAAGATGATTGATAATTTTATACCTGAAACATTGTGTGTTTTTTCCTTACTTGTTAATAAATCATCCTTTTATGACTATGGCTTGTATCAGGTGGTCGAAGCGAGATCCTTTTTCACCCGGGGTGACCATCTCATCAAACGTCACCCTGAACGAAGTGAAGGATCTCCCGTTGAAATTATTGCATCAATCTGTTTCCCGGAACTGAAGAAAAAATGGTTTTGGGGCTTCGACAGGCTCAGCCGCCGGGCTTCGACAGGCTCAGCCGCCGGGCTTCGACAGGCTCAGCCGCCGGGCTTCGACAGGCTCAGCCGCCGGGCTTCGACAGGCTCAGCCGCCGGGCTTCGACAGGCTCAGC
>CAYQUX010000001.1:216450-312142 GCA_964420995.1 uncultured Leptolinea sp. | reverse complement strand
TTGTTAGTCTACTTGATCAGGACATTTTTCGTGTCTACTTTTTCGCTCTTATCCACAAGGAGGAAGGTGACTTCCTGCAGCCGGGAAACCAAACCCTAAGGGTCTATATCGCGTATCTGCCTGGTGAGATGTTACCCGTTAAGACCCTTAGGGTTTTTGAGATGGCCGTGAGCGAGAGCATATCCGCCCCCTTCCCTTTGCGGCGTGGGATACAGATAGCGCGAAGCACCTTGGCTCGATCAGGTTATTTCGTTCACCCGGATACTTACACGTGGCATGTGTTCGTCGGCGGGTATTTTCATTCGCTTCGATTAGCCCGCGGTAGAATCACCATTGATTCAAATCAGACCACATCCCCGGGGGAATACCAATGAAACGAACCCACATCCTGCCCGTATTCCTCATGCTCGCCGGCTGCGCGCTAGCCCAGGCGGGTCATTGTATTGCGCTCAGCCGAAGCAGGTGGTTGTGTTGAACAATCTGAAGTTTCCCTCAAAAAAAACACAAAAACCCGATTTATGCCTAAACCTGATAAGCCTCCCGTCGGGTTTGGACCACGTTTGATTTCATTCAATCTGAATAATTATCCCTTGTTGAGCGAGTAATTTTCCGCCGAGATCCATCTTGGGACAAAAAAAATTCCCTGGTGGGGCAAAGCATCCGGATTGAAACCCGGTCCGCGTGATGAACCTTGCTCCGGATGCTTTGACCGGGGTAAAGTCATCAAGTTGCTATGTCCATTACAAAACGGTTCCAATCTTTCAAACCAGGCCGTGTTCTTTAACAATTTCCGTTGTCTGTCGGGCGGCGGGTGAAGCATCCAGAAACGGGTTTTTTTTAATAGAGCAAATCACTATTGTATGCTTCACCCCTGACCGGGGTGAATTGATAAATGGTGGTTAAAAAACTCTAAACTTCAGACAATGGGATTTTTTACGATAATGTATCTGAGAAATGGCAGAATAATGGTAATATAGATGTAATAACGTGGTTATAAAAAGCCTCGTTTAATCAGGACTGTTGTGAAAAGATTTACTTTTATTCAATGGAACAAGTTCAGGGCGTTTCTTGACCTGTATATGGACAAACGGATTCAGAAACAGATCTTTGAATCCAGAGAAAAAATTGAATATGTCGCCTGTATCGCCGCCTTCCTGGTTTTCATGGGGTTGATGACTCTTCCAGGAATCTCAATTCCGGTTAAGGGAATACTGGCACAGTTTCAAGTGATCATATCAATTTTTCTTGCATTGAATTATTCGCGTAAAGGGTTTCTAGCGGGAATTATTCTGAACACCCTTAACCTGGTGATGGTGATATTGTCCGTAGTTATAGCCGGAAATTCAAACGCCGTCACCGGTCTGGTGGTCATCATATTCACCATTATTTCCATCAGCATCATTGCCACTTTGGTGAAGCGCAACGCCTGCCAGTATCAGGAAGTGGTTAAACAGAAAGAAGAGCTGCTTGTTCTGAACCGCGAAATTCTGACGTCAGAAGAAGAATTGCGTCAACAAAACAATGAACTTCATAAGTCCTATCAGATCATTAAAAGCGGGGAAGAACGGCTAAACTTTCTGGCCTATTTTGACACACTGACCGAACTTCCCAACCGTAAAATGATCCTTGACCGGTTGGAATTGCTCGTCAACCTGTCGCGGCAGAACGACCTTTCGTTCGCGGTGGTGTTCATCGACCTGGACGATTTTAAAAAGATCAACGACACACTGGGGCACCATGTGGGCGACGCGCTGATCGTTTCGGTGGCTTCGCGCCTGCGCGAGAAACTTGAAAAAAGCGATATCCTCGGCCGGTTGGGCGGAGATGAATTTGCCCTCATCATCCAGCAGGATATCAAAAATGAAGATATCCTGCCCTATGTGGATACCCTGCGGCGCTGCCTGGAAGAAAAATTCGTGATTGATCAACACGATCTATACATCAAAGCAAGTTTCGGGATCGCCCGGTACCCGGATGACGGTCTGATCCCCGATGAATTGATCCGCAGCGCCGACACAGCTATGTACCGGGTGAAAGAAACCGGGAAGAACGGCGTCTACTTCTTCCATCGTGAAATGCTCGACGCGGTATTACGGAAACTAGATTTTGAGAAAAAGATCGGTGAAGCCCTGCAGAACGGGGAATTTTTCCTCACCTTCCAACCACTATTTGATATCCGCCATGATTCGTTGCGCGGTTTCGAAACGCTGGTGCGCTGGCAATCTCCGGATCTCGGGCTGGTTAGCCCGTATAAATTCATCCCCATCGCCGAAGAAACCCGGCTGATCGTCCCGCTTGGCCAGTGGATCCTTTCAAGTGCCTGCCGTATATTTAAATCCCTAATGGATCACTATCATCTGGATGATATGATCCTCTCGGTCAATATATCCGCCATCCAGTTTGAAGATGCGAACTTTATCCCCATGCTCGAACGGATATTAAAGCAAAGCGGCTTGCCGGGGAAAAACCTGGAGCTGGAGATCACAGAGAGTGTCATGATCAAGTCTCTCGATCACACCCGCCAGATACTGGACGAATTGAAATCCATGGGGGTGAAGATCGCCCTGGATGATTTTGGCACGGGGTATTCCTCGCTGCGCTACCTGCAATTGCTGCCCATTGACACATTGAAGATCGACAAGTCATTTGTTGACAGTATTCAGGAACCCACCGGGGATGTCCAGTTGATCGGCGCGATCATTTCGCTGGTTCACCAGTTGAACATTTTTGTGGTGGCCGAGGGGGTGGAAAACGAATCGCAATTATCGTATCTCAAGGAAAAAGGGTGTGACGGCGTGCAGGGGTTCCTGTTGGGGCGGCCGATGGTGGAACCTGATCTGGTTGCATTCCTCAATGACCAGAACGCTCCCCTGTCCATACCCGTCAATTTGCTTCAAGATTAACCTTGCAATAAGAGATCTTGATCCATCGTCAGAAAAACTGGCGTCAGACACCGAACTTAACAAAATTGATAATGGACAGATTTCCGCAAAACACGATAATAAAAGTGTTCAAAAGGATTGGCTATAACCCTGCCCGGCCCGAATAAGGAGGATACGCATGGCGAGGATCACCTTTGTCGAATACAAAGGCCAGCGAATTATGGAACTGGACATTTCACGGTGTGAACCCGAAGAGACGGTTAAGAGTTTCAATGAGGCACACCAGATCATCGCGACAAATCCTCCAAAATCGGTATTATTGATGACCATTGCATCCAAAGCGGTAATCAGCAAAAATGCCATGGAAGCCGTCAAGAATTTCGCGGTTGCCAACACGCCCTATATCAAAGGCTCCGCTGTGGTGGGGGTTGACAGTACATTGCGAATCTTCATGATGACGGTACAGTTCATGACCCTGCACCCGATCAAGTTGTTCGGCACCCGGGAAGAAGCCATGGAGTACCTGATCGGGACGTGAAACTGCTGCAATCCTATGTTTGATTTAAGTAGTGCATCGTCCTGTGTACTACGCGGCGTGTTACCCGGAATAATGAAACCTGAAATTCTCAGCAGACGAAGGCAGATGCGTATAGCCTGATTTTTACCGCGGGAATTAGTGTCGCGAGTTTTCGCGCATTTCTTTCCCGCGTCTATAATTGAATTATCTCTACTAAAAGGATCGATCAATGGCTACCCTTTTCAATCGACAATGGACGCGCGCGGAATTAATGAACCATATCGGTGACCTCTCCCAGGTTGCCGGGGTAAAACTGTCGGAACTCTCGGATGGAAATGAACGCGGGGTGCGGACGGCGGATGTTCGTACCGGATCGGGGCTCGAGTTCACCATCCTCCTGGACCGGGGAATGGATATCGGGCAGGCTTCATATAAAGGGATGCCGCTGGCCTGGAATTCGCCGACCGGTTTTGTTCACCCGATGTATTACGATGAACGTGGGGTCAACTGGCTGCGTACCTTTGGCGGCGGCCTGCTGATGGGCTGCGGGTTGACCTCGGCCGGCGCGCCGGAGGTGGATGATGGAGAAGAACTGGGGTTGCATGGCCGTCTATCCCACCTGCCCGCGCGGCATGTTAGCGTAAAGGAAACCTGGGATGGGGATGATTGCGTCTTTACGGTTGAAGGGGAGATGAAACAGGCGAAGACCTTCGGTGAAAATCTGCGGTTGACCCGGCGCGTCACAACCGGTTTGGGCAGCAACAAAATTGAAATTTGTGACACTGTGGAGAATTTAGGGCATTCGGTCAGCCCATTGATGGTCCTGTACCACATGAATCTGGGTTTCCCTCTGCTGGATGAAAACACAGAACTGGTTACCGAACCGCATGGTGTTGAGACACGGGATGCCGCGGCGGAGCCGGGTTTGAACGATTGGATGCGATTCCAAAAACCAACGGCAGATTATATCGAACAGGTCTTTTATCACGATCTCCTGGCAGATGGCCGCGGGTGGGCAAAGGTGGATGTCGTCAACAAACCACGTAACCTGAGTCTGACAATCAGGTTTAAAAAAGACACCCTGCCCAATATGGTGCAGTGGAAAATGATGGGGCAGGGGCACTATGTGCTGGGTATCGAGCCGGCCAATTGCCATGTCACCGGGCGCAGCCAGGAAAGAGCCCGAGGCACATTGCAGCACCTGCAACCCGGCGAAAAACGCGAATTTCGGATTGACGTAGAGGTTAAATAACATTCTGGTTTTCAACAGATGAAAGCGGGAGGGGAAAGACAAATTCCACCACTCGCGAATTGGCTCATTTTCGTAAACCCTGCATATTTCTCCGACGATTCCAGGGTAGGGTCAAAGCATTCGGTATAAAACTCTATTCGCGGGCAGATCCATGCTTTGAATGCTTTGACCGGGCGAAGCCTTTATGAACCATATCAGATTAAAATCGCCAGCAAAATACTGGTCAGATTTTGTTCCATGAAAATGAATCGTTTTTCACAGGGGGCGGTAGAAGCATCCGGAGGCAGATTGATTTTGAATACCCGGGTCAATGCCGGATGCTTCTACCCTACAACAGGCGCGTTATATTTGTTGGGGAACTTTGCAGTGGTAGGGTGGGATCGCCTTTGATCCCACCACAACATTATTCACCTCGATTCTAGTCCTATATGTAAGTGGAATGCGGTCGATAGTCTGTCCCTGTCTTTCAGGAGTGACCGCATTTTTTGCAGAACACTCATTTCATCTCAGCTTTATGAGGTACGAATAAAACATTTTATTACAGCCGGATGTGATCCAGATCTTTCCAGCTGATCAGCGTCCCGGCTTTTGTCGCCATGGATTGATCGCCACCGTATACGACATACATCCGCTCCCTGTTGATGGCGGACAACGACTCGAAATAGTCCATGGTGTCAAAGTAACTGGTTGACATGGTTTTTCCTGACTTGATCTCCACGGCAAACAGGTTATTCCCGTTCTCCAGCATACAATCAATTTCCCTGCCATGGTTATCCTGCCAGAAGTAGGGCAGATGATTTTCACCCTGATTGAACGCGCGCTTGATGAATTCATTGATGATCAGATTTTCAAAAAGGGCGCCTTTTAAATAATGCAAATTGACCTGGCCTTGTTCCCTGACACCCAGCAATGAACAGGCAACCCCTGTGTCATAAAAATATAATTTCGCTGATTTGATCAACCGCTTATTGAAATTGCGGTGGTACGGTTGAAGGCGGTACAAGATGTAAGAGCTTTCAAGAATGGAAAACCAGGACCTGGCCGTATTGGGGCTGATGCCGGCATCACTTGCCAGGCCGGCAAAATTTATCAACTGCCCGATCCGCCCGGCGCATAACTGCGTGAACTGGATAAAGGCATTGATGTCCCCGATATTTTTGATCAGACGCACATCTTTTTCTATATAGGTCTGGATATAGGATGGATAGAAATCAGGTGGGTGAATTTCACGGTCATAGATGCGCGGATATTGGCCTTTAAAGATAAGCTCTTCGTAGGACTCTGGCAGTGGTTCAAGTTCCTTCATGGAAAATGGCAGAAGATGCAAAACAGCCGTTCTGCCAGCCAGACTCTGACTTATCTTTTCCATCAATAAAAAATTGGATGACCCTGTAAGGATAAAACGAATCCGCCGATCTTCATCGACAATACGCTGGATGTAGGAGAATAAATCCGGTGTATTCTGAATCTCATCCAGAATAGCCCCGGATGGATAATTGGAAAGAAAACCACGGGGATCCGTCAGGGCAATCTGGCGGATATCCGGTTCCTCAAGGGACACATAGGACAGGGCGGGAAAAGATGATCTTACCAGGGTAGTTTTTCCTGATTGGCGCGGACCGGTGAGGGTGATCACCTGAAATTTCTCAGCCAGAGAGAGCATTTTTTCGGTCAAAATTCTTTTGATCAAATCACCGCTCCATTCTTTCTGTTGTGTGTCAAATATTTATGTATTACATTATAGTAGATTTGTACAATTATGCAATCAGAATGCAGAAATGTACAAAAAAACCGGGCTGGCAGTAATTTTCAAAATGCCCCCTTTTTTCTGTTTGATAACCTGTGACATCAACCATCCCATACCGCCAATCGGTGTATGATTAACTCAACTTGAGGTGGATCATGCAATATTCCTTTGGTGTGATTGGCCTGGGCGTGATGGGTCACAACCTGGCCTTGAATATGGAACGCAACGGTTTCCCGGTGGCCGGTTTTGACCTGGACGCGGCAAAGACAGCCGCCTTCATGCAGGGTCCGGCTGCCGGAAAGAACATCTTCGGCGCGGCAACATTGCAGGAATTCGTCAACGCGTTGGAAAAGCCGCGGCGGATATTGATCATGGTGCCGGCCGGCGCGCCGGTTGACGGTGTGATCGCTTCACTGAAACCGGATCTGGAACCCGGCGATCTGTTGATCGACGGTGGAAATTCCTATTTCGCGGACACCGACCGGCGCAACACAGAGCTGGAAAAAGACGGTGTCCGATTTATCGGCTGCGGAGTCTCGGGCGGCGAGGAAGGCGCCCTGTGGGGGCCTTCGCTGATGCCCGGCGGGCAGCCTGAAGCGTATGTCAGCGTGGAAGGCGTGCTTAACGCCATTTCCGCGAAGGTGGATGGAGAACCCTGTGTGTCATTTATGGGACCACGCGGGGCAGGGCACTATGTCAAGATGGTACATAACGGCATCGAATACGGTGACATGCAATTGATCGCCGAAGCCTACGATATTCTTCACCGTGGACTGCGTTTGCCACATGAACAACTGGCAGACGTATTCACAGAGTGGAACAATGGCAAACTGGGTTCGTTCCTGATCGAAATAACCGCGGATATATTCTCAAAAATCGATGCGGAAACCGGCCTTGCCATGCTGGATGTCATCCTTGATGAAGCCCGCCAAAAGGGCACGGGCAAATGGACGAGCCAGAATTCCTTTGACATTGGCGCTCCCATCCCGACGATCAACGCATCGGTGGACAGCCGCAACCTTTCTGCGCTGAAAGAAGAACGGGTCTATGCAGCCCAAACCCTGCTGGGGCCGCAACCGGTAATCGCCGACGATCCCCAGAAGGTCATAGCCATGGTACGCGACGCGCTCTACGCGGCCAAGATCTGTTCCTATGCCCAGGGTTTCAGCCTGCTCTCGGCAGCCAGCCGGGAATACGAATATGACCTGAATCTGGCAGAGATCGCACGCATCTGGCGGGGCGGCTGCATCATCCGGGCGAAATTCCTTAACGAAGTGCGTGGCGCCTTCAGTCACACATATGAACCCCCCAACCTGATGGTGTCAAAAGAGTTTATCGATATTTTAAACACGCACCAGTCCGCCCTTCGCGAAACGGTACGTCTGGCCGCGGGGAGCGGCATCCCGGTGATGGCGCTCAGCGCTTCGCTGGCGTACTATGACGCCTACCGGTCTGAACGGCTGCCGGCGAATCTGATTCAGGCGCAGCGTGATTGCTTTGGCGCGCATACCTTCCAGCGGGTGGACCGCGATGGTTCCTTCCACGCGGATTGGTCGGCGGAGTGATACCGTTATGACCGGATCGCATTCATCGAACAAATCCAGCGCATTCGATCAAAAAAACGAGGTGTTATGAGCTACGTTCTGGTGGTATATGAATCTCTGACGGGAAATACAAAAATGATGGCCGAAGCGGTCGCCGAAGGTGTTCAGGAGTCCGGTTTGGAAGCCCGAATAAAACCGGCCAATGAAGCCACAAATGACGACTTGCTCAACGCGGGCGGGGTCATTGTGGGTACTTTCACTTCGTATGGTATCCTGGCGGGTGAAACCAAGTTATTTTTTGACCGGTCAGTCAAGATCCACCGCAAATTACAGGGCAAGGTTGGCGGCGCGTTTGCCTCTTCGGGCAAGCTGGGCGGCGGCAATGAAACCACAGTATTGTCCATTTTGCAGATGCTTCTGGTACACGGCATGATCGTTCCGGGTAATGCCAGTTCACCGCATTATGGTGCGGTTGCCCTTGGCAAACCGGATGAAACCAGCCTGAAAGGCTGCCGCGAACTGGGGAAACGGGTGGCGGGGCTGGTTACTGCGCTTGGCCTTTAAGTCCTTTACTATTTACAATTTGGTGGCTAAAATACAGAAAAGATCCCCTAATTGCGGGAATCATTTCTATTTCTACTCGCGGTTCCCCATCTCACGGGCGGCTTTCTGCAGAAGTATATAACCGTGCCTGATCAGTAGCCTGAGCTCGGCTTCGGTGGGTACGATCCCTTTTTCGTATTGTTCTATTGCCCGCAGCATGGCGCCGCGCACGCCGCTGGCACGGTGTGCCACGATCGAATCGGCGGATATGCGTTCCAGGCGGGTCAGTAAAAATTGCAGCGTCTGGATCAGCTCGTCGGTCAGGGTCATTGGTGAGTGTGAACCGTTCCTTACAAAGGGAGGATTGTTTTCAGGAAATTAATCGTACTTTATTGTTACATTCTAGTACATACTTCAAAAAATTCAAATAAAAATCAAAAGTTTTGATCGGATAAAGGGAACGCAAGGTTTGATGAGATTCCTCCTTTTGGAAAATTGATCACATTCCTGTTTTAGCTGAAATGCTGCGGATACGTTCCGCGTGACCGTAACGCGAGATAAAACCCCGAATATTGAATTTTGAATAGCCGCGTGATACAATACGGTCACAAAACCAATCAAACGGACATAAAACCACGTGGAAACGTGATTGTATTGAGCAATCCTGACACCATATAAAGATCGGTTAATTAATGTTTAGCATCGAACGTCAATCTCTGATACTGGAAATTCTCGAAAAGGACGGCAAGGTGGAGGTCAACCGGCTGGCGGCCAAATTTTCCACCTCAAAAGAGACCATCCGGCGGGATTTGAAAGAAATGGAATCTACGGGCATCCTGATACGCATGCACGGAGGCGCGATACCGGCTTCCCAGAAACGCAGCGAAGGGTATGAACTTCCCTTAATGGCCCGGGGTGTTCAAAAATACGATGAAAAGCAGCGCATCTGCAAAGCGGCCGCCCGGCTCCTGGAAGATGGCGACACGATCTTTCTGGACAACAGCTCAACCACAATGAGCTTTCTCCGGTTTGTCCCTGCCGATATCAAGATCAATGTGCTGACGAATTCGATACAGGTCATGCTGGAAGCTGGCAGACTGGGGAACAATAACATTGTGGTGTACAGCGTGGGCGGGATGTTTAACAGCAAGAATTATTCGCTGGTGGGAGCTTTATCCAGAGACTTCGCCAGTAACTTCTTCCCGGATAAAGCCATCATGTCCTGCCGCGGAATTGATGAACTGCACGGAATGACCGACGCGGGCATTATGGAAATTGAATTAAAACGAGATATGCTGGCGCGATCCAAACGATTTATTTTATTGGCTGATCATTCCAAGTTCGGTCTGGTAGGAGCGGTACACCTTGGCAACCTGAATGACGTGGATTGTCTGATCACGGATTCAAAGGTTGACAGGGAAAAGTTGAAAATCTTTGACGAAAGCAGCACATCCATCATCATAACGAATTAAGGCGTCCGGGTGTTGTTGGTCGGTTTGAATATTTTTTGAGGCGTTATGAATAGTTGCAAGACCAACTGATTATCAATAAAAAGGTCATCACGACGGATTTATCAAGAAAACAGGAGAAAAAATGCCGGAAAAGATTACAGGTAAAGAAATAAAGAATAATGAGACAGAGCTTATCTGGAGGGAACTACCTGCAAACAGACTTCTTGTAGAAGCATCACTTTGGTCTGCCGATTTTACCCATTTTGCTGATGAAATTCGGCGCATGGAGCCCTATGCAGATATGTACCACATCGATGTTTCTGACGGTCATTTTGTCCCCGGGTTTTTGTTCTTTGCTGACCTGGTGGCTGCCCTGCGGCCACTGACTAACAAACCGTTCCACGTTCATTTGATGACCACCAATCCTCAGGATCACGTTAAGGATTTCCGGAATGCCGGAGCGGACATCATCTCGCTGCATGCCGAGAACGGTCCAATCGCTCCGGCCGCGCTGGATGCCGTTCGGGCGGCTGGTGCGGCCCCCGGCCTGGTTCTGGGACTGGATGTAAATCCTGAATCCATAGAGCCATACCTGGACCTGGTCAATCTGATCCTTGTCATGGGAACCCCCATGGGGGTCAAAGGGGTCAAGCCATCGAAATTCGTCTATGATCGCGTTCGTCGGATAAAAGCGATGGTCCAGCGGAATGGATTATCTGATCAGATCCGGGTCTTTGCAGATGGCGGCATACGCGATAATACCGTTCCTCAACTGAGGGCGGCTGGCGCCGACGGCGTGATCGCCGGTTCACTGGTATTCAAGAGTACAGACCTGCGGCAAACGTTTGACTGGCTGCACAATTTACACGTTGATGGAGGCGCCGGTTCATGATTATTGCCATGGCAGGGCTTCCGGGTACGGGCAAATCCACGCTAGCCAGGGAACTGGCGGCAGAATTGCCGGCCTATATCCTAAACAAGGATACCCTGCGGGCAGCTCTGTTCTCTCCTGCCGAGGTGGAATATTCCTCACGCCAGGATGATTTTGTGGTCGGCATGATGCTTGAAATCGCCGATTACCGTACCCGCACCAGCCTATCACGGCATGTCATCCTTGATGGGCGTACTTTTTCAAAAAAAGCACAGGTGGAGTTCCTCACCGGTTTCGCGCGGGAGAAACGTTGGAATCTGAAGGTTATTTATTGCACGTGTCCGGATGAAATTGTCCGCTCCCGACTCGAAATGGATGCAAAATCCGGCGGGCATCCGGCCGCAGACCGGGATTTCAATCTGTATTTACGCATCAAAAAAGAGGAAGAAAAACTTCAGGTTCCCCATTTTCATGTAGATACCGGAAAACCGCTGGCAGACTGCAAACGCCTCTGCCTGGATTATTTATTGGAACGATCAGAAATTATAGAAGATAAAGAGGATAGTAGATGAGCAAACGAAGTTTAACCCCGGGAAAAGTACGCGGTTTGAGCCAGTGTGCCAATGACCATGGAATGTTCAACATTCTGGCATTGGATCACCGCCAGGCAGTAAAGAAAGTCTTCGGCGAACTTCCCGACCCGTACGCTGAAGCCGTCCGATTTAAGCAGGCTGTCGTCAGTATTCTGTCACCGGTTTCGACCGCCGTTTTGCTTGATCCTTCCATCGGCGCGGGCCCCTGTGTGGCCAGCCGGGCACTGCCGGGAAAATGCGGCCTGGTCATCACGGTAGAAGCCAGCGGGTATGAAGGACCGTCACACGCGCGCGTCAGCCGGCTTCCCGGTGACTGGGGTACGGAGCAGATCAAGCGGTTGGGTGCCTCTGCTGTGAAATTGCTGGTGTACTACCATCCAAAATCCACCACCGCTCCAGCCATGCGTGATCTGGTTGCACAGGTTTCCGGTGAGTGCCAGGCACTGGATGTCCCCTTGTTCCTTGAAATCCTGACCTATTCGCCAGACCCTGACAACGCCAAGCTGTCCCTTGAAGGGCAGATCGACGCCGTCGTCCAGTCAGCCGCGGAATTGACCAGAGTCGGGGGCGATATTCTTAAATCAGAATTCCCGGTTAACATGATATTACAGCCGGATATGAAACAATGGGAATCCGCCTGCCGGTCTTTGAACGACGCGTCCACTATCCCCTGGGTGCTGCTCAGCGCGGGTGTGGATTATCCGGTTTTTGCCGATCAATGCGAAGCCGTATGTAAAGCCGGCGCCAGCGGCATTCTGGCCGGACGGGCGATCTGGAAGGAAGCTCTAGAGGGACCGGTGGATCAGCGGGATGAATTCTTGCGCACCGTCGGCCGTGAACGTCTTCAAACCCTGGAGAATATCAGTATTAAGTATGGAAAACCGTATACAAATTATTTCGAACAGGCATCACTAAGCGAAGATTGGTATAAGACGTACACCGGTTTCTAATTGGAACCAGGTTCAATGCTTTGATTATTCCCAACAGGGTTGTTCCTTTCTCCGGAACAACCCTGTTTCTTTTTTGTACTGGGGATATTTAAAACCAGATAATGGCGATGTTGTGGAAGAACTGGATATGGGAATGGCTTTTAGCATTAAAGTGTAGAATTTAACTATCTTTCTATCAAGGAGGGAAAAGATTATGTGCCGTTTAATCAAGATACTTCTTGGATTAACCTTACTAACAGCCTGCGCACCTGCTGTTGTTCCTGCAGGTACCATCCAGCCAGAAATAACATCATCCATTTCAAAAAAAGAACCAACGCCACAACCAACACTGAGTCTCAATGAAACATCTGCGAAGGAATTCAAGATCAAGGAATTTTCGGATGCACATTCTTCGGTGAATAATGATCCAAATGAATTTCTGATTTTCGGAAACCTGCCTGTAATGGAAAAGACAGCGGTTTCCAGCCCAGACCTGGCAGTTTTTCTCGGGCGCTGGGAAGGATACAGTCTATTCCCACCGATAAAAAAGGACCGAAAACTGGTGCTGCATTTTGCAGATATCTCGGAACAGGGCGGTAGACTGTATGGGTGGATCGGTACCAACATCCAGTACCCGGAAATGATCTCAGAAGCCCATTTTCGTGTCGCCGACGGTGAAACACCGAAGGTGGAGTTTAAGATGAAATGGTTGGATGGAAGCACACTTGTTAATTCATTCTGGTATGATCGTGAAAATGATATTCTCCGCGGTGAAGCGAAAAGAGCCAATTCAGGGGAACAGACAGATATTTTTGAGCTTACCCGCGATAAAACATTTTTTGTCTACAAAGATTACGTCCAGTACCTGGCCGGCAAGAATATCACTGTTCATGAATATAAAAACCCGGACTTAAAGCAATACGGCAAAGGGTATATGCTCTACCTTCCGGAAGGATACGAGGCCGAAAAGCAGAAATCCTGGCCGCTGATCTATTTCCTGCATGGTTCCGGTGATTGCGGGGATAATCTGTTGGTCCTGGCCAAAGCCAGTCCATTCATGTTCATCCGTGAGAAAGGCCCGCTACAGGCGATCATTGTCGCCCCGTTGCTTGCCAATACATCTGACTTCGCATTATTCCCGGAAGAATACATGGATGGAGCCCTGGAAGAATTCCTGACGACCTATCGGGTTGATGCCAGCCGTATATATTTGACAGGATTAAGTCTGGGAGGAGAAGCAGTCTATCGTTTTGTGCTACATCAGCCGGACGTGTTTGCCGCAGTCTCTCCGTTATGTGCGTTCACTTTAGGATCTAATGCCAGTGCAATGCAAAAAATCAAGAATATCCCGGTTTGGGCGATCCATGGTGCTGAAGACACAATCGTTACACCAGACCGCGGACAAAAACCCGTGGACGAATTAAAACAAGCCGGTGGTAATGTAAAGTTTTCCCTTTTGCCCGGCCATGATCATGATGTATGGACAGACACGTATTCCGATCCCACGTTTTTTGAATGGTTACTCACCCAGAGAAAGAAATAGTCTAATCTGGTTCTTCGTCATGTGCATTTTGAGAACAGTTAATCTGGATGACCTGAGGACCCGGTAGCACACAGAATGGTCTTTCCGGATTCACCGTGGCCACGTCGGTTGCCGTAACATTTTCACCTTCAGGTACTATCAGGTTGGGGTAGGTGGAACGCAGGGTTTCCCGATACCAGTCATATCGTATTAATCCCTTTGCCATAACAGCCAGGTCGTTTCTCTGTTTCAAGCCGTAATGGAAGTACCAAAGGGTGAAGGTGGATTCGTCATCTGCCGTGGAAATGATGGCATCTTTCGGCAGATCCTGCATCATACTCTGTCCGTAGGTTTCTGCTCGTGAGTCATGGGAGGCATCAACACGGGGAAAGGTCTGGATCGCCCGCGCGGTTATCGCGGCTATGATCAACACACCAGCCGGAATCCAGGCAGCCCTCCAGAAGGTTGTCAGAATCTGAATGATTTCCTGCAAACCAGCGGCGATCCACAGGCATAAAACCATCACACAGGGTATCAGGTAAACGAAAGAATCGATTGTTCCATAGAATAAACTGAATATGGCATGCGCCATAAATATCCACAGTAAAGGCGCGGTTTCTTTGATGGCTTTCCACCCGCCAAAAAGAAGGAATACCGTGATGAACAGACCGGGGAAACCAACCTGAGCGAGGAAAACGCCGGCCAATCCGCGCAGACGTTCCAAAGCATACAATCCGGTCAGGTTGGATTGATACATACGGCCGCCGAGGAGTTCAAAAAATGCCGGCAGGCTGACCGGATTTCCCCAGTTGACAGGAGGCTGCCCTGAAGCCCATAACGGCAACAGGGTATAGATCAGGCTGCCAATCAATAGGCCACCTGTTCGACCCCCAAGGTGTTTCTTAATATTCCGGCACGGTGCGTTTCCATCCCAAAGGAGCAATGGAAGGAGAATGACGGAGGTCAGGTGGTTGCCCAATGACAAACCGGCAACCAATCCGCGGATCAGGTCGTTGTTCCATTTCGATTTACCTGTGAGAGCCTGGAGGATGATAAGGGCGGTCAGCAAGGTTTGCAGGGCGTACACTTCTGTGATCACCGCCTGAGACCAGACCAGCGGGGAAATGCCAAAGGTCAGTGCGGCACTCCAGGCGGCCAGAGCGGCAAAGGACTTGCCGCGTAGAAGCTGACAGGCGGCGGAATACACCACCAGAGCGGCCAGTATCATGCAGACAGCGGACAGCACATTGGTGCGAAATGCCAGATTTCCCGGGATTACCGCCTGGAACACCTGAGCCACCAGCAGGTAAAGCGGATATCCCCCCGGGTGAGCCACCCCGTGAACAGCCGCCGCGCTGATCAGGTCCCCGCCATCTGTCCCCCCGTTCGCCCAGGTCAATCCCGGTGCCAGGGTTTTCCCGTATAAAATCCCCAAAATCAGTGCAAGGCTCAGGGTTGCGTAAAACCGATGGTCGATGAAAAACGCCAGGGAAGCGAATCTTCCCTGGCGCAGGCTATCTTCATATGTTGAATTTTTACTGCCCGAGAAGGGCATATTTTCCCTCGGCTGTTCCGGTTCCGCATACCATGGGGGGTGTACCGGTGGTTACTTCAGTTGGAATAGCCGACCAGATATTTGCGGTCGAATCCCAGTAGTGGAAGGTTGGTGAACGGTCTTCCATATCCGGACTCTGGGGCACGCAAATCTTGACCGTTCCCGTGGATCCATCGACGATTGTCACTTCAAGGGCTTCATCCAACAGCAGACTCCAGCCTTCAGGGAGCGGGCCGATCACTGTGACTGGATCAGCCACTTTCAAGACGGTCAATATTCCGCCTTCCGATGAACTTGCCTGAACGGATACCGTGCCGGTACCGAAATTAATCGTTTCAGACAGCATGCCGCTCATTTCATCCGGTAAGACAGGGACAGTCCCAACTCTATTGGGAGATGCCCAGACGCTTACGGCCGTCAGGGCTAAGAGAACCACAACACCCATCGAAATGATCACTCGTTTTGACGTCTTCATCTGGTTTTCTCCTGATTACTCGTAATTCATTGATCTATTTATACAATAGTCTGACTGTTGATCAAAGTGCGCCAACTTCGGATTTTGTTCGGATTTCAATTCTGCGGTTTCTTGTACAGGCAGGAGGCGGTATTTCTGGGTGATAAAATAAACCAGACTATTAACGCGTGAAACAATACTGATATACAGGCGGATGATCCCAGCATAATGGAACCTGATCAGAATATCATTCTTCTGAAAGAAATACTTGACAACCTGTCGCAGCCTGAAAAACTGAACCATCATCCCTGGTTGGGCTGCCGGTTTGTGGCTGAAATATCCGGCACGAGCCAGCCTTCGGGAGCCCGGCTTGTTGAAGCGGTCACCGGCGTTTTCATGAAGATCCGGCCAGCAATGCCTCCCCGCAGGGGGGTGCGTCTGGATACCCGCTGGGGAGAGTTTGGATTGCTTGCCGCTCTCTACTTCGCGCCCGGCCGGTTTGGTATTCTGTTTCCATCCACCATGCGGGAAGCCTGGGAGAGTATTGATCAGGCTATTTTGTTGTTCGTGTTTGGGAATGACACGCAGATTTCAGTTGAGGACAGGGAGAAATATCGACTGGTAGGCGGTGAGCTTGAACCTGCGCCCAATAGTACCCTTAGCGACTGGCATCGAAAAGGACTGGAGCATCTGGCCGGTGTAATTGCACATTATGAAGCCTCGCTTCTCGCCCGGGATAGAGAGAACATAACCCGTACAAACCGTAAACCCGCGAACGCCAGACTGTTCCGCAAGATTGGATGGATTGGTGCGGGGGTGATGC
Source organism: uncultured Leptolinea sp. (assembly GCA_964420995.1). GTDB lineage: Bacteria > Chloroflexota > Anaerolineae > Anaerolineales > Anaerolineaceae > Leptolinea. The sequence continues at coordinate 295,459 of CAYQUX010000001.1, read as the reverse complement.
TGACGGCCATCGCGATCCTTCTCGTGTGGGCAGGTGTCAGTGGATGGCGTATTTTGCAGCGTGTCAGGTCGGTGGAGCAGAACAGCCAGGTATTGCTCGATTTCACAAAATCCTTCTCTGATCCAGCGGAACTGGAGAAGGCTGGCAGGGCAATTTCATCCATGCGTACCGACCTGCAATCTTTGCAGAGCGAAGCTGGCTGGCTGCTTGATGCAGCGCCGTATTTGGGCTTCCTGCCGAAATATGGTGGAGACATCTCCCAGGCTCCACAATTACTGGAAATGGGACTGCAATTAAGCATAGCCGGCGATGAAGCGTATAAAGCTATTGAACCGGCCATACCGGCAATGAAACAGAATGGGACGATCAGCGGCATCATGAATTTACCTGGCAGCCTGAAAGACGGCTCGACACGATTATTGAGCGCCCAGGCGGCACTGGCTGGCGCGAGATCAATACGACAGGGTATTCGGGCTGATGTATTGTCGCCCCGTTTTGCTAGTTTGCTGGTTGATAAAGTCGATCCATTCCTGCTTTCTTTGCAGGGTGCCTTCCCTGTGGATGATATCCTCTCCATGGCACGGCTTGCCCCGCGATTGATGGGAGCCGTGGGAAACGGCCCGCAAACATACCTTATCATGCTGCAAAATGAAGACGAGATCCGGCCGACAGGCGGTTTTCTCACCGCCATCGGGCGGATGGTACTGGTTGATGGCAAACTCTCTGAATTGTCCTTTGAGAGTTCCGAACTGGTCGATGATATAACCAAACCTTACCCCAGGGCGCCCTGGCAGCTGGATAAATACATGATGTCCGAGATGCTCCTTCTGCGGGATTCGAACTGGTTTGCAGATTTCCCCACTACAGTAGAATGGGTTCGCTTTCTGTACGCGTATTCCCGTCCACAAACGATTAATGGAGTCTTTACCCTTGACCAGCACGTGATTGTTGAATTGTTGCGACAGGTTGGCCCGGTTCAGGTGGATGGTGTCGCGGAGATGATCACTGTGGAAAACGTGCAGGCTTATATGCGCCTGGCCAAGGAACAAAAACCGCCGCAAGGAGTCTCCGCGGCGGGGTGGGACCGCAAACAATTTATCAGCCGCCTAGCTGATCCTCTGGTTAAGAAGTTGATCAATGGCGATTCGCACTCCTGGCAAAAGGTGGCAGGCACATTGATCCAGTTGTTGGATGAAAAACACATCCTTATCCACATGGATGACCCGGAAATGAAGTCATTGCTGGCACAACGCGGGTGGGATGGAACCATAATTCCGCCTGCCAACAGTGATTTTCTACTGGTGGTGGATACCAATATTGGATTTAATAAAACCAATGCGGTAGTCACCCAGTCACTCACGTACCAGCTTGACCTGACGGACCTTCAGAAACCTTCCACGTCCCTGACCGTCAGGCACAGTAATAACGCGAGTGGTTTGGGTGAATGCATTCAATTTAATCGGCAATCTGCCGAATTTCAGGCGGAAAAAGACTACCCGCTCAACGACTGTTACTGGTCGTACCTGCGCATATATACCCCGGCCGGCACGCAGATGATCGGGGGCACCCCGCATGTCATCCCGGCAGGCCTGTCGCTATACGAGCAGGAAATTCCTGCGAGGATTGATGCGCTGGCAGAAAACATTCCGGGAATTCAGTCTTACGGTACGCTGCTGGTAGTGCCCCGTGGGCAATCCCTGGAAACAAGTTTTAATTATGCGCTGCCAGCCAGCGTGGTGATCCGCGAGTCAACAACCGGTAGTTTGAACTACACGTTGAAAGTTCAAAAACAACCGGGAACGCTAGCCGTTCCATTGACGCTGAAGGTAAAACTGCCAACCGGAATGACCATTCTGAATCCCATGTCCGGGTTGATGGAGAATATGGAAGGTTGGGTGTATTCCACCAACCTCCAAAGAGATGGCACGTTTGAAATAGAATTTGTACAGGCTGGCACTAACTGACACCGTCATGACGGATGACCACCCAGACGGTGCGTGCCAGGATATAAATATCCAGCCATACGGTCCAGTTCATAACATATTCCACATCATAATCTTTGCGTACTGAAAAAGATGTCAGGTTGCGGCCTGATGTCTGCCAGATTCCGGTAATTCCAGGACGCACCCGCACATAATGCCGAAGACCAGGGCCATACAGGTCTTGCTGGTTTATCATGATAGGGCGTGGACCAACGATACTCATTTCTCCCTTTAACACATTCCAGAGTTGGGGTAGCTCGTCCAGACTGAAACGCCGCAGAAAACGGCCTACCGGCGTAATGCGCGGATCGTTCTTTAATTTTTGGTAGGCATTCCATTCCGCCTGCCTGTCAGGATTTTGCGACAGGTATTCGTGTAAAACTCGATCCGCTTCCGGCACCATGGTACGGAATTTCAGGATGTTAAATACCTTGCGGTTTTTTCCCAGCCTTTTCTGACGATAAAAGATATTACCGTGCGAGTTTGTGGCTACCAATAATGCAATAATACAAAGGAACGGGAACAAAACGACCAACCCTATTGTGGATAAAACGATATCAATGACTCTTTTCTGGAATTGGGCAAATTGATCCATTAATGTGTGATGGATCTCAAAAGTGTGCAATTTTCCGTACTGGCTGAGCACAACACCATTCAACTCCATACCGAAATTTTCCGGATTGGCAAGCAGTACATGGTCGAATATCTCATTAAATATATCCCGAATAGATCCCAACTCATCCATGCTGTCGTACGCCACCATGACAGTATATATGGCCAGATCTTCATTGATTTGACGGGCTTTGCGAATCAATTTTTTGTGCTGATCTGTGTCCAGATTTTTAAGTGGAGAGGCGATGATCAATCCGACTTCGGGTTTCAATCCAATTTTGGGAGAATCTGTGAAATACGAAGTAAGCGCGTCCACCTGGACCTGGGTGCCGATGATGACGGTTGGTTCTCCCCATTTCCCGGCCTGTGCCATAAAATGGCGAATAATAATGCGGGATATGGGGATGGTTACTAGGCTGAACAACCACGTCAGACCGATCATCAAACGTGAGTATTCCAGGCTGTTCTTATTGAAATACGTGACTGAGATAATCACCAACGTAAGTAAAGTGGTTGTTGTGGTTAACTGGCGCAATTGATCGACTGCGCTTAATCCGGTTGCCGGATACAAACCTCGCAACGCACAAAAAATGATGAAAAATACCAGAAATATGGATACCCACAGGTAGGCTTCGGGCTTGAATGGACCCAGGAACCAATAGCGAATCAAGGCGGCCAGTACGATTGAGGTGACGATACTCAGGATATCTGAGCAGATCATGGCCAGCATCATTAGTCTGCGGACCGGCAAACTTATAAACCGCGTCGCAGTCTTTTTGATCTGGATGAAATCATCATCTGCGTTTTCCATTCGTATTCCTGAAATCCTGCAGGTTGTATCTATTGCTTATTACCTCTTCATCCCTGGTATACCTTCAAGTATCGTGATAAATTGTTTCAGAATTTTTTCTTTTGAATAATTCGCCATAACATAGCGCCGGCCACGATTTCCAAGTTGCATACGTAATCCGGGATCCACTGAAAGTTGAAGGATTGCTTCTGAAAGAGCTTGTGAGTCTTCTGATGCAACAGGTATGCCAGTGGAGTTGATAATGCTCTTTACCTGGCTTCCATCTTCACAACTGGCGATAACCGGTTTTCCGCTGGCCAGCATGCCCGGCAGCTTGGATGGCATCACAAGATCAGATGCCCCCGATTTTTGGGGAAGCAAATGAATATCAGCCATATTCAGAAGTTGATTTAATTCCTCAACAGGTTGCAGGGGAAGGAAGTGAATGTTGGGGCAATCACTGGATGACATTTGCAATTCCTCGCGGGCTGGCCCATCTCCGCAAAGAACGAAATGGATGTTGGTTCGCGCGCGCAATTCCCGGGCACATTTGACCAGAATATCAAGCCCTTGTTTGACGCCCATGCTCCCGGAATAAAGCACCACGAGATCATCCTGCTTAAAACTCAATTGATCACGGAATTTATTCGGTGCGTCCAATGGATGGATGGCAGCAGTATCCACCCAGTTGGGGAAAAGGAATGTTTTTTCAGCCTGTACTCCACCGGCAGATAGACGGTCGACCATTGGCTGCGAAATGGATGAAAAATATGAAAAACTGGACAGCATCCATTTTTCAAAAGATTGGGCAAGATCACGGATGAAGGAATTCTTTTGCAAAATCCCCAATTCAAGCGCGGCATCCAATTCGAAATCCTGGATATGCAGCCAGGTCGGTGCGCCGGTCAGCCTGCCGGCCAGTAATGCCGCCGGCGCAGCCAGAAGGGTGGGAGCAATGGAGATGATAATATCAGGCGCAGGATGGACGGCAGCCGGGATGGCAAACAGGGAAGATATACCAAATGAAGCGAGATGAAGAAGTCGTGTGGTGCCGGTTACATGGGTGGGAACCCAGAGCGGGCAGCGAATAACCTTCAGCGAACCATTTTTCTCCGTCCTGTACCACAAGCGGGAGTACCCGTTTGTAATCTTCCAGGCCGGGTAATACGGCGGGGTGGTAATTACCGTAACATGGTGCCCATGGTCGACCAATGCCTTTGCCATCTCGCCGGTGTATTTGCCAACCCCGATAAGCTCTGGATGGAAGTTGAGCCCGCAAATCAGTATATTCATCTATCCCGGCAGATTTCTTTCCTGCGAAAAAGAAAATCACCCTGAATGGGAATGCCATTCCGGTCATTGGTCAGGTTATAGACTCCGCAAAAAACAAAACCGGCATCTCTCAGGTAGTCGATCACCCCATCAGCCAGAGTCTGACCGGAATACAGTTCAACAAAGGAACATTCCGCATAGATATAATCGAAACTCGGTAACAAGGACCGGCATCCTTCGAGAACCTGCGCTTCAAAACCCTGGACGTCCAGTTTTAACAATGCAGGTTGGCGAATATCCTCTGCATCAATAAAGCGCCCCAGCGGGCTGACCTTCACAATTCGGGTTCCCTTTTCGGCGGTACCCGGGAACAGTTCATTCTGACGGGATGTGATTGGGAGCAGGGAAGAAGAATCATCGGCGCGGGAGATATGCATGAGCATGTCAATTTCTCCCGGTCCGATGGCTGTTTCATGGAAATTGATGTGAGTATCGTTCTTAAAAACTTTCCGGAAGACTTCTGCCGCTTCTTCCAGCGGTTCGAACGCGAAGATCTGTGAATCTGGAAAATACATGCGGGCGGCCAGAGAAAACTGGCCGCGATTGGCTCCGATGTCAATTATGGTCTTGATACTATCCGGAATTAGCTGCCGCAACATGGAGGAGTTTTCCACACTTGCCGCGACATGATATTTAAATAACGCTTTCAATGCATTTTGGGACTTGAGGATCAAGAGAAACCGCTGGAAATTGGACATCATACCTGATTGTTCCTTAAACAAAATTGGAGCGCAACTCCGGGAAATTTCTCGCCGAAATTTCCTCGTTTAAGCAAATACTTTGGTTAATTCATTTTGCGTGGTTTACCCTGGCAATCAAGTCTTCCAGTGATAATTCGTTTTTTTCCAACCGTCTTTTCAGTTCTGTTATTTTTATATCCACCAGAAAACGGAACCAGAAGGCTTGAAGAAAATGGAATACGAACCCATTGGCACCATCCAAAAACCCAAGCCGGATAAAATAGCGATAAAAGAAATAAAGAAATGGACGTACGAACAGGGGAAGGTGATACCAAATGTTCTTATAATAGACCATTCGTTGGTCGGAATTGCCGGAAAAATCCCCATTTGTTTTCCAGGTAAGTGCCCCATTTCTTCGCAAGACTTCTTCCAGTGCCATGCGTGAGGAGAATTTCTGGTGTTTGTCAATCCAGAAATCAATATCCATCTCCTTAAGATTGCTTTCTATGATCTCTCCTGACAGAAGACTGGTATTGTTCCGGCTGATAAACCGGAAATCCACCAGTTCGCTGAGATCAACCTGGACACGCTGGCGGTGCACAAGTCGCAGCCAGTTGGATTTTAAACCGCGAACGGGTTTTCCACGGAAATAGTGTCTGTGGGTGAGGTAATATCCACCAATGGTGGGGTCATGGCGGGCCACAGCCTCCGCGATGGATTTTTTCGCGTCATTTCCCACAATATTGTCCGCATCCAATGCCAGGATCCAATCTGTAGAGAATGCGACTTCATTCAGAATCCAATGCCACTGGCTGGCGTGATCAGTGTACGGGTGGGTGAGTACCTGGACGGGGTAATGCCGGCATATCGCGAGGGTGCTGTCTGTGCTGCCGCTATCCACAACCATGATCGATTCGCACCACCCGTTTATGCTTTCCAGGCAGGCTTTAATATTCAATTCTTCGTTAAAAGTCAGAATGACCGCCGTCAGGGGGATGGTCACAATTCCTCCGGGAGAAGGTCTGTCGGGAATGGGGTATGTTCCAATATCGTGTGAATCATTATATTGATTTTATCCCCGGTGTTACTCCAGGAGAAATTCCGCACAAATTCCCTCCCATTTCGAGAAAATTCCTGCCTGAGAGTCGGATTCTCCAACAATAATTGAATCCCGGAACTTATTTCTTCCACATTGAAATTGACGCACACTCCCGCTTTATGCTCTTTTATTTCGCGCGCGTAATTAACGCAATTGGTAATCACCACCGGCAGGCCGGAAGCCAGAGCCTCAAATATGGCATAACCGAAATTCTCCGAACGTGAGGGCAAAACGAATATGTCGGCTGATGAAAAGGCCGCCAATTTATCTTCACCTTGAAGAGCACCTGTCATAACCACTCTCCCGGTGAGGTCATTTATACCAATCCAGGTTTTAACCTCATCCTTGTAAGATGGCGGATCACCCGCGCCGACTATTGCCGCGCGAAAATCTACACCTTTCTTGCGTAGGGCGTTGAGGGCGGGTATTAAAATATCAAGTCCTTTTTTTGAGTTTACCCTGCTTAAAAAGAGAATGATGGTACCAGCGTAATTTTCAAAGTATTTCTGGCGGAATTGATTGGATGGCTGCTGGCCTGTGAATTCAGTAAGATCAATTCCATGGGGGATGACCACCGAATGGATATGCAAGCCCAGTTCGCGGAATTCTTCGCGTTCGCCGGCGGCGGTGAATACCACAGCCGCGGCATTCTGGAGAATTCTCCTGGTGAAGAGTTGGTCAAAGAACCATTTTTTTACCCGTCTGACCGAACGTTGATAGGGAGAAAAAACACCATGCGGCCAGATCGCATACGGAATATGATTTATTCGCGCTATCAGATAACCGACGACCACCGGGATGGTGTAGATTGAATGCAGGGTTATGAAATCAGGGTGAGACCGGACCAGTGCGGGTAACGCCGCGAAAAAATGAAATGAGAACCCGTTCTTCCCCAGCGAGGGGAAATCCATAACACGGAATCCCTGAAAAAATCCCGGGGAGCTTTTCTCGCGGATTTTGTTTTGCGTGATCGAAACCGCAAGAGGAGGTTTGCCAACGACTACAAGAGTTACGTTGTTTTCTGCGTGCCGCAGGCAAATGGAACCAGCCAGCCTGTCAATATAGGCAATGCCACCTACTGTCTTGTAATCTTCTGGTCCGGCGACAAATGAAAGGATGTTCATTTTGATCGGTGTGAAAAAAGGAAAGAAATATTATCCTGGGTTTGCTGTGCAATAAACGAATCACTCAAGACATGGACACTTTTCGTCCAACGACCTCAATATCAGAAACAAGCAACCGGGCAAGCCATTGTAACCCTTTCTTATCCCAGCCCCATTCTGCCAGCCGACCTAATAAGGACGTATGCAAACCTGAACGGACAAAAGCATAGGTTTGTCCGAAGTGTAGCGAAAACAATTCGTTCAATTCGCCAATGCTGACCAGTGAAAGATCTGAAAACATCTCAAAACGGTGAAATAATTTGCTGTAAATCCCCCCTAGATTCCGGGGTAGATACCCGACTCCCCATAAGTGGGTGTGAACTTCCGGTTTTAATGAATACCTGTTGGGTGTGCTGAGGTATAACGTCCCTCCCGGAGAAAGAACTCGCGAGAGATTCCGAATCAGACGGGAATGGTCATTAACGTGTTCCAATACCTGGTTACAGACTATTCCATGAAACTGGTTGGAAGAAAATGGAAGGTTGCAAAGCGACGCTTTAAAGATATGGATATTGGTGACCCCTTTTTCTTTGACCTGTCGGCAGAAGAATTCCAGCTCTTCATCGCTGATATCGACGGCGATTACGTGATCGAAATAATTTGCGGCAATAAATGATAAGAATCCATAACCACAACCGGCGTCCAGGAATATCCTCTGGCCATGGTTCGCTGAACCCATCCGGGAAAAATAATTGTCAAAAATGGAGCGATAATTCCCTGATATTGCAGCTTTATTCAGGATACGGGCATGGCTTTTCCTTTTCTTGGTGAGTTCATCCTTGATTTCTTGACCCTGCTCCGGAAGGAAGTTGAGTATGCCTTCCCGCCTGGAAAAAGTTGTTTCACAGGCATCGCAGGTGATACTATCAACATCCGGATTCCAGTCTGGAAGAGGGTGATTGCATTTTGGACAAATAAGTGAAATCTGTAACATAATCGCGCTCCTATCGCCTGCCCCAATAATGCCCGACGAACAGGCCAACGACCAGCCATTTTTCTCGTTGATAGATTGCATTGGTTGAAAGATCCATAAATAGAATGGCGATTATGGTTGCCGCCAGAAGTACATGTAAAATGTTGTTGTTCTTCTTTTGACGTTGCAGGTCAATGATGGCTAAAACACCCAATGCTATACTCAATGCCAGCCAACCAAGGAAGGCAAACAAACCGCCCATATACCACATCTGAATATATGGGTTATGAATGGAACCAACGAAATACTTTTCCATGTCCTGAAGTGTGGATGAGGCGTTTTGGTCAAATCCGGCGCCGGCAAAAGGATTATCTTCTATGAAATCCCAGGCTTGTATATACAAATCTATCCGGGCACCGGCGGTGATATTGATCACCCGATTGATCCCCACGCCGATCAAAGAATCATTGGAGATTTCTAATTGTGGGCCAAAGACATTGTGAATCCCGATAATTCCTATGCTGAGCATAACCAGTATCATCAGGAAGAACAAAATCCTGGTTGCCAGCCGGAAATGGCGCGGAGTGATGAAGTAGACGGTGCAGAAGATACCCATCAATAAACCAAGGTACGCGGCGATGGAGCCGCTAAGATATACTCCGGCAATTTGAAGCAGAATAGCCGCAATTATTATAATTATCGCTGGCCATGATTGTTTTTCTTTCCAGTATTTTAGTAATTTGTACCCGGTCATTAATGAAGTGATTACAAGAAAATATCCAAATTTGTTCGGGTAACCCAGTGAACCGGCGTACCGGCCGATATAGATGATGTTCGGGGTATTTGAAGTGATCTGCCCATAATTTGTCCCAAAAGCATAATCAACCACGGCGATCAGCGATGTGAATACACCGGAAATAATAAACACTGTGAGAATCTGTTCAGTCTTCCCCCTTCGTACCATTAGGATGGTCAATGAGACAAAGATGGTTACAACATACAGTGTTTGCAAAACCTCAACCAACGCCACAGAGAAATCCTGCGAATTAGGAAATGAGAGAATGGCTCCTAAAAGGATAAGTGAGGAATTCCACAAAAATACCTTCCTGGGAATCCAGGTGGAAAAGAATCGCACCTTAATAATCAGTGATTCGAAAAAAGCGAAAATGAATGACAGAAAATACAACCAATCGGAGACGGGTAAACCATAAACGCGCAGAGAATTCGCGGAGAGAAAAAGAGTAGCCAGAATGAACGTAACAGATCCCAGCATCCTGTTAATCCCCCCTCGCGGCGAACAATCTGTCTTTTACCTGTGAAATCTGCTGTTGGAAGAATGTATCTGATCGGATCAACAGGAAATAAAAACAAACCATGCATAACGAGAATCCAAATTTTACATACTGGGAAACGTCCAGGACCGTCAGTACAGATGCGATTGATGGAATAATAATTCCCCATTTCAAATCTGAAAACAGGTGAAACCAGTTTAGGTGATCATTCAAAGCTTTATATGTAATTAGATTCATAACAAGTAATATCGTCATAATCAAGTTGGCGGAACCAGCACCTGGAAGTCCAAAGGATTTGGAGAGAAAAAATAACCCGAGTATCATCAAGCTTGATGCAATAAGATAGGTCAGCGATGTGAATCTGACCCGACCAAGCCCGGTGAGGGTTTGGTGCGCGGGTTTGGCCAGGCTGATATATCCGTACCCGAGAATGACAAGCGTGAATGTCAGGTAATTTGTGTCAGCATAGTGCGGAGAAATCCAAAACTGCAGGATCTCTCTAATCCATAGAATACACAGGCTGGCCGGACCGGCGATAATAAGACTTACATATCCAGAGATTTTCCTGAAGGAGTCATAAAGGATGGCTTTTTCTCCGAGTTGATCCTTGCGACTGGCATACGGAATCATGATCTCGGCTGCGTAACCACTGACCATCGGCAGGCGCAGGCCGATGCTGGTTGCCACCGTATAGATACCGGCTGAGGCTGGCCCGAGTGTAATTCCGACCACAATCCGATCGACCAATTGGAAAATGGCACCGGCAGACCATTCAATAAATAGAAATTTGGAATAATGGAGAATACGAGTTAGATGATTTTTGTCTGGAGACCACTTTAATGTAATTTCTTTCATGGTGGATCCAAGCAAGAGGAATAACACGAAGAATTGGATACTTGTATTCCACAGGGAAAGCCATGCCAGATTCTTATCATATGAGGCGATGAGCACTCCCCCCAACCATGGAAAGATGGAAGTGATGAATTCGGTGGATCGCACAAATCGATTTTTAAGTCGTGAGAGGAAGAATCCCTGGTAAATCTTATTTAAAAATGCCGGTAATATGCCGGCTGCCCCGATATACAGTGCGTCTCGCAGAGGAAGAATATATTCGGATGAAGGGTTAAGAGAACGAACCAGTGTGGGAACAATCAGACACAATATTCCAGTGGAGATGATTGCCATTGGAATGATGACCACCAGGGCGGATGAAAGGATATGACTGGTTTCGGTATCGGCGAATTCCTTTTCCGATGATAGCTTGTTAACAATTTGACTGATGCCAAGCGAACCGATATTTGTGAATTGCGCAATGGCAAAAAGCAACGTCCACAATCCAAAAAACTCTTCCCCCATTATGTGAATAGCCAGTGGAGTTAGAACCAGAAAAGATAGTGAACTGAGAAGGAAGAAAGCCAGGTTGTAGGAGATTGCGCTCAGATATCTATTCATAATGAGGCCGATTCGATAAGACGGCTACCTTCTTTCAGCCTGTCTTCCCCGGCTTTGACGAACTTTTTCCCTCATAATATTTTTCATACGCCGCGTAATTGTGATAGTAGTTATAGTGGTAGCCATACGGATTTCCCCGTGTGACCACATCATTCAAAACAACGCCGATTACCCGCGCATTGACCTGTCGGAATTGGTCCAGGGTTTGCCTTAGTGCGCTGGCGCGCGTGGTTCCGGGTTTGACCACCAGAAGGACACCATCCAGTGATGGCGCCAGTGTGGCTGCATCTGACACGGTTAACGTTGGCGGGGTATCGATCAGGATCATATCCGCCGATTGCAGCATGTTCTGGAAAATGGAAAGCAATTTTTGAGACCCCATCAGTTCGGAGGGATTGGGCGGTAAAGAGCCTGAGGTGACCACGCTTAATCCTTCGACAGGGGTGGATTTCCGGACATTGGCCAGCGATTCGGAGTGGGCGATCAACGTGCTCATTCCCTGGCGGTTGGGCAGCCCGAAATAGGTATGGATGCGCGGCCGGCGTAAATCGCAATCGGCCACCAGCACGCGTTTGCCGTTTTGTGCCAGCACCACACCCAGATTGCAGATGGTGGTGGATTTCCCATCGCCCGGTTCTGCGCTGGTGATCATCACCGTGCGCAAGGGGCGGTCCACACTGGCAAAGCTGACGTTGGTACGCAGGGTTCGATACGACTCTGAGATGGGCGAGCGCGGCTCCCGGAGGGTGATAAGGGTATCGGTTTTTGCGGGTTGGTGGTTGATCACACCTAGAATGGGCAGATTAAAGCGCCGGTTCACTTCTTCAGGAGTTTTTATGGTGTCATCAAACGCTTCACGCGCAACTATGATCCCGCCGGTGATCAGCATTCCGATTAATGCCGCAAGCAGGGTGTTTAGTAACAGATCCGGTTCAACAGGGATTGGATTGGCCGTTGCCGGTTCTACCTGAACGACCGATGAAACTGCCTGAGCTTCTGAAAGGCGGATCTGTTCGTAAGAGGTGAGCAAATTGGAATAGATCGTCCGATACTGGGTGACTTTGGCTTCCAGCCGTTCTTTTTCCTCACTGGTTGTCGCAATTTCCATTTGACCGGAATAGGTGGTTATTTGTTTTTCTGTGTCTGCCAGTTGAGATTCCAGGGTTATCTTGGATTGGGAGAACCGTTGCGTTTGGATGTCCTGGATTTGTGTGGAAAAGGCTTTCACTACGGCGTTGGCAATATTGGCCGAAAAATCAGGATTCGTTGTTTTCACCGAAACTTTGATGATCTGCGTATCACGTACCGGTGATACGGTGATCCATTCTTTCATCTCATCCAGAGGGTTGGAGAGTCCAAATTCCCCGGCAACCTGCTTAAGCACCAGATCATTGACCATCATCTGTGAATAGGTGCTGGTCAATTGTTTTGACATTAAAACGGATGAGTAATCCGCGCTTTTGCTTTCGGGGGCTTCGTTAACCAGAACTGACGTGGTTGATTCATAAATGGGAGGAAAACGAATGCTGATCAGGTAACTGATCGCACCCGCGACGATACCGATGAGGAGGATAAGCCAGGAACGATAAACCAACAGGGAAAGATACTGGCGGATATCCAGTTCTTCTTTTGATTGTTCTTGCGATGTTTTTTCCAACTCCATGGTGCGATCCTTATTTCTTTTTATTTTCTAATTTCGATTTACTTTGAAATTTCTTTTCGGGTAAATTCATGACGGAAAGCGAATTCGACCAGTTTGGGAAATGCCTTTTCAATACAGGTATTGACGATTCGCGCCGTGGTTTCTGGTTGCGAAAAAAGTTCCGCGGCGGGGTCAATGATCTCACCTCCAGAAATCCCGGCGAGGTTTCCCAGCAGGACAACCCGACCCCGGACTTCCGGGAATTCCGTTTCCAATGCTTCTTTGTGACTGGATTGCATGACAACCACCAGATCAACCTGTTGGAACAGCTCATGGGTGACCACACGGGTTTTATGGGATTTCAAGTCAAGTCCCATTGCGTTGGCTACCTCTACGGCTTTGGGGTGAGCAGGCAATCCATTGTCGGTCCATGTTCCCGCGCTGGTGACAGTCCAGTTCCCATGAAGCCTGGTTTTTCCCAGTTTGCGAGAAAAACACGCCGCGGCGATGGGTGACCTGAATTGATTGGCTGTGCAGACGAAGAGAATATCCGGCAATGTTAACCTTTCAGGGAAGGGACTGGGGAAGAACCACCCATTCACCCTTCTGGAAGAGATAATCACCGGAACGGTCGTTATACAGGGCGAGATTTACTGGATCAATACCCTGTTCATTCGCCAGTTCTTCAAGAGTCAGTCCATCTGTGGAAACTTCATAGGCTTTCATGGGTGGAATACCAGAAAGAATTGACTGGTTAACAGGAATAATAATAATTGTATCTGACCATAATTCCGCCGGCATATTGAAATTGATACTTCGAATGGCATCCACACTGCTCTGATACGTATTGGCGATGGAGATCAGGTCTTCACCACCAATCACCCGGTGCATGAGCAATGGGTATGTTGTGCCAAATGGTACTTCAAGCGTGTGGGGAGAAGCGGGTGTCGGCTCAACAATTTCCATCGGTTCCAGGTCATCCGTCGGGGTGACCATAGTTACCTCAGGACTTATTTCGGAGAGCGCGCGAGGTGTTGAAGGTGCAAGGGTCGGTGAAAGAACGGGAACCGTTGCGGTTACTATTTTATCTCCAACAGGCCTGGCGGTCATGGAGGTAATAACAGGCAGTAATCGGGAAAGCGCCAGCCAGAGAATTAGCAAGGCAATTATCAGGATAATCAACCCGGGGATGATCCATCCTGGCAACCGACCGCGTTTTGCAGTTTTTTCAGTTTTCGAACCCGGAAGGTCAGCCTGAGATGAAGAGATGTCCGAAGAATACTTCGGGCATTGTTTATGCGCCGACGACAAGCAAAATTCTCTCTGGTATGAATCATCCGGTGCGGTTGGGGGCTTTACCTTACGGCAAAAATTTTGCCGTGAAGGGTAATCCATGGCTGTCTGCCAGTCGCCCGGCATTCCCAGAAAAGGGCAAATGACATCACTTTCCTGATTATTTTGTGGTTCGTTCATAAAAATGAAACACCCCGGGCAATTTCCTGATAGTCACACAATTTCGCCAGCCTGGACGCAACAACCTGCAAATAACTTGCCAGGAGTCAATGCGACAGGCAGAATTGACCTTTTTTAGTATAGCAGAACTCTTTCTCCTCAAAGGAAATCCTGCAATGAAATAAATTCAAAAAATCTCCATGTTCAATCTGGAGATTTTAAGAGTACTGGATTTTTCGTTTTAAGACTGTAAGTTTTATCTAAAAAGACAGGGTAATTGCCTTCGCTGTACTATCATTTGGCAGCTGCCGCCGCGGCTTCTTCTTCGGCGATCTTTTGTTTTTCAATCTCCATCTTTTTCTCATCGACAAAAGGAACACAACAAGAAACTGTGATCACGTTCTCTGGTGTATTCTTCTTGATGGTTGATAGAATAATACCCGCGACGATAAAGACGATCACCAGCCCCCATGGAATATCGGCTAGAATACTGCCTATGGATAAGGATCCTGCTTGAGTAGGACTTACCGGGGGTTCTCCATCAGCAAGGACTGTTTGATACGACATCAGCAACGCGGTCAACGATAACGCAAAAGCCAACAACCTGTTCATAGTTCTCCACCTGTTATTATTCATAATAATTCGCAGGCATTTTTTCTTCGGGGTTACCTGGTATACAATAATTCTCACGAAATTAAACACCCGACGAATTTCAGAGACTTCCATTATTCTTCTGATGAAAAACCCATCCATTGGTTACAACCCATGTCGACTGCAAGAAACGCCAGTTCCTTTCTGACAAAATACTATAAAACCTCCGACCTCGCCAGAGAGGTCGGAGTGAATGTAAATACCGTCAGACGTTACGTGGAATGGGGACTGCTGCCGCCGGTGGAACGGGCGCCCAATGGATACAGGCGGTTCACGCAGCATCACCTGGATTGCCTGCGGCTTGACCGCATGATTATGGAAGGATGTTATCCTGGCAAATCGATTCATCGATCGGGAGCGCAGGTGATTCAAAGCGCGGTAAAGGATGACTGGGGTGGGGCGTTGGAACTGGCATACAGGCATCTGACGGTGGTGAAAGCGGAACAGGCTTCAGCCAACGCGGCGGTCGATTTGCTGGAACGCTGGGCGCGGGGCAGCGGCGCGGATGTGACGGTGCGTCCATTGCGTATAGGCGATGTTGTGAAGCTGCTGGGTGTTAGTCAGGACATTCTGCGCAATTGGGAGCGCAACGGCTTGCTGGATGTACCTCGCCAGGAAAATAATGCCTACCGGTTGTATGGCCCAAATGAGATCAGCCGGCTGCGGGTTATCCGCATGCTGGCCAACGCCGGGTACAGTCAAATGGCTATTTTACGTATGCTGCTGCAATTGGACCGAGGGGACAACCGCAACTTGCGTCAGGCGCTGGATACACCGCATCCCGATGAAGATGTCTATATGGCATCTGACCGGTGGTTGTCCACCCTTGATCAGGAAGAAAAGCGCGCGCGTAAAATCATTGATTTTATCGAAGCCATTATTAATAGCAGGTCAGGCAAACCCGCTTAAACCCTCTCTTTAAACACCAGGGTTTTAGAATGAGATAGTGAACCATATTATCTCAATGGGAGTTTGAATGAACGAAATGATCACCATCAAGGGTGCAAGGCTGCACAATCTGAAAAATATCAGTCTGGATATCCCCAGGAACAAACTGGTCGTCCTCACCGGATTGTCAGGGTCCGGCAAATCCACTCTCGGATTTGACATTCTGAACAAAGAAGGAATGCGGCAGTACATGGAATCACTGGGACTGGTTACTGATGGATTGACCCGTCCACAGGGAATGACCATAACAGGGCTTTCACCCTCCATCAGCGTTGACCAGCACCTGACCAATCACAGCCCGCGTTCGACGGTCGGAACGGCAACCGAAGTTTTCACCTACCTGCGCGTGCTTTTCGCGCGGGTTGGCCACCGGCCCTGTCCCTCATGCGGAAAAGATGTACCTCCACCAACCTTTGAATATGCCGAAGATGAACTGCCAGACTCGGCAGATGAGACAGAGGAAATTCAATCCACCAACCCCGAAGACACCTTCCCATGCCCGCATTGCGGCGCACCCATACCTGAAATGGGTATGGCCAACTTTTCCTTCAATAAGCCGGCGGGCGCCTGCCCGACATGCACTGGCCTTGGAACGGTTCGTCAGGTGGTCGTTTCCAGAATGTTGGATGAAGACAAAAACATCCTGGAGAACGGAATCACTTTTTGGGACGAGTTCCATATTAATTACTACACCCAGATATTACAGAATTCCAGCCTGTATTACGACCTTGACCTTGATATTAATAAACCGATCAAAAATTTCACCGAAACACAGCGCGATTTGTTGCTGTATGGAACGAATAGCCCGCGTTTCATGAAGCACTTTCCAAATAAAAAGCCTCCGAAAACCAACGCGCAGGGGAATTTTGAAGGAATTGTCACGAATCTACTACGGCGTTATGACGAACATGCCAGCAATGAAACATACCGTGAAAAACTCGAACCATATTTTGCTTCTCAGGTTTGCCCCGATTGTCACGGTGCCCGTTTGCGTCCGGAAAGCCGGGCTGTGACGGTGGCCGGAAAAACGATCATTGAAGTTTCCCACCTGCCCTTAAACGAACTGGATGCCTGGCAGAAGTCACTGCGGCCATTATTTTCCTCGCAGGAAATGCTCATTGCCGGACCGATCCTTGCTGATCTGGATGAACGCATCCACCGATTGTTGGAAGTGGGTGTGGGCTACCTGACCCTTGAACGGTCTTCACCCAGCCTGTCAGCCGGTGAAGCCCAGCGGCTGCGTCTGGCTTCATTACTTGGGTCGGGCTTGACCGGTGTGCTTTACGTGTTGGATGAACCGACCATAGGGTTACACCAGCGTGATACCCAGAGCCTGATCCGTGTCTTGTGCCGGTTGCGTGATCTGGGAAATACCGTGTTGGTGATCGAACATGACATGGAAATGATGAGAGCCGCCGATTACCTGATCGACATTGGACCCGGAGCCGGCAAGCACGGCGGTGAAGTGGTCGCCTGTGGCACTCCTGATGAAGTGATGCGTGTTCCAGCTTCGTTGACCGGTCAATATCTATCCGGGAGTAAATTTGTTCCATTACCGCCCAGACGAAGGGCGTTTAATGGGCGGGAATTGCTTATTCACAATGCCCGGCAGCACAACCTTCGGAATGTGACCGTGTCACTGCCGCTGCGTATGCTGCTGGCGGTAACCGGCGTCTCGGGATCAGGAAAATCATCCCTGATATTTGATGTGCTGGATAAGGCGTTGCGCCAGCGGTTGACCGGTGCGCATGAGCAGCCCGGCTTGCATGACCGTGTCGATGGGATGGACCAGATCGATAAGGTGATCACCATAGACCAGGAGCACATTGGGCGCATACCACGCTCCAACGCGGCCACCTATTCCGATGCTTTCACAGCCATCCGGGAAGCGTTTGCCTCCACGGAAGAAGCCCGGCGACGCAAATTTTCCCCGCGGCATTTTTCATTCAACGTACCGGGCGGCCGCTGCGAACGTTGTGAAGGATCAGGCACGCTGACGGTCAAAATGCACTTCCTGCCGGATGTGGAAGTGCGCTGTCCGGCTTGCCATGGACGGCGTTTCACCCGGGAAACGCTGGCCGTAAAGTTTGGCGGGTATGACATATCCCAGGTTCTGGAATTGACCGTTGAAGAGGCGTTGGAGGTGTTCAGATATGTGCCCGCGGCGGCTTCCCGTTTACAGGTCATGTCTGATGTCGGCCTGGGATACCTGCAACTTGGCCAACCAGCCACCACGCTTTCAGGCGGTGAGGCTCAGCGTGTCAAACTAGCCAAAGAGCTGGGGCGCAAGGCCACCGGGCGAACGCTCTATCTACTGGATGAGCCGACTACCGGTCTGCACCCGGATGATACCGCCAGGCTCTTGCAGGTGCTGCAACGCTTGGTGGATGCGGGTAACTCTGTCATGGTGGTTGAACATAACCTTGACCTGATAAAAGCCGCGGATTGGGTGATCGATCTTGGCCCTGAGGGGGGCATCGCGGGCGGGCAGGTGATCGCCGAAGGCACGCCGGAACAGGTAGTGGAAATCGAAGCTTCTCACACCGGCCGATATTTGAAGAAATTGCTGAATTGAACCGTTCATGGTTCTTCTGGAGTACCTTCTTCTCCCAATCCCGTATTCTGGATTGGGGGAAGGCCGGGATGGGGGCTTTCTGAATGCCATCCAGCATCTGATCCATCCGTCATGGATTTGTCCAGAGGGTCAGTCGCAAAACATCAACGCAAGAATCACCTTCCCCCAATCCTGCTTTTTGGATTGTGGGAAGGCCGGGATGTGGTTTTATTTGGATCGATATCATACACCCGGAATGGTCCAATCTTCAACCCCGATTATTTCTGATCTACTGCGAAAGGCACCTTCTCCCAATCCCGTATTCTGGATTGGGGGAAGGCCGGGATGGGGGTTTTCTGATTGCCATCCAGTATCTGACCCATCCGTCATGGATTTGTCCAGATGGTCAGGCGCAAAACATCAAAGCAAGAATCACCTTCTCTCAATCCCGTATTCTGCATTTGGGGAAGGCTGGAATGGGGGATATTTCTGGATTGAAAAAATCTATCAAAATGTGAATACTTAAACCCTCTCTTTGTGCACCAGGGTTGTAGACTGAAATAGTAACCACTTTCCAAGGAGAAGAAATGAGCGATATCCACATTCAGGTCAAAGACCTGAGTAAAACTTATCGGGTACCGGTACGGGCGGAAGGATTGTGGGCTTCCGTTCAAAGTCTGGTACGCCCACAGTATGACGAGATTCCGGCTGTCAGGGGGATCAACTTCACCGTAGCCGGGGGTGAAATGGTCGGGTTCATCGGACCCAATGGAGCGGGGAAAACCACAACCCTGAAAATGCTTTCCGGACTGATCCATCCAACTTCGGGGGAGGTGGATGTACTGGGCTTTCAACCCTGGAAACGGGAAGCTGACTACCTGCGCCGCATCTCCATTGTTATGGGCAATAAAAGCCAGATGTTGTGGGATATTCCACCCATGGATTCATTCCGCGTGTTGAGCGAGATCTACAGTGTTCCACCGGCGGAATTTCAACGCACGTTGGATGAGATTATCCATCTTTTGGACATGGAAGAATTGCTCACCAAACCGGTGCGCAATCTTTCGCTGGGGGAGCGCATGAAATGCGAACTGGCCGCCAGCCTGTTGTACCGACCGGCTGTGTTGTTCCTTGATGAGCCCACCCTTGGGCTGGATGTATCCATGCAATTGCGCCTGCGCCGCTTTCTGGCGGATTACAACAGACAAAGCGGGGTGACCGTCATCCTGACCAGCCACTACATGGCAGATGTTACCGCGCTGTGCGACCGTGTGATCCTCATCCATAACGGCAGCCTGATGTTTGACGGCGCCCTGACATCACTGGCTCGTGACCTGGCTCCATATAAATTGCTGCGCCTTACCCTGCTGGAAGAATTGCCGGCAGGGCAGCTCAATCTTCCAAATGGCGCGGAGGTAACCGGACAGGAGGGTTTGGGACTTTCTATTCGGGTTCCTCGTGAAGACTCTCCGACCATCACCGCCAGGTTGCTGCAATCACTGCCGGTGGCTGACCTGACCGTTGAGGATCCTCCCATAGAAGCGGTGATCGATCGCATCTACTCGGGAGGCGCACTATGAATTCGCGTGGAGGGCTGGCATTAATCCGCGGTCTGTGGCTTTCCTGGATGCAGTACCGCAGTTTCTTCTTTGTCCTGGCGTTCGGCTGGATGATCCCGCCGCTGATCTACCTTCTGGTCTGGTCGACAGCCGCCGGTGATGGCAGCCTGGGTGGGTTCACTCGAGGCGGTTTTGTGGCGTATTATCTGACTCTCATCCTTGTGAACCAGATCACCTACGCCCAGGTGAACTGGACTGTGGGAGACTTGATCCGTTACGGGCAGATCAATCATATTCTGTTGCGCCCCATCGCCCCGATCTATGACGCGCTGGCTTCCGAGGTGGCCGGTAAAATTGTCTACCTGGCGTTCGATCTGCCCATCCTTGTTTTGTTGGCGATCATCATGAAGCCCGAGTTTGTTTTCACGTGGGAAAAGGGCGGTCTTTTCCTGATAGCTTTGTTGCTTGCCTGGGCGCTGCGTTTTCTGTGGGGTTACTGGATCGCGCTGCTGGCCTTCTGGTCTGCCCGCGCGGACGCGCTGTTGACATTGCAGGATTCGCTCATCTTCCTGCTGGCAGGTCAGGTGGCGCCGGTCGCCTTGCTGCCGGGTGTGTTGCAGTCGGCGGCAGTTGTGCTGCCTTTTCGCTATATGGTGGCGTTCCCGGTGGAAATTCTTACCGGAAATCTCTCCGACAGCGGAATAGCGACCGGATTTGCCGTTCTTTTGCTCTGGCTGGCGGTGGCGGCTGTGCTGACGGTGATCATCTGGCGGCGCGGCGTTCAACGCTATGCCGGTTATGGAGGTTGATATGCGAGTACTTCGTTTGATCCCTGGTTTTATGCGAGTTTCTTTTCTGGAAGAAGCAGCCTACCGTTCCAATTTTTTCATCGCCCTGCTCTCATCCATATTGAACCTGGTGACCGGCGTGTTGGGAATTATTGTCTTGTTTGGACAGATCAACACAATCCACGGGTGGGATTTGACTTCCACCCTGGCGCTTCTGGGGGTATACCTCATCGTCACCGCGTTGCGCGGTTTGTTCATCGCCCCCGGACTTGAAGCCCTGGCCGGCATGGATGGTGAGATATGGTCTGGTAAGTTTGATTTTGTGATCTTGCGGCCTTTGAACACTCAGGCATTTGTCAGTTTGCGTAAGTGGCGCCTGTACGCGCTTTTTGATCTCATGCTCGGGCTGGGTGTTTTCTTCACAGCGGTCTCCCGCCTGAGCGGCGGATTAACAGCCGGCCGTCTGGCTGCTTTTATCATCACGCTTATTTGTGGCGTGTCCATTCTATATGCCATTCTGTTGATCTTTTCTGCTCTGGTCTTCTGGAGTCCGGGCGTGCTATTCACATGGATATTTGACGGCCTGCTCCAAATGGCGCGTTACCCCATGGGTATGTACCCCGGTTGGTTGAAATTGGTGCTCACCTGGGTCGTTCCGGTGGGTTTGATCACCACAGTACCGGCGGAAGCGCTGACCGGTGCGTTGAATCCATGGATGCTGGCTGCCAGTCTGGGGCTGGCAATTGTGTTGATGGCTGCCGGTTCAAAGCTGTTTTTGAAAGGACTGCGGAGATATTCCAGCGCGTCGAGTTGAAATAACCCGAAAATTTTATGTTTGGCTGAATCGGAGGTGGATTGATTCTATTTAAATCCACTTCCGATTTTTCATCATTCCTCATCTCCGCGCAAACCCGGGGAACGGCATATAACCACAGCCACATATTGTTTCAATAGACCACCTGCTATTGTGTAAATAAACTGATTATTTCCAGAGTCGGATTTTTTGCCATTGTATAATTAGCGACCAGATTAAGCCCCACATAAAAAATGGAAGATAATAAACGATGACGAAAAACCAGATTGGTCGATTGTTCCATAAGCCTTTGCCTATTTTTCTCCTTCTGTGTACACTGGAACTGGGATCTTTTTTTGTCTTTCAGGTTTCACTTCCCGGGGGGCAAAGCGGTTCTCAAGTTTTCGGATTGTCAATATCCCGACTGATCATACTGGCAACCACCCTGGGGGCTTTTCTTCTGTTTGGGTTCTTGTTGAATAATGCTATAAACGGGAAATCAGAAGCCACAATCGCAATAAAACTGGTCTCATTCATGCTAAACCGCATTCCGTTATTGATCTGGGGCGGCTTGTTACTCACAGTATTGACGATTTTCTATTTCGCCATTCCTGAGACCGGAATGCGTGGAATGTATCGATCTATTTTCTCAAGGGTTGATCCATTCGTCATTCTCTTTTTTGCGCTGTTGTTGGAATTTCTTGTGATGCTGGTCTTTGAAAAGCGCCGGCAGTCAACGCAGGATGAATGGAATGGCTTTTCAACGCATATCGTGGAAAACATCCTCATTCCGGTTTTTATATTCTTATTCCCCTTCCTGTATCTATTCCCCCGAACCATCCCGATCAATGGTGAATTCTATGGTGTGGCCAATGATTTTATTCCCACGTCGTATACCTATAAGGTGTATCTGCTCGATTGTCTGAGCAAGTTCCATTTCCCGCTGTGGTCACCGGCTGAATCCGCGGGTTATCCATTTTTTTCCAATCCTTTCTCGCAATTCTTTTACCCGCTGAATATTCCGCTTACGGGTTTGTATATTCTCAATCGTGGATATTCCATACTGGATAATCAACGTTATGCCGTGCTGGGGATCGCTATTTTTGCTGTCGGGTTGTATTGTTGGTTAAGGAAATTCCCCCTGTCAACCCGTGCGACCTTCATCGTATCGATGATTATCCCGGTGAGCTACCGGCTGGCAGAATTGGTGCGTTACCCTTCCGGATTGCATTCCATCGCCTGGTATCCCTGGATATTGCTGTCTCTGACCAATCTGGCTGCGGCCAGGTCGCTAAAAAAGATGACCGGGAATGCCTTATTACTGATCTTTTGCTGTGTCAGCCTGGTCGCGGGGGGATATCAATACTATCTGTTTTATAGCGTGTTCCTGATCATTCCATACCTGGTCATCCTGTTCATCCCGGTTTTTCGAAAACGATTTTTCCCTGAAAGTTTACCGGTGCGGTGGCAGAATTATGCGGCGATTGCTGCAAGCGGGGTAATAGCCGTGTTAATCGCCGGACCGTACGCCCTGCGTATGGCCCGGTTGATCTCAATGACTTCCTCGCGGGGCGGGGGGGACTTCTCCTTTTCCACCACGGATGATTTCAGCATAATTGATACTCTGGGATCACTTGTTTATCCACCAGTTTCACAGGCCGAAGGCTGGTATTTCTTTGGATTTGCCAGTGTGGTTTTAATTCTGGTTTTTCTGGTTTCCCGACCCTGGTTTAAAAAAGAAGGCTGGGCTACGGCGGACGGCGGAAAAACCTGGAAACACTGGTTTCTAAATCCATGGGTCGCAGGTTCCCTTAGTGTGTTTTACCTGCTTGTTTCCTACATTACATATGGCAAGGAATCCTATCTTTTTATCTTTCTCTGGAAATACTTCCCGCTTTTCTCGAACCTCCGCTTTATCGGCCGGCTAAATGTTGTACTTTTACCGGTAATAGCCGTGCTGTTGGCAATTTCCATTGATTTCTTTACTCTCGTCTTGAAGAACGTCCGGGACGCGAATGAGAATCGCGTAGGGTTGGTACGCCGATGGACGACGATCATCCTGGCTGTGTGTTTGTTTTTGGCCGGTATCCAGTTTTACCTGTTTCAATTCCAGAAGCGTGATATTTACTGGGTGAAATACCTGGCCAGTTTTTCAGGAAAGGAAATGCCTTTCCTTGTCCTGGCGGTCTGCACAACCGTTTTCTTTTTAATAATTTGCTTTTTCCTCGCGAAACGAAAATTTCGCTCCATTGCCGTATTCTGGGCATTTTTCACCGCGATTGTATTGGTCGACATGTGGCCGATGAGCGCGTTTATGTGGTGGAATGGAACGCATTATGTCAGCGAAGACCAGCGAAAACCGGCAGAAATCGTGACAAGGGTATTCCGCGAATCATTTGATCACCGTCGTGATCCAACCTATAACGAAAATGCCATCAGTCTTACGGCTACCTACCGGGTGAATTACAGTGATGATTGGTATTTCTCGTTCTACCGTGACTTCTATTTTGCCCATGATACAGAACCACAGGCGCGGGAACGGTTGCTAGGAGTAACAGATGGCCAGCGGGTTTTCTTTTCCCGTTCCATTGATTACACAGGTATCACAGATTTTCTGGAAGATGTTGATGGCAGTCATTTTGAATACTCGATACAGGAATTCAATGGTGACCGGCTTGAGTTGAACGTGGAAGTTCCAGAGGATGGCTATGTAAGTTATATTGACAACTGGGATCCAGAATGGAAAGCCTATGTCAACGGGCAGCCCCAAAAGTTGGAAAAACTGTTTTCCACTTTCAAATCCGTGAAAGTCTCCCGGGGATCATCAAAGGTGGTGTTTTCGTATGAACCTGATATCTTTGGTTTATCGAACTGGCGGTTGAAATAGCCCGGGATTAACAACCGGTTATCCACAAAACCGGAACCCACAGGAAGTACCAGATCACAGATACTACTCCGGCCGCCAGTATGCCCAGGATCACCTTCCACCAGGTTTTATTTTTAAATATCAGGTAGGCCGGATATAACGAACAGACAAATATGACCACCGGCCACAGATATCCCAGCCAGATTTCCCACATCAGGTAGGAGTTGGATTCACCTGAGCATGAATCGGTCATCATCCCCGCGATACCAACAGCCGGCCGGTAAATATAGGCGTTCATGGCGATCAGGGCCAACACAAGCGGGATGGCGATCCACATTTTTTTGCTTTTATACCAGGGCGTTTGCGTGCTTACTGGTGTGAGGTTGGATTCTGGTTCTGCTGCGGCCATATACTTTCCTCCTGCTTCTGGTGAGCGAAAATATCTGTAATGATTGTACGAGATTCCCTCATGCAAAGATAGCTAAAAATCGCAGAAGATCGACATTCGACGATAAAATTGGACAATAATTGAATTACCTGATGAAGGATATTCGGGGAGACGAATATGACAGATCAACCTATGGATCGCGCGAAGCTTCTCGAGCTTTATGCCTCAGGGCCGGATATTCTTACCCGGGTCGTGAATGGATTGCCGGCACCAGAATTGGAAAAACGGTTTTCACCCGGGGAATGGTCGATCCGCGACATTATCCACCATATTGTTGACGGCGATGATATCTGGAATACCTGCATAAAAGCCGCTCTGGGCAATGCGGAAGGTGAATTCACCCTGCAATGGTACTGGGACAGGCCGCAATTGGAATGGAGCCGGAAATGGGATTATGAGCGGCGTTCTCTGATAATATCTTTGGCGCTATTTCGTGCCAACCGTGAGCATATCGGGGAGCTCCTGCGGCTCAACCCGGACGCCTGGGATAGGTCGGTGCGTATCCGCTGGCCGGGCGAGTGTGAGGATTCGCGTATCACAGTTGAAGACGTGGTGACTATGCATGTCAATCACCTGATCGGGCATTTGAAAGACATTGAAACGATGAAATAGGGGCTGCTTTTTTGATTCGCAGTTCGAAAAACCATGAATCTTTTCTACGTGATGCCTGGTTTAGACGCTGGATAAGATGGATAGGAATATTTCCACAATTTTTGGATCAAATTGTACGCCAGCATTATCTGTTAGATATTGACTTGCCTCTTCACTTGTCCATGCTTTTCGATAGGGCCGATCATTGGTCAAAGCGTCCCAAACATCCACCACCGAAAATATACGAGCGGAAACAGGGATTCCTTCTCCGGTTAACCCCTGAGGATAACCAGAGCCATCCCAGCGTTCATGATGGCTGTATGGGACATCAAGAGCATTTTTTAGAAATGAAACCCCTTTCAAAAGCTCATAGGCATAGACAGGATGGAGGCGCATGACCTTCCATTCATCTTCATCCAATGGGCCAGGTTTTAAGAGGATCGAATCTGGAATACCTATTTTGCCTATATCGTGCAATAAAACACCCCTGCGGAAATTGGAAATTTCTTCATCTGTGAAATGAAGTACTTCTGCCACTTTCAACGATAATTCAAGAACCCTTTCTGAATGGCCAAATGTTTCTTTATCTCGAATTTCCAACGCATGTCCCAGACCGAAGATGGTGCCTTCATATGCTTCCAGCAACTCATCATTCTTTTCCTGCAAACCTGAAATAAGGTCGTGATTGGTTATAGCCAGAGCAGCCTGACCGGCCAGGGTTTCTGCATAGAGTATCCAATCAGACGCATCTTCCTGTAAAGGTTCAGATAGAAAAATATCAAAAATCCCCCTGGTCCAATTGCCAACTACTATTGGAACTCGAAAATGGCTTCGAATTTGATTGGTTTCATAAAACTCTTTCATCTTTTTTGGAAGCCGGGAAAAATCTTCCTCATTTACAATTACGGAATTTCTCTCTCTGGTGAAATTTCTAATCTCTGTCGTATCTTCATCAAGAAAACGCTTATTTATGAGTTCTTTCCCGCGGAGGAAAGTCTGAGATTTGTGATCACCACTGGCAATCCCTAGATTCATGCAGGTTGTTTGTGCTTTCAGCCAGTAAACACCTTGATCCAATATTTTATTCAGGGTATCTTCAATATCTTCTCCAGATATGATTGATGTATCGATCTCCCTCAATCCAGTCATTTGCTGAAGCTGAAGTTCTACTTTCATTTCGGACTTTTTTCGACTGGTAATATCAGTGATTATTGTAAAAACCAGAGGTTCATTTTGCACGGTAATGACTTTTGCCGAGAGTAAAACAATGCGAGGATGCCCACCGCAGTTCATGGGCATTTCGTATTGATCGATTGTTCCACCGGTTTTTTCAACCAGTTTCCTTAATTCGATTTCATTTTCATCGGTCAACCGATCCAGTTGTTTTGCGGTTTTTCCAATAATTTCATCCCGGGGCAGCCCAACCGCCAGACAGTATTGATTATTCACATCCATAATTTCACCGGTCATACGGCTGACGGATATCTCAAAGGGTCCCTGTTCAAATAGTGCCCGGTATGATTTCTCGCTATCCTCGCGTTCTTTTTTGGTTTTTTCCAGTTCCGTCTGGTCAACCAGAAAAGCACCGAGACACTTACCTTGCGAGGTATTAAAAACAAACATATTCTGTTGAATAAATATTCGCCGGCCCGAAGGTGTAACGGTTTCGAAAACATCCCGGCGCGAGGTATCAACCTTGCCTGTCCCCATTATCTTATGAAAAATTTCCTTAATGCGGTCAATCAGTTCAGGTGTCCGTAATTCTGGCGAAACAAGTGCATATGTAAAATCCCAGATATCTTTTCCCAGCATATCCTGCGGCTCAAGTTCGAATAATTTCGCGTAAGGGGAGTTTGCCTGGAGTATCTTCCCGGTTTCGTCTGCGATCATGATGGCCACAGACGGATTCTCTATAAACGAGGATACCTGTTCCTGCCTGTATTCAATCTGTTCCTCAAGTGCCTTATTTTCCGTAATGTCCAAAACTATGCCATTAAATGTGGATTTGTTTTCCGGATCAGGGGTGGCAAATCCACGAAACCAGATGGTTTTTCCATTGTCATGAATAAACCGGCCCTCATAAAACCATTGCGAGCCTGTTTCAACCGCGTCTCTAATTGAATGGAAAAAAGTCTGTTTATCATCCACATGCAAATGGGCGGAGAATCGTTCAAAGTAACCATTTAAATCGGGTTCCATCCCAAACATGTCTCTGGATTGACGGCCGACAAAACTGAGATCATAGTGCCCTTCAGGCGTGATGAAAAATTGGAAGATAACCCCCGGGAGATTATTTGTGATCCCTACCAACTGTCGATCTTTTTCACGAAGGTTAAGCTGGCTTTTTTCAAGATTTTTTTGTGTATTTATCCGTTCGATAAATTCTCGATTTACCTGTTCTTTTTCCCGTTCCAGGTAATTGATCGCGAATGCTGTAATAACGGTATTAATGGTCAGAATAGCACTTCGAATGAATGTCTCCAATAAAAGATTGGGAACAGGATTTTGCGGAAGAGGGAGATACCCGTTGATCTGCGAATGGACCAGCATCTGGACGACGATAATAGTAATTCCCAGGATGGCAATCATCACTTTCGTGCCAAAGAAAATCCCAGCCAGAACAAAAACGAATAAATAAGAATGAAATGACGCTGTTAATACTCCGTCGGGTACTATCATTATGGTTTGCAGTACCCACAGACTGCCAACCAGAATAAAACCTGCCAATTCAATCTTCTTTTTTCTGACCAGTATGGCGGAAAAAATTGTAAAAAAAAGTGAGAACCAGGCTGGTGTTAATTTTGATAAAAGATTTTGGTCAATACAAAGAAGTATGACAACAAACGTTGAATTTAATAATAATAGACTGATAACAAGGAAAAATATCAGGTGGGAACGACGATCATGCGTGGAATCTCTACCTGTTTTCAGCCACAGCCATTCCATTAGATGATTCCACATGGTGGATAGTCGTCCCTCTTTATCTGAGATAATGATTTGGATATGGATTACTCTATTTATTATAAGTAATTGGAGGAAATCTCCCGTAAAACTCGGCTAAATACGATTACATATCACACCAAACCCCCTAAACCGAAAATTTTTTATATAGTTATTTTCATTTTATTGTTAAAGTTATTCTTAAAACTGATTCTTACTTTCCAAGTCGTAAACCATTATGGTTTGTTGGTTCGTTGAAAACTTGTTTTTTCCCCTAATAGATATAACCATTCGGATCCTTCGAAAAAGGGGAAACGATCGCATCTCTTTCATAGATGACATACTGACAAACTAAAATTTTCTTATTTAAACTCAATTATTCTGGGAAGATACAAAATGCGTTTAGAATTGAACCAACATTCCCTCGAACAATTCAAATTATGATCCATCCCCCCCGCCTCCCCAAACCCATGCCAACTGATGAGCCCGAACCGCTGGCCGATCACGCGCACGTATTTCAGCGCGCGTTGAACAGCCTGGACTACAACAACCTGGCGTCACGCGGATTGATCCTGGAGCAGATCAGAGCGCGCAAGGTGCAATTACTGAGGTCGAACCTGCCCGGTCTGCGAGTGGTCGATTCCCTGCTGGAAACCTGCGAAATATCCGGAAGTGAATGGGAAACGGCCTTCTTTCGCCGGGTGTCCTTCCAGGGCTGCCGGTTGATGGGTACCCAGATGTTGGAAGGTCTCTTTGAAGATGTTGAATTCGTCAATTGCCAGATGGAAGGATTGTCTGCGGTTTCGGCGAAATTCAAGAATTGC
The DNA here is from genome assembly GCA_964420995.1 of uncultured Leptolinea sp. GTDB lineage: Bacteria > Chloroflexota > Anaerolineae > Anaerolineales > Anaerolineaceae > Leptolinea. Next base: position 266,088 of record CAYQUX010000001.1, on the reverse strand, counting down.
CGCTTTTCGAAATGTATTTTGAGAAAAGCCTCTTTTGATGGGGCAGATTTACCCGGTGTTGCCTTTTCAGAATGCGACCTGACAGAGGCTGACTTCCACCTGGCAAAAATGAAGGGCGTGGATTTCCGCACGGCACAGATAGGCGGTTTGCGCGTGGGGGTGGAAGAAATGCGGGGCGCGATCATTGCTCCCCACCAGGCACTGCAAGTAGTCGGGTTACTCGGGGTTCAAATACGGGATATTGACGAACCTGGTGAAAAATAAATAAGTATTGTTTTTGCATTTTTTTCTGATAAAATATATTCAGTATTATGAATATGATTGCAGACCACGATATGGAGTTTCTGGAAGCCTTTTTTAAGGCTTTTTCCCATACGGCGCGCCTGGCCATTCTGGAAGAATTGCGCAAGGGGGAGCAGTGTGTCTGCCACCTTGAGGCTGCACTTGGCACACGCCAGGCGTATGTCAGCCAACAATTGGCCGTGCTGCGAGACGCAGGCCTGATCAGCGATCGACGGGATGGTTGGAATGTGTATTACCGAGTCATCGACAACCGTGTATTCAGTCTTCTGGATTTGGCATACACAATGACAGGCAAATCCCCCATCATTCGTTCAACAATTGATGGATGTCCATGTCCGGGTTGTAATGAAAATAAGGAGAAAAGAGAAAATGAAGGAAATTAAGATTCTTGGTTCGGGTTGCGCGAATTGCAAAAAGCTGGAAGCGATTAGTAAAAAAGTGGTTGAAAAGTTGGGCATTGATGCTGATTTTGAGCACGTGACTGAGTATGCCGATATTATGAAATACCCGATTCTTTCAACACCGGGACTGGTTATTGATGGCAAAGTCGTTTCATCTGGCCGCATTCCTGCTGAAAAAGAGATTGAAGACTGGTTGAAAATGTAAGGTTATTTTTTTATCCCAATCATATTCAAAAGATTGAATAATTTATGAAAGAGAAATTGTTTCAACGGTATCCGTCAAATGCGATTACGGTGTTGCTCATCTTTTTCGCTGCGGTATGGTTTGGCCTCTATTCCTTAACGCAACCATTTTCCAACTGGTTGGTTTACAGTGTGTTGGGAATTCAGGCAGGGACACATATTGGAGAATCTCTGGCTTTCTTCTTCTATGACGTCCCGAAAATACTGCTCCTGCTTTCCGGCATGATTTTCCTGATTTCACTGTTCAGAACTTTCTTCAGCCCTGAAAAAACCCGCAAGATGCTTGGAGGGAAAAAGGAAGGATGGGGAAATTTGCTTGCTGCCATGCTTGGCGTGGTTACTCCCTTTTGTTCCTGCTCGGCTGTTCCTTTGTTCATCGGATTTGTAGAGAGTGGCATCCCGCTTGGAGTGACCTTTTCGTTTCTGATCTCCGCTCCGACGGTCAATGAAGTGGCGCTTGTTATGCTTTTCGGGATGTTTGGGTGGAAAATCGCCGGGATTTATCTGGTAACCGGACTGTTGATCGCAGTTGTCGCAGGGATCATTATTGGTAGACTGCACCTCGAAAAGCATGTCGAAGATTTCGTCTGGCAAATTCAAATTGCCAATCAGGAGATCGATGAGCAAATTACCTGGAACGATCGAATTTCCCGGTCGTTTCAATCCGTTAAGGACATTGTTTCCAGGGTGTGGTTATTTGTTGTGATTGGCATTGGTATAGGCGCAATAATTCATGGCTATGTCCCTGAATCCGCCCTGGTCGATATTCTTGGGTCACAATCATGGTGGTCTGTCCCTGCCGCCGTATTGATTGGCGTACCCTTATATTCAAACGCGGCTGGTGTGATACCTGTTGTCAGTGTGTTGATGGAGAAAGGCGCCTCTCTGGGCACAGTTCTAGCGTTCATGATGGCTGTAATCGGTTTAAGTCTTCCGGAAATCATTATTTTGCGCAGAGTTTTAAAACCACGATTAATTGGAGTCTTCATAGGTACCGTTACTCTGGCAATCATCTTAACCGGGTATATCTTCAATTTTATTATGTAATTTGAGGAGAAAAAATGAAAGAGACACCGGCAAAGAAACTATCCTTTATTGATCAGTACCTCACGCTGTGGATTTTTCTCGCCATGGCGGTTGGTGTTCTGCTGGGTTACCTTGTCCCCGGTTTTGAAACATTTGTCAATCAATTTCAGGTGGGTACAACGAATATTCCGATTGCCATCGGCCTGATCCTGATGATGTACCCACCTCTGGCAAAAGTGAATTATGGCGAATTGGGCGATGTTTTCCGCAATTGGAAGATACTGGGGCTATCTCTGGTTCAAAACTGGGTCATCGGCCCCATTCTGATGTTCCTTCTGGCGATCATTTTCCTTCGCGGTTATCCCGAGTATATGACCGGTTTGATCATGATCGGCCTGGCGCGTTGCATTGCCATGGTGATTGTCTGGAATGAGCTGGCCAAAGGGGATTCTGAATACGCGGCGGGGCTGGTGGCTTTCAATTCCATCTTCCAGGTTCTGTTTTACAGTGTGTACGCCTATGTTTTCATCACAGTTCTGCCCACCTGGCTGGGAATGGAAGGCCTGGCGGTCAATGTAACCATCGGCGAGATCGCCCGCAGTGTGTTTATTTATCTGGGTATCCCTTTTATTACCGGATTCCTTACCCGCCTGATCCTGGTTAAAGCCAAAGGGAAGGACTGGTATTATTCGAAATTCATTCCGAAGATCAGCCCGATCACCCTGATCGCTTTATTGTTTACCATCGTAGTGATGTTCAGCCTGAAGGGCAACCTGATCCTCACCATCCCGCTGGATGTTGTGCGCATCGCTGTTCCTCTGCTACTGTACTTCCTGCTCATGTTTTTTGTCAGTTTCTTTATGGGCAAAGCAGTGGGGGCAGATTACAAGAAGACAGTCACACTCTCCTTCACGGCGGCCAGCAATAATTTCGAGCTGGCAATTGCGGTGGCTGTGGCCGTTTTCGGGATCAATTCAGGGCAGGCGTTTACAGCGGTCATCGGCCCGCTGGTTGAGGTGCCGGTAATGATCGGTCTGGTCAATGTGGCTTTCTGGTTGCAAAAACGTGTGTTTGCCTGAATAAATATCGATTAATGAGATAATCCGTCACTTTAATGCGGGATGGCCAGCAAAAAAGCCATCCCGCTTTTATTATCGCAGTTTGTCAGGATTGGAACTGAAGGAACCACTCGGTTACTTTATGTTCTATCTGATCACGTACTTTTCGAAATGCTTCAAGCTTCTCTTCATCAGAACCTTGAACGGCGGCCGGATCGTCAAACGGCCAATGAAGACGTTGACCCATTCCCGGAAAAATCGGGCAGCGTTCTTCCGCCCTGCTGCAAACTGTGATCACATAACCAAAGTGGACTTTCCCCATGAATTCATCCAGCCCTTTTGATCGCGCCTTTGACCAATCGATCCCAACTTCCTGCAAAGCCTGTACCGTAAATGGATTTACAACCGATGGTTCCAAACCGGCGCTGTATATTTCAAAAACGTCAGAACCAATCCGAGTCAACAGGGCTTCCGCCATCTGGCTGCGGGCTGAATTTCCTACGCAAATAAAGAGTACCCGGGGTTTTTTGTTCATGTAAATTCCTTTTCCCATATGATACACTTTATAAGTAAACAAATATTACCGAAATGGTTAATATTCGGTTAACGCAAACCAACTCGCGCGGACTGAATAAAAATGAAGGGTTTATAAAACATTAAGGTTTATTACAATTATTTTTCATTAAAATCATTTTAAGTTTAACTTTATACAGTATAGTTGGTTAGACAAAATTATGAATCCTGAGTATGAAATCCTCAGAATTCACCTATCTTCTGGTCAATGAGGAAAAACATGTCGTTGACAACCATAGATGCGATTTCGGATCATCCAAAATACACCATAAAAGCCGTTTGCGATCAGACCGGCATTCTGCCAGTCACCTTGCGTGCCTGGGAGAGACGCCATGAAGTATTGAATCCGCACAGGGGCGATAACCGTTACCGCCTGTATTCGGAGCGCGATATTGCCACCCTGCGGTGGATAAAAGGCCGCATAGATACGGGGATTTCCATCAGCAGCGCGGTGGCGGAATTAAGACAACTTCAGAAAAATGGCGGCCAGTTGGAAGCGGCACCGGTCATCCCATTTTCTCAACCGAAACCCGCTGTTCCGCCGGTACAACCGGATCTGATCGCCCACCAGTTGTATCAGGCGTTGGTCAAACATGACGAAGCGAAGGCCAGCGAGATATTACGGGAAGCCTATTCCATGTATGATCTTTCTACGTACATGCTCGGGACAATGATTCCCGCGCTGGTGGAGATCGGAGAAGACTGGGCGAATGGAGTGATCCCGGTGGCTACGGAGCATTTCTCCAGCGCGTTTTTGCGGGGCAATCTGTTAACCATATTTCAAGCGTTTCCCGCTCGAAGCAACGCCCCGTTCATTCTGGTTGGTTGCGCGCCGACCGAACTGCATGAAATCGGCAGCCTGATGATCGCTCTGATGCTGCGCAGTGAAGGGTATCGGGTGGAATTCCTCGGACCAGACCTCCCGCTGGAGGATCTGGTGGATTACGCGCGGTATGAACATCCAGCCATGGTGATCATGGCAGCTACATCACAGGAATCAGCCGAAGCGATTGACCATTTGCAGGATAAGTTATCAAAACTAAAACCGGCACCGATCCTGGGTTTTGGCGGAAGCGCATTCAACCAGCAGCCTGAATTGATCCAAAAAATAAAAGGGACTTTCCTCGGGTTGTCATTGGATTCTGCCGTCTCCACAGTTAAGGATCTGCTACCCAAAAGTGGAAAAGGCGGCCGTTAATCCCCGCCAGGGGTAGTTCCTACGCGAGAGTTATTCCAGCAGCCTTCTAGAGCGAAGGATACCCACGGAAATTGTGTTGCGAAGAAGTATCAGATTTTCATTATTAATGGCAGACACTTCAAGTGAGGGTACTTTTCCGCGCCAGTCAGGATATTTTTCCTTGATCTGGCTGCGAATAAATTCGCTTCCGTTGGCGATCATCTGCGGGGTTACCTCACGCGAATGGTTCATGTCCAGGTGAGTGCCGACCAGGATGTACTGCGTAGCCGGGTTGCTTAACGCCAGAGCTTCCTGCACCCAGAACTCCAGGTCATTGAAAGTATTTACCTCAACCAGCTTGTATGAAAATAAAACAACGTCAATTTGACTGAATAAGAAGCGATAGGTGGAAATGGTATCTTCAAAACTGCGTCCACCGCTGATCCCTTCGCTGGCTTTTTGCCCTGGAGGCACCAGGTATTGCTGCATGATCTGATAGGGTTGGTTGACGACGATCAATCTATCAAGAACATAACCAAACTCAAGATTCGTGGATTTTTTCCCCGCGGTTGCATGATCCGATTTTATATCCAATGCGGTAGTAAGCGAAGACTTGCCTACCGCGCCATTCCCCAGTGGCAAAACAAACCCGGTTACTTTCTTTGTTTCTATTGATATAGTTTCAGTCATTAACATAGGTCTCCACCAATCTCGAAGGTCTAAGGGCGCGTATATTCAACTCGCCATCAAGAAAAACCGGTATTTCCCGAATATCATTTCCGCATCTATGGCGGACATATAAAACAAAGGTCTTATTACCCATTTTCTCTGAAACTTCAACTCCTTTGTTTATTTGCGGATGGGACCGGACGACATCAGGAATGCTGTAGTCAATCTTTTTCCCGCAAGTGTCGCAGGTAATACTCTGCCGGGTGATCAGTATTCGTGGATTTTCCAATCTGGTAATCCCTGTAAAGCTCACAAAGCGTTTAACCGCTTCTTCATCAGTCAACTTAATTCCAGACGCAATGGTAAAAGTGTTTTGATTGTGCAGAGTTAAAAGGATTTTGTTCTCGGCGAGAAAAACAGTCAGAATATCCAGAATCTGGTACGTATTCTTGATTGACTTGACAATAATGGGGTCATAAACTGAACGGGAGGAGCGTTTCAGGGCTTCAAAGATTGCCCGGCTGATGGTTACCTCCTCTGACAGTATTAATGGTTGGGTAGAAAACTGTTCAAGCATGGCAGAGATGGGTCTGCCAAGAAAAATCTCCACGCCAAATCGCTTCCCTGTCGTTTCAAAAAATCCTTCCCGGGAGATCAGACCATGAATGGTTCCCTGGTCCATGATTATCACCCCTGGATTGGCTGGATTGGATTTAAACAAATTCAAGACTTCCTCCCCGGTGGTATGCAGATCCACACGTGAATCAATGGCTGGTAATTCAGCCAGGGTTGAATCGATGGTCAGTGTTTCAGGAGGGGTGAAAACCATAACGTACAGGGCAGTCAGAGTAAATCAATCTGTATAAAAAATAACATGGATTATTTACTCACTGACAAAGGATTGATTAATGAGTTGTAAATATCTGGTTAATCTACCATAACCAAATCAAAGACGAAGAAAAATAAAACCTGTGGTAAAAATATTTGTACACTACTCCCCGTTTTTTGAGGTGCATGATGAAACTACTGGTGATTCTTGGCAGTCCACGCAAAGGTGAAAGCTTCTGGGGGATTACCCGCATGGAAGAGCAGTGGAAAACCTACCCGGATGTGGAAATTGAGCATATTTCATTAAAAGACTTGAACATAAAGGATTGTCTGGGTTGCCATGCCTGCATCTTTCACGGTGAGACCATGTGTCCATTAAAGGACGATACGGCTCTTCTTCAACAGAAGATGATGGAAGCCGATGGCGTGGTGATCACGTCCCCCGTCTACTCGCTTCATGTTTCGGCATTATTGAAAAGACCCATCGACCATTTCTCTTATTTATGGCATCGCCCGCGTTTCTTCGGCAAGTACGCGATGGCACTGGCAAGCGGAGGAGGGCAGTTTTCAGATACACTGAACTATATCAAAATGAACACCCAGAACTGGGGATTCACATATGTGACCGGCGTGGGAGTGGCGCATCACGAAGCTTTGCAACCGAAGGAACAGAAAAAGCAGGAACAAAACTTGAAGAAAGCGGCAATCACGTTTTATGCGGCTGTCAAATCCCAAAAACACCCATCACCCAGCCTGTATGAATTGATCCGCTTCCGGGTTTGGCGCATCAATGCCAGATACCTGAAAGAATCGAATCCAACCGACAACGCATATTGGGCGGAAAAGGGCTGGTTCAATAAACCGTATTATGTGGATAGACCGGTTTTCTTCCTTAAAACAATAGCGGCGGATGTCATGGAAAAAGTCATCCACCGCTTCTTGAAATCGGTATACCAGGGCTATTGATTTTTACTTAATGAACGCTTCGTAATCCTGAAGCGTTCCATCATTCATACAACACTCGATGATCTGCTTTCCCAACGGATCAAGTTCAGGGTGCAGGTAATCCTGCAGGCATTCCTTGAAGAAGTCTGTCAGGATTTTCGCGCCGGCATCATAGGCTTCCTCGCCGACTTCCGGCTGGGTATCCACCTGCAGGAACCAGCGGGCAATCATCCGACCTTCGATGAGCAACTGGTGCATGGTGAAGCCCAGCAACGGACAGCGTGCCTCGCGAATTTGCTCGGGGCGGAATTTGGCATTGCCGCGGCGAGCCAGATATTCGCGGGCGATCCATTGCGGCATGAACCCGACCTTCCACGCGCCGATATACTGGTTGGGGATCAAAACATAGGATGTGCGTGTGTTTTCTTTAAATTGTTTGAAAAGCAGGTTGGCCTGGTCAACACGGCGCCCTGTGGCGAACGGCCAGTACGAACCAACACCTTCACTGCTCATACCTTCTGATTCCACGATGCTCGGATTGTCATGCCCACGCGGCGCGACCAGACGCCACAGCCATGCCAGTGAAGGCGGCAATATGTGGAACATTCCGATTATTCCGTAGGTGGGATTTTCTTTTGTGCAGGGGGGGGTGCGGACACCCATACTGCGAATATCCACGCTGACCGGTTCGTTGACGATTCCAGGGATGATGCGTCGCGGAATGACCACCCGCGGGTTGGAGCATCTTTTGCCGGGAGCGTCCATCATGTGTTCCCAGATCAACGCGCGGCTGTTGGGTACGGCGTCAATATTCAAGAAAAGCAATGGTTCGGCCGGTTCGGCTGTCAACCGTTCGGTTTGAACATCCGTACCGTAATGTTCAATATGGTTGACACGCATAAACCAGGCTTTTTCCGCGTCAAACACGCTCAATTTCTTGTTATCACTCTGTATGGAGGGATGGCAAAGCGCCATATCGTCCGTTACCGGGCGGATCTGGCAGGTACGCGGGATTTCGATGTGGCGGGATTCTTTTGTGATGATATTCTCACCCAGAAGGATGCGGCCGTCCATCTCACGGTGAACCTGTTCCAGCATCTCACTCTTGCCGCCGCCACTGGCGCCTTCGTGCATGAAGGTGATCACATTGTCATATGGGGTGACCAACTGGGCGGTCGAACAATGCGTGGTCACCCAGCCCTCTTTTTCTCCAAGGCTGATCAATACGCCATACACACCTTTTTTGGCGCTGGGCCCCGGGTAGAGATTGTAGGAATAGAGTTCATGCATGCCTTCCAGACGGTTATGAACAACCACCTGATCGCCGGAGAAATGGGTGTGCCGGAACGGAGGCGCTACATAGATAATCATGTGAGGCATGAAATCATCGGGGATCTCATCGTAGGGGATCATACCCTGCAGCATGGCAAGACCCAGGGCAAAGAAACCGGCATTCGCTGGGGCGATGACCAGGGCGTCTGTGCCCATGCCTTTTTGCCCGGCGACAAAACCAAAAATAACGAGTTGCTGGGTTTTCAGCCAGTTGAAGGTGTCCTGACGGAGAGTGTCAAATTCGGTCCCAAAGCGAGCCATGAAGGTTGGCTTATCGGTCGGATTTTTGTCGCCGATCACCATACAATCCGGGTCGCGCCGGCGCATGTACGGTTCAAGGTAATTGGCGGCCACTCCATTACGTACCCGGCTGACTGTGGCTTCTGTCACCCAGCCTTTTCCCTTGACTTCGTAGGCAACCTCAAAATAACTGCTGCCGGTTCCGCCGCAGGAAAGATCGATCAACTGAGGGATGGTACTGGCGGCGATTACCCCGGGGGCGGCGTTCAATATTTCTATTGCTTCTGGTGGAGGATTGTATTTACGGAACTCCATTGGGACGTATCTCCTCTGGCTTTCATTGGCTGTTAAATTAAGCAATTATAGTACGTTAAAGCATATGCTTTTCACTCACTCCGGATGATTTTTGAAACATTTTTCTCCCTGCTGCGTATTTAGATATGTAACATATTCAAGGAGCGAAAAATGGGCTTACTAAAATTTCTTTTTGATCTTGTCATGGGGATTATCGGACTGGTGGTGGGAATCATCGGGGGAGTATTCGGTCTGGTAGTGGGCATCCTGGGTTGTGTGGGTGGTCTGTTGCTGGTTGTGTTGCTGCTTATCCTCCTTCCCCTGGGGTTAATCGCGTTGATTTTTTAGCTTTTTCAGCGACGATGAGGCATTTCTAAAAACGAATTTCCAGTGTACTATTGCATAATTGGGATAATTTGATAATATTGAATTGCAAGCGGTCGGGTGCCCCCCTCACCCGGCTGCTTGCACTTTTAAGGGCAGGATTGACGAAAGACATCAAGTTCTCGATTTTTTAACATCAGCGTGATCCCTGATTTCAACGCCAGGGGACAAAAATCTGAAAGATTATCAACATTATCTGTGTATTCAATGGCGAAGATGGGTTTTCGCGCCTGACTGAAGGGGCGGGTGTTGTCGCACCAGCCGTATTGAAAACAGTCTTCCACAATGACAAAATCGAACAGTTCAGATAATGCATCCATTTGATCAGGGTCATTCTTAAGTCCAATGGATAATCCCTTCGCGTGGGCCAGTGTTGCCAGAAGGCGGTTAAATTCCAACTGGTCTTCCGCAGTCAGTGGAAAACCGCTATCGTTTTGATAGCCATCCAGATTGTCAGGTTCAACACCGTCAAAGCCCTTCTGCCTGCACAGGTCCATGCGGGCCGAAAGGATCGGCTGCAGGCTCTCTAGGGACCGGATATCCAGCCATTTTTCACCCGGCCAACCAGAATATTCCCTGCCTATTATCCTGTCCGGGTAGGTATTGGCGTCCGGCCGCCAGTCTTCCCAGGCGCCGGCGTTTATGTAGCAGATGGCTCGCGCTCCGTTGGCATGGATCTTTTCGACGACAGATTCGTTGGTCTCAAACAGATCCAAATCATAAATGTCCACATCATCGAGGAGGGCAACCTCACCACCCGTGAACTGGATCTGCAATCGGTCGCCGGGTAATGGCCGCCAGATTTCCGGAATGGGAGTCGCACTCGGAACCGGTTGGTTTACGGAGGTTTGATGAAAGGGTGGATTCCAGGCAACCAGACCAAAAAGCAGAGTCAGGTTGGCTGTCAGGGAAATCCCAATACGGATTACGTCAGGCCCTGACGTGATAGTCTCCTTCAATCACCCATTTGTACGTGGTGAGCTCGCGCAGAGCCATTGGGCCGCGCGCGTGCAATCGTTGGGTTGAAATGGCCACTTCGGCGCCCAGCCCAAGCTGGGAACCATCTGTGAAACGAGTGCTGGCGTTTACATACACGGCAGCCGAATCCACACGGGCGATGAATTCATCTGCCCGGGTCGGTTCGTTGGTTAAAATACCGTCTGAATGCGCAGTGGAATGCTGGCTGATGTGCTCAATTGCCTCATCCAGCCCGCTGACCACTTTTATTCCCAATATGAGGGACAACCATTCGGTATCGAAATCACTTTCACCCGCCGGGTGAACGGTGGGTGGAAGAGGCTGTGACAGGCAGGCGGCTGCTTTTTCTTCAACCCGGAACGTGACTCCATCTTTCGAGAGGGCTTCAACCACAATGGGTATGAAACGGGCGGCAATATCCGTGTGAACGAGGATGGTGTCCAGCGCGTTGCACACACTCGGCCGCTGGATTTTGGCATTGCGGATGACCGGCAAGGCTTTTTCCAGATCGGCGCTTGAATCAACAAAGAGGTGACAAATACCAATTCCGCCGGTGATCACGGGGATGAGACTGTTTTCGCGGCAATAGGTATGCAATGCCGACCCGCCGCGGGGAATGACCATGTCAATTTCGTTGTGAAGTTTGAGCAGTTCAAACACAAGTTCCCGGCTGGGGCTGTCAACAAACTGGACAATACCTTCCGGTAAGCCCGCCAACGCGATTCCCCTGTGAATGGCGGCCACCAATGCCCGGTTGGAATTCAGGGTTTCGCTGCTTCCACGTAGAATGACCGCGTTGCCTGATTTGATCGCCAACCCGGCCGCGTCTACGGTTACATTGGGGCGGGCTTCATAGATCACGGCCAGCACTCCCAGGGGAACACGCTGCTTTCTGACCTTCAAACCGTTTGGCATGACCTGGCGGTCAAAGACTTCCCCGACCGGATCGGGCAGAGTCGCCACCCGGCGTAGATCGCTGGTGATCCATTCAAGTCGTTCCTCGTTAAGCAGCAGGCGGTCAATGAACGCGGCGGATAGCCCGGCTTTTGTGCCAGTCTCGACATCCACTCTGTTTCCCGCGAGAATTTGTTCACTCAAAGTCTCAATTGAATCGGCGATAGCCATCAATGCGGCTTCCCTGGCCTGAGTGGATGAGACTGCCAGAATGCGGGAAGCACTACGAGCCGCGCGTGCCAGGGCAAGAGGGGATGTGGGTACCATACCATTAACCTTTCTGTTTCTTGAGGGCAGGTTTCAACAATAGCATATTGTTGTGATGGACTGCTTCATCACCTTCGGTGAAGCCGAGAATTTCTTCAATTTCATCCGATCGGCGACCTTTGATCTGATTTAAATCAGCCGCGTCGTAATTGGTCAAACCCAGGGCAACATCCGCGCCATCCCCATCCATCACTCTTACCGTGGCACCGCGGCTGAAAACACCGCCCACTTCGCGAATTCCAACTGGAAGAAGACTGCCGCCTTTGCGTAACGCCAGGGTGGCGCCGGCATCGATGGTCAACACGCCGCCGCTGCGTTTCCCGGCCAGCAGGAAGCGTTTTCGGCTTTCAAGTTTGGAGACCAGCGGCGGAAAGAGCGTGCCCATCTCAGTTCCCTGCCCGGCTTTCAGGATCACATCGGGTTCAGAACCGGAAGCAATGACGACCTTCACCCCGGCGCGCCGGGCCAGGTCGGCGGCGCGAAGCTTGGTGATCATCCCGCCGGTACCCAGTCCTGTACCAGAACCGCCGGCGGCCTCCCAGTATTCTGCGGGTATTTCCGCCTGATCGACCCGTTGGATCAAGCGGGCGTTTTTGTCTTTTCGCGGATCGCCGGTGAAAAGCCCCGTCTGATCGGTCATCAAGAGCAACAGGTCGGCTTCCACCAGACTGGCCACCAGGGCGCTCAGGTTGTCATTATCGCCAAAGCGAATTTCTTCCGTTGCCACGGTATCATTCTCATTGATAATGGGCACCACACCACCTTCCAGCAGGCCTTCAATGGTGCCGCGGGCATTCAGGTAGCGGTTACGATTGGTCAGATCTTCGCGAGTCAAAAGTACCTGCGCGCTGAGTTGATTGAACATGCGGAAGAACTGGTCATAGTACGCAATCAACCGCGGTTGGCCTATAGCCGCCAACATCTGCTTGCCGGGGGTGAAGCGCGGTGATTCAGCCAGACTCATGGCGTCACGCCCGGCAGCGATGGCGCCGGAGGTCACCAATGCCACCTGCGCGCCATTTTCTTTTAATTGAATGATCTGCCGGGTAATATCAAAAATGCGGGGAATAGACAACCGGCTTGTCCCGGCTGTCAAAGTGGAAGACCCTACCTTGATAACGATACGGTGAAAATCCATGCGAACTCACATTTCAACTTCAATGGTATCCGGTTTGCCGGCGACTCTTTCCTCCAGCATGGCAGTGGTTAACGATTTGGGGCGTTCGATGGGCTTATTCAACGCGCGCGCCCAGACGGCATGCGCCGTAATTCCCAGTATACGCGATACGCCAAATAGAACTGTGTAGAAATCAAATTCCCTGACGCCGTAATGATATTGCAGCGTTCCATTGATCGCATCCACGTTGGGATACGGATTTTTTACCTTGCCTGTTTCCTTGAGAACATCCGGCAATACTTCATAGATTCGGCAAACAAGCTGGAATAACTCATCATCCGGCAGGTATTTTTGGGCAAAGTCGTACTGGGCGGTAAAACGCGGATCGGTTGTACGCAATACCGCGTGCCCGTACCCGGGGATGACCCGCCCGGATTTCAATTCATGGCGGGCAAAATTGGCCATCTCATCTTTGGAGGGCAGCGCTTCAAAGTTGTTGTACACCTTCAGCAGCCAGCGCAGGCATTCCTGATTGGCCAGACCATGCAACGGTCCGGCAAGACCGTTCATGGCGGCGGCAGAAGTCAGATAAATATCAGACAGGGCGGAATTAACCAGATGAGCGGTGTGTGCGGAAACGTTTCCGCCTTCGTGGTCGGAATGCAGCAGAAAGAACAGCCGGCACAATTCCTCATATTCGTGATTATTAGGATTTTCGATCATGTAGGCAAAATTGCCGCTCCAATCCAGGTCCGGATCGGGAGACAGAATGGAACCATCACGATATTTCCAGTTGTAGATGATGGCGGCCAGGGCGGGCAGCTTGGCTGTGAGGCGAATTGAATCATCCAACGTGGGGATCCAGTAATCCGCCTTTGACAGGCCTTCGGTATATCTACGAGAGAAAACGGAATCAACCTGCAAAGCCATTATGGCCTGAGAAAAGAGGGTCATCGGGTGGGTGGTTTTTGGCATGGAATGGATCATGTTGATCACATGCGAAGGGATCTCCGCGTGTTTCTTCCACTCATTTTCCACTTCCATGGCTTCGTCAAAGGACGGCATGGAGTCCGTCATTAACAGAAAATATAGACCCCCGGCCATCGGAATTTCACACCCCGGCAGACGCGGCAGTTTCTCAAGGACATCAGGAATTGTGTATCCGCGTAAACGGATGCCCTCATACGGGTCAACATAGGAAATATCGGTGACCTGAATCTGGACCCCGCGAATTCCCTGGTAAATCTGGCTGACGGTAACATCGCATACTTTAAAATCGCGGAAATCCGTTACCAGATGATTTACCCGGCTGCGCCAGGCGGGAAGCATATCGGCAATGCGGTCATGAAGGATCATTTTCTTCTACTCCATTATCCTGGGGGGAAACGGTCCACGATAACCCATATCGCGTGAGATTTCCACGGCGGCGTGGATCAACGGTGGTGTAAAAAGCTCAATGACTCTGGTATTGAAACGCTGGGTGGGGCCTGAAATGCTTATGGCTCCAACCGGTTCGTTAAATTGGTCAAATATGGGGACGGCGATACCGCTGGCATCAGAAATCCATTCTCCATGACTGACCGCGACACCTTTTCTGCGGATTTGAACCAATTCATTCATCAATTGTTCGCGGTCTGTTATTGTGTTGGGAGTCAACCGTTCCATATTCAGGGTGGCGAAAACCTCGCGCAGTCGGTCTTCCGGGAGGAAAGCCAAAAGGACTTTCCCGGCCGATCCGGCATACAAAGGCAATCGGCGGCCAACACGCGCCACAATACGTACTGTCTGGGCGCTTTCCAGCCGTTCCACGCAAATTCGGTCATTACCCTGAAGAATGTAGAGACTGATGGTCTCATTGGTGGACACATATAACTCTTCAAGAAAGGGAAGAGCACGTTTTCTCAAGTCAAGGGTAGCGGTATAAATACCCGCCCAGGTCAGCACACGCGGCCCCAGGCTGTAGGCTTTCGATTCGGGATTCTGGCTTAATATCCCCAGGTTGCGCAACGAGGCCATCAGCCGGCCAGTGGCGCTGCTGGACAGATTGACAAGACGAGCGGCTTCACGCACGCCAATCTCGGGTCTGTCTTGATTAAAACAGTCCAATAGGGCTACTGCCCGGCCTAAAATAGGGGAGATATCATTTTCCATATAATGTCTCGTAAATAGGGACGCTGTCCCGCTATCTGATATTATTATAGAGGATATTTTTGATGACCGTCAAGGGTTGTCTTTGGGTGAAATTATTAATCCTATTTAATAGATCGGGAGAGAACCATGGGAAATTCCACAAACGAACGTTATGAACAGATCATTTACCGAAAGGAAAATCGGTTGATAGTCCCGGATAACCCGGTGATTCCTTTTATTGAAGGGGATGGAATTGGCGCGGATATCTGGCGGGCCGCCCACGCTGTTTTGAACGCTGCCGTAAAGGTGGCCTACAACGGCTGGCGATCCCTTGTGTGGAAAGAGGTTTTGGCAGGCGAGAAGGCGGTGCAGCGGGTGGGGAATGGCCTCCCGGATGAGACTTTACAGGCTTTTCGCGATTATCTCGTGGGAATGAAGGGTCCAATGGGAACACCGGTTGGCGGTGGCGCCCGTTCCTTGAATGTAGCCCTTCGTAAAGAATTGGATCTGTATGTCTGTCAGCGGCCGGTTCGCTGGTTCAAAGGATTGCCAGCCCCGGTGGTACACCCGGAACTGGTTGACATGGTAATTTTTCGGGAAAACACAGAAGATGTGTACGCGGGTATCGAATTTGAACTCGGTTCTGAGGATAATTCGCGCTTTGCTTCCTTGTTAAAAGAAAACTTCCCTGTTCAGTACAGAAAGGTCCGTTTTCCTGAGACGACGGCCTACGGGATAAAACCGGTTTCATCCGAAGGCAGCCGGCGACTGGTGGTATCAGCCATTCAATATGCGCTTCAACACGGCCGTAAATCAGTCACCCTGATGCACAAGGGCAATATCATGAAATTTACAGAAGGCGGGTTTCGGAAGTGGGGGTATGCCGCCGCCGAAGAAGAATTCGGTGACAGGGTTTTCACCCACCTGCAATGGGAAAAACTGAAAACTGAACAGGGCGAAGAGAAAGCCAATCAGATCAGGAAGGACGCTCTTGAGTCGGGAAAAGTGTATGTGAATGATATGATTGCCGACGCGGTGTTCGAAGCTGTGTTAACCCGTCCGCAGGAATTTGATGTGATCGCCTCTCCAAATTTGAATGGTGATTACCTGTCTGACGCGCTGGCAGCCCAGGTGGGTGGAGTTGGAATAGCCCCCGGGGCCAACCTGAACGACTCGACCGGAGCGGCTGTTTTTGAAGCCACCCATGGCACCGCGCCACTCTTTGCCAACCAGAACAAAGCCAATCCTTCATCCCTGATCCTTTCCGGCGAGATGATGCTCCGGTATCTGGGGTGGACGGAAGCGGCTGACCTCGTTATTCGCGGATTGGAAGGCGCGCTGGCCGCGCGCCGCGTCACCTTCGATATTCACCGCCTTATCCCCGATGCCACGCTGGTGTCGACGGATGGTTTTGGCGAGACGATGATCCAATTTATGAAATAGGAACACAAAATGAAACAGAATTCTTACGAGGTAAAAGAATTACAGGTTAATAACCGGACGTTCCATTATTACTCAATCCCTCAGATTACCCGGTCATATGATGTAGACGCTTCACGACTGCCTTACAGCATCCGAATATTGCTTGAAGCGGCCATCCGGAAATGTGATGGTTTGTCAATAACATCGGATGATGTTGCCCGTCTGTCCCGCTGGAAACCCCGCGAGGAAGACCGCGCTCCTCTGGCTTTCTTTCCGGCCCGGGTGATTCTTCAGGATTTTACCGGTGTGCCGGTACTGGTTGACCTGGCTGCCATGCGAACCGAGGCAGAACGCCGGGGAGTTGATCCCTCCCGCATCAATCCAGCCATTCCGGTAGACCTGGTTATTGATCATTCCATTCAGATGGATTTTGCCGGCTCATCTGACGCGATGATCAAGAACACAAAGATCGAATTTGAGCGCAATCATGAACGCTATGCTTTTCTGCGCTGGGCGCAGCAGGCTTTCCAGAATTTGCGTATTGTTCCACCCTCGCGGGGGATCATCCACCAGGTGAACCTGGAACGACTCTCTCCTGTGGTTCAAACCTCATCTGATACCATCCCGCTTGTCTACCCCGATTCGGTGCTTGGAACGGATTCGCATACTCCAATGATCAACGGCCTGGGCGTTCTGGGTTGGGGAGTAGGCGGAATTGAAGCCATCGCTGCCATGCTTGACCAGCCGGTCGAACTGCTCACGCCGGATGTGATCGGCATTCACCTGACCGGCCAGCTGCGCGATGGTGTTCTGCCGACAGATCTGGTGCTTCACCTGACTCAATTACTGCGGAAAACGGGTGTGGTTAATCGTTTCCTTGAATACTACGGCCCCGGGTTGTATAACCTCAGTCTGGCTGATCGCGCCATGATAGCCAATATGACCCCCGAAAACGGCGCCACTGTCTCCTATTTCCCGGTGGACCAGTCTACGCTGGATTATTTACGGATGACAGGCAGGCCGGCAGATCAGGTTGATCTGACCGAAGCCTATTTCAAGGCGCAGGGATTCCTGCGGGTACCGGGAGTCGGAGATCCGGAGTATACATCCATCATTGAATTTGACCTGTCAGAAGTGGAACCATCCATTGCCGGACCGAAACGTCCGCAGGACCGGGTTGGACTGAGCCGTATCAAAACTGATTTTCAGGCTGCCCTTACCCAATCACGTGCCGAGCGCGGCTATCAACTGGCGTCTGAGAAACTTGCCAGCAGCGTAAAAGTCGAATTGCCGGACGGTTCTCAAACAACACTGCGCCATGGGTCCGTTGTTCTGGCGGCTATCACATCCTGTACCAACACATCCAACCCATCAGTGATGCTGGCAGCCGGTTTGCTCGCCAGGAATGCCGTCAATGCAGGTTTGAGTGTTTCGCCTGCCATAAAAACCAGTCTGGCTCCTGGTTCAAGGGTTGTGGCCGAATACCTGGTTTCATCGGGTTTGCAGCCATATTTGGACGCGCTGGGCTTCCAGGTGGCCGGATTCGGCTGCGCAACCTGTATTGGCAACTCCGGACCATTATCCGATGATGTTGTGAAAGCCATAAAACAGGGTGAACTTGTCGCGGCAGCGGTTCTTTCAGGAAACCGCAATTTTGAGGGTCGGGTTTCTCCCCATACCCTCGCGAATTATCTGGCTTCCCCTCCGCTGGTAGTGGCGTTCGCGCTGGCCGGGCGGATGGATATTGATTTTGAATCGGAACCTTTGGGTGTCGGCGAAGATGGGAAACCTGTATACCTGAGGGATATCTGGCCTGATCAGGCCGAAATAAACTCAACCATTGCGAAGACGGTAACACCGGAGCTTTTTACTTCAGCATATGTGGATGTGTTTTCTGGCGATGACGCCTGGAAATCGTTGGGTTCCCGTTCAGGCGCTAATTATCAATGGGATGGTACCTCTACCTACATCCAGGAACCGCCCTATTTTAACCTGACCAGGGACGGAAAACCGGATGATCAATCCATCCTGAATGCCCGGGTTCTGGCCATGTTTGGCGACTCGGTAACCACGGATCACATTTCACCGGCCGGGAATATCGCGGCTGATTCACCTGCCGCCGAATATCTGAAAAGCCTCAATGTGTCACCGGTCGACTTTAACTCCTACGGTTCCCGGCGGGGTAACGACCGAGTGATGGTCAGGGGAACGTTCGCGAATGTCCGGCTTCGCAATCTGATGGCCAATGGCAGGGAAGGCGGGTATACCACTATTCAACCCAATGGTGAGTTGATGACGATTTTTGATGCCGCCAGGCATTTTGAGGAAGCGCGCACTCCCCTGGTAATTATGGCAGGAAAGGAATACGGAACCGGGTCAAGCCGTGATTGGGCGGCCAAGGGTCCAATGCTGTTGGGAATCAATGTGGTGGTCGCCGAATCATTTGAGCGCATCCACCGTTCGAATCTCGCTGGTATGGGAATTCTCCCCCTGCAATTCCAGGCAGGTGAGAATGCCTCTTCTCTCGGGCTAACCGGTTATGAATCCTTCGATTTTGCGTTCGAAAAGAATGTGGTTTCCCCCGGTTGCCGGGTAATAGTGACCGCCCGGCGTGAAGACGGACAAAAAGTGATATTTAACACAGTCTGCCGACTGGATACACCACTGGAGGTCCAATATTTCCATAAAGGCGGGTTGCTCCCTGCGGTTCTTTTAACCATTGTGAATTTCAAACCATAATCGAACCGGTTAAATATCTTAGATGATAAAATAGGAGAAATTAACGTCCATCCACGAATTTTTATCTGTGAAAAACAAAATTCTTCCTGTTATATGCATACACCTTTTCGCTGCCATGATATTGGGCGGATGTTCATCCAACTCTGTCGTGGCGGCGGATTTTTTTGTCACTCCGACAGACACACCAACTCAAACACCGGAACCATCGGCAACACCCACCATACCCCTGCCAAGTGAGACTCCCTCACCCACGGCCATGCTGGAGAATACTGTCCCACCTCTGCCGACATCGGAATCGCTGGAGATGAATGTGGATGCTCTGGTGGTTCCAACCGCGGGAACGGCCGTTCCGTTGGATGAGAACGGCCTGCCCATCTCGCACTACATCAAGGGCGTCACCGGTCACAAACAATATTTCAAACTTGGCTGCGAAGCTGCCGCTACCCACGATTGGGCGTGGTTTTTTGGCGTAAATATCAATGAATTCGAGTTTCAAAACAAACTCCCCCTGTCTGATAACCCGGAGGTTGGATTTGTCGGTAGTGTGAACAGCAAGTGGGGACAGGCGCCGCCATATGCCTATGGTGTCCATGCCGGTCCCGTGGCACGTTTGTTGCAAGACTATGGGATGCCAGCCACGGCGGTAAAGGATTTCTCCCTGACACAGTTAAAACAACAGATCGCGGCCGATAGGCCGGTGATCGTATGGGTGATCGGCAATATGGTTGGCGGAGTCCCTTATGAGTACACCGCAAAAGATGGGAAAAAAGTGATCGTCGCGGCGTATGAGCACGTGGTTATTGTGACTGGCTATAATGAGACTCATATCCGGTATTTAAACAACGAAAAGTATTTTGATACCCCCACCAAAGTGTTTCTAAATTCATGGAAGGTACTGGGCAATATGGCACTAATTGCCGGGAATTAGCGGATGGAGAAGAATATGATTGATATCTATGTGGGCCGTCAACCCATATACACACCTTCCATGGAAATCTTTGGATATGAATTGCTGTATCGCGCCAAAGAAAATACTCAGGCGCTTCACCGGGAAGGCGATAAAGCGTTTTCACAGGTGCTTTTTAATACCTTCATTGAAATTGGTATAGAACGAATCATTGAGGACAAGCTTGCCTTTGTCCAGGTGGATCGTTCCTATCTTACAGGCAAAATTCCGTTGCCATTTCCCAAGGAACAAATTGTCATGTGCATTCCTGCCTGGGTGGACCTTGACGATGAGGTTCTGGTCTCGATTGACGCGTTACGAAGCCAGGGCTACTGGTTTGCCCTCGAAGACCACCCGGAAATTGATCTGACGGAAACAAATACCCGAAGCATCAATATTCTCAAGTTAAATATCCACCAGTTTCCCCTGTCATCGCTTCGCGACCGCGTGCTTGAATTTCACCGGTTCCCCTGCCGATTATCGGCAGATCACGTTCAGACTCAGGAAGAGTACGATACCTGTAAGGAGCTGGGTTTCGATTTCTATCAGGGTAATTTCCTTTCCAAACCAAAAATCATCCATGGAAGGCGTTTGCCAGCCCGCCGCTTCTCTCTGTTGAAGCTCTTAACCTGTTTGTATGATCCTGATGTGGATATGCGTGAGCTTGAAGAATTGATCCGCCAGGATGTTTCATTAAGTTACCGCCTGCTTCGCATGGTAAATTCCGCGTATTACGCGCTGGACACCAAGGTTGAATCCATCCGCCATGCTCTTGTCATTCTCGGCCTCAAACAGATCCGCGCCTGGCTGACAATTCTGGCCATGTCAGAAGTGAATGACCGTTCAACTACGTTGATGACCACGGCGATGATCCGTGGAAAGATGTGTGAACTTCTGGCGATGGCGCAGGGTTATAAACAGGAAGATCGCTATTTCACGGTGGGTCTGTTATCCATCCTTGATGCCATCATGGATTTGCCCATGCAGGAAGTGCTGGAAAGCCTTCCACTAACCGATGATATCAACGCGGCCCTGCTTGATCATAAGGGCCCGATTGGAAACACCCTGGCATGTGTTATCGCCTATGAAAATGGCGAATGGAACGAAGTTGACCAGATGGACATCTCCCCCATTGTTTTGCGGGATTCCTACCTGGCATCCATTGCCTGGGCGTCAGAAGCCAGCCAACGAATTCAAATCTGACCGAAGTGGCCTGAATCGGCATTCAGTCGTTCCATCAGACGCTCCAGGGGAATGGGCGTGCTGAAATGGTATCCCTGCAGCTTGTCGCACCCATTGGCGTTTAACAACCTGGCTTGTTCCAGGCTTTCAACGCCTTCTGCAACAACATTCAGATTCAAATTGTGGCCGATCAGGATGATGCCCTGAACCAGTGATAAATTCTGGGGATTTGATGTCACTTCCAGGATAAAGGATTTGTCGATTTTAAGGGTATCAATGGGCAAGACGACCAGCGAATTAAGTGAGGAATACCCCGTACCGAAATCATCGATGGAAATGCCAACTCCCAGAGTACGCAATTCTTGAAGAATACCACGGGTTGTTTTTATATTCTTCATCAACAACGATTCGGTGATTTCCAATACCAGCTTGGACGGCTCGACCTGCGCCTTTTCCAGGGCGAGTTTTACAGTCTCCACCAATGTGTTGCGTTCCAATTGCCTGCCCGAAATATTAACAGACACGGTTAAATCCTGCCAGCCGGCATCCTGCAATCGCTTGATTTCTTTGCAGGCCATTTGCAACACCCATTCGCCGATGGGGATGATCAACCCGGTGGATTCCGCGAGAGGAATGAAGACATCAGGGAAAACCCTGCCCAATTCCGGATTATCCCAACGCAGCAGGGCTTCAATTGATATGATGTTACCCGTTTGGGCGCTGACTATGGGTTGATAATCCAGAGTAAGCTCCTCGCGTTCCACGGCATGACGCAGGTAAGCTTCCATGTCAAGTTGTTTGTGGGCGCGTTCGTTCAATTCTTGTGAGTAGAATTGGAAATTATTCTTTCCAAGTTCCTTCGCCTGGTACATGGCCATATCCGAGTTTTTCATCAATGTGGTAACGTCGTCACCGTCATTGGGATACAGACTGATACCAATACTGCTGGTTATGTAGAATTCGTGGTTGTCAATTCTGAATGGGTAGGTGAACAATCCCAATATTTTCTGAGCGAATGTGGATGCCCCAATAATGGAGTCAACCGAGGTGCCTTCAAGCAGCACGGTGAACTCGTCACCCCCCATGCGGGCGATGGTGTCATTCTTGCGGGCAATGGAGATCAGCCGTTCGCTGACTTGTTTTAAGAGGATATCGCCTTTTTCATGTCCGTATGTATCATTGATCACTTTAAAACGGTCGAGATCAAGATATAAAACCACCACCTGCTGATTATTCCGTTTGGCCAGCTCAAGCGCGTGAGCCAGCCGGTTCAAGAACTGGCTGCGATTGGGGAGATTGGTAAGCGGATCTTGAAAGGCGATCTGGCGAAGATTGGTTTCAATGAATTTGATTTCCGAAATATCGCGTAGATACAGAATATAGTTGGTTACCTGGCCGCCGCTGTCTCTGGATGGTTGAATGGATACCCACGCGGGGAAAATTTCCCCTGATTTACGCATGTTATTGATCTCACCCTGCCAGATGCCATATGTCTTCACCTGATGGATGATGGTGTCATAGAAATCATTGGAGTGGTGCGATGAGCGGAAGAAACTGATCGGTTTTCCGATCACTTCGGTGAGGCGGTAACCGGTTATGGTGGAAAAGGCGCGATTGATGGATACGACCCGGCCTTTCCGATCAGTCAGCAATATCCCTTCAGTCGCGTTCTGGATGATTGATGTGGAAAGATCAAGATTTTCAATGAGCTGGTTTAGTCGTGACTGTTCACGGCCGGTGGCTTCAACTTCCAGTACCTTGCCGTGTGCATCCATTTTCGCCTTTAGAATCCATTGGACATTCAGCGCTTTATCGTCAGGGCTGATCAAAATGGTTTGAACGACGCCGCGCGAGTTATCACGCCGCAATTCCTGCATCTGGATCTCAAAACGTATCCAATCCTGGGCGGAGAATAGTTCATAAATTTTCCGTGTTTGCGGATTAAAACCGGCTCGAGACAGGTAGGTGGCGAAAGAGGGATCCACCTCAATGATGGAACCATCCGGATTAAGGCGGCAGAAAAATTCCAGGTCATTTTCATTTTCTTTTTTGGAATCCAAAATTGGCCGCAATGTGGCGAGAAGGGCTTTCATCTCACCCCAAACGATTTCCGTAGTGCGGGCTTCCACCATCCTGGTCAGGTTCTGCGCGGGCAATGGATTGAACACAACACTGGTATCTGGAGCGGGTGAAAATCCGCAATACTGACCAATAATCTCTTCAGGAGATTGCTTATATATGGAAATGGCGGCAGGATTGGCAAAAATGATCTGCTGCGAATCATCGACAATAATGATTCCATCCACTGATTGATCGATAATGGATTGCCATAGGGTTATATCAACAACCTGCATTTCTTTTGATGTTGAAATGCTGGTTGCTGGCGATGTCCGTGTAGCTGAATTTCTTTTTATCACAAACTCCTCATGGAAATCCAAGAATCTCTTTCGGATGGCGTCAGTGGAAAATGATTTGAAACCGGAATGCGTCGGCATAAGGAGTCGGATGTGTTGGTCAGATGCGATTTACGGGATGATACTCGCGGGCGAAAGCACGTCTCATCGACCAACAATGGGACTGGCGACAAAAAGGTAACAATGCAAAATCCATACCAGCCTCCAGAGGAAAAATAGGAAAAAACATGGTGATTCTTACAGAAATTCAGGCTTGCAGTGGATGTGGAAAAAGGGCTCAAAATTTCTGGAAAAATACACAAAAATATTAAAATCGTTGTCGGTTGTCTGTTCTTTTTGTGCACAGATATATATGAAAATTTATGTATTTTTTACTCTCTTCGTTTTTTGACAGAATACATGTTTAAGATGGGACTGTTCATAACGGGCAATTCATGTATAATTAATGCACTATTCTTGATAAATAGTAAAAGTACATTGGGCTAAATTAATAACCTTTGCTTTCAACCAGAGTATAAAACAGCTCTGGATGACTAAATTTCTGAAAAAACTATTTAAAGTTTGAATTCAAATCGCCTGTTAAAAAACGTGTTGTATTTGTCTGAGTACCCATGCTGATTTTGCACGGCCATTGGCAGCCGCCCCGCCGAAGTACAGACCCGGGTGGAATGCTCTTTTGGGCTGAAAACTCCCGGATGCTTTCGGAATGTATCGGGCACCCTCCAGTATTGCATATCGGGGTGCCTTCAGCGCACCCATTTACCATGTCTTCCCGCCGCCTTCGCGAAGAGATTGCGGCAGGAACACCTTTATGGGATGCCGAATCACAATCCGCATTCCTGGCATTACCCACTGTGGGATCCATTCCCCTTCCATCATCACCATTTTTGTTGGAAGATGAGATCAACCTGCAGAACGGTGAATCTGGCCTTGAACATTGGTCGGTATCCGGGTTGTGGCTGCCGGCATCCAAAGCCTTCGGTGTTTTAATAAATCTACCCGAAGATGCGCCCGGAAGCAGTTTCCGCCTGGGGACTGATCTGCGCTACTGGCGGATGGTTTCAAACCTTGTTTTGGAAACACTGGCCTTGCAGAAATTGATTCCCTCCCTTGAACCGGCGGATATGATGGGGCAGAGCTTCATCGCCCGTTGGCGGCCTGTTCTGGATGGCGAAAACGATGAACAACGCCTGCGCATACTGGCAGAAAATATGCCTTCCATTTGCCGGGCGGAACCACTGGATGCGGAAGCTGTCATTCGACATAATTACCCATCCCCGCGCCGGGTAATTGACACCTTCATTGAATGCATGTGCGACGGACTGATGCGCACCTGGACACGCAGTAAAGCGCCGCGCATCATGCCCGGTGAAGACGACCCGGCCCTGACATGGATTGGTTCCCTCTTTCAGGAAGACGCCGGAGTGAAAGCCAGTTCAGCCCAACTTCAAGCATTGGAGAGCGGCCTGCGGGCATGGAAGCGAAGCCTTACGGCAGCCGGTGATTCTACAAGCCGGGTGGCCTTTAGACTGATCTCTCCTGATGCACAGCCGGATAATCCGGCAGAAAAATGCTGGCGACTTGATTACGGTCTGCAGGCGAGAGATGACCGCTCCATCCAATTAGCGGCAGAGCAGATCTGGGAAAATGGTATTTCATCAAAACCAGAATACACCGACCGTTTCCGCCAACCGCAGGAAAAACTTCTCACCGGCCTGGGATACGCCGCACGTTTGTTTCCACCGATTCTTCCCAGTCTTGAAGTAAGCAAGCCAGATGGAGTAAATTTGGATGCCGGTGAAGCCTACCGATTTTTGCGTGAGATTTCACCTCTGATGGAAGAAGCCGGTTTTTCCATTTCTCCTCCGGAATGGTGGGACCGCAAGGGAGCCCGGCTGGCTGTCAGGCTCAAACTTGAACCAGAGAAGACAGATATTCAACCAAGATCGACCTCCGGCAAGATGGGGCTTGATCAACTTGTGCGTTTTACCTGGGAATTATCTCTGGGTGGAGAACGGATTTCACGGGAAGAATTCGAACGGTTGGCCGCGCTCCGTTCCCCGTTGGTTCAAATCCGCGGACAATGGGTTCAATTGGAGACAACCCAGTTGGACGCCGCCTCAAAATTCTGGAGCAGGCAGCAACAAACCGGCTCCATGAATCTGGTACAGGCTGCACTGTATTCACTGGGCGGTGAGGAAGCTTCAGAAGGTTTGCCCGTTGATGAAGTCGTGGTTGACGGCTGGGTGCGGGAATGGCTGCACCAGTTGGAAGACCAGGGACGATTGATCATGCTGGATCAACCTTCCAGCCTGAAGGGGACGCTGCGCCCCTACCAGCGGCTGGGGTATTCATGGCTAACCTTCTTCCGCAATTATGGCATGGGCGCCTGCCTGGCTGATGATATGGGTCTGGGCAAAACGATACAGGCTCTGTCAGTGTTATTGAAAGAAAAAGAGACTAATGGGTCCTTACCCGGCCCTGTGCTGCTTATCTGCCCGACGTCAGTTGTGACCAACTGGGAACGGGAAGTTCGCAAATTCAGTCCGTCATTGACCACGATGGTTCATCAGGGAGCAGGAAGATTAAGGGGAGCCGCATTCACCAAAGCTGTTGGTCAGGTCGATCTTGTGTTCAGCAGTTACGCGGTGGTGCGTCAGGACGCGGAGACAATCCAAGCCATCCCCTGGTGGTCGGTTATTTTGGATGAAGCTCAAAATATCAAGAACTCCGGCGCGAAACAAACCCAGGTGATCCGCAAGCTACAGGCCAGCTACCGGCTGGCATTGACCGGCACACCCGTGGAAAACCGGTTGAGTGAGTTGTGGTCGATTATGCAATTCCTGAATCCCGGCTATCTGGGTTCATTGGAAAGCTTCCGAAGGTATTACGCGCTGCCCATTGAGCGGTTCGGGGATAAAGAGGCGGCCGGTCGATTAAAGAAACTCGTCTCACCATTCATTCTACGCAGGTTAAAATCGGATCCGACTGTTATTCAAGATTTACCCGACAAAATTGAGGTCAAAGATTATGTCAACCTGACCCGTGAGCAGGCTGACCTGTATAAGTCTGTGGTGGATGATGTTATGGCACGGATTCAAGCTACCGAAGGGATCGAACGCCGCGGGCAGATTCTCAGCCTTTTAACCCAGTTAAAACAGATTTGCAACCATCCCTCGCAATGGGAAAAGAAGCAAGCAGACGTCATTCCCATCGACGAATCGTTTAGCCGGAGCAGCGGAAAAATCTTGCGCCTGCTGGAGCTGTTGGATGAAATCATCAGCGAGGGTGACCGGGTATTGATCTTTACCCAGTATGCCGAGATGGGAAAGATTTTGTCTTCCTGGCTGCCAAAGCAGTTGGGTGTTAATGTTCAGTTCCTTTATGGAGGAACACCTCCTGAAATGCGCGATCAGATGGTCAAACGCTTCCAGGATGATCCCCATGGCCCGCCCATCTTTATTCTCTCACTTAAAGCAGGTGGGATTGGTTTGAACCTGACCCGCGCCAATCAGGTGATCCATTTTGATCGATGGTGGAATCCCGCGGTTGAGGATCAGGCTACCGACCGCGCCTACCGTATCGGCCAGAGCCGCAACGTTCAGGTGCATAAACTGATCACAGTGGGTACACTGGAAGAGCGAATTGATGACATGATTGAGTCAAAGAAAGGCCTGGCAGACGCCATCATTGCCAGCGGTGATCATTGGCTGACGGAAATGAGCACTGAAGAACTGCGTGATATGGTTACCCTGCGAGGATAAGCAATGTCGGATAATCCTTCCACCCCTTCAAATCCATCACAACCCCGCAGACCGCGACGCCCGTACAGCCCCCGCCAGGGCGGGAACACGCCTAGACCAAACGGGACCAGAGATAATGCCGGCAGCCCGGAGTATTCGAAGGCTGTCAGTACCCCCCGCAAGGGTACTACAGATATATCAAAACCACAAAATCCCTCACGCCGAAGATCTCCGGGAAACGCGCCCGGAAACAAAACGACATCCAGGGAAAGACGTCCGTACAATACCAATCATAAAAAACCGGCTGATCGACGGAACAACCACGAATTCAATGGCGAAGAGTCAACCTCCCGTCCGCCTTCCATTCCATTGAAAGCCGTTGGGGGGATCAAAGCCCTGGCTGAAAACGGCCAGTTCGGCCGCAATTGGTGGGCGCGCAGATGGATCCACGCGATGGAAAAATTAATGGATGGACGGCGTTTGTCCCGCGGGCAGGATTATGCCAGCCAGGGGCAGGTGCTCTCCATGGGTGAGATTAAAAATGGCGTGGCTGCCACCGTGCAGGGTTCGCGTGTGAAACCATACCGGGTGACCATCCAGGTCATGCCATTGAAAGCGGAGGAATGGGAAAAGGCACTGGAAGTACTTGCCAGTCAGGCGGTATTTGCCGCAAAATTACTGGCCGGTGAAATGCCGGAAAATATAGAGGAAGCTTTTCAGAGCGCGGGGCTCAGTCTCTTTCCTGAAAAGCCGGGAGAGCTGGTAACCCAATGTTCCTGCCCTGATTGGGCCAACCCCTGCAAGCATGTTGCCGCGGCGCACTACATTCTGGGTGATCGCTTTGATGAGGACCCATTCCTTTTATTCCGTATGCGCGGCCGCTCGCAGGAACAGGTTCTGGAAGGATTGCGCCTGCATAGAGGGGGAGTGGTGGAGCAGACCGAATCGGTTTCACCGGCTGAGGTTAATACCCCTCTGGAGGGTGATCCGGAAGCATTCTGGGAACCCGGGGAATCATTATCCACGTTTTCCGTGCAGATCAAACCGCCCAAGGTTAGTCTGCCAGTATTGCGCCGGTTGGGGCAGCCGGAAATTATTCGGACTTATCTGATGGAAGATGAGCTGGCAGCCGCGTATGAATCCGCGTCCCAGGCTGCTCAATTCCTGGCGTACAGTGACACAGGGGCAGGAATTGGCGAAGGAGTGGGGGAGACAGAACCCGAAGACGAGGTTTGATCGATTATCCTCTTGATGGATAATGAAAACGGTATACATATGAGCATTCCCCCGGAAATTATCCGAGGGAGAATTATGACTGTCGCAATTTAGGCCAACCCTGTTATAGCAAAAACTGACGTGAACAACATGGAATTGATAAACGCCGGAAACAGAACCTGAACGCGGCCCTGGATTTGCCTATCAGGAACGCCTATCATCATGTCTCAAACCGAGAAAACGCGGATGATGATTACCTCCCGGGAAGACAGAGTTTTTTCGCCTTGAGAGAAAAGACCACCTTATGCTCACAACGCCGGAAGAAAAATCAGCTTTGTCTAAGAAGAGATATTATCCTTTAAAGCGAATATCTCTGGTAACCATGCCATTTTGAATAAATCTCCCAGGAGATGCCATGGTTATTTGACTGATATGGATTTTTTGATGTAGTGAAGTGTACTTAATGGATATTTCCGGAAACATCATTATAATGACGTGGTGAGATCGGTGGCGAAAAAAATTTGAGAATACAAACCTGTAACCGAACAAATTTCCGGATAATCAGTAAATCCGGCACGCGGTCGGAATCACCATTTTTGCTGGTAGAAATCGATGGAATGTTCTACCGGTGTGCGTTCAGCGATCTTTACCTGAACCAAAACTGGAATAATGGCAATTTTTTGAAACAAATTTCCGAATACTTCGTAAATTGAATGAAGTAAACGGTTTTTCTTACCGGGAACCTCTATGCTAACTATCATCCTGAAAAACTTGCTCAGACGCAAAACGCGATCATCATTAACAATACTGGGAATCAGCATTGGTGCCGCTGCCATCATTGGTCTGGGGACCATGGCGGATGGCTTTCAGGCCGGCTATACCAATATGATGGCTGGCAGTAAAGCTGATTTTGTAATTAGTCAGCCGGATTCCTACGATATCAGCATGAGCGCCGTGGATGAGGAGATAGGCAGGGAATTGGCATCCTTACCCGAGGTTGCCAGAGTCAGCGGAATGACGGAAGGTATTGTTACAACTGACGATTCGCCATATTTCTTTGTGTTTGGTTATCCCGCGGACAGTTTTGTTTTATCCAAATTCATTATTAAAGATGGAATTGACCTGGCGTCACCAAAAGCGACCTCCTCAAAAGGAAAACCGGTCATCCTCGGCAGTCAGGCTGCGGAGGCCATGCATAAAAAGGTGGGTGATACCCTGCGGCTCACGCAGAATGTCTATCGCATTATTGGAATCTATGAAACCGGTGATGCCTTTGAAGACAGCGGGGCTGTGCTGCGTCTGGAAGACAGCCAGGCATTGCTCGGTAAAGCCCGCCAGGTATCACTTTTCTATATTCAACTAAAAGGGCCGGAAAAGAAGGCCTCTTTCCAACAGAAGATTGATAAACGATACCCCGATCTTTTAATGGCAACCACCAAGGAATTTGCCAACAAACAGGGCATGGTCGATTACATGAAAGGCACTGTCTGGGCGATCGGTGGCCTGGCCATCCTGATCGGCGGGGTGGGGATGATGAATTCCCAACTCATGGCGGTATTTGAACGTACCCGTGAAATTGGTGTGCTGCGTGCTATTGGTTGGTCAGGCCGCCGGGTGCTGGTGATGATTTTAGGTGAATCAGTCCTGGTTTCATTGGCGGGTGGAATCGTTGGAAGCCTTATCGGCTGCCTATTCCTGATGGCGTTTTCAAACGTGCTGCAAAGCTGGGGTGGCACCATAGGTAATATTAGACCTTCGTTGATCATGCAGGCATTTACCACGGTTCTCATTCTGGGATTGGCCGGCGGTGTCTACCCTGCCTGGAAGGCATCCCGCCTGCAGCCTGTGGAAGCCATCCGGTATGAAGGCGGCGGTAGTGGTGGAAAAAAGATGCGTTTTCCCATCGGTGGTATGGCTGTGCAAAGTCTGTGGCAGCGCTCCACCCGAACCACCTTGACTCTCAGTGTAATAGGACTGACAGTTGGGTCCATACTTGCCCTGGAAGCCATCATTGAGGGCATGGTTGGCGCCATGAACGCAACATTTAATACGAATAATGAGATCATGATCCGCCAGGCTGGCATTTCTGACACCGGTTACAGTGCGATTGATGAACGATCTGGCGCGAAAATAGCGGCAATTCCTGAGGTTGAATCAATTACCGGTTTGGTGTTCACGGCTGTAATGCTACCGGGTTCATCCGGATTCTTTGTGATCCAGGGATACGCGCCGAACAGTTTTGGTTTGAAGCGTTTCAACGTGGTGGAAGGACGTCCCATAGAAGGGAACCGGGAAATCATGATCGGCCGTATGATTTCCGATTCATTGAAGAAAAAGGTTGGAGAAACCCTCGAACTCGGTAATTCAAGGTTTAAATTGGTGGGTATCTATGAATCCAGCGTTGGCTGGGAGGAAATGGGTGGTGTTATGACTCTGCGGGATGCCCAGAACTTCACCGGCAAGCCGCGCAAGGTTAGTATGTACGCCGTAAAATTGAAAGATCCGACCACCGCGCAATCAACCGTGAACAAGATCAACGCGGCATTGCCTGATGTGCATGCCGCCCTGTCTGGTGAATTCACGGATGAGATGCCGGATATGCAGAATTCCACAGCCATGGTGGATGGTATTTCCTTTGTGGCGATTTTTCTCGGCGGACTGGGGCTGATGAACACCATGCTTATGGCTGTTCTTGAACGGACGCGCGAGATCGGGGTCTTGCGCTCCATGGGTTGGCGTAGGCGGTCTGTACTGGGAATGATCGTTAAAGAATCTGTGTTGCTGGGAGTTTTGGGTGGTTTAGCCGGGATTGTGATCGGTATCTCATTGGCGCTATCCTTGAGGCTGGAACCGAGTATGGGCGCCATAATGACACCGGCATTTCAAATACCCATGTTTGTCAGGGCATTATCCATTGCCATTTTGCTTGGCGGTTTTGGCGGTTTATATCCGGCGTATCGCGCCAGCCAACAGCCGCCGGTGGAAGCACTACGTTATGAATGATTTGGGAGGCTCGTTATGAAATCACTGCATGTTATTTTAAAATTTTTATTACTGGCAGTTTTTATACTGCCGTTGATGACCGGCTGCGGAAGCACGGGCGCCGGAAATGCACAGCCGACGACAGAAGCCCCTGTGGTTCGTGAAAACTTCATCAGTGCCACGGGGGTGGTCGTACCTGCCCGCTGGACAATGTTGAGTATCCCCTCATCGGGTGTCGTTGAAGAGGTTGCCGGAAAAGAAAACACGGTGTTCCCGGAAGGAACGGTGTTGCTGCGCCTTAAGGGGAAAGCCGCGCAGGAAGCGGCTGTCTCAGCCGCTGAAGTGGCTCAACTGTCCGCTCAGCGTAAACTTGATAATCTTTCCAAAGACCACAATACTGTGCGGGCAGCCGCCCAGCTTCGTCTGGCAGACGCGGTTAAAGCACTGGATAAAGCCCAGGAAAAACGTGAAGCCAAGAATTACAAGAGGGCGGATACTGCCATCATTGACCGTGCCAGAGCTGACCTGATTCTGGCGGAGGATGAATTCAAGAAAGCCAATGACCTGTGGTCATATTATCAGGACCGCGATGAAGATGACCTTACCCGCGCGGGTGTATTGAGCATGTTCTCCGCCGCACGTCTGGCGAAGGACAAAGCTGTCTACAATCTGAATTATCTCGAATCACTTCCGGATGACATGGAAGTCGCCCAGGCGGAAGGCAGCCTGGTTGTGGCAAAAGCTGAATTGGAGGAAGCGCAGCGGCAATGGGATAAGGTCAAAAATGGACCGGATCCGGATGACCAAAAACAATTGGAGGGCGAGCTCCAGAATGCAAAAAAGCAACTGGAAGCTGCCCGATCCGCGTTGGATGATCTGGAATTAAAAGCGCCATTCAATGGAACCACCAGCCGCATCAGTGTGCGCGAAGGAGAATGGGTTAATATCGGTCAAAATGCCATGCTGCTTGCAGACCTCACGCAATTGCAGGTGGATACCACTGACCTGAATGAGATCGATGTCGCCCGGATTAAAGAGGGCGCTCCGGTGGAGATCACTTTTGACGCTCTCCCGGATACCAAAATCCAGGGTGTGGTTGAACGTATCGCCGCGCGATCATCGGAAGGTTCTGGTGTGAATTACACGGCAACCATATCCATGCAGGATAGACCTGAAAAGCTGCGTTGGGGTATGACCGCGTTTGTGGATATCAAGGTGGAAGAATGACCTGGACGGTGGAAACCCGAGACCTGTGCCGCATCTACGGTAACGGCGACGAAGTACGGGCCCTGGATAATGTGAATTTGAAGATCGCTCCCGGCGAATTTGTGGCAGTAATGGGTCCCAGCGGGAGTGGCAAGTCCACCCTGCTGAATGTTCTGGGCGCGCTGGATAAACCCACGTCGGGTCAAATCCTGATCGATGGGGATGACCTCTCAAAGATCAAGGACGTTGATGCATTCCGCGGGAAGAAGGTGGGTTTCATTTTTCAACTGCATAACCTGCTGCCCACGTTGACTTCACAGGAAAATGTGGAAATACCCATGCTGCAGTATAGTTCACCAAAAGAGCGCCGCGAAAGAGCCAGAGAGCTGCTGGAAATGGTGGGTATGTCTCACCGGCTGGAGCACCTGCCCGGCCAGCTTTCTGGCGGACAACGCCAGCGGGTGGCCATCGCGCGGGCGCTGGCGAACCGGCCTTCTCTGATATTGGCAGATGAACCTACCGGCAACCTGGATTCAGTCAACGGCCATGAGTTGATCAAATTGCTCAGGGAATTAAATGAAAGCCAGGGAACGACCTTTATTCTGGTCACGCATGACCATGAGGTGGCCGCACAAACCCGCCGGGTGGTGCGCATGGCGGATGGAAAGATCACCGGGGACGAGAAAATCGCGTCACCGGTGGAACAGGACCTCAAGGATCTGCGGTATTCATTAATCGGTCAGGCAATCGCGGATGGTGATATTCAATCCCTGCAAAAAGCCGGTCTGGGAGATGGCGAGATCAAGGCTTTGCAAAAAATCTTAAAGCGCTAAAATGCCAAAAAAAACTCTCCTTTGAGGAGAGTTTTTTTTATCTTATCGTTCCATGGATACAACCTGGGATTCCCAGCGGTGCCAACCGCTAAAGCGTTCAGACAGCAACCGTTTTCCTTCACCGGGTGGCGTCAATCCCATTAATTCAAGATCCGCGTCCATCATAATGCGTACCAATTCTTTAAAGTGGATGCGCGGTTCCCATTTCAGCACATTTCGCGAACGACCGGCATCCGCCAGCAGGTAATCCACTTCGGTCGGGCGGAAGTAGCGCGGGTCGATTTTGACATAGTCGTTCCAGTCGAGATCGACATAACCAAAAGCTTCGTCTAAAAACTCACGGACGGTATGGGCTTCACCGGTACCGATGACGTAATCATTGGCTTTTTCCTGCTGCAGGATCATCCACATGGCTTCCACGTATTCAGGCGCGTAACCCCAGTCCCGTTTGGAATCCAGGTTGCCCAGGTAGAGGTGTTCCTGTTTGCCGGCTTTTATCGCCGCGACGGCCCGGGTGATCTTGCGGGTCACGAAAGTCTCACCGCGACGGGGGGACTCATGATTGAACAGGATCCCGTTTGTGGCAAACATGTTATACCCTTCCCGATAATTCCGGGTAACCCAGTAGGCGTAAACCTTGGCGGCGGCGTATGGGCTGCGGGGCTCAAAGGGCGTGCCTTCATTCTGCGGGGGTTTAGCGCCGCCGAACATCTCGCTTGATGATGCCTGGTAAAAATGGGCGTTTGTGCCGCTCTTTCGAATGGCTTCAAGGATGCGGATTGTACCCAACCCGGTGACATCACCGGTATATTCCGGCATATCGAAACTGACACGCACATGACTCTGCGCGGCGAGATGATAGATCTCTTCCGGACGGATGTTGTAGATCACATCGAGCAAGGTATCGCCCGTGGATACGTCTCCGTAATGTAGATGCAGGTGTACTTTCTCACCATTATTATGGGGATCATGATACACATGATCAATACGTCGTGTATTGAATGTGCTTGCCCGGCGGATAATACCGTGTACTTCGTACCCTTTGCTAAGAAGAAGTTCTGCCAGATATGACCCATCCTGGCCGGTAATGCCGGTGATTAACGCTTTCTTCAAATTGTCCTCCAACCCGGTTTGTCCAGGGAATAGTTCAGTTGCATTCCGGTCTTCCAGAATAAAACCGGTTAAGTATACCCATGCAATCAGGGTGTGTCAATTAGCCGCCGGAGACCAATTAGTAATCCGGGTGTGTTTCAATGAATGATAGAAAAACCTCCACCACATGCGGGTCAAAATGTTTTCCGCTTTGTTCCTGAATATAGGTTTTTGTTTCTTCCTTGGTCCAGGCTTTTCGGTATGGCCGGTCGCTGGTCAGTGCATCATATACATCCACAATGGCAAACAATCGTGCGGACATGGGAATTGATTCGCCTGCCATACCGTGCGGATAACCGGTTCCATCCCATTTTTCATGGTGCAAATGTGGGATATCCAGAGCGGGTCTCAGGTAATCGATGGATTTAAGCAGGTTATAGGAAAAGGTGGGATGTTGCTGCATGATCTGACGTTCTTCCTCGGTCAAGATGCCTGGCTTGCGTAAAATGGTATCGGGTACACCCAGTTTGCCAATGTCATGCAACAGCGTGCCCCGGCGTATGTTGACCATTTCCGAGGGGGAGAATCCCATAATTTGAGCCAGTTCCATCGTGATCGTGGTTACGCGGCGGGAATGTTCTTCGGTTTCGTAGTCGCGAAGGTTAAGCGCCATGGCCAGACTTTCAATGGTGGCATCATACGCGGATGTGAGATTCTGGTTTGCCGTGACAAGTTCAAGGTTTACCCTTCTTATGTCATTGTTGACATTTTCAAGACCCTGGATCAAGCGGGCATTTTCAATGGCCAACGCCGCCTGTCCGGCTAATGTTTCGAAGAATCCCAACCACTCTTCATCAGGTTGAATATCGTTGCGGGTGAATAATTCCAGAACTCCCACCAGAATCCCTTTGGCGGATAGCGGAATACCCAGGTAATTGACGATTCTTTCCTGCTTTAAAAGGGAGGCAAAGGCTTCATCAATCGAATCGCTCCGCAGGTCATGAATATGGAGTAATTCTCCATTTTGTGCCGCGATTCCGGCAAAACTATCTCCCATTTTCACGCATGCGTTCAGGATACGATCGGAATTGAACCCGATGCTGTCAGCGTATTTGAAAACCTCTTCCTCTTCTTCAAACAGCAAGATATCGACCGCGTCCACATTCAGACTTTCGCGTACATTAACAACGATCTTATCAAGCGTGGTTTTAAGGTTCGAGTTTGAACTGATCTCTTTATCAATCTCATGGAGTGCGGCAATGCGTTTCAGGCGGCGTTGTGCATCTTCGAGTAATTGATTTTTGATTAACTCCTCGTTCTTTTTTTCGGTAATATCTGTAAATGTCCCCAGCATGCGGGAAGGTTGTCCGTTGGGACTGTATTCAACAATTTTTCCGATGGAAAGAATCCAGATCCAATCAGAAGAGGATGTCTTCTGGCGGAATTCTGCCTGATATTCATTGCTAAACCCTGAACTGTACTTCAGAAATTCCTTATCAATTCTCTCCCTGTCTTCAGGGTGCATGCGGTCCATCCAGGATGAGACGCTTTCCCGGAATGAAATCGGATCATATCCAAGCAATTGCGCGTAGTTATCATTTACAATAATTTCTCCGGTCTGCAAATTCGCGTCAAAGATGCCCTGGTTGGCCGCTTTTACCGCCAATCGAAGCCGCTCTTCGCTTTTATCCAGTTGATCCTGGTATCTCTTTTGTAAGACGAGGTATCGTTTTAAAAGGCCATAGATTAGAATGGCACTCGCGGTTACATACGCCCAGCCTTTATAGCTCTGAATGCGGGTCATATCCGCTGTGTTATGAACGAACATTTCCAGAATTTGATCGGATAAAAGTATCCATAGACAACCAAAAATCAAATATGTCAGGGCTGTCTGAATACCGACATCTAGATGGATTTTTTTCATCCGTGTACTTCCAAGTTTCTTATTCTTACATGTGTATTCTATTTTATAAGAAACACAGGTAACAAACAACTTTACTTACATGGATTGACTTCCGCTTCGTGGAAGGATATCCATTTCTGGTAGAATCGTGGCAGAGGATGTATGAAATCAAAACAATCGTTGTCATTCCTGCGCTGGATTTCTCTGGCGTTGATTTTTATTGCCGCGTTGTTGACCGTTTATAACTTGATCGGCTACAGCCGTATTCGCGGCAGTTTCCCGCCGGGTATGCGTATCGCCGGGGTACCCGTTGGCGGTATGGACAGGCAGAAATCCGCCGAACGCCTGGTTCAGGCGTATGGTGTGCCCATTGAACTGCGCTATAACGAAGCGGTCATTCAGGTTAAACCGGCTGTCGTCGGGTTTGAACTTGACCTCGAGAACATGCTCTCGGCGGCAGACTTGCAGCGGGTTAACCAGCCATTTTGGACGGGTTTCTGGGAATACCTATGGAATCAACAGCCATCCACGGCGGATGTTCCCCTCAGTTCACAGCTGGCGGAAGATCGTCTGCGCGGTTATTTGAGGGATGAAGTTGCCACCCGCTTTGATTCGCCGCCCTCAGCGGCCATTCCTGTGGCAGGAAGCACCAACTTCAGCGGGGGAACCGCGGGTATGACCCTTGATGTGGATCGGGCGGTGGTGCTGATTTCGGACGCGTTAAAATCTCCCGGAAGCCGCGTTGTAAACCTGTCATTGAAAAAGGTTTCACCCCCGCGGCCTTCCTTCCAGAATCTGCAGATCCTGTTGCAGCAGATCATTTCGGAAAGTTTCAACGGCCTGGCGGAAGTTTACCTGCAAGACCTGAAGACCAACCAGGAATTGCACTTTGCGGTCGATAACAACGAAATCATAAAATCAGATGTGGCTTTTACGGCTGCCAGCACCATGAAGATTCCCATCATGGTGTCGGTATTTAAACGCGCCAAAGAGCCCCTGCCGGCCAATATCAGTGACCTGATTACCCTGATGATCGACCGGTCGGATAATCCTCCGGCGGATCGATTGATGTCTGAAGTCCTGGATGCCAACGCAGGCCCGCTGGTGGTCAGCCAGGACATGATGGCGCTTGGTCTGCAAAATACATTTCTCGGCGGATATTTTTACCAGGGAGCTCCCCTGTTGAAGCGATTTGTCACTCCGTCCAATTCACGCACGGACGTCAATACCAATCCGGATCAATATAACCAGACCACCCCGATGGAAATGGGGCTTCTGCTCAGTGATGTTTACACATGCGCGAATAGCGGTGGTGGAACCTTCGCGGCTGTTTATCCTGGAGAAATCAGCCAGAATGAATGCCGGCAGATGATTGCCTACATGGCAAAAAACAAGATCGGTGTGTTACTTGAAGCCGGATTACCCGAAGGGACACAATTCGCGCACAAACACGGTTGGGTAACCGATACCACGGACGGCGTCATCCATATTATGCAGGATGCCGGTATTGTCTACTCACCCGGCGGGAACTATGTGATCACTGTGTATCTGTACCATCCCATCCAGGTGGTGTTTGATCCCGTGAACATCATGTACGCCCAGCTCTCCAAGGCGATTTACAACTATTTCAATCTTCCGGCTGATTGATCCACCGGATAAGCCGGTCAATCCGTTTGGCCATCCACGTCCGGTTTGTTAATACCGGTAAGGTAATGTAGCGTGGCAGATGAGTCGACGGGATAGTTAATCTGCCCCAGATGTGTTTTGCCGTCTAAAAACATGACGACGGACAATGAACCCGGATCAATCGATAGACGCTGGAAATCATCCAGCGCCATGTTGAGGAAATAGGCCAGTGCCAGCCGGATGGGATCACAATGCGAGAAACAGATGGCCGCGTCCTTTTCGCCCATGGCTGACGCGATTTCCTCCAGGCTGGCCACGATTCTTTGTTGAGCCGCGATAAATGATTCCCCCGCGGGAAATGTGACGGATGACGGTCTGCTATGAACTGTCTGCCAGAGTTTCAGCTTCTGCAGTTGTTTGTACGGTTTGCCCTGCCAGGCGCCAAAGTTGATCTCGGTGAGGCCGCTGTGCGGACTGATGGGAATGCCGGTAATTTCGGAAAGTGGACGGGCGGTCTCAACGGCCCTTTCCATGGGGCTGCTGAAAATGGCACCAATCCGGGTATCTTTTAGTTTTTCCGCGATGGCAGCCGCCTGTGTGCGGCCGTTCGCGTTAAGATGAATACCCGTGATACGGCCGGTCAATTTCTTGCCGATAACGTCCGTCTCACCATGGCGTGCGAGGATCAGGATGGGCATCAGCTTTTCCCCTTCTTTTCCACTTGCATCCTCGCCTGCTCAATTTGCCCGCGCCATATTTCCAACCGGGAGGATATCTCCTGTTCGTATCCCTGGTCGGATGGTTCATAGAAACGCCGGCCATTCATTGATTCAGGCAGGTATTGCTGCGGTGTATAATGTCCCGGATAATCATGTGGGTATCTGTACCCTTTTCCATGCCCGAATCCGGCTGCGTCGCGGCTGGCATCCATCAGGTGAATCGGGACGGCGCCCATGCCCTCACGACGGATCAGATCCTGCGCTTCGTAGACGGCTTTGGCTGAATTGCTCTTTGGCGCAGTAGCCAGGTACAGGGTGGCTTCGGTGATCGGGTATACCCCTTCGGGCATGCCAATGAATTCAAAAGCCGTCACCGCTGAAGCCGCGACTACCAACCCCTGCGGGTCAGCCAGTCCGATATCCTCACTGGCCAGCACCACCAGCCGCCGCAATATGAAACGGGGATCTTCACCGGCAGCCAGCATTTTCGTCAGCCAGTATAGGGCGGCATCCGGGTCGGAACCGCGCACTGATTTTATAAATGCCGATATCGTGTCGTAGTGCGAATCGCCTTTTTTGTCATATGCCAGGGCGCGCTTTTGAATGGATTCCTGGGCGATATCCAGGGTGATTTGAATGGTTCCCGAGGGGTCGGGGTGGGTGGTCTCTACGGCCAGTTCCAGCGCGTTAAGCAGATTGCGCGCGTCATGGTTGGCCATATCCACCAGATGAGCCCGGGCTTCTTCTTCGATCTTGACCGATAAACGGCCATAACCGCGATCCGCATCCAGCAACGCGCCATCCAGTATCTTCAGAAGGTCCACATTTCTCAACGGCTCCAGTTCAAAAATGCGTGAGCGCGATACCAGCGCCGGGATGACTTCGAAATACGGGTTCTGTGTGGTCGCCCCAATCAGGGTGATCAGACCGCGCTCGACATGCGGAAGCAGGGCATCCTGTTGGGCTTTGTTCCAGCGGTGAACTTCATCCACAAACAGCAACGTACGCTGATTGTGATGTTTGCGGCGATCTTCTGATGCTTCAATCACCCTGCGTAATTCCGGCACACCGGCCAGTACGGCGGAAATATTTTCAAAGTAGGCTTTGGTGTGGTTGGCCACGATGCGCGCCAGGGTTGTTTTGCCTGTGCCGGGAGGGCCGTAGAGAAGAATGGAAGAAAACAGGCGGTCTGCTTCGATGGCGCGGCGCAAAAGCCGGCCAGGAGCCGTGATATGCTCCTGGCCGACAAATTCATCCATGGTGCGCGGCCGCATACGCTCTGCCAGCGGGGCTTCGCTCTTCATGCGGTTTTCCAGCGCCTGTCCGAAAAGATCCATAAATTGTCTAGGGTGTAGTGGTTTGCCCGGTCAAATCGGGCAGCTGGAACACAAAGGGTGTGTTGCTGGGCAGCAGCATTGTCTGCACAGAGGGTGACAGTTTGGTGATGTACTGATAGCTCAACAGGTTTGGATTTGTCTGAAGTGCTTCAGCGATCAGTTTCAATGATTGGGCTTCCGCCTGCGCCTCAATCACGCGTGCTTCGGCTTCACCTTTCGCGCGAATGACAGAAGCATCCGCCGCGCCCTGGGCTGTCTGCCGGGCCTGTTCCGCTTCCTGGCGTCTCTGCTCGACCACAAACTTGGCCTGTTGCGCGGTCTGTTCGGCGATCTGTTTCTGTTCAACCGATGCGGCATATTCCGGTGAGAAGGTGATATTTCGGAGTATGAAATCCACCAGAGTCAGGCCGTTTTCATTTAATTTAGTTAACATTGTCGTGCGTAGTTTATCCGCCATTTCAAAGCGATTGGAGGTTACGACCTCTTCAACCCGATACTGCGATACCACATCCCTGATTACTCCGCGGGCCTGCGCCCGCACCAGATCATCTCCATAGCGGTTCTTCCACATGATATGCACCCTTACCACCTGATTCGGGTCAATGGCGTAAATCACAGACGCATCCACGTAGATCTCCTGCCCATCTGAGGTACGGGCAGTGATAGAGTCATCTCCCTGAATTGAACCTTCTTGAGGAGCGATGCTCATGGTATACGTTTGCCGGCTGATGGGGTATTGCACCACCGACTCGGCAAAGGGGATGATCCAGTGTAGGCCAGGTTCCAGCGCCTGTTCACGATAGCCTTTGGGAGCCACGGCGGAAATGACCACGCCGCGTTTATCCGGGTCGATGAAGACCAGACCCGCGCTGATGGTTGACAGGGCAATGGCCACCAATGCGATGATTAACAGGATCAAACCACCCCTGGGGATCGGTTTTCCACGAGAGGCCTGTAAAACCATGAAAACAACGAATACGACGGCCAGCAGCCAGGCTCCGCCGCTGATTAAACCAACCAATGTCGCGATATCCATTCTCACTCCTTTTTTTATTTGCGTACAAAAATTATACATGTGATATAGTCGCAGAGATGAAAACCATACAGGGTTTGTTCAACCGAATATTCCTGGCGGATTCAATCACCTGCTATCAATTCGCTGACACGCTCTCACCGCGAACCCGGGCGGGTCAGTTTTTGGCAGTTCGGGGGGAAAAAGACATTCTTTTTCATCATCTGTTTCCGGTGGGAATGCGGGGGGATGCCTATGCCGCTCCAAACGGCGAGGCCTGCGGCTGGCAGCCGGATGAACTATTAAACATACGGTTCCCGCTTGGAAAAGGTTTCGCGAATCCCTCATCAGCCCGAAGGCTGTTGATGGTTTCGGGGACAGCACACCCACACCGGCTGCTGCCGGTAGCCGGAAATATGCTGGCAAATGGAGGTGAAGCGGCATTGTTTTGCCCTAACCCTCCCGGTGGAATTCCTCCGGAAATCGAGATGCTTTCCCGCGACGAACTGGCGGATGCCGTCGGCTGGGCGGATTACATCATCGGTGATACGCATATCACCGCCCTGCGGGACTGGCGTGAAATGATCAATTCGGGAAGCCGCCAATCGCAAAATAAGGTAACCCAGGTGTTGGTGGATTCTCCCATGGCCTGTCTGGGAACAGCAGAGTGCGGGGTGTGCGCGATTAAAACCCGCCGGGGTTGGAAACATGCCTGCACCGATGGGCCGGTGTTTTCACTGGAAGAACTGGACTTGTAAATGACAGACACCAACCGCGTCCCCCTTGATCTTTCCTCCCGTTGGATGAACCAGGCCGGCACGTTGGGGTATTCTCCCACATCTTCCGGTGTTCCTGAAAAGAGCATATTTGTGACCAACCCGGTATGCGCGCGCGCGCGTGTTCCTTCGACGGACCGAAATCTGATCCCATTTCCAGGCGGGTTCCTGTTGCATACCGGTCTGCCCAATGCGGGGTGGAATTCCATCCGGAGCGTGTACGCGGAACACTGGGCGCAAGCCACTGTACCGGTTTGGGTACATGTTTTCAGTCAAGATACTGGCGAACTGGAGCAAGTAGTACGGGATTGTGAAGAACTGGAAGGCGTGGCGGCTATTGAACTGGGGCTGCCCCCTGCCTGTCCACGGGATTGGATGCTGCAACTGATACGCGCCGCTCGTGGAGAGCTCCCGCTGGTGTTGCATATCTCACAT
Source organism: uncultured Leptolinea sp. (assembly GCA_964420995.1). Classification (GTDB taxonomy): domain Bacteria; phylum Chloroflexota; class Anaerolineae; order Anaerolineales; family Anaerolineaceae; genus Leptolinea. Next base: position 223,587 of record CAYQUX010000001.1, on the reverse strand, counting down.
GGTGAAGACCTGGCACTATTCCGGAACCTGCCGGATGAAGTGGCGGCGGTAACCCTGGGAACGCCGCGCGGCAGCCTGCCCGCAGGCAATACACGCAAGCTAATACACGGGCGGCTGCACGGGCCGGGACTTTTCCCATTGCTGCTGGAAGGCTTGATTAATTTGAAGCAGATGGATATCCCCATCATTCTGGGCGGCATCTGCAACCGGCAGGACGCGAAAACCGCCCTGCAATGCGGGGCGGCGGCGGTACAGATGGATTATCTTTGCTGGAATGAAAATATTCCAGAGGACGTTACTACAGGAAATTAATCATCCCTCAGGATGATGGTCACCGGGCCATCATTGCTGATATCCACCAGCATATCGGCGCCAAAGACGCCTGTCTGGGTGGGTATTCCCTGGTCGCGAAGGAATTGCACGAACTGATCCACCAACGCGCTGGCTTGCGCGGGTGGGGCGGCGTCGGTGAAAGATGGCCGGTTGCCCTTGCGGGTGTCAGCGTAGAGTGTGAATTGCGATACGACCACCGCCGAGCCGCCGACGTCCAGAATGGAGCGGTTCATCTTGTGCTGGTCATCTTCAAAGATACGCATCAGGGCGATCTTCTTTGCCGCAGCTTGCAGGTTTTCCGGTGTGTCCGTAGGGCCGATGCCCAGAAGGATCACCAGTCCCTGCTGAATATCAGCGGTGATATTCCCTTCAATGGTTACCCGGCCGTGTTTGACCCGCTGCAGAACGGCGCGCATGGATCAGGGCAGGCCGATGGCCGAACGAACTTCAACCATGGTCGTTTCGGCGATCTCGCCGGCGCGTTTGGCGCCGTCATCCAGGATCTCCCAGATGTGAGCCGGGTTGCGATCCAGGTCGACGCGGCGGGCGCGGAAGGGTTCCAGGTGGGTGTTCAGGTTGGCGGCCAGTTTCTTTTTGCAATCCACGCAGCCGATGCCGGCTTTCCGGCATTCCTCGTTGATGGTGGCCACGTCATCCGCCGGAGTGAACATCTTATGTAATGAGAAAACGTTGCAAACATCCGGGTTGCCCGGATCGGTGCGGCGCTGGCGCTGCGGGTCGGTGACCATGGTCATCACACGCGCGGTGGTTTCTTCAGGAGTGCCGGCCAGTTCGATGTGATTGTTGAGGCTCTTGCCCATCTTCTGCACGCCGTCAATACCCAGCACTTTGGGAAATTCCGTGGCTTTCATCTGCGGTTCGATCAGTGCTTTGGTGTTGTAGCGGTAGTTGAACGAGCGCACACATTCGCGGGCGAATTCGAGGTGGGGCGCCTGGTCAATGCCCACCGGCACAAAATTCGTTTTGTATAAAAGGATGTCGGCAGACATAAGCACGGGGTATCCTACCAGGCCGTAATTGACATTGTTGGGGTTGTCGCGGACTTTTTCCTTGAAGGTTGGCAGGTCGGTCAGTTTGCCAAGGGGAGTGACCATCGACAGGTAGGTGTGAAGTTCCATAACCTGCGGCACGTGCGATTGAATGAAGACGATGCTTTCTTCCGGGCGAATGCCGGCGGCCAGCCAGTCGAGCGCCATGTCATAGGTATTCTGTTTGAGCTCGAGGGTGGTCTCCATGGTGGTGAGGGCATGCACGTCCACGATACAGTACACGCAATCGAAGTCATCCTGCATAGCCACATAGTTCTTGATGGCGCCGAGGTAATTGCCCAAATGCTGGCGTCCGGTAGGGCGGGCGCCGGAAAAAACACGTCCTTTTTTGGTCATTGCTGGTTTTCCTGTAATGTGTAGTTGGCCGTGAGAGGCCGATTGGAATTATATCATTTGAAACTGGTCACCCGGTTTTGTTGACGGGCAGAAAAGTGCGTGATAGAATAGTGCCCTGTTGGTTGGGCGCGTAGCTCAATGGTAGAGCAGTGGCCTTTTAAGCCATTGGTTAAGGGTTCGAGCCCCTTCGCGCTCACTCGAAAAAAATCCATCTGAATAGATGGATTTTTTGATACCAGCACCTACTTCGTCGGCATACTGGTAAAAGGTTCGAGCCCCTTCGCGCTCACATAGACCGGTCGCAAGATCGGTCTTTTGATTCCAGCACCGACTCTGTTGGCATACTGGTTAAGAATTCGAGCCCCTTCGCGCTCACAGAGACCGGTTGAAAGACCGGCCTTTTGATTCCAGTACTTAATTCGTCGTTATTCTGGTAAAGGCTTTCTGTCAATTTCCAAATTAATTTTGGAAAAAAAATTAAAACTTCTCGAAAACCTCTGCAAAATGGAATCTAAAAAATATGAAGGTGGTGAGGTTTGTGAAATGGCTTTTAGCGTAACTTGGTAACCTTTGGTTTGGAAAGGAATTTTTCCATTTCTATAGCAAAAAGTAAGATCAGCCCACAACTTATTGCAATAAGCAGGTCAAAGAATAACAGTGGTTGTGTGGAAAAGAAATCCTGTAACGGGGGTAGATACACCACGGAGAGTTGCAACAGGGAAACCAGCACTGCCATACCGAGCATTAAAGGATTGGATCGAAGACCGGTGCGGAACAGGGAATCCTGGCTTGAACGTCCCGCCAACGCCTGTCCGATCTGGGCAAAGGCCAGAGATGTGAAAACCATGGTTTGCCAGTTCTCTCGTCCGCCAAAGTAATACCACGCACCAATTCCCAATGCCAACCCGCCGATCAATAAGCCAGTCCAGATCGTTTGACGGGCTGCACCGCGGCTGAACACACCTTCTCTGGGCGAGTAGGGTTGGCGGTTCATGGTGCCTGCTTCAGGTGATTCAACCCCCAGACCCAGCCCCAACAGACCGTCGGTGAGCAGATTCAGCCACAGGAGCTGCATGGGTAGCAGCGGGATGGGTTTTCCAAGGAATGGCGCGAGAACCATCACCATTACTTTGCCAAAGTTTCCCGCCACTGAGAAGCGTACAAATTTACGAATGTTGTCATAGATCGTGCGGCCTTCTTGTACCGCTGCAACGATCGTGGAAAAATTATCATCCAGCAGCACCAGGTCGGCGGCTTCTTTGGAAACATCTGTTCCGGTTATCCCCATGGCAACACCGATGTCTGCCTTACGAAGTGCCGGGGCGTCGTTAACACCGTCACCGGTCATCGAAACGATATGACCGTTTTCCTGTAAGGCTTGCACGATTTTTAACTTATGTTCGGGCGAAACGCGCGCATATACGCGAACCGATTCTGCCGCGGCTTTCAATTCTTCCATGCTCATCTTTTCCACATCGGAGCCGATGAGTACTTTTCCGTCATCCAAAATGCCCAACTGGCGGGCGATCTCAGCCGCCGTGATCGGATGGTCCCCGGTAATCATTACAGTGCGGATGCCGGCGTTCCGGGTCATTTCAACGGCCTGACGTACCTCGGGGCGGGGAGGATCGATCATACCAAACAGTCCTACAAAAACCAGCCCGGTTTCGTCTTCCAGTGAAATATTCACGGGTTGTTTTTCAAACTCACGGAAAGCCACACCTAAAACGCGCATGCCTTTATTTGCCAGACGGTTATTGGCTGTTTCTATTCGCTGCCGCCAGTTGCCATCCATTCCCACAATTTGACCATTCATCCAAACATGCGTCGAGCATTCCAGCAAGCCATCCACGCTCCCTTTGGTGAAAGCGATCACGTGTCCTTCATCCCAGGTCTCTTCATTAAGGATCTCTTTTACCTGTCCGGTGATCGTATGAAAGGTGGTCATACGTTTGCGGTCAGAATCAAAAGGAAGTTCCGCTACCCGTGGAAATGCGATGTCAAGATCACCTTTCCAGTATCCAAGCCGGGCTGCGGCGGCAACCATCGCGCCTTCTGTCGGGTCGCCAACTGTATGATAATGGTCGCCACTATCACTGATCAATTGGGCGTCGTTGCATAACGCACCGCCAGCAACAAGAAGTGATAAAGGGGTTGTTATTGGTTTCCCGGAGGCGCGTTCGGTGAGAATGGTGTTGCCTTTAGCTACCTCTGTCAGGTCGAGCACGTGGTCAACCACATCCAGTACCATAACCGTCATCCTGTTTTCTGTAAGAGTACCGGTTTTATCCGAACAGATCACAGTTACAGAGCCAAGCGTTTCTACCGCCGGCAAAGTACGGATTAATGCATTGCGCCGCAGCATACGCTGCGCCCCCAACGCCAATGTGATTGTTACAACAGCCGGCAATCCTTCGGGGACAATGGCCACCGCCACAGAAACGGCAGTCAGCAACATATGCTTGATATCATCACCTTGCCACAAACCCAGGGCAAACACGAAACTGGCAATCACCAGCCCCACAATTGCCAGAACCTTGCCCAGCCTGTCCAATCGGCGCTGAAGTAAAGTTTGTTCATGGCCTTTCTTTTGAAGCAGATCCGCGATTTTGCCCAATTCTGTCTTCATACCACTGGCAACCACGAGAGCCGATCCGCGTCCCTGGGTTACTACTGTACCCATGTAGGCCATATTACGCCGATCTCCTAGAGCCAGATCTGCACCGGAAACCGCATCGACCCGTTTCTCGACAGCTTCAGATTCTCCGGTTAATGCAGATTCCTGCACCCGTAAATTGATTGACTCGAGTATACGGGCATCAGCAGGGATCACATTCCCGGTTTCAATTTTTAAAATATCACCCGGCACCAGTAGGCGGGCAGATGTTTCCATTAGCTTACCGTCACGAAGTACACGAACATTGGGAACAGCCAGGCGTTTAAGAGAAGCGATGGCTTTCTCAGCACGATACTCCTGAATGAAACCCAGCGAAGCATATAAGATGATGATTGCCAAAATGGCAACCGCGTTCTTGGTGTCACCCAATATGGCGGCGACAACCGCCGCTGAGACCAGGATCAAAACCATAACAGCCGTGATTTGTTCCCAGAGTATCTGTAAAGGGGTTCGTCCTCCGCGTTCCATCAGTTCATTCGGGCCATAACTTGCCAAACGGTCAGCCGCTTCGCTGCTGCTTAGTCCTGTTATTCCGTTTGATTTTATTTTTTCGAGGGCTTCTTCTTTTGAAAGTAAATGCCAGTCCATCATCCTTTTTCCATACACCTTTCAATTCGCAACACTGGTAATTTTATGGATGTAATTATCACAGTCAATGAATATTATAGACTTTTGTGTTTTCGTCACTTTTGGAACTGGCGCTTTTTTCACCCTTCAAAATGCGGATGCTCTACCGGGGTGAAATCTTGGTATCAATCATCAAGTTCGAGATGATAAAATCCTTCTGTGTATTTTGTATTTATTATTTTAATTGCTTTATTAATGGCATTAAATTAGCTGTCAAATGACAACAACCTCATCCTCTTCCCATTTTGATTTTCACCCGAACTGGAAGCAACGGTTTTTTGTCTTCTGGTTTGGTCAGGCGATCTCACTGGTTGGCAGCGCGCTCACCCAGTTCGTTTTAATCTGGTGGATAACAAAGACAACCGGTTCGGCCAGCGACCTCGCCACTTTCAGCATCGCCGCCTTGCTGCCGGCTGCCCTGTTCAGTCCGCTGGGCGGGGCAGTCGCTGACCGGTTTAGCCGCCGTCTGATCATGATCGTTTCAGACGCGGTGACGGCAGTCTGCATCCTGGTAATTGTCAGTCTTTACACAGCGGGGACAATCGAGGTATGGCATGTGTATGTGCTGACTTTCATTCGCTCAACCATGCAAGCCTTTCAGCGTCCCGCCGCCACTTCAAGTGTTCCGAACCTGGTACCCAAACACTGGCTGGAACGTGTTGCCGGGATGAACCAGGCGCTGGAAGGAATCATGACCATTGCCGCTGCCCCATTGGGCGCGCTGGCACTGGCCGTATTCCCCATTCAGAATGCATTGATGATCGATGTGTTCACAGCCTTGCTGGGGATCACTCCGCTATTCTTCATCCATATTCCTCAACCGAGGCGTGTCGATGTGGTGTCCGTAGGCTCAATCGTTTCGGATATCCGACAGGGTGCGGTGTATATTTTGCACCGGCGCGGACTGGTTGCACTTTCTGCAGTGACCGCCCTGGTAGTTATGGCTTTATTGCCCTGTTTTTCACTATCTCCGCTTCTGATCACTCAATATTTTGCCGGTGATGTAAACGATGTGGCGGTGATGGAAGGTTTGTCGGGTGTGGGAATGATCCTGGGTGGTCTGCTCGTCACCGTACGCCCGCTGTCGAAAAAGAAAACAATCGCCACACTGGCTGGCTACAGTCTTTCCTGCGGCACCATTGCGCTAACTGGATTGGCGCCATCCAATATGTTCTGGTTGGCAGTCGCCTGGTGGTTCATCAGCGGCGCTACGTACTCCATGGGGAACGCGCCCATGATGGCCCTTCTGCAAAGCGTCATCCCGAACGAAATACAGGGCCGGATTTTTTCCCTGCTCAATGTACTCACCGGACTGGCCGGACCGATTGGACTGGCATTCACCGGCCCGCTGGCTGAATGGGTTGGAGTCCAGAAAGCATTCGTTTTGTGCGGGGTCTTATCAACATTGATCTGTCTGGCTGCATTCTTCTCCCGTGATCTGATCAACATGGAAGAGGACATGCGCAGTCAGCTCACGCCGTCTGGTCCGGCTAAAGCTTTCCTGGAAGAATAAGAATTCCCATGCTTGACCGTTCAAGATCGCTATTGCTACGCTGGTTTCCCGCCATTCTGCTTATTACCTTAATATTCCTGATCAGTGCCACGCCAGATTATGATCTACCCACCTTTGGCTGGTTGGATTTCGTGGCCAAGAAGGGCGGGCATATGGTGGGTTACTTCCTGCTGGCTCTGGCATTCACCCGTGGTATGGGCAATTTGGATCGGAAGTCGCTATTGCTTGTGCTGACCTTCTCGCTCCTGTATTCCATTAGTGACGAGATTCACCAGACATTTGTGCCCGGACGACACCCAGCGGTAATGGATGTATTGATTGACATGACCGGCAGCCTGGTGGCAGTCTGCGCGCTCAGGCGATGTATTATGGTTCAAAGATGTGTATTTGCCGGGATTGAATCCCCCCTTCCCCCCTTCTGACCGGAAAAGCGCCGGTCAAGGGGGGTAAAAAAAGGTTTTGACTGGGAAAACACTGGTCATGGGGTGCAATGGCAAGCGTTTTGCCCTCCTTTGTGAAGGAGGGCGCAGGGAGGATTCTGGTCTGCCGGGAAACGAACCAGGCCGGGATTGAATCCCCCC
>CAYQUX010000001.1:1641-216350 GCA_964420995.1 uncultured Leptolinea sp. | reverse complement strand
CACTGGTCAAGGGGTGCAATAGCAAGCGTTTTGCCCTCCTTTGTGAAGGAGGGTGCAGGGAGGATTCTGGTCTGCCGGGAAACGAACCAGGCCGGGATTGAATCCCCCCTTTCCCCCCTTCTGACCGGGAAAGCGCCGGTCAAGGGGGGCAAAAAAAAGATTCTGATTGGGAAAGCCCTGGTCATGGGGTGCAAAAAAAGAATCTGACCAGGAAGGCACTGGTCAAGGGGTGCAATAGCAAGCGTTTTGCCCTCCTTTGTGAAGGAGGGTGTAGGAAGGATTCAGGGTTGCCCTAGTAGACTTCCGGTACGAACATCTGTGAATTTATGGGCGGACGCACGTAGCCGGTGTCCTTTTGCCGCGGAGGCAGCTCTAATGGCGGTGGAGTCAGGTCTTCGTATTTAATCATGCTTAACAGGTGGTGAATACAATTCAGCCGGGCGCGTTCTTTGTTATCAGAGTTGACCACCCACCAGGGACTTTCGGGCAGGTGAGTATAAAGGAACATCTGGTCTTTGGCGCGCGAATATTCCACCCAACGAGTGCGGCTCTCCAGGTCCATCGGGCTGATCTTCCACCGCTTGGTGGGATCTTTGATGCGATCGAGGAAGCGGTGTTCCTGTTCTTCATCACTGACTGAAAACCAGTATTTGATGAGGATGATCCCTGAGCGGATCAAAAGACGCTCAAATTCCGGGCAGGAATGCAGGAATTCCTGGTACTCGGTTTCGTTGCAGAAACCCATCACATGTTCCACACCGGCGCGGTTATACCAGGAGCGGTCGAATAGCACAATCTCACCGGCGGCGGGCAGGTGGGGCACATAGCGTTGGAAATACCACTGTGTCTTTTCCTTCTCCGTGGGCACACCCAGGGCAACCACCCGGCAGATGCGCGGATTGAGGCATTCGGTGATGCGCTTGATCGTCCCGCCCTTGCCAGCAGCGTCGCGGCCTTCAAACAGCACCACAACTTTAAGCCCTTTAAATTTGACCCATTCCTGCAATTTAACCAGTTCAATTTGTAACCGGGCCAGTTCTTTCTCATATTCTTTGTTGGTCAATTCCCTGATTGTTTTCTTTTCGTCGGGCTTTTCGGAAAAATTCTCTTTAATCTCTCTCGTTTTTTCGGCTGCCGATTTCTTCTTCCCTCTTTGTGTTGAATCGTGCGCCTTTTCCGACTGACTGGCGTTATCTTTTTTATTTTTCATCGCTACTTTCCTCCCAGGTTATTTGAGTCGAAAAACGTGGGTAGTAAAAGGTAGATTGCAATGCCAATATGTAAATTGATTATAGAACGACTTGTCCCCTTATTCCACCGCTACTTTACCTGGGTAAGCGATAGAGTGAATACGGGATGTTACAATTGGCTGTCAATCCCAAATAGCCAACAGGTTTTCACCTGTATTTTCGCCAGGAAATGGATAGGTTTTCTATGAATAAGGGTGTTTTTTACGCGTTCAGTGCTTATTTATTATGGGGATTTTTCCCGATTTATTTTAAATTGATCAGTATCGTGCCGCCGCTTCAAATTCTGGCACATCGTTTCTTTTGGTCTTTCATCTTCCTTATAATTCTCATCATCGCATTTAAGCAATTCACACGATTGAAAGCTTCACTCAACCGGCGCATACTGGTCAGCTATTTCATTGCTGGTGCCATACTGGCTGTCAACTGGGGAACCTATGTATATGCCGTGAATTCCGGGCATGTTATTGAATCGAGCCTGGGTTATTTCATCAATCCGATGGTCAGTGTCTTACTGGGTGTGATCTTCCTGAAAGAGCGATTGCGGACTGGGCAATGGATTTCGGTCGGTCTGGCGGCCATTGGCGTGATCTATCTGACAGTTACATTTGGCGCCATTCCGTGGATCTCACTTATTCTGGCTTTTTCATTTGGGCTTTACGGACTTATCAAGAAACTATCACCTCTTGATTCTTTACCCGGCTTAACCCTTGAGACCGGGATGATCTTTCTTCCTGCTCTGGCTTATCTTGGCATTCAGGAAGCGAGCGGTGTTGGTTCCATTGGTCATACCGGCTGGGGAATCGCTCTGTTACTGGCAATCAGTGGAGTGGTAACGGCTGTACCCCTGTTGCTTTTTTCGGCAGGCACACGGCGTATCAACCTGTCAACCATCGGTATCTTGCAGTACATCACTCCCACCATTCAATTCCTTTTGGGAACACTGCTCTTCAAAGAACCGTTCGACTTCCACCGTTTGATTGGTTTTGTCTTGATCTGGCTCGCCTTAATTATCTTCTCTGGTGAAATGATTATTCAGCAGCGAAACAAAATTAATGGCAGCGCGCATTTGGAAATTTTGGAACCCGATTAATTTACCACCTCGAAGAATATCACTATTAAGAGACGTCTCATCCCCGTTTACGGGGCATGGGACGTCTTTTTTATTACTGTTTTTAGAGAGATTTTATGGTAGCGTATCGTCGATTCGTTTAATATTTAGGCGTATTGGAACGGGACCTATTATTTTCTTTGGCGATTTTTATCATAATGAAGGCTCGTCCGTTTCTTGCATTAAGGGATGTCACTATGCAATATCAGAATGGACTGATTATTTTCAATGCATAAAATGCCGGAAGTGGATGAATCAAAGAAAAATTTGCGCTATGCTATCATCCAGACGCTGGTGATCACAGCCATAATTCTTGTTGTCATCGTTCTGGGATCTAATATCTGGGTAAAAACTACAAGAGATAAAGAAATTCAGCGCATTAAAGACAGTCTGGTACAAATCGTTGATTTGGCCCGTAATTCAATTAATGATGAAGTGAATGGATTGCGGGAAGGTACGTTGTCTTCCGCCGAAGCAGAGATAATGGTGGCCCAAAAACTGCGCCATTTGATCTATACAGATATCTATGGTGAGAACTATATTTTCATGGTGAATTACAAGGGTGCTATCCTGGTGCAACCGTACCAACCCTGGCTTGAAAATACAGATCAATGGAATATGCAGGATGCTAATGGAAAGTTCTTGATCCGGGAAATACTAAAAATCAAGGATACCCCGGAGGGAAAAGGTTTTGTCACATATTTTTATAAGCCGCCAAACCTGTCAATTGAAGAAGAGAAACTTTCTTACATAATTGATGTTCCAGAGCTGGAATGTGTAATCGGAACCGGAATCTACATGCGCCTGTATTATGAAAGCGAGACAGGCATAATCACCCGGACAACGATCATTACCTGTCTATTCGCGTTTTTGGTTTTGTTGATCACATTGATCCCCCTGCACAGAATTCGGATAACGGGGTTGAGACTTGAACAGGAGATCATCAAACGTGGGGAGATGCAATTACATCTCCAGGAGTCGGAATTAAATCTCCGCTCGGTGTTCAACACGATTTCCGATGCTCTTTTTGTGCATACAGAAACCGGAGAAATTCTCGAGATCAATGACCGCGTTGAGGAAATGTTTGGCTGCAAAAAGGAAGATATTATTGGAAAACCAATAAGCATCATTTCCAATCCCGGTGACTATCATCAAGACCGGATGCTTTCATTGTGGAAGCGGATAATGACCGGGGAGTCCTTTGTCAAGGAACTTCGCGCGCTAAAGCTGGATAAAAATGAACCATTTTTTGTTGAAGCGGCTATGCAGAAAGGCATCTGGTTCGGCCGCGAAGTAATCATAGCGGTGGTTCGCGATATCCAGAAACGTAAATTTATAGAGCGGGAGTTGTTGCGTAATCAGATTTTAAGTGAGCAGGCCGAATCCATCGGGAATTACGGCAATTTTTCGATAGATTTTGAAAGTTTGGAATTCTTCTGGTCAAAGGGTGTATACCAGATATTTCAACGGGATGAAGGTCTCCCTCCACCAGGTTTTGATGAATACCACCGATACATACACCCCGATGATTTCGCCCGCGTATTACAAACAGAAAAGCAACCACGTGTAGAAAATAGAGTAACAAAGACCGAATATCGGATCATTCTTAATAATAATGAAATAAGGTATCTACTGCAATTATCCACCTGGCTATCTACGGAAGACCATCCGTTCCTTGTTGGATCAATCAGAGATATAACCGAGCAACGAAATTCCATGGTCGAACTGTCTGAACGGGAGGAAAAATTCCGGACTACAGTACAGCAGATGAAGGATGGACTACTTATTCTCGATGAACAGGGAAAAGTAATCGAGTGGAATAATGCAACCGGGTTGATGACCGGTATGCCAGAATCTCAATCCATTGGGATTCCAATCTGGGAATTATTACCAAAAATCGGGGTGGAAAACTACCAATCGTTATCCATGGAAGAACTTGAGGCGGAAATAGATTCTATGCGGAAAACGGGGGAATCAAAATTTTTCCACGATCCACAAGAGTTATCCATTCAAGCACTTGACGGAAAACATAGAATATTGCTGCAGACAATTTTCCCCATACGGACAAATGATAAGTTCCGGGTAGGTGTTCTATCGCATGATATTACTGAACAAAAAGCATCCCTGGAAAGAATCAACCATGAGCTGGAAAAACTGGAGAGCCTTAGAAGCATTGATGCTTCTATATTGGAAAGGTCAACCCCGGAAGATACACTGCAGCTTATTTGCTCCATAGCCGTAAATCGTTTGCAGGTGGACGGAGCGATCATTCTTACGCACCTATCGAAAAGTGATACCGCGTATGCCAGTTATTCCAAAATTGACACAACCGAGACCCCGCTTGTTGCAGATTTACTGGAAACACAGATTTCAGCGTTGAAAAAAGGAAATATTACAAAATTCTCTCACGATGATCTGTTGAGACTAAACCTGATAAAACAAATCGATCCGGTTACCGGGGCTGAATTGGATCAGGCTATTTTGCCACTAACGGTAAACAAGAAAATCAGCGGGTACATGCAGGTTATTTCCCGAAATCCGATACCAGAAGATAAAGAATGGAATGATTATTTCATCACCCTGGCCGGTCAGACATCGCTGGCTGTTGAAAATGTGACATTAATTGCCAATGAAGAAAATGCGTACAACGAATTAAATCGAGCGTATGAAGCCACCATCGCTGGATGGTCAAAAGCACTTGAACTTCGCGATGAAGAAACCCAGGGGCATAGCGATCGAGTGATGCACCTGACATGCCGCCTGGCCCAAAAGATCGGTTTTCCTCAAGATCGAATGACCAGCCTCCGCAGGGGAGTTTTGTTGCATGATATCGGCAAGATGGGAATTCCGGACCGTATTTTGTTAAAACCTGGCCCGTTGACACCTGAAGAATGGAAGATTATGAAGCAGCATCCTGTAATGGCTTATGATCTGCTCTCCATGATCCCTTATCTGCATGAATCGCTGGATGTACCATACTGCCATCATGAACGTTGGGATGGTTCCGGTTACCCGAGAGGGTTAAAAGGCAAGGATATCCCACTATCCGCCCGGATTTTTTCACTTGTGGATGTGTGGGACGCGTTGATCTCTGACAGACCATACCGTGCTGGTTGGGAGCCGGACAAAATCCGCGCCTATATTCGGGAAAACTCGGGGAAATTGTTCGATCCCGAACTGGTGGAGATATTCCTGTCGGTGGTTGAAAATTTTCCCGATTATGACATGAACGAGGACAATGGGAATTGGGTTTAATGATGGTTCCACTGTACCTATTCTTTTGATTATGTCGTGGGTTTTTTTGTGCCAGAATGAATGGCCATGATGCCAAACATCCACTTTTCATAATTGATTTCAAATAACCCGGCATCCATACATCGTTCGGCCAATTTTTCTGCGGTCAGGTGCTGACGGGTGGATTCTGGAAGGTACTCGTATGCCTGGCGGTCACCTGTTATCAACCAACCGACTATCGGGATGATTGTGTGGAGATAGAAACGGATAAAAGAGTACAGAAAGTTTCTCTGAGGGGGCGTTGTATCCAGAATCACCAGTCGTGAGCCTGGTCGGATCACGCGAACCTGTTCACGCAATGCCGCGTCCACATCGCAGACATTGCGCAACAGATAACCTGAGATGGTTCCCTGGAATGTGTTTTGATTGAAGGGTAATGCCTGGGCATCTGCGACCACCCATTCAACGTTTGAAATCCTCTTTGCCTCTTTACCCTGGAGAATCATGCTCAATGTCAAATCAGCGGCAATAATCCTGCAGTCTGGAGCGGTGCGGGTTATTTGCCGCGATAGATCGCCGGTACCCGCGCCTACATCCAGTAAGAGTTGTCCCTGTTGTGGAGACAACAACTCAACAGCCCGCCTGCGCCAGAAAGCATCCTGCCCAAGCGAAATTATTACATTCATCAGGTCATAACGAGTCGCCACTCGTGAAAACATATTTTTTACATATGCGCGTTTGTTTTCAACAGAGGGCAGGTGGCTGGTCATAACCAGATTTTACCGTGAAGTCTGCCGCGCATGCGCCTGTATGAAATATCAGAGAATTCTGTAGGACGAAAACAAACCAATTCTTAAAATATCGGGGACATCACCTTCGAAAGGTTGACAAAACACCCAATTCGGATAAAATACTGCCTAGCCAGATGTTGCCGAAGTGGCGGAACTGGCAGACGCGCTACGTTCAGGGCGTAGTGGGCGTACGCTCGTGAGGGTTCAAATCCCTCCTTCGGCACCAAAGAAGACCCCGTTTCGGCGGGGTCTTTTCTTTGTAAATGAACACTGGTAAGATAGTTGCACGCAGGCAGATATTACACGTAACGGATCTATCACTTGAAGGGATTGATTTCAAATCTTTTTCAGAATAAGCGGCAATGGCTGGTGGCCATTGTGGTTATATTCTTTTTGCTCTTATTCCTTGACCTGAATAATCGTATAGGCGAGCTGTACACACTCACCCATCAACGCGACGTCATGAGAACCCAGGTGGATATTCTGTTATCCACCGAGAGGGCATTGCGTAAAGAGATTGCCTACGCCACATCCGAATCGGCAGTGGAAGAATGGGCTCGCCAGGATAATAATCTGTCACAGGGCGGCGATAAGGTGGTCATTCCACTCCCTCAGCCCGGATACACTCCGGTACCAACGGTTCACCCCACGCCAACCATGGTTGTCCTGGAAAACTGGCAGGTCTGGTCGCTCCTGTTTTTTGGCGAGAAAGCAGCCAAACCTTAGGTATTGATCAGGGTGGTTATTTGCTCCACCGATAAATCCGTCAAACGGTTAAGCGATATGGTGGCTGCTGAAAATTCAGTGATCGGATGTGTGGTGGCTACGGTGATACAGCGCATACCGGCAGCCAGCGCTCCCTGCAAACCGGCCAACGAATCCTCAATAACAATGCAATGCTCCGGGGGTACCTGCAAAGCGGCTGCCGCCCGTAGAAAAACCTTCGGATTGGGCTTCCCCTCAATTCGATTCCCGCTGACTACGGCATCAAAATAATTTCCCAGTTGAAACTCATCCAAAGATAGGGTGATATTTCGCATGGGCGCAGAAGAGGCGATTGCCTGGGGAATATTGTTCTTTCTAAACCATTTTAACCAATCTTCCGCGCCGGGTAACAGCTCGAGGTTACCGGGTATGTTGTCGCAATACCAATCCTCTTTTTGATTATTTACTTCCTGTTTCAAAGAATCATCAGGTTTTCGACCGATGGTCGTTTCAAGAACCGAATCATTGTTTCTACCGAAGGATTTCACAAAAACAGAATAGGGGAAATCAATCCCATGGTGTTCCATAACAATTTTAAATGACCGATAATGAAGGTCTCCTGAATCGACAATCACTCCATCAAGGTCCCACAGAATGGCACACGATGTTTTCATAACAATGTCTCCAATATTGTGTCAGAGTCGGTGAAGCGCGAGAACGGTTACATCGTCCACGCACGAGAGGCCGGCCCGAAACTTTGTCAATTCTCTTTCAAGCTCACCGGTAAAATGATTGGCCTTCTTAAAATTGTTTAATGTAATCAGATGTTTTAACCCATTTAGCGAAAAATCTGCGCCTGAAGGGGAAAGCGTATCTGTAACGCCATCAGTATAAAGGATAAGGAATGAATTGGGTTGAATTTCAATGCTGTGATTCTGGAAAACCTGATCTCCAAGAACACCCAGCGCGATCTGACCCCGCGGAAGCTCAACCAACTGCGTTGAATCGCCAAACAACACAGGTGGATTGTGGCCGGCATTGGCATACTGGATCAACCCGGTAGAGCTATCTCCCATTATGACGACAGCCGTTACAAACATACCTGTGGGATTATCCTGCAACAACAGGTCATTCACTTTTGTCAGGATTTCTCCCGGTGTGAGATTTTCCTGTGCGAATGAACGGACCAATGTGCGGGTAACAGTCATATAGAGCGCGGCTGGCATACCTTTATCGCTTACATCGGCGATTACCGCGTAGAAGGTGCCATGCCGGGGGGAGAATAGATCGAAAAAGTCGCCGCCTACCTGATTGGCGGGCTCCCAGAGACTTGCCATGTCCCATCCGGGCAAGGAGGGGAGTTCTCTGGGTAGAAAGGTTTGCTGCACATTACGGGCAAACTGAAATTCCTGTTGCAATTTCTCGTTTTCTCGTACTTCATTTTGCAGACGTTCATTTTGAAGTGCCAGAGTTATTTGCCCACCGATACCACTTAACAGATCAAGCTGTTTTTCAAGTGCAAGTCCTGCCATTGGTTTATCAAGAAGAATCAAGCCGCCAAACGTTTCCCCTTTTTCATGCAGGGGAATGCCAATCAACCAGCCGCCCTCAAGAGGTTTCTGTTGAATGGCTTCTTTTGAATTCATCATGTGTTTTACTTTTGTCCATTGAAGTCCGGACCTTTGCTGAGAGTTTAATGGTGCGAGGAGAATATCGGCACCTTCAGTGACCTTATCCAACAGCGGAAAGTCACCGGGGAAAAGGTGGGTTTCGAGAGACCGCAACCCCTTATCCGGTATTCCTCTATGGGCCGTGACCGGCTTGAAACCAGGTTGATTCGAGTTTTTCAAGAAGACAGCCGAGGTTTCAATTCCGGCAATGCCGGATAACATGTCAAGTACGGAATTCAGGATGCCATGCAGGTCATTTTTCCCTGCGACGGTCTGTGCGACTTGTAACAAGGCAGAGGTGATGAATGCATCCTGCTGTTGATTTTCCAAAAGCAGTAGATTGTTGATTGCTGTTGCTGTCTGGTTGCTTATGCCCGTCAGAACTTTCAAATTCTCCTCGGAAAATGGACGGCCATTATCGCAACTGCCTACCCAGATCATGCCGAGGATCTGTTCGCGGATCACCAGCGGAAGAATGATTCCAACAGGAGAATCTTGCTTTGCGGAAAGTAAAAAGTCGCCGCGTGAATAGTACGTGTTGACCGGCGAAAGAAGCCGGTGAGCGTGTTGGAAAGCGGCGTGATCTCCAGGAAGCTGCCTCGCGGGTTGACAATTTTGTTGAAACCCGCAGGTCGCTTTACGTTCATAAATATCCAACGGCTGGTTGAATATATATGCCGCGCAGGAGGAGCACCCGATTAATTCAGGAATCAGGTTCACGGTTTTCTCGAGCAATTCATCCAGAGAATGGGTTTGCCGGTTTACTTCGGCAACTTTAAGAAGCACCGCGGAAATCCATGCCTGTTCCCTGACGGAGGCGAAAAGCTGGTTGTTCTTTATCGCGGCAGCCGCGTAACCGGCAAATGTCTGAGTGATCAGACGGGCTTCTGTTCCATAACGGTCGGGCTGGTGATGAACCATGATGATCAACCCGACTGTGTCACCGGCTGCTCGAAGCGGCACTGCTATCGCCGAGAAGTCGGTTGGCAAATTCAATGCATCCCCCAATATTCCGCGCGGATCGGATGGATTTCGAATAACGGGTTCATCTGATTCAAGCGCGTTTTTAATCCAATTTCCCTGCGAAGCATTAGAAAGATTTATTCGCGACAATCTTTTATGCGGCAACCCGTATGATGCGGCCAGGGTTAATTCCAACTGTTCTTCGGAATTTGTTGATGTCAACCAGATTGAGGCTGCGTCACAGGGCAGACTCTCTTGTAGTTTCACCAGAATGCGGTTAATTAATTCCTCGAGAGATGAACTATTGGAAAGGATACCGGCGATATCACGAACACTTTCTGCCACTTGCCGGCGGAATTGCTCAGAACGGAATAATGTGGCATTGCGAATGGCCGTCGCGATACCTGCCGAGAGCGCTTCGAAGAAGAAGACATCATTTGTGTCGAAGGCGTTTTCCTGATCACTTTGAATATCCAGAATGCCTACTACCTCGCCTCCGGCTATCAAGGGGACTGATATCTCTGAACGGGGCGTCGATCCCATTAACCCGGGGGAACGATAGAGCGGCTCATTGCGGACATCATTTGAAAGGAAAGTTTTACCTTCGCGAGCTACCCAGGGAAGGATGCCTTTTTTGTCGTCAATATTGAACGTCAGGAAAGATTCTCTGTAAGCCTGGCTGCGTTCCCCGGTTCCGGCTCGAAAGATAATTTTCCCGCGGCCAAAATGCACAGTATAAACATTCACCCGCAGGTACTGGTTCCTTTGTTGCAGGGTCTTGACGACTTCATCCAGAAGGAGATCGAAATCCAGGATTGACGAGAGAGCATGGGAGATGTCAAAAACCGTGGCAATTTGTTCCGTCCTGCGGTTCAGACCACTAAACAATCGGGCGCCTTCAACAGCTATGGCAATATTGTCTGCCATTGTGCGTAACACAACCAGATCCATTTCATGGAATGCTTGAGTCTTATCGGATTGAACATCCAACACCCCAAGCAGGCGATCGCCGATCATCAGAGGGAAAGCCGCTTCGGATCGGGTTTCAGGCAGAGATTCGTGTTGTTGAAAAATTGGATGCTGGCGGATATCCTGAACCAGGATTTCCTCTTTATGATCCGCAGCCCAGCCAATGATTCCGGTGCCAGGCCTGACAACAAATCCGCTTGAGACCTCACTTAATGGATCCAACGATGCGCTTGAACGACAGCAT
Organism: uncultured Leptolinea sp.; assembly: GCA_964420995.1. Classification (GTDB taxonomy): domain Bacteria; phylum Chloroflexota; class Anaerolineae; order Anaerolineales; family Anaerolineaceae; genus Leptolinea. The sequence goes on along the minus strand of CAYQUX010000001.1, from coordinate 205,416 downwards.
AATTCTCCATTGCTTTCACAGATAAAAATCGCAATAAAATAATACGAGAAACTCTCTCGAACCACGTCAGTTACCTGGCTGCACAGGCAATCCAGATCCGTTATATTGGCAATTCGGTCTGATATTTTACGCACAATTGACAGTTGCTCAACCCGCCAGTTTTTCAAGACAGATAGACGGTGAATCTGCATCGGCATGGCACAAAATGTAAGAAAATCCTGGATGTCAGCCAGAACAGCCGGTGATAGGCTGCTGTTAACTTCACTTGGTTTGATTTCAACAATTCCCAGTAAATTGTTCTCACAAATCACTGGTAGACTTGCCGCCCGTATCGCGCAAATGGGCCGGGGTACATCAGTGATCTCATTGCTCGAAAGCACATATCGGGCCGTGTGGCTTGAATAGGTCAGCATCACAGACGGAGGAAAATCCGACGTGTCGTCTATTATGGCCGGGGCAATTTCCCCGGGCAAAGGGTATTGGGGGTGGGCAAACCAGAAATCACCCGACACTTGAAAGGATTCATGAAGGGTTGAAAGCAGAAAGTCTGCCTGTTCCTGGAGAGATTTTTTTTGCAGCAGGTTTTGAGCCGATTCGAGAAATTGCTTCCAATCAGACTTAACCTGAAGGGAATTCTCGAGTTCTTCCGTCACAATGTCTTCTTCGCTCTCTTGACCATGGTCAACACGTTTCCATGTTTTTCCGAAAACTCAAACCGCACAGAGTCCATCCAACGCCTGATAAAAAACAGTCCCAGCCCCCGATCAGGGCGTTCTTCCAGACGGGTATCCAAATTTGGTGTATTGATTTGTTCCGGGTCAAATGCCATCCCGCTGTCTTTCAGTTTGACCGTTAGCATTCCGGGGGATGCGTAACATTCGATGACGATATCACCACGGTTTTCCCCGCCATAGGCGTGCTCAATAATATTGGTGCAGGCCTCGTCAACAGCCGTTTCCACCTGGTAGCAGGATTGCTCATCCAATCCGGCGGCGTTGGCAGCATCATGGATCATCATCCCCACCTCAGAGAGACAATCAAAACATGCCTGAAATGTGCGTTGAGATTGAAGCTCGGCCAATGTGATTAGAAACTGCCGACTGCGGCAGTCACATCCTTGTAAATTGAAAATAAGGGGATGAATCCAGCCAGATCGAGCGCTGAATTGATATTGGATGGGACGGCAGCCAGCACAACTTCCCCGCGATTGTAACGCTTGCAGGTTTTTTGCGCGTTGATCATTACCCGCAAACCGGCACTGGACATAAAACCAACCCCCGAAAGATCCAGAACAATATGATACCGGCCAGCCTCGATCAAAGCCTCGCAGGCTGCGTTCATTTGAGGCGCCGTTGAGCTGTCCACCCGGCCTTCAATGTGGATGACATCACAACGTTTAAATTGACTGGTGGTTATATTCATAAAATTCCTCCATAAGTCAGAACAACCCGCTGATTATATCACGCGGAAAATCTCCATATTTGACCGATCAAAACGGATAGAAATCGCCGTGCTTTCGGGTACTATAGGAAACATGGAGAAAACGCACATGGGATTTTCCAGTGAAGAAAACCAAAAGATATGGGAAGCGATACTTGCCAGAGATGGTCGGTGGGATGGCCGTGTTTTTTATGGGGTTAAAACCACTGGTATCTATTGCCGGCCTTCCTGTCCATCAAAACGGCCAAAACTGGAATCTGTAGAAATCTTCCAATCCTCCAGAGATGCCGAAAACCAGGGATATCGTGCCTGTAAACGCTGTCACCCGGATGAGATTGACAAAGAAGAGATGGAGTTTCGTGAATTATTGCGAATTTTGGAAGAACCAACCATTGAAATAAATTCGGTTCAAATGTGGGCCGATCAAGCTTGTTTACCTGTGGCCAAATTACGAAAGGTAATACAACAAAAAACAGGTCTATCACCTCGCAGGTTTATCATGGCGAAAAAAATAAACCTATTTAAAAGGAATATTCACGTTGGCGAATTGGTCTCTACTTCCCAGTACGAGGCAGGTTTTGGTTCATCAAGCCGCCTGTATGAAAATGCTGATAAGTCATTAGGCATGACCCCTGGACAATATAAGAACGGAGGATCGGGTTTGAACATTCTTTACGCGCTTCTGGATACCCCGCTGGGAAAAATGATCATGGCTGGTACGGAACGGGGAGTCTGTTCTGTGAAGTTCGGAGATGATGACGATTCGCTTGTCAGGGAACTTGGTCTGGAGTTTCCACGGGCTGTAGTCAAAAAGCAAACCGGGGAACTTGCAGACTGGGTGGAGCAGATGAAAAATTACTTCACCGGTTCAAGCCACCAGTTTAATATCCCTCTTGAAATTAAGGCTACCGTCTTTCAAACTAAAGTGTGGGAAGAACTACGTAAGATACCCTTTGGTGAAACCCGAAGTTATGCTGATTTGGCGGAGGCCGTGGAAAAACCATCTGCTTCCCGGGCTATTGCCACTGCCTGCGCGGCCAATCCGGTGGCAATTATCAATCCATGTCACCGGGTTATTCACAGGGATGGAACAATAAGCGGATACCGCTGGGGTGTGGAGCGAAAAAAAGCCTTAATTGATTTGGAGAAAAAGAACGTATCGCGGGAATGATACGTGGATCAACTCTCCAGAAAAGAAAAACGATAAAAAAAGACCGGTGAGGACGTTTGATCACTCACCGGTCATAAGTTGTTTTCAGAGGGTTACTTCGCTTCGCGAAAAACACCCATGCGGATTTCGGGTTGTTCGAAGTACCAGAGGTAGAACCAGGATATCGCGACGCAGATTACAGCAACAGACACATAGGGAGTGTTGAAGATCTGGTTATTATCAACAATTTTTGTGGTGTGGGGCATCAACATCAGCAAGCGGCTGATGATATTAAAACCCTGCGAAAAGGAGAGAAGGTACCAGGGCCAGGGTTCCTGACTGTGACGCACGAGCAATTCCACAGCGGCAAAAATGGACAACACAACCAGAAGGAGAGGGAGCCACCATTCCTGGGTTTCCAATGCATATGATTCGGGTGGAAAAATTGCTAGGGGAACGAATTGGAGAATGAACATCGGGACAATTAGACCGCGATTAAGGATGGCTTTTTTCATTTGCCTCTCTCCCATGGTTATAAGGTTGTTAATTTTTGGATTATAAAGAACCGTAATGTTTCTGTCAAGTTTTCCATGGGTGATATTTTATTAGAATAGTGTTAAGAATATATTCTCCTTGACAAGTTCCATCAACACATGTATATTAGCTAAAGTCAATCAAACAAAAGGAACACTTTTGTCTGGTTAATGCTATCAGGGTATTTCACCCTGTAGCCCTCCCCCGTTTATCGTGAATTGAATAATCGTTACGGGATCCTCATATTGAATGGAGGTGATCTGGCACAGGAAAGGTGTTTTCTGTTTGATATTGCTGTTGAAGGATTTGCAGTCCTGACGCAGTAGGTCAATTGGTAAGAAAACCGTTAATCATCAAAATAGGAGGAGAAGTTCCATGCGTACATTCAAGGTTTTCAGTTTAATGATGGTTCTGGTTATCGCCTTAAGCGCATTTGCGCCCATGGCGCCAGTCGCCGCCCCTGAAGCAGCCAGCGATGAAGTAAAAATCGCGATCCTGGCACCATTGAGTGGTCCGGTACCGACCTTTGGTGTATCCACCCGCGATGGCGCGCTGCTGGCCATTAAAGAATGGAATGCCAAGGGTGGTGTATTGGGCAAGAAAATCACCGCCATTGTTGAAGACTCACAGTGCACCCCTGATCCCGCTGTAAATGCAGCTAATAAAGTCATCGACCAGGATAAGGTGAAATTCATTATTGGTGAGGTCTGCTCCAAGGCTTCCATTCCTGTGTCCGAGATCGCCGATGCCGCAAAAGTTATTCAGATCTCCCCGACTTCAACTGCCGAAACTCTGACCCTTGCCAGTGATGGCAAAGCCAAACCATTTATCTTCCGCGCTTGCTTCATTGATCCTTTCCAGGGTACCGTTGGCGCGAATTTCGCTTTGGAAACATTGAAAGCCAAAACCGCTTTTGTTATGCTTGACCAGGCTAACGATTATGTGAAAGGTCTTGCTGAGAACTTCGACAAAGCCTTCAAAGCCAAAGGTGGCAAAATTGTCGGAACCGAATCCTACACTGCTACCGACACCGATTTCTCCGCCATTCTGGCCAAAGTCGCCGCTGCCAAGCCAGATGTAATCTATCTGCCTGATTATTACAACATCGTCAATCTGGCGGCCAAACAGGCCAAGGAAAAAGGCATTACCGCCCCCTTCATTGGTGGTGATGGCTATGACTCTGCTGATCTGGATACCGCTGCTGCCGATGGTTCCTACTTTACCAATCACTATGCTTCCAGCGATCCCCGCCCCGAGGTTCAGAACCTGCTGAAAGCCTATGCTGCTGAATACAAAGGCGCCGTTCCTGACGCTCTGGCAGTTCTGGCATATGATGCTGTCAACATGCTCCTGCAATCAATTGAAGAAGCAAAGACTGCTGATGACACTGTAAAGATTGCGGAAGTAATCAGTAAAAAGAAATTTGAACTGGTTTCCGGTTCCTTCACTCTTGATGAGTTCCACAACCCGACAAAATCCGCGGCTATTCTTCAGGTCAAAGACGGGAAAGTGGTATTCCACTCTTCTGTCAATCCGTAATTCAAAATTGAAATTTAGCAAAATGGTGGGTGACCAATTTGGTCACCCACCATTTACGATACTTCTGAACTTAATGGAGGTAACAGGCTGATGCAACCAGATACTGTTTCCCAACCTGTACAAACAAAGATACACAAGCACCAGCCGCCATTGCAATGGGTTGGCCAAATCTTTCTTGGGCTGATTGCCCTTGTAATGATTTATATCCTGGGCAAGAACCTTATTCAGGGGCCACACATCTTTGCCCAATTTGTAATTAGCGGTCTACAATTAGGTTTTGTTTATGCCCTTATCGCTCTTGGTTATACCATGGTGTACGGTATTGTTAAGTTGATTAACTTTGCCCATGGTGACGTTTTTATGGTTGGCGCGTTTACCAGTTATTACCTGGTGGAACGCTTTAGCCTGCATGTCTGGCCTGCGGCTGTCTGGCCTGATATGAACAGTACGTTTGTTGTTGTCATAGGTACTACATCAGTCATCTTGTTTGCAATGATAATCTGCATATTACTTGCCGTAACGATCGAACGGGTGGCATACAAACCTTTGAGAAATGCTCCTCGTATCGCTGCTTTGATTACGGCAATTGGTGTTTCCTTCTTCCTGGAATACTTCGGGGCGTTGAATTTCGTTTTCTCTCCCCGCTTTATCCCCTACAAACGTCCTTTTGAAGTGGCTGCCTGGTACATTGATGGTAGCGGTATCCACTCAATCATTCAGGGTACTCCACCTCCGGAAAATGCCATCACTTTCTCGAATATTCTGATCATCATCATGGTGATGTCCATTCTTGTTCAAATCTTCCTGCAATTCCTTGTAAAAAAGACTAAGATGGGTATTGCCATGCGTGCAGCTTCATTTGATAAACCAACCGCCCGCCTGATGGGGATTAATGTTGACCAGGTCATTTCTTTTACATTTGCCATTGGCGCAGGTTTTGCCGGTCTGGGTGGTGTGCTTTATGCGATTGCCTATTCTTCCATAAACACACTAATGGGTGTTTTGCCCGGTCTGAAAGCTTTTGTGGCAGCCGTATTGGGTGGAATTGGCAGCATTCCCGGCGCATTTGTTGGCGCGCTTATTATGGGGCAGGCGGAGGCCATGACCATGGGTTTCATTTCCACTCCCATGCGTGATGCCGTCGCGTTTGCCATCCTCATCATTGTGCTTCTGGTTCGGCCTACTGGTATTTTCGGTGAGCCTGAAGCCGAGAAAGCCTAGGAGATAGCCAAATGGAACTCGGTTTTCTACTTGGATCGATTGTAAAAATTGGCGCCATCCTGGCTTATCTTTACGGCCTTCTCTGGGTGCTAGGCCATAAAAAGCTTTGGGTTAAAGTGGTGGGCGTCATTGCGGCATTTGCCATTGTTCAAATGGCTCTAACAATTACGTATGGCGAAGAGGGAGAAACTCTTCTTAACAACTTTGACCAGGGTCTGATCTTTCAGGCTGCCTCCATGACCATGGTGGCATTAGGCTTGAACCTGATTTATGGCTTCAACGGCCAATTCAGCCTGGGCCAATGGGGTTTCTACGGCATCGGCGCCTACACAGCAGCCGATATCACCTACCGTTGGATCAATGGTGACAGCCGTGGTTTGATCGTTGTTGGCATTAGCTGTATCCTGGGAGTCATGATGATTCTGGGAATACAGAGATGGTTAAAACGTTTTCGTGGTGTGCCTGTACTTTCTGCATTCACGTTCTACCTTGTTGGAAGTGTAGCCGTGGCAGCCATCGCTGTCTGGCTGGCTGATCTTATTAATCCGGCTATTGCTCCACTCTTGGGCACACATAACACCCCTGGTCCGTTGGCACAGGGCGTCTGGCTGCAGGTGGTGTATTTCCTGGCTATTATTTTCGCGGGTCTATTTGCTGCCGAAGTGAGTTTTTTGTTTGGTCTACCTGTTCTTTCATTGGGTTCGGACTACTTTGGTATTGCCACCCTGGGTTTCACCATTATCGTAAATACCCTGATGGTCAACTCAGACACCATTCTGCCATTCCCCGAAATGAAGGGCGGCCGCGGTATGATCGGCATCCCGAAATTGACCACCTGGTTTTGGGCATTCCTGTTCATGGTGCTGGTGATCATCATCATGCGCAATATTATCCATTCTTCGACCGGCAGGACCATACTTGCTGTGCGTGAGGATGAAACCGCCTCAAAAGCCATGGGAATCAACCTGGCAGACACTAAATTGCTGGCTTTTGTAATTGGCAGTTTCTTTGCCGGTATTGGTGGTGGCGTGTATGCTCATTACATCGGTTTCTTAAGCCCAGGTACGTTCAACTTCATCACCGGGTTTAATCCCTTAATTATTGTGGTCTTTGGGGGATTGGGAAGTATGACGGGAACAATCGCTGCTTCCTTTGGTTGGATCTTTTTCCTGGAAGGATTGTTGCGCGTGCTCTTAAGCCAGATGGGAACAGACGCTCCCACATGGCGGTTCGTGCTTTATCCCATCGTACTTTTGCTGCTAATGCTTATTAAACCCTCCGGACTTCTGGGTAATGTGGAATGGGGTTTCTTGAAAGCCCCGTTTGTGAAATCACGCGAAAAAGCTCCATCAACACCGAAGACGGTGGAAAGTTGATCGGGGAGGGATAAAAGATGACACCTGTAAACACCTCCACAACTGTACTGGATGTAACCAAACTGGTCAAACAGTTTGGCGGTTTGAGAGCTGTAAGTAATTTTGAATTGACCATTCAAAAGGGAGAGCTGGTTGGTCTGATCGGCCCCAACGGCGCCGGAAAAACCACGGCTTTCAATATGATCACCGGTTTGTATGTCCCCACAAGCGGCGAGATCAAATTTATGGGCGATTCAGTCGTGGGATTACAGCCCTATGAAATTACCCGCCTGGGGATAGGCAGAACATTCCAGAACATCCGCTTGTTTTCGAACCTGTCGGTATTGGATAATGTGCGCATAGCCTATCATTTCCATTCCGGCTACAGCATGACAGATGGAATTTTCCGAAATGGCAACTATTCCGCGAAGGAAAAGGAACTAACTGAAAAAGCCCAGGACTTTCTGTCAATTTTCAACCTGAACAAATTCGAAAACGAAATTTCGAGGAACCTGCCATATGGGCAGCAGCGTCGCCTGGAAATTGCCCGTGCGCTGGCCTGTGATCCACATCTGCTTCTGCTTGATGAGCCCGCAGCCGGCATGAACCCGAAAGAAATCACCGAATTAATGGATTTGATCCACTTCATCAGAGAAAAGTTTAATCTGACCATCCTCCTCATAGAACATCAGATGCGGCTGGTCATGGATATTTGCGAAAAGATCACAGTACTAGATTTCGGTGAAGTGATTGCCCGCGGCACTCCGGGTGAAATTCAATCGAACCCGAAGGTAATTGAAGCATACCTGGGTAAGGGAGCGGCAAATGTTGCTTGATGTCAAAAACCTGAATGTTTATTACGGTGCCATTCACGCCCTGCAGGGAATTTCCTTCCATATTGAAGAAGGTGAAATTGTCTCGTTGATTGGAGCAAACGGCGCCGGTAAATCGACCACACTACGGACAATTTCCGGTATCCTGCGTCCGCGGAATGGTAGTATCCATTATAAGGACGAAGATATCACCACCACACCGGCGGAACAGATCGTGCGCCGCGGAATCAGTCATGTTCCGGAAGGGCGCAAGATTTTTGCTCCTTTGACCGTACGTGAGAACCTGGAAATGGGCGCCTACACGCGAAATGACCCGGATGATATCCAGAAATCCATGGAGCGTGTCTTTGTCAGTTTCCCACGCTTGAAAGAACGTCTCAATCAACTTGGCGGCACTCTATCCGGCGGCGAACAGCAAATGCTGGCAACCGCCCGCGGAATGATGAGCAAACCTTCGTTGATTCTGCTCGATGAACCGTCGATGGGATTAAGCCCAATTCTGGTGGAAGAGATTTTCAGCATTATTAAAGAAATCAATTCCCAGGGAACCAGTATTCTCCTGGTGGAACAAAACGCGCTCATGGCGTTGTCAATATCCACCCGTGCGTATGTGCTGGAAACCGGACGGATTGTCCTTGAAGGCAAAGCGGAGGATGTGAAAAATAACCCGCAGGTGAAATCCGCCTATCTGGGAATCTAGAAGTTCATTTTTCCTGCCTGATATTTGTTTCGGAGAAGAAGTTGCGTTGATTTAGGGGCGGGAAGTTTTTCCCGCCCCTAAAGATTTAAAGTGTGGATTATTTCTTGCATATCGCAAGTTGACAGTCAAGAAAATTATGCGTAAACTAAAAACAATCTAAAGATCAGGAGGAAAAAATGAGCGCAACCTACCAGCTTGTGATCCGCTCTGGAGTAGGCGCTGGCAAGGTGCTTCCACTGGAAAAATCTGAAATGCATGTTGGTCGTGATGTCACAAATGACCTTGTGATCAGCGATGAAAAAGTATCACGACGACACGCGCGTTTATATTCAGAGGGCGATCAGTTTGTGGTGGAAGACCTGGGATCAACCAACGGAACGTTTATCAATGGAGCCAGATTATCAGGCCCCCATTTATTGAGAGTTGGGGAACAGATCACCTTTGGTGAAACCAGTATTGTCTCCTACGAACGGATTGGAAACGACCCCAATGCCACCGTGGTTTCAACCATCTCTGGCGGGCCTTCAACCGCACATGCGCAACCGGCTCCTGCCAGCCCGGCACATGCCCCATCCAAGGCAGCGCCCCAGTCCTATATATCACCAGAAGTACCCCTTTCACGTGAGGAATTTGATTCTTCTCACGTGCAAAATGCAGTCCCCGGCAAAAAGAAGTCAAATTCTCTTCTGATTGTTATATTAATCATTATTGGATTATTCATTTGCCTGTGCGCTGTAGCCTTCTGGATGATCGATCAAAATAACCTGTACTGCACCATTGCTCCTTCGTTGTTCCCGGGTTGCCCAACCCCATAATGAGGAATACGTTGGTGTAAAAGGTTCGTATAAGAATCCAGCCGGAGAATCAGGTTTGCCTCCGGCTGGCAATTTCTTTCGGGCAGCTCAAAAAATGGAAACAATAAAGATTTCATCTCCAAAATGGTCCAATACCACGAAGTTGATAGTGGGGGTGACGCTACTTGCCATTTTTGGCTTTCTATTTAATCGTTTTCAATCGCTTTTAGCACCACTGCTGATAACATTTATACTCACCTATTTGATGTACGCGCCGACAAGCTGGCTTTCGCATCGATTACGTTTGGGCTGGCGGCTGTCTGTTACCATTGTTTTTTTACTGCTGCTGCTTGCCATTCTTGGGTTATTAACATGGGGAGGTCTGGCGATTATCGACCAGGGGCAAAGTCTGATTGCTTTCCTGGAAAACGCGATCATAAACCTGCCGAAAACTATTGATACTTTCCTGAGCACACCGCTGGCCATCGGTCCTTTTCAATTTGAATTGAACCAGTTGAATGTGACTGCCATTGGAGATCAAGTTTCATCTTCCATCCAACCTATACTGGGAAAACTGGGGGAACTTCTCGGCTCACTGGCCTCAGGGGCAGCATCCACCATAGGTTGGCTTCTCTTTGTGATGATGATGGCGTATTTCATACTGGCTGAGACAGAAGGAAAGCCAGGAAAGATCATTCATTTTAACATCCCGGGTTATGAAGAAGACCTTGGCTATATGGGCATGCTTCTCGGGCGGGTTTGGAATGCCTTTTTACGTGGACAATTCCTGATCATTGTCTTTGTTATATGTGTGTATTCCATCCTTTTTGCCACTCTGGGTTTACGCTATTTCTTTGGCCTGGCCGTAATTGCCGGATTGGCAAGATTCCTTCCATATATCGGCCCGTTCATTGCCTGGACAACCTATGGTCTGGTCGCTTATTTTCAGGGAAATACCATTTTCGGGTTCAGTCCGCTGGCGTATGCCGCATTTATCATCGGAATAGCCTGGCTGGCAGACCTGATTATTGATAATTTTGTCTCCACCCGGGTTATGGCAGACGCGTTGGCAGTCCACCCGGCAGCTATCCTTGTTGCCGCGCTGATTGGCGCGAATCTGATGGGAATCACCGGAATGATCCTGGCTGCGCCGGTACTGGCTACCTTTCAGCTTGTTTTTCAATACACGATGCGGAAGTTTTTTGATCGTAATCCGTGGGAAGGAATTGATATCAGCAATCGAAAAAAGCATGAAGACGACTTCCTGTCATTTTTACGTGGTGTCTGGTTGAAACTGCAACCAAAATCCACCGGTAATACCGATGCTTTGAAAAGCAAAATTTCAGCAACCAACTCTGCCAGGAAAGAAAAATGAAAAAAGACTCCCCTGTTGTGTTTATTCTGATCATTTTGGTGGTATTGGCTCTCGGGGTGGGCGCGGTTATCCTTCTACAGGATTATGTTCCCGATACTATTAAATCTGGCTCCTCCATGGATGATCAGAGCAAGGCGGTAATTCGTTGTGAAGAAGTGGTAAAAGCATCGTTGCGCAGTGCCGTTAATGCAAAGTTTTCAAGCAAAAAGGTAATGTCGCTGGGAAATGACCGGTACCAGGTGACAGGAAATATTGACGCCCCAAATGCATCTGGAATTATTGTGCGCGGGAATTATAATTGCATCTTCAACTTCAATACCAAATCATTTGATCTGCTTTCCCTGGAAGGCGATGATATTTGGAAACCCTTGAAGAAATAAAAGGAGCGAGAAATGGCTGATTCAGAACCTATGGTAAAAACACTGGGCGAGACAGAAAATTACATGGCCTGGAAAGCAGAAGAACCGGATGGAGAGAGTACCTACCATCTGGATTTGAACAACGTTACCCTCCATTTTTTCACAGAGGAATGGAATGAATTCCTTGACCTGGTGAAAAAACTGGATAAAGGTACTTTCTGATCCACGTATTAAGAGCAGTAACGGATTGCCTGATACCTGACTTAACTTTCCTGAAATAGAAGAGCGGATCAATGAAACCATAATTGGTTTTATTGATCCGCTTCTTTCTATCATTGCCTGATTATTTTATATTGGAAAATCTGATTACTACTCCAAATTCATAAATTTTGACGGCCATTTTTGGTACGCAGAACGGGCCAGATTGGCAGCAGTTTTCCCAAAATTGCATTGAGCGGATTTTTGCATGGCATATAATGTTTCCCGATAATGCCGGATATCTTCTGGAGCTAATCTGGTTTTCCTGAATTTTTCCAATAGTGCTTTCTGGGCGAGTGTCCCTTCAACACAGGATTTCCCGAGTCCACAGGATTCGCCGGCCAGAAAACTACCTATGCGTGCCAGGATGACCCTCAAATTTCGCGTACTATCCAGTACTACCACAGATGTCGGGCCCAGGGAAAAACCATTCTTTTTCAAGCTTTCAAGAGAAATCCTGATATTCATTTCTTCATTGCATAGGAATTTACCTGTTACGCCTCCCACGATGGCCGCCTGAAAGGTGTGACCTTCCATTAAACCGCCACCCAGCTCAAAGATCAATTCACGGAAGGAAGTTCCAAACGGGATTTCCGCCAATCCTGGTTTCGAAACATCTCCCAACAGGCAAACAAGCAATGTGCCTTTTGATGTTTCTGTTCCTATCTTTCGATATTCAGAGGAACCCATACGGATGATGGGAGGGATATTGCAGAAGGTTTCTACGTTGTTTATCACGGTTGGCATGTCAAATAGACCGTGTGACGTAGGAAAGGGTGGTTTCTTTCTTGGAATGGAGCGATTACCCTCAATTGCTTCAAGTAGAGCGGTATCTTCCCCACATATATACCGTCCCGCACCCTGACGCACTTCAATATCAAAATTAAAACCGGTTCCCATAATATTCCTTCCCAGAAAACCGGCTTCCCTGGCATCAGTGATTGCCCTCGAGATCGAATTAAGGGCGAGTTTATATTCTCCATTGATGAAAATATACCCCTGAGAGGCTTTAATTGCGTGTGCGGCAATGATCATTCCTTCCAGAACGCTATGAGGATCATCTTCAAGTAATACTCTATCTTTAAAGACTGTGGGATCCGCTTCAGCTCCATTGCAAACGATATAGCGGGTTTTACTACCGGAATTGGAGGTTTTTTCCCATTTGACACCGGTCAAGAGCGCCTCGCCACCACGGCCTGTCAAACCGGTGATCTTTACTTCTTCAATGATTTCGTTTCCTGTCATGGAAAGGGCTCGTTTCAAAGCCTGGTATCCGTCATGACTCCAGTAATCCACCAACCCGAATGACTTCCCCATTCCACAGCGCGGGGTGATGATCCTGGTGTTACCTAGGATCTCAGTTCGTGATGGAAATATGGTTTTACCTGCCTGTATCCGGCTTTCATTGTTAACGGGGATACGAAGCAGATTCGCCTCAACGTACACGGAGGGAGTGTGCGCGCAAAGACCTAGGCAAGGAGCTTTTTCATTGATAACTTCCCCGTCTGTACTTTCTTCGTCGTTAGGATGATGAATGGTCTTGAAGATGGTATCCACACCCGCCAGTTTGCATAACGGATCATTACAAACATGCAGAATTGTTTTCCTGGCAGGTTTTCTTAGAAATAATGGATAAAAATCAATGATCTCAAGAATTTCTTTTTTTGATACAGCTAGATTTATGGCAATTTCAGAAATAGCCTCATCGGATATATAACCATAAAGGTCCTGGGCTGCATGCAAGCAAGGCAATAACGCAGACCGCCCATCCCCCGCCTGGGAATGCATCGTACTGAAAAACATGGAGAGTTCTGGAAGGATGATAACTTCTGTGTTTTCCATACCAAACCTCCTTCAGGCATACCCTGATACCCTTGCCGAATTGCTTTTTGGCTTACGACTGGATAGTAGAGTCATCGCAACCTTTCAGCGATGAGTTGCCGGGATGGAACGATTATTAAAGTTCAACAAAAAATCGACTTAATTCTTAGTGCCAGTATTGTGTTCTTTAGTATTCTACGATTCTCTAATTAAGTAAAGCGCAAAAATGAGTGTTTTTTGGCGAAGTGATTATTGGTGATCGCGGATTTATCCCCAAAAACATCTCCATCTGTCAGGAGCGGAAACAGCCGCTTTAATTGAAAAATTCTTTTCCAATAAAATGTATTCAGAACAGTTTTTGTAGTCGCTATTGAGTACGAAACCAGTAAATAAAATCGGATGCTATGACTCTATTGTACAACACTCTACAAGACCCCCGTATAAAGAGGTTATTTACGTATATGGTACAATATTTCTATATAAAAACATGTCTTTTTAAATCTGGATGTTAACGTGTTGAAGATACCTCTTGGCCCCAATAACGTAATGGATCAAATTCAGTCCATGCCAAAACAAAAAAAGCTGGTTTGGAAACAGGATTTTCCGACGGCATGATACGTCTTGCAGATACTACCCGACTCCTGATCGGTTCAGCGGAAAGCTCATTCATAAGAGCCTTGTTGATGCATGAATGGTTGCAAACCAGGTCAGCCTGGCCGATAATACCTGTTGAAAACGCTGTACTTCCCGAATGCATCGGAGAAATAGATATATTTCTGATTTTGGTGGGGAAATTTTCCTGTTCCAGACCTGATTTTGGAAATTCTACTGATATTGAAAATGTCTATGAATCGCAAAAAATGATGCAGAGATCGATCGATGTGGAAATTCTGATAATTATAAATTCTGCCAGACGACTGGTAGCCCGGTTGATCAATCGATTTGTCACACTTTTTGCTATCAACTCTATGAAGACCGTTGCGGAATGTTGGATTTCCTGGGCCATTTTTTTGACCTACTTCCTGGAGTTATCTTGCCATGCTATATAGCATTTCTCCCTTGGAAATACCCGGGGTGGAATATATGAAAAAAATCTTTTCTCAGGATAATTAATGGCCAGGCTGCGTGTGAAACCCCGCAAGATTTTGCACATGGATCTGGATGCTTTCTTCTGCTCAGTAGAAGAATTAAGGGACCCTTCGTTGAAAGGTAAAGCCTTTGCTGTTGGCGGGCAGCCGGGCAGCCGGGGTGTGGTTTCCACAGCCTCTTACGCCGCCCGGAAATACGGCGTGCATTCGGCCATGCCAACCGGGCAGGCTTTAAGACTATGTCCGCATCTGATTCTGGTATCTTCGGCGCATGCCAATTACGAGGAGAAATCGCGTGAGGTGATGGCGATTATCGCGGACCTGACCCCGCTGGTGGAGCCGCTTTCCATTGACGAAGCTTTCATGGATGTATCAGATCTCCCGGAAACGCCGCGGCAGATTGCCCGCAGCCTACAGGCTCGTATTAACCGAGAAACCCGGTTGCCATGTTCCATTGGAGCCGCTTCCAATAAATTGGTTGCCAAAATGGCCAACGATTTTGGGAAACATCATCATCAAGACCCCACCCCGCCTAACGCGATAACCATTGTTGAACCGGGTAAAGAGGCAGAATTTCTTGCGCCCCTTCCAGTAGATGCCCTTTGGGGAGTTGGACCGAAAACGGCTGAAAGATTGACAGCCCTTGGAATCCGGACTGTCGGTGAAATCGCCCTTCTTGATGCGCTAGAGGCTGTGAGGATGTTCGGTCAATCCGGCCTTGATCTGGTTGAACGCGCCAGGGGAGAAGATGACCGCCCGGTTCAGGCCGATCACTCCGTGAAATCGATCAGTCAGGAGACGACCTTCGAAAAGGATGTTCGTGATAGAAATATACTGGTCAAAACCATCAAGCGGTTGTCCTCGCGGGTAGCCAGCCAGTTGAGAAAACAGGGGTTAAAAGCACGCACGGTGCGAATCAAGATTCGCTGGGCAAATTTTGAAACCCATACCCGACAAATCTCATTGTCCAATCCTACCGACCATGACTCTGTGATTGAGCAAACCGCGCTTGATCTGTTCACGCGCTACTGGCCTGAAGGGAAAGAGGTACGGTTGATCGGAGTGGGCACTTCCCAATTGTCCGATCAACCGATTCAGATGAACCTACTGGATTTTCAGAGCGGAAAAGAAGACCGGCTTCTACGTTCCGTCGATGAACTGAGACAACGCTTTGGTGAAAAGATTGTAATGCATGGTTTTGACCTGCGTAGGGATGATCATGAGGAAGAATGATCAGGAAGCTTCCAGGTGCAAACCACTTTGTGAAGGGTTGGGATCCTGAAAAGTTTCATCATATAACCTGATGATCTGATTGGCAATGATTTCCCATCCATACGAACGGGCAGCCGCGGCGGCCTGATTCCCAAGACGGACACGCAATTCATCATCCCGGCTTAGCTGGATCAACCTTTCACTTAATGCCCGGGAATCACCATCCGGAACAACATAACCGGTAATTCCATCCTGCACCAGGTAAGCCAGTCCGCCTACCTGTGAGGCTACAACGGGAGTGCCACAGGCCATTGCTTCGAGCGCGACCATGCCAAAAGATTCATAATAAGAAGGAACAACAACGATTTCTGCCGCGGAGTAGTAATAGGGTAGCGTGTCCTGGGCGCGCTTCCCGAGAAAAATCACCATGTCTCCCAGGTCGAGTTCATCTCGCAGGGTAAGAAGCCGTGACATCTCGGCGTTCATGGTCTCGGGTGACTCATCCGGATCTCCACCTATCACTACAAGATAAACAGGGCAGCAGTCTTTTATATCTCCTTTTCTCATTATCGCCAACGCGTGTAATAGTGTGTCCAAACCTTTTAGTGGTTCGATGCGGCCAACAAACAGGATCATCCGATCTTCCTGTGGAATTCCAATCACTGTTTTGGCTTCATCTTTCGATATGGGATAAAACCTTGCTAGATCAACGCCTGGCGGTATGACCTTTATTTTTGCCGCCTCCGCCTGGTAAAGCAGCTCCAATTGGGCTCTTTCGGCGATTGTGGCGGCCACCAGCCGGTTTGAATCACGGATTACACGGCGTTCGCCATCTATTCGATATTCTCCTTCTATTTCAGATTCGGATCGGGCGATGCGATTTTTCATCAAACCAAGCGTATGAAACATATTAATGACGGGTACATTCCATTTTTCACGCAGTGCAATGGCGCTGATTCCTGACATCCAATAATGGCTATGAATAATGTCATACTCCAATCCACGCTGGTGGGTGAACTCCAGAATGCCCCGGGTGAATTCTGGCAGGTAAGTGGAAAGTTGTTGCTTCGGCAACGGTTCTTCCGGTCCGGCGGGGATATGTACCACCCGATTTCCGTAACCGAGGTCATGTAGAACGTGCGGAACATGCTCGTCCTGAGAACGGGTGTACACGTCGACATGCAGGCCAGCCCGACCAAGGTGACTGGTCAGATCGCGGACATAAACATTCATTCCGCCTGTGTCTTTGCCGCCAAGGGTGGCCAGAGGGCAGGTGTGAAAGGAGAGCATGGCAATTTTCATACGCTCAATTGTATTGTATTTTCACCAGTTGGTTTGGTATAATCCCACCCACGCCACCGTAGCTCAGTTGGTAGAGCAGACGTTTCGTAAACGCCAGGTCATGGGTCCGAGTCCCATCGGTGGCTCAAGCAGGACTAAATGTCCACGGGGATTTTGTTCAGCGTATCGCATGTCTATGAGGGTAGTCAATCCCTTTTTTGAAATTACCGGGAATAATCCAACGCTGAATCGAACTCCTGCTTCAGAACAATGGTTATCAGGCTGCTTTCAAGAAAAATCATTTAATCATTTGCGAGATCAGATTGAATGTGATGACAGCGACCGCTCCATTTTGATTTTTGAATTGAATATCACCGTATAGTGGACTGACAGCGCTTAAACGTATCACCTGCATTCCCACATTCCCGCCTTTTCCATCTAATATCTCAGGCGGCCATCCAGGACCATCGTCGGCAAAACTGACCTGCAGGCGGTTCCCGGTCAGGGTTTCACGCTGTATGGATACCGTGATCGTCCCTTTATGGCGTTCTGAAAAGGCGTGCCGGATGGAGTTTGTGGTTAGCTCATTAATAATTAATGCCAGAGCCGTTCCCTGTCTGGAATTGATCCAAATATTATGATCAGGGCAAATAATATTGACCGAAATTCTTCTCCCAATGGGGGAGGATGACGCCGCACTGTCAATCACTTTGCGGATGAACAGGTCAAGTTTTACCGGCGCCCATTGATTTGAGGATAAGATATCATGAACTGTCGCCAATCCGCTTATCCGCGTTTTGATATCGACAAGAGTTGCCTGTAGGTCTGTGTCGGATTGGATCTTCCGTTGACTTTCCAGTTCGATCAACCCGATGATTGAGGCAATGTTGTTTTTAACCCGATGGTTTACTTCATTCAATAAAAGGGTTTTGGCTTCAGCGTCGCGCCTGGCCTGTGCCAACAGCTTTAAATTATCCTGTGAAAGCTGTCTCATGGCCTCCAAATCACGCTTCTGGGTGCTGATATCAGTCATAATGCCATTGATAATCAATGGTTTGTTTTCTTCGTTATAAATAATTCGACCGCTGTCTGTCACCCACAGGTAGGAGCCATCAGCCTTAAGCAGACGGTATTCAATTTCAAAAGATGCGGATCCATTATTGGCTTTTTGAAATTCTGCAAATAATTTTTCGCGGTCATCCGGGTGAACTTGATCGACCCATGTGGAAGTTTTATTATTAATCAGGGAATTTTTATCAATTTGTGTGAGTTTCGTGTAATAGTCAGAGAGAAATGTAATGGTAAATGATTCGTCACATCTGGTTTGATACACAATCCCTGGTACATCCTGCACCAACCGGTAATATTTATCTTCACTCTGCCTGAGTTTTTGAAGGGCTTTCTTAATGTCAGAGAGATCCTGAACAATATTTAACGTTTGCCAGGCTGTCCCGGTTGCATTATGGGCGATCACAACCTGGAAGGAGTGCAGCCAGCGTACCTCACCATCTGGACAACGCCACCGGTATTCGCCCTCAAGTACCTTGCCGGATGGCAAATGGCCAAGTTTTTCGGACATTTTTACTGCTTTTTCAATATCGTCTGGATGGACATGGGAAATGAATTGTGGGATTGTATATGTCGTTAATTGCTGATCTGTAAGCCCCAGGATTCTGTTGGCGGCTGGATTGAAGTAAGAAATTTGATTCTTTTGCCTGTCAAAAACAAATATTGCCATGGGGGAAATATTCAGGATTTCATTGAGATATTTTCGGTTCTCTTCAATTTCCTGTTCAATTCGCTTGCGATGTGTAATATCAACACCAATAACCAGGTATGCAGGTTTCTCGTTCATGTTGAATACCAGTGAACTGAACTCAACGAATAAAATTCCATTCGCCTTAATCTGCAAACGTATCTCACCATGAATAGCTTTGTCCATTTTCTGGGGTTGGGGAAATTGTTGAAGGAAATCCTTAATAATTTCCGGGGGAAAAATTTCTTCAACAGGCATCCCGTTTATTTCTTCAGGAACTTCGTAACCGGCCAATCGTGCTCCAGAAGGGTTGGTGTAAAGTAATGTTCTATTTTGTATGAGAAAAACGGCATTTGGAGATAATTCAAGAAGTTTTTGATACAGTTCCTGGCTTTCCTCCAACTTATTCTCACGCTCACACCTTTCCAGAACATTGCAAATGGTTGTCTGGAATAAACCAAGCAACCCTTTTTCTCTTTCTGACCAGAAGGAATACGCCTTTCTTGCACCAAAACCAATGTACCCTTTGAATTCTCCAAACATCCAGAGCGGAAATATAACCAATGAATTTAGACCTAATTTCATCAGTACTTCCTTTTCATGGCGACCTTCGTCTGGAATAGCGAAAACTTCAGGTACAAAAATTGGTTGATTATTTAAAAGCTGCTTTTGTGTCAAATCAAATTTCTCAAAGGATGGACCAAGATCGGGTACTCCACGTACCTCGAAATCCGGATTCTTCCATTCATACCCGCGATGGATTGTTCTGGATTCGAGATCAACGAAACGCACAAATCCAAGATCAGCTTTCAGATAACCGGCCATTTTTTCCAGGGCGGATGGAATTTGTTCATCACTTCGGGCAATATCTGCCGTTAAGAACTTCTCGGTTATCTCTGCGAGCAGCTTTTCGCCATCTAATTGTTCTTTTAATTCATTCTCCGCTTTCTTTTGTCCGGAAATTTCTTTTGAATATGTGGCAATTCCGACGGTTTCTCCCCGGTCATTCTTCCATGCCTGTAATAGAAGGCTGAAATACCGGGTAATGTTCTCATCCTTGCGTTGAAATTCCTCAACACGCGATCCACCGTCACGTAAAAGCTCCTTCTTAATCCCGATCAGTCTTCTTGCTTCAGTCTGCGGGAAAACCTCGAAATCGCTTTTTCCAATTATCTGATCTATTGTAAATAGTGGTGTGGCATTTATCACCCAGGTATAGATCAAATCCCTATCCTGGAATAATATGGTGTCTGGTGTATTGGTAGAAATCAATTGAAGCTGTGTCTCTTTTAATTGCAGACTCGCCATCTGCGCTTTGAGTTTCTCCAACTCGGCATTGGCATTTTCCAGTAGCCGGGACAATTCGCTGACATCTGGTTGCGTATTTTTTTCAGATTTGATGTAGATGCGTTTCTCCATTTTTTTATCAACAGGCTTGTTTATTTGATCCACCCCTGCCTCCTGATTTATTTATAACGTATATATACATAATACTATAAAAATTTTTTGACAATAATGAATAAACAAATCAGCTTCGGGTATAATTTCAAAATGAGTTCACACGGAAAACCCCTCGTTATCGGAATAGCCGGCGGCACCGGCTCCGGTAAGACCACAGTAGCCAGTGTGATACTCAACAAAGTGGGACGGTCTCGAATTGCTTATTTACCGCATGACGCGTACTATAAGGATCTTCGGCACCTTCCACCATTACGCAGGCAGGAGATCAACTTCGATCACCCCGATTCACTTGAATCGGACCTGATGCGAGCGCATATTGAACAACTTCTGGCATGGAAAGTCGTTAACCTTCCAGTTTATGATTTCACCACACATACCCGAACTGATCAGGTCATAGAGATCAAACCGAGCCGGGTTGTACTGGTGGAAGGCATCCTTATTTTTACTGAAGCGGCTTTGCGGGATTTGTTTGATGTGAGAATTTTCGTGGATACTGACGCCGATATTCGTTTTATTCGTCGTCTTCAACGTGATATCGCCGAGCGCGGAAGAACAATGGAATCCGTGATCACCCAGTATCTTACGACTGTGCGGCCAATGCACCTTGAATTCGTGGAGCCCTCTAAGCGGTACGCTGATGTGATCATACCTGAAGGTGGATTGAACGAAGCGGCCATGGATATGGTGATCGCACGTATCGAAATGATGTTGAAGACTGAGCAATCGCAGACGTGAACGGACAAACAACAATGAACAGAACCACCCGCCAGCATTGGATCAACGCAATAATCCTTGTTGGCATAATCGGGCTGACGCTTCTACTGATTTATTACCGCAGAGAAATTCAAGATTTTGGCTCACTGGGCTACCCGGGGATTTTCCTTATAGCTCTCTTGTCAAGCGCGACAGTATTTATTCCCATGCCGGGAATTATGTTGACGACGGCGATGGGAGCGGTATTTAATCCATTCTGGGTGGCTTTGGCTGCCGGAATCGGTGCCGGTCTGGGTGAAATTAGCGGTTACTTGGTGGGCTTCTCCGGCCGTGAACTAATTCAAAGAACCGCCTGGCACGAGAAAGTGGAAGGCTGGATTAAAAAGTACGGCATCTGGATGATCATGGCACTGGCTATGATTCCGAATCCGGCTTTTGATCTGGTGGGTTTTTCTGCCGGCGCTTTGAAATTGCCTGTATGGCAATTCTTGATTGCCGCGATCATCGGAAATATTCTGAAGATGATGTTTTTTTCTTATGGCGGGGCAGGTATTTTTAGTTTTTTCTCCATAGGAAGCTAGCAACAGCTTTCTGGTCAAATACCCTGTTCTCTACTATACTTCTCCGACAAAAAAAACACCTGAATAAACCTTTGTTTCACATTATGAGAAAAATCCTATTTTCTGAACGCACCGTACCGTTCGCGTTATTACTGACCTGTATTCTTGCCTATGGCCTGCTGATCCCCTGGTTGGGTTTCTTCTGGGATGACTGGCCATACATCTGGTTTGCTAAAACACTGGGGGCATCCGGCTTTATGGATGTGTTTTCCCATGATCGTCCTTTCCTGGCGCTGCTTTATTCAATAAATCTACCCACCCTGGGAACAAACCCCATTGTCTGGCAAATTTTTGCCCTGATCTGGCGCTGGCTGGCTACTTTGATTTTCTGGATGGTATTCCGGTTGCTCTGGCCGAACCGGCCCAGACAGGCTGTTTGGACAGCCATGCTGTTTGCCGTTTACCCCGGATTTGGCCAGCAATGGATATCTGTTATTTACAGTGAAGCATTCATTCTTCTTTCTGCTTTTTTGGGATCCCTGGCCATGATGTTGGCGGTAATACGCAAGAAGATACCCTTCTGGCCCGGAACAATTGCCGCCGTGCTTCTATCCGCATTTAACCTCTTCTCAACGGAATACTTCTTTGGTCTTGAATTGCTCAGACCACTGCTGATCTGGTGGGTGGTGGGGGAATCAATTTCAGACTGGCGTGCGAACCTAAAGAAATCTGCGCTAAACTGGCTTCCTTACCTTCTGGTTCTGGTTGTTTACACCGTATGGCGCGTATTTCTCTTCCAGTCGAGCAATTATCAGATTTCCGCCATGGAATCGCTTGCCACCACACCGCAATCCACCATAGCCGGAATGTTGAAATCCTTTGGATCCAATCTGGTGCTGGGGGGATGGCTGGCATGGAACCAGATTTTTTCCCCGCCCAACGCGCTGGATTTCCAGATTTTAACCACCCAATTGTTCTGGTTGGTTGTGGCGGCGGTATTTGTTTATTCTTTTGTTTATCTTATCAATGTGCATTTCTCGCCGAAACCCGCGAATGATGAAATCGATCATCCAGAAAAATGGGGATGGAAAGCCGTATTGCTGGGAGGTATGTGCCTGCTGGCGGGGGGTATTCCATTCTGGATCGCCAATCTTCCTTTAACCCTGGTTTTTCCGTGGGATCGGTTTACCCTGGCATTGATGACCGGTTCCGTGATCTTGTTGGTGGGATTACTGGAAGTTTTTATTCGCACATCCCGACAGAAAATTGTTCTGTTTTCCATACTCATTAGTCTGGCATCGGGGTGGCAATTCTATAATGCCAATACCTTCCGCCGCGAATGGGAAATTTCGCGGGATTTCTTCTGGCAGTTAAGCTGGCGGGTTCCAGGGTTAAAACCCAACACTCTTTTGTTGACGCATGAATTTCCTTTCCGGTACTACAGTGATAACTCACTTACGGCGCCGATTAACTGGATGTACGCCCCTGAGTTCGAGGGGCGTGATATGCCGTACATGTTGAATTATCTCTCTGTTCGCCTGAAGAACAGCCTCCCATCGGCCAAACCAGACCTACCCGTTGAGCAAAGCTATCGCGCTCTCACGTTTAAAGGCAACACCTCCAATTCACTGGCGCTTTATCTTAAAACGAATAACTGTCTTAAGGTGATGGATCCGATTTTCACCAACGCGGATTCCATCCCAGGCCTTCCGTATAAAATGGAACCTGCCATCCCGATTTCCAATCTTGATTTGATTGACACCAATCCGGAAAAACCCGTAACCCCGGCGCCGCAATATGGTCCTGAACCAGGGCATACCTGGTGTTATTATTATCAGAAAGCGGATCTGGCACGTCAAAATGGTGATTGGCAGGAAGCAGCGCGATTGGGTGATGAAGCCCTTGAAAAGGGATTTCTCCCCAATACCCCGACGGAATGGCCTGTGTTGATTGAGGCGTATGGTCACGTGGAAAACTGGACCATGGCTACCAAATTGACGGAAGATGCTTATGCCACCGATCAATCTTTACGGCCGGCCTTGTGTTCGGTGTGGGAGCGTATCGCCAGCGTAACGACCAGCGAAAAAGGTGTTTCCAAAGTTCAATACATGAAGAATTATGTAAAATGCGGGACTCCGTTGGATACTGAGAACAAATGACATCACTCGAAACTGGAATTTCTGTGGTTGTGCCTGTTTATAACAGTGCCGAAACGTTGCAGGAGCTTGTTGAAAAACTCGGCGAGGAACTCCCATCGCTCGCTCATAGATTCGAGGTGTTGCTGATCAACGATGGATCACGTGACACAAGTTGGGAAACGATCCAGAAAATCTGTGTGGCTGTTCCCTGGGTGCGTGGAATCAATATGATGCGTAACTATGGCCAACACAACGCGTTGGTCTGTGGGATGCGTCTGGCGGCATATGACGTCATCGTCACCATGGATGATGACCTGCAGCACCCACCCGCCGAAATTAAAAAATTACTGGTTCCACTATCTGAAGGTTTCGATGTGGTTTACGGTGTGCCCATGAAATTGCCGCATTCATGGTGGCGAAACGGTTTCTCCCGGCTGACCAAACGAATACTGGCCATGGTTATGGGAATCCCGACAATTCGGGATATTGGCGCGTTCCGAGCTTTTCGGACTGACCTTCGCCAGGCATCAGAAGTATTCCAGAGCCCGACTGTAATCCTGGATGTGTTGTTATCGTGGGGTACCACCCGCTTCACCACGGTGCAGGTGGAGGAAAATCCCCGACTGTCGGGAAATTCCAACTATAATTTTTCGAAACTTGTTTCACAGGCGCTATTGATTCTGACAGGTTTCAGTACCGTCCCGTTGCGATTAACGAACTGGCTTGGTTTCATGTCGACGATTTTCGGCCTGGTTGTTCTGGTGGTTGTACTCTACCAATATTTCACTGCCGGCAGCATCCCCGGATTTCCTTTCCTGGCTTCCGTGATCGCCATTTTTTCCGGAACACAGCTTTTCGCTCTGGGGATTTTCGGTGAATATCTGGCCCGGATTTTTGATCGCAGTATGGACAGGCCAACCTACGTAGTTTCAGAGCAAATCACCAATAGCAAGGGAAAATATTCTTGAATGTAGTCATATTACAACCTTCCTATATCCCCTGGCGGGGGTACTTTGATCAGATTAACCGGTCTGATCTTTTTGTGTTTTATGATGACGTGCAATACGACAAACGTGGATGGCGAAACCGTAACCGCATCAAGACATCAACCGGCCCGATATGGCTTTCCATACCCGTGTTTAATCGTGGCGCGCAGACAGAGCATATCAACATTAATTCAATCAAGATTGTTTGGGATCGACCCTGGAATCAGGAACACTGGAATTCGATCAGGCTTGCGTATGGTAAAGCCCCTTTTTTTTCAAAGTATGCGGAAATGGTGGAAGAGTTTTATACCCGTAGACCCGAAATGCTGGCGGATTTCACCATCGATACCACCATCAGACTGGCCAGGGAACTGGGGATTACCCATACGCAGTTTTTGCGTTCCTCAGAAATTCAGGGTGTGGAGGGTGTGAAAACGGATCGTCTGGTTTCCATCCTGAAAAAGGTTGGCGCGACGCATTATATTTCAGGGCCATCTGCCCGCGATTATATAGAAAATGAGAAATTTGAGGAAGCCGGAATCACCCTGGAATACATGGAGTATGATTATCCAGAATATCCCCAGCTATACCCCCCGTTTGATCCACAGGTTTCCATTCTGGATACCCTGTTCATGCTCGGCGGGGACGCTTTAAAATCATTGAGCCGCTAGAGGTTGTATGACTGAAAAATCGATTGATATGAATCAAATCCGCAATTATTTCGCGGGAAAACTTGAACAACATGGCGCCACCCCGCGGGGAGTGGATTGGAATTCCAATGGGGCGCAGGATACCCGTTTTCTGCAATTGGCCCGCGTCATTAACCGGCCAGACCGGCCGTTTTCTGTGCTTGATTACGGAAGTGGTTTTGGTTCTTTCTATGACTATCTTGTTTCCACTGGTATCAAACCTGACCGCTATATTGGATTTGATATTGTGGAAGGTATGGTAACCAAAGGGAATGAATTGCATGCCGGCATGGTTGGAGTGGAATTCTTCAGTAAAGAAGAAGGATTACCTGTCTGCGATTATGTGGTCGCCAGCGGTATTTTCAATATCAAGCTGGATGCCACCTATGAAACCTGGTCGGAGTATGTCGTCAAAACAATCACGCGGATGAATGACCTTGCGGACCGCGGCTTCAGTTTTAACCTGTTGACGAAATATTCTGACGCCGATCATATGCGGCCTGACCTGTATTACGCCGATCCCGGATTCATCTTTGATATTTGCAAACGGAATTTTTCGCGCAATGTAGCCATATTGCATGATTATGATCTCTATGATTTCACAGTGATTGTAAGAAAAAAACTCGATTAAAAGAGGATGTGTGTCCTATGACCGAGATAAGAGTGGATTTCAACAAACCATGTATTGTTGGAAAAGAATATGAATACATAGCTGATTCCATAAGGGAATCACATATTTCCGGTGATGGCAAGTACTCCAAACTATGCCATGGTTTTTTGGAAAAGGAACTGGGCGTACAGAAAGTATTGACCACCCCATCCTGTTCGCACGCGCTGGAAATGACTGCGTTGCTGCTGGATATAAAACCCGGCGATGAAGTCATCATTCCTGATTTCACCTTTGTTTCAACCGTAAACGCGTTCGTCTTGCGGGGCGCCAAACCTGTTTTTATTGATATCCGCCCTGACACGTTAAATATGGATGAGTCCCGCCTGGAAGAATTGATCACCCCTCGCACTCGCGCGATTGTACCGGTACATTACGCCGGCATTGCCTGTGAGATGGATACGATCATGGCTATTGCCAATCGCCACGGAATTCCTGTAGTTGAAGATAACGCGCACGGGCTATTTGGAAAATATAAGAATCGCTGGCTGGGTACAATCGGCTGTATGGCAACCCAGAGCTTTCATGAAACCAAGAACTTCACCTGCGGTGAAGGTGGGGCGCTTTTAATCAACGATAGATCGCTTATCGAAAAAGCCGAGATCATTCGGGAAAAAGGTACAAATCGCAGCCGGTTCTTCCGCGGACAGGTGGATAAATACACCTGGGTGTCTGTTGGATCAAGTTACCTGCTTTCAGATATTCTGGCTGGCTTCCTCTATGCTCAACTCGAAATATGGCAGGAGATTCAGGCGAAGCGTAAGTGGATATGGCAAACATATGAAAAGGAATTGGCTTCCTGGGCTAAAACAAATGAGGTTGTCTGCCCGACTGTCCCGCCCGCGGTGGATCCATCATGGCATATTTATTACCTGTTGTTACCCGATCTTGAAAAACGCCAGGGATTGATTGACCATTTGAAGGAAAACGGCGTAAATTCCGTGTTCCATTATCTGCCTTTGCACCTTTCAGAAAAGGGCAAAGAGTACGGCGGCAAACCCGGCGATATGCCGGTTACTGAATCTGTAAGCGATAGGCTTGTCAGGCTGCCACTCTACTATGATATGGGTGAGCTTGAAATGGAACAGGTATTGAATGCGGTGACATCCTTCAAAGCCGCGTAACCATCAACGCTGGTTTAATGCTAGAATTTATGTATGACTGAAAAGATGAATCGCGCCTTTTTTGTGGAAAAGCACAGGCAGGAAGTCCTCTGGCAAATCTGGCTGCCGGTTGGTTTTGGCGCTCTGGCCATGCTGTCTCTTGGGTTCCTGGCAGCTTTTTCCCTTCAATCCGGATCGGATGCCAGTGTTCGTTGGGGGCACGTGGCAGCTATCTGGTTGATCCTGCCACTGTTTGTAATAGGGGTCATCACTCTGATTTTGCTCATCAGTCTGTGTGTGGCTGTCTTTAAACTCACGGATATTCTTCCCGGGTATGCCATTATGGTCCAGGATTTTTTCCAGTCCATCGCATTGCGTATTCAATCTCTGGCAGATAAAGCATCTCGACCGGTTTTCGGCGTACGCACACAAAAGGCTGCCTTACAGCGGTTATCTGTTACTATTCGGTATTTGCTCCTGGGTGGTTTTCGGGACTGAACCAATTTTCGAAGGGAAACACTCATGAACTGGAAATCCAAAACAATCCTGATTGGTACGGCTGTTGGCGCAGCCACTGGCATGATCGCCGCGCTGATCATTGTACAGCGGGCTGAGAAAAATGAAACCATCCCCCGGTTGTCTGCCGGTGAAGGGGTGAAAGTTGGCATGGGTGTGCTGGGTCTCTTGAAAATGCTTACCGATCTGATTTCAAAAGCATAACGGATTTTCTTTTGACACGGCAAATCAATAATTCTTCCGGGAAAATTCTACTTGCCCGGATTATTCCCATGAAAAAGAATCACAATTAATGATCGCCAGACCTGACAAGAGTAAACCGGTCATTCGTTATATTATCTCTGGTCTACTCTCCCGCAACACAATCGTTACGGCCGACAGGCGTATCAGAGTGGATCAACCGGGGGGAAGCGCTCTCTATACTGCGGGAGGCCTGGGCCTGTGGGATTCTTCCATTGGGATTATGGCCGCCGTGAATAAGGACTATCCCCGTGAGTGGTTGGATGATTATGAGCTCCGCGGGTTGGATATTCAAGGAATATCCTTGTTGAATGATACATCAGAGATGCGGCAGTTTTTTGCCTATAAAGACACCGGTGAACCCGATCGCAGAGCGCCCGTATCCATATTTTTGAATTTGCAGGCTCCATTGCCGCGGGAAATCCTTGGGTATGTGCCGGGTGAAGTCCAACTTGATTCGCGTAACCGGCCGGGAAAAAATACCCTCCGCCCCGGCGATATACCTGCAGAATATATGGACGCGACGGCCATTCATTTTTGCCCGACTGATTTTCTTACTCACTCACTTATTCCAGGGTTTCTCAGGCAAGGGCAGATACAAACCATTACCATCGATCCATCACCAGGTTATATGAACAAAACATTCTGGGATGATATTCCCCAGGTAATTGCTGGAATCACAGCATTTCTTCCATCAGAGGAAGAAGTCTATTCCCTTTTTGAGGGAAAAACTCGTGACCTGCGCGAGATCGCGGCGACACTGGCAGGGTACGGTTGCGAATTTGTGGTCATTAAGCGGGGACCGCTGGGTGTATTGCTGTATGAGCATGTTTCTCGAAACTTTTGGGAGATCCCGGCTTATCCCGTGCAGGCGATAGATCCAACTGGAGCGGGAGATGCCTTCTGTGGAGGTTTCCTCGCTGGCCTGCGGCTGAAATATGACCCATTTGAAGCGGCTTTGATGGGTTCGGTTTCTGCCTCATTCAAAATTCAGGGCAGCGGACCATTTTATCCCATGGATTCCATGCCTGAGTTGGTGGAAGCTCGATTGAATATTTTGCGTGAGAAATCAACAAAGCAGTAATCCCAGTAATGGATGGAAGGAATGGAAACCATGTTTTCATCAAAATTTGACAAACTTCGCAATGCCATCATCGATAACGGATTTGATGGAGTAGTGGTCAATCCAGGCGCTTCACTGACGTATCTGACCGGTCTCTCCTTTCATTTGATGGAGCGGCCGGTGGTTATGATCTATGTGCCGGAATGCAAACCGGCTTTGATCTTGCCTGAATTGGAAAAAGCCAAACTCAATACCTTACCTGTTGATTTTTCTGTGCAGTTTTTCGGCGACAACCCTGTTGAACGTCTGGGGGCTTTCCAGCAGGCGGCGGCTGATTTAAACCTTGATGGGAAAAAACTGGCGGTTGAATCAACCCGCCTGCGCTTTTTGGAAATGGATTACCTCAAAAAAGCTTCACCGCAAACCATTCTTGCCGATGGCAGCGCAATATTTGATGGACTGCGAGTTAAAAAAGATCAGTCGGAAATCGAATCCATGCGCGTAGCGGTGGATATTGCCCAGCAGGCATTTAAAAAATTAGTGCCTCATATTAAACCGGGAGTGACTGAACACTTCCTGGCAAACCGCATGACTGCTTTACTGTTGGAGTATGGGTCAGATCCTGAACTTCCCTTCCAGGTAATCCTTTCCAGCGGTCCGAATAGCGCCAATCCGCATGCCGTTCCATCGGAACGGGTATTGCAGAACGGTGATCTGATTGTGGTTGACTGGGGAGCCAGCTACCACGGGTATGCGTCAGACCTGACTCGCACACTGGTGCTCGGTGAGCCAACATCTGAGCAGCGCGCCATCGCCGATAGCGTTTTACGCGCCAATACAGCCGGAAGAACGGCCGGCAAACCCGGAATACCTGCCGGCGATGTGGATCGGGCTGCCCGGAATGAAATTGAAAATGACGGTTTTGGGGCGTATTTTACCCATCGCACCGGTCATGGGCTGGGGATGGAAGCTCATGAAACGCCATACATCTTCGCCGAGAATACTTTAAAACTCGAAACGGGGATGGTGTATACCGTGGAACCGGGTATTTATCTGCCTGATAGAGGCGGTGTACGTATTGAGGACAATGTTGTGGTTACTGCCACCGGCTCGGAAACGCTGTCTGATCTGCCGCGTGAATTGATGGTGATCTAGTGAGTCTGCGTGTTGACACTTTCGTGTTGGGGCAGATCAATAACAACACCTATCTGCTTTGGGATGAGGAATCCAGAGAAGCAGCAGTGATCGATCCCAGTTTTCATCCAATCACTGTAGGTGAAAGGATAAAGGCAACCCAGCTCGATCTGAAGGCTATCTGGCTGACGCACGGTCATTTTGATCATTTTGTCGGGATCGATGATATGCAATCGTCTCTAGGCGCGCCCATTCCTGTATTTCTTCACGAAACGGACCTTGTCATGTATCGGGAAGGCGGCCTTTCAAGGCGTTTTGGTTTCCCCATGCCGCCGATACCAGAACCAACCGGAAAGCTTGCGGATCTGGACACACTTCATCTTGGACATTCGCAAATTTCGGTCATCCATACACCGGGGCATAGCGGCGGGCATGTGGTTTTCCATGCCGGGGATTCAAACATTGTTTTCACCGGAGATTTGATCTTCAAGCAAAGTGTTGGACGCACCGACATACCGGGCGCAGATCAGGACAGGCTATTGGAAAGCATCCATACCCGCATTTTGACAATGCCGGAAGATACTATCTTGATGCCGGGTCATGGAGAAGCCACCACGGTAGGTGATGAAATAGAGTTCAATCCGTATTTGAATTAAAAAAAGGAGGCTGTTCCATTTTAAAAAACAGCCTCCTGGTTTTTTTAGTGTCTATTTTGCGTATTCGGTGGCGCGAGTCTCGCGGATCACGGTCACCTTGATTTGACCGGGATATTGCATGGTCTCTTCGATTTGTTTGGCAATGTCTTTAGCCAACCGGGTGCTGGCGAGATCGTCAATTTCTTCAGGGCGCACAATGATACGCACTTCACGGCCGGCCTGAATGGCATAGCTCTGTGAAACGCCTTTGAACGAGTTGGCGACTTCTTCCAAGGCGCGCAGGCGTTTGATGTACTGTTCCAGGTCTTCACGACGGGCGCCGGGACGGGCGCCGCTGATGGCATCGGCTGCTTCTACGATGACGGCTTCAACAGATTCCTGTTCGGTTTCGTGATGGTGTGCCGCGATGGTATTCACCACACGAGCGTTAACGCCGTACCGTTTGGCGTATTCCGCGCCAATCATGGCATGCGTACCTTCGGTGTTGTGATCCATGGCTTTGCCAAGATCGTGCAGAAGGCCGCCAGCTTTGGCAACTTCAACGTTGGCACTGAGTTCGGCGGCAATCACCGCGGCCAGTTTGGAAACTTCAACGGCGTGCGCCAGTTGATTCTGTCCGTAGGATGTACGGTATTTTAGACGGCCCAACATGCGGGTAACTTCTGGGTGCAAACCGGCTACACCGGCATCATAAGCTGCCTGTTCACCGGCCTCCTCGATATCCTTATCCACCTGGCGTTGTTCATCGCTGAGGACTTTTTCAATGTGCGCCGGGTGGATACGGCCGTCAAGAATAAGGCGGGCCAGGGCTCGGCGGGCGATCTCACGGCGAACCGCGTCAAAACAAGACACCGTTACTGATTCAGGAGTGTCATCGACGATGACATCCACACCGGCGGCCTGCTCAAAAGCGCGGATGTTGCGGCCATTGCGTCCTACGATGCGGCCCTTCATCTCTTCATTGGGCAGGGTGACGATTGACGATGTGACTTCTGCGACGTGGTCAGAAGCAACCCGTTGGATGGCGTCGGCAATCAACTCGCGGGCGCGTTTCTCGCCTTCCGCGCGAGCTTCCGCTTCAATCTGGCGAATAATGCGAGCCATATCGTTACGGGAGTCTTTTTCTGTTTCTGCCAGCAACTGGCTGCGGGCTTCGTCCTGCGTCATCTTGGCGATGTTTTGCAGTTCTTCCATCTGCTGGGCATACATTTTTTCCACTTCATTGGCGCGGCGGTCCATTACGCTCTGACGCTTGTTCAAGGCCTGTTCACGCTGTTCCAGTCGTTCCATGCGGCTGTCCAGGTCGCCACGGCGGCGTTGCAGACGTTCTTCTTCAGCGGCATGTTCTGAGCGCAGTCGGGTGGCTTCGGATTCAGATTGCTGGAGGATTTTCAGCGCCTTATCGCGCGCCTCCAGTTCAATGGTTTTTGATTTTTCATTCGCGGCTGCGATGATGGAATCGGATTTGTATTGCTGCTCTTTTTTGAAATTGCTGGTGAGGATCCGGGCGATGATAAAAATAACCACCACCACTACAACAATGTCCCCTAAGATTATTGGTATAAAACTTTCCGGTGTTAACATAAGTTCCTCTTGGTATTCATATAGTTAAGGTAGGATTTCCGCATCAACCTGCAATGTTTGCCAGGTTCTTTGAATAACTTCCGCGGTTGTTCCATAGGTGAAACCACGGCGGGAAAGGTATCCAAACATTTTCTTGCGGAATTCATCAAACGGCAGATTTTTGCATCTGGATGCATATTTCTCTGCCGCTTTTGTGGCGAGATTGTCTTCATCGAGATGGCTGACTGCCGACTGAATTTCAGTTTCGGCCAATCCTTTTTGATGCAATTCCAGTACCAGAACACGCTTGGCGCGGGGGCGGAATGTGCAGCGATTCTCAACCCAGGTACGGGCAAAGGCAGCGTCACTGATCAGCCCGGCATTTTCAAGACGTTGCATGGTTGTCGGGATGATCGTTTCATCAAAACCAGCTTTTTTCAGCCGGGTGGTTATTTCCCATGCCGAGCGTGGACGGACATTGATCAACCGAAGGGCACGCAGGTAGGCACGTTCCAGTTCGTCTTTTCGCAATAATTCTTCAATTTTTGTGCGGTCGACGGTATCTCCTACACAAAGCCAGGCGGCTACCATTCGTTCGACCCCAAACGCATATTCACCGTCAAGGTACACATTTAGACGGTTGGGATTATGCTTCTGAATTTTTAGGCCGGTTATACAGGGCATGCCGATCACCTGATCAATTCATCAGCCGACCGCCTTCCATGAGTATTTCCTGGTTGTTTCACGTGTGATTTCTCGACAGGAATGATTCTCCTGTGATGGCACACCCCCGGTATTTTGATGAGCAGGTTGGAGGCTCCTATGAGACAGCGGATACAACAGAAAATTGAAAAATTCTGTCGTACACATCTGTAAGTACAGGGATGCCCTTTTGGGCAACTACCACGTGTAAAACCCTGCAGGAAAAGTGCGATGCTGCCAACTTCTACTCCCATTCCGGGAGGGATGATTCAAAAATACTCAAATTCTTCCAGGTAGAAGGCAATCTGTAAAAATGCTACAGAAAAATTTTAAGGTCTGCCTGAATAGTATTATACAATATATTCCATATATATGCCGATAGACATAGAAGGTTGATTTTCATTTTTCTACTATAATTCATCGCACACGCAATTGAAACGCTGGAGGCTGCATGGCAAACTGGCTGGTAACCGGCGGGGCCGGTTTTATCGGGACCAATTTTATTCTTCGAATTTTATCCACTCAACCTGATGTACATTTAACGAATCTGGATCTGATAACCTATGCCGGTAACAGAGAGAATCTGTCAGGCTATGAAGGACAGGCACGCTATGATTTTGTGCAGGCTGACATTTGCGACCGTGCCACGCTGGACAGGCTGCTGCGTGATAGGAATATTGACACCATCGTTCATTTCGCGGCTGAGACACATGTGGATCGGTCCATACTCGGACCGATGCAGTTTATTCAAACCAACGTTACCGGTACAGCAACGCTGCTTGAAGCAGCCCGCCATTTTTGGCAAAATGGTGACACGAATTCCTTAAGCCATAAACGTTTTCATCATATATCCACGGATGAGGTTTTTGGCACCCTGAAGGTGGGTGAACCGGCATGGACGGAAGAATCCCCGTATTTGCCAAACTCCCCCTATTCGGCTTCCAAGGCGGGCAGCGACCATCTGGTTCGGGCATACGGGCACACATACGGTCTGCCGGTAACCATCTCCAATTGTTCCAATAACTACGGACCATTCCAGTACCCGGAAAAATTAATCCCGGTAGTCATTTTGAACGCGTTGAACGGTCGCAAGATACCCGTTTACGGTGACGGACAACAGATAAGGGACTGGCTTTACGTGGAAGACCATTGCGAAGCCATTGAGCGGATCATTCTGGATGGGCGGATCGGAGAAACCTACAATATCGGTGGAGCCAATCAGCCGGCCAACCTGACCATTGTTCAGACGATCTGCCGGTTGCTGGATGAGCTGGTTCCACAATCCAAATTCAGACCGCATGAATCGCTGATCACCTATGTGGAAGACCGCCCCGGGCATGACCGGCGGTACGCCATGGATAGCACCAGGCTAAACCGGGAATTGGGCTGGTTTCCGCGTCATACGTTGGAAACCGGTTTGCGTAAGACCGTGCAATGGTATCTTGATAACATGGCCTGGGTTGAGCGTATCACCGGCCGGCAGGCATATCAGGACTGGATGCAAAAGAATTATTCAGAACGCGGAGGCAACACAAAATGAAAGGGATCATTCTAGCCGGCGGTTATGGAACCCGGCTTTATCCATTGACACTGGCCATGAGCAAGCAACTACTGCCGGTTTATGACAAGCCCATGGTGTATTATCCACTATCGACTTTAATGCTGGCTGGTATTCGGGAGGTATTAATCATTACCTCGCCAGATAGTATGGACGCCTTCCAGCGTCTCCTTGAAGATGGATCACAATGGGGAATGAAATTTTCCTATGCTGAACAGCCATCTCCGCGAGGATTGGCAGACGCTTTCATCATTGGCCGTGAATTTATCGGCTGTGATCCGGTGGCTTTGATTTTGGGCGACAATATTATTTATGGATCAGGATTGGTGGATAAACTGCAATCTGCCTCCCGCAACAAAGCGGGCGCAGTCATCTTCGCGTACCCGGTGCGTGACCCGGAACGCTATGGCGTGGTCGAATTTGATGATGCCACCGGTAAAGTGATCAGTCTGGAAGAAAAACCGAAAAACCCGCGGTCGAATTTTGCCGTGCCGGGAATTTATTTCTTTGATGAAACAGTCTGCAAAGAGGCAGAGAACCAGAAACCGTCCAAACGCGGCGAACTGGAGATCACGGATCTTATCCAGAAATACCTGGATCGCGATGAGTTGCGGGTGGAAGTGCTGGGACGCGGCATCGCCTGGCTGGATGCCGGAACGCAGGAATCGCTGCTGCAGGCGGCCAATTTTGTCCAGGTGGTGGAAGAACGTCAGGGTTGGATGATCTCCTGCCCGGAAGAAATTGCCTACCGCATGGGATATATTGACAGAGAAGGATTAAAGAAACAGGCACAAAAGATTTCTGTGAATCAGTACGGGCAGTACTTATTGAGGCTGTTGGAAGATGAGAGATAATGGGGGCTGGTGAAAGACAGCTCGGCGTATTGACTTCCCCGTCAGGTGACCAGTCCGACCAGGATGTGAAGCATGTTGCCGGCGGGGCTGGTCTTTCACTAATCGGAAAGGTGGCTGGAAGGGGGCTGAGCTTTCTAACGGACGTTATTCTGGCACGGTCACTCGGAGCCAGCCTGTTTGGCCTTTTTTCCATCGGTTGGACTGTTTTCCGCATATTGCAGATGATCATTCCGCTTGGATTTCCCCAGGGTGTGATCAAGTTTATCCCCGAGTATGAGAAGCGGGATAGACCGGATCTGGCCAAAGGAATACTCACTGGTTCGTTTTGGTTATCTTCACTAACGGGCTTCCTTTTCGGAATGATCCTTTACCTGCTCGCCCCCTGGTTGAGTAATGCTGTTTTCCAGAAACCAGAGCTGATTGCTGTGTTCCGATTGTTCTCAATATTCCTTCCGTTTTGCGCCATTCTAACCATCGCCAGCGCCGCCACCCGCAGCACATTAACTATGAAGTATTCCGTTTTACTGGAAGATATCGGGCAACCCCTGGTGGCCATCATTTTAATTGCCGGCTCCATTTTCGCGTTCAAGTTCTCTGTTGAAGCGGCTATTCTTGCTGACACGATTTCGTTCCTTTTGGCTGGTGTTTTGGGTGTGGTGATCGTACGGTCACTCTTTTCATTGTTGGTTTCACCAGAAGTTCGTGCAGACCTATCCGAAATCAAAAACGTGCTGGCTTTTTCAATTCCCACTTCCTTGGCGGGAGTGTTTTCTGTTTTTGTTTTCTGGGTTGACCGTTTGATCATTGGTTCGATGCTTCCTTCCGCTGAGAACGGCGTTTATCAGGCAGTTTCCCAGTTGTCCATGATATTTGTCATCCTGTATGCGGCATTTAATGCCATTCTTGGCCCCATGTTCGCGGACCTTTATTCGAGGAAGGACAGCGGCAGGCTGCAGGAGATTTATAAGGTGGGAACCAAATGGAATTTCTACCTCGGAATTATTCCATTCGTGATCTTCCTGCTGCAACCACAAAATCTTCTGTCAGTGGTTTATGGCTCAGACTATATCTCCGGTTGGGTGGCATTGATCATTCTGGCAGCCGGGCAGTTGATCAATTGTGGGACCGGTTCGGTGGGCGTTTTATTAATTATGAGCGGCTGGCAGAAAAGTTGGTTCTGGCTGACCTCTGCCGCACTGGTTGTAAATACCGTCCTCTGTTTCGCGCTTGTCCCAATAATCGGGATAAGTGGAGCGGCGATCGGGACATCGATTTCCGTGGGGGGTATGAATATCGCGGCAACAATAATCGGGAAAACAAGAACAGGACTGTGGCCCTATGACCGCCGATTTTTTAAAGGCATTCTGGCGGGGATTTTAGCGGCACTCGCCGGGATTATTCCATCCCTGCTTCATCTCTCTGATGTGGTTTTATTGCTGGTTTGCTGCATTCTTGTAATGGTTGTCTATCTGATTATGCTTTATCTCCTGGGTTTGGATAAAGAAGACAGGCAGTTATTTCCCCTGCTCATTTCGCGATTGAAATAAAAAAAATTTTTATTTTTTAAATCAAAACCTCAAAAGTCTAACCAGTACTCCTTATCGTAAGTAGGAACATGATTTTCACAGCCCCTTTTTTCTATAGAAGGACTTTAGTGTACAATCATTTATTGTGAATAGCGAATACTCACCCCCAAAAAGGTCATCCATACAGAATGCGGGATTGGAATTCTGGGTTCTTGTATTTTCGTTGTTCCTGTCACTGGCTCATGTGCCTTTTGCCTATTTTCCACAGCTCATAATCAGAACTCTTTGTCTCTTGCTGTTTCTGTTTTATTCGATTCACGGTGCCATTGAACTTATGAGAAATCGAACCAGTACTGGTTTCAAGAATTACTGGTTCATTGGTTTAATAATTCTTTTTGTTATTGTTGAAAGCGCAGCTCATATACGTTCTGCCTACTCGGGGATTATTTCACCAGAAATCACTTTCTGGAATTGGATAAGCTGGATAGGTATTACATCGTTCACGTTCATTACTTTTATGAAGGCGCGTGCCAATAATTCAGCGTTTGAATATCGCAAGGCGGTATGCTACGCGTTGATCGTTTATATTGTCGCGAATTGTTTTTTTCAGTTAATCGGATTTGAGACCCCCAATCCGTTCACAAGGGAATTTCCTGCCATATTGCTTGGGAAATTTGGAATCAATACCTCGAGAACGCTTTTTCCCACGTCAGTCGGGTTTAACTCCATCGGTATCATGGGGGGAGTGGCATCAATCGCCGGCCTGATATTCCTAATCCAGGGGAAGAATGGAGTTGAAAAAGGTTTTGGCCTGCTGGGTTTTCTGGCCGGATTCTATGTCATTATCTTAACAGACTGCCGCGGCGCGTTGATTTTTACACTGCTCACTTCTCTTGTGATGATTTTTCCTTTTGCCCGCTCATTCCCAATTCTAAAATGGCTTGCTCCCATCTCCCTTCTTTTTCCCTACGCAATGGTCCAGATCATGCGGGTTTGCCAGGGCCCGGTCTGGTCAACTTTTTCCCGCTCTACATCGGGGGAAGGTGCAAATTCACTGCTATCCGGGCGAATGGTCATCTGGGCAGCATTTATTGATTTCTTTAAAAATTTCCAACCAATACATCTGATTGGGTATGGGTTTCAAGGCCAATTGATTTCAAAAATCTCCAAGCATTACGCGCATTTGTTCCTGCCGTGGTCGCTTCCTGAAACAACAACAGCCCATAATTTTCCCCTTCAACTCACCATAGAGATCGGGTATCTGGGCTTGTTTCTCACTTTGGCCCTTATCTCAATAACATTGATCAACCTGGGAAATTATGCCCTGGCAAAAAAAGATCTGCCCTCAAAAACCCTTTTTTTTGTTCTCATCTATCTTTTGTTAACCGGTTCGACCGAATCCGTTTTAACGCTTGGTCATCCAGAGACCCAGTATGTGCTTGTGTTGATACTTACAAGTACCATGGCGATCATTCAACAGCCGGCTATGTTACCTGAAGACAAAGTAAATACCTCCCCTTTGCCTGACGATACCGAAGCAAGGACTTCACTTAACACCAATGTCGGATCAATATAATAAAGAAACAGGTTATGCGTCTCTGGATTCTGTTGTTGAATCCAGAATGCGTGCCGTAGTGCAGGCAAACTACACAGTCGCCCGGCAATTCAAGGATTTTAATATGGGTGGCAGAATACTTGTGGCGGGGGCAGGATCAGGGCTGGAGGCCATCTTAATAAACGAAATATTTCAGGTTGAGACTGTCGGGGTGGACCTCAATATTTCCTGTATTGATTGGCAGGACAGGCATCCCACGCTCAGTCTGGCTGTTCAAGATGTTTCACAACTTGGATTAAAAAATGACGCATTCACATTTGCGTACAGCTACCATGTACTCGAGCATGTGACGGATCCAGTCTTAACGCTGAAGGAGATTTCCCGCGTACTTCAACCCGGGTCGGCGGCTTTTATTGGTTTCCCTAACAAACATCGTCTGGTATCCTATATTGGAACCAGCAACAACGAATCAATCTTAACGAAGATCAAATGGAATCTGAATGACCTTAA
Organism: uncultured Leptolinea sp.; assembly: GCA_964420995.1. GTDB lineage: Bacteria > Chloroflexota > Anaerolineae > Anaerolineales > Anaerolineaceae > Leptolinea. The sequence goes on along the minus strand of CAYQUX010000001.1, from coordinate 166,505 downwards.
ATTCCGGTTGGCCGGAAAGTTCGAGAACCATCTTGGCGCTCACGCGGGGTTTACTCAAAAGGAATTTATTCAAATGGCTCGCGATTCTTTTTCCCGGGTTATTCCGGTCAGAGACCAATATATGATGGCCAAATATCCTCGGTTGAAAGGTTTCCTGTCGATTGCCAATCGGGTTGGATTTTCTGAATTCCTTTACCCATCCAATTATTTCATATGCATAAAGGGAGACTGATGATGGGCGGACTGGGCAGGTTACGGTTAAACGAGATCACCCCGCAGCGGATTTTTTCCGCCCTTCGCGCGAGAATATCCGAGATCCCGCATGCCTGGATGTGGAAGTACGCTGCATCTTCTGAAGCGAACCGGCTTCTGCTCCAAAATTTCCATAATAAATACAATGGAAAACGCTGCTTCATCGTGGCCAATGGACCGAGTCTTCAACGTACAAACCTCGATTTGCTCTCAAGTGAAATCAGCTTTGGTTTGAATCGTATTTATCTGAATTTTGAACGGTCAGCCTTCCGCCCTTCTTTCCTGGTCGTTGTGAATGAGCTCATTCTTGAACAATGCGCGGCAGAGATAAAGGAAGTCAAAATCCCCAAATTCTTGAACTGGAATCGCCGGGACTATTTTGGTCCGCCAAATGCCGAACAGGTTTATCTAAAATCCAGGATGGTGATCAATGACTATTTTGAAACGGACTTGACCCGGCCGATGGTTTTTGGCGCGACGGTTACTTTTGCCACCCTTCAACTGGCCTATTTCATGGGATTCCGGCAGGTGATCCTGGTTGGATTGGATCATAATTACCGGGAGAAAGGTGTTCCCAGCAAGGTGGAAGTGCGCCAATCTGAAAAAGATGAAAGCCATTTTGATCCGAAATATTTCCCCAGGGGATTCAAATGGCAGCTGCCAGATCTGTTACGCTCAGAAATAGAATATCAACTTGCCCGAGAAATATTTGAAAATGGCGGCCGTGAAATTCTGGATGCTACAATTGATGGCAAATGTGAGATCTTCAAAAAAGTCCAATTTGAATCCCTGTTAATCAAATGAGACCGTGCCAGATGGAAAGTCCAATGATCACAACCATAATTGACCGGCTGCGAAGCGAACACTTTAACCTCGATTGGTTTTCCAACAAACGCATACTGGTGACCGGCGGCGCCGGTTTTATTGGTTCGTGGCTGGTGGAAGCACTGGTACGATTGAACGCCCGGGTCTTTGTGGTGGATAACCTGTGGCGGGGGTCGAAAGGCAACCTTTCTTTGGACGGCACCCGTTACTGGATACCGATGGAGTCGAATTTTCTCGAACTCGACTTACGAGACTTTTCCAATGCGCGAAAATCCATGGATACCGCCCGGCCGGATATTGTTTTCCATCTCGCGGATATTGTTGCCGGTATCGATTTTGTTTTTAATAATGAACTTTTTCTTTTCAATTCCAATATTTTAATCAACACGAACACATTTAGAGCAGTCTCTGAAACCGGGGTCGAGAATCTGGTGTATGTTGGAACTGCCTGCAGTTACCCGAAAAACCTTCAACTCAAACCGGGAGGGATCCCGCTTACGGAAGAGCAGGTGTATCCGGCGGATCCAGAATCAGCTTATGGCTGGTCAAAACTCATGGGGGAATATGAGGCCAGTCTGCTGGCAGAAAAGGGCGCGGCCAATGTTGGCATTTTACGGCTTCAGAATGTGTATGGTCCGCGTTCCATCCTTTCGCGAAAGCGCTCGCAGGTCATCCCCAGCCTCATTCGCAAAGCCATACTTCACCCGCAGGAAGATTTCGTTGTCTGGGGTTCCGGGAATCAATCCCGGGATTTTGTTTTTGTTGGTGATGTTATTGACGCCCTGCTGCGCCTTCCACTGAAAGGCATGAATAAAGGCGTGATCCAGATTGGCACGGCGAAGGAGACGACTGTCGCGCAATTGGCCCGTCTCGTCATTGATGCCGGCGGGAAAGATATACCTGTCAGGTTTGACCCCTCCAAACCGGAAGGCGATGGGGGGCGCTCCGGTGATTTCTCTCGGGCAAAAAACATTCTTGGGTGGGATGTTTTCACCACCATTGATGACGGTATTCGGCAAACGTATGAATGGGCGTTTTCTCAGATCCAGTCAGGGAAAGTAGACCTTGATGGATAAGATGAATATCCTGGGCATCCATATGGATTGCCTCTCTTATGAAGAAATGTTCCCCATCTATGATGGTTGGTTGAAGGACAAATCCACCCTTTCGCATTGCCTGTCGGTGATCAATGTGCATATTTGTGTATCCGCTCTGCTTGACAAAAAATTGCGCGATATGTACAACACTTCCGACCTGATCGGGATTGACAGCATGCCTTTTGTCAAATGGGCACGGGCATTCGTGCGAAAAAACACAGACCGCTTTTACGCGCCTGATCTTTTATTACAGGTCAGCGCTCGTGCCGCTGAGAAACACTACACTTATTTTTTATATGGCGGCTTTCCAGGAGCACCTGAAAAGATAAAAGTTTATTTGGATGAGAGATTTCCGGGACTGACCTTTGTCGGGCTTTATTCACCGCCGTTTCGCGCCCTGACAGACGAGGAAGACGATGAGTTGTGCCGGTTGATCAATCAGGCAAAGCCCGATTTTGTCTGGGTGGGATTGGGCTCGCCAAAACAGGATGTCTGGATCCATGATCATCAGGAAAAGATACGCGGTTCCATTCTGGTACCTTCAGGCGCGACTTTTGATTTCTTTTCCGGCAAGATCAGGCAGGCGCCGGAGACAATCCGGTCTTCGGGGTTTGAATGGCTTTTCCGATTAACCCAGGACCCTGAACGCCTGTGGATTCGGTATACCTGGTTCAATCTGATATTCCTGTTCGCGTTTACCCTCCAACAATTGCGTATAATCACATTTGATTCACAAGGTTATATGTGCCTCTTCGGCAGGCGAACCAGTCTGGGTAATAGGTAATTATTGGGGATTCTGTTTGGATAATTGGAAAAGCCGGTCAGGATGGAAGGATAAATGCTCAGAAGGTTTTCGACCAATTTCGCCCTTCTCTCCATCTTTCTTGATGGCCTTTCTGTCGTTCTCAGCCTGCAGGTGGCGGCGTTAATTCGTCCCTGGATGAACCAGTTTAAGGTATTTGATAAAGTCCCGTTACCTTTCCAGGTTCCAGTAGAATTATTCCTGATCTTTCCCATCATTTGGCTACTTATCTTTATTTCACTATCCATTTATGACGGTAAAAAATTTTTGCGGGTGGTGGATGAATTCAGCGCGGTGTCGCTGGCGGTATTCATTGCATCCATATCTTCGGCAGGCATTCTGTATTTGTCATTTCGTGAAGTTTCCCGCGCCCTGTTCGTGGTTTTCGTCATTCTCTCGTATGTGCTGCTTATCTCCTGGCGATTGGTCATCCGTATGTATTTTCGGAGGCAAAAAACCACGCCCGAGGGCAAACGGCGGGTTTTGATCATTGGGGCGGGCACTCTGGGCCAACGAATCCTGACCCAGATAAAATCATCCTACACAGTCAATCTGGAATTCATCGGATTCGTCGATGACGGCCTGCCTGATGTTCCGGGTTGTATGGGTGGTAAAACAGAAATCATCGACATCGTAAAAAAGGAACGAATCAGCGATGTGATTATTGCACTGCCATATTCTGCCTACCCTGATATGGCAGCCATAGTGCAGTCACTGGATAAAGAACCTGTGCGACTGTGGGTGGCTTTGGGGTTCTTTGACCTTGCGCTCTATCGTACCGGTATTGAAGATTTTGCCGGCATACCCATGCTTGACCTGCGCGCATCTGCCATTGATGACTATCAACGCATGATCAAACGGATTTTTGACATTGTGCTCAGCACCGTGGGGTTGATCCTGATATCGCCATTATTAATCATGATCACTCTTGCCATCGTGCTGGATGACGGACGCCCAATCCTGTTCCGCCAGAAAAGGGTGGGAGAGAATGGCAGTATCTTTTCAATGTTGAAATTCCGAACAATGGTAAAAAACGCGGAGGAGTTAAAAAACCTGGTGGAAAAGGTGGACGCGGACGGCAATCTGATCCATAAAACACGCCATGATCCGCGAATTACACGAGTGGGCCGTGTACTGCGCCGCTTCAGCCTGGATGAGTTGCCCCAGTTGATCAACATTCTCAATGGCACAATGAGCCTGGTAGGCCCCAGGCCGGAAATGCCCTACCTGGTGGACAGGTACCAGCCCTGGCAGCGCAAACGATTTGCCGTGCCGCCCGGACTGACCGGTTGGTGGCAGGTGAATGGCCGCAGTGACCGTCCCATGCACCTGCACACGGAAGATGACCTGTACTATATTCAAAATTATTCCATCTGGCTGGATATTCAGATTCTGGTCAGAACGGTCTGGGTGGTGTTGATCGGAAGGGGATCGTATTGATGCAGCATCTCATCTTACAGAGTATTCGTAAAAGGTGGATGGATTCTTTCATAATTCTGGTGATATTCCTGACCAACCTGACGGCGTTCACTTTCTGGTTCAGTACCTGGATATTTATCACCGCATTTCAGTTGAAAGTTCCACAAGCGGCAATGGCCCTTTTGCATGGCCTGCTATGGGTTGGCGTAATTTTGATACTCTATTTCAATATTCGAAAAAACGGTAATCTGCCGGCTTATATTTCGGTTGTTAAAGAACTTAAATTGTTGGTTTTTTTCGTCATAGCCGCCGTTTTCTCAATATTCTGGTCAATAAATCCCTGGATCTCTGCCTACAAGGTCATTGTCCTGATCGGCGCGACACTGGCCGGGATATACCTGGGACAGAAATATACACTTGCCCGTCACCTGGAAATACTCTTCTGGTTCTTCTCCATAGTGCTGCTTTTCAGCACAGGTCTGGCCATCATGCAACCGGGAATTGGCACATTGGAGGGGCATCCCTATTTTGGCGCCTGGTGCGGTGTTTTCTGGAATCGCAATCATCTGGCCAGTCTGGCGGCGTTCGCCGTTGCGGTTTTTCTTCTCCGGCTGGTGTCAATGTCGATACGGCAGAATCGATTGTTTATCGCCGATTTACTGATGTTTGCGCTTTCACTGTTAACCATTTATAAAGCCGGGTCAGCCACAGGGTATATTCTCACCACCCTGCTCATGATTCTGATAATGGCGGCTTTTGTCTGGATGAAGATCAGGCATAAACTGAAAAAGACCCACTATCTAATCCTTCTTGGTTTGCTCCTCCTCTGCATCGTACTGGCCTTTTCACAATTGGATCTCTTATTCCGTCTGATGAATCGTTCATCTTCACTGACAGGCCGCGTGCCCATGTGGGGATATTTGATCCAGAATGTTATAGGAAAAAGCCCCTGGATTGGATATGGATATGGCGCCGTCTGGTCAAACGGATTTTTCCGGGAAGGAATGCATCAGGCGGTTGATTGGCCTTATCCCATCCTGATAGCGGATAATGGGTACCTGGATATCCTGCTGGCCATCGGATTACTTGGCTTCTTACCCTTTCTTCTGTTTGTTGGCAACACCTTTGGTAAATCAATAAAACAGGCGGTGAATTCGCATTTCATCAGTGAGTTTTTCCCGGCCATTTTCATGCTTTACGTGGTGGTTGCCAATATTAGTTTCAGTCTGTTTTGCGAGATCGAGACATTTATCTGGATGATATTGGTAGCCTTACATACGGGACTTCGCATAAAAGCGACTAACAGTCCAGAGAACCAGCCGTAATTCCGGAATATTTCGCGTCACACGAAAAAAAATCTTATTTTGTTTTAAAGACAGTCACCATGTCATTCGTATAGACTTGTGAATATTTTCCTGAATCCAATACAGTCTGATTAAAATAACTGAGACCGCTGTCGAGAGGAGTATAAGCGCCCCTGAAACGAGATACCACCAGATAATCGAATTTCACCTGGTTTTTTTCGGTCCATTCTGTCAGGCAGGTTTCACCAATATCGGCGCACTTTTTAAATTCATCATATAACTCTTTGTTGGCTTCAAAGGCGCCATCGGGCAGCCATTCGGTTCCCTGGATGGTGGTCAGACTCTTTCTTTCAGTAAGCGTGGGGAACCATTCACCCATTTTATCCATGTGCCATTCGATGGATGGATTGAGCACAATAAATGTTGCAGATTTCTCCGTATTCTGTTTGATCCAGGTCATCGCGTCCAGATCAGCCTGCGGCAGCATGGACAGGACAGGATGAACACCCAGGGTATTCAGAAAGCCAAGGAAGAAGGGGAATCCAATGGAAAAAGCCATGAAAATAATGGAATAGATTTGTGGTCTGTCCCGCCAGGATTTTCTTCCCGTTGGGTTTTCTTCCATGGTTTCTCTGGTTTTCCTCCACAGGTTATCCAGAGCGGGGCAGATTAATTCATCCACTGCCATCGCAGCCAGTAATACAACCGGAAACACCAACGAACGATTGGCGCTGCGCGGATTTAAGAAACCGATCAATACCAGCCAGATGAGCACGCTATATCTTCTGGTGAAAACGCAATAAAGGCAGCCGATTATAGCCAAAACGTTAATAAATGAGATAAGTGTCTCTTCCGTAAAAACCAGTATTAACAAACGGGCGAACGTGGCAACAAAATTGAACTCTCCTGCCGTGAACGCGGATATGATGGGTGTGATCCCATGATTGGCCATCACGACAGCCCAATAAGGAGCCGTCAGAATGGCGGAACCGATCAGATAGATCAAACCGATTTTCAGGGATTCCAGGAATTTCAAATGGATAACCGAAAAAAGAACCATGCTGAATACGAGCATCCAGCAATATTCAATATGGTGCAACGTCATTAATGAAGCGGTAATAATGGACCAGAACAGAAATTTCCTCTTTTTCGTGCGCACAAAGGCCAGGTATAACGTAAACGCGACAATGAAAAGGGTGTGCGCCGGTGAACGGGTAAGTCCCCCGCCTGAGATCAACCATTCAAAACCAGGGAGAAGTATGGCGTAGAATGCTGTAGCCAGCATGGATTGCCGGTTGTTGCGTGAAATTTCACGCGCCATGAAATATATGGCTGGAATGGACAGAATATTATAGAAAAGCGGGTATAACCGAAACAGGGTTATCAGGTTAATATGGAGGAACTGATTAAGAACCGCCCCGGAGTAAAATGATAATGGTGGATAGGCGTATGGAATTTGACTGAAATTGTAGGATGTGAACTTCGGGAGAATGAATCCGTTCTTTTCAAGGTCCACGATCATGGTCATGAACATGCCGCCGTCGTTGATGACGAAATCTGATGTTCGATAGTATTGCAGCCGTAGAAAAATGCCCATTAGCGTTATGGCAAAGATAAACAACGTATTGGATAGCGTTTTTTCATTAATTGTCTTATTTTTGAGCATATTTTCTCTTTACAAACTGATTATTTGATTACAATCCCCATCAGGGTATTCCTCAAACCTGGGCTTTTCATGGTTTTTTCAGATGAGGACACCCGGGATAACAGGAATTATACAGGAACAGCAGGTTTTTACCTGGTCAGATACTTGCATTGTAGTTCTCCGGGAATGCCCACCGGAAGAATTCGAGGTAAAATCCACACCATAATGAAAAAGACACCAAGGGGTAGCTCATGTTGAAAAAAGCCCTGTTTCTCATAGGAATGCTGATCATCATTTCCGCCTGTGTGATCACGTCTCCAGCGGAAATGTTCACAGGAACCCCCACCATCTGTGTGGAATGCGTGCAACAGACTCTGTGTGCAGAAAATGTGGATGATGATTCATGCCAGCCGGTGCTGGATGGCACATTGCTTCCACCGGAAGAGGACGAACCTTCAGCGGTTACCGATGAACCGGTTGATCCCTCTTTTGAGGAGGCTACTGAGACTCCCCGGCCGGGCTACACCAAGCCAACAATGGCGCAGTTTTCCACATTCACTCCCACCAAAACTCCGACTCCCACTGAAACCATGTATATTACAGTGGAGCCCACCAGGGTTCGTACTAAAACATTTACGCCGTCAGCAACCAAAACATCCACCCCTGCTACCTGGATATACAAGCCGCAGAAGGGTGCGCCGAAATACACCAAGAATTTCGCCCATCCAGATCTCGGGTGTAACTGGAGCGGAGTATCCGGGCAGGTCTTCGGAAAAAATAACGAACCCCAATTGGATGTGGTCGCGGTTATCACCGGAGATTCCAATGGTACGCCGGTCGATCAAATGGGATTCGCCGGCGCTTCAACCGCTTATGGCCCCGGAGGATTTGAAATGAGTCTTCCGGTTCCTCCGGAACGAACCTACGCCACCATTGATATTCAATTATTTGACCTGGAAGGTCATGAATTATCAAAGAAATACAGTTTTGACACATATTCCGAGTGTACAAAGAACCTGGTGGTATTTAATTTTGTCCTCGCGTATTGATTTTTTATGAAATCCACTTCGCAAAATTCAAATTTGACAATTCTTAATCTATTTCAGGCGCTCCGGTATTTTTGGAAGTTCCTTGCCATCGGCGCCATCCTGGGCGGAATGGGGGGAATGCTGGCTTCGGCTCTTCTTTCACCACGCTATGAAGCTGTCGCCGTGTTCACATTCAGTATTGATTTCGCGCGAACCGGTCTCTTGACTGATGTCGAAGAAGATCAGGCGTTTGAAGCGGCTGGTGATATCGTGCGGTCCACCCGGGTGCTGCAATCATTGGAGGAAAAAGCACAGGAAACCGGACTGACTGGCGGACAAAAAGATCTTCTTAAGTCCCTTACGGCTGAACGCCGATTTGATCAATGGCTGCTAAAAGTCATCTGGTCAGACCCGGAAACAGCCGCCCGCCTGGCGAACCTGTGGGGCAGTGAAACGCTGAACGCCCTGCAAAATGCCCGGCAAGCTGCCTGGAAAGCCGACGCGCTTCACCGGCATATTCTCTCACTGGAAACGTGTTTGCAGCAGAGCACATCCGTAGTGCCCGCGCAGCCTCTCTGTCAGGCATCCAGCCGGTCAGCCCTGTTGCGAGAAATGCAGGATTCCGGAGAAGAGATGAACCGCTGGCAAATGGAAGCGCAGGGCTTTTTCCCCGGACTCAATTTTGCCTTCGCGCAGGAAGCCGCTTCTCCCGCATCACCGGTGCAGTATTCACGCGGTGTGCTGGTTTTGGCAGGTTGTCTGGCAGGTCTTCTGATCGCAGCTCTTGCCGCGCTGTTTGTTGTGAAAATCTGATCCGTAATGCGCATTCTCTCTCGTACGTACACGATCACGGTCGGCATAATCTGGGCGCTTCTTCTGCTCCTTCTGCCCATCACCAGTATGCCGGCGGTGCGTGACCTATTGCACATCAACACGATCGCCGGACCTTCGGTTCTTGCTCTGGCGGGGCTGCTTATTCTGCAACTGCTGCCATACTTTCTAAAAGGCGGGGGGATTCCCCGGGTCGGCCTGCCATTGCTGGGGTTCATTCTGGCAGCCCTGCTATCCATTACCGCCGCGCAATTTATTCCGGCTCCCACATTCAAGGACGCGGGGATGATCCGCTCTTCTTTATCAGCGTTCATAACCCTGCTGGTGGGGGTCGCGTATTTTTTGGTGACATATTCACTTGTGTCAACGGAAAATCAATTTCGCCACACCCTTAAATGGATTTACCTGGGTGGTCTGATCATGTTGATCTGGTCATTGATGCAATCGGGGACATGGTTCATCAACGGCCGCTACCTGAATTGGATGCGCGATTTTCAAGACCTGATATCAATGGGGCCTTTATACCGCCAGAGAGCCACCGGTTTGGCGCTGGAACCTTCCTGGCTGGCTCATATGCTCAATTTGCTGTACCTGCCTATGTGGCTGGCGGCTGTTGTTGGAAAATATTCCGCTTTTTCATTCCGCCTTTTCCGCAAAATATCACTGGAAATGGTTCTTCTGGCTCTTGGGATACTTGTTCTTATGCTCACACTCTCCCGGGTGGGCTGGATCAGTTTCTTTTGCATGGTGGCTTTTCTGGTCATCCAGTGGAATATTCGACTGGTTAAATGGATACAGAGCCACTTGAAAGCCGGGAGAGATCATAAGACGGCTGCCACCCTGGTAATCACCTTTGGATTGATCCTTGTCTACCTGGGTATGATTGTTCTGGCGGCTTTCGGGATGAGCAAGGTTGATCCGCGGATGGCCGATCTGTTTACGCGGGAGTTCTGGCAGCTTAATAATATCAATCGCTATGCCAACGCATTGCAATTTGGCGAGCGGGTAGTTTACTGGCAGGCAGGGTGGGAGGTTTTCAATCAATACCCGATTCTGGGGGTTGGTCTGGGAAACGCGGGGAAATGGTTTACAGAGACCATTCCCGCCTACGGAATGAACCTGATTGAGGTTCGCCGATTACTGTATCGTTCAAATGATTTACCCAATATCAAAAACCTCTGGGTCCGCCTGTTTGCCGAGACAGGTCTGATCGGATTTGCCTTTTATACCTCCTGGTTGTTGTCATTCCTGCGAAAATCATTAAGAAAAAATTTGATTTCCGGGAAGACGGGAGCTTTTGCACGCTATTGGGGAGTCTTTGTTGTTATCGGTATAATTCTTGAAGGCTTCAGTATCGATTCATTTGCCATGCCATATTTTTGGATTTCTGCCGGAATGGTTTTATCGATTGGAAAATTTACGGGTAGTCATGATGAGTGTATTGCCTGATAGGCTTCGGAGGATCAATGACGAATAAAACAATATGGATAATTCTGGGTGTCTCGGTTGGTTTATTATGCTGCTGCACCGCGATCGGTACCTATGCCGCCTATCGTTATGTGGAAACCAAAGGTATCTCCTGGGAGATGTTCACACGAGATTCGATGGAAGCCTCTGAGGAACCAGCACCGGATGTGACCATGAAAGTCCCGTCTCCAGACGCGACTGTTGATCCCAGGGCAGTGGAAACTCGCAAAACACTGGATTCGTCTCTCATTCCCAATAATGACCTGCGCGATCTGGCCATGCGTTTGAAAGGCATCAAGGACATTCCTGAAACCATTAATGCTCCTGTCCCGGTGTACTCACTGGGTGATGAAAAAGACTTTTCCGTATTGAATACGGATACGAATGAGAATTATACAGTCACAACGAAACTAGCCTACATCACAGACCATTCCTATTTTTGGATTGAAGATGGTGTCAAGTACGATGAGGATGATGTTGAAAAGTTAGCAGAAACATTCGAGAACAAGATCTACCCCACTGACCGCGAATTTTTTGGTTCCGAATGGACGCCGGGTATCGACAATGATCCGCACCTGTATATCGTGTATGCCCGTGGTCTTGGTCAGAGTATAGCCGGATTGTTTTCTTCCATCGATTCAATTCATCCACTGGCGCGCCCTGACTCCAATGGACATGAATCTTTTTATATGAGCGCGGATAATTTGTTTTTTGGGGAAGAAGACAAAGGAACACTGGCTCACGAGTTTCAGCATATGATCCACTGGTATCGGGATCGTAATGAAGATACCTGGATGAATGAAGGTTTCTCTGTTCTGGCTGAGTTCCTGAATGGATTTGATGCCGGTGGCTTTGATTCATTGTATGTGATGGATCCTGACCAGCAGCTTACGGATTGGCCGAATGATCACGAAAAGACACGCCCGCATTATGGCGAGTCATTCCTCTTCCTGGCGTATTTTCTTGACCGGTTTGGTGAATCGGCCACCAAACAACTGGTGGCAGAACCAGAAAATGGAATGGCGGCGATAGATGAAGTGCTATTGAGCACCAAGGCGATGGATACAGTTACGGGCAAACAGATCACCGCCGATGACGTTTTTGGCGATTGGGTTGTGGCAACCCTGTTGAAAGATTCCTCTGTGGGTGATGGACGTTATATCTATAATAATTACCCTGAATCTCCTCAACCGGATTACACCGAGGTAATGTCTAATTGCCCGGTAACGACAAAGGAACGCGATGTTTCACAATATGGTGTGGACTATGTGAGTTTCAACTGCCCACAGGGCGACTATAACCTGTCCTTCCAGGGTGTTCTTGAGACGGGTGTTCTGGCGGAAAATCCACACTCCGGCGATTATGCTTTTTGGTCAAATAAAGGCGATGAGTCGGATATGACTTTGACGCAGGAATTCGACTTTACTAATGTAACCTCTCCGCTCCATCTGGAATATTGGACCTGGCATGACCTGGAAATCGACTACGACTATGCCTACCTGGTTTACAGTGAAGACGGGGAGCAATGGAAGATTATTCCGACGGTTTCATGCACCTCGGAAAACAAGTCGGGGAACAGTTATGGTTGCGGCTGGAACGGCAAAAGCGATGGTTGGAAAAAGGAATCCGTTGATCTTTCCTTCCTGAAGGGAAAGAAAGTACAACTGCGATTTGAGTACATCACCGACGCGGCTGTCAACGGCGAAGGATTTCTGCTGGATGATGTTGCCATTCCGGAGATCAACTACCAGACCGATTTTGAAACAGATAACGGTGGGTGGAACGCACAGGGATTTGTGCGTATTCAGAACATGCTTCCGCAAACCTACCGGGTATCATTAATCCAGTACGGTCCAACCACAACGGTAACCAATCTAACTCTCGACAGCCGTAACCATGTGGAAATACCAGTCACTATTGAAAAAGATTCAAAGGGAGCGGTTCTGGTTGTCAGCGGGACAACCCGACTTTCCCGCCAGAAAGCCCTGTATCAATACAGCCTGACGAAATAGAAAACCTTTTTACGCTTTTGGAGCGCGCAGGGACCGGAGTTCTCTTTCCAGTTCGGCGCGCTTTTGATTTCGGGCGTCGTTAATCTCATTTTGCATCATTCGAATACGGCTGTTGATTTGCCCGCGCAATTCCAAACCGTTCACAGGTGTCAGCAATAATGCCGCCGCAGCCCCCAGTACACCACCCGTGACAGCGCCGAGCAAGAAACCGAAGATTTTCCGCATAGTGACCCTCCAGAGAGTTTTATGATGCTTTCCGTCTTTTTATATTACCTGATTTAACCAATCCTGTGCGCATGAAAACTAAAGGCGCCAACCCGCTGATCCAGAAACCCACAAGACATAACTGCCCTATTTGCACGGCCAGATCGAGAGATGTATCTTTTTGAGGGAAAGTCAGCCCCAACATGCCGTAAATGAACAGGATACCGGCTAAGCCGATGATGAAACGCCATATTTTTTGTCCGGCGGAACCAGCGGTAACCATCCATTCCGAATTCCTGGTTCGGGACATCAACCAGCAGGCGCCGGCAGCCAGGCCGAACCACAGGCTTGCTCGCGAGATAAGGTCGGTAATGCTTACCGGATTGATCCTATGACCATTCTGATTTCCAAACGTGATCCAGTTCATGGGAGGGTTAAATCCGCGCAGGGCTTCGTGCAACAGCATCCCCACCCCCAGAATAATTACGATCGGCAAAATGGCGAGCATGAATGTGATAATCGGTTTGGTGTGTGACAACCGGCGGGTGATTGGTTCATCAAAAAAATAAAACATTAAAAGGACAAGGAAGCCCAGAATCCAGCCAGCCAGCACATCGGCTGAAAAATGCACACCCAGATACAAACGGGAAATACCGATCAAAAGAATGATGATCGGAACCGTCCACTTTACCCATTTTTCTTTGCGGGTATATCCCAACAATCCCCACACAGCCACCGACATCTGCGCGTGACCGGATGGAAACCCAAAAGAGGACTCAGAGGCATATTCTTTTACCAGAGGGTCGATCCAGTAGGGACGGGGAAGCTGAAAAATAAGTTTGAGTATGCTATTGGTGGTGGATGCGAAGAGGTAGGCTACTCCAAGCCGGATCCCCAGTCTGCGGTCAAAACACCAGTAGATTGCCGAAAAGAACATAAGGTAGAATGCATCAGACCCGATAAAACTGATAAACTGCATGATCGGCAGAAGCCAGGATCCGAGGTTTTGAAGGTAAATATTGAGGTGGCTGTCCAGTAGTATCATTAATTCATCAACCCCTGATCATTTTTGGGTGATTCCAATTGTACTCTCAATCTGTTCTGAAAAAACCATCGCAGCTCTGGGATAGACCATCCATTGTTTTACTATTGGTGTGTGTGTGGCTGCCAGCCGCGTTGCTGCAATCCACCGGTTGGGCACCTGATCTGGACCAGGCTGAATTTTTGGCTCTGCTGGGGGTAATTCTTGGTCTGGTCATCGGGAGGACGATTTTTCCGGCGGTCATCTGCCACCTGATGTTCCTCATCCTGACATTGATCATACCATTCTGGTTATTCACGGCACGAATGACACCGGATGGCGAATGGTTGTTTCGATTAATGGTGCTTCTGCAGCGGTCGAACCTCGCCCTGTCCCAGGCTGTTTCCGGCCGCGTGGTGCAGGATTCCATCATTTTCACCATGTTCTGTTCCTATTTCTTCTGGATAACCGGTTACTTTACCGGGTACGGCTTTTCGCGCCGGTGGAATCCCTGGCAGGGGCTGCTATCGGCGGCCGGAATTTTCGGCGTGATCGATTTTTATGCCGGATCGCCCAACACCGCTCTCTGGGGAGGCGCTTTGCTGGTGCTCTGCTTAATCCTACTCTCCGCAAGACTGTTCTGGATAAGCCAGAAAAAGGTGTGGGATATGGAAGGCGTGCAGGTAGAAAGAGATGCCAGTGATTCGCTCTTGCGGCTTTCGGTGATCCTTGGGCTTGTCCTTGTTCTGTTCGCCTGGAATTTGCAGACCATCATCCGGTCTTTTACACCCGGCACCGAGGAAAATATCCGTATATCCGAATTCTGGCGGAATGTGCAATCAGGGCTGCAGAACAATTTTGCTTCCCTGCAAACCTCCTCAAGTCTCACCGGCTCTTATTCGGGGGGGATGAAGCTGGGTAACCAGGCGCCCATCAAACAGAATCCGGCGTTCCAGGCAAAGATTCTTGCAGGACCGCAGACCGGAGCCCCTTACCTGTGGCGCATTAAAATTTATGAGGACTATGTGGATGGCCGCTGGCAATCGGCAAAGGTACAAAATTTTAATACCCGGGCCATTGATTTGACCGGGGAAATCAACCCGGAGCAATATTCTGAAGTTGTGGCACAGTACATCTGGCAGGAAGGGGATGGCAGTATCATTCCTTTCGCCGGCCGCTTTGCCGATCTTGATATTCCCCACCACCTGGAGTCTTCAGATGTAACTGGACTGATCCCCGGCGATGGTATCCTGTATCCCCAATTGCCGTTGAAAAAGGATGCTCTTTTTATTCTAAAGAGCGCAGTGTTTACGGGAGGGGAGAAAGATCTGACCTCCGCCCCATACCTGATCCCACCACAGATCTCCGCTGAAAATTTGCAGCTGCCAGACTCTTTACCTTCGAGGGTACGGGAACTGGCTGCCGGCATCGCTGTGGGTGATACCACCCTGGAACGTGTGCAGGCTGTGAATAATTACCTGCGCAAGAATTATGAATACAAGAGTCAGATATCCCCCATTCCATCCGGCCGCGATCCGGTGGATTGGTTCCTTTTTGAATCCAAACAGGGCTTCTGCAATTATTTCGCCAGCGCGGAAGTCCTTCTTCTCAGGGCAGCCGGGATACCCGCGCGACTGGCGGTTGGGTACAGCCAGGGTGAAAAGACAGAATTCGGCTACCTGGTACGCCTGAAAGACGGACATGCCTGGCCGGAGGTTTACTTCCCTGACGCAGGATGGGTTCCGTTTGAACCCACGCCCATGCAGCCAGACCGACCGTATTCGGCAAACAATGATGCCAATCGAAATGATGAGCGCAGCGAGATCACGGCAGAAGATCGCAGGTCGAACGCGTCACTGCCGCCTCCTTCAACCGGCCCCAACGAAGCGGATGAGGTACAGAAAAGCACCACGACGCGATGGATCATCTGGGCTATTGTGCTGCTTATGGTTATTCTTTGCGTCGTGGGGTTATGGTTGGTCTTTGTCAAGAAGCGCTGGAAGAAGCCTCCCCGTCTGCTTAAAATGCTGCTGGATTGGATGGCTGCTCACCACATTCCCATCCCACGCTGGATGGCCGCATGGAACTGGTATTCCGGTTTGACGGTGCCGGCCCG
The DNA here is from genome assembly GCA_964420995.1 of uncultured Leptolinea sp. Lineage (GTDB taxonomy): Bacteria > Chloroflexota > Anaerolineae > Anaerolineales > Anaerolineaceae > Leptolinea. The sequence continues at coordinate 150,482 of CAYQUX010000001.1, read as the reverse complement.
GCAATACTTCTGGATTGAAAAACTGGCCCTGTGGACTGGTTTGATCGACTTCTTACCGGTGACACCGGCAGAGCTGCTGATGGGTCTGGGCGCCCAAATACCCGATCTGCGCACGGCGGCCAGCCAATTCCAGACCGGGTTGTATTATGAACTCTATAGCCCGCACAGACAGTACGCGTTTACGGAATGCCAGAATGCGGGTCACATTCTTCAAAAAGGCATCCTGATAGAATTCTGGCGAAAACTTACCCGTTCTTCGTCCAACCGGGGTTAATCCGGTCAGGGATCATTCAACGATCTCAATAGCCTGATTGCCGTCGACAACCAGAACCCGTGTGCCTACGGCCAGACAGGCAGCCAGTCCAGGGTTTTGGGCAGTCAGATCAAAGTAGTCGGCTGAAAGAAACCGGACCTTTTTAAGGTTCATTTTTCCGGGGTCGTACGCTGTGTCAACCCATAAATTGTCTTTCAAGACAAAGGTGCGCGCGCCAACTGTCTTTATGGTCTGGTTTTCGCTCTCACCCTTTTCCATGGTTGGAGCGGCCAATGATTGTGCCAGTTCATTCTGCCCGCGGGCTTTCTGGACAGCATCTGCCCCGGAAACTGCTTCCGAAGGCATCGCCTGCATCTGGCTGAAAGTGCGCTCAGCCAGTTCTTCCTGCTCATCCATACCCAGTGCCAGCGGCTCGGTTACCAGGTAGGAGGTGTACGGGGTTACAATGCCATACCGGATACTGAGTTTGACGATTTGATCAACGATTTCACGTTCATTTCCTTCGAGACGAATCTGGTTGAGCAGATTACCGATTTTGCGGGCAGCCCATAACCTGGGCAGACTGGTTTCAGGGGTAAGGCGGGAGGGACTTTCTTCTGTGAACTCCATGGAGGGGTATCGAAATTCCTGCTTCTTATCGTTTACAAGTCCTCTCAGCAGGATATCGGCTTGACCACCTTCACGGTATCTCCCGGTGATCACCAACTGGCTGCCCTGGAACAAGTCAGGCAACGGATATGGGTAGGTATCATAGGCGGCCACACCATTAATCTGCACTTCGATATTGGTCAATACCGGGGTGGAAATCTTTTCATAGAATGCTGAAAGCACCAGATCCAGCGCTTCATTGGGATCAACATACGTACTTGCGCCGTGATGCTGCTGGCCCAGTGAATCGAGCAACAGAGTGTCCACATCAAACCCGACGCCAAAGGGGAAAAGGCGGATGTTCTTGCCGGATGCTTCAGAGAAATTTTTGAGGATCTGCGCGCTTTCCCGCACACCGACAGTGGGTAATCCATCCGTCAGGAAAATGAGGTAGGTGGGGCGTTCCATATCAGCGGCTGCAACTGATTCCAGCAAAGCGCGGTTGATATCCGTGCTGCCTCCAGCCGAGATCGTATCCACCCAGTTCCGCGCTTTGCCGGCATCCTCGACGGGTGAAAGACCGTCCGAAAAATGGTCCACCCGGCTGTTGAATGTGGTAATGTGAAAACGATCCCGCGGTCCGAGGTGTGAAAGCACATATTGGGCGGCTGATTTTGCCTGGCGTATTTTTTCTCCATCCATGCTGCCGGAACGATCCAATACCAGCAGGACGTCTTTATCCACCCGTTCTGCTTCTGCCTCGGGGGAGGGAGCAGCCAACAACATAAAGAAACCATCCGGGTCGGCTGAATCACGAGCATCGCGGTAGGTGAAAAGATGCAGGGCTTCCTCATTCCCGTAGGAATAGAAGAGGTCGAAATCCATATCCGGCGTGATGGATAAGGCTTCATAGCTGGCTGTGGCTGATGTCTGGCCTTCCCGGTGAACGTCTACCGCGTGACTCGGGGAATATACCGCGCGGATTGGCCCGCCGGTCTCCAATTCGACAGTGACCGATACCTTATCTAACGGACGCGCAGAGAATTTTTCTGTGTTCAACGGGTAGGAATATCTCACCAGACCGTTATCGGTGGTCAATACCTGGGAGTATTCGAGTTCAACTTTGCGTTCTTCACCCGGGGCGAAGGGAAATATGCTGGCCTGTACGGCACCCCGCCCGGCGTATTCCAGCAGAGCCGGATCGCGCATGTCTCGGACAATATCTTCATAGATATCGCGGGCATCATCTGCTGTAAGGACTTTTCCGTCCACTGGTTTACCGTTAACCCACAGCGTGAATTTCTGTACCGCGGCATCGACCGGTAGAGGGAAGACATAGGTGCCTTCCACCGTTGATCTCCCTGTGTTTACGAAAACCTGGCTCACATGGGTGACAGCCAGTTGGTCTTTGATCTTAATACTGACAAGGTGTTCCTTTACTGCCAGCGGACTTTTTGATATGGTAATGACCGGTTCATGGCAGGTTCCGGGGTTGCAAACTGGCGGCATGGGAATGATGAAACCATCCGCGAATACGGTTCCAACTGTTGAAAAAAGGAACAAAAAGGTCAGAAAAATACTGGTTTTCCAATGGACGCGCATGGTTTCCTCCTTACACCCATTTACTCTACGGATAGGACGAAACTGCCCGTGTTTTGGTTCCCGACTACGTTTCAAAGAAAAACTGGTTGTTTTGCTGCTGCCACATTTGAAGGTATAACCCCGGTTCAGAGATCAGACAGGAATGTGATCCCCGCTGCACGATGCGGCCGGCTTCCATCACCAGTATTTCATCGAATCGCTCCATACCTGTCAGCCGGTGGGTAGCCAGGATGGCGGCAGTATGGCCGGAGAATTCCAGCATAGTGTCCAAAATGGCCGATTCAGACGCTGGATCGAGGTTGGAAAAGGGTTCATCAGCCAGCAAAATGGGACGGCGCATTAACAAAGCACGTGCCAGCAGGATTCGCTGGCGTTCTCCACCACTAAGCAGGCTGCCATTGTCACCGAGCCAGGAATCCAATCCTTTGGAAAGACCGGCATACCAGCCGGAAAGCCCAACCCGTTCCAGCATGGGTAGAAAATCCGCTTCTGAAGCACCTGACAGTTTTAAATTTTCCCTCAGGGTGGCGGAGAAGACATACGCATTCTGTCCAACTACGGCCTGCCAGCCGCGGACAATTGTGCCGGGAACGGTGTTGAAATCACAGCCATTCCAACGCACCATGCCATCGGTTACCGGCAGATATTTCTGTATAATCTTCAACAGCGTGGTCTTTCCGCTCCCGCTGGGACCTACCAACGCGATTGTTTTTCCCGGTTTGAGTGAAAGGTTTATATCTGACACTGCCGCAAGTGATGTTCGCGGGTAGCTGAACGTCAGGTTCCTGATCATCAAATCTGTGAATTTGTCCGCATTCACAGGTTGTGCCGGTTCGCTTATTGCCCGCGGCCGGTCAGCCACGGCAAACAACCGATCAGCCGCTGCCAGACTGGTCTCGATCTTCGTGGACGCGGCGGGAAGTAAATTGACCGGTTCAAAGCTGGCCAATGTGATTAGAGCCAGAACGGCCAGGGTCACCCCGTCAATCTGCCCGTTTTGCACCAGTGGAATGCCGGCAAAAAGCATGGCAGCCAGGGTTAGATTGGAGATTAAGATTCCCGCTGCCAGTGCAGACGAATGCAGCTTAACGGCAGAAAGGTTGGCCGCCTGCGATCGCGCGGCAGCCTGCCTCGTTTTTTCAAGGAACTGATCCTGCGCGTTGGCCATCAGGATTTCACCGGCGCCGCTGACCACTTCCAGCGCCAGCGCGGCGGTTCTGGCGCGGGCGGCAAGGGATGCTCTTGAGCGCGCGCGTGCCAGTGCTTGCACCTGAAGTGAAAGTACCAAACCGGTAAGGATCAAGCCGCCGACCAGGATAGCCGCCAGCGTGGCAGAATATTGCAGTGTGAACAGGCTGATCCCAAGGGTGATGATCACCGCGGACAGCGGCGGGGCGATCCCGCGCACATAAAAATCTTCAAGCGACTCAATATCCTGAATGGAGCGGGAAAGCAGGTCTCCGCCTTTCAAATCTTCCACGCTGCCGGGAACCAGAGGTTCCACCGCGCGGTAGAACCACCCGCGGATGGCGCCCAGCAGGCGGAAGTTGACAGAATGAGACACCAGACGTTCCAGGTAGCGGAATACACCCCGGGTGATGCCAAATGTGCGTACCCCGACGATGGCCACCTGCAAGACGGCAATGGAAGGCTGCAGGGCGGCTGTGGCGATCAGAAAGGCGGATGTGCCCATCAACCCGATACTGGAAGCCGATGTAGCCGCAGAGAGGAGAACCGACAGGCTGATCTCTTTCCAGTACGGACGGGCGAAGGCCAACAACCGGTGAGCAGGTAAAGGCTGCGTGGGGGTTGGCTCGGGGCGGTCAGGCTGACTCAAGCAGTCCTCCCTCGTTGAACAGGCGCATATAGGCCTGATTGGATTTTTGCAGATCGCCGGGCTTCCCCAGACCGGCAAGCCGGCCATTCTCCATAATAAGAATTCGATCCGCCTGATTGGCCGTGTCCTTGCGGTGGGCAATGACAAGCACCGTGCGGGTCGCGCGCAGCCGCTGGAGCGAATCAGCCAGGTCTTTTTCCAGCAGGGCGTCAAGGTGGGACGTCGGCTCATCCAGCACCACCAACGGCGCGTCCTTGAGTAATGTCCGCGCCAGGGCAAGCCGCTGTGCCTGACCGCCGCTCAAACGATAGGCGTTTTCGCCGATCACTGTGTCTAGTCCATCAGGCATGGCGCGTATAACTTCCAGCAGGCGGGTTTCCTCCAACACGGGTTCTATTTCATGATCGGTGGCATGTGGAGAGGCAATTAATAGATTCTGTCGGATGGTTTCATTGAAAAGAAATGGCTTTTGATTCATCCACGCAATACTGGCACGCCATGTTTCCACAGGAATTTCCTGGATGTTCGTCTCGTTGATTAGAATACGTCCTTCCCTGGGTTGGATGAAGCGCAGGAGCAGGGCGGCCAGAGTGCTTTTTCCGGAACCGTTCAATCCGATGAGCGCGTTGGTCTCACCTGAATGCAGATCAAATGAAAGCCCGTGAATGGCATCCAGTTCCCTTCCGGGGTATCCAAAAGACACGTTCTCAAAGCGGATGTAAAACGGTGCCTGAAAGTCCTCTTTCAAGTCTCGTCTGGCAGCGGTTGATGTGATAACCGGAGACGGTTCGGGTTCATCCAGAATTTCAAAGATACGCCGGGCGGCGCTTACACCACTGCGGCCTGCATGAAAACGCGCGCCAAGCTGGCGGAGAGGAAGGTAAAACTCCGGGGCGATAACCAGAAGAAAGAAGGCCTGAAGAAAGTCCACCCGACCGTACAGCAAGCGGATGCCAATTTCCACAGCGATAACCGCCACACTAAGGGTGGCAGCCAGTTCAAGTACCAGCGCCGATAAAAACGAGATACGCAGCACTCGCATGGTTGCTTTGCGATACTGCTCGCTGACCCCATCCAGACGGACCGCGTGATCGATGCTGCGACCCAGATTTTTCAACTCGGTCAATCCGCGCAGGGAATCGAGGAAAAATGCGCTCATTCTGCTGAAGGTCTGGTACTGGCGGTTGGTCAATGCCTCGGTGGTTTTGCCGATCAGGATCATGAAAATCGGAATAAGTGGAGCTGTAAGCAGGAGGACCACGGCTGATAGCGTGTCAATCGGGAATACCACAGCCAGAATTCCAACCGGCAGAACCATGGTGACAATCAATTGCGGCAGGTACTGGCTGAAATACGCATCCAATGAATCAACAGCGGTTGTCAGGGCGTGTGTCAGTTCGCCGCCACGCTGACGGTCAATATAGGCAGGGCCAAGCCGCAACAGTTTGGCGGTCAATTGTTCCCTCAGGTTGGACCGGATTTTCTCGGAAAGCACAGCCGCGCCCTGTTCATTCACATAAACCATCACGGCACGGAGAATGATTACGAGACTCAGGTTAAACAGGTCAGGGATTTCCTGTTCCAAACCGGCTGCCTGCAGATGCACCCGATCGATGATGCTTGAAAGGAACCAGGCTTGCAAAATCACCATACCGCCGGTGAACACAGCCGACCCGACAACAATGGTCAAAGCCGGCAGAAAAGACGCGGATAGGGAGTTCAAGCGTCGCTGTACATTCATACCATCAATTGTGCCCGAGCAGACGGGTTCCGTCAATAACACGTGAAACAAAATGCCCCTCCCGATTGGGAGAGGCATTTGAATCGTGATACTGCTGTCAGGATGTTTTGGCGGTTGGTGTGGCGGTTGGCTTTGGATTTGCCTCGCGGTATGCTTTACCCGCTTCCCTCAGGATTTCCAGGGCTTCTGCCAACCCCTGGCGGACTTCCTGGTTGCCCTTGTGAACGGCATCAACCGTAGCTTTTGCCTTTGTCTCGTCCGTTACCTTGCCTTTGTCATCAAAACCATCGTGCTGTTTGATCAATTTGCCGGTTTGATCAAATTTCAGGCGGATCTCGCCAAGTTTGGTATTGAATGTGGCCAGGGCTTTCTCAAGGGCGGCGGTGTTTTTCTTGTTCTCTTTTGCTTTGGCGATCAACTCGGAGGTACGGTCGGCGCCTCTGGCTGCCTTTTCAATGGCCTTCTCCTGCCGCTCGTGATTCTTTTGTTCCCGCTGGAATACCCGACCCAGAGCTGCCTGTTTCAATGCGCCTTCGTTATCGTCCGGTAGTGGGGCGACCAGTGGTGGATTGGTGTCATCCTCCGGCGGCATGGCATGGGTTACACTGGCGGGCTGCAGGCCAAAGGCAGCAACGGCTGTGAAAACAGACACTACCAGCAACAGACTGATTCGTTTGATTTGTGTATACATGTTTACTCCATTTCTCGAAAAGTGGCTTCTTAAATCCCATTCTAGAAATGGTGCGTTATGGCTGTATTGCGGGTGTGTAAACGGATTGTAAAATCTCCCGAAGGATCCCACGAATATTTGTTTTCTTATCATTTAAAAGAAAAAAAGGGGCTGCCAGTTTCCTGGACAGCCCCAACGGTGAAGGTGATGAAATACTTCCGGGTATGCCTACCCGACTACATTAACCAGACGGCCGGGCACATAAATTACCTGCCTGGGGGAGCGTCCCTCAAGGGCGCGCCTGACGGCCTCATTGGCCAGTGCGGCGGCTTTCGCGTCTGCTTCGGTGATCGAGACCGGTACGACCAGGCGGTCGCGGACTTTACCATTAACCTGCAGAACCAGCGTGATGCTTTCGTCCGCGGCCGCGGCTTCATCAACGGCCGGCCACATGCGGGTGTGGATGGAATAAGGCTTACCGAGTTTATTCCAGATCTCTTCCGAGATATGCGGGGCAACCGGCGCCAGCATGCGCAAATACACGTCCACGGCTTCATCCCAGGCTTTCGATGGTCCCGGATTCTCCTGGCGAAATTTTTGCATGTCATTCAACAGCTCCATCAACCCGGAGACGATGGTATTGAATTCGAAGTTATCAAAATCGTGGGTGACCGAACGCAGAGTCTGGTGCAGCTTGCGGCGCAGGGTTTTCTCCGCTTCGGCGGAAGGTGATTTCCCGGCGGATGGTTCCAGACAGGCTGCCCAAACGCGACGCAGCCAGCGCACGGTACCATCAATGCCGGTTTTATTCCATGGGGCACCCAGGTCCCAACGCGCGAAGAACATTAGATAGGCGCGCATAGAATCCGCGCCGTAGGCTTTCACCAGGTCATCCGGGGCGACAACGTTGCCGCGGCTTTTGCTCATCTTCTCCGAATCTTCGCCCAGCACAATCCCCTGGTTTCGCAGGGTGAGCATGGGTTCCGGACCTCGGGTGATCCCCATGTCGCGCAGGGCTTTCTGGAAGAAGCGAGTGTAGATGAGGTGCATGGTGGCGTGTTCAATGCCGCCGGTATACACATCCACGGGAGCCCAGTAATCGTATTCCTTCGGGTCAAAGGGGTACTGGTCATAATCTGGAGAGAGGTAGCGAAGATGATACCAGGAGGAGCACATAAACGTATCCATGGTATCTGTTTCGCGTTCAGCCGGGCCGCCGCATTGCGGGCAGGTGGTCTTTTTCCAGGTGGGATGCAGTTTCAACGGGCTTTCACCGGTGGGTTTCCATTCCACGTCATCTGGCAGCAGAACGGGCAATTGATCATCAGGAATCGGCTGGACGCCGCATTTTTCGCAGAACACCATGGGAATGGGCGCCCCCCAGTAGCGCTGGCGTGATATCAGCCAATCGCGAATGCGGTAATTTGTGGTGGCGTGTCCGGCTTTTTTATCTTCCAGGAATCTAATAACTTTTGCCATGGCCTGGTTTTCGGGAGTACCGGTTAATTCGCCGGAATGTACCATCACACCCTTGGCAGGAACGGCTTCCGTCATACTGTCGGCTTCCAGATCCGGGCTTCCTTCCGGTTGAATGACCACACGGACAGGCAGATCGAACTTGCGGGCGAATTCAAAATCGCGCTGGTCATGTGCCGGCACGGCCATAATGGCGCCGGTGCCGTAGGTCATCAGCACATAGTCGGCGATCCACACGGGGATTTTCTCGCCGTTCACCGGGTTGACGGCATAACCGCCAGTGAACACACCGGTTTTTTCCTTGTCGGTGGCTTCGCGCTGGATATCCGACTGGCGCAGTGTTTCCGCCAGGTAGGCATCCACCTGTGTTTTTTGGGTGGAGGTGGTCAATTTTGATACCAGCGGATGTTCAGGTGCCAGCACCATGAAGGTCACACCCCAGAGAGTATCCGGCCGGGTGGTAAAGACTTCCAGTGGATCACCCTGTTCGGTGCGGAAGGTCACAGACGCGCCGGTGGATTTACCGATCCAGTTGGTTTGCAGGGTTTTGACCCGTTCAGGCCAGTCGATGGTGCTGAAATCAAGGAGCTCTTCCGCATACGCGGTGATTTTGAAGAACCACTGGTTAAGGTCTTTTTTGATAACGGGGGTGTTGCAGCGCTCGCAGTGACGATCATCACCCCAAACCTGCTCCCGAGCCAGGGTGGTATTGCAATTGGGACACCAGTCTACCGGTGAAAATTTTCGGTAGGCCAGGCCGTGCTTGTATAACTGGGTAAAAAACCACTGTGACCACTTGTAATATTTCGGATCAGAGGAGATGGCTTCGCGACGCCAGTCGAACATGCCGCCCATGCTTTTGAGCTGATTGCGCATGCGGTCAATGTTGGCGTATGTCCAGGTTTTCGGATGGATGTTCTTCTTGATGGCTGCATTTTCAGCAGGAAGCCCGAAGGAATCAAAACCCATGGGAAACACCACATTAAAACCGCACATGCGCATATAGCGGGCGCGCGAATCAGAGGGTGTCATGGCATACCAGTGGCCGATGTGCAGATCGCCCGACGGGTAGGGCAGCATGGTCATGGCATAATGTTTGGGCTTGGATGTATCAATATCAGAATGATACAAACCATCGTCTTCCCACTTCTTCTGCCAGCGCGGTTCTATTTCCGCGGGATCGTACGTAGGAATCATCTTTATCTCCATGTAAGAAGTTAAATAAAAAGTCCTCCGCCGTCAGGGGCGAAGGGACTTTCTCCGTGGTACCACCCTGCTTGCCTGATGAAACAAGGCCGCTTTGGGCGCTGTATCGGGCGTACCCGCCGCCGGCTGATTGCTCTCACCGCGGCTGCATACCGGTATCCGGTATGACGGGCGAGTTCCGCCTGCTGTGTTCCGTGACACCTGCCGGGCTTACACCTTTTACCCGGCTCTCTGACGGATGGCGTACTACTCCCGTTAAAGTGTGGACCCAGAGAGATTCGAACTCTCGGCCTTCTCAATGCCATTGAGACGCGCTCCCAACTGCGCTATGGGCCCATTCGGTTGTTAAACTCTGTTTTCTGTGTCGATCCCGTTCCAGTGGACCTGGAGGGATTCGAACCCTCGGCCTCTTCAGTGCGATTGAAGCGCGCTCCCAACTGCGCTACAGGCCCATCTCCAGAGTGATTGCATTTTACCCGAGGGCAGGGAGGTTGTCAAGACCACATCACAGGCCATCCGGGTCATTTGTTGTTTGCATCCAGGCTCATCTGAAACTGTTTCCGAGAAATTTCATGTCCTTCGGATAATTGACGCCTGATAATCATCTACTTTCTGGATGACCTGAAAAGAAGGCATCCCTTAAATCATACGTGTTGAGGAACCATGGCAATTGAAAATATATGCAGTGAAGTTTTGAACTGGTCAGGCAACAGGGGCCAGACGGTCTGGCTCACGGCGCGCGGGGGGAACATTAGCGTATGTGACCGTGAATTTGGTTTGGTGGTGTAACACCATCCGCCATTCCGTACCGTGTAATAAAACCGGAAGATATTGTAATCACCGATATGTTTGGCAGGGTGGTTAAAGGTAAATGGACGCCCATCACTGGATTTCGCATGCACACCATTTTCTACCGCGAATGTAAAGATGTGAATGCCGTAATACACACACATACCCCCTACGCATCGGTTTTCAACATTACCCATGAGAAGGATTCCCCCGGTATTGACAGAGGCTGCTTCGTGGTTAACAGGTCCTGTCCCCTATGGCTTTCTATCGCGCCCGGGTTTCGCAAAACTCGCGCAAACTGTGCTGGATACCATACACTCTGGTGTGGCGGTTCTTCTGGCAAACCACGCATTTTTGACAGCAGGTTCCAACCCGGCAGAAGCCTAAAATTCCACGGGAAGACCGCCCGTCTGGTCATCCGGGCACGTTCGATGGATTCCAGGGTGATCACACTGAACCCGGAAATCCAGGCTCAAGTGCATCATTCCTATTTGACGGATTTCACCCTGTTACCAAGTAGTAATTCGACGTATTAATTTTTCACACAAAAAGGGAATTGTCAGGGGACCACTCCCTTTTTTGCCCAGTCTTTTCCGATCATTATGGTGATATCCATGGGGGAATCAGGGATATATTTCGTTTCAATGCGCATGGAATCGATCGCGAATACATCTGCCAGGTACTGCATGGTGTAAACCATACCGGTGTAGCTTTTTAGATAGGAAACCGTGGATGAATTTGCTGATATCGTAACTCCGGTGACATTCACACCATTGGCACGCAGATACTCTGCCGTGCGTTCTCCCATACCGTCAACCCGGCTGGCATCACTGATTTCCACGCGGGCATTTTCTTCTTTCAAGATCGCCGCCCAGTCACCATCGAATTGCTGCATTCCCACCGCCATGCCCGACTGGAAAACTGAATCGCGCAATTCGTGAATCTTCGAGGGAATGGGGATCAAAATATCCAGCCCATCCGGGCTTTTGGCAAAGTTCACCATATGGGTGTCGATTACGCCTTTTGTGATATTTTCCGGGGGTATTCTGGCTGCCAGGTTTGCCAGACGGATGATCTGGTCGAGCGTAAGGTTGGTATGCAAGCCCTCGGAAAGGTCGGCATATAGTTCTGGGGCTTTTGAAATGAGTGTGGGCAGCATATTCAGGTTGACTACCTGGTTGCGAACGGCCATCAACACTTCCTGCTGGCGGTTGGCGCGATCAAAGTCGTCATATTTTGTGTAGCGGTTGCGGGCATACCCCAGCGCCACCGCGCCGCTCAGGGTTTGCGTGCCAGGTTCCAGAATAATCGTATTGCCCGGGCCGATAGGATCAACTTTGATGGGCTCTCTGATCTTCATATCCAACCCGCCCAGCGCGTCAATAAATTCGACAAAGGTGTTAAAGTCAATCTGCGCGTAAAAATCAATGGGAACGCCCAGGAAGTTTTCAACAGTCTCTTTGGCCAACTGAGGGCCGCCGCCGGGTAGTTTGTACCGCTCCCCCAGGAAGTAAGCCGTGTTGATCTTGTAATAATCGAAGCCGGGGATGACAGTCCAGATATCGCGGGGGATGGAAAGAATGCCGGCTTTCAATGAGAGTGGATCGACTGTCAAAAGCATCATGGAATCAGACCGGGGAGTATCTCCTGCCTCCCAATCACGGTAATCCAAACCCAGCAGCAATACTGTCACCCGCTTCACGCCATCCCATTGAACCGGGGTTGGCTGCAGGGTAACGCTGATCTCCGGGGTCGGAATTTCCGCGGCGTTTTCCCCCTCTACAGGTTCGGGTGTAGGGTAATCTGTTTTTAGCGGATCAACACTCAACAGCGGGTCACCCGGGATGCTTGTCAGACTCCAGGAGGAGGTGATGGAACGCATTGCCAGATATGCCACCAGTGCCGCGGTTACTGACAAAATGATGAAACTTATTTGAATGATAAGAGTGGGGAAATCACGTTGGCTGGGGATTTTTACCGGTTTCGTATCCATAGAGGGATTCTACTCCGAAAATAAATCGGTTTTGTGTATGCCTGGTGATGGATCAGCGATATTCCCTGAATTATAGAACAGAAAAGATGTCCATATCGGATATGGCACCATGCCGGGTTATTACCGGTGGATCGATTGTGCAATTCACGATCGTGGATGGCACCCCGCCCGACACCTGTCCGCCGTCAAGTACCAGATCAATACGGCCGTTTAACTGCTGCATGACATCTTCTGCGCTGAGCGGATTCGCCTGGCCGCTGAGATTGGCCGAGGTGACCGCCAGAGGGCCGCAATGCTGCAATACGGTAAGCACCGGCGCGTAATCTGGCATACGCACAGCCACTGTTGGTTCCGCGGATAGATTTTCAGGCAAGTCGGCGCGGCGGGGAATGACCAGTGTCAACGCGCCGGGCCAGAATCGTTCTGCCAGTTTTCGCGCGCTTTCGGGAAAAGTGGACGCGACCTGGTCCAGGTGGTCCAGATGACCGATAAGGACTGGAATGGCTTTGGTCATTTCACGGCCTTTGGCCTGGTAGATGCGGTCAATGGCTTCGATCGAGTGGATATCAGCCGCGAGTCCGTATACCGTGTCAGTTGGAAACGCCACCAGTCCTCCGGATTGGATGATGCGCAGCGCTTCTTTGACGGAATCGAATGAATTAACAGGTAGGATCCGGGTTTTCATGAATGCCGCCTTTTGAAAAAATACGAATATTCTGGGTGACCAGTACCCCGAAGATGGCGATCAGCCCTCCAAGGATTTGAAGCGCACTTACTGTTTCCCCCACCAGTATGGATAACAACAAACCAATGATGGGAATGAGATTGATAAATGGGGCAGCCTGTGAGGCTTCCACGGTAGTTAACGCGAAGTTCCACAGGAAGTAAGCCAGGGCGGATGCGATCGTGCCCAAATAGACCAGCGATAACCAGGAGATTGGCGAGATCACAGGAACACCCAACCGAGCGTATTCCCAGAGGATGAACGGCAGCAGCCAGAACAGGCCGGTGAAGAAACTGGCTGTGGTTGAAACCAGCGGATCCACACTTTGGGGAATTTTTCGACTCTGGATGGTATAGACAGCCCAGGCGAAAACACTGCCAATCATCAACAGATTCCCGGGTAATGTGCTCTCTCCACTGGCTGACGGAATTCCGGAAACCAGAAGCACGCCAATGATTGAAAGGGTTATTCCCAGACCGCGTTGGAAATTAATGGTTTCCTTCAAGAACAGAACCGATAGGAACGCTACCGCTGCCGGATTGGCCGCCTGGATAAGAGCCGCATTGGCTGCCGTTGTGAGGTTTAATCCGGTATTGGCCAGACCAAAGTACAGGGTTACCCCTGTCAGGCCGAACATCAGGTAATCTCTCTGGCAGAGCATTTTCCAATGAAACCCGCGTTTCAACGCGATGGGAGTGATAACGATCAATGAAATCGCCAGACGAATTCCAATCACCATGAACGGACCGATGGAATTCATGAGAAATTTGGTGATCACAAATGTTGAACCCCAGATGGTGACACAGCCGATCAATGCCAGAATACCCGGTTGAAATTTGCCCTTTTTCATATCAAACCTGTTCTTGGAGAATCAATTCTGGATGGTGACCAGGCGGGGTAAATTCGCCAGGTCGGGGTGAAGATCGATTTGTGAGGTCGGGAAGTATTGATGCGCCAGTTGGGGTGCGGATTCACCCTGTGACGCTTCAATTTCCAGCGTGATCAAACCACCCGGGCGCAGGTGATCAACCGCCTGTTCCAGCAATGACTCGATCAGGCGCAGGCCGTCCGGGCCGCCATCCAACGCCAGAGCAGGCTCAAAGCGCGTGACCGCGAGAGATGGCAATGTTTCTGACGGGATATACGGCAGATTGGCACAGATGAGATCGTATTTCTTGCGTGTAGATAAAAGCAGGTTGCCCACAATCGGATTTAATCTATCCATCACTTCATGGCGTTTGGCGTTTTCTCGCGTAGTTTCCACGGCAAGCGGTTCCACATCGATGGCATCCACGTTCAGGTCCCTGTTTTCCGCGGCCAGCGTTACGGCAATACAGCCTGTTCCACAACCTGCGTCTACCGCGAAATGCCGGTCCGGATTCTTTTTCAACCAATCCAGACTGATTTCAATCAGCAATTCTGTTTCAGGGCGGGGAACCAGCAAACCGGGGTGTACGATAAAAACGCGGCCGTAGAATTCACGCTCGCCGGTCAGGTAGGCCAGCGGTTGACCGGCCTGCAATCCATCCAACAGTGAATTCAAGACAGAAATATCTGATTCAGGGATGATCTGTTCCGGATGGGCCAACAGCCAGGCGCGAGTCTTTTTCAACACGTGCGCGGCAAGAGATTGTGCGTCCAGCAACGGACTGTCGGAGCAAGCAGACATACGGCAGTGGGCTTCATCAAGCCAATTGCCGAGCGTTTTAATCCTCGGAGGAGGCGGCCAGTCGTTCGGTTTCATCGCGCATTGACAGCTCATCAATAAAGACATCCAGTTCACCATCCAGCACACCGGTGATGTTGAAGGATGACACGTTAATACGGTGGTCTGTGATACGCGATTGCGGATAATTGTACGTGCGGATCTTTTCGGATCGTTCGCCGGAACCCACCTGCGAATGCCTGTCAGCCTCCAGGCTGGAGATGCGTTTTTGTTCTTCAATTTCATATAACCGGGCGCGCAGGATGCTCATTGCCCGCAACTTGTTCTGTAACTGGGAGCGTTCGTCCTGGCAGGCAACCACGATTCCAGAGGGCATGTGGGTAATGCGTACCGCGGTGGAGTTCTTTTGCACATTCTGGCCGCCCGCGCCGGCGGATTTATATACGTCGATTTTGATGTCAGATTCGGGTATTGTAATCTCCACGTCTTCCACTTCCGCCAACACAATGACGGTTACGGTTGATGTGTGAATGCGGCCGGAGGATTCCGTGGCTGGAACACGCTGGACCCGATGCACACCGGATTCCCACTTCAACCGCGAAAACGCGCCCTTACCTTTGACCATGAAGATGATCTCTTTGTAACCGCCGATACCCGTCTCATTCTGTGACATGACCTCAACCGACCAATTCTTTCGTTCGGCATAACGGGAATACATACGCACCAGCTCGGCGGCAAACAATGCGGCTTCATCGCCACCGGTACCGGCGCGAATTTCGACGATCACATTGCGCTCATCGCGGGGGTCTTTGGGAAGAAGCAGTGATTTCAGCTCTTTCTCCAATCCCTCAATCTTCGGAACAAGTGTTTCCAGATCGGATTCGGCCAGCACACGCATTTCATCATCATCTTCCTGCAGCAGCATCTCGGCTTCTTCGCGTTGTTTGATGGCATCGCGGTATTCCCGGGTTTTCAGGACGATGGGCTCAATTTCTGCGCGCTCCTTGGCCAGTTCCGTGGCGCGTTGATAGTCTTCACCTGTCTCTTCCAACAGATGATTGATTTCGTTATAGCGTTCTTCTATTCCCTGTAATTTTTCAAGCATGGCATTTTTCCCATTAATCGCCTGCGATTATACCACTGTGAACTGGCAGATTAATCATTGACAAGATAGGTAAATGTTGAGTATGATAGTAATAGAAAGACGGGTATTATGATCCGATTTAACCGGGAAACTGATTACAGCTTTCGAGTCATTGTGGCACTTGCCAATGCCGGTGAAAACACACGCATCCCCACCTCCCAAATCCAGAAAGAGATGCACATTCCTCCTTCCTTTTTGCACCGGATCATCGCACTTCTGGGGCGCCAAAATATCATCAAAACCTTTCCGGGCAGGGAAGGTGGAGTACAACTGGCCCGGCCGGCGGGGGAAATATCGATGCTCGATATCTATGAAGCCGTTGAAGGTCCCATCCAGCTATCGGCCTGTTTTGTTGGTGATTCTGAATGCCCGCTGGATACACCCTGTCCAGTACAAAATTGCATTCGTCACGTTCAAAAGGTGTTGATACACGAACTTAAGTCAGTTCACTTCGACCGGTTTTGTCCGGGGTCAGACAATATGTTGCCATAGAAATAAAAATCTGTTTTGAGGAGTGCCAGATGACAGTATTAACTCTCTCTCAGCTCCAGTTCGCTGCCACCACGGTGTATCACTTTTTCTTTGTGCCCCTTACGCTGGGGCTGTCCGTGCTGGTGGCGATCATGGAAACCCTTTATGTGACCAGGGGTGACGAGATATACCGCCGTATGACGAAGTTCTGGGGAAAGCTTTTCCTCATCAACTTTGCCATGGGAGTGGTCACGGGTATCGTGATGGAATTCCAGTTTGGCATGAACTGGGCCAATTATGCCCGGTTCGTCGGTGATATCTTCGGTGCGCCCTTGGCCATTGAAGCGCTGCTGGCATTCTTCCTCGAATCAACTTTTCTGGGATTATGGATATTCGGGTGGGACAAGATTTCAAAGAAACTGCATGCCGTGACGATCTGGCTGGTGGCGATTGGCAGTAATTTATCCGCCCTGTGGATCCTGATTGCCAACTCGTTCATGCAACACCCGGTGGGCTATTCCATGGATGGTGCCCGGGCTGTGATGACTGATTTCGGTGCGCTGGTGTCCAATCCGTATGTCTGGAACCAGTTCCCTCACACTGTGCTGGGTGGATTCACCACCGGTGCATTCTTCGTCATGGGGATCAGCGCGTATCATTTGATTCGTCAGAAACATGAGGTTTTCTTCCAGAAATCCTTCAAAATTGCAGCCATTTTTGGCACCATCGCGGTTTTTCTGACGGCGCTGGTTGGACACGCGCAGACCCAGTATATTGTCAAGAATCAACCCATGAAATTGGCGGCTGCCGAAGCTCTTTGGAATACGGAAGACCCCGCTTCATTCTCGGTGTTCAGCATAGTGAACGAGGAAGCACAGGAAGATATTTACTCCCTGCGTATCCCCGGCGTTTTAAGCTTTCTGGCCTATAACGAATTCAAGGGTGAGGTCAAAGGGATCAAAGACCTTCAATCCGAATACGAAGCAAAGTACGGTCCGGGTAACTATGTCCCTTCGATAACAACCGCCTACTGGTCATTCCGCTTGATGGTGGGTGCCGGTACGCTTATGGTTCTGCTGGGATTGTACGCGATACTCCTCTCCTACCGTAAGAAGGTATTCGCGCAAAAATGGATGCTTAAGTTATTCCCATTCTTCATTGCCCTTCCGTATCTGGCCAACACCACCGGCTGGTTGTTGACAGAGATGGGTCGGCAACCCTGGGCTGTATTCGGTGTTTTGAAAACAGCCGACTCTATTTCACCCACCATTACTGTCGGAATGGTACTGACCAGCCTTATCGTTTTCACCCTGTTATACGGGGCATTGATGGTAGCGGACGTGTATCTGCTGGTGAAATATGCCAAAGCCGGACCGGCAAATCCGGGCGATGAACCGGTGGCAGATACAAAGACCGTCGAAGCATTCTGGGGATAGGAGATTGATCATGGACTTGAATATCATCTGGTTTGTTTTGATCGGGATTCTTTACACCGGATACTTCATCCTCGAAGGATTTGATCTGGGGGTGGGTATTCTGCATCCATTCATCGCGAAAAATGATGGCGAACGGCGAATGGTGATCAACACGATTGGCCCACACTGGGACGGAAACGAGGTCTGGCTGATCACCGCGGGTGGGGCGACCTTCGCGGCATTCCCCAACTGGTATGCCACGCTGTTCTCGGGTTTTTATCTTCCACTGTTCCTCATGCTGGTTGGGTTGATCCTGCGGGGCGTGGCGCTTGAATTCCGTTCAAAAGATGAGAATCCCCGCTGGCGGGCCTTCTGGGATTGGGCGATTTTCGTGGGTAGTTTTATCCCCGCGTTATTATGGGGCGTCGCCTTTGCCAACTTCCTGCGCGGGGTTCCCATTGATGCGGCTCAAAACTATGTGGGTGGTTTCTGGAACTTGCTCAATCCCTACGCGCTTGTGGCCGGGTTGTTATCCACTGTCGGTTTTGCCCTGCAGGGCTGTCTGTTCCTGGCATTGAAAACCGGTGATCCGGTGGAAGGGCGGGTGAAGTCCCTCTCGTTTAAATTGTGGATTCCCACGCTGGTATTACTCGTGGCTGCCGTTGCCTATTCATATGTAGAGACCGATATTGCCACAAAAGAAGGAATTCGTGCGGGTGTTGTTCCCTTCCTCGCGATTCTTGGCTCGATCGCGGCGGGGTATTTCATCAATAAAAAGCAATTCGGAAAGGCGTTCATACTTCATTCCCTGACCACCGCCCTGGTGACATTGAGCGTATTCCTGGCGTTGTTCCCGCGGGTGATGGTTTCAAGCGCCAATCCAGACTGGAGCCTGACAATTTATAACGCGTCATCCAGTCCTTATACATTGCAGGTCATGTCCATTGTCGCACTAATCTTTGTGCCCATTGTGTTGGTTTACCAGGCCTGGACGTACCGCATTTTCCGTAAGAGGGTTTTGAACGATCCAAAGAAATTGGTTTATTAAAGAAAAAAGCGGAGTGTTCTCTGAACACTCCGCTTTAATTTTATTTCCATCTATTTCTCAGGCGCTTCTCCGTTTTTGCCTTTTCCAAGCGCTTTCGATTTTTCATACGCCGCCCAAACTGCCCTGCTGATGGCGGTGCGAAAACCGGCTTTTTCCAGGTAATACAACGCTTCGGCGGATGTTCCACCGGGTGAGGTGACCTGGTTGCGTAAATGCGCCGGATGCGCCTTCGCGCCAAGGAAGAAATCCACCGACCCGCGCAGGGTTTGGGCAACCAGTTGCTCGGAAATGCGCCGTGGGAAGCCCAGGTGAACCCCCGCGTCAATCATGGCTTCCATGAACAGGAAGACGTAAGCCGGTCCAGTGCCGGAAAGTGCTGTGGCCATATCCAGATATTCTTCTTCATCCGCCAACACTTCCTGCCCCATGGCGGTCAAAATGCTGCGTGCCAGTTCGATCTGGTCTTCACGCACAGATTTGGATGCCACCCAGACGGTAATCCCTTCGCCGATTTGCGCCGGCGTATTGGGCATGGCACGGATGACAGCCGGGTGTGCCAACCCGCTGCTGATGGAGGTCAATGACGCACCGGCGACAATGGATAGCACAACCGCGCCTGAGGGAATTTTCCCCTTCAGGTTATTTAAAACGCTTTCAATCCTTTGAGGTTTCACAGAAAGAATGATGATATTGGAATCTTTGATGGCTTCCTGGTTATCGGTGAATGGTATTACGCCGTACAGCGCCTGTAATTCAGCAACACGTTCCAGGCGAATATCTGCCGCGCGCACATGCTCCGCCGGGGTGACCTTCTGTTTAAGTATTCCGGCGATCATGGCTTCTGCCATGACTCCTGATCCAATGATGGCGATGTTAGGGCTGGCTTTCATTCTGGCTCCTCCGGGAAAATGAATTATTCCAAATCCAATGGACGTGAACTCCAAAGAGCGAACACTGCGGTACTGAGAAGACGTCCGGCTGATTCTTCTTTTAATGCCAGTTCTCCCGAAGTGATTGTGCCATCCAATCCCTGCATAATCTGTTGCAGCGATTGCGAGAGAGTAATGGATGAAGCTTTTACCGCATAGGCGGTCAGGGCAACAAACGAAGGCTCGGGTGTCAGTGAATCTCGGCAAGCCTGCAATAATTCTGGCAGCAGTTTATAAAACTCCCAGACTTCCCCTTTTGGGCCGCGGCCGAACTTCGGCGGATCAAGGATAAGGCCGTCAAATTTCTCTTCCCGGCGGGCCTGCCGGTGGATGAACTTCACCGCATCGTCCACGATCCAGCGAATGGGGCGATCGGACAGATTGGACAGGTCTTGATTCTCATGAGCCCAGGTAACCGCCTTGCGGGACGCGTCAACATGGGTAACCAGAGCCCCTGCCTGCGCGGCCGCGATGGTGGCCAGACCGGTATAGCCGAACAGGTTCAAAACCTTTAAGGGTCTCGGACTCTGTTTTATCAATTTGCCAAACCAATCCCAGTGCACAGCCTGTTCAGGGAAAACACCTACATGCCGTGAACCGCTGAGTTGAACTTTAAAACACAGGTCGCGGTAATGGATAGTCCAATCTGAGGGGAGGTAGCTGCGAATATTCCAGTGCCCACCGTTTTCTTCCGGTGAGGGCAGAAACTCGGCCGCCGCTTTTTGCCAGTCTTTTTCAGGCAGAGCGGGTTTCCAGACGGCTTCCGCTTCCGGGCGGATCAATAAATGCGGACCGTATTTTTCCAGTTTCCGGCCGCCGCCGGAGTCAACCAACTGGTAATCATCCCAATAACGGGGAAAGCAGATATTAATGGATGGAATTTGAGGAGTAGTTTTCACAGGTGTATTATCTCACAGATAGCCGGGCGGAAAAAGACAGGCCACGCGCGGGTTTACAACACCCTGGCGGTATAATGGGTGATCATTTCATTCAATCAACCAGGATTAATAATGCCAAAGGTCTTTGATCGCACAATTAACCGTAAGAATTCCGACAGTATTAAATGGAACCTGTATGATGACGATGTGCTGCCCATGTGGGTAGCCGATATGGACTTCGCTGCCCCCACACCGGTACTTCAGGCATTAAAAGAGCGCGTTGACCATGGGGTTTTCGGATATGCCGGGGACCCAAAAGAGCTGCGCAAGGTCATTGTCAACCGCTTTGATGAACTGTACCAGTGGTCCATCAAACCGGACGATATTGTCTTTACCCCTGGGGTGGTCGTGGGATTCAACGTAGCCGGTCATTCCGTTGCTGTGCCAGATGGGGAAGTATTAATCCAGCCGCCGGTCTACCCGCCATTCTTTAAAACTGCCGGGTACACTGGCATGAAGACGGCTGAAAATCCGCTGGTTCAGGATGAGAATGGCCGCTATGGCATTGATTTCACGGATTTTGAGGGGAAGATAAACGAGAAGACACGCATGTTCCTGCTGTGCAATCCGCACAATCCGGTCGGGCGTGTGTTTCTCCGTGATGAGCTGGAACGCATGGCAGAGATCTGCCTTCGTCGTAATGTGTTGATATGTTCGGATGAGATCCACGGCGACCTGATTTTTCAGGGTAACCGGCATATTCCATTGGGTTCATTAAACCCGGAAATCGCGGATCGAACCATCACCTTGATGGCTCCCAGCAAGACATTCAATATCGCCGGCCTGGATTGTTCATTCGCCGTTATCCCCAATATAGAGATACGGGAAAACTATATTTCTGCCATGAAAGGGATCACCGGAAATACCAATATGCTGGGTATTACCGCCGCCCTGGCAGCCTATCAGAGAGGCACCCCCTGGCTGGAAGATCTGGTTATTTATTTACAGGACAACCGGGATCATTTGAAAGCCACCCTCGACCGTGAAATGCCTGAGATCAAGATGACCGTACCAGAGGGCACATACCTTGCCTGGCTGGACTGCCGGACTGCCGGTTTGCCGGATACCCCGTATGATTTCTTCCTTCGCAAGGCCAAGGTGGGATTCAATAATGGTGAATCATTCGGCACTGGCGGCAAAGGCTTCGTCAGGTTGAATTTCGGATGCACTCGCGCTACCCTGAACGAAGCCCTTGAACGCATGAAAAAGGCGCTGGGAAAATAGCCTGCCTAGAAGATCGCTTTCAGTGTTAGCAGGAAACCGATAACCGTGAGGGGAATGCCCACGATGGCACCCACCACAGTGACCGTCAGAACGATTCCTGCGATCATCAACACCAGCCCGATGACCACACCGATCAACCGCCCGGTGAACAGAATGATAAATTCAATCAGTTTCCATATCGCGTAGAACGGCCAGAGAAGAAAAGGTACATGTTTTTGTTCAGACATAATTGCCTCCAATAAAGATATACGGAAGTCTGTCCGTGGAGTTGCAATCAGGCTTTCATTTTCTCTCTGGTACAATCACGAAATGCAGACAGATAGCGTCAAATCCCGAACCTGGAAGAAATCCTGCCTTATCTGGATAATCCTTCTTCCCATCCTGTTTGTAGGGATTTTTTACACCATAGGGGCGGTGCTGATTGTGGCTGACCCTCTGAAGAAAGCGGATGCCATTGTCATCCTCAGCGGTGGCAGCGAGCAGCGCATGCGCGAGGCTGTAAGCCTTTTTGAGGAAGAGTATGCCGAAACGATTATCCTGACGGAAACCGGAGCTGTGCTCGAGGAATACAATGCCGAGTATTCCAAAGAACTGCGATTAATGCTCTGGAATGCCGGAGTACCATTGAGCGCCATCTGGATAACTCCAAGGCATGCGGCCAGCACAAGGGATGAAGCCAAGGACGTGCGTACATTGGTGAATAACAAGAATATCCATGATTTGATTGTGGTGACCGATCCATACCATACCCTGCGCGCCCGCATGATCTGGAATGAGGTCTTCAAAGACAGCGGGGTGAATATCATTGTGCGACCGGTGCGCGACAGTTGGTACAGGTCAACGACATGGTGGATGTCCCTTGATGGATGGCAGAACACGATCAATGAATATATCAAACTGGGGAGCTATCTGATAAATCGAAAATTGGATTAAAAAACCGCCCGGAAGGGCGGTTTAGGGCATCCATGCTACTTTCAGGAAAGCGGCACAACGTTGGCGGCCTGCAGACCCTTGGGCCCCTGTTCGACAGAAAACTCCACTTTCTGTCCCTCTTTTAACCGCCTGTAACCTTCCATTTCAACTGCGGAGAAGTGCACGAAAACATCTTCTCCCTCGTCACGGCCAATGAAGCCATAGCCTTTCGTGGCGTTGAACCACTTTACGGTCCCCATTAAACGATCTGACATTCCTTATTTCTCCATACGGTTGTTGATTTGGCAATAAAAATCCACTGACGTGATAGTAGTAATGGGTTGTCAGTGGCTTTCTTACCGAAAACAAGGTTATCATGACATAAAACGCATGTCAAGCGATGTATTTCACGTTTTATACTGCTCAAAGGCGCTTGAATTCTTGTGACATTACGGGAACCAGCCATAATTGGAGTAAAATCGGGTTATTCGAAAATCTTTCATTATGAGGTTTGAATGCGACGATTTTTACAAATTACCGCACTGGCACTGGTTTTTTGCACCAGTTCCGGCGTTTTACCGGTAAAAGCGGACATTACACCGGGCGCAACAAGGGCAAATTTTTCGGGGGACGTCATTTGTCTTCCAGGTGTGTATCTTTCAGAGCCTGATTCCTGCCTTCCTGTCGGGCCGTCCACGGTTCTTACACAGATGGCAAAGGACGGGATCATCTATCCCGCTCCATCCCTGCCGGTGAGCAAGCCATCCGTCTCACTGAATGAAGTCCCCTACAAGTATGCCAAGATAACCAGCCCGAGCGCGGCCCTCTACGGCTCGCCCGCCCAGGGAGATGCCCGGGTTCCTGCTTTTAAACTGGCAGGTGCCACCCGCTATATCTCTTACCTTAACTCTTCCCAAACAGAAATAGGCTTGTATTATCTTTCAAGCTCCGGGTTGTGGGTGGATGGCGGGGATGTCGCCCGGGCCACCCCGCCTGTTTTCCAGGGAATGATCGTGCACGATACCCCTAGAACGCAATTTGGTTGGATACTGACGAATGGCCGTCCCCGTGCAATACCTGATTTCAACTCTCCCGAGCTGAAAAAAGAAGTACTTCCCGGTGAATTCTATGCTATTTCCGGGACGAAAAAGGTTGGAGACACACTCTGGGTGATGATCGGCCTGGGCGAATGGATAGAAGACCGGATTATCGGGCGAGTCGTTCCAACCACAGTCACCCCGAAGGGTGTTGATAACGGCCGCTGGGTGGATATAAACCTTGAGGAACAATCACTTTCCGTTTATGACAACAACAAGATGGTGTTTGCCACCCTGGTTTCCACCGGAGCAGATCCTTTCTTCACTCAACCCGGTCTTTTCAAGATATACCAGAAAAAAGAAAAAGAAACCATGAGCGGTGATTTCTCCGGAGACAAATCAGGTTTTTATTATCTTGAAGATGTCCCCTGGACGATGTACTTTGACAAGCTGCGCGCGCTCCACGGAGCGTACTGGCACGCCCGCTTTGGGTATGATGCTTCACATGGTTGTGTAAATCTGTCACTGGGTGATTCGCACTGGTTATACAGCTGGGCGAAGGAGGGGGATTATGTGTACGTGTACGATCCATCCGGCAAAACCCCGACGGATCCCAAATTTTACACCGATGGCGGGGCTTGACCTGACTTGAAAAAAAGTGGACGGATTACTCACCATCCACTTTTTTTTTATTTATATTTTGGAAGAAGTAATAATTCTTCACTCCAGAGAAAAACGGTTCCGTTGATCCGGTTATCACTTTCCTGCCTGATTCGCAGGGTAACAGGCGTCTCTCCATCGGCTATATTGGCCAGTTTCACATCAAATGTTGCGTAGGCTGTCTGGTCTGCAGGGGTATTAACGGTGATCATTCGCGAGGTCAGGGTATTCCAGTCTTTGGTCAAAGCTTCAAAAACCAGCGGTGTGTTATTGATGGGTTTGATCTTGCCTTTTATTTCGATATTATCGCCATTGATGGTGATTCCCGGAGCAGGTTGGTCGATAATAACGCGAGGATTGATGGCAGGTTCACCGTCCGTTTCTGTACCTTTTACCTGCAGAAGCATTAATTCTATGGATGTAAGGTGGATGGGCTTCCCTTTGATATTTTCCAGAACCACCTGCAGCCGGGCTTTTTCATCCGCGCGAACCTCGAAAGGAATCTCTTCTTCAAGAAGAAGCGGTTTTCCCTGGAAAGCGCTGTAGTCCATGATTTTCCGGTATATGTAGCGGTTGTCATGACCGATCAGGTCAATCCGGATCATTCCATTGTCACTGGGATGCGCCATATACTTCATTTTTATGGGTGAAACCAGGCGTGCACTATTCCCCGGGGTCAAAATGACCGGCTCGCCGGACGCCGGGAGCTTATACTGATTGTCAATTGTTGGGGTAATGGTCGCAACAACGGGGAATGGATTCAGGGCAATATTTCGTTGAGGGAAGGTCAATCCGGTTAGAAAAAAAGCAGTCAAAACAAGCAACATGAAAACCGGACGGTGAGTAGTCATCGACCGGTTTTCATGACCAGGCTGGGAAAAAGTGGAACTCACGAGTAAATTTCCCTGAACTTTGTGTTCAAATAGCGCAAATACGGCTGTGGATCGATGGCGGAACCGGTGACCTTCTTGATCAGTTCCTGGGTTTCAAACTTTGCTCCGTGAGAATGAATATTTTCACGAAGCCAGCTCAACAGGGGCAGAAATTCTCCCCGTTCAATTTGATCGTCAAGATCAGGGATGGCTTTTTTCAGGCAATCCCACAACTGAGCCGATATGACATTACCCAGCGCGTACGTTGGGAAATATCCAACCAATCCGCCCGCCCAATGGATATCCTGGAGAACACCGTGGGCATCATCTTTGGGCGCCACTCCCAGGTATTCCATCATGCGATCCCGCCATATCTCCGGCAGGTCGCGGACTTCAATTTGTCGCTCAAGCAGGGCGATCTCCAACTCCAACCGAAGCATGATGTGTAGATTGTACGTGGCTTCATCTGCTTCCGTGCGGATGAGAGATGGTTCCACCCGGTTGATCCCTTTATAAAATGTATCGAGCGACACATTCCCAAGTTGTGATGGGAAAAATTGCTGCAACTTCGGGTAGTAATGCATCCAGAATTTTTTCGAGCGTCCCACCAGATTTTCCCACATGCGGGATTGTGATTCATGAATGGCCATGGACGCGCCAGTCGCCAGCGGAGTCCGGTAGAGGGTGGAATTGAATCCCTGTTCATAAAGGGCGTGGCCGGTTTCATGAATTGTGCTGAATAATGCTGACGAGAGATGATCAGGGATGACCCGTGTGGTAATTCGCACATCGCCCATACCAAACGTGGTGGTGAATGGATGCGCAGAGCTGTCCTGACGGCCGCGCGTCCAATCAAACCCCATGTTTGAAATAACTCCCAGTCCAAACTCCCACTGCAGATTTTCGGGATAAGAGAGTCGGAGGAAGGAGGCATCCACCTGCGGTTTTGAGGTAAGCTCGTGGATCAACTCCACCTGTTCTTTCCGCAGTGTGATGAAAATTTTCTGCACATCCGCGGTCTTCAAACCGGGTTCAAATTCATCCAGCATGGGGTCATAAATATGGTCATAGGGCTGGAAAAATGAGGCGTATTCGCGGCGCAGTTCGATTATCTTCTCCAGGTAGGGCTGGAAGCGCCTGAAATCAGATGTCTCTTTCGCCTGTTCCCATTTTTCCTGACCGACCGCCGTCGCCTCGGCAAAATTCGCCACCCAATCCGCCGGGATACGAAGACGGCGATCCACTTCACGCCGGGTGACTTTTATCAGCCGGGCTTCATCCGATTCATCCGGCCATTCTGCCGCTTTCCCCTCACATTCAGCCAGGTATTTCTGGAGTTCGTCGGATGTGATCTTTAGATGCATGATCCGCGAAAGAGTCGCCATGGCGCTGCCACGTTCTTCCGCGCCTCCGCTGGGCATATAGGTCTGTTGATCCCAACCCAACACGGCCAGTGTTGAGTTCAGATCGTAAACCTCCCCCAGAATGGATTTCAAATGAGAGTAGGCGGTTTCTGTCATAGGGTTATGCCACCCGCCAGCGCAGGGTTTCCCCATTAAGGGCCGCGAGGACTTCGGTGGCAATGTCGGCGGCAGCCCGAGCCTGGGCTTCAACCGTCTGGGCGCCGATGTGCGGTGTGGCAACAACGTGGGGGTGGGCGGCCAGGGCGCTTTCACCCGGCGGTTCGGTGGCGAACACATCCAAACCAGCCGCGGCTACTTTGCCTGAATTGAGGGCGTCCAGCAGGGCGGCTTCATCCACCACACCACCGCGGGCGGCGCAGATCAGGCGGACTCCGTCTTTCATTTTGGATATGGCATCGGCATTGATAATGCCGCGAGTATCATTAGTCAAAGGCACATGGAGAGTGATGAAATCTGATTGGGCGAAGAGTTCATCCAGAGAGACCGGATTTCCTCCACGAGTGCGAATTTCTTCTGCCGTAAGTTTTGCATCGTAGGCAATGATCTTCATCCCCATGGCCTCTGCGCGCTTGGCTGTGGCAGAACCTATCCGGCCGAACCCGATTACTCCCAATGTTTTGCCATTTAATTCAACCCCTTCCAGTTCTTTTTTCAGCCACTTGGCGTTTTTCATGGCAGCATCTGCGCGGGGTATTTCGCGGGAGACGGCGAACATCAATCCAATGGCCAGTTCGGCTACCGCCAGCGTGGTGGCCAGCGGTGAATTGACCACGGTCACATTATGGCTTTTCGCAGCGGCGAGGTCAATGTTATCCACACCCACACCGGCACGGCCGACAACCTTCAAACCAGGCGCGGCATCGAAAACGGCTGGAATCACTTTCGTCCGACCGCGGACAATAATGGCGTCATATTCCCCCGCCACTTTCAGCAGATCTTCCGCTGTAATTCCAGGCTGGTCTGATACCTGGGCTTTCGCGCGAAGAATCTCCTTCCCATTCTCTTCCAAACCGTCCGTTAACAAAACTTTCCAGGCCATGGTTTCTCCTCCTAGTGAAAAATGGTTATGATTGGCTAGTAGAATAATTCTACCCCAGTCAATGGGGAAAAACGCAACAGGAGTATAAAAAATGGCACACCGGGAAATCAATCCACGCATGCTTGAGTCTGAGTACATGACACGCTGTAAACTTCACGAGTGCCAGGCGGCTTGCTGCATCTACGGGGTGTGGATTGATAAAGATGAAGCCCGGCGGATTGCGGAAAACGCGGATATCATCTTGCCGGAAATGCCGGATGACCGGCAAAATCCGGAAGAGTGGTTTGATGGACGGGAGGAAGAAGATGGACATGCCGCTACAGGGCAGGTGGTGCACAGCCGGGTGATCGATAGGCCGAAGCATTATGGCGGCACGGCCTGTGTCTTCTTGCGTGCAGACCACAAATGCGCCCTGCAGACGGCGGCTGTTAAAATAAACGAACACCCCTGGTTCTTAAAGCCGTTCTATTGTATTCTTCACCCCCTGGATATTGATGAAGCAGGCCGGATCACTCTGGATGATTCCGGCCTGCTTTTGGATGAACCCGGTTCCTGCCTGCGACCGTCGCAGGTTAAAATACCTCTGGCGGTTACGTTTGAACCTGAATTACGGTATTTCCTTGGTGATCAGGTGTATGAAAAAATCCGCCTACTCGTGACGTAAAGCCTCAACTGGCTGCAGACTGGCAGCCCGGTTGGCCGGGTAAATACCGAAAAAGAGACCAACGGCCGTGGAGAAAATTGTGGCCAAAAGAATGGCGTTCAGACCAACGACAGGGTTGAAAGCCGTACCACTGGCGGCCGCTACCTTTTCCACAATAAACGCGATCAACCAGCCCAGCCCGATGCCAATGATCCCGCCAAAAAGGCTTAGCAGGGATGATTCCACCAGGAACTGCAACAGAATGTCCAGTTTCCTGGCGCCGAGGGCTTTGCGTAAACCGATCTCACGAGTGCGCTCTGTAACGGAAACCAGCATGATATTCATAATGCCAATACCGCCAACCAGCAACGAAATGGCGGCAATACCTCCGAGGAAAATGGTCAGAACATTGGTAATGGAACTGACCATGCTGACGGCGGACTGCTGTGAGATGACTTGAAAATCATCCTCCCCGACCGGTGTGCGGTGGCGTGTACGTAAAATATTGGCAATTTCCTCAGTGGCCTGGTTGACCAGTTCCGCGGAAGCTGCCTGGGCGACGATCATGTCCACCGAATTACGGCTGCGGCGCATCATGCGCGCCTGAGCTGTACTGAACGGAATCATGACCAGGTCATCCTGACTGCCAAATGAGCCGCCGCCTTTGGGTTCCAATATGCCGACAACCCTGTATGGCTGGCTTTCAATCCGAATTGTCTCTCCGATCAAGCCTTCCCGGCGGTTAAACAGCTTGTCAGCCACGTCAACACCGAGCACTGCCACCGAGGCTTTCCCCAGGATGTGTTCTTCGGTGATACCTTCACCTTCAAGATAGGCGTAATTGCTGACCTGAATATACCCGGGTGTAACGCCATCAACGGAAGTGCTTTTCTTTTCGCTCCCATAGGTCACCTGACGGCGTGAAGAAAGAACCGGCTCGGAGACTGTAACGGATGGAGCCAGAATGTCATCTTTTAATGCTTTTGCGTCCAGTTCAGTCAAAGGTTTTGGATTGCGAATTTCACTCTGAGGATTTCCACTGGCGATAAATATCAGGTTGGTCCCCAGGTCGCTGATTGTTCCAGTGATGTATGACTGGGCGCCCTCGCCGATAGCCAGCATGGCAATTACAGCCGCAACACCGATGACAATACCCAGAATGGTCAACCCTGAGCGAAGTTTATTGGCACTGAGTGTCTCCAGCGCCTCGAGAAATGCTTCCAGTATGTTCATTTACTCTCCACGATCAATCCATCTTTCACCCGTATGATCCGTTGGGTTTGATCACCCACCAAGGGATCATGCGTGACGATGATCACGGTCGCGCCTTTGTCGCGGTTCAGGTTTAGCAGCAATTCCATGATTTCTTTTCCGGATTTGGAATCCAGATTCCCGGTGGGTTCATCGGCCATAATAATGGCCGGGTTGTTCACCAGCGCGCGGGCAATGGCCACGCGCTGTTGTTGACCACCTGAAAGTTCGTACGGTTTATGATGGAGACGATTTCCCAACCCGACTATTTCCAGCGCGTTTCTGGCCATCTCGGATCTGCCCGACTTAATACCGGCATACCGAAGGGGCAACTCCACGTTGGACATGGCTGTTGCCCGACCCAGCAGATTGAAACTCTGAAAAATGAACCCAACCTTGCGATTTCGGATCAATGCCAGTTGGTCGTCGTTAAGATCAGAAACCTTTTCCCCATCCAGAAAGTACTCTCCATCGGTGGGGCGGTCAAGGCAGCCAAGAATATTCATCAGGGTGGATTTTCCCGAACCAGAAGGTCCCATGATGGCAATGATTTCGCCGCGATCAACGGTTACAGAGACGCCGTTGAGCGCGCGTACTTCAACCTCACCCATCTGATATATCTTGGTGATTTCGTTCGTAAAAATTACATGGTCTGTCATACGATTACCTGCCCGAAGGCTCTATCTTCCTCCCCCACCAGGGCCAAACATCGTCATCGTTGGGGGATTCAAAATGATGAGATCGCCTTCTTTTACATCTCCGGATAGTATTTCGCTGCTGGTTTCAGATCCGGCACCGATGGTTATGGGAACCGATACCGGCATATTGTTTTTCAAGATATAGACAACCCTCTTGCCGTCAAGAATACGAACAGCACGATTTTGAACCAATAGGATGTTGTCCAGCTTGTTGACGACAATGTTGATGGCAGATGTCATTCCCGGCTTTACAGACTCATCGGCATCGGTAATCTCCACCGTGACATTAAAATTGACCACTCCCTGTACGGACGTGCCAATTTCACCCACATCCGTGACTTTCGCGTTGTAGGTTTTTTCCGGGATGGCATCAAATGTCATGGTGGCATCCTGTCCCACTTTCACCCGGTTAATATCCACTTCGGTAACCTGAATGTCGGCATACAGGTGGGAAAGATCATCGATCCGGAAACCTGTGGAGGTCATGGATACCTGGTCACCTACTTTGGATTGCACGTCGGTTACTGTTCCAGCGAAGGGAGCCTCAAGGTAAGCCATTTTCAATGTGGCTTCAATGGCTGCGACTCTGGCTTTTGCGGCGGCGATATCCTCAGGGTCCGCCCCATCTTTCAAACGGTCGTACTCGCGCTGGGCGTCTTTTACCTTGGCTTCCGCCAGAGAGAGATTGGCGTCAATTTCTGCCTGTTCCAGTTCATCGGGATAGCTCTTGGCATAGTTGTAGTTGGCCA
Source organism: uncultured Leptolinea sp. (assembly GCA_964420995.1). Taxonomy (GTDB): domain Bacteria; phylum Chloroflexota; class Anaerolineae; order Anaerolineales; family Anaerolineaceae; genus Leptolinea. The sequence continues at coordinate 119,462 of CAYQUX010000001.1, read as the reverse complement.
GGGCAGTATCGCGTTTTTGGACAGCAGCGGAGTAACTGGCCACGGCTGCCGCCCGGATGGGGTTATCCTCCGCCATATATTTCGTGCCATCATAGTCTGCCTGCACGTCTTCCACGGCTTCTTTGGCCAGGATGTAATTCGCATAGGCAGAGTCAATGACACTCTGATCCGCCTTGGTAAACTTCTTGCTTTCCCGCTTTTCTTTCGCGTCATCCAGGCCTTTCTGGGCAAGGGCCAATGCCTGTTCAGCCTGAGAGGTGGATAACCGTGAGCTTTCAAGGGTCTCAAGATTGCGTTTCGCGGTTACCAGATCTGCCTGGGCGAGAATGATTTGCTGAGACAGGGAGGTTTGGGATAGGTCAGCCAGGCGATAGTCGGCAACGACCGAATCACCCACTTTTACATGCACTGATTCGACTGTGCCCGTTGTCTGCCAGTTAAGCACAGCCGTCTGTTTCGCGCGGACCGTCCCGGTGGCACCGACTGTGGCAGTTAATGAACCTCGAGACAGGGGCGATGTTTGATACATCGAATTTCCGGCGGAACTTCCTTTGTTTATTTGCTGGTAGATGAAAAATGCTGCTACCAGAAGGATCACCACCAGAACAGGAATCCAGATTTTTTTGTGTGCGAAGATTTTTTTGAACATTGCTACCTCCTTAGCTTCCCGGAATGACTTCGACCAGCGCCGCACGTACCACGATTCGCCAGAGATATTCTCCACTGGCTTCATCAAAACCCTGACAGGTAATCAGGGAAAGCCAGCTGCTCTCTTCATGGCGAAAAGCGCTGCGGTCATCCGGTAAAACGCGTTCGATGGATCGAACACGGTAAATATATGTGTTGCCCCACGCATGGATCTGAATGGGATCGTCATAAACCATCGACGACAAATTCGCAAAGGGACCCGGCTTTCCATTCGGAAGAGAGACATGTGCCGTGATCACGGAATTGCCTTCATACGTGGGGAAGGCGGTGCCTTCCAGGTACCCTGCCTGGTTCCATAACCAGGTCAGATCCCAACCTTTATTATTTGGTAGAACACCGACTACATCTGTCGATAGATTTATACGTGGAATAGCCAGACGGATTTGATCTAAATCCTTATAACGCGATTCCTTCGGTTGAGGTTTAATCGCTGTCACCCGATCAGGGGCAAACCCGGTTGCCGGCATGAAGAAGCTGCCGTCAATTTTCCATATCTCGGAGCCCAGGTGTCCATCATTTGCGCTGAAGAACAGGGTGCGATCAATCGCCGCGAAGCTGTGCGGGCTGGATGTATGCCAGCCACTATACAGGTCAGCTACCCGTACGGTGGTATGTTCTTCGTAGGGAGGTTCACTCATGTAAAGCTCCCGGCCATAAGTTTGATCATCCGCCGTGAAGAACAGGGTGGTCCCTATGGTTTTCAATTGTCGCGGATCAGACGCTTTTAATCCCGGCGCGATATCCGCGACCACATGGGTATGGTCTTCGTCATAGGGTGGAACACTTTTCCAGAGTTCTGTCCCCGAGATGCCCTCATTGGCTGTGAAGAACAGGGTTGTCCCCACGCTGGTGAGATTACGCGGATTCGAACTGCCGAATCCATCGAAAATATCTTTCACAATGAACGTACTGGTAGGTTCATAGGGCGGTTTTGAAAAGTAGAGTTCATTGCCGCTAAATCCGATATTACCGGAAAAGAACACATACGAACCAATCGGGGTGATCCAATCTGGTTTAGTGTCATTGATGGGGTAGATCATCATCATGGCGGGCGGATCACCTTTAATATCCGTTACGCGCACCGCGGCCGTATAGGGGGCTTCCAGCTTGTAAAGCTCATAACCGGCTTCGCCGTCATTGGCAGAGAAGAAAAAGGTGTTCTCGACCAGAGTGATGCCGTAAATCTCCGCGTCGCTGCCCATGGCAATATTTGTGGATCGTATGGCTGTTCCCGGCGTGTATTCCGGATCACTATGCCATATTTCCACTCCAGAGGAATCATTGGCGATATAAAAAAGCATCCAACCCAGGCGGGTTAATTCATGCGGAGCGGATCCATGCGCGCCATGCCAAATATCTGCCACCAGTTCAATGGTTTGAAAAGGCGGGGCGGTCTTAAATATCTCCCGGCCATGAATGCCGTCATCCGCGGTGAAGAATAACGTATTCCCAATGGGAACAAATTCTGATGGATCCGAATCGCCTTTTTCATTTAAGTCTGCCACCCGGTGAGTTGTAGCCGCTGTATAAGGCGGCTCAGATATCCACAGTTCATTTCCGGCGTCATCTTTGGCGGTGAAGAAAACCAGGTTTCCAAAAGCCTTGATATTGGCAATTTCGGAACCCGAATCTCCCGGTCGGATGTCGATGACCAGTTCTGCTTTTTTATATGGAGAGGGCAGTTTCCATAATTCCCGTCCATAATTTCCGTCTGACGCGCTGAAGAACAGCGTTGTGCCGACAAAAACCAGATCTTCGGGAGACGAGCTTCCACCGCCCTTAAACACATCCTGTGCCAGGTTTGGGGGCGTTTCACTATCTTTTACCGCGAGATTGGCAGCATTTACCGGTGAAGGCGAGGTGGCAGTGAAGACAATGGAAAATAACAGGATGCCGCGAGCAATCATTGTTTCAATGGATGAGGAAGTCAACAAATTATTACGCATCAATTGATTATCTCCGAAGTTGGTATGATGCGTGGATTGGTTACCAGTAGTTCTCCCTCATGCAAATCGCCGGATTTTAGTTCACTGAAACGATCAGAAACCAGTCCCAGCTGCACCTGTATTTTTTTTACTTGATTGTCACGAACAACCAGAACCGAATACTCGCCTTTGGAAACCAGCAACGCGTTGTTTGGAATGACAAAAACATTACTCGCCTGGTCAACATCAATCGTTGCGGCAGCTGTCATCCCAGATCGAATGGCTTCGTCCGGGTTATTGATTTCGCACGAAACGGTGTAATAAATCACATCCTGCTCGGATTCGCCAACCTGACTGATTTCCGTAACCGTCCCACTGTAGGTTTTTTCAGGGATAGCATCAAAGGAAAAAACTACACCCTTGCCAACTTTTACCTTATTAATATCCACTTCCGACACGGAAATGTCCAGGAACATATGGCTGTCATCCATCAGGGTGACGGCTTTCTGGCCGGATTTCACCATATCACCCACCAGAAACCTTGAATCGACCACTTTGCCATTGATCGGGGCGACAATTTTTGTTAAATCTATCTGCGATTGAAGCGCTTCAACATTGGCTGTAGCGGCGCTGATATCATCAGGATCTGGTTTGTCCTTCACCTTCTCCCACTCACGCCGGGCGTCAGCAAGTTTGGCCTCGGCCAATTTAAGGTCGGCATCTGCCAGTCGAATATCTTCGGGAAGGGGTTTTTGTTGCGCCCACTGGTAATTCCACAATGCCCAGTCATAATTCTTCCGCGCCATGGAAAGCTGCGCGGTTGCCTGTGCGCGGGCAAGGTCATCTTCCGGGCGATCTTGTAAAAAAGCAAAAAAATCTTCCACTGTTTCCAAATTTGCTTTGGCCTGCAAATAAGTAGCTTCCGCCTCCAGTAGATTGGTGTCAGAAGTGTTGCGTTGGTTTTTTACCTCGCGGGTTTCTTTGGCATTCTGGTAATCAATTTGCGCCTGCGCCAGCGTCTCTCTGGCCTGAGTGCGTTTGACATCTGATTCGTGCAGAAGGTCAAGCGCCCTTTGCGCGGCAGGCAGGTCTTCGTAGGCTTGAAGGATTGCCGGAGTGAGTGTGTTTTGGTCCAATTCCAGCAAAACATCACCAGAATTTACAGCATCGAGGTTCTTCACATGTATCTTGCCAACTGTTCCATTCGTCAGCCATGTTAAATTAACAATCTGGTTTGGACGAACCCGCCCAGTAGAACCAATCGTGGTTGAAATGGTATCCCGAGTCAGCTTTGCTGTTTCCATACCAGCCGGCAGCGATGGCTGGCAAGGTTTGCAATAGTTAAAATACACAAATATGCCGCCAGAAATAAGCAGCAGGATAAAAATGATAAGGTAGACGGCGTTTTTCGTGTTAAATTTCACAAGAGCATTGACCTACGGAAAATCTAATTTCCGCCTTTTTCTGATTGTGTTTACTGTATTTAAGAACAATTATAATCATATCTAAATTGAGGCTTGTGTGTTGATCCGGTACTTACAAAACTTTTACAATGCGTTCCGACAATCCGGGATTCCATATAGTATACGGAAATATTCAGAAATCGTTGTCTGGATAATTCTTGGGTCGCTTATCCTTTCTTCTGCGATGATTCGGATTCACGAATATCCTGAAAAAGTACGCCAGTTCACCCATACCATCGAGTTCGATTATGTTGACTGGACATTGAAAGCCGTGGGGCATAAATTCACGCAGTCTGCCCTGGGTGTTGAAGATTACCTCCCGGAAACAACACCAGTGCAAATTGTACGGGAATACATCCATTCACAGGCGGAGATCGCCAACCTTCAGGCTCAAATAAGCGTGATTTACGCGGATCCAAATAACCCAAATAAAAAGGCCGTTCTGGATCCGATTCAAAAGAAACTTGATGGTATCCGTGAATTTAAAGATACGCTGGCACCGTACGCGGAATCAGTGCTTCAAAAACAAATCAGTACTGTTCTGGCTGAGAATGGACTGACACTGATTGGACAACCCATCCCGCCTGTGCTTTTTCATTCCACCCCGCTGCCCATGGCGTTGATTGTGTCACCACGCGATGTTATCCAGCAGGATGCCAACATTTCCCTGCTGACGGATATGACCGCCGGGGATATGACCTCGTTGGAAGATCAGGTCATGCGAAATTTGGATGTTTCCGCGCTGGTCGTGCCGGTGGGCGGGGTGGGGGTTTACCCGACCATGGTAATGGCAACCTCTGATCTGCCTTACCTGGTGAATACCATTGCTCATGAATGGACGCATAATTTTCTTACAATGCGCCCCCTGGGACTCAATTATGAAACCAGTTCCACGCTGCGCACTATCAATGAAACCACGGCATCCATTGTGGGAAATGAAGTAGGTGACCTTGTCTTGAAAAAATACTATCCAGACTTTCTCGCACCGGAACCTCCACCACAAGACTCCAATGAAAACGCAAAAAAAGCGGCTCCTGTTGAAGTGGAACAAGTCAGATTCAACTACCGCCAGGAGATGCATGCCACGCGCGTGACGGTCGATGATTTACTCTCAGCAGGCAAGATCAAGCAGGCGGAAGAATATATGGAGATGCGCAGAAAATTTTTCTGGGAGAACGGGTATCCCATCCGCAGGTTGAATCAAGCCTACTTTGCGTTTTATGGCGCGTATGCCGATTCGCCGGGAGGCGCGGCGGGGAAAGATCCGGTGGGCCCGGTAGTGCGGGCATTCAGACAGGAAAGTGCCAGCCTGCGTGATTTTCTTGAACAGGTCTCGTGGGTAACCAGTCTTGATCAGTTAAAAGCTAAAGTAAGGAATATTCCAGAAGAATAATCAGAAACTGGAATCAGGGGCTGCCAGGGCGGAAAGGTCAGTGCCCGTTGAATAATCGTCGGACAATCCGGGTAAATCCGCGTCGATCTGTTCCGGTGACTGGCCGTGATCCAGACGGTCAACCACTTCGTCAAATTCGGCGGGCATTTCCCCGTCAAGTTCAGAGCGCATGTCACGCATCATCCTGCCGAGCGCCTGCGGATCATCGTCAATGGAATTAAGCCTGGATGGGTCGGACAGGGTTTGCAATCTATCGGGAGCGGAGCGGGAAAGACGCACCCGGCCGATACGCCTTTGCACATGATCTCCCCGGCAATGCGGGCATAGAATGACGGCGTGGTCATACTCCTTGTAGGAAAGGGAAACTTCAAATCGTTTATGGCAATCCAGACAGCGGTATTCGTAATTTGGCATTCTACACTCCGCGAATTGCCGCACATTATAAACGCCAATCCGGTAGAATAAAGAGAAATGGTGACAGGCGGTTCATCACCTCCTGAATCATTACCAAAGGAGAAAACCGTGGAATCTGAATCCACTCCATCGGCCTTAGCCAGCATCCGTTTTGACGTGTTGAAACCAGCTCCAATGTTGATCGTCATATCCGGCCCCTCCGGTGTGGGCAAGGACGCTGTGCTTAATGAAATGAAAGCCCGGCAGCTGCCCTTCCACTTTGTAGTTACCACCACAAGCCGCAAACCGCGTCCGGGAGAGGTGGAAGGAGTGGATTACAACTTTGTTGACATGGACGTTTTCAAAGAAATGATCACCCGGAACGAATTGATCGAATACGCTCTGGTGTACCAGGATTACAAAGGCATCCCGCGTGAGCAGGTGCGGCGCGCATTGCAAAGCGGCAAAGATGTGGTTATGCGGTTGGATGTGCAGGGCGCCCGGCGGATACGTGATCTTTTTCCTGAAGCCGTCCTGATCTTTCTTGTGCCATCCGATGCCAAGGAATGGTATCAACGCCTGGTGGACCGGAAAACGGAAACCCCGGAAAGCTTGAAAATCCGCATTGATACCGCTCTCAGTGAACTGGAGCAGTTGGATATTTTTGATTATGTGGTGGTTAACGCCCAGAGCCGGCTGCAAAAAGCTGTGGACGATATTGAAGCTATTATTAAAGTAGAACATTCCCGCACACATCCCCGAAAGATAACCGTATGACCTACGAAAAACCTGAACCCCCTGAAATTCCTGACGATCAAGATTCCTTTGTGGAGATTCCCAATCAACCGCCGGAAACTCCCCAGGTTGCGATTCAACTTGAAGCGAAGCGGCCAGTGGTCACGTATGTGCTGGCAGGTATCACCATTTTCTTTTTTCTTCTACAAATGGCCAGCGATAATCTGCTTGGATTTGACCTTCCGGCCAGCTTGGGAGCCAAAATAAACGAACTTATTCTCAGGGGGCAGATTTGGCGGCTGCTCACTCCCATCCTGCTGCACGGAAGCCTCACCCATATCTTCTTTAACATGTACGCGTTGGTTTCCATCGGACGGAATGTGGAGATGTTTTACGGTCATAAACGGTACCTTGTACTCTATCTATTAAGTGGATTCGCGGGGAATGTGTTCTCATTCCTGATCACTCAGAACCCTTCTTATGGAGCTTCAACATCAATTTTTGGATTGATAGCGGCAGAGGGGGTATTCATCTACAGGAATCGAAAATTCTTCCGAAATTCTCAAGCCATGTTGGTCAATATTCTGGTGGTAATCGGAATCAATCTGTTTATTGTAGGCATGATCCCCAACATTGATAATTTTGGACACCTGGGTGGATTGATAGGTGGGGCGGCTTTTGCCTGGCTGGCCGGGCCGATCTGGGCGCCACAGAAAACCTATCTGGGCGTCTTGATAACTGATTCTCGGAAAAACAGCCGCACACTCCCGGTAGGATTGGGAGTGTGCCTGTTGTTCGCTCTGGGTTCCGCGATGAAGTTCTTCTTCTAAGAGAGGTCAGGGGCGCGAAGCCGTTTTTAGTCGGTTAAAAAGTTTTGCCAGGGCAGTAAGCAGCGGTATCAATAATGCCCCGCATACCACCGGTATGGGCGAGAATGGTGCTGCCTGATCATAGGAAATGCTGTAAATCGAGCGGGTGCCGGCAAGATGTTCATCAGCAGCGCGGGCGCGCAAGATATACGTGGCGCTTGTCTCCGGTTGGAAATCCAGTCTGGTTTCTGAGAAGAGGTCATCCGGCTGGATCTCATCCGTCATGGCCTTGCCGGTCATGTCGTATATTTGCAATGTGACACCGCCTGCCAGTTCAGTGGGTTTGGCCACATAGGTGTAATTTTTACCCCCCTGAAGAAGCATACTGGTCCAATCTTCATCTTTAAGCGTGCACAGGTTATGAAGCTGGCTGCCGCCGGCGGTTAGTGCCGGAGAATCGGCGGGCAGGTTGTCTCCGGGTTCGTATTTATCGGGGATGCACTCTTTCTCTACGGTGGTTTTCACCTGCGCTTCGTCTGGGAAAGGTTCTTCTCCAGAGGCAGTAACCGCGCGGATGCGGAAGCCATAAGAAGCGCCATTTTTTGCGAAGAAACTCGCGTAGCGCAATTTTCCGTCGATTGCCTCAGTCCAGGTTTGCCAGTCTCCGCCATCGACCTGGTATTGCAGTTCGAAATGATCGATGGGCGCTTTGGAGACTGCCGTCCAGGTCAGCTTGACCAGCGTACTGCCGTATTCGGTTGGCATGGCATCCAACCGGGTGGCCGGTATGCTGCCGTCACCGGCCAGAATTACTGCGTTACTGTCAGTGTGGTTTCCCGCGCGGTCAAACGCCCGGGCAAATACGGCCGCGCCTTCCAATTTGCCGCTGTAATTGGCTGGAATGGATCCTGTCCACCCATCACCTGCGGTCTCATCAATGGCAACATGCTCTGCCCTGTCAATGGATGTTCCCGCCGGTTGAATCATGAACTCCACCCGGTTGACAGGTTCATTTCCATCCGATGCTTCAGCGGCAAGGTTGATGGGTAATGCCAGGCTGATGGACCCATCAACGGGGGTGGTGAGTTTTACGGCGGGCGGAGTGGTATCTTGCACGAGCGCCAGTTGGTAATCCACCGCCGGAGAGATTTTCTTGCCGGCGTTTTTCGCTCCTATTTTCAAGAAATATTGCCCCGCCTCTGGCAGGGTTTTATTGATCTGAACGGAAGCGCCCGAAGCGCTGCCCTCAGCCATGACTGTTTTCGCGTCGGCCGCGAGTAATTGTAAGGAAGGCTGCCACTCGTTACCCGCGGCAATAAGGTTCATCGCGGCATTAAATGATTGGGCCTTTTCAACAGAAAATGTGAAGAAATCTGTATCCCCTGCAGGACAGATCTGACTGTTCAAAACATCGCCGATGGCAACTTCACGGGCTTTTTCTGGCGTGCCGTCATCCGCCGATTCTGAGCAGACTTTTGCCGGGTCATCGTTCACACGTACCGTTGTGATACCCCACCCGAGACCGGTGTTGTAAAGTGCGTCAATGGTGTCAAAATGAAAGCGGAAGCGAACATTCTTTCCAACATATGGGGTGAGGTCTACCGGTTCGCTTTCAACCAGAACCGGACTGCCGGGAACGTTTGTAATTTGTGCGAGATCTTTGAACGGTGAGCCATCCACAGAAATCTGTACACGCCGTTGATCCCAGACCACTCCATCTGATTCGGTAGAGCTGACCGAACGATATGAGAATTGCTGGCCGGGATACCCGATGTAGATGGCTGGAGATGTCAGGTCGCCTGAGGCCGGACTTCCTTTTTGGGCGTATTCATTACCGTTTCCAAAAATCCACCCTGATATGTTGTCTGCATTGACCTTGAATCCGGCTCGTTTCCATAATCCTGTGGACGTCCACCCGGCGACTTCATTGGTGAACAGCGCTTCGTATGGCGCGGCAATGGGTGTGAGAGACCCGGGTTTTCCAGCCTGCACTTCAAACTGACCACTGGTGGTTTTTCCGCCCGCACTGTTACGCGCGGCGACTGTCCATTTATACGTGCCCGGTTGTAATGATCCCAGGGAATAGGAAACACCCACCTTCCAGTCCTGAATGGCGTGAAAACCGTCAGGTCCGCTTACTTCAACGTAATATTCCAGGGCGCCGGCAGAAGGCTGCCAGCTCAAGGTCACCGAATCATCCGAAGTCGGGGGAGTACCGTTCGGACCTGTCACTTTATTCAATACCGGAGCCGCCGGTTCAGGGAGTACCTGTGTCAATTTGAGAGAGGAGACGTGGTCATTTCCAATGACGAAATCATTCAGATTTTCCGCGGAGGCTGACAATGTCTGACTGCGTCCTTTGAAGTTGGTTTCATCAAACAGGATCGCGCTCACCGCGCCGCCCAGTTGTAGTGAGGCCAGATTGTTCTCTCCGAAATCCGTCAGCGTATTGAGGTCTGCGATCTCACCCGGGTCAATGACAACACAGTATCCCTGGTAACGGGTATTGTTATACAGCGCGGCTTGATTGGGTGCCGGAGAACAGGCGGGGGGAAGTATTGGGCAGGTGAACTTTTTACGGATGGCAATTTCGCCAACCGGGGCGGTAGTTTTGTTGCCACCGTTATCCCAGACCATGATTCCCACGGAAAGTGGTCCGTCAGGCACACCGGCCGCGCAAAGATCGAGGTCGGTAACAAAAGCGGCGGTTTTGATGGGCGCTCCGGCCGGACGCCAGGTGCCGTCATATTTGACCATGGGTTGAATTTTGGACACACCGGTTTCGTCTGAACCGTACCCATTAATGGTTACTGTGGATGCCGTCACCAGCGTATTGGCCGCCGGGGTGTTCAGTACACCTGTTGGCGGCCTGGAATCTCCATTGTTGGAAACATATTTATCCCCCTTGATACATTCGGAACCATAGGAGGGGAATGCCCTGGCTTCAGAGCATGTACGCGGCCTGCCGCCATTGACGGTCACTTCATCAAAGACAATATCCACGGAATTTCCCCAGTAGGAAGTGGGGTTGGCGTGAACATGAAAATGCAAATGCGGGCCGGAACTGTACCCGGTATTATCCACATTTCCAATAAATTGTCCCTGATTGACCCAGGCACCTTTTACCCGTAATGCTTCGGGTATGGTGTTCTGCGAGAGATGGAAGTAGACCTGATATGTGGTCGGTGATGTCGAATCGTCCTCGAGAATGATGTAGTTCGCGTTGGTGTGGTTGTTGTCAGGGTATTTCCAGACTGCATATTTGACCCTGCCGGCTTTGGATGCCAGAATGGGGAAATTTCCCCCGTCGGCAAAGTCAAAGGCGTACATGCAGGAAGATGGGCAGGATTTATACGTAAGCACATGCCCGATGCTGCCGGTGAGGAATTTGGCGACACCTTTGTTCCAGGGGAGACGGTATCCACGCAAGGGCTCTCCGGCTTTGGTTAAAGCCTGTGGTTTTGACAGATACTGCTCCCGGGTTTCCGGATCGATCATTGTGTCGGGAATTTTCTCCAGTAACGCGTTGTATCCATCATCCATTTGAACCACGACATTCCAGGACTTGTCCTCCTGACGCTGGGCGATAGCCAGACCGGGTTCCGCGGGGATAAGAGTGTCGGTGTCTCTGTCATATAACGCCAGCCAGAGAAGGGCTAAGGTTTTATCATCAGAATAATCGACATTGGTAATACCCACCCGATACATCAGGTAGGCAAGAACTTCAGGATGGCGTTGCAGGGAAGTTTGTAAAGCCTGTTCCAGTTGCGCGGTGGCCAGGTCTTTGGGTTGGGAATATTTGGGAAATACCTGTGACGCGTCTTTCTCACCATAGAGATACTGGTACGCCAGGTAGGATGTACCCAAAGCAAGAACTACAAATAAAACCACCAGGGTCGAAATCAGCCACCGGGGGGAGTTGGAACCTGTTTCGTCATAAGGATTCATACATTTCACCGTTTATGGTAGGAATATCATTTGTATGGGTGCAATTACCAGGCCAGTGATTTCACGGCAGTTTTTATGATGAATTAACTCCACATTACGGGTGAATGATTTATTATTAGGTATATTCAGGTTATGCTCCCTGTGTGGGAAGCAACATCGAACCATCGGGGAATATGAGGGCGACTTGTCAGAATTACTTGTGGGCCGGCAGCCAATATTTAACCGAAACCGGGAAGTAATCGGGTATGAATTGCTATACCGTGCTGTCGGTACGGACAATGCTTCCCATGTCACCAATGGCGATTTTGCCACCACCCAGGTATTGTTAAATACATTCTCCGAGATCGGCCTCGATAATATTGTCGGTTCAGGGTATGCGTTCATCAACTTTACCCGCAATTTTCTGGTGGGGAAATATCCCATCCAGTTGCCGCCAGAACGGGTTGTTCTGGAAGTTTTGGAAGACATTGCCATCGACCGGCAGTTGATTGATGCCCTTCGCGGTTTTCATTTATCCGGTTTTCAGATTGCCATGGATGATGTGGTTTCAACAGATCGGGTAACACCTGCCTTACGCAGCGGATTGGTAAATGTTGTCAAGGTCGACCTGATGGCCATGAATCGTAATTTACTGGCTGACATGGTGTACACATTGAAGCAATCAGGTATTTTGCTTTTGGCAGAGAAGGTGGAGACTCTGGAAGATTATGACCTGTGTTACAGGCTCGGGTTTGATTTCTTCCAGGGGTATTACCTGTGCAAACCGAATATCATCAAAGGACGCAAGATGGACTCGTCCCGCCTGGTTGTCATGCGTCTGCTCTCCCAGGTGACCGATCCAAAGGTGGATTTTAAAGAGCTGGAAGTGTTGATATCGCAGGATGTAGGCTTGAGCTACAAATTATTGAAGCTTGTCAACTCGGGGTATTACTCACTTTCAACGACGGTGAAATCCATCCGTCAGGCGATCTCACTGGTGGGTTTAAGCCAGTTGCGCGGGTGGATGATGTTGATCATGATGTCCACCGTGGAAGACAAGCCGCATGAATTAACAACCATCGCTTTGCAGCGCGCCAAGATGTGCGAAATGATCGGGAAATCAATGGGAGAATCGCAAGCTGAATCATACTTTCTGACCGGCCTGTTTTCCGTGCTGGATGCCATCATGGATATCCCCATGACACAGGTGGTGGCCAGCATTCCCCTGACAGATGAAGTTGTTCACGCTTTGACGAATCATGAAGGTAAGATCGGATTGGTTCTGAAAACCGTCCTTGCCATCGAACAGGGGGATTGGGATCAGGTGATGAGGTTGGGCATGCAAACTGACGTACTACGGTCACTTTATTTTGAATCCATCAAATGGGCGCATATACTCACCGAAGAAGTCTACGGTCAAATCAATTCGTAGAAAAATTTAAATTAAAAAGCGGCCAAATTTCAAGGCCGCTTATGCTATCACTTTAATTATCGCATATCCTGTCCCGGATGTGTTTTCTCCCAGGCTGTGTAAGCGTCAGCCATCTCGGAGAAAGTTGCCCATTTCACCCTGCCGGATTTGACCAGAGGATCCACGACCTGCGTCAAAAAATCTTCGATGACGGCAAAAGGATGGGCAGGCTTGCCGCGGAATTCACCGGGGTGAACCGTAAAGTGGAACACGTTGACTTTTCCACCCTCCGCGGCTTCCAGAGATGCCATCAGGGATTGTTCCAGGTAATCGAAATAGGCTTCATCTCCGCCGCTGTTATCGGAGTGGCGCATTGATGCGAAATTCTCTTTGTCATACTGACCCTCCGGCAGGAAAATCACCGGCCCATTCGGGTCATGCCGGCTGAGCAGGTCAAAGCTGCTTCCATCCGTGCCGCCGGCTGGCCGCCAGGGGTTCACACCGGTCAACGATATATCCGTGGATTGGGTCTGGGGGTTTTTCCAATCGCTATTGATAGTCAAACCGGCGCATTGCGCGGCTTTGAAGAGATCGGGGTAAAGGTTTCCACCGCTCCAATACCGGATGGTTTGCACGCCGCTGGCCTGTTTGACCAGGGATATCTCTTCCACCATAACCGCACACCACTGCTTCACGGTCAGAGTTTCTGAATTCTTTCCCAGATGGGCGTCTTCGTGGAAATGCAGCGCGATCTCATTCCCCGCCGCTGCCAGTTCGGCCAGAATACGGTCGTTTTTGGAAATGGCCGCGTCAGTAAAAGGTGACTGCGCCTGGATGGTCATTCTCCCGCCGTGCTGGTTGATCATGTTAACCACCGTGCGAATATTCTGGGATTGCATTTTGTAATAATCAGGATTGTTGAAATCGCCTTTACCACTTTTATATCCCTGGTGTGTTTCACCCTGCGGCTCAATGTGCATCCCAATTCCGATCAGAAGAACGGGTTGCTCAGCGGCTTTGCTGTCTGTCCGGGTCAATGGATTAGCCCGAATCGATTGCAGCAGCGAAGAAATATCTCCTGACGGAATCGCATTGGTGCAAGACGTCAGCAACAGGGACAATAAAAGGAAAAAGGGGATCGCTTTTTTCATAATCATCTCCTTGAGTGTACTCCCAGTCTAGAGGAGGATTGTAAAATCGGCATTACATGTGTGTAATCGGATGGAAAAAAGCCGGCCTGAAGATGTTTTTTCAGGCCGGCAGGATGTAAATTTTTGGCTTAATTCGTTAATCCAGGTGAATGATCTGGTCGCGTTCGGGTCCAACAGAAATCAGGCTGACATGAACCCCGCTGAGCATCTCCAACCGGTGGATGTACTCTCTGGCCGTGCCAGGCAGGTTATTCCACGCGCGGATGGACGTGATGGTTTCTGTCCAACCGGGCAAGGTCTCATAGACCGGCCGGGCGGCAGCCATCTGATCCGGGCTCAAGCCGAAGGGCAGGGTGGTGTACTCCTTGCCCTGGAGTTGATAGGCTGTGCATATCTTGATTTCAGGCAATCCAGAAAGGATATCCAGTTTGGTGACGCATAATTCGTTGATGCCGTTAATCATCACCGCGTAGCGCAGAAGTACCAAATCAAGCCAACCCACACGACGCGGGCGGCCGGTGGTGGTGCCGAATTCATCCCACGGATTCGCGCCGGTGCCGCGCAGGCGAACGGCCATATCCCCTGATAATTCGGTGGGAAAGGGTCCCGCGCCAACGCGCGTCTGGAAGGCTTTGGTGATGCCAATGATCCTGTCAACTGGCATAATGCCCAGGCCGAGACCGCTGAAAATACCGGTCGCGGTGGTATTGGAGCTGGTAACGAAAGGGTAGGTACCATAGTCCAGGTCTAGCAGGGTGCCCTGTGCGCCTTCCGCCAGAACCGAGTCACCGCTGTGTACGGCCTCATGGAGAAGATTTGTGGCATCCTGAATATATGGCGCTAACTTACTGGCCACCGCCACCCACTCTGCCGTCATGGATTCCACATCCAGCGGCTCTTTGTGGTACAAGGATTGAAGCTGGGTGTCAACCTGAATGAAATGGTCCTTGACCTTTACCCGGAAAGACTCTGGCTCGAGGATTTCTCCCGCGCGCAGCCCCCGCCGGGCGGCTTTATCAATATACGCGGGGCCAATACCCCGGCCGGTGGTGCCAATGGCTCCCTTGCCCCGGGCCTCATCCTGTGCCTGGTCGAGCAGGCGATGTGCCGGGGTGATCAGGTGTGCCAGCGGCGAGACCAGCAGCCGCCGGGGTGAAAGCCCAATGCCTGATTGTTTTAACGTATCGATTTCTGCCAGCAGGGTAAGCGGATTAATCACCATACCGCTGCCCAGAATACCGATGGTATGGGAATGGATGATCCCGGATGGAATCAGGTGCAATTTGAACGTTTTTTGTCCGACGGTTACGGTGTGACCGGCGTTGTCACCTCCGTTATACCGGCAGACGATGGCCGCGTCGGCGGAAAGCAGATCGACTACCCGACCTTTGCCCTCGTCCCCCCACTGAGTTCCAACGGCTATATGGATTGGCATTTCTAACTCCTCCTACTTGTGCTTGCTCTTCTCGTATTTCTGCGGGTCGACCGAGGCAATGTAAGGTAGATTGCGGCCCTTCTCGTCAATATCCAATCCGTATCCAACGACAAACACATCCGGGATGGCGAATCCCAGATAGTCGATGGGTACGTCCACTTTGTGGCGTTCCACTTTATCCAACAACGCGCATATCTTGAGGCTTCGTGGATTGCGGTCAAGCAGCAGTTTGCGCACCGTATTGATGGTGAAACCGGTATCCACAATGTCATCGATCAAAATCACATCCCACCCGCTGATGTTGGTCTTGTGGTCAGAATCGATGCGCACAAATCCGCTTGATTCCGAGCCGGCATAGGAGGACACAGACATAAAGTCCATGGTCAGCGGCATCTGCACCTTGCGCATCAAGTCGGTGATGAATACCACGCTGCCGCGCAACAGGCCGAGCAGCAATAACTTCTCTGAGTCTCGATAATCATTGTGGATCTGGTTGCCTATAAAGGTAACCCGCTTCTCGATCTCTTCGGGCGTGATAAGAACTTTTCCTATGAAATCGTAAGGAAATTTGGGCTCAGGCGACATGAACGGTACTCCATTACAGGGGAAGGGATGGGAAAAACAGGTAAATGATACAGCATTTTCCCGGGATTGACCGTGTGAATCAGGAAATGTTCGTATGAATTAGCAGGAAATTTAGAAAGGTCTTGAGAGAAAGGCAAAAAAAAGGAACCTGCTGCACCGCAGCAGATTCCCCGGGGGGATTCTCAACCACAATGAAGATGATTTCTTTGTTTATGAACCCGCTTCCACACAGCGGAAACCGATTTCGTAATCTGAATAAATGGGGGTTAACCCTTTACGGTTGATCGTGCGCACCAGAGACCGGTCATCTTCCCAGGAACCACCGCGGAGAGTTTTCAGATAACCGTAGGTCGGGCCGGTTGGATTCGTATCGGGGGAGGTTTTGTAATAATCCTCTTCATACCAGTCTGACGTCCATTCCCAGACATTGCCGGCCATATCCAGCGCGCCATAGGGACTGGCGCCGTCAGGGTAGCTGCCGACCTTCACCGTGTCTTGACGCTTGGGATGAAAGAAATTCAAATACTGGTAGGTGGGAACATCCTCACCCCACGGGTAAGTGCGGCCATCAGTGCCGCGCGCGGCTTTTTCCCACTGGGCTTCCGTGGGCAATGAGCGGCCGGCCCAGGTGCAGTATTCCTTTGCCTGCGTATAGGTAACGTTGATTACCGGAAAATCGGCAAACTTCTCACTGCCATAGTAGGCGATCCGGTTGTGGGATACATCTGTGGCCGGAACCGTACAGCTTCCACTGGCCACACATTTCGCGTACTGGCTGTTGGTCACTTCGGTCTGGTCGATCCAGAAAGCGTCCAGCGTGACGGTGTGCTCCGGCACAGCGTTGGTGGCGCCTTTGTTGGATCCCATGATGAATGAACCAGCCGGGACGTAAAGCTGCAGCATGCCATCGATTTCTGAGGTTTTGGTGCTTCCAGCTGCGGTTTTGCTTTCGGATTGGGAAGCGGATGTCTCAGTAAAGGCAGGGGTTGCGGTGATGGTGGGAGTTTGTGTAGTGGAGATAGTGGATGCCTGTACAGGGGAAAAGACAGACAGGATGGTGCTGATTAGGATCAGAATAAGCAGAAATAAGGCAGATTTACGCGGGAACATTAATAGGAATCCTCCAATACAAAAAAGGGCAATGCCCGATGTGGATTAAGAAAGTATTTATCAATATGAGGATTATAGGCGCGAGTTATTTAGTTTTTATACAGATACTATAAAAATAAAGCAAAAGATTTGTGGGCGGAACAGGACTCGAACCTGCGACCACATCGGTGTAAGCGATGTGCTCTAACCAACTGAGCTACCCGCCCAAGAGGTTGATATTATACCGCAGGACAGTCAAATCGTGACCGTCCTGCGGTAAATAATCAGCGCACGAAATTGATCGTATTCTCACGCCGGGGCGCGCGCTCGCCCAGAGTTTCACATCCATACCCGAGCGCCAGCCCCACCATAGGCACAAAGCCTTCCGGGATGGCAAGTTCTTTTAAGAATAGGCCGCCATCCTCCGCCAGCAGGGCGGTGCGGAAGGAGATCAGGTAGCAGCTCCCTAGTCCCAGCGAGTGAGCCGCCAGGGTCATGTTTTCCACTGCGTTGGCACAATCGGCCATAGAGCGTTTTTCGTCGCCTTCACCAGACACTATAATCGCCATGGGTGATCCGCGGAAGCTGTCATAGTTCGGGTCCTCTGCCATCTTGCGGAACTTTTCGTCGGAAGATTTCAGAAATATTTCTTTGTTCTTCGCGGAGATGCGGTTGAGCACATCGCGGTTGGTGACCACGGTGAAATGCCAGGCTTGTCCGTTTTGCCTGGATGGGGCGAACTGGCCGCATTTTAGAATGAGGTCAACCTTCTTGCCTTCCACCGGGCGGGCTTCATATTTACGGATACTTCTTCTCGACAGGATGGTCTCAATGGTCGGATTGATCATGGGAAGACTCCATAGGACAGGAATTTGCATTCATTTTACGATATTCGAAGGCAAAGAAAGCCTGTCGAATATCGCGAAAAGAACCGATGAATGACCGGAATGTCAACGACTACAGGTTGGCGCGTGTTCCGGCTTTGGGATGGTATACGTCTTCCGTTGTTTTCCAGATTCCCTGCAGCGCCAGATCGATCTTCATGCGGCGCGGGTAAACGAATGCCGTCGAGATCAAACCCAGTTTATGCAGCGCGACCGCGCGCATCTGCAGCGGGTCGACCAGCATGCAATCCGCCATGGTGCGACCGGCCGCCCTCGGAATATGGTAGGCAATATCAGGCAGCATGCGTTCCAATTTAAAGGATTCTGTAAAGATCAGGCGGGATATGGGGAATTTATCTGACGCTCCCCAGCGCTTCACAATCTCGTTAAACCAGGCTTCCGGCAAATCCACAATTACCCGCGGGTCATGTTCCATGCCGATCTGGCAGTAGATATCAAAGAAAGACTTGTTCAAAGTGATGCCATCAACTATGCGTGATGCCAATTTCGACGGATCTTCATTTGCCTGGGCAAGTTCAACAGCTTTTTTACAATAGGAATCTGCGTCAATCTTGCCGACAGCCATGTCTTGATGCATCGCCTGTAATTTTTGCCGCAGGGTGGCTTTTTCAGCCCCTGAAATTTCTGGACGCAGGGTTTTCAATGTGACAGAAGCGACGGAGTCGCCAAAAGCACCGTCAAACCAGAATAGTATGGATTGAAATTTTCTCGGCATCTCACTCACCCATTACCTGTAAAACGATATAACGCGGCAGGTCATCCGGCTGACCGTTGGTGACCATGATCTCCTGATGCATGCCCAGCACAAGGCTGCCCTCGTGGATGGGGATGACAATCGAGGTGGGCATGAAGGCTGCCCGTACATGCGCCGAACCGTTGAAATCCAACTCGCGGCGGTGATGCAGGTATGTGCCTTCTGCGGGGGCAAGCAATTCCAGCGTGCGTTCAATATCCGCGATGATCCCCGATTCATGTTCACCAATAAAAATTGAACCGGTGGTGTGCTTGAAAAAGCCGGTCAACTGGCCTTCCTGCACGCTGGTTTCGGCAACAAATTCAGTTACCAGATGGGTAATGTTTTGGATCGAAAAACTTGGACCGGGTGTAACTTCAATGGTTTTCGTCTTAAATATCATACTCTCTCCACTACGAATAATTAGACATCCAAAGATTCCAAAAACTTGCGACTATTTTCAATAAGGTCGGGTCCGGCTTTATGCAGCCCTCCACCCATAAGATAGATCATATCATTATCATATACCTGTTTCATTTCTGGAACATTTTTCATGGTCAGGCCGCCGCCCGCTACCGGGAAAATGGGTTTGATATTTCCCATGGGAGTCGCCGTACCGGCTACTACGGACAGACAATCTTCTTTGGAATTCGCAAAGCGGCTGCCAAAATTGATGAAAATGCTCATATCTGAACCAGTCAACCGGGCAATCTGCCCGAACCAGGCGAAAGGCGAAAACCCGGCCGTGGGAGTGACCGTAAAACTGCCTGAAAAGGCGGGATGGGTCATAATCGGCAGTCCGAGGGAATCGTCATCGGCCAGCATGCGTACGGCATCCAGGCCAGTATGGGCCGGAATCACCATAAGGCCGCGGCAGCCGATTTTTTTCGCGAAGTGGGCGTTCTCTAGCAATTCATCGGCTTTCCCGGTAATGTTGGGCAGAAAAATACATTTTTTACCGGTTTCACGATTGGCTTTTTCAACACCATCGAGATTGTATTGAATTCGTTCTTTGAAGTGTGAAAATGACTGGTTGGAAATTCCGTGATCATCTTTGATCAGGTCAATTCCACCCCTGGCAACCTGGTATCCCATGTCGGCGAGTTCTTTATAGGTTAACCCCATTGGTTTAAGGGCAGTACACAGTAAGGGGCGGGTGGGCACACCCAGAAGTTCGCGAATTCCGCTGCGTCCAAAACGGGGTCCACGAAAATGGGCTAACAGTGCTGGACTGAATTTGATCTCACTGACCTGAATGTTGGGCATCAGGCTGATATTGCCAAAAACCACATTCAAGAGCTGTGCCACCGTAAAGGCGGTGATCTCAATGGCATAACTGATCTCAACCCTGTACTTGTCTTTGCCTGCCTCGTCGAATTTTTCAATTCTTCCGACAACCTGGTTTCTAATTTCACCTTCAGGGAGAAGTTCATAGGGAAACTCAATAGTGTCTTCCACGATAATCGCGTTGGCTAATTGGTCTACATCTTCACGGCTACCGAATAAATTGTAGACAACAGAAAAGCGTACTCCCGATAAATTTAATTGTTGATTACCTTGCATTAATAATCTCCTTGGAGGCTGATAAGGCCGTGTTTTATTTTGCAATGCTGTTACGTGTTTCGCCCGGGTGGATGGGAAAAAAGAATTTTCCGGCCATGCAGGCAATAACTCCGTCTGGAAGTACCCTTTTCATCAGATTTTTATCACTTCCCGGGCTGTGTTCTCATCTGTAATGAGGACATTAAAATACCGGGCTTTCAACGCGGCATGGATCGTTTTTACTTTCTCCTGACCACCAGCCACCAGCACACCCAGATGAACTTTTTGCAATGCTTCCAGAGAAATGGAAATGATCAGTTCATCATAGGGAACCTTGACAGGATTGCCGTCGATATCCACAAAATGACCGAGAATATCACCTACCGCGCCGTTTGCTGACAGGTACTCTAGTGTTTCCGTCTCAAGGCTTCGATTTTCATGGAGCAGGGCATTCATATCAACACCACCACAGCTCTGGAACAGAATATCGCAGTTTTGAGCCTTCTGAAACACCTCGTTTAATACAGGTTCAGATAGGATGATCTCGTAGGCCTGTTTGTTCGATACAACAGAAGGAGCTAAAAGTCGGAAAGGACGACCACCGCAGATCTCAGCCATCTGACTGGTGATGTTTAATGAGATCATGGCGTTGGAGGGCCCCGAGACTCCGCCGATGATATCGGTGAAATCGCATTGTATCTTGCGCTTTGGTTTGAAATACTCCGGCATATATGAGAGTGTGCGGCTCAACCCGATTCCAATGGTCAATCCAGATTCCAAACGGGGAACCAGCCATTCACTTGCGCCTTGAGCGAGCAATCGTTGTTGTGATTGACGCGCTTCCGCACTCATCACAACCTTAACGTCTTTCAAGTTGTACTTGTTGGATAGCGCGGATTCCAATTCAAACAAATTTGAGTTATTGGATTGAATGCTGATTTGAACAATTCCCCGTTCGCGGGCCTGCTTTAGATAGCGGGTCACTTTTATGCGCGACATATTGAGGCGTTCCGCAATTTCAGCCTGTGTTAACTCTTCCATGTAATAAAGCCAGGCAATTCGTACCAACAGGTCGTTTTCGCTGGTTGTTGAATTCATGTATGACGTGGTTAACTGGCTGGATGTGGTCATAAAATCTTGCCTCGGTGTCTTGTTATGCACTCATATATTGCTTTTTTGGCTACTTATTTTAAATCCATTTGCTGATTTAGTTCCAGAATTGCTTTTTCCGGAGTTTCCAGTCCCGCGAAAATGCGGTGACTCATGGCGTATAAACCGCCCATTAAATTGGAAAACTCTGGCGAATCGGGAAAGGTGTGCTTCCGTTGAATACATTCGAGAAGCGCGGGAAGCCAGGGATGGGCAGCCGCAGCGCCCGGTTTATTAAATGTGGACAGCCTGGCGGGCGACCCGGAAAAATCACCCTGGAGGGTGTCTGCTTCCTTGCCGGTCAAATGCAGAAGACAGGAGAAAGCGGCATCCTTGTTCTTTGACGCGGAGGGGATCCCAAATGCCCAGACGGTTCCCCATGGATTTTGCAATGACGCGAATCCATAGTCAGCCGCATGGGAATTGACCTTTGGATCCATAATTGGTCCCAATTGCCCACTCCAGTGATTCACCAATCCCACATTGCCGCGTGTCAGCATGTCAAACATAGTGGCGTTGTCACTGCAGCCAACATCGTCCCTGCAGAATGGGAGGAAGGCGCCTAGCACCTCGAACGATTTGATCACCGGTTGAGGGGGAATTCTTTTATTTTGTTTTCCATCTGGAAGGATACCGCCGGTTTCGGTAAAAAAGGGCAGCCATTCGACCATCGATTCAGTATCCGAACCTTTAAAGTGCGTTCCATAAACCCCGCCGTCCGGGTTGTGAAGTTTTCTCGCAATTTCCAACCAGGTATCGAATAACACGGGTGATTTCAAAGGTTCATAACCCGCTTTTTCCAAAAGGTCTTTGCGGTAGTATAAAATCTGGACTTCCGAGAAGCTGGGGAGTAAATAGATTATGCCGTCAATTTCCAACTCTTTACGCATGGCCGGAAGAATGTCTTCATAGGAATACTCTTTCCAGACCGCGTCATTTTTTTTCGCCAATCCGGATAGGGAGGTCAACCATTGGTTGGCAGCGAATCCGGGCAGCCAGAAATACCCGGGCAGCATGACCAAATCATATTCACTGCTGCCGGAACGTAACGCCGTAAAGATGGTGTCGGGATATTTATCCCATGGGAGAACAACCAGATCAACATCGTAACCGCTGCCGGCGCACCAGGTAGATATCAGATCACCTGACCGGGCATACAGTTTAACCGCCGGGTCATCCACGCATAGGATACGGATTCGAGGGGTTGTACTGCCTGTAGATTGAACAGAATGGGTCATCGCATCCTCAAGTTCTTCCCTGGAGTCGGCAAAATGCCAACTCCAGGGTGAAACAACTTTACTTTTTGGCCGCCGCTTTTTTCTCGAAGATTTCCTCTAAAGCGGGTTTAAATGGATGTCGGGCAATCCCATATTCCGTGATGATGCCGGTTATGAATTTGCTCTCCGTTACATCAAACGCCGGATTGAAGACTTTCACATCCCTGGGGGCCATCGGCCGAGCGTACCATTTTTCTGTCACTTCTTCCGGTTTTCGTTGTTCGATGTGAATGTCTTTTCCGGTGGGACAATCCATATCGATGGTTGATGTGGGGGCGCATACATAGAAGGGGATGCCATAATTGTGGGCCAGAATGGCGACACCGGACGTGCCAATCTTGTTGGCAGCATCGCCATTGGCGGCTACCCGGTCGCAACCGACAAATACAGCCTGAACCCAACCGTTTGCCATGACAGTGGCTGCCATATTGTCGCAGATCAGGGTGACATCGACGCCCGCTTTGTTCAATTCAAACGCGGTCAGGCGCGCGCCCTGCAGCAGGGGGCGGGTTTCATCGGCAAACACCTTGAAGTTATAGCCTTTTTCAGTGCCGAGATAAATGGGAGCCGTGGCCGTGCCATACTTGGCGGTAGCCAATTGACCGGCGTTGCAATGCGTGAGGATGCCGATATTCGGGCGCAGCAGGGAAAGGCCGTACTCACCGATGGTTTTACAGACCCAGATATCTTCTGCCTTGATCTCTTCAGACTCTTTTCGCAGGAGTTCTTTGATCTCGGCAACAGATTTACTTTTGTTCTTCTGAACGCAGGTATCCATGCGATCCAGTGCCCAGAAAAGGTTGACGGCAGTCGGCCGGGAAGAGGCAAGATATTCTTTTACTTTCTTAAATTCAGCGTAGAACGTATCGTAATCTCCGGCATTGCTTCCTTTAATACCGAGATATACGCCGTATGCCGCCGCGATCCCGATTGCCGGTGCGCCACGTACCCGCAGCTCATAAATGGCTTCCCATATCTCTGGCTGTGTCGTCAGATGCAGATAGGTAAACTCATTGGGGAGCAATGTCTGGTCAATGATCACCAGTGCGTTATTCTGATCATCGAGTTCAACTGTTTCAAAATCCAAAGCTTTTTTTGTGTCCATTATTGATGAAGTGTCCTAACTCAGGATTTGGGGAATTTCGCTACAGAGGTTTTCAGTGTGTTGAGGAAGTCATCTCCGCAACGGTATGCCGCGCGATTCTTGATAAAATCTTTCGCGGAAGTCAGACAGAAACGTTCCGCCCGAACGCGGGCTTTCTCTTCGGGGATGGTGGTGATGTCTTTCACCTGTGCCATGCCAATGATGCGGCGTGACAATTCAAGTCCGGTAACGGCAGCCGTGTCAGCCAAAATATTGTTCAGATACCATTCATCAAAACCTTTGACTTTGGCAAAAACCTCGGTGACGTTCTCTTTCCAGGCCACTTTCCACTTCTTGATGAACATATCAATGACATCCACGATCGTTTTTTCCAGCCAGCCGCAGTAATCCGCGCGTTCCGCCGCGTCAGTGATTGTCGCATCGGCATTTGCCCAGGCAAAGATCAGGTTGGCGATCACATTACCCGTGTCGTACCCGATAGGTCCATAGAACGCAAACTCGGGATCAATGATCTTGGTCGAATCGGGTTTGATGAAAATGGAACCGGTATGCAGGTCGCCATGGATCAATGCCTGCGCGTTGGTGAGGAAGTCAAATTTCAACTTGGCGGCTTCCAGGCGCAGGGCTTCATCGGCATAAATGTTTTCTTCCACCCATTTTAGATTGGGGGGAAAGACCAGGTTGCGTTTCTTATTATCGTTAAAAGGTTCGGTGTAGACCAGGTCTTCGGTGATCTCGCACAATTCAGGGTTGACGTAGTTGGTTGCCAGTGTTTTCTTCTCTTTATGATCCATGACAACATCTGTGGTCAGCAAAAGCGTGTTGACCATGAAAGTCGTGATGTGGTCAGCGAACAGGGGAAATTTCTTGTGTTCGATCAACGCACGGCGCATAATCTGATGGTCTGACAGATCTTCCATTGAACAGCAGGCCATCACTTCATCAAATTTGTAAATGACTGGCACAAGACCGGGAGCCAGTTTGTATTCAAGTTGAAGCATTTCGGATTCAATGCGGTTACGGTCAGGGGATAATTTGAAATCATCAGAGATGCGGGCATAATTTCCAGCCTGTTTGATGATCACAGATTTATTGGATTTCTTATCCCATACCCGAAAAATATAATTCAAATTTCCATCACCGATCTCTTTGCATTCCAGGTCGGCATTGGCATCGAACAGGTCCAATTGTTCCCGGGCATACTCCAGAACATCATTGGTCTTCATCAAGAAATACGTATCAAACCGAGACATGTAAGGCTCCTTTAAAATTAATGTCTTTGACGAAAATATGTCAGTGCCAGAGCAATAACCAGTACCGCGCCCTTGAAAATATTCAGGGAAAAATACGGTACAGACATCATTACCAGACCGTTTTCAAGAATGCCGACCAAAACCGCGCCGGCAAATGTGCCAAATGCGTTGGGTCTACCCGTTCCTCCGACGGAGAAGCCGATATACGCGGCTGCCACGGATGGCATCAGGTAACCCGCACCGGCATTGATCTGCGCAGAACCAATACGCGAAGCCAGCATGATACCGCCGAGCCCGGCCAGCAATGAGCACAGGAAATACGCCAGAGCACGATATCGATCCACGGGGATACCTGAAAGGCGCGCGGCTTCCATATTCCCACCCACTACGTACAGGTAGCGGCCGTGTTTCGTGTAATTCAAGAAGATATGCACCAAAATGACCACTACGATCATGATCAGGATAATATATGGCGCCTGACCGATAAGCCGGAAATCGGAGGTCAGCTTCCCGATCGTAGGGGTCCCATCCAGGCGGGGCATTCCTTCACTGATAGAACCGCCCCCGGTGTAGGTCATGGCGACACCCTCGAAAATGAACAGGGTGGAAAGTGTGACCAGCATATCCGGGATTTTGACTTTGACAATCAGGAATGAATTTACTGCCCCGACCAGCATACACA
The DNA here is from genome assembly GCA_964420995.1 of uncultured Leptolinea sp. GTDB lineage: Bacteria > Chloroflexota > Anaerolineae > Anaerolineales > Anaerolineaceae > Leptolinea. The sequence goes on along the minus strand of CAYQUX010000001.1, from coordinate 93,792 downwards.
CGAGCAATGAGATAACGATGGCTGGAAATGTGGGGAAGGTGTACCAGACAAACATGGATAAGACCAGGGAGTCGGCGAATGTGGCTACTGAGCCCACAGAGAGATCAAAACCACCGACAGTGAGACTGATCGTCAATCCGATGGCGATCACAGTCACGATGGAAATGCTGCGGAAAATCTGTACCAGGTTGGATGGTGATAGAAACGCGGGCATGGAAATGGTGAAGAAAGCCACCAGAATGATGATGGTGAGGATGGTTCCCCATTTTGTAATGAATTCTCCAAAGCTGGTAAATCCCAGGCGATGTTTCATACTTGAAAGATTGGTATTTTCCATGAATTACTTACCTCCAGTGGAAAAGAAGAGGATTTCTTCTTCCGTTGTATCAGCAGTTTTTAGTTCTTTTACAATCTCACCGTCATACATAACATACGTTCTGTCCGTGATTCCCATGATCTCGGATAACTCACAGGAGGCATATATGATGCCTTTACCTCTTTTGGCAAGTTCACCTATTAGAAGGAAGATGTCCCTCTTGGCGCCAACATCCACACCTTTGGTCGGTTCATCAAAGATATAGATATCGGCATCGGCGATCAACCATTTCCCCACAGCCACTTTCTGCTGGTTTCCACCGGAGAGGTAGGCTACTTTTTGGAATTCGCTGGGAGTTTTAATCCCCAGGTCAGAGATCATCCGACGGGCGGCGGTTCTTTCGGCTGTGGCACTGACAAAACTAAGCAGGTTGGTGAATTTTTTCAAATTGGCGGCAGAAAGATTGGAATAGACCGGTTCCATGACCAGAACACCTTCTTTGCGGCGTTCTTCCGGAACGAGGGCAATCCCTTTGCAAACGGCATCATAAGGCGATTTGATATTCAGTTCCTTCTTATTTATGGATACTGAACCAGATTTTTTGGATAACGCTCCAAACAACGTCTTGCACAGTTCAGTCTTCCCGGCGCCCACCAGGCCTGAAATTCCAACGATCTCGCCAGATCGCACGAACATCTCAATATTCTTTACCGCATCATTCTTTTCCGTCAGTTTTGTTACTTCAAGAAGGGTGTCGCCGGGTGTAATTTCAAATTTTGGGAAGTTTTCATCGAATTTCTTGCCCAGCATCAATTCCACAACCTGTTTTACACTCAGTGATGAAATCGGCTGGCGAGTTACTACTTTCCCATCCCGCATGATGGTGATCTCTTCACAAATCTCAAATACTTCTGGTAAGCGGTGCGAAATAAAGATCACAGCCACTTCGTGATTGTGTGCCATGTCTTTTACAATGCGAAAGAGTTCTTGCGTTTCTGTATTGCTTAGAGGTGAAGTTGGTTCATCAAGGATCAGGTATTTACATTTTCCGGCCAGCGCGCGGGCGATCAGTACCATTTGCTTCTGCGCCAAAGAAAGATTCTGGACCACCTCATGGGTATCAATATTGATCCCCAAACGTTTTAACACTTCGCGAGCCGATTTGTGAATTGAAGCCCAATTGACGAACTGCCGGTTGCCCATTTCATTAACCAGCACATCCAGCATGATGTTTTCAGCGACATTCAAATATGGAACCAAAGCCGTGTCGACTTCCTGGTACACAATTTCGATGCCGAGTCTCTTGGCATCTCCGGGGGTGCGGATGCTTACTTCATTGCCATTGAGCAATATTGTGCCGGTGTAATGATCGTACGCGCCGGACATGACCTTCATTAGAGTGGATTTCCCGGCGCCGTTCGCGCCGACCAACGCATGGATGGTACCTTTGGCTATGTGGAAATCTACATTTATCAGGGCATTGACGCCTGGAAAGGAGATCGATATGTTTTTCATCTCCAGTTTGGTTGCTTCATGTGTATCGATGGGACACCTCCTATCTTGAAAGATTTCTTTTTATAACGATACTTCAACATAATAATGGAAGGATCGTCGAATTATCAAGTCAGGTAGAGGAATTTCCTCTAAAATTATTCTTGCCGTTTGAAACATCTTAATAAAAATTTTGATTTCTGAAAGAGAGAGAGATGGGATATTTTCCTCTCTCTCTCTTTCGTCACAAACCAATAATCTGGTCTAGATCAGACTGATTATTTCTTGTATTTCGCGCGCAGAGTGTCCATCCAGGGTTCATTGAAGGCATCAGATTTGCCCCATCCCTCGATAACGTCTTTCAGGGAGAGCATGTTGGTATCAGCTTTTAGATCAGTTTTCTTGATCAATTTAGCTTCCAGGTTGTAGTCGGCGGGGGTTTCTTCGCCGGCGAATTTCTTGGCCAGGAGGCGCATATCAACAAGGCCGATCAATTTCGGGTCGACAGCGGCGGTGGAGAGCCAGACAGAATCTGGTTCGCGCATCAGGTTCATGTCCTGGTTGGAGATGTCGATGGAGATAAGTTTGATGTCGGTGCGGCCGGCTTCTTTAAGTGCGCGGTAGGCGCCTTTGGCCATTTCATCCCATGAACCCCAGATCGCGTCAACAGTACCTTCGGGGTATTTGGCAAGCAGAGCGCCGACTTTGGTGGCCATGTCACCCTGAACATCCTGGAAGTTGGACGGGCCAACGGTTTCCAGAGTCTGGATAACACCTTTTTCTTCCATTGGACCGTAGATGGTCTGGCGGCGATCAAGCGGTGGAACGCCGGGGCCCCACCACAGTTTGATTACGCGGACGGGTTTTCCGTCTTTAGACAGGGCGGCAATTTCATTCAATGAAAGTTCAGCCAATTTGAAGTCGTCCTGGAAGGTGGTGGTGATTTCGGGCAGGTTCTTGCCATCTTTGTCGATTACGGTATCGAAGGTGACGACTTTCATACCCTTATCAACGGCAGGTTTCAGCATGTCATAGGAATAATCTTTCTTCCCATGAGAGATGATCATGCCATCGTAGCCCTTCTGAATAGCCTGGGCAACCAGTTCCTGGAATTTGGCATCGTCATTGTCAGCGATGAAGGTATCCACAACAAAACCGAAGGATTCACCTTCTGTGCGGGCACCATCCAGGAATTGTTTGGTGTGATCATCGGAGGGAAGATTGCGGACAACGGCAATCTTCAAACCTTCTTTTACACCGGCCGGGGCGGCGGCGTCAGCCGGGGCGGCTTCGGCTTTGGCGGGTTCAGCGGCGGCGGGAGCGGCTTCTGCCATGGTGGGCTCAGCGGCTGCCGGAGCTTCAACTTTGGGGGCCTCAGTCGGGGCAGCGGTCGCGCAGGCTGTAAGCAGCATGCTGACAACTACCAGGGCGCCAATAACTTGGAACAACTTCTTTACTTCTATGTTCGCCATGCTATTCTCCTTACTTCATTAAAATGGGTGGATAAAGTAGATCAGGTGCCTTCTTAACAATTGTTAAAAAACAATTGATCACCTCAAAAAAAGCAGCACAAACAGAACCCGTCAGCAACAGCCGCGGTTAAAACAAGATAAGAACCGATCTGACCTTGATCAGACCAAACAGTTGTGAAACAAAAATATGGGAGTTACACCAGGAGTGAACATATGTTCACGGCCTGTTCTTTTGTACATGATAGTTTGATTGGAACCCAAACGCAAGTGACATTTATCACTGATTTTTGGCGTTTTGAGGACTCCGGTGAATCCTTGTAAGAATCCCGCGCCTACATGCAATCAGATTCTGACATATATTATTCTTTTCCCACCAAAAAACCTGAGAGTGTCAGGGTTGTGCTATACTTCACAAAAGATAAGGTTTGCCTTATCTTTTAAGGAATCAATGACCTACCAATCTACTTCGATTGAGGATTATCTCGGTGCCATCTACCGCCTGCAGAAGCAAGACGGGGTCCCTTTGCCGCTCGGCGATTTGCAGGATCACTTCGGGTTTTCACCAATTTCCATCCATGAAATGGTGCAAAAGCTTGTGCAGCGTGGACTGGTGGAGTATCTCCCTTACAAAGGTGTGATGTTGACGCCATCAGGTTTCGCTGTAGCGGAGTCTCTAGTGCGAAGGCATTGCATTTGGGAGTGTTTTCTGGTTGATGGTTTACAGGTACCCATTGATGAAGCACATGACCTGGCTCATGACCTTGAACATGCCGCCCCGGATTGGATTACAGAGCGGTTATTCTCTTTTCTGCTCAAACCGGAGGTCTGTCCGCACGGGAATCGAATCCAATGGGCAGTTGATACGTCCAGGGGAATTTCTCTCGATTCAGGCGAGGTCGGGCAAGTGTATAGACTTACGAAAATATTCCCCGAAAAGCCAGCGTCATTGAAACTTGCCCGTGAAACGGGGCTTCTGCCGGGGGAAGTTGTTCGCATACTGGATAAAAATATCGGTAAAACTTTGCTTGAAGTTGATGGGAAGAAGAAAAATTTCTTAACAGAAGATCTTGCTTGCTTCTGGGGAATGGATATTGATAAATAATGGATCATGAAATTCAAAGACTTGTTGACCTTCCCGTAGGTCAACAGGGCATGGTACGCAGGCTGGAAGGTGGAAAAAGTTTTGTTTCGCGGTTGGCAGCCATGGGATTTACCCCCGGTGCCACTGTAAAAATTGTTCGACACAATGTTAAAGGGCCGGTATTGGTCAGTCTTCGCGGGGCACAGGTGGCGCTGGGTCAAAGTGAAGCCGCAAAGGTGATGCTCTCACCGGTTATTTCTGAAACGGTGGAACATATAGATATTCCAGTACTGGTGAAAAACACCCGGCAGATGGTCGTCGCGCTGGCAGGTCAGCCCAATGTTGGTAAATCCACTGTGTTCAATCTCTTGACCGGTCTCAACCAACATGTGGGAAATTGGGCTGGTAAGACGGTGGATCTGAAAAGCGGCAGTTTCATGGTCGGAGATACATCCATAACACTGGTTGACCTCCCAGGCACATACAGTTTGACAGCCAGTTCTGAAGAAGAACGCATTGCCCGTAATTTTATTCTGCACGAGCATCCCGATCTCGCCATCGTTGTGGTTGACGCGGCCAATCTGGAACGTAGCCTGTATTTGCTGGCAGAGGTTCTTTTACTTCCCGTACCGGTCATCCTGGCGTTAAACATGATGGATGTCGCCGGCCAGGAAGGTATACAGGTGGAACCCGGTGTTCTTGAAAGCGCACTCGGAATTTCTGTGGCACCAATGTCTGCGGCGCATAATCAGGGTGTGGAAGCGTTAACCCAGATCATACACGAGTTCATTGAAGGTCGGAATAAATTTAGTCCCAAGAAACCATCGATCTCTGCCGAACATCGCGAAGTTCAAGACCAAATCATTGAACAAATCTCGACCTATGTTCCCACCGGTTACCCGGTGAAATGGGTTGCGTTGAAACTACTGGAAGGTGACGAAGAACTGGCTGAATTAATTGAAGGCCGTGTTCCGCCAGAAAAATGGCAGAAGGTAGCCTCGTTGCTTTACGCGCACGAAGATGCCGTCCTGGACATAGCCGGACAACGCTATGAATGGATCGCGCGAATGGTACGCGCGGCTGTGGTTCAACCGAAGCTGACACGCGGCAGCCTGACCACACGACTTGACCAGGTTCTTACTCATCCTCTCTGGGGAACGCTGATTCTCGCGCTGGTACTGGGCGGTGTGTTTTTCGTCACCTATGCCATTGGTTCTCCGTTGCAGGCGGTACTGGGAGATGGTGTGGAATGGCTGGCAGAGTGGGTGCGATCAAGCGTTGCTGAAGACCAGGTTTGGGTAAAGCATATACTGGCCGATGGGATTCTGGGCGGAGTTGGGTTGGTTTTGACTTTTCTTCCCATTCTGGCCATTTTTTACCTGGCTCTGGGATTGCTGGAAGATACTGGATACATGGCACGCATTGCATATCTCACCGACCGCTGGATGCACCGTCTGGGGTTGCATGGGAAAAGTTTCCTACCCATACTGCTTGGTTTTGGATGCAACGTTCCGGCTGTGTTTGGCACGCGGATCATCGAAAGCCGCCGCAGCCGGTTGTTGACTATTCTGCTAATTCCATTAATTCCCTGTACCGCGCGAATGGCGGTAGTGACCGTGTTGACTCCTCTGTTTTTTCCTGCCCATTCGGCACTGGTGGCATGGGGTTTGGTAGCAGGCAATCTGATTCTTTTGATGGTGCTTGGCCTGACGCTGCATAGTTTTATTCTCAAGAATGACCATGTGCCATTTATCATGGAGCTGCCGTTGTACCATGTCCCCAATTTAAAAACGATTGGGATCTATGTCTGGCAAAACCTGATTAGTTTCCTGGAAAAAGCCGGAACGATAATTCTGGCCGGCTCACTGGTGATTTGGTGCCTGTCTTATTTCCCTACGGGTGACGTGCTTACCAGCTACCTTTCCTATATAGGCAGGCTGCTTGAACCGGTTGGGAATCTAATGGGACTACCCTGGCAGGTTCTGATGGCACTACTTACCAGCATCGTTGCCAAGGAAAACACGATTGCCACGCTGGGTGTTTTGTATGGGGATGTAGCAACAGCTTTACCTGCAATATTATCCATGCCCGCCGCGTTGGCTCTTCTGGCTTTTCAGATGCTTTTCATCCCCTGCTTGGGAACAATTTCCGCCATTCAACAGGAAACCCGTTCGCTGAAGTGGACTCTGGTCAGTTCTTTGCTCATGCTCGGGTTGTCATTTGCTGCCGGAATCGGCATTTATCAACTTGGAACCATTTATTTGAGGTAATACATGCTTGTTGAATTATTAAAGGCCATCAACCGTCGTCCGCTGGCCAATCTTGAGCAGTTATGTGCAGATTTAAATGTGACTCCCGTTTTGATGGATCAAATGGTTGCGGATTTGGCGAAAAGAGGTTATCTTAAATCATACGAAACATGCAATTCGGCGTGTGATCATTGCTCCCTGGCATCTGCCTGCGAAGGGCATGCTCATCCCAAAATCTGGACTCTCACGGAAAAAGGGCTCGCAATGGCCCATAAAGAATAAACTCTTATCAAACGGGTGTGACCATGAAATTTATCCGCTATAAATATGGCAATGAACAACCGCGGTACGGGTGGATCTATCAGGATCGCGTGGGTCCGGTGGAAGGTGAGCCGTTTGGCGAGTACCGCCGGCTGGAAGTTGATATTCCACTCGCAGATGTGCAGCTCCTTGCGCCGGTGGTTCCCGGTAAGATCATCTGTGTTGGACGTAATTACATCGAACATGCACGTGAACATGAAGCCCCGGTTCCAGAATGGCCGATGCTCTTTATGAAACCACCCAGCAGCGTCATTGGACCGGATAGCTATATCCACCTGCCTCCTCAATCGGAACAGGTGGAACATGAGGTTGAACTGGTTGTGGTCATGGGAAAAGAAGCCCGTTGGGTGCAGCCGGAAGACGCTTTTAAATATATCTTTGGTTACACCCTGGGAAACGATATCACCGCCCGTGATTTGCAACGGCGCGACGGCCAATGGACACGCGCCAAAGGATTTGATACCTTCTGCCCACTGGGGCCGTGGATAGAAACCGACCTTGATCCGGCTGATGTTCTGTTAAGCTGCCGTGTTAATGGTGAAATGCGGCAAATGTCCTCGACCCGTGAAATGGTCTTTACGGTTCAGCAACTGGTGGCGTTTACCACTTCCATCATGACCCTCAACCCGGGTGATATCATCATGACAGGCACGCCGGCAGGTGTGGGTCCATTGGAAGAGGGTGATGTGGTTGATTGTTCAGGGGAAGGTATTGGCACCCTGACCAATCATATATCACACCGATAGTGAAAACCATACGCAATTCAACCGGATTCACGTCAATCAGTCCTTGGTGTGAATCTGGTTTTTGGATTCGGTGTGGTTGGTCATGGATACTGATTGACGTTTCTCCCAAATAAATTAGAATAATTAGTAACGGGAAAGGTTTGCCATTTCTCGGGCTCACAGTCAACGTTGCCGCTCTATCATCCATTCATTTTCGAATTATCAAAAGCATATCGTTCTTCTCGGAGATACCAGCGTTATCTGGGAGGTGGGCCGGTTGAGCAGCTCGAAATCAGGGAGTGGTTCATGCAATCCATTAGGTTGCCTGCTCTTTCTCATCGGGCTGGTCTCTCTGGTCATCGGGTTTTCCAGTGGGAAGGTTATGGAGGCGGTTTACGACCTGCAAACGAATTCCCCCGAATCTTCTGAGACGTTAAAATACCTGGTCATCTGGATTTTCATCACGTTTGGGCCATTGGGATTGGGCTCTTTCTGGATCAGAAGCTCAGGTTTCGGAGTCTCGCTGCTTATTTTCGGATTGCTTCTGGTAATGGCTGGTTTTAGCGGTCTGGGAGCCTATTTTTTGGATGTGGTCATTCCAAAAACAGATAATGCGTTCTGGCAGATGGTGAATTTTTTGATTGGTTTGACCGGTTCACTGATGTACACATCCATCGCCCTGAGTGGACTGGGCGTTGTGTTAACATTTGTCTCCATGTTTATTGACAGCGGGCAGGGATATTCGTCAAATCGTCCCAGGGAGGGGTACATGCCCACGGTTACCTGTGAAAAGTGCGGCCACCAGAATCCGGTATGGTCACCCACGTGCGAAAAATGTCATAATCAATTACCCCTGTCCAAAGACAGCAAGCTCTGGTAGTTTCTGAATAACTGCCTCACAGGAGGGAAATTATCAACCTACCGGAACCCTCTCTGAGTATTTCCGGATGATGGCACCGGTTTTTGATTAACTGCTTTTCCACAGAAGGTTGATTTCTTTTAACGCGTTAATCAGGTTATTCTTCCAGACTTCTTCTTCACCATCCATGGGCAGCCAGTAGGAATTTTTCCCGGAACGGGAACGAACGGGCAAGGCTGGCAGGTCGCGGGAAGGCGTACCTTCCGGCAGGGGCGGAAAGCGCAATACCAACTGGTCGCTTTCCACAGTAACTGATACCAGTCCGGCTGATTCAGACAGTATCTTGATTCGCAGCATATAAAGCAGGTTTTTTAGTTGATCCGGGATGGGACCGAACCGGTCGGAAAATTCATCTGCCAGCGCCTCAATGTCATCCTCATCCTGTACATCCGCCATGCGGCGGTACAGGCGCAGGCGCATGGTCTGATCTTCCACATAATCCAGCGGGATGCCAACAGAAAGCGGCAGGTCAACTGCCACCGGCATTTGCACCTCGCGCATATTAAGTTGATCGTCTTCGAGGGCGGGCATGCCTTCCGACTGGCGCAGCGTACGCACGGCCGATGCCAGCATCCGGGTATAAAGATGGAAGCCGACAGTGGCAATAACGCCATGCTGCCGATTACCCAGGATCTCACCGGCGCCACGCATTTCAAGGTCACGCATGGCAATGGAATACCCGGCTCCAAGTTGGGTGTTTTCGGCAATGACTTCCAACCGTTCCTGTCCTTCAGGGGTGGGCGGTTTGCGGCGGTGTCGGAAGAAATAGGCATAGGCGCGTTGCGCGCCACGGCCCACGCGTCCGCGCAGTTGATAGAGCTGGGCCAGGCCGAAGGTATCACCACGATCAACAATCAGCGTATTGGCATTGGGGATGTCCAAACCCGATTCAATAATGGATGTGCATAACAGAACATCGATATCACCACGGGTGAATTGATCCATCACGCGCGCAAGTTCCCCTTCAGGCATTTGCCCGTGGGCTACCCCCACCCGCGCTTCCGGTACGATCTGGTGCAAATGGCTTTCCATGGCATGAATGGTCTGCACCCGGTTGTGGACGAAAAAGACCTGGCCTTCACGGTCCAATTCCCGAATGATGGCCTGACGTACCAGTCGCGGAGTATACGGCCCGATATGGGTGATGATGGGCAGGCGTTCTTCAGGGGGAGTATTAATGGTGGAAATATCACGCACACCGGTAAGCGCCATATATAGAGTGCGCGGAATGGGTGTGGCTGTCAGGGTTAGCACGTCAATTTCAGTGCGTAATTTTTTAAAGTGTTCCTTATGGGTTACGCCAAAGCGTTGTTCTTCATCAATGATGGCCAGACCCAGGTTCTTGAATTCAACATCCTGAGAGATCAGTCGGTGCGTTCCAATGATGATGTCAATATCCCCATGCCACAACTTGAGGATGATATCATCCTGTTCCCGGGAGGTTCGAAAGCGGGAGAGCATTTCCACTGATACCGGAAAGGCGGTCAACCTCTGCCGGAATGTTTCATAATGCTGCTGTGCCAGAACAGTGGTGGGAACCAGGACAGCCACCTGTTTGCCATCCATGACCGCTTTAAAGGCGGCCCGCAGGGCTACTTCCGTTTTCCCATAGCCAACATCACCACACAGCAGGCGGTCCATGGGACGGCTGGCCTCCATGTCCTTTTTCACCGAGCGAATGGCAGACATTTGATCTTTGGTTTCAATATACGGGAAACTGGCTTCCAGTTCATATTGCCAGGGTGTGTCACCGTGAAATGCGTAGCCTTCTGAAACCTGCCGGCGGGCGTACAGTTCCAGCAACTCTCGAGCCACTTCCTGAACCGCTTCACTGGCGTGCTGGCGGGCGGTAGCCCATTCCGTGCTGCCCAACCGTGTGGGTGTGGGAGGCTCCCCACCGGGGCCGATATAGCGGCTCAGACGGTCTGCCTGATGAACGGGGACAAACAACTGGTCGCCGTTATCGTATTCAATGCAGAGAAATTCTCCGGTGGTATTCTCAATATTGCGCTTGACAAGTCCGATAAGTCGTCCAATGCCGTAATCCATGTGGACGACCCAGTCGCCGGCTTTCAGGTCGGCATAGCCGGCTTCCGGTGCTTCGGCTGATGGTGTATGCCGCTGCCGGGCCTGCGGGCGTTCCCAGCCAAAGATCTCACTATCGGTCAATAACAGCGCGGTTTTTTCGCCCGAGGTCATTTCCCACCCGTCGCTCAAGGTGCCGTCGATGATCTCGGGGGACGCTGCGATCCCGGTTTCCTGCTGGCGTTCGCGCCACAGGTCGCGCAGGCGGGATGCCTGGCGTGAAACGATCATGACCCTTGTATCCTTGTTCAGACTGGCGCCAACATATTCATTAAACGGTTTTACACGGCCGCCAAAACGCTGTCCCGGCTGGATCGCTTCACCAAAATATCCGATTTCGGGGGACGTACTGCGGCCCAGTTCCAGCCAGGTCAGGCTTGCCAGTGTATCCTGAAGTTCTGACCAGGTGTTATAGGGAACCGGGTAATCTTCAGGGAGGGCGTTTTCTCTGGTCAATTCGGAGCGCAATTTAACAGCCTGTTCCTCAATCTCATTGGCGGCGGTCTGCACGGACTGCAAGTCATCCACCAGCACAAGGCTGCCGCGGGGCAGGTAATCCAGCAGGCTGGCATGCGCGGGGTGAACCAGGGGAAGCAGGTATTCATCAACCTCGCCGGTAATACCGACCTTTTCTGCCACCCCTGGCAACACTTCACGGGCGGGGGTGATTTTGACCTGGTCGAGTTTCGCGACGGTGCGCTGGGTGACCGGGTCAAATTGCCGCAGCGTATCCACTTCATCGCCAAAGAATTCCATGCGTACCGGGTGCGACTCGGCAGGCGGCCAGATATCCAGAATGCCACCGCGTCGTGAGAAATAACCTACATCCAGAACTGTATCAGCGGTTTGAAAACCGATATCCACCCACTGACGCAGCAAATCATCGATGGATTGGTTACTGCCAATTTTGATCGTGCGGACGACTTTGAGAAAATCACGGCGTGGAAGTGTGCGAGCCATAACAGCGCGCACAGGCGCGAAGATCAACGGCGGATTGGCAGGTTTCTCGGCTCCGGGGATATGGAACGGGGACAACGATGCCAGAGCCTGCAGGCGCTCACGACGGGTGATATTTCCCCATGAAGCCTGTTCATAGAACAATGGATTGGGCGCGGGGAAAGCGGTACGGTTGGCGCCGGCAAACCAGAATTTGAGTTCGTCCCCCATGGTAAAGGCACGTTCAGAACGGTCTGTAAGGATCAATACCGGCGCGTTAATATCCTGTGCCAGAGCCACCGCCACCGGCAGCCGGGCGGAACGGATCAAGCCCAACCCGGGGACGGTCTTCCCTGGACCAAGCGATGGAAGTATATCTGCATAGCCGGTCAGGCCGCGGATAAAATCCAGCATTTTAACTCTTTTCCACAGATCCGTTAAACCGATTCATGGCCGTGTCCAGCCCTTCGCGCACAAACAACAGCGCGGCTTCAGCGGCGGAATCCAGCACGCTATCCAGAATTTGCTGATCAGCCGCAGAGAAGGACTGGAGAACATAATCGGCGGAATCCATGCGACCCGGAGGGCGACCGATACCAATTCGCAGCCGGGCAAAATCCTGCGTGCCCAGGCGGTCAATGGTTGAACCGAGTCCCTTCTGCCCACCAGATCCGCCCGATGGGCGAATACGCAGGCTGCCAAAAGGGACATCCAGATCGTCGTGCATTACCAGAAGGCGTTCCATGGGAATCTTGTAGAAGTTCAGCAATCCGCTGACAGATTGCCCGGAAAGATTCATATAGGTTTGCGGTTTGGCCAGAATAATGCGAAAACTTTTATCTTTATACGTGGCTGTTAACGCGTTTGCCTGCATTTTTCCGAGAAATACATCCAGTTTTTTACATAGCCGGTCAATGGTCATAAAGCCGACATTGTGGCGGGTGTGCATGTACTCGCGACCCGGATTGCCGAAGCCCGCGATCAGATAGGTGGTGAGGTCTGTTTCAGGTTGAGGTTTTTTTAGAAGGCGAAACATAATGTGTGTCCAATGAACTACGAAAGCGATTTTTTGATGATCCAGTAGATACCATACGCGAAAAAGAATCCCGCTGTTGTGATGAGACCCCTGACGAGGCCGGAATTAAGATCCGCCTGAGTGAGCACTGCCGGATTGGGAGCAAACACGGGGCGGGTTGGGCGTGGTGTGGGAGATGGGACAGCAGTCGCATCGCGGTAAGTACCGGGAAGCACTTCTCCGGAAACAGAAGGCGTGGGAGTTTCAATCGATGAATAATTACGTACTCGAATACCGGAAATGGTCGTGGAGAGATTGTTGCCATCTTTGAGAAAGACCGTAAGGCGTAGATCGTAATTCCCATCGGTGATCAGGCTGGTATCCCATTCGATAATCTTGCCCGGGTTGACCGGCTGGTCGGTCTCAGCGATCAGGAACCAGGTTCCTCTGGGGTCATTCGTGTAGCGAAACTCAATTTCCGCGCGCTGAAAACCCTCCAACTCTGTTATACCGTTGATCTCCACACGCCCCTGAACAGCCTCGCCGGCGCGTGGAGAGATCACCACCGGTTTATTGACAGGTGTTTGTGCCTGGGCTTGAGATGTTAACAAGCCAGGAGCCAGCAGATAGAGAAATACAAACCATTTTGACAAACGCATAGCATTTAATTTTATCATCTCTCAAGTCTCAGGTCAGAAAACCGTCCCAAAAAACTATTTATACAACCTGTTAATCCAACCATTGACAATGTGCTATAATTTTTTTACTTATGAGCGAAGAACCTGTTGAACAAACTTCCGGTCCAGTAATAACTGAAACTAAACCTGAAGATGGCGCCGCGCAAAAGAAGGCCGCCATCTGGATGGCGGTTGTAGTTATTCTCATACTGGCCGGCCTGGCTGCAGGGACGATCTTTCTGCTGCGCAGTGATGTCAACACCACCGGTCACATCCGGGATATCTTCATCATCTTCATGGCTCTGGAATCGTTCATTATTGGGATCGCGTTGATCGTGTTGATCGTACAACTGGCAACTCTGATCAACCTCCTTCAGAATGAGATCAAACCCATTTTGAATTCAACCAGTGAAACGGTAAATACTCTTCGCGGAACTGCAACATTCTTAAGTAATAATCTGGCAGAACCGGTGATCAAGTTGAATGAAAGTATCGCCGTTATCCGAAAATTGCTGGATTTTCTTAAGATCTGGAAATAAAGATCAAGCTTGTTTATCCGGTCCTATGCAATCGTTGAAAGGAGAATAGAATGTCAGATCATGATGAGTTTGGTGCATTTTTAGTGGGGTTCGTAGTTGGTGGTCTGGCCGGCGCGGTAACAGCCTTGTTGCTGGCCCCCCAATCCGGCGAGGAAACCCGTACTGTGATCAAAGAGAAAGCCATTGAACTTCGCGACGTGGCGTCAGATTCCTACAATGAAGCTGTTGACGCGGCGGAAGACCTTGTAAAAACAACCCGCGAAAAAGCCATTGAACTTGGACAAAAAGGGCAGGTTGTGCTCGAAGAACAGAAGAGCAAGCTGGTTGGGAAGAAAGAAACCAAACCCGCCGCCTAGTAATGCCTGGAATAAAGATAAACCCCTGCCAGTTGGATAACTGACAGGGGTTTTTCGTTGATGGATGATAGTTCACGCTGATAAATCCCTCAAAAAACTGATGCTGGCCGGTATATGAGCGACAAGGTCACTCGGAAGGATGGCCGCTGCATCCACATCTTCCGATGCCAGATCACCGGCGCTGCTGTGTATCCAGACACCGAGCTGGGCGGCGGCAACCGGTTTGACTCCCTGGGCCAGGAAGCCGGTGATCAGGCCAGCCAGCAGATCACCGCTACCGGCGCGCGCCAGTGATGGATTGGCACAATTGGACACATAGGCATGACCATCAGGTGTGGCGATAACGGTAAGAGCGCCTTTGAGGATGACGATTTGATTCCATTCTTTCGCGAAGAGCAGCGCCAGGTCCAGGCGTCGTTCCTGCACCTCTTTTACTGACAGGCCGGTCAGGGCAGCCATTTCACCGGGGTGCGGGGTAAGAATGCTTCCGGCGGGCAGCATTTTCCACCAATCCGGAAAATCCGCCAGGATGCGCAGCCCATCGGCGTCAATCACCAGGGGGGGCAGTGAAGGAGCGGCTTTGGGTTTGCTATCTTCAGGATCGCCGGGTATGAACCCGATTATGCCTGCTGATGCCTTTTTGCCCTGTTTTGAAAACAGTCGTTTAATAAAATGCCGGGTGGTTTCTTCCGTTTCCAGACCAGGGCCAACAAGCATGGCTGTGACCTTATCCAGGTATTTTTGGATGACATCCACCGCGGATTCGGCAATCACACCCGATTCATGCGGCAGAAGCAGCCAGGTGACTTCGGGGATGTGACCGGCAATGGCGGTGTGGATCATGCCGGGAATGGCCGCACGCACCAGCCCGGCGCCGCTGCGATAGGCGGCTTCGGCTGACAGCAGAACCGCACCGGTGTAGTTGATTGAACCGGCAATGATCATGGCTGTTCCGAAAGTGCCCTTGTGGGCATCCAATGGCCGGCATGGCAATAATCCGGACACATGCAGCGGGGATAAGATTTCGTGAAGACCTTTTTCCCAACCGGGGAGATTCTTGTCGAATCCGATCGAAATATAAACAAAATTCCCGCAATATTCATAGGCGGGGAAGGTAAGCAGCCCGGTTTTTATCGCCCCCATGCACAGGGTATAGTCGCAGTGCAGTACCTCATCCGCCACTTTGCCGGTGGCGCAGTCAATGCCGCTTGGGCAATCGACGGCAAGCACCACAAGTCCGCTTTCCTGTTTAATCACCGTTTTGATCGTGGAACGGATGGTTTCATCGAGGGGAAGATGGGTACCGGTCCCAAGAATACCATCCAGAATGAATTGGACGTTGGAGCACCATTTTTTCAGGGTGGTTAAACGGGGATCGTTGGATTGCGATTCGAGTGTACCGCCAGCGTTTTGGTATGCGGTCACCAGTGGATCATCCGCCTGGCGGTCTTTTACCAGGTAGGCGCGGGTAGCCCACCCGCTGGCCTGCAACTCCTTAAGGGCGATCAATGTGTCGCCGCCATTATTTCCCGCGCCGACCAATCCCAGAATGGAACGGTCGGAATAATCTTCAAATTCCATGTTAAAACGGGCGTCGATGAAGTCTGCCATTCCCACGCCAGCCATTTCCATCATTTTTTCATAGGTGTGACCCTGTTCATTGGCTTTCTTTTCCAGCGCGCGCATCTGTTCAACAGTCGCGATTAACATATGACTCCTCTTGGAAATAGGGGGTATTTTCACGCAGAATAACTGTTAAAATTCTAACCGGGTTTTATAAGAAAGTCATCATATTTCCAGACGGACAAACTACGAATATATGAAAAAATACCTGTTATTTACCGTTTTCATTTCAGGATTTACCAGCCTGGCCGTAGAAATGGCCGCCTCCCGGCTGATGGGGAATTATTTCGGGTCGAGCAACCTGGTCTGGGCGAGCATAATCGGGTTGATCCTGATATATCTTACAGCCGGTAATTTCATCGGCGGAACCTGGGCTGACCGTTCCCCGCAATACGGGACGTTGTATCGCATTCTGGCCTGGGCAGGGTTGAGCATCGCGTTGGTTCCGACCATTTCAAGGCCTGTGCTTCGCTGGGCGGCGGATGCTTTCGATTCGCTCGAACTGGGCGTGCTTTTTGGCTCATTCACAACGGTGATGATCCTGTTTGTTATTCCGATTATTCTTCTGGGGACATCCTCGCCGTTTGCCATTCGCCTGGCATTACAGGAAAAAGAATCCGCCGGACGCGTTTCCGGAAAAATCTATGGCATTTCCACTCTGGGCTCATTTATTGGCACATTCATTCCGGTTTTGTGGTTGATCCCTGCCGTTGGAACGTATCGCACGTTTCTTGTCCACGGAGCGGTGCTGCTGGTTTTCGCCCTGATCGGGTTGAAACTGGCCGAAGGCTGGCGCGGTGTTCTGCCGCTGGTCTGGATGCCTGTTGTGGTGACAATTCTGTTTTTTTTCGTGAACATTGGCACTGACAAGAACAGTACCGGCATGATCTATGAGACGGAATCCGCGTACAACTATATTCAGGTTCTGGAGATTGATGGAACCCGGTACCTGCGGTTGAATGAAGGGCAGGGCTGGCATTCGCAATACAATCCGGACGCGATCAATTTTAATGGAACCTGGGAGCAGGTTCTGGTCGCCCCATTTTTTAACCCGGCTCCGAAAAAAGTTGACGAAGTCACCAGTATGGCTATTGTGGGATTGGCGGCCGGCACGACGGCTCGTGAGGCTTCCATCGTTTTCCCGGGTATTTCCATCGATGGTTTTGAGATCGACCCGAAGATCGTGGAAGTCGGCGAAACCTATTTTGGAATGAAACTGCCCAATTTGCGTGTTTTTGTGCAGGATGGACGCTGGGGGTTGGGGCATTCTGGACGGAAGTATCAGGTGATTAGCGTGGACGCCTATCGCCCGCCGTATATCCCGTGGCACCTTACGACTCGCGAGTTCTTTCAAACTGTGCGCGACCATTTGACAGACGATGGGGTTATGACCCTGAACATCGGGCGAGCGCCCGGTGACCGGCGCTTGATTGACGGTCTGGCTTCCACCATCCGGCAGGATTTTCCTTCCATCCATGTCATGGATTTGCCGGGAACCTTTAATTCCATCCTGTTCGCGTCAGCGCAGCCAACCAGCGCGGATAATCTGGCCATAAACTATGACTCCCTATTGTCTACCCCCGGCGTGCACCCCCTGTTGACAGAAACCATGGCGATTACACTGGGCAGTCTTCAACCCGAACCTCCTCAGACCCTGGTATTCACCGACGATAGGGCGCCGGTGGAGGGGATCACGAATGATATGGTCTTAAAATTCCTGCTGGCAGGAGACATGGAGTCGCTGCAATGATGAAACTTGTGAAGGTTTGGGACATCCTGATCACCATTCTTATTCCTTTGTTCCTGATAATGACTTCAATCCGTTTGCTGTTATTTCCTGTCTATACCATCCTGGAATACCAGCGTCCGGGTTTCCCGGTTGACACGTACGGTTTCACGCTGCAGGATCGCCTGAAGTGGAGCCGTGTATCGCTTGACTACCTGACAAATGGGGCAGGGATTGAGTTCCTGGCAGACCAGAAACTAGACGAAAAAACACCACTTTACAACGAGCGCGAGTTGAGTCACATGCTGGACGTGAAAAACCTGGTTCAGCTCATGCTGATCCTCTGGCCGACCATCGGTATCGTGATAATGAGTCTGGGGGTAATGGCCATGCGCGGCGGCTGGATCCATGAATTCTGGTTGGCTGTCAGCCGGGGAGGCTGGGCGGCTGTGTGGTTTATTCTGGCAGTGCTGGTGGCTGTACTGGTCAGTTTCAACGCGCTTTTTACCGGATTCCACCGGATCTTTTTCAGTGGGGATACATGGTTGTTTCTCTATTCCGATACGCTTATCCGTCTGTTCCCGATGCCTTTCTGGCAGGATGCCTTTACCCTGATGGGTGCCATGGTATTGCTTGGCGGGTTTTTCCTCGGCTTCTTTGGGAAACGACAGGCTTCGAAAAGTTAAAAGAGACGGCGCGTCAAAAAACGCGCCGTCAAAAATCTTGATTGAATAAATTATTATGCGCCGAACTTGTTCAGGCGCAGGGCATGCGCCAGTGCCAGGGGCATGTTATCCAGAGCGGGGAAGACACCCAGCCCGCCGCGCATACAGGCGCGTTCGCCGAATTCCTTTTCCATATCCGGGCGGACGGAAGCTGGCGCCCAAAGAAGGTAGGGAACCGGGTGCCAGGAATGGGTCTTCAATTTGGCAGGGGTACTGTGGTCACCGGTGATGATCAAAACATCCGGATTTAAGGCAACCAATTGGGGAAGTGCGGCATCCACACCTTCGATGATTTTGACCTTGCCGTCAAAGTTGCCATCTTCACCGTTGGAATCCGTCTTCTTGATATGAACGAAGAAGAAATCATAGTCGTTCCAGTGATCGGCAACAGCTTTAAACTCATCCGTGGGGGTTTCCCCGCTGAATTTTATCAGGTCCATGCCGACCAGTTGGGCGACACCGCGGTACATGGGGTAAACCGCCACACACGCGGCACGTAGATTGTAAAGGTCTTTGTAGGTGGGAAGGCCGGGATCGGTGGCGAAGCCGCGCAGTGTCAGACCGTTGGCTTTGGGTTCATTCTTCAGCAATTTATGGGCTTCGTTGATCCACTGATTGAAGAGGTCGGCGGCTTTCTGGGCAGCGGCGTTCTTGGCAACCACAGACAAAGGAGCGGCACCGGTGCGCTGCGGATCGGTTTCTTCCAGGTCAGGGGAAAGACCCGCGCCGCGCATCACGACGGCGAAGCGGTATTCCTTGACATGTTTGACTTCGATCTCAATGCCCGGCAGTTTGATGGATTTTAATTTTTCGCAGATCGGCAATGCTTCATCGCTGGGAATACGACCGGCGCGCCGATCGCTGATGAGACCATTGGCGTCAAGGGTGCAGAAATTGCCGCGGGCAGCCACATCACCTTTATTTACGGTGACACCCACGCCAAAGGCTTCAAGAACACCACGGCCGACTTCCGTCTTGACCGGGTCGATGCCGAACAGGCTGAGGTGAGCGGGGCCGGAACCGGGAGTGATACCGGTGCTGATGGGCGCTGATTGTCCCAGAATACCTTCTGCGGCCAGTTTATCCATGTTGGGGGTAACAGCTGTTTCCAGTTCGGTCTTGCCACCCAGTTCCATGGGCAGGCCACCCAGACCGTCCATGACCAGCAAAACGATCTTCGAATTTACGGGTGCCAGGAGAGACTTCAAATCTTCAATTTGCATAGGTTGCTCCTCTTTTTATTTGGCCGTTAGTATAAAAACAGCGCAAGAAGGTCTCTTGCGCTGTCTGTAAGAACACGAGCCTTCAACCCAGTATTTTACCGCACTGCGGCCGGGTTTTCAGCATCTTTGGACGGATCAAAGATGTGCATGTTGTCCATGTTGAAGACCAGATTAACTTTATCGCCAATGGCAAAACGAGTGCGAGGGTCAACCCGGGCTACATAGTTGTGCGTTCCAGACACCAGGTAGAGGATGATCTCATTACCCATTAACTCGATCACATCCACCTTGGCTTCCACAGTGGAGGCGGATATATTCTGCGGCAAAAATTCGGGATTGTGAATATCTTCGGGGCGGATGCCAAAGATGACAGACTTGCCATCCAACGGGAGGTATGTGGCCAATTTGGATTCGGGGATTTTCAGCGTGAATCCGTTCATTTCAACCACGGCGCCTTTATCGGCTTTGTGGATCCTGGCATCGAAGAAATTCATGGCAGGTGACCCGATGAAGCCGGCGACGAACAGGTTGGCGGGGCGATCATACAACGCCTGCGGGGTATCCAACTGCTGAAGAACACCCTTGTTCATAACGGCAATACGGGAGGCCATGGTCATGGCTTCGGTCTGGTCGTGGGTCACATAGATGAAGGTGGTCTGCAGGCTCTGGTGCAGTTTGCTGATCTGCGCGCGGGTCTGGACTCTCAACTTGGCATCCAGGTTGGAGAGCGGTTCATCGAAAAGAAATACTTTCGGTTCGCGAACGATGGCACGGCCGACAGCCACACGCTGGCGCTGACCACCGGAGAGTTCACGCGGGCGGCGCTTGAGCAGTTGTTCGAGCCCAAGAATGGCTGCTGCTTCATTGACACGGCGGGTGATCTCTTCTTTTTTCACGCCGCGAAGTTTCAGGCCAAAGGCCATATTGTCAAAAACGGTCATATGCGGGTAAAGCGCATACGATTGGAACACCATGGCAATATCACGATCCTTCGGGGGGGTGTCATTTACACGGTTTTCGCCGATAAAGATATCCCCGGACGTAACATCTTCCAGACCTGCCAGACAGCGCAGGGCGGTTGTTTTACCGCATCCAGACGGCCCCACCAGGACGAGAAACTCTTTGTCTTCCACATTGATATTCAAATCATTTAATGCCGTGAAGTCACCAAATTTCTTAAATACTTTGTCAAATCGAACGCCAGCCATGTAACACCCTCCAATCGGAAAGAATATAGTGACTTAATTATACTCGTCGTATCGATTTCCACAAATGTACTTAGTCAATTAATGACCTGATATCCTTCCCCTATTCGTTTTGAGAGGAATAAGAAATCCGCCTCAACGGCGGACTTCTTCAACTTCTTCGTACCAGATCATGCGCTTTCCAACAATCGAGCGCATTTTCCAGCGGGCTGTTTTGGGAAAATCCTGTAAACTGCGCGTGAGTTGTTCCAACCGATCGAAGATAATGCGAAGGTCTCCGGCTGACAGATGCATTTTGTGCTTTGCTGTTCGTTCCTTGATCATGGCAAGGTTATCCTGCACAGTCGTATACAGACCCCAGTCATCCGCGCAAAGCAGTTGCAGGATTTTCGTGTTTATTGTCTCCCCGTCGCCATCCCCCAGTTCGTGATCCAGGAGTATGGCGCAGGTATCCAGTACGTCCTTTTCGTTCATTTCCACGATCTGGATTTTTGTGAGCAATAATTCTGCCAGCGGCAGGGTTTGTTGATCGACCTTCAGACGTTTTGTCAGCGGGATCAGGTGGCACATTTCAAATTCGTCCACCAGAATATCCACCTGACGGTGATTGGTTTCATCATAAAAAAGCTGGCGTCGGTCGCCGTACAATGTGTTCAGACGCCGGTCAGGGACGTATCCGGCATCTTGAAAAAAAGTCTCAATATGTCCGAGACTGGCCCAATCGGTAATAAAGTCCAGATCGCCGTAATGCCGGGAAAGACCTGGCGTCAGCGTCGATGGACAGCGCAGGTGAACAGCCATACCTCCGAAAAGACGCAGGGTAATATGCGCGCTGGCGGCGGTTTCCAGCAATCGCAGCGCTTCCAGCCGCAGGTCGGCAAGCGGAAGTGAGGGAGAATCATTCAACCGGAATTTCCTGGTGAACCCTATCGATGTCGATCCCGATGCTCTTACGGTAAAGTTTGAACCCCATGTAAATGCCAGCCGCCACGAGATACAGCACGGCGATGAAGATGATGGATGACGAGTTCATCAAGCCAATGTTATACAACCGGTTGGGGTCGATCAGCCAGGCATAAAGCAAATAGACCAGAAAACCGCCAAAAATTACCCCGGCCACCGAGATCAACGGAAAACCAAATACTTTGAATTTCGCAATCGGTGAGGCATTGTAAAGATCCGGTTTGGTGTATGGCAGGATGATGGCGGCAATAGTGGAACCCAGATATGTCACGGCGATTACCAGAGTGGAATCAAGGGTAAGAGATTGGAAGTTGAAAACGTTCCAGGCGAACAGGGCGGAGATGATGATGGATGGGATGACCATTAATGCCAGGGCGATCACCGGGGTGTGTGTGCGGGGATTGACCTCGCTTACCTTTTCCGGCAGCAGCCGGTCAAAGGAAGCGGCAAAGATCACGCGGGTTGAGCTGAGGAAAACCGTTCCTGCCCAGCCAAACCACCACAGGCTCATCAAAAGAACCACAATCAACTGGATGATACGGCTGGGTGAGATGAACGCGGCCAGCAGGGCGGGATATGGCCAGACAGGTAGTGGAGAAGGCGTCGCGCTGGTGCCCCACAATGAACCCCACCAGGCGGCGTTGGCTTTCATGTAGAAATCCCAGGTGATGGTCTTATTAATGAGCAGAAGGAACACAATGGCCAGCAGGGTGGTGACGATTAGAGCGCCGGCCATTCCCCACAGGTTGCGGCGAAAATCCGTGGCGCCGCGTACCTCACCATACAGAGTGGAACCCCAGTTCGGCCAGAGGTTAAAAAATACGATAAAGGGAAGAGCGGCGAAGATGGCTCCAAATGTACCACCGGTCAGGGGAGCCTCGGCTCCGGCTGCCGTTCCGGCGGTCAAGGTCGCATCGTAGATTCCCGGGGCAGTCCCCAGCAACTGCGGCGCTTCACGTTCGAGACCGGTTTTAAAAACCTCGGGGGAATTGAACGCCAGCAGGGAAAATACAATGATCAACCCGATGAGGCCGCCAAAAAAGCAATAACGCTGAATCCGGGCATAGGTTTTCATTCCCATGGAAATGAAGACTGAAACAATGGCGCACACCAGTATGGCCGTCACGAATAATCCCATGGGGGTTTGACCGAACCAAAGGGCGGCATCCTTAAGACCGATAATGGCCAGGATGGGGGTAATGAAAATGTGGCGGAACATGTCGCTGTAAAGCGGCACCCACAGCCAGAGGATGAACCACCACCCGGTAATGGATAGAACAAACCCGATTCCTCCACCGAGAATGCGGCTTTGCCACACGTAATCTCCACCGGAACGCGGCATGACCGCGATAAGGCCGGCATATACGATGGTTTCAAAGAAGATGAACACACCGCTCACCAGAAGTGTGGGGATGAGTCCACCCTGTAAAAAATACATCTGGCTGAAGATATATAAACCCAGTGTCACCAGATTGATGGAAAATGTGGCGTAAATAAAGGCATCAACAACCGACCATGATCGCACAAGGCCAGTGGCTTTCCGGACAAATAAATTCGCTTCGCTTTCAACTTTCTTTCGTGCCATCTTCCACTCCCTTATGTGATAAAATTTTTCTAACCATTGGTCAATACAAAACTCTTGATCTTGTCTTTTCCCAGTGTGATCAGCGCGCCGGATAGATATCCCTGCTCATACATACTCCCGGGATTAATACACAGAGTACGCCCCAATCGGGTGGTGGCCTTGCATTCGTGAATATGTCCATGCAAACCGAGCAGAGGTTGGTGTTTTTCAATGGACTGACGCACGGCTTTGCTGCCCACGGGAATCAACAGATTCCCGGCCAGTTTGGGGCGCAGGTCTTTGGTTAATTCAGGAGCTTCATCCAGGCCTGAACCATAGGGCGGGACATGCAAATTGAAAACACAATTACGCATCTCTCTGACACCGGAAATCATGCTATCCAGGCGCTGAGACAGCTCTTCCTCTGAAGCCTCACGGTACGTGTGCCACGGGGTTGGATTGGTCCACCCGGAGGAGATCATCTCGTGGTGATCATCAATGCGGGTAACATTGCCCTCACAAACCTCGACCCGTTTCGCGTTACTCACCAGGTCATCCAGTTCAAACATATCATCATTTCCCGGGGCAACAAAACAGCGTATGTGGCTGTCTTTCAATTTATCGTCAGCATAATCCAGCCATTCCTGCGCGGTTTTCAACACAAGGGAAACAAACACATCGTGGACTTTATCGGGCGAGTCCTTGAATTCCTTCATTTCATCCGGATTTGTGCGATACGGGTAATAGCCGCGGCTGCGAACCCGTTTTTCCATCTCGCGGACTTCATCTTCCCCGTGCAGAATTGATTCTTGTTCCAGCAGAACAGATCGGTACGTGCCATTGCCGCTATGGATAATGGGGACAATGGCTTTACCGGTTATGTCTCCTCCCAGAATCAATACATCCGCTTCATAGAATTTACCGGCGCTGATAAATTTCTTCCAGCAGATTTCTGATCCGTGGACGTCGGTGGCGAAAAACAGTTTGGTCAAGTAATAAAATTCCCGGGGGATTGGATTTGTGAAAAGGGAATTTTACTTTAGAGGATGATTTTGTACAACCTGTAGATTAAAAATAAATTAATATCGGGAGTTTTCTCCGGAATTCCTTAAAATCTGATTACAACGGATGGCAAGTAATAACAGAATAAATTGGATGAAAGTCGGGATTATGGATGAGAACTGGTCAAAATAAAAAAGCAGAGGGGTGAGGATGATCAATGAAATGAGGAGAATGAAATATACGCAATTAACCACTTTTGGCCAAAGAGATTGAATCCGCAATGCAAGCAGAACCGCGCATAGAAAGAGGAACAATCCAGTCGCGGCCTGTAACCCGATGAGCATCACATACAGATCGAGAGAAATTTCACCACGAATATACTTTCCAAGTACCAATGGCTGGATCATTTGCCCCAGCATTGAAAGGTTTCTCAGAGAGGTAAGAATTCGCAATGATTCCGCCATTACCCAGATACTCCAGGCAATCAAACCACCCACCAGGAATGCCTGGGTATAGAAATGGGTAAGGCGTTTATTAACAAAGTCGCTCAGTCGCACAAACCAGGCGGGGGTGGTTTCCGGAACAAGCGACAAATCTTCATGGTGTAGAAAACTCCGTAAATTTTTGGCGAGAAGGCTGATATCCGGCCGGCTTGAGGTTTGGATCACTTCCTTAAGATGTGATTCCAAGGCGTCTTTCTCACTGACCGAAAGGTCGCCATCCAGGACCTCCTGCATCTCTTCAAAAGTCTGGTACAAAAGTGAGCGATCGTCATGGACGATCGGCTTTTTTGTTCGTAGATAGACGAGAACGACGAGAAGGAAGAATCCATAAATCACCGGTGCAGCAGGCGGATAGAAGTAATCATTGGAGGCGGTGATGAATTTGCCAACTTCATCAATAAACAATCCGATGCCAATGCCTGAACTGGCAGCCGAAATAAGCAATACCCAGTTGTTGGAAAAAATTAACGGAAAAACTGAACTGGCAAACAGGAACAATCCACCCCATAAAACGTGGGCAAAATGAAGTTCCCCGCTGCCAATTGTAGGGTAGTGGGTAAAATGCAGGAAAACCCGCGTGGCGGAAACGGAAAACGCGAAGCTGAGCATCAGGACCAGCATATAGTTTTCCGCTTTTTTGCGGCGGATGAGGTGGCGGACAGGTGATAAGACAGCTTTCATTCTGATCGATTACTCTTAAACGCTTGCTTTCCGGGTGTGATCATTAGTGGGTCCCCTAAGGGAAAAGGGTTGCTTCTGAATGTTTTTAATTCAGGTTTGACCCTGGATTAATCCAGCGAACATTATTAAGAATACCGGAATAATCGCTTCATTGGATTAAAATTTGAGAGCTTCCATAAAACAAAGGTTTAAAGATTCTAGTGCTGAATCAATTACAACTTATAAAGGAATACGCAGAATTGCGAAAGTAGTAGCAAAAGTAACCGAAAAAGCGGACAATGAATACATATTGATCCGGCTTCTCACGGCCGGCTGTCAGATCAGTAGAAAAGGACAGGCAGAATGACCAATCCGGGTTGGGTTTTGGGTGTGATGGTTCGTGAAGTCAATCGCCTTTCTCTGGAAGAAAGACTGGAAAGAATCCATGGCATGGGTTTTGAGTGCGCGCAATTAAATCTCAATGTTCTCGGGATGGACACAACTCCGGGTGAATTACCGGCTGGGAAAGCCGGCGAGATCGGGGCGGCATTCTGGGCGTTTGGATTGACCCTGGCGGCGGTCTCAGGGACATTCAATACTGCCCACCCTGACGCGATGGTGAGAAAAGCTGGTATCGCGGGTATCCGAACGTTGTGTGAAGCGGCGTCTGACATGGATACCCCCGTTATCACCCTGTCAACGGGTACTTGTGATGCTGAGAATATGTGGAGGCAGCACCCTGACAATGAATCCCCGGAAGTATGGAACGTTATGGCAGATACGTTCCATCAACTGGTAAAAATGGCTGAAAAGCATGAGGTGACCCTGGCATTTGAACCGGAAGTCGCGAATATTGTGAATACGGCGGACAAGGCAGCCCGTTTGCTTGATGAAATCGGCTCGGATCATCTGAAAGTGGTCATGGATCCGGCTAATTTGTTATTCCCGGATGATCTGCCCCGTCAATTGGACATCTTTGAAGAAGCTTTTTCACGGCTGGGTGAGCATATCGTTCTGGCGCATGTCAAGGATGTAGGAGACTACAATCCGGAAACCCAAAAATTGGATCGAGTAGCCGTTGGCAAAGGAAAACTGGACTACCCTGGTTATATCAAGCTGTTGAAACGTTCAGGCTACCAGGGTCCCATCATCCTCCACAGCCTTGAGGAAAAGGAAATGCCAGGCTGCCGCGAATACATCAAGGATTTGATATTGAGAGCCTGAAATTTTTCGTTGTATCCGCACTTTTATTTTTTCAGATCATCAGGAGACATGAATGGACAAAGAACCTGCCCTCTGGTGGCAAAGTGGAGTGATCTACCAGATATATCCGCGCAGTTTTCAGGACAGCAACAACGACGGTATTGGTGACCTGCGCGGGGTGATCCAAAGGCTGGATTACCTGGCGAAAACCCTGGGCGTGGACGCCATCTGGTTGTCGCCATTCTATCCCTCACCACAGGCGGATTTTGGGTATGACGTCTCAGATTACTGCAATGTTGACCCGGCCTTTGGCGATCTGGCGACATTTGACCGCCTTCTCAGTGAAGCCCATGAACGCGGGTTGAAGGTGATTATCGACATCGTTCCCAACCACACCTCTGACCGGCACCCCTGGTTTCTCGAGTCACGGTCCAGTCGTGAGAATCCCAAACGCGACTGGTACGTCTGGCGTGACGCCAAACCGGACGGCACACCGCCCAATAACTGGCTGGCAGTCTTCGGAGGTTCATCCTGGGAATTCGATGAAAAGACCGGCCAGTATTACCTGCATTCCTTTCTAAAAGAACAACCTGATCTGAACTGGCGAAATCCGGAAGTGCGCCAGGTGATGTTCGACGTCTACCGCTTCTGGCTGGATCGGGGCGTGGACGGCTTCCGGATCGATGTGGCTCATTACGTCATGAAAGACCCGGAGTATCGGGATAATCCAAAGAATACGGACCCATCAAAGGGTGAGTTAAAACCCACCGGTGATTACGATCGATTGCAGCATATTAATGATAAGGGTCACCCTGATGTTCATCAGGTGTATAAAGAATTACGCGCCATTCTGAACGAGTATCAGCCGCCGCGTTATTCGGTTGGAGAGATCCATATTTTAGACTGGACCACCTGGGCGGCGTACTACGGGAAGAACAATGATGAGCTTCATATGCCATTTAACTTTGCGTTGCTGGTAGCCTCTTGGAAGGCAGCCGCGCTTCGCAAGATTGTTGAATCAGTGGAAAAGGTCACGCCGCAATGGGGCTGGCCCAATTACGTGTTGGGCAATCATGATGAACCGCGCCTGGCCGGCAGACTGGGCCCTCAAAGGGCCAGGCAGGCCGCCATGCTGCTGTTGACGTTGCGTGGAACGCCAACGCTTTACAACGGGGATGAATTTGGCCAGAAAAATGTATTCATTCCTCTGGAAAAGCAGAAGGACCCGTGGGGAAAACGAGTTCCCGGCACCGGTCGAGACCAAAATCGGACGCCCAACCAGTGGACACCCGGACCGAATGCCGGATTTACCTCCGCCGGCGTGACACCCTGGCTGCCCATTGCGGATGACTATCTTTCTGTCAACATGGAATCGGAACTTGAAGATTCACAATCCATGTTAAACCTCTACCGAAAATTGTTGTCATTCCGGCGGCAATCTGCCGCCTTGCAAGTGGGACGTTATGAAGTCGTTGACCCTGTTCCAGCAGATTGCTTTGCCTATCTTCGAGAGAATGGAACTGAAAAGATCATCACCGTTCTCAATCTGGGTGATATCACCGCGCGGCTTGACCTGCACCGATTCGGACGGATGGAGATCATCGTCGCTACCGGTTTGGATCGCGGCGGGATCGTCGATTCAAGCCGCGTTGATCTGTCACCCTGGGAGGGTCTGGTTCTGCGAGTGGTGAACTGAATCGTCTCTATTTTCTGCCGGATTTCAATTTATTCCAGCCAGGCAGATTGATGCGGCGCCAGCTTAATGGTCTTCAAGCCTGGATTGATGGGTGTTCCGGTTAATAATTCCACTTTCGGCGCGAAATTGAGCGCTGATGGCAGGGTGACATAGGCGCTACTGTTCCCAAGGTTATGCAGGGCGACCAGTCGTTGTGACCCCTCGCCGCGGATCACGCACAGGGTTGCCGGGCTGGTGGTATCCAGAAATTGGATGGAATTGTTTGCCAGGAAAGAACGTTCCTTCCTCAATTTGATGAGATGTTTCATGAAGTGCAAAAGAGAGGATGTGTCCTTCTGTTGATCGGCCACGTTCACCTGTGAAGGAGCGTATGGCGCAGCGGAATTGACCGGTGCGTATAGCTGTTTTGATTCCGAGAATCCGGCATTGGTCGCGTCTGCCGCCCATTGCATGGGTGTGCGTACCCCATTGCGATCGAAAAGGTCAATATTGTCACCCATGCCGATCTCATCTCCGTAATAAACGATGGGTGTGCCGGGCAGGGAATAGAGAATGGCATTTGCCTGTCGGATTTTTTCCGGATCATTATCCAGTAATGGCGCGAGCCGGCGGCGGATACCCAGGTTGAGTTTCATTTTTGGATCGGGCGCGTATTGCTGCCACATCCAATCCCGTTCCTCCGGTGTCACCATTTCCAACGTCAGTTCGTCATGGTTGCGCAGGAAGGTGCACCACTGACAGCCTTCTGGAATGGGCGGCGTGTTTTCGATAGCCCAACGAATGGGGGCAGGATCGCCCTTTTTCATGGCCATGTAGATGCGCGGCATCAACGGGAAATGGAATGCCATGGTGAATTCATCGCCATCACCGAAATATTCCCTGACATCTGCCGGCCACTGGTTGGCTTCGGCCAGTAGAATGCGGCCGGGGTATTCCGCGTCAAGGGTACGGCGGATTCTTTTCAGGTATTCATGGGTTTCCGGCAGGTTTTCGCAATTTGTGCCTTCCCGTTCAAACAAATACGGAACAGCGTCCGCGCGAAAACCGTCCAGCCCCAGGCTGGCCCAGTAACGCATGGTATTGAGCATCTCTTCCTGTAATGCCGGATTGTCATAATTGAGATCAGGCTGGGAGGCATAAAACCGGTGCCAGAAATATTCACCCACTTCGGGACTGTACGTCCAGTTGGAGGGCTCTGTATCCAGGAAAATGACACGGGTATCGCCAAATTCCCTGCCGGTTTTGCTCCAAACATAATAATCCTTGAACGGGGAGGTCGGATTTTTCAGGGCTGTCTGGAACCAGGCATGCTGATCCGAGGAATGGTTAAGCACCAGATCGGCGACGACATACATACCCCGTTTATGCGCTTCATCCATCAGGCGTTTGAAATCTTCAACGGTTCCAAAATCAGAGTGAATATGCATGAAATCTGAAATGTCGTACCCATCATCCTTAAGAGGTGAAGGATACATGGGAAGCAGCCAGAGACAGTCTATCCCCAGGTCTTTCAGGTAATCCAATTTTTCTATTACCCCGGGGATATCTCCTTTGCCGTCTGCGTTGCTGTCACGGAAAGCGCGCACATATAATTCATAAAAAATGGCATTCTGGTACCAGTTCTTTTTCATGTCGTATTCCTTATAAGAGATCTAGAATCCCTGGTATACAAATGTTGCTGAGGGGACATTCATCCACAGAATGCTTAATACTATACCGAAAATCATAATTGCCAGACATATGGATTGCAAGTATTTTGGAAAATGGGAGGCTGAAAAATTCTCCCCGTATCGTTCCTGAAGAAAATCCAACCCGAATGACACCACGATTCCGACGAGGGGCATGATCAATTCCAGTGGTCTGACGCGTGTAATCCCGCCTTCACGAAAGAGGGAGATGGAAAAATTGCCCGCTATTTTTAATCCCCCGGTGGCGAACAAAATCCAGGCAGGGAGAAGAAAAATAAAAACCTTGATCGAATGGAATACCTTTTGCCACTGAGGCCGGTTTCCCGTTGTGGCATTGATTGACCTGTGGGAAAGAAGATGGTCGCCAACCTGGTAAATTCCATGCAGAAGACCCCACGCAACCAGAGAAAATGTGGCACTGTGCCATAATCCGCTGATTGTCATCGTGACAAATGGCGGAAGAATGATTCTAATGATGTTATTGGTTGAGAGATTCAAGCGGGCTAAACTACGTTGAATGGGGAAGAACACGTAATCCCGCAGCCAGAAGGAAAGACTCATGTGCCAGCGATTCCAGAAATCCAGCATAGTTTGCGCGAAAAGAGGCTGCCGGAAATTCGGTGAAAGCCGGATGCCGAACAGACGGCTGATGCCGCGCGCCAGCGATGTGTAACCGGCAAAGTCGTTGTACAACCAGAAGGTATACACCAGTAGCGCCGTCCAGCGATCAGATAGCGCGAATTCCGTGGAACGGGTAAAAACCCCTTCCGGTATCAGGGTGAACAACAGGCTGGCGATCACCAGCTTGCGAAAAAGACCGGTGCAAATTTGCCAGCCGCCTTCGGCCAGATCCGCGTTTGTTACCAGGCGGTTTTTCTGTAATTGCGGAAGGAATTTGCCGGCCCGTTCTATCGGCCCTGAGACCAGGCGGGGAAAGTAAGCGAGGTACAGGCCAAAATCGACCAGATTACCGGCAGGTGTAATTTTCTTCTTCGATACATCCACCAGATAAGAAATAGCCTGCAGGGTGTAGAAAGAGAAACCGATTGGGATCAACAATCGGGTGGATAGCGTTTTGCCGTCAGTGATGATCCGCGCCAGGGAATCGAACAGGGAATTACCCGTCATGCGGAATAGGATCAACCCCAACACGTTCAACGTGATGCCGGCAATCAACCAGACAGCCCTGAATCGGCTTGATTGATGGATCATGTATCCAAAAACATAGTTGATCACGATGGATACGGCCAGCACGGCGGCAAATTCCCAACGCCAGGTTGCGGCAAAGTAGAGTGAGCAGGCCAGCAGCCAGATATTCTGACCGCGTGCTGGAAGTATGTGATAAACAACCAGAGCGACCAGGGTGAACACAAGGAAGGGTAGGCTGATTATTTCCATAATTTTGTTATTGTCCGGGCAGAGCCAAAATCCGGGCAGCCTGAACGGCAAACCAGCGGCAGAAAATTTCAGTCCCCCGGTAGTTCAGATGCAACACATCATTCCAGTTTGCATCGCCAATTGATGAATTGGCCAATTCCTGCGATAACACAAAAGGAATCTGTGCTTCTTCAATTCGTTCGCGGATTGGTTCACGGAAGAGGGAATAATAATTATCTGCGCTGCCCTGCACGTAGGTATCCATGAATTTTGGATAAACGGGGATTTCCAGGACAATAATTCGCATATCTGTGTTCTGCAACTCGAGAATTTCATCCAATCCGGCCAGGTCTTCCTTGTACAGGGAATATTTCGGGATTGTTGGAGGATTGATGTTATCCAATTCATTCCCTTCTCGGTACAGGTAACCATTTGAACGCAGAGAGATCAACAATCCGTTTCGGAATTCTGTGTAATCCGGGTTGAAAAAGGCGCGGAACTGGTTGAACAGGCGAAAAAACAGGGAGTTCGCGGTCAACCAGCCGGGAATGTTTGATTCTCCCAGTGAATATTGCACCCAGGGATCATCCTTGAAAGAACGGGATAACTCTCCAAAATCGCGTGAGAAATCACGGGCTGAGATACCCAGAACGAGCAGCTTTGGATGGTATCGGTCTGCCAGAATGCGTGCCATTGGAGCGGCGGGGCCGGCTGTTAGCGTGCCCAGGCTGAAATTGAAACAGCGCAGCGATTGACCGGTCAATTTCCTGTATTCGTCGGAAAAAATATCCGGGTTGATTGCCGCGTCCATTTGAGAACTGCCCAGGAAGATGCAATCCACAGGATCTGTCTTTTGCAGCGCGTCAAGGGTTTGTAATTTGATATCCAACTCTGCGTTGATACTTCCCAACCGCGGTTCAGGCCACAGGTTAAGTTCCACACCGGCGCGGATAATCATCTCGCCACACAGGATTACCACGCACAGACCGGCCAATGCCCGGCAAAATACACCGCCAAACGGCGGTGTGATTTTTATCGAATGGAAGGGGGAGGGCGTATTCAATGGTTTCGTTTAGAGTTTGGGAAGAACGATGGATTGCTGTCCCTGGTACTTGCCTTTTTTGTCCGCGTAGGATACCTCGCAGCCTTCATCCGCTTCGAAGAAGAGCACCTGCGCGATACCTTCATTGGAATAAATCTTGGCTGGAAGCGGAGTGGTATTGCTGATTTCAAGGGTGACGTAACCCTCCCATTCCGGTTCAAAAGGAGTCACGTTGACAATGATGCCGCAGCGCGCGTAGGTGCTCTTTCCCAGACAGATGGTCAATACACTGCGGGGAATGCGCATGTACTCCACGGTACGGGCCAGCGCGAAGGAATTCGGTGGGATGATACACACATCCCCTTTAAAATCCACCATCGAGCGGGGATCAAATTCTTTTGGATCAACGACAGCGGAATAGACATTTGTGAAAATCTTGTATTCGTCAGCCACCCGGATGTCATACCCATACGAGGACACACCATAGGAGATGACCCCTTTGCGGATCTGCCGATCAGCGAAAGGTTCAATCATTTTGTGTTCCAAAGCCATTTTGGTGATCCAGTTGTCTGATTTAAGGCCCATGTCTCAACTCCTGTTGGTTTGATTTATTCCTGTGGGAAGTTCCCACGAGTGGTCAGTATGTTACGCAGGCTGCCCAGTGTACTGGCGGCATCTTTTTCAATAAGGCTGGCTCTGGCAATATAATTTTTTGCGAGAGAGGTATCCGTCAATCCGGGGCAATTAATCCGAACATTGTAACCGGCGGCAGTAATCCCCGCGTTGGCCATTTCACCGGCAGAGCCCGCGTCGGATATGGCGTTGATGTTACCTTTTTCGGCCATTTCAAGTGCCAATTTCATAGCCTCAACTGACTGGCTCATGGTCTTTAATGGCACTTCGACAGCATTGATCACAGCGGTTTCCAACGCGGCCGCCCGTTGGGCTTGCTGTTCTTCCGTGTCTTTGGGAAGGCGGTTGGCGGACATCCAGGCTTCAAAGGCGGCGGAATCCTGTTGCATGGTTTCCAGCAATTGCAGGCGCAGAGCCTCCGCCTGATCGATGATCTGCCACATGCGCTTTTCCACATCCGCGTATTTCTTCTTTCCCACCGTCAGGCGTGCCACCATGCTGACCAGGCTGGCTGCCATGGATCCAGCATAGGCGGCTGCGCTGCCGCCTCCGGGGGTGGGTGTGCCGGCTGCCACTTGGTCAAGGAAATCCTTTCCAGGGGTGGGCGGGGTGGTGGTTGATTCAAGTCGAACACTATTCAGCTTCTCTTCCAGCACTTGTTCCGTCTGGAAGCCATCCAGTTGCAGGTACCAGACGGCGGAGTCGCGCAGGGCATCCTGCGGGATCAAACCCACCAGTTCGCTGTGATGTACGGCGACGCCGTAACGCGCGGCTTCGGAACGTACCGCTTCCATCACCCGGTAGACAGGCGTGTGCGTAAAATTGGTCAGGTTCATGGAAACCTGGGCGCGCCCTTCAACCAGCAAACCCAGAGCTTTAACGTAACGGAATCCACCCGAGGAGTGGCGTACGGCTTTGGCTATTTTCTGCGCTATGGAAACATCCCCGGTTGTCAGGTATATGTTATAGGCGATCAATGGAGCCCGCGCGCCGATCACTGTCGCGCCGGCCGGCGAGATTATTAAGGGACCAAAATCCGGTTCACGTTCCGGTTTGACGCCGAGTTCAGTTTTTAATGCTTCGTATTCTCCACGGCGAATGTTTTCCAGATTCTGGCGTTCAGGGCGGGCGGCGGCGGCTTCATATAAATATACCGGAATGGACAGCTCACTTCCCACGCGTTTGCCAAGCCGGCGCGCCATTTCAACACATTCCTGAATGGAAATGTCAGAAATCGGAACAAAAGGGACTACATCGGTCGCGCCTAACCGGGGATGCGCTCCCTGGTGTTGGTCGAGATTAATCAGGTTCCCCGCGGTCTTTATTGCCTGGAAAGCGGCTTCTTCCACTGCTGTTGGTGTACCCACAAAGGTGACAACCGTGCGGTTGTGATCCAAATCGGAATGATGATCCAGTATTTGAACCCCATTCACCGCGCGAATGGCGGATATGATTTGTTCCACCACATGTGGACGCCGGGCTTCCGAAAAATTGGGAATACATTCGACCAATGGATTGGGCATACGTTCCTCAATCGAATCAGGATATGCGTATTATACCGAAAGGCTCAAGGCTTACCTGCCTGTCTTCAAACAGGTAAAGTTGTGGTTCAATCAGCCATATACACGTTGTACATCTTAAAATCTTCATCTGGCATATGAATCCCACAGACTGATTGTATTTCCGACGTTTTCTTGATCTTGTTTTCGTCGGCAATCAGCAGCATTTCCTGACCATCAACAAGGTTCAAGTCTGATATCAACATCTGATTCTCGCGGATTCCCGTCAACATGGGGAACAACTCCCAGTTGGGAAGGTCATGCGCCAGCCGTTCAAAATTTTTCCGTTGCAGATCGGGAACCCAATCCTGAGGAATGGAACCCTGTTCGCGGATGATGATATGGTTCCCCGGTAGAAGGCGGAAACTGATGGGAGTCAACCCACTCGAACAATCTGATTTTGGTAATTCAATCGGCTGAGACGTTATCCTCAACCCGATGGGTACTATGACCATGAGAACAAGTATCAACCCGCTGAAATAGACCGGGAATTGCCAATTTATAAAAGAAAGGGGAGGAAACAGCTTCTTTTTCAATGGGATAAAATCGAAGATTCCGCTGAGACCGATGACCGGCATGGCCGCGAAAAAAGGAAACGTGGCCGCGTACACCCGCATATGATTCGAATCACGGGGTGGAAGGAACGTTACGGATAGCAGGATACCGGCAAACGCAGCCAGCAGCATGGACTGCGTTGGATCTTTGATCTTTCGTATGGAAAGGACCACACCCAGGGCGATCAGAAGATATAAGAACCCTCTGGCCGCCATCCCAACGATATTGCTGCCACCGAACCAGCACAACGACCCGTAATAGTCATCCAGCGAGAAGAACATGGCGTAGGAATTAAGGAATCCTTTGAACAGGTCGCCCGGGTGTTGGCGGATGTTGTCCAATGCCAGTCCATAAACGAACTCCGTGGATTCACGTGCTGGCATGGATGTTACTTCCGGGTGTTCTTCATAGATCAGGGTCCAGCTCTGCCCGCCGCGGGAAAGACCATAAAGCGTGGACCCGAAATTGCCGAACGGAGTGGTGTCGGGATTGGAGAGAACATTGAATACTATCAGGTTGACCCCAAAACCGGCGGCAACCACCAGAATGGATAACAGGCCGGTCTTCCAGTTGAATTTTCGTGCAGTGGATAAGGAAAAGCCCGCCCAGATGATGAGCGCGGGAAGAATAAAGAACGCGCCGGCCCGCGCGTTGAGGGCCAGGGTTAACAGGAACAGCCCGTAGAGGAAAAAAGACAGACGCTTTTCTCTGGCGCTGCGATAGAGGAAGAAAAATGCCAGCAAGCCAAGCGGCAGACCGACCATTTCGGTCATCGGTTTGCCCAGCAGGAAGCGAATATAAAAGAAGATGAGCAACAGGAACAAACCAGCGCCGACCGCCGAACGTGATGAATGGATTTCTCTGATGCAGAAATACACAGTCAATGAAATCAAACCGACCAGAAGCCCCAGTGAAACAAATAGATTCTGGCCGGTCATCCACTGTAGGGTTGAAAACAGCGCGGCAAACAGCGGCCTGCGGGCTGCCCCGGTGGTAAAAAGCGAACCTTCCAGCAGCCGGCGCGCGTCCATGAAATAAAAACGTGCGTCACTGAAGGGGATGATCCCGCCGATGATGTACTGTTCGCTCTGCCCGCTGCCCCACAGCCCGACCACCGGCAGGGTGAATACGGCCGCCGTGAACGCGGCAATCGCGACAGTTTTTAAATATTCCGGCAGGAGTGAAATT
The DNA here is from genome assembly GCA_964420995.1 of uncultured Leptolinea sp. GTDB lineage: Bacteria > Chloroflexota > Anaerolineae > Anaerolineales > Anaerolineaceae > Leptolinea. The sequence goes on along the minus strand of CAYQUX010000001.1, from coordinate 57,475 downwards.
AGCAGATACCCGAGAAAAATTACAACCACCAGTGTGGAGAAATTGGAACGGAAAGTAACCCCGAAACGCGCCGGGTAGGGCACAAAGAGCAGCACAAGAATTATTGCCGCGCCGATTGTATAATGAAGAATACCCTTTAAGATTTCCCTGCCTGTATTTTTCATTTTGTGCCTGCTCATTGAAAAGATGAAATATCGAAAAAAATTATAGCATACGGGGTATGAGGACTTATGTGCGGACGATTTACCATCGCGTTTGATCTGGCGGACTTGAGCGACGAATTAGGCCTGGGTGAAATACCCCTGGACTGGGAGCCGCGTTACAACGTGGCTCCTTCACAACCGGTACTTGCGGCAACCGACGCCGCCACGCGAAGGGCGGAATGGCTGCGCTGGGGATTGATCCCCTCATGGGCGAAGGATGCCGCCATCGGGAATAAATTGATCAACGCGCGGGCTGAGACACTGGCGGAAAAACCGTCTTTTCGCGGTGCGTTTCAGAAACGGCGCTGCCTGATCTTTGCCGATGGTTTTTATGAGTGGCAAAAACCGGTGACGGGAAAGGGTAAAACACAACCCTTCTATTTCCACAGGAAAGACGGAAGGCCGTTTGCTTTTGCCGGATTATGGGAAACCTGGCAGCCGGGCGGGGAAGCAGAACCGATCAAGACCTGCACGATCATCACCACCAGCGCCAATGAGGTGGTGGCGCCGATGCACGACCGTATGCCGGTGATGCTGGCAAAGGATGACGCATGGAAGTGGGTGGCAGGCGGGCAGGGGGTTGATCTATTGCGTCTGCTGGCGCCCTTCAAGCCGGAGTTGATGGAAGCCTACCCGGTGGGTCCGTACGTCAGCAACCCGGGGTATGAGTCAGAAAAGTGCAGGGAACCGATAAGAGTTTTATTGTAATTTTTAAATATATTTCTTTATGTATTCATAAAACATATCCTGGAAGGAATCCAACCAGGTTTTGATAAATATATGGTTCTCAAATAGGGGTAATAAATCCAAAGCCAGGTCATTTCTTTTTATAAGGCTTACCCGATTAGTTATTTCCTGCATGGCTGTTTTTGTTGAATACGGTTTGTTCCCATCTTTCTCTAATTTTTCCTGAAGTGGTTGAATCCCTTGTTGCATAAACTAGATAAGGTCATATACATCCCGACCTTTAATTGATATTCCCGTATTTCCCTTGATGATATATGATCGTTGCAGAAAAGCCAACATCTTTGACGCCATCAGAGTCTCTATTGAGAAGTGAGCCGCTACAAGGCTTCTGCCATAGAGGAGTACAGGTGTTTTCTTAATCACACTATTCTGATTTTGGGGACTGATTTCTACTTTTAGATGAAGGTTTTCATTGATCTGTGGGGCTAAACCAAGATGATACAGTATGGGAAATTTGATAGTGATTCGGTGTATTCCTCCCTCTCCAACCTGAGTCTTGGAAGTCGCGTTGAGATCACCAACTTTTTTATTGAAATAGGTGAGCAGGTCATCTTCAAGAGTTGAAATGCTGACATTATTTGAGTTATCCAGGTCGATATCTTCTGACAGCCGATTTAAGTCGTAGATGAAATGCAAGCAGGTCCCACCATAGAAATTCAATTTTTGATACCTCGGGTGGTTGTATAGAAAATCAAGTATGTATGCCTGGAGAATTTCTTTAAGAAAAATCTTTTTTGTCTCAATGGATACATCCGGCACCTTATTTTCCAGAATATCCTGCATGGAATGAATGATCGTCACCATTTCGATTCCCTCATTTTTTTGAAAATCCCGTACATTTTTTTGCTTTTACTATTTTCAACTATTGAGGCGAATTCAGCTTTATCTGATGTGGAAAACTGATCCATGTTCAGACGCAAATCTTCCACAAGGTAGTTCCATAGATTGCCTATGGAATCTAATCCGGGGCGAAATATAAGCAAGTCAAAAAGTGCTTTTGCCCGACTCGCCCGGGCAATTGAAATCCCAAAATATGTTGTCAGTGAGAATCCAAAATACAGTGAGTATCTGATTTTTCTGTAAGAATAAGTCCCCATTTTATTGATGATCACTCGGGTATTTTTTTTTGTGATGGCTGTAACTGGATAGGTCACATCCGTTAAGATACCGGACTGCTGAAGAATGTATTCCAAAGAGATATATGATGGTTGAATCATAATGGAGCTGATCGCTTCGGAAAAGTCATTATCCGAAGAATGTAAATCAAAAAAACGCCGGGTCATATAAACCCCGTTCTTTAGGTGAATAATCTCGCCGGCTTTCATCCATCGATAAAGGGCTGTCCGAATCGTTCCCCCGGCCAGTTCGTTACCATCAGCCAGTTGATTGACAGCCTCAATCGTGAAGTATGGGAGTCTTTCCAGTGTTTTTAAAATGATATTTTTCATAAAGGATAATAGACATTTATTGTCTATTATCCTTTTTGAATATCAAATTGTCAATCAGAGAATGTCAATTTCAGTCGCATAAAGCAGGATGATATTCGTTGCACTCGTCTTCCTCCATAGTGTTTTTGAGTAATTGTTCTAGTATTGTCACATTCAATGGTATGATTTTGTTTTCGCTTTCGTATAATCATCGCAGGGATTATTAATCATGGACGTACCTGTCATCATCAAAGGCATCATCATGGGATTCTCCATCGCCGCGCCGGTTGGGCCGATCGGGGTGCTGTGCATCCGGCGGACGATCAGCAATGGACAAATATCCGGGCTTGTATCCGGGCTGGGGGCTGCCACAGCCGATGGCCTGTACGGCTGCGTGGCCGCCTTCGGGCTGACATTCATCTCATCCTTTCTGGTAAGCCAGCAATTCTGGCTGCGCTTGATTGGCGGTGCATTTTTATGCTACCTGGGAGTGAAGACGCTGCTGTCAAAGCCGGCAAATCAGGCAGCGTCTGTAACATCCAACTCAACCATAATGGGTGATTACATGTCCACTTTCTTTTTGACCGTAACCAACCCGATGACCATCCTGTCGTTCGCGGCTGTATTCGCCGGCATGGGACTGGCCGCCTCAGACGGCGGGTATGCCTCAGCGGGACTGCTGGTGCTGGGTGTGGTGATCGGCTCCGCGCTATGGTGGTTATGCCTTTCAGGGATTGTGGGTTTCTTTCGGCAAAAGTTCAATACAACAGGTATGATCTGGGTCAACCGACTCTCCGGAATGATCATAATTGCCTTTGGCGTGCTTGCCATAGCCAGTCTGATTAACATTGGCGGGTAAATTGGATGGAAATTGCCCATTAAATATCCTTGACCGCAAGGTACAATCTGGTAAAATATTGTTCGTTGCCTCCATCGTCTAGGGGACCAGGACGCAGCCCTTTCAAGGCTAAAACCAGAGTTCGAATCTCTGTGGAGGCACTGGTGCCGGATAAAAAGAACGGCACGGCAATGGGATACCAATCCCGAATGATCAAACCGCCGTCTTGACGGCGGTTTTCAACCCCCAACTTCCCCGCAAACGGGTCCACGAAACAAGACGCGGCTTGCGGCGAAGTGAAGATTGGAGAGGCGTAATGAAATATGCCATTCTGGAATGTGGCGGCAAGCAATACAAAGCCGTCGAAGGTACCACAATTGATGTGGACCGCATGACCGTAGAAGCCGGCCAGGAAATTGCCCTGGATGCGGTTTTGCTGTTTGTAGACGGTGATACCGTCAAGGTCGGCACGCCCAGCGTCAAAGGCGCGACAATCAAAGCCACTGTGGAAGACGAAGTCAAAGGTCCCAAGCTGGTGGTTTTCAAATATCGCCCCAAGAAACGCATCCGTGTTAAAACCGGTCATCGCGAGAAATATACCCGCTTGATGATCAAATCGATCGAAATGGAGTAGAAACAATGGCACATAAAAAAGGCGGCGGTTCAACCCGCAACGGACGCGATAGTAATGCACAGCGGCTGGGCGTGAAGAAGTTCGCCGGAGAACACGTTCTCTCGGGCAACATCCTCGTGCGCCAGCGTGGAACTCACATTAAACCCGGTCGCAATGTTGATATCGGGAAAGACGATACCCTGTTCGCGATCGCCGAAGGTGTTGTGGTTTTTGCCACCCTGCCGAACGGCCAGAAGATGGTATCGGTAGACCCTGTTGCTGAAACAGTGGCGGCTTAACAAAAGGCAGGCTGCTGCACCGTCATCCAACTGGTGGCATGCCGGATGCAGTCAATTCCTTTGAAAGGATGGTAATACGCTATGAAAAAGGGTCTCCACCCGACGTTTTACACTGATGCGCAGGTGATTTGCGCCTGCGGTAATACCTGGACCACCGGGTCCACCAAGAAAGTCATCCATACCGAGGTGTGCTCCAAATGCCACCCGTTCTTCACCGGTCAGCAGCAGCGCATTCTGGATGTTGAAGGCCAGGTCGATCGCTTCTACAAGAAGCTGCAGGCCCGCCAGGATATTGTTGAAACCCAGAAAGCCCGCGAGAGCGCCAAGGTCTCTCCTGATCGCCCCATTGCCGAACTGGCACTGGGCAACCGCCCGACCGAAGCTCTGGCCAAAGCCGACATCAGCAATGTTGGTCAGTTCCTTGCCAAACTGGGTGAGGGTGAAGAGGCCGTTCTGGCCATCGAAGGTTTCGGACGCAAATCCCTGATCGATTTGAAAAAGAAACTTCGCCAGTTGGGGTATGAGCTTCCTGCCGGTACAGAGGAAGCCACCGCGTAGGCTGATTGATTTATTTCAATATTCAGGCAGGTAGCTATCTTACCTGCCTGATGTTTTTAATATGCATCCCACAGGTTTGGTATAGAATTAATGAAAAATTTCCCTGAGGATTTTATGGCTGAAACAATAGGTTCTCTTGAAGTGGTCTGTGGTTCGATGTTTTGTGGAAAAACGGATGAATTGATCAGGCGGCTCAGGCGGGCTGTCATCGCGAAGAAAAAAGTCCAGGTCTTCAAACCGGCTATTGATATGCGCTATTCTGTGGAGCAGATCAACTCGCATGCCGGTTCGGCGTTTGAAGCGGTTCCCATTGCCACCGCGCGGGAGATACTGGCCCAATTGCAGCCGGATGTCAGTGTAGTGGGCATTGATGAGGCCCAATTCCTGGATGATGCCATTCTTGATGTGGTAGAAGAACTGATCCAAAAAGGAATTCGGGTGATCGTTGCCGGGCTGGATACTGATTTTCGCGCGGAACCTTTTGGTTGTATGCCTGTCCTCATGGCCAAAGCCGAACGCGTGGATAAATTGCAGGCCATCTGCATGGTTTGCGGCGGACCTGCCAGCCGCACCCAGCGACTTGTAAATGGAAAACCGGCGCGCTATAGCGACCCGGTGGTGATCGTTGGAGCTGCCGAAATGTATGAAGCCCGATGCCGCGCGCACCACGAAGTGCCTCGATCATAATTTTTATCGCAGGGATGGACGGAGAACTCCATGAGAGACTACCACGATTTTCTCGCTGAAGTATTGATCCCTGAAAATGTATTGCAATCCCGGATCACCGAACTGGGTAAACAGATCAGCCGCGATTATGAGGGTAAAGAGATCCTGCTGATCTGTATACTGCGGGGCGGTGTGATGTTTCTGACGGATTTGATCCGGCATATTGATGTTCCTCTGGCCATTGAATTTATGGCTGTGTCGTCTTATGGTGTGGGCGGCCGCGAATCCAGTGGACAGGTTCGCATCACCCTGGATTTGAATTGCAGTATTCAAAATAAACACGTCATTCTGGTGGAAGACATCATTGACAGCGGACACACCCTGGCGTCGGTTATTGAACTGTTGCAGACACGCGATCCGGCCAGTCTGTGCGTGTGCACCCTGCTGGATAAGACCGAACGGCGCGAGGTGGATGTTCCCGTAAAATATACCGGGTTCCCCATTGCCAACAAATTTGTGTTCGGGTACGGCCTGGATATTGATGATTATTACCGCAACCTTCCGTTCATCGGGGTGGTTGATCTGGAGCGCTACCAACCGGAATAGTCTGGTTACGATAAATGGAAACAAAGGTCAATACGCTTCTTTCCCGCCTGCGTGAGGTAATTGATCCAACCTGTGACGCCTGGCTGGTGGGTGGCGCGGTGCGTGATCAACTTACCGGCAGACCCGGCCATGACCTGGATGTCATCCTGCCGAATGATGTAAGGCAGGTATCCCGCCGGGCGGCAGACGCCTTGGGCGGCAGCTTTTTCCCTCTGGATGAAAAACGCGGCATGTACCGGGTTATTCTTGAATCTGGCGGGCAAATGGAATTGATTGACTTCAGTCGTATTCAGGGTGATTCCCTGGAGGTTGATTTAAGCCTGCGGGATTTCACCATCAATGCCATGGCAGTGCGGTTGCATAATCCAGAGGAAACCAGGGATCCGCTGGGTGGCAGTCAGGATCTTAAGAATCGGATATTACGCCCCTGTTCACCGCAATCCTTCAGGAATGATCCCATCCGGGTTGTTCGCGCGGTTCGCATGGCGTTGGATTTTGACCTGCGCATGGCACCTGGAACACCTGCCCAGATTAGGGAAGCCGCTCCCTGGTTAAAACTCACTTCCAGCGAACGCAAACGCGATGAACTTTTAAAATTGCTGGATTGCCCGCATCCAGCCAGCGCGATTCGTCTGCTGGATTCACTCGGAATTCTTGGTGAACTGGTCCCCGAATTGCCTGACCTGAAAGGAATCACCCAGCCAACACCCCACACTATGGATGTGTGGGATCACAGTCTGGCAGTCATGGCGCATCTTGATCACATCCTCCAGTTGCTTATCAACTCGTCGGCTGAGTTGGAAGATGGCGGAAACCTCATGCTTGGATTGACCGCCGGGAAACTCGGCCAATACCGCAAGGATTTTCAATCTCATTTTCAGCTCCGGTTGAATCCATTTCGAACCCGACGAAGCCTTTGCCTGCTTGCCGCACTGCTGCATGATATTGGCAAGCCTGCCACACGATCGGTCGATTCAAATGGGCGCGTTCATTTTTTGCGGCATGAAAAAGTCGGGGCAGAGATGGCCGGAGCGATCGGAAGGTCTCTGGCCCTCAGTGAAAATGAAGTGCAGTATTTAAAGACCATGACCGCCCGGCATATGGAGCCCCGTTATGTATCCGCGAAGGAATCCAAACCAACCCGCCGGATGATCTACCGCTTCTACCGTTCCACTGGAGATACCGGTGTGGATACCTGCCTGCTCAGTCTGGCAGATTACCTTTCGCGAACAGATTATCCACCTGAACAGACTGCCTGGGCAAAGGAACTTGACCGCGTTGCCATGTATCTCGATGGCTGGTTCAGAAGAAAAGAGGAATTGATCAACCCTCCAAAACTGCTAACTGGTGATGAAATCAAAGAGACGTTCAACCTGCCAGCCGGCAGGCTTATTGGAAAAATCATCAATCAGATACAGGAAGGCGCTGCGGCCGGTGAAATCACCAATCGCGACGAAGCGCTGGAAACGGCGCGGAATATTATTTCCCGACACTCAGATGCGCCCGATGAATGACCAGGCCATTCAGATATATTTTGAGGAAAGGGGGCAGGGGAATCCGCTGGTTTTCATTCATGGATTCCCTTTCGATCATTCAACCTGGAACCCGGTTGTTGCCCTTCTGGAAAAGAAAGCCCGCTGTCTTATGCCCGATCTGCGTGGTTTTGGTAAATCAAAGGTAACCGGAAATAGATCTACAATCCCGATGATGGCGGATGACATCATGCGGTTGCTCGATGATTTGAAAATTGACAGAGCTTGTTTCATTGGTCATTCCATGGGTGGTTATGTAGCCATGCAAATCGCGCATGCCTACCGGGAACGCGTATTTGGTCTTGGGCTGGTGACTACCCGGTCTGACCCGGATTCGGTGGAAAAAGCCGCGGAAAGGCTGGCAAGCCGCGGGGCAGTTTTGGCCGGGGGAACATCCACGTTGATTGCCGGCATGTTGGAACGTCTTACGAATAAGCCGGAAACACGCAGCCAAATCAGACCCATCATGGAAAAAGCAACACCTCAGGGAATAGCCATGGCCTTGTTTGCGATGGCGCATCGCAAGGATGCCACTGGTTGGCTACAGGAACTGGAATTTCCCATAGTAATTATGGCAGGTGGCAATGACATCATCACTCCAGAAAGAGAAATGAAAGACCTGTGTGGAAAATTGAAAGATGGCAGATTTTATTCTTCCTCCACTGCGTCTCATATGCTGCCCATGGAAGAGCCCGGACTGATCGCCCGGGCTCTCGAAGAGACATACCTTAATAACTGACCGGTCTACCCTTTAGGCTGGATTGGATTAATCATCATTCCGCCCGTTGTATTGCAAATCGCCAGGTTATCCTTTTGAAGGCAGCCGTACAATCCGCTCATGGAGATCTGATCCATGAAGGTTTTGAGGGATTCGGACGATGAGGCCATGATCACCAGCGTGGTTCTCTTTTCTTCGTGGATCAGCCCAACAATTCCCAGGTTGTTTGTATTAAGCCGCCCCATTCCGGGAATCTCAATATCTTTCGATTTATCTACCAGACCTGATCCAACATCCCCGGGGAAATTGTTCTCTGGAAAATCAGGGGGAAGTGCCTCGCCATCGGTCTCGGGAAGTGGAGTGGCTGTTGCTGAAGGCGTGGAAGAGGGGGTTAGCGTCTCTGTGGCCATTGGCGTGGGTGACAGGTTGATCTTCAGCCGGTCAATCACATCTTTGTTTTCGTCAGAGGAATCAAATGTGGAAAGAATAATCCGATCGATGGTTGAATCCGCTTTTTCAGATATGGTTATGTTCCCTGTCTGAATATCCATCGCCCGTTCAAGATTGGCCAATCCTGATATAAGAAGCCCATCCACTTTTAATTTTCCGGTAGATTGAATGTTTATTTGTCCGTCAAGGATGCGGGGAAAATCAGCCAGCATCTTTTCCCTTTTAACATCGACAAGGAAACTGGCGATGTTCCTGGCGAAAACCTGATTGTCTGCCGATTGAAAGAACTGGGATGTCAACAGACTGATATCACCCAGAGTCAGGACACTGCCTTTACCTGAACTCACCAGGGCGAACGGTGATAACCCCGCAGTCTGATCTGTGTTCGATGAAAAGGTGCTTTTCTGGCTTACTGCCAGGGCATTACCACTTGAATGGACGGAATGACCGCCGTAGATCACCAGTTTGGCTACATCTTCTGTGAGCGCTCCTTTTTGGAAATCGGTAATTATCACATTTCTATAGTTTCCCTCATTGGTGACCATATCATATAGATAATCATCTGAAATTGAAATATCAAAAGGCTCCAGAAGCATATTGACGGCATCAACTCCACTCACAGCCGGAATCGCGATACTCTCGACCAACATCATTTGATTGCGTGTTGGATCAGCCGCGATGAATAACCTGCCGCCGCGTTTGACAAACGCGGTGAGGGTTGCTTTATCCGCTTCCGAATAGGCCTGCAGAGGTACGAGGCAAACAAAAGAGTTGGCTGATTTGAGCGCGTCGGACAGAAATGTCTCTTGACTGGTGACCTGTATCTCTCCGCCTTTTGATTCGATCAACCGAACAAAAGGATCAATTTCAGACATGCTGACCATATTGCCATGACTCATATCAAAGAGCACTGTGGTTTCCGGGACGGATGGTGGTTGCTGCCGGGGAATAACCGTGGAAATGGGAGCTTCTGACAGGTCAATGCCCTGAAAATCGGGGGTCTGCGCAACCCGAATTTGGGGCGCGCCTGAGTAAAACCAGGCATACGTGGCAATTCCAGGAACCAGCAGGCAGGCGAGGGTGAGTAGTATCCTGGCGCGGTTCATTGGTCACCTCCAAGGCTGCGTATGTAAAGCATATATAACCCGCTTTTCGCCGGGTATTCTGTTGTGTTACCCGCGCTATCTTTGCGGTAAAACCCAAGTGGGTTCATAACTCTCTCTTTCAGACCGGCTACCGTGAAAAGGTTGGCGGTGGAATAATGTCTTACTCCGGCCAGTTCTGCTGCCAGGGCAATGGCTTCACTCTGAGAGCCCAACGCGTCAATCAGTCCGTAGCGCAACGAGTCACTGCCAGAATAAACCTCCCCGCGCAGGATGGTCTCGTCAGCTATTTTCAAACGGTCCCCCCGGGAAAGTTTAACAACCTGGAGAAATCCTTGCTTCAACATATCCAATTCACGGGAGAAAGAATCTCGTGGCATGCCCCATATTTTATAGGGGCCGCTCGAAAAGGTGTTTTCAAAGACGGTGGGTTTATCCGGTTGAGTGCCAATAACCCCGATATTCCCAATCTCAGAACTGGCCTTTGCGTAAATTTGATCGGACGCGCAGGCGATATAATAGCCACCACTGGCAGCCACACCTTCGATTACGGTTACCACCGGTTTGGTTTTCCGCAAAGCCATGATCTCTCGGTACACAGACTCGGTATCGGAAACTGTCCCACCGGGAGAATTCATTACAAGAACCACGGCACGGATGGAATCCGAATTCCTGGCGGTGGAAATCTGTTGAATTATTTCATTCGCCGAAGCGCTGTAAATGGCATCATTCACATAGATCAGCCCAATCGAAGGGCGGGGAATGAGCAGTGAAAAAAGGACACCCGCGATAAGGGGAAGAATAATCCATAAAACAATCCTGGAAAGCGACCAGTTTTGGCGGTCTTTCTCAATGGGTTCGACTGTCATGTATACTCCTTTGAATAAATGTATTATACGGTTAACGACCAACCTGGTAATGAATACCCGTGACTGTCTACTGGGAATGAGATGAAATTTAACCGCGCCATCTTTGTCATTCTGTTATCAAGCAGCCTGTTTCTCTCAGGCTGGATTCCACCGATTCGCCCGGCACCGCTGGCGGCTGATTGGTGCCAATGTGTGATCTTTGTTTTGAACCTTCTGGGTATCCGACAAATTCCCGGTGAGTATTGGACTGCCGCTACGCTTGCTCAACCTGACAGGAGCGGTAAAACATGGATGGATTACCAGGGATATGAAAAACGTTTGGATTCGGACCTGCCTGAAAGCGGTGATCTGCTGGTGCTGGCCAACGGCGCGGAGGTGATCACCGAACAGACATGGGATGGGAGCGAACATCTTGTGCCCGTCCAGGTGGATGTTTGGGCCGGGCATCTGGGTATTGTTTTGCGCGCGGAAGAAGTTGAGAAAGAAGGAACCGAGTACTGGAGGATCCATCTGCTTAGCGCCAACTGGGGGGTAAACTCCCACGCGCTGGGAGTGGTGGGTTCCTGTTTCAATGCAGATGAGTCTGCTTTTTTGCTGCCGGTTGGTTACAAAAAGGCCTCGTTCTTTTTCGCGTCCGACCCTGAAAAGATGCGTGAGCGAATGATCAATCGCGCCCAACGTTGGGCTTCGCTGGGACTTCCTGCCAATCCAAACACCACCCTCGACGGATTCCCGGTGAGTCCATCCGGATTTATCAGCCAGGTGCTTGAACCGGTTGGTTCGCAACCCTTGATTCCCCTATTAAAAGACACCACCGGATCGTTGATACCCATCCCGCCGGAAAATGCACTTGCGGGAGATCTCATGCTATTTGGTGAGAATCCAGAGTCGGGAATTGGGATAATCACTTCCATCATTAATGTGGAAAAGGAAAAATCATGGAATGGACAGATTATTTCTTTTTTCCCCGGGGGACGAACCAGGGGCCCGGAAGACTGGCATCTGACATATTCCGATGGGAAATGGTCCAAAAACGACGGTGACCCACTACCGGGTTCGATCCGTTTTTCCCGATATGCAAAAATTCCCGCGTATCCGGTTGTTACGCGTTTTGAGCTTCAGAATGGATCGGAACCGCAAAGCCTCAACTATTCCATTGAATGGATCAATGGCGGAGGGCAGGAACTATCAACCTCTGAGCTTTCACTGGTGGTCTATGAACGACAGGAAACATCGGTAAATACGAGCCGGCCAATTGAAACAATTAAATTAGACAGGCAACCCAATCTGAGTCCTGGCATTCGTCAAACCTGCGCGGGCAGTATCGCGTCGAAAACAAAAGGCGATTATCAGGTTTGGCTGCAGTATCAAACTAAAGAAAACACGATCATTCCTGTTGCCAAACTTGATGTGACGATTGACCAGTAGAAATTCAATTACGGGAAGATCTCTGTAAGAATGGGTTCATAAAAACAACGGCAGCCATTTTCATGAGAACATCCCTGTACCGGCAGGACTGGAGCTTCGTCTTTTGAGTATGTGCCTTCCAGCTTGCGGCAGGCTGGACAGCAATCATCAGAAACGGCAACGCGGATGAACTGCACCCGCGGATTCTCGCGATATTTCTTCAGCGCGACTGCCTGTTCGGATGATTCCGTCAAGTCTGCTCCACAACCCGGGCATAGGGCGGCATCATCAGGTACCTGGGTATGGCAAATTGAACAAGTTTGCACAGTATATTCTTCCTTGCCGGTAATTTTACTATGCAAATATGTTTATATGGCAGCGTGTGAAATGATCAAGGGTCCGGTTTGTTGTACTCGGGCAAATTTTCGGATGTAGGCGTGAAGAATATTCTGCGAAACCGGTTTTACCAGATAATCATCCGCCCCGGCATTAAGCACTTCTGCGATCATCTCTGGGGAATCCAGCGCGGAGAGAATCACAATGGGAACAGCGTTTGTCTGCCGGATGGCTTTGCAGACCTGGCGGCCGTCCATTTCGGGCATCCAGAGATCAAGTAGAATCAAATCCGGCTTGATCTTTCTGGCAATTTCAATTCCTTCGGCCGGCAGATTGGACGAATAAACCTCGGCCGGAAATGATGCCAGTAAAATTTTTATCAGCTCTGTCGAAGCCGGGTCATCATCAATAATCAAAATTCGCAAAAAATCCTCCACATATACTCAAAAATCATTATGCCGTCTATCCGGGGAAAATTTCCTTTCAACTTCTTTACAGTCTGACATCAATATCAGTGCCCAACTACATATGCCTTGTGGTAGAATCCTTTGTTTAAAGCGAATATTGCGATTTTTCTCCGGAAAATTGCACTAATTGTTATATTCCTCAGGAGGCACACATGGATCAAAAGAAATGGGTTTATCTGTTCGACGAAGTAGAACAGGCTCAAAAATATTGCGGAGGCGACTGGGATAAAGTCCGCGGTTTGATGGGTGGCAAAGGCGCCAACCTTGCTGAAATGACCCGCATCAAACTGCCCGTTCCGCCTTTCTTCACCATCACCACAGAAGCCTGTAACGCCTATCAGCCTACCGGAAAATTCCCGGAAGGCATGGAAGATCAGATGATGGAATCTCTGGCTGCCATCGAAAAGGCTTCCGGCAAGAAATTCGGCGATGCCAAGAATCCCCTTCTTGTTTCCTGTCGATCTGGCGCAAAATTCTCCATGCCCGGCATGATGGACACCGTGCTGAACATTGGTTTGAATGACGAAACCGCCAGGGGAATGGTTGAACTGACCAAAAATGAACGCTTCGTCTACGATTCTTACCGCCGCCTGATCCAGATGTTTGGATCGGTCGTTCTGGGTCTGCCCGATGAAGCCTTCGAAGATGTTCTGGATGAGATGAAAAAAGAAAAGGGCGCCAAGGTTGACACTGACCTGGATGCCGCCGCTCTGAAAGATCTGGTCGAGAAATTTAAAGTTGTTACTAAAGCCCACAAAAAGGAATTCCCCCAGGACGTTATGATGCAGTTGAAACTGGCCACTGAGGCTGTTTTTAAATCCTGGAATGGCAAACGTGCTGTTGATTACCGCCGCGCCACCAATATCCCCGATGACCTCGGCACCGCCGTCAACATCGTGACCATGGTCTTCGGTAACATGGGCAACGACTCCGGTACCGGTGTGGCTTTCACCCGTAATCCTGCCAACGGTGAGAACAAACTGTATGGCGATTATCTGCTAAATGCCCAGGGCGAAGATGTTGTCGCCGGTATCCGCAACACTGAGAAAATTGAAAACCTCGGCAAAGACCTGAAACCCGCCTACGATCAGTTCCTCGAAATCTGCAAAATCCTTGAGAAACATTACAAGAATATGCAGGACATGGAATTCACCATTGAACGCGGCCGCCTGTGGATGCTGCAGACCCGCGATGGCAAACGCACCGCTGCCGCCGCCATTAAGATTGCCTATGACATGGTCAACGAAGGCTTGATCACCAAGGAAGAAGCTGTTCTGCGTGTGACCACCGACAATGTTGATTCCATGCTGCACCCCCAGTTTGACCAGGAAGACAAGAAAACCGCCAAGAAAGAAGGCCGCTTCTACGCTTCTGGTGTGAATGCCTCCCCCGGTTCCGCTGTCGGCCAGATCTACTTTGATGCCGACCTGACCGAAAAGATGGCCAAGGAAGAAAAACAGGATACCATTATGGTGCGCCCGTTCACCAAACCGGATGATGTTCACGGTATGCTGGCTGCCAAAGGTATTTTGACCTCTGAAGGCGGCGCCACCTCTCATGCGGCCGTGGTTGCCCGCCAGTTCGGCGTACCCTGCGTCGTCGGCGCTTCCTCCATCAAGATCGACCTCGACAAACGCCAGATGGTTGTTGACGGTAAAGTTGTAAAAGAAGGTGAATGGATCTCTGTTGACGGCACCACCGGTGAAGTTTTCCTGGGTAAGATTAAATCCTTCAGCCCGTCTTTGGAAGAACAGAAAGAACTTCTTACCCTGTTGACCTGGGCTGATGAAATTAGCGCCCGCCCCGACGTTCGTGCCAAACTGGGAACCACCGGTCCGAAACGCGGCCTGCAGGTTTGGGCCAATGCGGATTACCCGAAAGATGCCCAGCGCGCCCGCTCATACGGCGCCGTGGGTATCGGCCTGTGCCGCACCGAGCACATGTTCTTCGAACCCGAACGTCTTCCGATTGTGCAGCGCATGATCCTGGCGACCTCCAGCGAAGCCCGCACAGCCGCCCTGAATGAACTACTGCCCTCACAGCGCGCTGACTTCGAAGGTCTGTTCCGCGCCATGGTTGACAACGACAAAGACAAGAACGGTTATCCTGTAATCATCCGCCTCATCGACCCGCCGTTGCATGAGTTCCTGCCCTCTGCGGAAGAACTGCAGGACAAGATCATCACCCAGCGTATCGCCAACCTGGCCGGGTACACCCTGGGCAAAGGCGACACCAAAGAGATCGCTGCTGCAGAGAAAATGCTGCACGCGGTTGAAGCATTGCACGAATCCAACCCCATGATGGGTCTGCGCGGCGTCCGTCTGAGCATTGCCATGCCTGAGATCGTGGAAATGCAGGTTCGCGCCATTTTCGAAGCGGCTGCCAATGTAGCCCTCGAAGGTTACAAGCCGAAACCGGAAGTGATGATCCCCCTGACCGGCCACGTCAACGAACTGAAATGGATCCAGCCGAAACTGGAACGCATCGCCAAAGCCGTTATGGAAGAGAAGAAAGTCAAATTCTCCTACAAGTTCGGTACGATGATCGAAATCCCGCGCGCCGCTGTGACCGCCGAAGAGATCGCCGGATTGGCTGAATTCTTCTCCTTCGGTACCAATGACCTGACCCAGATGACCTTTGGCTACAGCCGTGATGATGCCGAGCGCAACTTCCTCATCACATACGTTGAACAGGGCATCCTGCCGAAGAATCCCTTCCAGACCCTGGACCGCGATGGTGTTGGCCGCTTGATGCGCTTCGCCGTGGAAGATGGCCGCAAAGCCCGCCCCGACCTGGAAGTCGGTATCTGTGGTGAGCACGGTGGTGACCCGAACTCCATCGAGTTCTGCCACCTGGTCGGAAACAACTATGTTTCCTGCTCCCCGTTCCGCGTTCCGGTCGCCCGCCTGGCTGCCGCCCACGCCGCGCTGAAATTCAGCAAAGGCATGTAAAACACCGGCAAGTAATTCGGTACTGCAAAAAGAAAAAGCAGGCGCGCCCATTCGAGCGCGCCTGATCTTTTTATACTCTTTTCTTACTTCCAGAAAGTTCTACATCCATTCCGGATGATTTTCTGGCAACCATACGACTAACCAGTCAAAGGCGCGTTTTCGGCTGGAGGATTTGATCTTCTCGCGCCAGACAGGCCAACCCTTGATCAAATGGGCAAATCCCAGTCTTCGAATGATCTCGGGATAGTGGCGTATTCCAGAAACCTGACAGCCGCCCAATCTTTATCCAGGCAGCCCAGGCTTAATTTACCGGAGAGAATTTTGACAAATTGCTGTTCCGTAATGTCATAATCCCAGACGTATGAAATCGACATATGAATACCTGTCCAAATTATACAGGCTGGTAGAATCTCCGATTAAAACCAATCCCTTTTCAAGAAGGCATATACCACTGCACCCATTAAAAAGACAAACAGGAGGATGACCCCAAGATAGGCATAGGGATGGTTTGAATAGGGCAGGTTGACATTCATTCCAAAAAATCCGACCACGATCGATGGAATGCTCAATACAATGGTCATGGATGCCAGAAATTTCATCACGTCGTTCACGTTGTTGGATACGATGGTGGCGAACGCCTCTACCATTGAGCTCATGATGTTTGTGCTGATTTCAGTCATACTGATAGCCTGCTGGTTTTCCGTGATCACGTCTTCCAACAGATCCTCATCCTCTTCATACTGAGTGAAAAGTCTCATTTTCTGAAGGCGTTCCATCAGCACTTCATTGGATTTGATGCCCTGTGTGAAATACACCAGGGATTTTTGGTATTTCAGCAGTTCCATCACTTCTTTATTCTTGATCGAACTTTGCAGGCGATCTTCAACCTGTTCCGTAAGTTTGTTAATCTCACGCAAATTGATCAGGTAATTGTTCGCGATGGAAAGAAGAATACGTAATATGAATCGGTATTTCTTCGCGGTTGAGAAGCCGCGCATTCTGCCTTTGGCGAATTCCTCAAGCAGGCCAATGGGCTGGCGCGAGATTGTGACGATGAATTTCCCCGTTATGATGATACCAAGTGGGATTGTGGTGAAAGGGATATCATTGGCTGCCCCCTGGTAGATGGGCACACGCACGATGATCATCAGGGTACCATCATCTTCGCGCTCTGAACGGGAAAGCTCGTCTATATCCAGTGGATAGGTGAGAAATTCCCGGGGAATATTGCATTCCATCAGCGAATTGAATTCTTCGGGAGTAGGGTCAACCACTTTTACCCAGCAATTATTAATAATTTCAGGGAATTGCTCAATGCCATTCTCGGTGGTTTTATAAATATGGATCATGGGACACCTCCCTGAAGATGGAATGGCCGGTGTTAAACGGCATGTGATTTTAACCTGTGCTTTGAAAAGTTGTAAGGGATAAAAAAACGCGGCATCCTTATTAAGGGATGCCGCGCTTATGGAACCCGATGAATCTAATGCAGTTTTTCGATATGATCCACGAGCTCGCCTTTGATGTAGGCTTGAACGGCTGTATCAGGATCCGGACAGTCGGTTACAAACGGCTTTATGTTCAACCGTTTCAAACTCTCGTAGGCGCCCATACCCATACCACCGCAAATGAGGACGCCGCAATCTGAAATGACTTCAGCCATGGAAGCATGTTTTCCATGCGAAGCAGTATCCTGTTCCAGACCGCGCTCATGATCCCTGACGCCAAATTGATTGTGTCCAAGTTTTTCTCGGACTTCCCGCTCTTTAATTTTGGCTTCTTCAATGGTGTAGACAATATAAAAAGGGGCGCGTCCGAAATGCTGGCTCAAATTCTTGCCATCGTCTGAGACAACTGCGATTTTCATATTAATGATCTGTCTACTACTCTCTGACAAGAAATGCCTGCCTCCGGGATACTCATCGCGATCTGCCGGTGAAATTATGAGAAGAAT
Organism: uncultured Leptolinea sp.; assembly: GCA_964420995.1. GTDB lineage: Bacteria > Chloroflexota > Anaerolineae > Anaerolineales > Anaerolineaceae > Leptolinea. Next base: position 39,731 of record CAYQUX010000001.1, on the reverse strand, counting down.
CCGGGCTATTGTTTCGCCGCAGTTTTTTCCACTGTGTGGCATATGCGCTTGAAAAACAAGACTGTCACCGGTGTTTATTTCATAGATATCATCATCAACCTGATATTGGACTTTTCCCTCAAGGCAATGAATAAATTCATAACCCGTGTGGACGATGGGTTTTTCACCAAAACCAGCGCCCGGAGGGATGGTAACAATAAAAGGCTGAATCGCGTTATCTTTCAGATGCTTGCCCAGATTTTCCAATTTTGTCTCACCAACCATCATGACAGGTCGTTCCGAGGCTGGTGTAAACACCAGTGCCTGATGGATAGGTTCTGATTCAAAAAAGTATGAAATTGGAATTCCGAGAGTCATCGATATTTGTTGCAGCGTGCTGACGGAAGGCGAAGTTTTTCCGTTTTCTATCAGGCTCAGAGTATTAATATTCAAACCGCTTCGATCTGACAGCGAACGAAGAGAATAACCTTTGTTTATTCGAATGGCATGCAAGCGCCTGCCGACAAGAATTTCCGTTAAATTATTCTGATCGTTCTCTATCATCCCAGCAGTTCCCAGGCGGGTCATGATCCCGAATTACTCAACTACGAATTCGACAGGTGTGAGGTTGGCAATATTGTCGGAGATTGGGCAGCGCGCATCAACCGCGTGTAGGAATTTCTCTTTTTCTTCCTGAGTCATATCGGCATCGATGGTTGTAACAACCTTGATACCGGAAAAGCCGGCCCGAACGTCGGCGCTTTTTCCCATTAAGACGTCCGTATCCAGTTCGCCTTCAACGCGCACACTAATGTTGCGAACAGGCAGATTCTGCTGGCGTGCCATGATGTGACCGATGGTGACAATGCATCCCGCGAGAGAAACGAACAGGTATTCCAGGGGGGTCGGGCCAAGATCTTTACCGCCCATCGCAGGGGGCTGATCCACAATGGATACGTGATTGCGGGCTTTGGTTTCGATGGTGTAACCATCTTTCTGGGTTGCGGTGAGTTCTACTTTTTTTATTGCCATGAGATAAAACCTTCCTTTGTTTTTATTTCCCATAATTATAGTACAAAGTGATCAGTATTCAGGAAAAAAACATAAAGAAACAGGAATAAAACGCTTGTATGTCACATCTTTTCGATTTTTATCCAGATTGTGTCATCCATGGAATGGCAGGTTGTTTTTGCTGTTGAATATTCGAAAAATGCCATGATTTTTTCTTTGGAAAGAAAATGACTGCGCATTAAAGCTAATTTTTCCCCCAGGGCGATGATTTTTACAGAGAACTTTTCAATATCAGGTTCTTCAATTACGAGAATACCTCCCGGTTTGAGAACCCTCCAAAGCTCCCGGGCAGTCAGATTCTGATCAGCCATATGGTGAAAGGCGTCCACCATGACAATACGGTCAAACGTGTGGGAAGGAAAGGGAAGCCTCTCGACAGGCGACAGTAGAGGATTAAGTGGCGGTTTTTCCTTGACCACGCCAAGCATTCGGAATGAAGAGTCTGAAACGATAACGTGGCAGCCAGAATTTTTTATGAACTGTGAAACCCTTCCGGTGCCACCACCCGCGTCAAGGATGTAGCCATCAGTTGGACTATTGACCAGGGTCCATAAGAATTCCTTCGTCTGTGGACGTATAACGGCTTCATACAAAGGGGCCAGAAAATCGAAATGATCAAATGATTTTTTCATTTCCTGAACTTTCAAAAATAAGAGGCGGAATTTTCTTCCGCCTCTTTTAAGAACTTCAGATTTTGTTCGCGATTTCTTCTTTTGCACGTTCCACGAACGCAGAGATGGACATGGGTCCGGGATTTTCGTTATTTCTCAACCGCAGGGCAACTTCTCCGTTTTCCACTTCCTTGTCACCAACAACCAGCATATACGGAATCTTCTGGTTCTGAGCGTCGCGTATCTTGGCGTTCATGCGTTCCGGGCGATCATCCACATTGACGCGCAGGCCGGCTTTTTTGAGCTCACCGGCGACCTTCCGGGTGTAGTCCATATGCCGGTCGGCGATGGGGATTAAGGTTGCCTGGATGGGGGACAGCCAGACCGGGAAGGCTCCGGCGTAATGTTCGATCAACACACCAAAGAATCGTTCCAGACTGCCCAGCAGCGCGCGGTGAACCATGACCGGACGGTGGGGTTGACCATCTTCGCCTATGAAAGTCATATCAAAACGTTCCGGCAGATTGAAATCAAACTGGATGGTAGAGAGTTGCCATTCGCGCCCGATGGCATCTTTGACTTTAAGGTCGATCTTGGGCCCATAAAAAGCGCCGCCGCCTTTGTCCACCTGATAATCGATATTCGCCCGCTTCAGTGAATCTTCCAGGGCTTTTTCGGCGGAATCCCATTGTGCTTGATCACCCACAGAATGATCTATATCCGGTTTGGTACTCAGATAGGCATGAATTTCTTGAAAACCGAAGCTGCGCAAGATGTGTAAACTGAAATCAAGGACAAAGTCGATTTCGGCTGGCATTTGATCTGGCCGGCAGAAATGATGGGCATCATCCTGAGTAAAGCCGCGAACGCGCATCAGGCCGTGCATTACACCGCTGCGTTCATACCGGTAAACGGTGCCTTCTTCCGCGTAGCGAAGGGGTAGGTCACGATAGGAACGCAAAGAGGTTTTGTAGATATGGATATGGAAGGGGCAGTTCATTGGCTTCAGGAAGTATTTTTGCCCGTCAATATCCAGTGGAGAATACATATTTTCTTTATAAAAACCAAGATGTCCACTGGTTTCCCATAATTGGGATTTGCCGATATGCGGGGTATAAACAAAGTCATACCCGTTTTGTTCGTGTTCTTCCGTCCAGAAGTTCTCGATCAACTTCCGAATTTTTCCGCCTTTGGGGTGCCAGAGGATTAACCCGGCTCCAATCTCGTCCACCATGCTGAACAGGTCAAGATCATGACCGATCTTCCGATGATCGCGTTTCTTCGCTTCTTCCAGACGCCACAGGTAATCTTTCAATTCGTCCGGTGTATTCCAGGCGGTTCCATAAATACGCTGCAGCATGGGGCGCTTTTCATCACCGCGCCAGTACGCACCGGCTACCGACATCAATTTGATGGCCTGCGCGTTGATTTCGGATGAACTATCCACGTGCGGACCCCGGCAAAGGTCGGTGAAGGTGCTGTGAGAATACAGCGAGATTTCAGGTTTCTCCAGGATGGGATTCCCGTCTTCGTCTTCCTTGCCCTCTTCCAACCCGGCGATCAATTCCAGCTTGAACGGCTGGTCGGTGAAGACTTTTTTGGCTTCATCCGCGCTGACCACTTTGCGTTCGAATTTGACTTTGGATTGAATAATTCCGCGCATTCGTTTTTCGATGTCCTGTAAATCTTCGGGTGTCAGGGCACGGGGCAGGTCAAAATCATAATAAAAACCGTCATCAATGGCCGGGCCGATGGCTACCTTGCCTTCCGGGAACTTCTCCAGGACCGCCTGCGCCATGATATGGGCTGTGGAGTGGCGTATCCGGTATAGTTTTGATGCTTCATATTCTGCTTTTTTGTCGATCATTCTTCCTCCAGTAGTTAAAACAAATACTCTCACCCGGCCTGGGGCGAGAGTACATTTTCACGCGGTTCCACCCAGATTAATCCTTTCGGATCATCTTGTGTGACTTGTAACGGGGTCAACCGTTTACCTTACTTGGATTGAGTCCGTTCAGGCTCAGGCTCGCGGGTGGTTTTCGCGGACTACTCTTAAACTCCTTCACAGCTTCCGGAGTTCTCTCTGGAAAGAGATTTGTCAGGTACTTCTCCCGGTCTTTGCTTTTTTTATCTTGTCAATCATTATACGGCATTCCTGCCTATTTTTCACCTGTTTGAATAATCTTTCCTGATTTATCTGCCGGGATTTGAATAAATAAACCTGATACAAAACGGTGGTGATAGCACTAAACCGCTTTGCTATGGCTATAATATTTATAAAATAAGTCATAAATATTCCCTCAATACGGATGGAGGATATTTGTTGTGGAAAAGAAAGAACATCTTGATTTATATAAACAAATGGTTGTGATCCGCCGCATGGAAGAACGGGCAGCCGAACTGTATCAGCAAGGAAAAATTGGCGGTTTCCTGCATTTATATATCGGACAGGAAGCGGTCAGCACCGGTCTGATATCCGTTCGCCGGCCGGAAGACCGCGTGATTACGGCCTATCGCGATCATGGGGTGGCCATAAATTGCGGTCTTTCCGCCAGAGAAGTGGTGGCAGAATTGCTGGGCAAGGAAACCGGCGTTTCAAAAGGGCGCGGCGGATCCATGCATATGGCAGACGTGACGAAAAACTTCTGGGGAGGGCACGCCATTGTCGGTGCGCACCTGCCCATAGCGGCTGGCCTGGCCATTGGTGACCAGTATCAGGAAACAGGTGGCGTGACCATCTGTATGTTCGGGGATGGCGCTTCAAACATTGGCTATTTTCATGAAGCGTTGAATCTCTCCAAAGTCTGGAATCTGCCGGTTTTATGGGTGTGTGAGAACAACCAGTATGGGATGGGAACGGCCGTGGATCGTGCTTCGGCTGTTTCCTCCATTCAACAAAAAGCCCAGGGGTACGGAATGGAATGCGGATCGGTGGACGGAATGGACTTAATGAAAGTCCGCGATGCCGCGTCCAACGCCATTGAGTTTGTCCGCTCGGGGAAGGGGCCGTATTTGTTGGAAATCAACACGTACCGTTTCCGCGGTCATTCCATGGGCGATCCGGAACGTTACCGCAAACCAGATGAAGTTCAACGCTGGCAGGAGAATGACCCGATCTGTATTTATGGAGAGTATCTGGTAAATAATTCTCTTGCCAACCGCGAAGAGCTGGTCGAACAGGAAAACCTGGCGGAAAGTGAAGTGGCTGATGCCGTCCAGTTTGCCGAAAACAGTCCTGAACCGGCCGCTGAGACACTTTTTGACCATATTTATGTTGATCAAGTACTATAAGAGGATGACATGGCAAAGATAACAGTACGGGAAGCCATATCACAGGCACTATGGGAAGAGATGGAATCTGATCCCAAAGTTTTCATAATGGGTGAGGAAGTGGGTGTATGGGGGGGGACCTATGCCGTGACCAAGGGTTTTTATGATCATTTCGGCGCGAAACGGGTGAAAGATACACCCATCGCAGAAGCGGCCATTGTGGGTGGGGCGATTGGTGCGGCGTTAACCGGCTTGAGGCCGGTGGCTGAATTAATGACCATTAATTTCGCTTTTTCGGCCATGGATCACATTGTGAACGAGGCAGCGAAATTACATTACATGTTTGGAGGGCAATTCATCCTGCCGATGGTGATCAGAGCGGTGGGCGGGGGCGGCAGGCAGCTTGGTGCCACCCATTCGCAGACACCGGATGCTGTTTTCGCGCATTTTCCGGGTTTGAAGGTGGTCGCACCGGGAACACCGGCAGACGCCAAAGGCCTGTTGAAGGCAGCCATTCGCAGCAATGATCCAATTTTGTTCCTGGAACATGCGACGTTATATCAGACACGGGGGGATGTGCCGGATGGTGATTACACAATCCCAATTGGCAAGTCAACGGTGCAGCGTCCAGGCAAGGATGTGACCATTGTGACCTACAGCAAGATGCTTGAGATCAGCCGGTTGGCAGCCGACCAGTTGGCTGCGGAGGGAATTGAGGCTGAAATTGTAGATTTGCGCACCCTTCGACCGCTGGATATGGAGCCGGTCATTGAATCGGTCAAAAAAACCAACCGGGTGGTGGTGGTGGAAGAAGGCTGGAAATCATATGGTGTTGGCGCGGAGGTGGCTTCACGAATATATGAGGAAGCGTTTGACCATCTCGACGCGCCGGTGCAGCGCGTAGCCCAGCTTGAAGTACCCCTACCGTATAACCGCAATCTTGAACAACTTGCCCTACCCAAACCTGAATGGGTGATCAAGGCTGTCAGGGAGGTGTTGTAATGGCTGAAACGGTAACCATGCCCAAATTGGGTTTTGATATGGCCGAGGGGAAACTGGTGCGCTGGTTGAAAAAAGAAGGTGAAACCGTAAACAAGGGCGACATTCTGGCTGAAATTGAAACAGACAAAGCCACCGTCGAGGTGGAAAGCTCATTCAGCGGATTGATTCACCAACGACTGGTGGAGGAAGGCGCGCTGGTTCCGGTGGGAACCCCAATTGCGATTGTTGCTGCCCCGGGTGAAAAGGTTGAGACAACAATAACAGATAAACCGGAATCATCAGCCGCATCACCAGGTTCAACCCGGACAGAAACAATGAATCCTTCTGCTATAAAAAATGACCTTCAGTCAGGAGAAAAACGACAGGAGATGGGGTTGATCAAGGCGTCCCCGCTGGCCAAACGAATGGTCAGGGAAAACGGTTTGTCTCTGGAAAATATCAACGGGACCGGCCCGGGCGGCCGTATCGTAAAGCGTGATGTCGAAAAGGCGCTGGCCGGAAGCTTCCCGCCGCTATCCACGATTGAGGAAAAAGGACAACCAATACTTATTCCATCAACATCTCACTGGACGCCAGGTACCGTTTCACAGGCTGACAGGCGTGTTCCATTGACCCGACTGCGCTCTGCCATTGCCCGGCGTATGGTTGAATCAAAACAGGCTCCGCATTTTTATGTGACCCATGATTTTGACATGGGTGCCTTGATGCTTTTGCGTAAGGAAGTGAATGAATTTTTACCTGAAGATGAGCGCCTTTCGGTGAATGATTTTATTGTCAAAGGTGCGGCTCTCACCCTCAGACAATTCCCCAATATAAATGCTTCTTTTGCCGGAGATGAGATCATTCAACATGGGGCGGTGAACATTGGTATCGCTGTGGCGCTGGATAACGGCCTGATGACCGTTGTTTGCCGGGATGCGGATTCCAAACCGATCCGTCTTATCTCATCCGAAATAAAAGGAATGGCCGCACGGGCAAGATTGGGCAAGGTTAAGCCGGAAGAAATTGAAGGTTCCACCTTTTCCATCAGCAACCTTGGTATGTTTGATGTAGAAAACTTCGCCGCGATCATAAACGCGCCAGAGGGAGCCATTCTGGCGGTGGCATCTGTGAAACAGGTGCCGGTAGTAAAAGATGGTTCACTGGTTGTGGGAACGCGGATGAAAGCCACACTCTCCGCGGACCACCGGGTGACAGACGGAGCCGAAGCCGCGCGTTTCCTGCAAACTCTGGCAAACTATCTGGAAAAACCTGCCAGCATGTTAATTTAATGTAGGATAAAGAAACAGGCTGCCTGATTTCCGGCAGCCTGTTGTAGAAATTAACGATATAAACTGCGAATCAGGTTACTTTTTCAGCGGGCTCAGGAAAAGTGTCAGACGATAATGACGCGGTGTCTGTGGATGGTTCGGGACTCTCGATGGTTTCCTTTGATTCAGGCGCGAGAACAGTGATGTTGAATTCGTACGTCTGGTTAACCAATTCACCATCGATCTCCTGCTGTATATCAAGGTAGGGTTTTCCTTTACCACTCAATAGTATGGTGTAATCGGTGCGATCCTCGCCCTGCCGTTTCATCAGGTTGACCATGGCCATGATCATGACCAACTCGCCAAACAGGCGTGCCAGCTTTGGATCGCTTTGAGCCAATGACGCCACGGCGTCCGAATCGAGAATATATGAGACTGTTTTATTGCCGGGATCTTTAAATACCTCTGTCAGCGCTTTCACCAGATCTTGAACAATCTCTTCCGGTTTTCGCAGGGTTTGGATTTCCTGGATTGTCAACTTTTGTGAGATTTGCAACTGTGATTGCGCGTATGTCAACCGGATGGTCATGGGCTGGCTCGGGTCGGCGAAGTCGGCACTGGTCAACCCCAGCGATTCGGCAGAAAGGGTGATATCAAAACGAAATTCTTCCGTCCTGGCTGAGAAATTCACCTGACTTCTTGCCTGGATTGCCAGACTGTTATCGGAGCGGTAAGCGAATTGCGTGGAATTGCTGCTCAGGTTCAATTCCGATAGATGCATGGCCATGGCAAAAGATGTCACCCCGGAGAACGCAGTACCTGCATCCACAGTACGTTCTTCACTGGTTTCCCGGCTTTCAACACTCAAACTTGAAAGGGGGGCGCTTCTGGTAACAGAACCAGAGGTGACTGACGCGGGGGAAATGTTGGAAATTGACATATAACCTCTATTGATACTATCGGCTAGAATCAGCAAAACTTGCAGATATCTTTGTGATCAGGTTCAATTTCCTATCAAGAGTTGACAAATTAAAAAAAAAGAACAAATCGGCAGATATTACTGTCGATCTTTTCTTCAATTTTTTTTCTCGAGTAATTACGGCATGCGCTCGTAAAGCCGTGAATAGATGCCGGTAAATTCGGATATCTGGGTCAGGTAACGGCGTGTTTCCTCATACCGGATGATCTCAAGAAACAGGTCGGTATCCTCGTTGGCAAGATTTAACCAGATTTCCGTATTCCCGGGTCCGGCGTTGTAAGCGGCCAGGGCTGCCATCAGGTTTCCACCGAAATAATCACGCTGACGTGCCAGATATCGGGCTCCCATGCGGATGCTGACCATCGGGCGGTACAGGTCGTCCACTTTGTACTCCGGTGGCCACCCCATACCGCCGGCAATTTCCGCACCGGTGGCTGGCATGATCTGCATGATGCCGCGGGCACCGGCGGATGATTCCACAAAGCCTTCAAACATACTTTCCTGACGCACGACACTGAAGAGCACAAATGGATGGATACTCTCATTCTGGGCGGCCTGCAGCACATCTTCCCTGAAATAGGCCCCAAAGCGGATATGGTTGAAATAGGCCGGGGCTTTCAGCGTGGAGGCGTCATCCAGGCTTGCCAGATCAAGGATCTGGCGGCTGGTGATGATGGCTGTGCGGTACAATCCCATGTCAAGCAGCGCATCCAGCAGGCGAAATTGCTCGGCCGGATCGGATTCGATACTGTTGACCAGTATGGTCATCTCGCGGCTGCACTCACCATATAATCCGAGTTCATGGAATTCGCGGGCGCGCTGGAAATGACCGTCTGCCGATATATTTCCCGGAGAAGCCAGATTTGTTTCAGGGGGTAGGTTGAAGGTGCTAATAATCCAGTTTTCTGCTTCGCGGCGTTCACCTGCCAGATCATAACCCAGGTCATAGGATGGCGAGGCGGACAATGGATCCTGCTCGGTAAGCAGCAATCTTGCCCGCTCACTGTAATAACCGGTTGGGTCGGTTTGGGCGGCTGTTTCCCATGAAGCCCGGGCGGCTGCCAGATCATTTAACTTTTCCTGAGTTTTTCCCAACCAGAAGGAGGCGGCTGCCTGGTCTGAGGTCGTGGTCGCCAGAACAAGGCTTCGTTGGAAGGAACTTTGCGCGCCGGGAAAATCATTCATGCGGAAGCGGGTTATGGCGGCCAGGAAAAGGGATCGATATGCCTGGGGGTAATTGGGATACTCACCGATAATGCGCTCCCAGGTTTCCACGGCTTTCGGGAACATCTTACCGCGTTCGTAGATTCTGCCAGCTTCAAAGAGAAAATCAGGCGCGTTGGAATCTGAGGGGTAGAGACGAACAAAAGACAACATGGTCTCAGCGGCTTCCTGGTAACGATCCAGGTACGCCCACTGCGTGTAGGCTTTTTCCTGCCATGCTTTTAAGAAATATTCCGTACCGGCTGCCTGTTGCACAACCAGATCAAATTGCTGGTTGGCTTCTTCCAACTGCTGCATTTCACGCAAGCTTAAAGCCAGCAGGTAGCGTGCGGATGGATCCGGCTGTTCACTGGTTTTTAAGTACCGATTGAACGCATCCGCGGCCAACGCGTATTTTTGCATGTTGTAATCGATACTGCCGCGCTTCAGGTCATCCACAGGCTGTCCGGCTTCAACCAGCGCGGATAACGCTGAAAATGTATCGTATGCCAGTGGAAAATTATTAACGGAATCGGTGAACCGGGCGTATGCCTGTTCTGGTTCTCCCATTTCAAGGTAGATCTGCCCCAGTAGCAAATTTGCCTGCGACCGGTCGTATTCATTGGAAGCGGGATTGTCATAAATTGTCTGTAACTGGCGGATGGCACTGGTGCTGTCTCCGCTGGCACGCAGAACTTTGGCAATCTTCAAGTCAATGGAAATCGGGCTGTTCTGTAGCCCCGGTGAGGCCTCTGCCGCGAGATAGGCGTTTATGGCTTCCGTATATTTGCCGATCGCCGTGTACGCGTCTCCTATTTCTTCATGTACGTAATAGTCCAGCAATCCCGGCCGGCGATCCAGGTATTTTCCGTAATGAACAACAGATTCCGCTGGTTGGTCAAGCTGACTGGTTACTTCACCCATCAGAAATTCACCCAACGCGGCACGCGGACTATCAGAATAATTGTTGGTCAATTCGGTTAAGACACGGGCAGCCTCATTCCAGTTTTCATCTTTAAAGTAGGTCAGCCCCTGGCCGTAAAGGGCGGCCGCACGGGATTCATCATCGGATGCCTGTATAAAGGCAGTTTCATATTGTGCCAGAGCCTGGTCATAATCACCCCTGAAAAGAAGATCGTCGGCGTCGTGAAGACGCACAACCGGCAAAGGTGTGGGGGTGGGCAATGGTGTGGGTGTGGGCAACACCATTGGCGTGGGCGGGATATAGGGTGTCTCGCTTGGTTTGGCCAGCAGTTTTAGTGGGTTTGATGATGTCGTACAGGCAATAGCCAGCAGGATCAGCGAGCAGAGCAACAGAGCGATTTGTTTTTTCATCAATGGCCTATCAAAATGTTTCATTCCTGGAAAAAGAAGGGAACATTAATCATGAATGTATTTTACTGTCTATATGCAGAATCCCTGACGGGTTATTCAGAATGATGGATAATGATATTGATCCATTTTATTAATGAAGAAGGATTTCATGACAAAAAAACCTGTTGACTCAAATGAGAAAGATGTAGATGAGCATCTTTTTGATAATGTGAATATTGTAACCCTGATAATAAATCCGCAAACGGGTACTATGGAATATGCCAATCCTGCCGCGTGCAAATTCTACGGGTATTCCTTTGATGAATTGGTGTCAATGAACGTAGGGCAGATCAATCCCAGACCTTTAAGTGAAACGCTGTCCAATTTGAAGATGGCTGTTGCTGATAAATCGGATTATTACACAACCACCCATAAGACCTGTATGGGAGAGGTCAGGAATGTGGGTGTTTATACGGGAAAGATCAAATACCACAATAGAAACATGGTTATCGCAATGATCCATGATAATACCAGCCGGATGAAAACCGAGGAAAGATATCAATCGCTTTCCATGGCGGTTGAACAAAGTCCGGTATCCATTGTGATCACTGACATTGCCGGGAAGATCGAATATGTGAATCCGAAATTCACGGAAGTAACCGGGTACACACTCGATGAATCGTTAGGAGAAGATCCCCGCATACTTAAAACAGGAGAAAGGAATCGCCAGGAAATCCGACAGCTCTGGCAGACTATCCTATCAGGTGAAACCTGGACAGGGGAGTTCTGCAACCGGAAGAAAAATGGTGACATTTACTGGGAAAGCGCATCGATTTCCCCGGTGGTTAATGAAAATGGAAAAATTATTCACATTGTGGCTGTGAAAGAAGACATAACAGAAAAACGTCAGACACAAATCCGCATTGCTGATGCGTTACGCTTTAACCAGGCTATTTTGGACACCTCCCCTATCGGGATTAGTATTTATAAAGCATCCGGGCAATGTGTGCTCGCCAATCCCGCGGCAGGAGTCATTCTTGGGGCAAACCCCGAAATACTGATGTCTCAAAACTTCCGAGATCTTGAATCCTGGAAGAAATACGGCCTCATCGATATGGTGACCGAGGTTATTGAGAAGAAAGCGTCAGTCTCAAGCGAATTCTTTTATATTTCTTCATTTGGCAAGGAAATATGGATGGATATGTTTTGTGCTCCATTTACTGAGGCGGGAGAAATGAATCTATTAATCCTGTTTGAAGATTTTTCCGCCCGAAAAAAAGCCGAACTGGATTTGAAAGCGGCTACCGAAAAAATGGAATTATGGGTCAAACGCCTTGAAAAAAGGGATGAGACTGCCAACCTGCTGCGAGATATGACGGAAATGCTTCAGGTAAGCACATCAATTTCTGAAGCCTACGCGGTAATCCAGCAATACGGTCCACGGCTATTTCCGGGAACTCGCGGAGGCGTCTTCACGATCGGACAGACGACAAACATGGTAGAAAACACAGCCAACTGGGGAGACCCGTTGAGTTGCGATTCAATTTTTCCAACGGAAGACTGTTGGGCACTTCGGAGAAGCCAGGCAATTCTGGTGGCAGATGTTTCTTCGGCCATTAATTGTGCCCATATAATAGAGGGTTTCTCAGGCGGCTACATGGATGTCCCCATGACAGCATCTGGAGACCTTCTCGGGCTGATACATGTTGAGTGGCCTACCGGTCTAACAGATGATGATGGCCTCCTGGAATTGTCCCAAAACTTTTCTGAAATTTTTGCCTTATCTATTTCCAATATAAAATTGCGAGAAACTTTACGAAATCAATCCATCAGAGATCCGTTAACCGGTGTTTTCAACAGGCGGTACATGGAAGAAACGCTTGACAGGGAAATTCCCAGAGCGCGCCGCAAGAAATCAACACTGGGTTTACTAATGATGGATATCGACCATTTCAAGAAATTTAACGATACATTTGGCCACGACGCGGGAGACCATGTTCTAAAAACTTTGAGTTCCACGTTTCATTCAAAGGTGCGTTTTGAAGATATTGTATGCCGGTTCGGCGGAGAAGAATTTGTTGTAATTATGCCGGAGGCGGACTTATCGGTAACCCGGAATCGGGCGGAAGAGATCAGACAGACAGTTCATTCTCTTGAATTAATGTATGATGGTAAGCCTCTGGGGCAGGTCACCATTTCAATAGGAGTGGCCATATACCCGGATCACGGCGATTCCGGAACCGACATCATTCTTCGCGCCGATAAGGCGTTGTATCAGGCCAAAGCTGAAGGCAGAAACCGCATAATCACTGCCTGATAAGAGTCTTGTTTTTCATATCAGATACAGTCATGATATACTTGCGCGGCATTACACGCTCTCCATGAGGGCGTATTTGCATGTGTCCTTACTCCAATGTATTCGAGGTTTTCGATGACCATTCTATGTACCGGGTCCGTGGCATTTGACTATTTAATGAGTTTCCCGGGTTATTTCCGGGACCATATTATCCCGGAAAAACTTGAAACAATCAGTCTTTCATTCCTGGTTGACGCCATGGTCAAGCAGCGGGGCGGTATCGCGCCCAATATTGCCTTTAACCTTGCTCTGCTTGGCGGAAAAACCCGTTTGCTGGCAACGGTTGGTGAAGATTTCGGCGACTATCGGGTATGGCTGGAAGATCACGGTGTTGATACCCATCTGGTTAAAGTTATCAATGGAAAATATACAGCCTCTTTCTTTGCCAATACAGACAAATCCAACGCGCAAATCGCCAGCTTCTATGCTGGCGCGATGGCCAATGCCGCTGAATTGAGCCTGAATGATATTGACCGAAGTGATATTTCGCTTGTGGTCATTTCTCCGAATGATCCATTGGCCATGGTGCAATACCCGCGGGAATGTAAAGAACTAAATCTGCCCTACCTGTATGATCCCAGCCAGCAAATAGTCCGTATGGATAAAGAATCCCTGTCCGAAGGTGTCGATGGCGCGGACAGCCTTTTCTGCAACGATTATGAATTTGAACTCCTGCAAAACGCAATTGGCATGAAGGCGGTTGAAATTCAGAAATGCGTGCGCTTTATGGTGATCACGCAGGGAAAGGATGGCGCGCTGGTCTATGCCGATGGTCGCAAATACACCATTCCGGTGTTCCCGCCCGACCAGATCCTTGATCCCACTGGAGTGGGTGACGCTTTCCGGGGCGGCTTCCTGCGTGGTCTCACACTCGACCTGGACTGGCAGACCTGCGGCCAGATGGGTGCGTTATCAGCCACGTATTGCCTTGAACAACGCGGCACGCAAAACCAATGCTACACCCCCGCTGAATATGTGAAACGCTATCGTACACGTTTTGATGACCAGGGCGCGCTGGATGCCCTGCTGAAAAGTTGATACCTGAAAAGTTGATTTCTAATTGGAGGAAACTGCATGTCAAACTATGATGTTAAAGATATGAGCCAGGCCGAGGGCGGCCGACGGCGTATCGAATGGGCCGAACGTGAAATGCCTGTGCTGCGATCCATTCGCGAACGCTTTGCCAAAGAGCGTCCCCTGGCCGGTGTACGCATGTCAGCCTGTCTGCATGTAACGGCAGAAACAGGAAACCTGGCCCGCACACTGCAGGCTGGCGGGGCAGACCTGGTGCTGGTGGCGTCCAATCCCCTTTCCACCCAGGATGATGTAGCCGCTTCATTAATCTCTCATTTTGAGATACCGGTTTATGCCATCAAGGGTGAAGATAATGCCACCTACTACCGCCACCTGAACGCGGCGTTGGCCCACAAACCTCAGATCACCATGGATGACGGAGCCGATCTGGTTTCCACCCTGCATAAAGAACATCGTGACCAGTTACCTGAAATTCTGGGCGGTACAGAAGAAACAACCACCGGTGTTATCCGCCTTCGCGCCATGGCTGCCGATAAAGCGTTGTCATTCCCGGTTATTGCCGTGAACGACGCCATGACCAAACATTTCTTTGACAACCGTTACGGAACCGGTCAATCCACCATCGATGGCATTATCCGCGCCACAAATATGTTGCTGGCTGGCAAGGTCTTCGTGGTGGTAGGTTACGGCTGGTGTGGACGTGGTCTGGCCAACCGCGCGCGTGGCATGGGCGCCAATGTTATTGTCACGGAAGTGGATCCGTTGAAAGCCCTTGAAGCTGTCATGGATGGTTTCCGCGTGATGCCCATTATCGAGGCGGCAAAGATCGGTGACTTCTTCTGCTCGGTAACCGGTGACCTGAATGTGATCGATGAACCCCACTTTGCTGTAATGAAAGATGGCGCCATTGTTTCCAACTCCGGTCACTTTAATGTGGAGATCAACATCCCCGCGCTGGAAAAAATGGCCGTTTCCAAGAAGCTGGCCCGCCCGTATGTTGACCAGTACGAACTCAAAGACGGCCGGCAGATCCATATCCTTGGTGAAGGCCGCCTGATCAACCTGGCCTCCGCCGAAGGACATCCTGCCAGCGTTATGGATATGTCATTTGCCAATCAGGCACTTTCCGCGGAATACATGGTGAAAAACCATGCCAAACTGCAAAAGAACGTTTACAGCGTTCCCGAGGAAATTGACGCCGAAATCGCCCGTCTAAAATTACTCTCCATGGGCATTGTCATTGATACCCTGACTGATGAACAGGTGAAATACCTCAACTCCTGGCAGGAAGGTACCTAAACCTAGTTTCCGGCCAGAATAGCCATATTACCCAGAGCGCTCCAGGATGAAAGAAACACCTGGAGTGCTCTTGTATAATAGCGACCATTATCAGAAATAAACACTGTATCCGGTGTGTACCCGGTGATGATTATTGTGTGTTCATAATTAGCCACTATGGTGGTATTGCCAGCTGAATCGACATACGGGACGGAATAACCCGGGACTGTATTGAAAATCACCCAGGCGATCACCGGCCTACCGGAGGAAATCTCAGTACGAATATCATCCCAGGAGAAACCCTTGCCGGAACGGGCGCTAACGCCGTACTCGTTGAGCAGGTTGGCAATGGGGTCGGCATGCACCCCATATGAGTTTGGAGGAAGCTGTCCCTGTAGATCGTCAAATCGACCGACAAACCCCAGATCGGGATTATCTGAATGCGGCAAACGTCCGAGAAATTCATTTTCGTCAATACCAATACCAAAAAAGGAAGCCCAGTCCACCGCCGTGCGAGCCTCGCAATCCAGAGTGAACCACTGGGGATTGGTTGTCACACCATCGATCATATAGCTGTCAGGGAGGGTATCAACCTGCGGATTGGGTTCCGGCTGAGGCGGCTCGACTGTTTCGATAACCGGTTCTGCCGGTATGATGGTCGGATGGAAAAGAAAACTGATGGATGTGGGAAATCGTAGCGGTAGAAATGGCGTTTTGGTCGGGTTAATGACGGGCTGATTGGCAGAATCATCAACGGGGGAGGCTGCCTGAGCGACAAAATCTCCCTGAAGCGCCCGACTCTGACTAATATTTTGGATCGTCAGAAAAGCCGCGAAGACAATACAAAGCAGGGTGGTTAACAGACCGGTTGCAATAACCAGCCACTGCCAGGATTTGATTTCGTTCACACCGTAATTTTACCCGGTTTAAGATTGTGGGGTTGGTATAACCCTGGGGATGACTTCGATGACGATAAAGATGGGATCGCCGAAGGGGATACCTTCCGGGGTATATGCCTGCCAGGCGGACCGATATTTGCCCTGTTCTGTTGGCGCGGTAAATTGAATACGGATAACAGTCTGACTTCCTGCCAGGGCAGGCACGAGCGACTGTTCTGTTCGCGCGCCCATCGGTTCGCCGCCTGTAAGACGCAGTGTATAGAGAAAAGTCCAGTTGCAGGTACCCTGGTTTTCGACAACCCAGCGTTTATCAATAACATCACCCGGCGCGAAGATGGTGCCGTCGGGTATGGTCAGGTCGTTAATATATGCCAAGAGATTGCTGCAGCCAGTCTGCCGGGTGGGTTCGACGGTTACCGCAAATCCCTGGATCGCGACTGTCGCCGGGGCTATTGGAGTGGCCGTAACGGCCGCAGTTGGGGGAATGAAGAGAGCCGCCTCATCTTCACCGACGCGAATTCCAGTACACCCTGAAAGAAACGCCAGGCATACCAATGCCGCAACAACGCGGCTATTCTTCTTGATTGGAACCTTCGTCATCACCGCTTAACGCCAGTGGTACATCACCACCCATGGCACGCTGTCTGACAGCCGTGTCAATTTCCTGGGAGAGTTCGACATTTTGCTGCAAAAATTCTTTGGCATTCTCACGACCCTGGCCGAGACGGACATCACCATAGGAGAAGAAGGCTCCGCGTTTGGTGATGATCTCAAGCTGCGTGGCCAGATCGATAATATCGCCTGCTTTGGAGATGCCCTGGTTGTACATGATGTCAAATTCCGCCGTTCGGAACGGGGGCGCGACCTTGTTTTTGACCACGCGAACGCGCGTGCGGTTACCGGTGATTTCCGCACCTGACTTGATGGATTGGATGCGGCGTGTATCCAGGCGGACAGAAGCGTAGAATTTCAACGCGAGTCCGCCCGGTGTAGTCTCGGGATTGCCAAACATGATGCCGATCTTCTGGCGCAGTTGATTGGTGAAGATCATGGCTGTTTTCGTCTGGCTGATGGCGCCGGACAATTTCCTGAGGGCTTGTGACATCAAACGCGCCTGCATACCCATGGTGGCATCACCCATATCACCTTCGATTTCCGCGCGTGGAACCAGGGCGGCCACGGAATCAACAACGACCAGGTCAACGGCTCCGGAGCGCACCAACGTTTCCGCGATCTCCAACGCCTGTTCACCGGTATCCGGCTGGGAAATGAGCAAATTATCTACATTGACACCGCAATGCGAGGCATATACGGGATCCAGCGCGTGCTCCATGTCAATATAGGCAGCCGTGCCGCCCAGTTTCTGGGCTTCGGCCACTATGTGCTGGCAGATGGTGGTCTTTCCGGAAGATTCGGGGCCGAAAATTTCAGTGATTCTGCCACGGGGAATCCCACCCACACCCAGGGCGATATCCAGAGAGAGTGAACCGGTGGGGATGGCCTCCACTGTCATATGATGGGCTTCACCCATGCGCATGATGGAACCTTCACCGTATCGTTTGGTGATATCGGTTAAAGCCTTTTCAAGAACTGCCCGGCGGGCTTCGTCCATCGCGGACGGCATGGGAATATTCGCGTTTGAATCAGTTGTGCCAGATTTGCGGGCCATTTTTCTCTCCTGTGCGTTGATTGTATCAGTATAGCATTATTGTTCTAAAAGTCAAGAAAGCGGGATTCCAGTGGGACAATTACATGTCTAAAGAACATGATTTTGGCGTTTTCCAGTATACGTGCTAAATTGCACCCCCATAGAGAATTATCTATCTCAATTGTTATATGTGGATTGCAGGCAATGGAGCCATTTCTGGGTCTCTTCCAGAGGGCGGCCGGGTGTAACCGCCAGAACAGGAATATCCTGTCTGGCAGGATCAATACCTGTCAGGGAGACTTCCTTGAGGTTTTCATTCAACCATCTGGCCGGTAGAAACCCGACGGCTGCCGGATTGTTCGTGATGGCAGAGGCCAGGTTTTCTGCAGTTGGGGTGATCCAGACTTGCCCCAGGTTCGAAGATTGTATTTCCGGTATGAGATCGCGAACCAGGGGGCCAATGTCTCCTGCCTGCGGGTAATGCCAAACTTCAACAGGCTGCGCCAGGTATGCTTCAGACGCAGTACAGTCAGGGCAAAGTTGTTTAAGAGCATCACCCCATGTGGAGTAACCTGCCCGGTACAAAAGCGACTCCTGATTATGATCCAGACTTTTCAGAGGGTTATCAATGTGCGCAGAAAAGACAAGCCGGTCAGAACCCAGGCGGAAAACTTGAGCCGGAGCGGGTAGCTGCCTGTCACCCCAGACCAGAGAGACATTGGCACCGGTTTTTCCCATTTCGCTGGCCGGTTTCTCTTCCAGAATGATGTGCAACCCATCGGATTGAAGGGCGCAAGCCTGTATGGCCGGTGACAGGTACTTCAAGGTTGGTGAAAGTTCAACCCGCAAAGAGACATCCCGGGCTGCGCGGTTCTGGCACGCGGCCAGCGTGAATGCCACAAGAATCAACCCAAGAATGCGTTTACTACCGAAGGAATGAGACAACCAGCACCAGAGCTCCCACCAAAGCACAGTATATGGCGAAATAAGAAAGTGACCGGCGATTGAGAAAAGCCAGTAGCCATTTGATGGAAAGGTATCCCACGATGGCCGCGACCAGGGTCCCAATGATGATAACTGGCAGGAAGGTGGACAGGCCGGTGATATCCCGCAAATCAAGGGCGCTGTAAAGACCGGCGGCCAACATGATGGGAATTGATATTAAAAAAGAGAATTTTGCCGCGTCGGTTCGTTTTAATCCACGCATAAGCCCCACAGAAATAGTGGCACCCGAACGGGAGATACCGGGGAAGATGGCTGCAGCCTGACCGATTCCGATCAGCAGCGCATCCACCCAATTGGTGGATGAAAAATCGCGTGTTTTGGGGCCAATCCATTCTGCCACTACGAGTAGAATGGCTGTGAAAAAGAGCAGGAAAGCCACCGCTAAAGGATTGCCAAAGGCTTCTTCCACTACAGGTTTGATGAAGACTCCGGCCAACCCGCCCGGAATGGATGCCAGGATGATCAACCATCCCATTCGGGATTCAACAGTGGCAAACGGTTGGCGCGAGGCAATACCTTTGAAAAAGGCGGCCAAAATGCCAAGCAGGTCTTTCCAGAAGTAGACAATCACGGCTACAAGAGTGCCCAGTTGGACCAGAACATCGAAAACAAACGTTTGATCCGCCGGGAAACTCCACCCAAGCAGGTACGGGACAATCACCAGATGCGCGGAGCTTGAAACAGGCAGATATTCTGTCAATCCCTGCACGATTCCCAGAATGATGGCTTGAAAGATGGTCATGGTTTCCTCTGAGGATACTACTTTTTAGGATGATTGTACTGCGATAAAAACTCTTGCGCGAAGGTGGAAAAATGCTGCTCAATGATCGCCTGCCTGCACAGGGTTACCAGCCGGATCAGTGTATGCAGGTTATGAATGGAGATCAGGGTGGAAGCCAGCATTTCACGTGCCGAGATGAGGTGACGGATATACGACCGGCTGAAATTCTGACAGGCGTAACAATCGCAGGTCTCATCGATTGGATTGGGGTCGTGAATGTGAACTGCGTTCAACATGTTTACCCTGCCGCGTAACGTCATGGCAGATTGATGGCGTGCCAATCGGGTGGGAAGAACGCAATCGAAAATATCGATTCCACGCAATATGCCATTGACCAGGTCTTCTGGTGATCCGACACCCATCAAATACCGGGGTTTACCAGAAGGCAGAAGCGGCATCACGGTTTCAAGAACAGTGTGCATTTCAGCTTTACTTTCACCGACGGAAAGCCCGCCAATGGCAAGACCGTCAAACGGCTGGCTGGCTGTCCACTCTGCGGAACGTTTGCGCAGGTCTTCGAACACGCCTCCCTGAACAATTCCAAATAACGCCTGATCTTCGCGCGTTTTGGCACGCAGGCAGCGTTCCGCCCACGCGGTGGTTCGTTCCAGCGCTTCTTCATTGTATTGCCGGTCGCGTGGAGGAGCGCATTCATCAAAAGCCATGATGATATCCGCTCCCAGCTTTTGCTGAATATCGATGGATTTCTCGGGAGTCAATCGGTGCATTGAGCCGTCGATGTGGCTTTTGAACGTGGCTCCATCCGCGTCAATTTTACGGATGGCCGCCAGAGAGAAAACCTGAAAACCACCCGAATCGGTGAGAATAGGCCCCGGCCACTGCATAAACTTGTGCAGGCCGCCCATCTCAGCCACCAGGTCAGCGCCCGGGCGTAGGTAGAGATGGTAGGTGTTGCTCAACACCAATGAGGCGCCCAGTTCATTCAATTGCGCCGGGGTTACGGCTTTTACTGTAGCCTGCGTTCCCACCGGCGCGAAAATGGGCGTGGGAATATCGCCGTGCGGGGTGTGATATACACCGGCGCGGGCGGCGCCTTCGCATGCGGTCAATTCGTAGGAAAACTGGCTGGATTCGCTCATCTAAAGAGTTCCATTTCAAGAAATCATCCGAGACGGGGATTATACCTGAAGGAACGCTTGCGTTATCTTCTACCAGTGGATATACTACCGCACATGATAATCAATGATCATACAGATTGGCTTGAAATTGACCTGGGGGCATATAAACAAAATATTGCCAAAATGAAAGAGATCACCGAAAGACCGGTGATGCCTGTCATCAAAGCGAATGCGTACGGGCATGGTCTGGCAGAGGTAGCCCGCGCAGCTTTACAGGGCGGGGCCGCGATTTGTGGTGTAGCCCGTACAGAGGAAGCCTTCCGTATCCGGCGTAAGGGGATTCATGGAAAGATACTCGTACTGGGTGGCGCCATGCCGGAACATGTTCCTTTTGTTTTATCCGAGGATATCTCGGTCAGTTTGACCGATGCGCAGACAGCCAGAGGCTTTTCCGAGGAAGCGGTTCGTCTTGGAGGAAAAGTCCACATCCATGCCAAAGTGGATAGCGGGATGAACCGTCTGGGTGTTCCGGTAGAAGAAGGTCTGGATTTCCTAAAATTGCTGAAAAGCCTGCCCGGGTTACAGGTGGACGGACTTTTCACCCATTTCGCCCGTGCCGACGAATTGGATGCCGGTACAACTGAGGCACAACTGGACCGATACAACCGCTTCCTGATCGAAGTCAGGCAAGCCGGCTTGATGCCCCCATTGGTTCACGCCGCAAATTCCGCCGCGTCACTTTATTTTCCGGCAGCCCGTTTTGATATGGTTCGCCCGGGGATTGCCCTGTTCGGCATCAATCCTGCCCCGGATGCGCCCTTGCCGGACGGATTTCAACCCGTTCTTGAATGGAAAACCCGCTTGATCTCGGTCAAGACCATTCCAACAGGCTGCGGTATCAGTTATGGTCACCGCTATACCACCACCAAATCAGAGCGGGTGGGAGTCATTGCTGTTGGATATGCCGATGGATTCCGCCGGGTGGATGGCAACCATGTGCTCATCCAGGGGAAATACGCGCCAGTCATTGGAAATATTTGTATGGATCAATGTATGGTCAGCCTGGATGACATCCCCGAAGCCAGGCTTGGCGATGAAGTCGTATTGATTGGCAGGCAGGGTGGGAACCTGATCAGCGCGGAGACGATCGCCCGGAAATGGGGGACCATCGCGTATGAAGTTGTTTGCGGGTTGACAGCCCGATTACCGCGGATTTACAGGGATTCATAATGGCAGAACTTCAATTGAATAACGGTAGAAAACAAAAGCGCTGGATCGCGCCGGATTTGATCACGCCTGATGTCGAGGAGCGGCTTAAAGAGTATCCTCCTGCCTTCAGGCAGGTTCTTTATACCCGTGGATATGACACGGCTGAAAAAGCCCGGGATTTTCTGTTGGGAACAGCCGACGAACATGATCCATTTTCCATGAAAGGAATGCGGGAAGCCGTTGATACGATCCTTGATAGCATTTCTGCCAATGAAGGGATTGTGGTTTACGGCGATTATGATGTGGATGGCGTAACGGCCACCGCATTGCTTGTTCAGGCCATACGAATTCTGGGCGGCATCGTCAGCCCGTACATTCCCAATCGATTTGATGAAGGGTATGGACTTAACGTAGACGCTTTACGGGAATTGAAGGAAAAGAATGCCCGGTTGGTGATCACGGTGGATTGTGGAATTCGTTCGAACAGAGAAGCGGATCTTGCCCGCGAGCTGGGGATCAAATTGATCATCAGCGACCACCATCATCCCCTTGGAGCCGTTCCGGCAGCAGATGTTGTCATTTGCCCCAAACAGGAAGGGGATGAATACCCTTACAAAGAATTGGCCGGGGTTGGCATTGCCTACAAAATTGCTGAAGCCCTGTACATAGCAAAGGGGTTGAATTTGGAAGAAACCGGGCAATGGCTCGACCTGGTTGCCCTGGGAACAGTTTCTGATATTGCCCCCCTTACCGGAGAAAACCGCACACTTGTAAGGAAAGGTCTTCGCCGTCTGCAGACATCTCCCAGGCAGGGGATTTATTCTCTTATGGGTGTGGCGGATATCAAACGGCCCGGCGCATTGACAGCCGCCGATATTGGATTCAAACTGGGGCCTCGTTTGAACGCGGCGGGGCGTATGGAATCAGCATTGGACGCGTTGCAGTTGTTATTGAACAATGATCCAGCGGAAACAGGCTTGCTGGCGCAGAAACTTCAAAAACAGAATACAGACCGGCAGGATCACACCATCCAAAACCAGCAATTCGCCGAAACACAGTTGACTGATATTGAGTCACTTCCCATTCTGATCGCGTTCGGATCTGAGGAGGAATTTCATTCGGGTATCGTGGGACTGGTGGCGGCTCGCCTGGTGGAAAGTCACTACCGGCCCGCGGTTGTCGGGGTGATAGGTGAGGAATTCACGCGGGCATCCTGCCGCAGTATTGATGAATTTCATATCACCCAGGCATTGGATGAATGTGCGGACTTGATGGTCAGGCACGGAGGGCACAGTAAAGCGGCAGGTTTTACAGTGCGAAACGAATCCCGGGAACTGTTGAAAGCAAGGCTGTTGGAAATTGCATCAAGCCGGTTGAATCCTGAGAATCTGGTCCCAACCATCCAATATGACGCAGAAGTGCGATTAAATGAATTACAGGCACCTTTGATCTCTCTTCTACAGAAAATGGAACCAACTGGCAACGAAAATCCGAAACCCGTCTTCATGACCCGAGGATTACGCGTAAACCGGAAAAACCGTATCGGGCATGAGAAAAATCACCTGCGTTTGACCGTGGCGGAAGATAAAGGTGTCTCCATGGATGGCGTCGCATTCCGGATGGGTGATTGGATGGATTGCATGCCGGAAAAAATTGATATTGTTTATCATTTTGAGTTAAACGATTTTAATGGCCAGGTTTCTTTTCAACTGAACATCCGGGATATTCGCCCATCAGAAGCTGACCAGGGGAATCATGCTGACCTCTCTTCCATCGAGGCGTAAAGCCATCTTTATCGCCATTCTGGTCACCACCATCTGGTCGACCAGTTGGATCCTGATCAAGATTGGTTTACGGGAAATACCGGCACTGCCCTTTGCCGCCCTGCGATATTCACTGGCGTTTCTTGTCTTGCTGCCGTTTTTATTCAGAAAACCGACTCGACAGGTTATTAAAGCACTGGGGTGGAAAGACTGGCTGGTTCTTACCGGTTTGGCTCTGTTGACCTATCCTCTGAATCAAGGCGGACTGTTTGTCGCGCTATCCTATCTGCCTAATACCACGGTCAGCCTGCTGCAGAATTTCAGTCCGGTTTTTATTGCCTTGCTGGGTGGTTTGATATTAAACGAGCGGGTTAACCGCATTCAATATCTGGGAATGCTGGTTTTACTCTCAGGCGCCCTGGTTTTCTTTCTCCCTTTACAGGCCGGTAATCTATCGATTCCCGGGTTGATCGCGTCTCTGGTCACTTTGATGGCGAATGTCTTCAATTCAGTGCTGGGGCGTAAAGTGTTGCGCGCGGGGACATACCCTGTACTGGTTTTTACCGGTGTTTGCATGGGAATTGGATCCCTGGTCATGTTTGTGACGTCGCGCGCCTGGGAATGGCTTCCGCAGATTGGACCTTCCATGTGGGGAATCTTGATCTATATCGCGATGATCAATACCGCGCTGGCATTCACCCTGTGGAACACATCCCTGCAACGACTTACCGCGTTTGAGGCCAATATCATCAACAATACCATGTTAATCCAGATAGCCATCCTTTCATGGATTTTCCTGGGTGACGTAATAACCTGGAAGATGGCAGCAGGAATGGCGCTGGTGATGGGAGGGGCGGTATTGGTAAATCTACGCAGTAATAATTAAACGGTTCCCATTTTTTATCCTGTTCGTTTTTTGAATCAAATCGTGCCAGTAATTGGGGATGATCCATAATTCCTGGTACAAGTAGAATAGTACTTTACAGGTCCACAGGAGAGGTACATTAACGCCATGTTCAAAGGGATTCCAACGAAGCGCAACGCAGTTATCATGGCAGTCGTTATGACTGTTATCTGGTCATCCAGTTTTGTGGTGATCAAGATCGGTTTGAATGAGATTCCGGCGCTGCCGTTTGCCGGATTGCGTTACATCATGGCGTTCATGTTCATGCTGCCCTGGCTGCTTACAAGATCAGCTTTGCAATCCGTGCGTGAATTACGACGCAGGGATTGGATAAACCTGGCCATTCTGGGTGTTTTGACCTATCCGCTCAACCAGGGTTGTCTTTTCCTGGCCATGACATATCTACCCAATACCACCATCAGCCTTATTACGAATATGGGGCCGGTTATCGTAGCCCTGTTGGGCTGGGTGTGGTTGAAGGAAACGTTAAATCGCAATCAAATTTTCGGCATGGGAATCACCATTGTCGGGGCGCTGGTTTTTTTCCTTCCCATAGAAATCGGGGTTATTTCAGGTCTGGGTCTGCTTTTTACCTGTGTCACACTTTTCTCAAATTCCATTGGATCTGTCTGGACTAGAAAGATCATGAAAGAAGGCACCTATCCTGTCCTGCTGGTTACCGGCATTCCCATGGGCATCGGTTCCATTCTTTTGACAGCCGGTTCTGGCGCACTTCAATGGATCCCCGCGATCAGCTTGCAGGTATGGGGTATCCTGATTTTTCTTTCATTGCTAAACACCACGATTGCGTTTACAGTTTGGAATATCGCCCTTAAGCGTTTGACGGCTTTCGAAGCGAATCTCATCAGCAGCACCATGCTGGTGCAAATCGCGCTCTTCTCGTGGTTTTTCCTTGGTGAGGTTATTACCTTGAAGATGTTGGCTGGCATGGCACTGGTTATTGCTGGTGTGGTTTTGGTTAACCTGCGAGGAAAATCGTAACAAGTACCGGGTTTACAACTCGATCCAGAAAACCTGGACATCCTGTCCGTCTGAATGTGTGAATTCACGTTCCAACACGCCATCGCATTTGAGAATGGTTTTTCGTGAGGCAACATTTTCCTTATAGCACGATACCATAACCTCCCGCAACCCAAGTTCCCGACAAAATTCAAGCGCCATCTGTAATATGCATGTGGCGTATCCTTTTCTACGTTCTGATGGGCGCACACCATAACCGATATTCCCGCCATAATTGCGCAGAAAATCATTCAATTCGTGACGAATATCCAGCATCCCGATAATCCGTCCATCATTTTCCCGAATGGCGAAGAAAGTGCTGGAAACCACCCAACCCTGCGGGACAGTCGCCGGCCTGGACACAGCGGTCAGGTGTTCCAGCCATGTATCATAAGAACCCATGGTTTCGAACATCGAACTGCCATGCAGATGGGATTCCCCAGAGTCAATGTGTTCCTTGAGGTAATCGAAGGCAGCCTGTTCGTGCCTTTTGGAAGGTCTGATCAATACGAGTTTATCCATTAGAAAACAATAATACACAAAATGACCAGTCTTGACCTAAAGATTAATAACGTAATCTCTTGACATTCTGCTGTCCCGCAGGTTTTTCACAGTAAAACGATCATTGATCATCTCAACCTATGTTGGTGAAAATGAATTACGAAACCGTCTCTTAGATAAATTGTGGGAGTTTTTAAAGAAATCAATACAAGACATAAAAAAATGAACCCATTATTATTCTGGTAAGTCTCGCCAGGTCTGCATTTGTCTTTGACATGGTTGATCGGTTGATCAGCGATACCAGGCCGGAGGAATTAAACAAAATTTTTTTGAAAAGATGAAACGATTGTGATTGGGGCATGGTATTCACAGGTTACGTCTTATCAGAATCCACGAGAAGGGAAAAAACTAATAAAAAAAACCGGCTGACATATAGCGTACAGCCGGCTTTTCTTTCTGCAGAAATGTTGCACCTAATCTGAAAACCTGTAGCGGATCAGTGTCCAAACGGCAATAAAACCGTCCCAGGCTTTGATTTTCTTTCCCTCTGAATATTCTCGAGGATTGAAGGTAATGGGTACTTCAAATATGCGGAAGTTTCGTTTCAAAACCTTTGCGGTGAACTCCGGTTCGAATTCAAATCCGCGTGAGTGCAGAGGAATATCCTTCACCATCTCCCGGTAAAAAACTTTGTAACCGGTTTCCATGTCCGACAGGATGTTGTTGTACATGATATTGGTCATGAAGGTTAGAATCTTATTGGCCACCATGTTCCAGTAAAGGATGGGTCTGCGAGCTCCGCCCAGGAAACGCGACCCGTAAACGATGTCGGCAATCCCTTCCTGAAGTGGTTTCATTAGCGCGGGGTAATCACGCGGGTCATATTCCAGGTCGGCATCCTGAATAATCAGCACATCACCGGTGGCTGATTGAATGCCGGTACGCACGGCCGCGCCTTTGCCCTTGTTCTTGTCGTGCAAGAACACTTTAACCATAGGGTCATCTTTATACCCGGCCAGAATATCACGGGTGCCGTCTGTTGAACCGTCATCCACGATGACGATTTCACTGACGATATTGACCGCTTTAACCCGCCGGATGATCTCTTCAATGGTGGCTTTTTCATTAAATACAGGGATAATGGAAGTAACGTTCATGCGCAGCATTATACGGGCGCGTGTGAGAACTGGCAAGTATTGATAATGATTTGTTAATTGAGTGGAATTGCCTGCGATGCTATAATCATTCAAGATAATACATACCTTGATACTTCCTCTCTCAGCAGCGGGCTATTCTCAGGAGGAAGGGAGAAAGTGAATATGGAAGCTCCAGCACCGAATCAACCCCAGACATCCGCCCCGGCAAGACACGAATCCTCAGCGGTGTTTATCCCGCCACCGATATCCCGCATAGAAGATACGGGTATCCCCGCCCTCTGGCTTCAGGATTTGATCCTGAAGATCATGTATTTCCAGGGGTATATGTCAGGGTTTAAGATTGCGGAAGAGATCGCCCTGCCTTTTACCGGTGTGGTGGATATTCTGATGGAAACGCTCAAGCGCGACAAACTTGTGGAAGTGCGTTCTTCTCAGGTGGGGCTGGGAGAAGGCGCTTACCTGTTTGCCATCACCGGTACCGGGATCAACCGGGCGCGTGAGGCGCTGGATCGTTGCCAGTACGCCGGACCCGCTCCGGTGCAATTGCAATATTATATTGAAGCCTGCCGTAAACAAACCCGGCGAAAAATTCAGGTTACCCATACCATGTTGATGGAAGGGTTCTCCAGCCTGGTACTTTCCGAACGGATAATTGGCCAACTCGGGCCAGCCATCAATTCCAATACGTCCATTTTTCTTTACGGCCCTCCGGGAAATGGCAAGACCAGTATCGCCAAACTGATCGGCGAGATGCTTTTCAACCAATCGATTTACATCCCATTTTCCATTTATGTGGATGGGCAGGTGATCAAGCTGTACGACGCGGTTAATCACCGGTTGGCCAGCCGTGAAGAAGTCACGCCGGCCGGCACGGGAACATTGCGCGCCGGAATGCGCCGCGATCCCCGCTGGGTGTATATCCAGCGGCCGTTCATCATGACCGGCGGTGAGTTGACGTTGGATGGTCTTGATCTGGTTTTCGATGACACACTGAAGTTCTACGAAGCGCCTTTCCAGGTGAAGGCCAATGGCGGTATTCTCTTGATTGATGACTTCGGACGCCAACAGGTCAAACCCCGTGATCTGCTTAATCGATGGATTGTCCCCCTGGAGAACCGCATTGACTATTTAAATCTACACACCGGCCGCAAGCTGGAAGTCCCGTTTGACGTGCTGGTGATCTTCTCGACCAACTTGCCTCCGCGTGAACTGGTGGATGAAGCCTTCCTGCGGCGGCTGCGGCACAAGATCGAAGTACGCAATCCCAGCTATGAAGAATATCGCGAAATTTTCAAGCGTGTTGCCGCAACAAAAAATGTTAAATACACAGATCCCGGTCTGGCGTATTTATTACAGGAATGGTATATCAAGAGGAAGCGCCTGCCGCGGGCGTCTCATCCGCGAGACCTGTGTGATCAGATCATAGATTACGCGCGTTATACAAACCAGGAACCAATGCTTACCAAAGAGTTGATCGACCCGGCGGCAGATTCTTATTTTGTAGAAGTTTAAGGTTACCCGATTGTCAATGTCCGTTCCTTTTTTCGAAACCAGAAAACCTGGTCTGTTCTTAACGTTCATCCACTGGCTGGTGGTACTGGTTTTTTGTCTGGCGAACCTGCTGCCTTTTCAGACGGCTAAGGCTCAATCACCGACCCCGCCGCCAAACACGGATCGCGCTCGGAAATTATTGGAACGTATGTCACCGGAAGAAAAAGTCGGGCAGCTATTCCTGGTGACATTCAAAGGCGTTGATGTTTCAGCGGCTTCACCCATCCATGATTTGATCACCAAACGACATGTCGGCGGGGTCATGTTATCTGCTGCCAACGGAAATTTCCCGGCGTCAGAATCTGTGCCGCTCGATACATATCAATTGACTCACGAGTTGCAAAAGATCGGTGTTGATGCAGCAGCCAAGAATCCCAATTCCTTCCTTGTTCCTCTATTTGTGGGAATTTCTCAGGAAGGTGATCTATTTCCCAACGACCAGATTCTAACCGGTCTATCTTCCATGCCTGATGCCATGGCAATAGGCGCCACCTGGAAACCTGAGTTGGCCAGGAAAGTCGGGGAAGCCTATGGTGATGAGTTGCGCCGTTTGGGTTTTAATCTATATATCGGCCCTTCACTCGACGTGTTGGATACTCCGGGTACAAGCAGTGAAGACCTGGGAGTTCGTTCTTTCGGCGGTGATCCATTCTGGGTGGGTGAAATGGGAAAAGAGTTCATCGCCGGCCTGCATGGGGGTTCATATAACCGAATGGCGGTCATCGCCAAACATTTTCCAGGTCGGGGCGGTTCTGACAGATCGGCAGAAGAAGAAGTAGCCACTGTGCGGAAATCGCTGGAGCAGTTAAAGCAAATCGAACTGGCTCCTTTCTTCAGTACCACAAATTTAAACAATCCGGTTGAAAACATAACAGATGGTCTGTCTGTATCACATATCCGGTACCAGGGGTTTCAGGGAAATATTCGCGCCACCACCAAGCCGGTAAGTTTTGACGCCACCGCATTACCTCAGTTAATGACACTGCCGGAATTTAAACCCTGGCGGGAAGCGGGCGGACTGCTGGTGAGTGATGATTTGGGAAGCCAGTCTATTCGAAAGTTCTTTGATCCCACCGGCGTGGCTTTTGACGGGCGACAGATTGCCCGCAATGCGTTGCTGGCAGGAAACGACCTGTTATACGTGAACAACTTCATCTCCAGCGGTGATGCAGACTCGTTCGAGACACTGAACAAAACCCTGGATTTCTTTTCCCAAAAATACCGCGAAGATCAGGCATTTGCCCAACGGGTGAACGCGTCTGTGGAACGCATCCTGTCTTTGAAATTCAAACTGTACCCGGAATTTTCGGAAAACACGATCCTTCAATCTGGAGACAGTCTGGTCACTCTCGGCGAATATGATCCGATTGCGTTTGAAGTAGCCCAGCAGGCTGTGACCCTGATCAGCCCGGATGAAGCCGAACTGACTGCCGAGCTGGCCCGGCCGCCCGAATTGAAGGAACGGATGATCTTCTTTACGGATGTGGTCAGTGGTACCCAGTGTCCGAAATGTCCCGAACAGGTAACCATGAATTCAGACAGTCTGCAAAAGGCTGTTCTCAAACTTTATGGACCGCAGGCTGGCGGGCAGATCAGCGGCGGTCGGATGACATCGTATTCTTTCAATGATCTGGAACAGATGCTGAATGGAGTGGCAGAATCCAAAGGGATTGCCTCAGAAATTCGCGACGCGGACTGGGTGGTATTCTCATTCCAGAAGATATCAGCCGACAGACCGATTTCCCTGGCGATGAAACGTGTTCTGTCTGAACGCCAGGATCTGCTGCGTAATAAAAAAGTGGTGGCATTCGCTTTCAACGCGCCTTATTACCTGGATTCTACGGATATTTCCAAACTTACCGCCTATTACGCGTTGTATAGCAAAATTCCATCATTCATTGATGTCGCCGCGCGGGTATTATTCCAGGAAATTCCCGCGGTGGGAATTTTGCCGGTCAGTGTTCCCGGGATTGGATACGATTTGAATAAGGTCACCTCGCCCGATCCAGCACAGATCATTGGCTTATCTCTGGATTTGCCGGACGCGGTGCCTTCCGCCGTTGGGACATTTTCTCCGACCTCTTTGCCAACCCAGGTACCCTTGTTTAATGTGGGTGATAATCTGCCCCTGAAAACCGGCATTATTACCGATCAGAATCAAAACCCGGTACCTGACGGCACCATTGCCAGATTTGTCTTTACACTGGGTGATGAAAATAGCATTGTCCAACAGATTGAAACGACCACTGTGTCCGGTATAGCCAGGACATCTTTCCGCATTCAAAACGATGGGCTTTTGGAAGTGCGGGCTGTTTGTGAACCTGCATTGACATCGCAGATTTTACGATTGGATGTGACCAAGAAAGGTGGAGCGCAGGTTACCGCCCTGGCACCTACCCCTGAACCAACAGACACTCCGGTGCCAACGCAGACAGTCACACTCACCGCGTCTCCTACCGTTGCGCCATCACCAACACCTTCCGTCATGGAGATCAGAGCCAGATCTTTTGGGGGCTGGCTGGCCGGACTTCTGCTGCTGATCGGGCTTGTCATACTTTTCTACCAGATTGGATCCCACCGCATGTCCGTGCGCTGGGGGGTACGGCTTTCATTACTCACCGCCCTGTTTGGCAGCTTTGGTCTGGTCGTCTATGGTTTGACTCCCATCGGAGTACCCTTCCCAGAAATCTGGAATGCCATATTCTTCGCGGGGGTGGGGGGCTTTATTGGCAGTCTGATCGGCGTGGTCTGGTACTTTTCACCGCGGTAAAACCCACTTGAGCGGATTGATCAGCGCAGCAACGAGGCAAGAAGACTGAAGGCTGTAAAGCCAATGGATAGCCACAGCAGGGCTCGTTCCGGATTGGTGGAAAGGTAGTCTGATGGACGGCGTGGTTTTGTAATGGGGTGGGTGACTGATGCCACCCGGTCGCCAAGCAGACTTTCCTGAAATTCTTTCACCGTTTTGGGCCGGTCATCCGGGTGAAGGCTCATCGCCCAAAGAATGGCTTTTTCTGTGCGGGGACTGACCTCGGGGTTGATCTGCTGCATGGGCGGAAGACTTTCAGGGTGCAGGAACCGTTCACGCGCATCAGCCGGTGGTGTGTTGGTCAACAGATGGTAGAGTGTGGAGCCGAATGCGAAAATATCGGTACGTACGTCCGTATGGCCGCTGTCGCCGCCGTATTGTTCGAGAGGGGTATATAACGCTGTTCCCTGGCCCTGCAGAATGGTTATGGTGATCTCGCCGGGCGCCAGAACCTTAACCAGCCCAAAATCCACCAGTTTAAGTAATCCTGAGGGAGTCTGCTTTAGATTGCTGGGTTTAATATCACGATGCAAGATGGGCGGAGTCTGGCTATGTAGATATTGAAGAGCATCCGCCAATTGATTGGCCCAGCTTAGCACCAGGTTTTCGTCCAGAAATTCGCCATTCTGTCGTGATTCCATCATCAGCATGCGCAGGTCTTTGCCGGGGATATAATCCATGACAAGGTAATCCAGGCTGCCCACGGAAAAGAAATCCGAGACTTTTGGGAGATTGGGATGATCCAACCGGGCAAGCACCGTGGCTTCACGGAGAAATTGATCACGGGCTTCCTTGATCATCTCCTCCGGCAAACTGCGGTCGTGTTCAACCTCTTTCAGGGCGGTCTGGCGGCCTTCCAGACGCATATCGTCTGCCAGATAGATACAGCCCATTCCACCCTGACCGATAATCCGGCGAATACGATAGCGTCCGCGTAACACATCCCCGGTTTTTAATGGGACTGGCATGCGGTAATTTTCTCTTCTCTTCCCGTTTGAAATGATCTCTTCGGCGTCGAACGATCATTTCATCACGAGATAACAAAAACAGGCAATTTCTGCTATATTATACCCCGTAGGTAATGATCATTTTCGAGAATGAAACATGACGAAACCTTTAGATCCTAGAGATGTACCAGAATCCCCGGTATTCATTGCCCAGAGCGGGGTATTAAGCGGGCAGCGTTGGTCGATAGACAGGGAACTGACCATTGGACGTGATCCGACCTGTTCACTGGTGATACCAGACCGGCAGGTTTCCCGCATTCATGCCAGACTTTCACTGACTCCGGAAGGGGTATTGCTGGAAGATCTGGGGAGCAAGAACGGAACGTTTTCCAACGGGGAATCCTTAATTGATCCGGTACTATTAAAAGATGGGGACGAAATTCAGGTTGCCATGGTGCAGACGTTCATCTACCTGAGTTCAGATGCCACCATGCCGTTGGAAACATCCATGAAACAGACGCACGGGAAAACACGCAGGTTGCGCATAGATTTACGCTCTCGGCGGGTGTGGGTGCGCGGTTCGGAGATCACACCTCCTCTTTCCGTACCCCAGTTCAGGGTTATTCAGATTCTAAGCGACCACCCGGGTGAAGTCATTTCACGGTCTGATTTGATTTCTCAGGTGTGGGGCGATGAGGTGTCTCTGGGGGTGTCTGACCAGGCGCTGGACGCGTTAATCCGCCGTTTGCGTGACCGTATCGCGCAGATCGACGCGGATTTTGATTATCTGGTCACAGTTCGCGGTTATGGATTTCGGTTGAATAATCCAGAAGAGTAACCTGGTTCCTTTTTTCTATTCTTTCGGCATACAAATTTCTGTATCGTAGATATTAAAACCCTCCGTTTTTCCAGGAGGGTTATGGAAGTTTATGCACGAAAAAACGAAAATTTGTAATTTGTAGTAAACTCCCGAATTGGAAGAACTGGCTGAGGTAGTGAACCTATGGCCACTCCTTAAAAGATACTCGAGGTATTCGAATGCGCCATAAATTGCTTTTACTGATCTTGATCGGTCTGTTCACCCTGACATCCTTACTGGGGGGCATCATTGGTGGGGCGGGTGTGGTTTATGTGGCTATCACCAATGGATGGGTCAATCAGGCAGTTTCTCAACAAAATCAAACCGAGGCACAGGTTTCCGTAACCGCCGTGGGAGACCAGGTACAAGAAAAGAAAATTTTGGTCTCCACCACAGAGATGGAAAGCGCCATCACGAAAACGGTGGCAGGAATCGGTCCGGCAGTGGTGACCGTGGTGGGTACCACCAGAGGGCAGCAGGATTTCTTTGGCCGGACATCCGATGAACAGGTTTCCGGCAGCGGGGTGATCATTTCACCCCAGGGCTATATCCTCACCAATAACCATGTTGTTGAAGATGTTGGTAATCTGGTGGTAGACATGGCCAATGGCGAACAACGCACGGCGTTGCTGGTTGGTTCAGACAGGTTCGCGGATATCGCCATTCTGAAAGTGGATGGTTCGATACCGGCCAGCGCGGTCCTTGGCAACTCAGACAAATTGAACTCCGGGGAAACAGTCATCGCCATAGGTTCTCCCCTGGGCGATCTGAAGAATACGGTGACAGTCGGGGTGATTTCTGCTACCGGCCGAAGCCTCGATTCAGGAAACGGATATCAGTTGACCGATATGATTCAGACTGACGCGGCCATCAACCATGGCAATTCCGGCGGGCCGCTGGTCAACCTGGCCGGGGAGGTAATCGGCATAAATACTCTCGTGGTTCGTGGGAGCGGCTCAAGTTCGGGAACGGCGGAAGGGTTGGGTTTTGCCGTGCCAGCCAACACCGCGCGGGCAATCGCCGACCAGATCATGCAAAAAGGTTATTTCGCGAGACCTTACCTGGGTATTCGTTACCAGTGGATAACCCCGGATATTGCTTCGATGTACGAATTGCCAGTGAAGTGGGGTGCCTATATTGCGCAGTTGGATGAGGGCAGTCCGGCCGTTCAGGCTGGCTTGCAGCGTGGTGACATCATCACGAAGATTGGCGAACAGGTGCTGGATGACAGCCATCCATACATTAACGCTCTATTCGCGCAATCACCCGGTGAACAGGTGACATTGGAAGTTGTGCGTGGAAGAAAAACCGGTGTGGTTGACGTTGTCCTCGGGGAGAGTCAATGATCCCGGGGCAAGGTTGCCATACTGCACATAATGTGATTGGGATCTCATAATATAAAAAAATCCGGCGTTTTTTTCGCCGGATTTAATTTGCATTCAAAGTCAAATGGCAATTCCCATTTTTTTTATTGAACGCAGTTGTTTACTTTCTCAGGTTCATTTCCATCGAAAACTTCAAAACCTCGCGGTAAATCGTCTTTAAGGCTTCCAGGGCTTCCGGGGGCTGGTTCTGCTGCTGTTCGCTCTGGGTAACCACGCTGTTCAACAATGACACCATCTCCGGGTTGATCATAGCCGCGTTGTCCTGCATGGCTTTCTGTCGTTCATCCGGTGTTTTAAGTGACATGAGAAGTTCGACAAACTGGATTTCAGGAGGCGGCGCGCTGGCTTTTTGAATGACCCCGGCGATTTTGGATAGCTTTTCGAGACGCACCATGTCATTAAGCTGCCGGGCGGATTGTATTTCCTGCCGTAAGAGTTCAACAAACATCTCAGTCAGTGAATCCAGCGCGGCATCCGTGGCTTTTTCCACATCCGGTTCGGCCAGCAATTTGTTCAATAATTCGCGGGCGTGACCAATCTCTTCCTGCATGATACGGTCAATTTCTTTGGTAAGTTCCAAAATATGTTCACGCAAATCTTCCAACCGCTTCTTATCATCGCCTTGAGCGGAGTTAATCTTGTTGGTCAATTGCTCAAAGAAGGTGTAATCCAGTCCTGCCCGTGCCATGGAAACAATGGTGTCCACCTGAGTCATGCTTGTAGCGGTGGTTAGAATATCCAGCAATTTTTCGCGGGTCAACCCATCCTTGCCGGCTTCCTGCAATGCTTTTACGGCGGCATCCGTTTCTTCCGCCTGTTTTTTGAGAGTCTTTCCAAATTCAGTCTCTTCAAGGGCAGCTTTTTGAATACCGGCCAACGCGCGGGCTGAGCGTTGATCACCCTGAGCCAGCGATCCTTCGACAAGACGATTGAGAATGCTGAAGAAATTCGCGTCAATCAGACTCTCTTCCGCTTTCAACACCTCCGGAAGCGAATCGGGTGTTGTGGATAGCAGTCGTTGGATAAGGCCAACCCGTTTCTGCTGGTCTTCCAACATTTCTTTGGTGATGCCATCGCCTTCCAGAATTTTTTCAATCATCGACTGGTAGGTGAACATGGATTGCGGCCGAAGAATATAGGCTTTGCGTTTTTCCATCGGCAACGCGTTTACCACCTGATTGATGATCGGACCAATCAATTTTTCCTGTTCGTTTACTGGCAGTCCAAGCTCACCCGGGAAGAAGGTGAGCAGCAATTCTTTTTCGGGGTCATGATACACCAGCGGCGCGGGAACCGTTCCCTGGTGTCCGCAGCTCTGGCAGCGCACCACATTGAAGTTGCCAGAAAGCAGGATCTGTTTGGCCTGTGGGTCGGTGTTTAAATCAAAAAGCTGTCTCATTTCAACCAGTACAGGTTGGTGGCAGCGGGGACACATGGTTTGGGTTTTTGCCATAACGAACACTCTCAATAAAAAGGATGGAAAGGATTATACCCGGGAAACCTGGTCATTAGCCGTTCGCGGCAGGGTAAAGTAGAATCGCGCTCCCTCCGGCGATGGATCAACCCAGATTTTTCCCCCGTGTGCTTCAATGATTGAACGGGACAGGTATAACCCGAGACCGGCGCCTTTTGTGGCCCGCGACATCTCCGGTGAGCGGTAGAATCGGTCAAACACATGCGGAATATCATTGGGCGAAATACCCGGCCCTTCATCACTCACGCTGATAATCACGCGATCCGGGCGTACCTGCCCGCCAATACGGATATTGCCGCCGGGCGAATATTTTATAGAATTGGAGATCAGGTTGGAGAGAACCTGCTGGATGCGGTTCTCATCTGCCAGGATAACCGGGAAATCAGGCGGGAAGTCTGTCACCAGGGTGTGTTTCGTTGTCTGGGTGCGGAAACGTTTGGCCAGTCGTTCCACCATATCGGGAATCAGAATATCCGATTGTTTAAGTGAAACACCGCCTGCCTGAAGCCGCGAGGCATCCAGCATGTTTTCGATCAGGCCGGTCAACCGGTCGGCTTCTTCTTCGATCACCTGAAGGCTTTCGTTGACCACCTTGCGATCCCATCGGGCGTCATCACGCCGCAGGGTAGATACATAACCTTTAATGAGGGCGACCGGTGTTTTCAACTCATGGCTGATAATGGAGATGAATGTGCTTTTCAATTCCTCCGCTTCGCGAAAGCGGGTGATATCACGGATGGTGGCAATAATATTCAACAATGTGCCTTCTTCTGACAGCAAAGGCGCGTACGTAATGCCAATCGGCAGCGGCACCTGATTGCCCTGTCGTTTCAGGTCACCTTCCACATATAACTGGGCGTGAGGGGTCAGCGGCCATCCCCCAGCTTCCGCCTGTTCCAGGGTGACTCCCTGGGTTGGCCCGGCCCATTGAATGATCTGGTCGTGGTTCCTCCCCTGTATATGACCGGCATCCAGTCCATAAAGCCGGCTAAAAGACGCGTTGCTCACCTGGATTTTGCGATCAGGGTTGAGGATGAGAATGCCATCACCTGCATTGTTGAGCAGCGCTTCCATGCGCTGTTTTTCCTGGGTGACCTGCTTGTAAAGCTGGGCGTTTTGAACGGCTACGGCCGCCTGGTTCGCAAAACTTTTCAACAGCGAGCGGTCAGTCTTGGAAAAAAGACCCAGGTAACTGCGGAAGATGTAGATCACCCCCACCACTTTCTGGCGGGAGGTTAACGGCAGACCAACACCTGTCAGAAAACCCATGCTGGCGGCGAAGGTGAGGTGATCGAGCAGCCGGTTGATTTCCGGTATCTCTGCTTCAACTGACTCGACAGAAGAGGGAATGTCAGCCAGCAACGGGGTGATGGCTTTCAAAAAAGCGGGAGGGATACCCACACTGGTCTGCACCTTCCAGCCTTGAGTATCTGAGCGCAGGGCGATCAACCCGGCCTGCCCGGCGAGCATTTCAATACTAACCCCCAGGATGCGTTCCAGCAGAGTCTTCAGGTCTAGTTCACCGGCCAGGCCGGCGGCAATTTCCAGCAGATAATCCCGCTGGCGAACACGAAAATCGGGAAGCATTTGATTATTATAGTAGGGAATAATCTAATCTGACAGGAAGGTTATGCCCGGTCGCCGAGCCTGTCGAGGTGTAGTATTATCCAATCCCCAAGGGAAGATATCCCCGGTCGCCGAGCCTGTCGAGGCGAGAGATTATTCAATCCTCCAGTAAAGATCCACCCGGT
>CAYQUX010000001.1:0-1541 GCA_964420995.1 uncultured Leptolinea sp. | reverse complement strand
GCCGAGCCTGTCGAGGCGAGAGATTATTCAATCCTCCAGTAAAGATCCACCCGGTCGCCGAGCCTGTCGAGGCGAGAGATTATTCAATCCTCCAGCAAAGATCCACCCGGTCGCCGAGCCTGTCGAGGCGCCGGCGATGTACGCATACCAGGCTGGCAGGAGCTTTGCAACCCTGTGCGTAGGAGTAGCGTCGGTTGACTGAAATCTTGAACCCTGCTATATTTCTATGGCTATGCATAAGTCTTCCACCAGTTGGATATCACGTGCCGGTTTGAAATTGGTCAAAGAACTACGCTGGCTGGTGCCCGGCCTGGGTGTAAAACGCTGGCTCCTGGTCATTCTGGTCGGTGCCATGCTGATTGGCCTTGGATTTGCCGTGCTTGTTCTGGATGTCTACCGTACGGCGCCGGAAACCTGGTGGCTCCCTGTTCTGTCATATCTGTCCCTGCGTTTTCTCGAACGTCCCCTGCGTGCGGTCATCTTTGGCGGCATTGGACTGGCGTGCATCTTATTCGGCACATATAAATTAAACAGGGCTTTGTTGAAACCCTATTTAACCCCCGGGAAACCAGTTCTGGATGCGATCAGCACATTTCGCAAGAAGGAACGCGGTCCCCGGGTGGTGGTCATTGGCGGTGGGACGGGTCTGTCCGCTCTACTCCGCGGTTTAAAGAATCACACGACCAACCTGACGGCGGTGGTAACTGTGGCAGATGACGGCGGTTCATCCGGTGAGCTGCGCCGCAATATGGGTATTCTTCCGCCGGGAGATATCCGAAACTGCCTGACCGCCCTGTCAAATGATGAAGCATTGTTGACCCAGATCTTTCAGTATCGTTTTGGCGCAAGCGCCGGATTGAACGGGCACTCACTGGGGAATCTCTTTATCACCGCGCTGGCAGATATAACCGGCAGCTTTGAGGAAGCCGTGGCGGAGTCTGGGCGTGTTCTGGCCGTGCAGGGGCGCGTCCTGCCTTCAACCCTTCATGATGTCCGTCTGGTGGCGGATAAAACCAGCAAAGACGAGGAATCGGAAATTCGGGTCACCGGCGAAAGCAATATCCCGCTTACCAACGGACGAATTACCCGTGTTTGGCTCGAACCGGATAATCCACTGGCCTACCCGCCGGCTGTGCAGGCCATTCTGAACGCCGATCTGATTATCGTAGGGCCGGGCAGCCTCTTCACCAGTATTCTGCCCAATCTGCTCGTGCCTGATCTTTCAGAAGCCATTCGAGCCAGCCGGGCAACAAAATTCTATATCGTAAATGTGGCCACGCAACCGGGTGAAACCGACGGTTTTTCAACCGCCGATCATATTCGTACCATCGAAAAACACCTTAATCAGCGCATCTTCGATCTGGTGATTTGCAACCAGAAACAGGATATTAGTCTTCCCGAGGGTGTTGACTGGGTGCGTATTGATGAAGACCTTGGTGAAAAATATTCCACCTACGCCAGCGAATTGATTGACCCAATTAATCCCTGGAGACATGATTCAGGAAGGCTGGCACAGGTTATAATGGACCTATTCTATGAGA